>CAUPPH010000003.1:0-521102 GCA_963513125.1 uncultured Albidiferax sp.
ACGCTTACCTTAAAGATGTGCTGACGCGCCTGCCAACCCAGCGAGCAAGCTTGGTACATGAACTGTTACCGCATCGCTGGCAGCCGCAGGCCTAGCCTGTGAGCGCAACACATCGTCAAGATGAGTTTGCCGCGCGCTTACCATCGTTGCCCTCTTCGGCGGAAAACTCTGGGGTGCGAGCTGGCTCGACCCAGCCATGGGCCTGGTCGGTGCAGTCTTGGTAGCCACGTGGGCATTCAATCTGATGCGGGACTCTGGAAAAGTGCTTCTTGATGCCGAGATGGACGCACCGGTCGTCGAAGAAGTACGCGAAGTCATCGCCGCGAGCCCAATCCCTGCCACCATCAGCGACCTGCATGTCTGGCGGGTCGGCAAGGGCAAATACGCCTGTATCGTGGCGCTTGTCACATCCGCAGAGGTGTCTCCCGACTACTTCAGGAAACAGCTCTCAATCCACGAGGAGCTGGTTCACATCTCAATCGAAGTGAACCGGCTTCCTGCTTGAACCTCGACCACGCGCGGTTGCAGTGATCAGTGCAGGGCGTTAAATTCCGAAACGCCCGCACTACTGCGATGGGCGGGAGCGGTGCCGCAGTTTGGGGCACTCAAGCTTGCAGAGGAGCAATAAGGTGGAGCTTCAGTAAATCAACTCCGCTCCTCATGCATCCTCTCTCGATCGATAAGCTTCGTGAGCTCCCCGATGTAGGCGTCCAAAAAGGCCTTCACTTTGATCGACGCCGTCGCGCCGGCCCACTTAATCGCCTGCTCTCGCTGTGCCGCGTGATGCTCGGATGGCGGGCCGCTGTAAGCGCCCAGGCCGAATCGGAACCCGAGCGCGTCGTTGAAGCCTTTCGTTGAGCCATACCGTTCGATGAAAGCTGCGGTGAGATCGCCGCCGGGAGAGGTCAGAGTTTTCGGGATGAAGTCGAGTGCACGGGCAATGCGCTCACGCGGTGACTTATCAATCCAATTGAATATGCGTTCTGCTGAATATGCCTCTATGGGCGTAGGGGTCGCATCGTCTCGCATGCCACCCCCGAGCCAATGCGAAACGGTCCATGCATGCGACTTTCCTTCCAGCGCAGCAGCGACGACTTCCCAAGACTCTTCGGGTTTCGCCGCACATATTGCGCCTAAGACGCCGAACGTTTCCACGGCGACGGCGTAGGAATGTGTCCGCTTCTTGGGATTTAGAAGCGCCGCAAGCAGGTTTACCTCTCGATTCGGAAAGCGTACCCTGAATGCCATCGCCATAACCTCCCATTGATGGGAGTTTTGGCGCATGTTGTCGCCGAAGAGGCGATGGTCCGTCACCAGCTTCCAGTGCAGGCGCTCCGCGCACTGTGGACCTGACGACCTTCCGAACCAGTAGAAACCGATGTCGAGCGCGAGGTCGGCGGCGATGAGCGAATTATTACGCAGCAGTGAGCGAAGGAGAGCTTCGACCTCATCCGGCGTTAAGACAGCCTGTTTCACTTGGTATCCGACATGCACGAAAAGCGCTGGCGGAGCGGTCTTCGCAAGCTTGACGAGTTTGGGCATCATCGCCTGCGAAACGCCAGACTGGATGGTCGCCGCAATTTGCCAATCGGCTGGGGCGCGACCCGCGAGGAGGTCCAGCACGATCGCGTCCGCATCGGCAGGATCCACTTCCCTGATTCCGTTCAAAAAGCCAACAATGAAGCCGCCCCCACCCGCGGTTCCCAAGGATTTGACTCGTTGTATCGCGAGGGAGCGGAAGCCCGAGTCGGCCAGCTTGCCGATTTGGTGCCCAAATATGCGAATCCTGTATCCCTGCGATTGAATGGCGTGGTCCAAATGGCTAGCGGCGATCTCCGGACTGGATAGCATCTCGCGGGCCAGGGTCTCTACGCGCTTGGATGGGAGCGGTGATTCCGCGTGCTCGCCGGATTCCGAGAAGGTGTAATTCTCGTCGTAAGTTTCATACTCAACGAAGCGCGCGAATCTGCGCTCATAGGGCCCGTTGGATAGGGTCCCAAGTAGCTTGCCAAGCCGCCTCTTGGTCGCCGGCGTGGGCTTGGCGAGAGGAAATCTCTCGAAGTGAAGCAACGCCTTGACAAGCGCCTCGTGATCGGCGCCGGGCAAAGCGAGCTGGCCTTCAAGAGTGCCGAGCAACATCGGAACGAGCGCGGAGTGCCCCATTAAGCCAAAGCATGCGCTGACGATCTCGCGCGACACTTCGTGCTGCCATCGTGGATCGGATGAATGTGCCTGTACGAGCAGCATCTCCAACGCAGCCCGCCACGGGGCGTAGAGATCTTCCCAAATCTTCGGTGCCCAGAGCCGTATGGTCGGCAGCAAGCCTTGATATTCCACACCTATCACGCGCGTTCCTCCACGCGTCTCTAATATTTTCCCGCAGAGTTCAAGGCCGAGCTTGCGCTCAAACGATTCAGTGGATCCGAACAACCGGGCGATGAATTCGATGCGCACCATCGGATGGGCCTGAGAAGGAGCGCCCGCGATACCAAACAGTTTTTTAAGCGTACCGCGCGCATTGTTGTCGTAGCTGGATTTCTCAATCCCGGGCAACTTGACGAGGAGCTCGGCCGCGCGCGTGAAATGGGGAGCCCACACCGCGATGCGTTCGATGGCGAAGACGAAGTCCTGGGATTTCCTGAGATAGGGTTCCGTCGGTACGATCCACACGTCAATGGTGCGTTCAAGCAGCGCGAGTGTCGATGTTGGATCCGCCTCGGCCAGGGCGGAGAGGAAGCGGGGTCCCCGATCGGAACGCAAGAACTTCCGTTTGGAGAACGGGCCTTTCGGATCGTCGAGCAACTCCTTGACGGCCGCCTGCGCTTCCGGCGAGCCATTCGCGTAGCGCATCATGTCCGTGAACCAGGAGAGCAACGATTCGGGAAGCTCTTTGAGCAACTCGTTCAAGTTTGCCGTGATGCCGTAGTTGCTCCACCACTCGCGCCACAGGTGCACGTGGAGTGCTTGTGGAACGATGCGCAATGTGTGGTCACCTTGAAGGATGCGGCGCTTAACGAACTTGGCAACGTCCCTCTCAAAGGCCCCTTTTGTGATTGACCCATCTACCCGCCTGGCGAGCTTGCCGACGAACTTGCCTTCAGCGTGGATCGGCTTTTTGAAGCCAAACTTGCTGAACAGCGCGACGTGGCGCATCTCCGTGAGCAAGCGTTGTGCCTCAGGGCTGTCCGCACGTTTATAGCCTATGACGAAGCGCTCCCACACATTGACAGTCGCGGGAGATTTGAGGATGTCCTCGGGGTGCAGCGCCAAATTTTCCCCAAGAACATGCGCAGAGCGCGCGGACCCTTTGCACCATTCGGTCCAATTGTGGAGGTCACCGGAGCCGACGAGATACGTGCCCAGGATCGCTCCGATCTGTTTGTCGCCAAGCTTAGGAAACTCAATGGTTTCCATTGACGTGTCGCGGCTCACCTCCGGGCCGTGATCGATAGTGACGAGCTTGATACGCTGCTTGCCCTTGATGACGTTGTAAATGGTCGCCCGGTCGACTTCGTCGCACTCATCGACAACCAATATCGCCCAGTAGCCGCGCTCTTCATTGATAAGCTCGGTCAAGAGTGAGCCGCTTCTAAGCAGAGCTGCGGAGCTCGCGACATACACACAGCGCGCTGCCAAGTCGTCGGATCCTCGGACGGTTTCGAGCACAAGGCGCGTCTTGCCGCACCCTGGCTCGCCAATTACGCGAGCATGCTGGATGGTGTCCCCCCTCAAGATATCCGCCAGTCGCTTCATGAAGCGCTTTTGAGCGTCGCCGATGGCAAGAACGCCGCCGAGGTCCGCGCGCGCTCCCCACTGCCTCACTGTCTCGAACTCACCATCCTTGACACCATTCAGTTCGAGGCTCAGCGATGGATATGAGCGCAGCAGTGAGGCAAGTTTGCCCGCGCTCCAAACTTTGACCACCGCATGGGGATAGCCACAATCAGCGAATGCTTTTCGAAGATGCGCCTCGGCCTTTGAATGCTCCTCCGGGAGCAGGTCATGGCCGGATGCTACGAGCACGTAGACGCCATGGGTGTCCAGGCACCGTTTGACGGCGGCTCCAAGGCGGTCTTTGGAGGCGGTGACATTGGATTTGCCGAAAATTTCCTTGCGCGCGACCGCTTCCTGCCAGGGTTCGAACGAATCGCCAGACTTGATTTGAAAGTGGAATGAGACGGCCTGTCCTCCTGGTACCGCAGCTTCCGCGATCACTTTCGCGTCGATACCGCCATCTTTCGCGTTGATGCGTTCGGAGATGACGACCTCGCTCAGGCGCATGGGCAGCGCGCCGCAATACAGCAAATCCCGCACAAGGTGCGTCGCTTCGCGCGCGTCCAACTTTCTTACACGCTCGATGTTGGGCATGAATATGCTTGGTTTCACCTCGTCTCCTAAGTCTGTAAGGCCGCTACGCGAATGCTTTTTGCCAAATTCGGATTCGACTGTATTCGATACTTGAGGGTCGGCACTGATCATGTAGAACCCAGCAGAGACAGGCCTAAACCCCTGTGATGGCGGGCTTTTTCGCCACCTTCCTACCACCCACGTTGGCATCCTTTGCAGCAGCTACATTGGGCTCGGTCGGCGTCGGAGTCAGCCGCTTCAACATGCTCGCCACGACGTGCTCCTGCGCTGTGACGGATGGCATTCGCTCACGCAGCATTACCTCGGTGCTCATTCGAAAACAAAAAATGATTGTGGCAGACCCGACAGACGCAACGCACATCCTCTCGGGGGGGATGGCATTTTGTGCCTTATGATCGGTGTTGGACGCCGTGGGTAGGCGGCTTTGTCTCGACCATTTCACGGGTAGATTTTCTCGTTCTCTTCATGCCATGCTGCGTAGAACTTCATTGCCGACCATGCTTGTCCTGCTGGTGTGTGCGCTATTGACGGTGCTGCTGTCCTTGCGGACCGCAAACCTATCCCCGTCCCATGACCCTAGTGCTGATCTTCATTCCCGGCAAAACCTTCATGCCACCGATTCTGGCGCCGCGGAGACAACCGAGGCACACCAGCACCTAGACAGTTCACACCTGGGTGACCAGGAAACCCATCAGCAAGGCCACTCCGAGAGTGACCACACCCACGAATCGATTTTCGTTGCCCATGAATATGCGCTGACGACCTGTACGGCGCGCACGGACTGGCGTCTCCGCGAGGCCATGATGGGGCAGGACGCACTGGTCACGGGCCTGGAGCGTCCGCCAAAACCAACAACTGCTTGATGGCACATGGCCGCCCCGGGGCGGCCCATTCGATCAATCTTTTGTTGGAGTCTTTATGCATCTGTCTTTTTTCAAGGCCAGTTGGCGTTCGCCTTGCGATTCGCCGCTTTCTCTTCGCTCGTGGCTACTTGGCCTGAGTCTTTTCTTCGCTTTTTGTGCGAGCGCTTTGGCCCACGCTGTTACCGAGGGGGACAAGGGCTACATCCAGGAAGTCTCGGGCGTCAACATCTTGCCGTTCGTCTACCTGGGCGCGAAGCACATGGTGACGGGTTATGACCACATCCTGTTTTTGTTCGGTGTGGTCTTCTTCCTGTACCGTCTCACGCACATCGGCATCTACGTGAGCTTGTTCGCGCTGGGCCATTCCACGACGATGCTGCTCGGGGTGTATTTCAACTTCGGCATCAACAGCTACATCATCGACGCGATCATCGGACTTTCGGTGGTCTACAAGGCGCTGGACAACCTCGGCGCCTTCCAGCGCTGGCTGGGATTTCAGCCCAATACCAAAGCCGCGACCCTCGTGTTCGGCTTTTTTCATGGTTTTGGCCTCGCCTCGAAGATCATTGACTACAACATTTCCCCCGATGGGCTGGTGCCGAACCTGCTGGCCTTCAACGTCGGCGTGGAAATTGGCCAGCTCCTGGCGCTGAGTGTGATCCTCATTTCAATGGGCTACTGGCGTCGAACCGCGGGCTTCCTGCGCCATGCCTACACCGCGAACGTCGTCATGATGTCCGCCGGCTTCCTCCTGGTGGGTTACCAGTTGACGGGGCTCTTCCTCTCCCTGCGGGCTGCCTAAGGCCTCAACACATCTATTTTCAGGACACCACTTCCATGTACAACACCGACATTCCCGCCCGCGCGGAGTTGCCGACTTCGGCGCAACTCAAGCGCTCCACGCTCATCGCGGCATTGTCTGCCGCCTTTATTCTCGTTGCGGTCGTCATGCCTGCCGACTACGGTATCGATCCAACTGGTTTAGGGCGTGTGCTGAGGTTGACCGAAATGGGACAAATCAAGACCAAGCTGGCAGCCGAAGCCGCGGCCGATGCGGTAGCCGCCAAGACACCGGGCACTTCAACGTCCGTCGCAGTCGCCCCAGCCACCTCGGTGACTGCAGTCGCGCCTGCTGCGGCACCAACGGCGGAGCCGACTCCTGCAGCAAAGGTATCGACGCAGATCGAGTGGCGCGACACCACCACCATCACACTTAAACCCGGTGAAGGCACCGAAGTGAAGATGGCGATGACCGAAGGCGCCAAAGCCCAGTACATCTGGGTCGTCGAAGCCGGCAAGGTTAACTACGACGCCCATGGTGACGGAAGCGGCAAGTCGACCAGCTACAAGAAAGGCCGCAACACCTCTTCCGAAGAGGGCGTGATGACTGCTGCTTTCACCGGCAACCACGGCTGGTTCTGGCGGAACCGGGGCGAGTCGGACGTGAAGCTCATCCTGCGCACCCGTGGCGAATACAGCGCTATCAAAAAAATGATGTGACGCCGGAGAGCGCTGAACGCATGGGGCTCTCGCTGCCCCTTCCCACCCAATCCATTCAATTCGGAATCATGATGAAAACTACATCCAACATCGTCAAAGCCTTGTTCCTGGTCGCGTTTCTCGCCTGTCTGGGCGGCTGTGAGAAAGCGAGCTCCTCGGAAGAGAAAAGCCATGGCCATAGCCATGAGTAAGCACGGCCAGCGCTGCTAGTGCGCCTGAGTCGCCAGGTCGGATGCCCTACCTGGCGACTCACAAATACTTAGTGATGTCCTTGAACTCAGCGATGGAACTGCGCATCTCCGCAGGCGTCGCCCCAACCACGTCGTCCAAGCAATGGTCCAGGTGGTCGTGAATGACCACCTTTTTGGCCGCGCCGATTGCGCGCTCTACAGCATGCAATTGCTGGGCGACCTCGCCACACGCCCGTCCATCTTCAATCATGGAGATCACGTTGAGGAGGTGGCCACTGGCCCGTTTCAGGCGTTTGACAACGTCGGGGTGCGTCGCATGGAGGTGTTTTTCAGTCATTCTTATCCTACCCCCCAGGATACGTTAAAGTAAAGCTCATGCGCTATTTTCCCATGCGGCCGCTCGACTTGGAATGGCGCCGACCCGATTAACTGTTGCCAAAACGAACGATGACTACCCATGCTTGAAGTTCTTGCCAATCGAACCTACCGCCACCTGTTCCTGGCGCAAGTCATTGCACTGCTCGGAACCGGGCTGGCCACTGTGGCGCTGGGCCTGCTCGCCTTCGATTTGGCCGGGGCCAATGCGGGCGCAGTGCTGGGCACGGCACTCGCCATCAAGATGCTGGCCTACATCGGGGTGGCCCCCATCGCTTCGGCCATGGCCGAGCGCTTACCGCGGCGCGCCGTGCTGGTAACACTGGACCTGGTTCGGGCAATGGTGGCGTTGGCGCTGCCCTTTGTCACTCAGGTTTGGCAGGTCTACGTGCTGATCTTCGTTCTTCAGTCCGCGTCCGCCGCATTCACCCCGACGTTCCAGGCCACCATTCCGGATGTGCTACCGGAGGAAGACGCCTACACCAAGGCACTGTCGCTGTCCCGCTTCGCCTACGACATGGAAAGCCTCGTCAGCCCAATGCTTGCGGCCTTGCTCCTAAGTGTGGTGAGCTACCACAGCCTGTTCGGTGGCACCGTAGTGGGATTCATTGCCTCCGCAGCCCTGGTTGTGTCGGCTGTCTTACCCAAGGCCAAGCTGCCGCCGAAACGGAGCATTTACGAAAGAACCACTCGGGGACTGCGCATCTACCTGGCGACGCCTCGACTGCGCGGACTGCTGGCGCTGAACATGGCGATCGCGGCCGGCAGCGCCATGGTCATCGTCAATACCGTGGTGCTGGTGCAGGCCGAATTGGGCCTGACGCAAACCTCTACCGCCATCGCACTGGCCTGCTTCGGCGCGGGCTCGATGGTGATGGCACTGGCCTTGCCCAAGCTGCTGGACCGCGTGCCGGAGCGGACCGCCATGCTGATCGGGGCGACCGTGGTCGCCCTTGGCCTGCTGGTCGGTGGGGCCACCGGACGCAGCTTCGCCGTCTTGTTGCCGCTGTGGTTTGCGGTGGGACTGGGCTACTCCCTTGCGCAAACTCCTTCCGGAAGGCTACTGCGCCGTTCTTCTACCGACACCGACCGTCCAGCTTTGTTTGCAGCGCAATTCGCGTTGTCGCATGCCTGCTGGCTGATCACTTACCCCCTGGCGGGATGGTTGGGGTCCAAGTTCGGGCTGGAAGCCAGTTTTGCGTCACTGGGGTTGCTGGCTATTACGGCCGTGGTGGTTTCGGCTTTGGTCTGGCCCGACGAAGACCCGACCGAGCTCCCTCACACCCACGACGATCTGCCAAAGGGACATCCGCATCTGGCCAGCGGCAAATCGCTTGGTCCCATAGGGCGTCATACGCATCCTTATGTCATTGATGACGAGCACGGGCGCTGGCCCCACTGAATCTAAAAAACCCAGCCTTCACCGATCTATTCTTTCAATCCTGAACGCTCATGACCGATTTTTCAACCCTCTTGCAGCAAGGCGCCTCCAACGCCTGGCTGTTTATTCCCAGCGCCTTGCTGCTCGGTGCTCTCCACGGTTTGGAGCCAGGCCATTCCAAGACCATGATGGCTGCGTTCATCGTCGCCATCCGTGGCACGGTCAGCCAAGCCGCACTGTTGGGTATCTCGGCAACCATTTCGCACACGGCGGTAGTATGGCTGGTCGCACTGTTGGGGATGTATTTCGGTCAGAAGTGGAGTGCGGAGAACACCGAGCCCTACCTGCAAACTGCTTCGGCGGCACTCATCATCGCCGTCGCTCTGTGGATGATGTGGCGCACCTGGCGCGAGCAGAAGGCCCAGCAACGTGATGCGGCCCATACTCATCATGGCCACCATGGTCACCACGACGAAACGCGCCGGATTGACACCGGCCACGGCGTGGTCCAGCTGGAAATCTTCGAAACGGGGATGCCACCTAAGTTTCGTCTCACAGCGTTGCCGGGTGCTGCGAGTTGGGCGCCAGCGGCGGTGACGGTCACAACGACGCGACCGGATGGAAACGAACAAACCTTCACCTTTATGCAGCAGCAGGGTTTCCTGCAATCTGTGGAGGACATCCCCGAACCGCACGAGTTCTCCGCCCGCCTGACGCTCGGCCACGGTGGCCATGCACACACCTACCAAGTCGAATACAAGGAGCCCGAGCAAGGGCACAACAATGACCACGCGCGCGCGGAAGGCTTGGATGTCTCCTCTCCTGGCTTCCAGGACGCGCACGAGCGTGCGCACTCTGAGCAGATTCGGGAGCGCTTCAGCAGCCGCGAGGTCACGACCGGCCAAATCATCACGTTTGGCTTGACCGGTGGCCTGATTCCCTGCCCCGCTGCCATCACTGTGCTTTTGCTCTGCCTACAGTTGAAGGAAATCACGCTGGGTGCAGGGCTGGTCTTGTGTTTCAGCATCGGCTTGGCATTGACCCTGGTTCTATCGGGTGCTGTGGCCGCCATCGGTGTGCGGCATGTGTCCAAGAAATGGTCCGGTATCGGTGAGCTGACTCGGCGCGCCCCCTATATCTCCGGCGCATTGATTCTGCTGGTGGGGCTGTACGTGGGTTACCACGGAATCACGGCATTGCTGAGTAGAGCCTGAGCCTGCAATCGACTGCTATCAGGCGACATACGAGATGAACAGGCGGAAGGCCAGTAGTGCAAGAGCACCCAGGACGATCAACACCGCGAGCACAGTCCACAGTATGCGTCTCCAGTGGCCGTGCAGGACTAACCGGAAAGAGTTTGGAAATCGATTCATGTCGGGCCCTCCTGCACAGGTAGGTAAGAAGATCCACCTCGCGTCATTGAGATACCAGCGAAATGAAGGCCACCGTGGTTGGCTTCTTGGCGATGTCCCTGGTTTTCATGGTGTCATCTTCTGTTGCGCGAACGCTGCGGAGGCCGACAGCGTGGCGGCGAGGATCAGGGTGGTGGTTTTCTTCATAGGTTCTCCGTTTCAGAGTGGTTAAGGGAAATAGTTCCAGGGACGTTGGCACAAGTCACTTGGTCCAGAATGCGAGCCGCCAGGTTTTTGTCGCAGTGCTGGCCCGGGGTTCTCCTGGCCGACGCATCAGCAGATAGGCCGCCGGAATCACAAACATCGACAGCAGGGGCGCGGTGATCATTCCGCCGACCATCGGTGCGGCGATGCGCTGCATCACTTCGGAGCCGGTACCGGTGCCCCACATGATCGGAAACAGTCCCGCAAGGATGACTGCCACCGTCATGGCTTTGGGCCGCACCCGCAATACCGCGCCTTCCCGTATTGCATCGAGCAGGTCCGCTTCGCTGGCCCTGCCCTGGTCCAGCCGTTCATTCCAAGCGTTTTTCAGGTACAGCAACATGATCACGCCGAACTCGGCGGACACCCCGGCCAGGGCGATGAAGCCCACCGCCCCGGCGATCGACAGGTTGTAGTTCAGCAGGTAAAGCAGCCAAATACCTCCGACCAGCGCGAACGGCAGTGCTGCCATGATCAGCAACGCTTCGCCAAAGCTGGCAAACGTCAGGTACAGCAGCACGAAGATGATGAGCAGCGTGAACGGCACGACCACCTTGAGCTTGGCCGTGGCGCGTTCCAGATACTCGAACTGGCCCGACCAGGACACAGAGTAGCCAGGTGGTAGCTTCACCTGCTGCGCCACTGCCTTTTGCATGTCCTGCACCGCCGAGCGGAGGTCGCGCCCGCGGATGTCCACATAGACCCAGCCGGACAAGCGGGCGTTCTCGCTACGCAGCATGGGCGGGCCATCGGTAATGCGGATATCGGCCACATCCGACAGAACTAGGCGCTGGCCGCGTTCCGTGACGATGGGCAGCACGCGCAGTTTTTCCAGCGAATCCCGGATTTCGCGGGGGTAGCGCAGGTTGATGGGGAAGCGTTGCAGGCCCTCGACGGTCTCGCCGATGTTCTCGCCACCGACCGCCGAAGAGATAACCGACTGCACATCGGCAATGTTCAGGCCGAAGCGCGCAGCTTCCTCCCGGCGGATATTGATGTCCACATAGCGGCCACCGGTCAATCGCTCAGCCAAGGCACTGCTCACACCTGGTACGTCCTTCACCGCACGCTCAATCTCCCCAGCGATACGGTCTATCTCAGCCAAGTCGGTCCCCGCCACCTTGACGCCCACCGGGCTCTTGATGCCGGTAGCCAGCATGTCGATACGGTTGCGGATAGGCGGCACCCAGATGTTGGCCAGACCCGGCACTTTGACGATCCTGTCCAACTCCTCCACCAGCTTGTCCTGTGTCATGCCCGGGCGCCACTGCTCCTTGGGTTTGAACTGGATCGTGGTTTCGAACATCTCCATCGGCGCGGAGTCGGTCGCGGTCTCTGCCCGTCCGGCTTTGCCATAGACCGTAGCCACCTCGGGCACGGTCTTGATCAAGCGGTCGGTCTGCTGCAACAACTCGCTGGCCTTGCCGGTGGACAGTCCCGGCAGAGCGGATGGCATGTAAAGCAGATCGCCTTCGTCCAGACGCGGCATGAATTCCCCACCGATGTGCTGCAGGGGCCACAGGCTCAGCACCAGCAGCACAGCTGCGACCACCAAGGTCATCTTGGGTGCGCGTAGCACCGCATTCAGCAGCGGGCGGTACACCGCGATCAGGAATCGATTCAGCGGGTTGTTGTTTTCATCGGGAATGCGGCCGCGGATGAGGTAGCCCATCAGCACCGGGATCAGGGTCACCGACAGGCCTGCCGCCGCCGCCATCGCATAGGTCTTGGTGAAGGCCAGGGGCGAGAACAGGCGACCTTCCTGCGCTTCCAGGGTAAACACCGGGATGAACGACAGGGTGATGATCAGCAGCGAGAAGAACAGCGCCGGTCCCACCTCGGCGGCCGAATCGCCGATCACGCGCCAGCGCGCTTCTCCGTGCAGTGTTTCCCCTGGATGCGCGTGCCCCCATTGCTCCAGGTGCTTGTGGGCGTTCTCGATCATCACCACCGCCGCATCGACCATGGCCCCGATGGCGATGGCAATTCCCCCGAGCGACATGATGTTGGCGTTCACGCCCTGGTAGTGCATGACGATGAACGCCGCCAGAATGCCCAGCGGCAGCGAGACGATGGCGACCAGGGCGGAGCGCAGGTGAAACAGGAAGAGGAAACACACCACCGCAACAACGATGAACTCTTCCAGCAGCTTGTACGTCAGGTTGTCTACCGCACGCTCAATCAGGTTGGAGCGGTCGTAGACCGGCACGATTTCCACGCCCTTGGGCAAGCTGGACTGCAAGGTCTTGAGCTTTTCCTTCACAGCAGCGATGGTTTCCAGCGCGTTCTTGCCAGAGCGCATCACGATTACGCCACCCGCCGCCTCGCCGTCACCATCAAGTTCACCGATGCCACGGCGCATTTCCGGGCCAAGCTGGATGCGGGCTACGTCACCCAAGCGCACCGACACACCCGCGGCGGTCGTCATTAAGGGCACCTTGCGGAAGTCGTCCAGGCCCTGCAGATAGCCGGAGGCGCGCACCATGTACTCGGCCTCGCCCAGCTCCAGTACCGAACCACCGGTTTCTTGGTTGGCTTTCTGTATGGCTTCGACCACTTTGGTGTGCGGGATGCCATAGGCCGCCAGCTTATTGGGGTCGAGCACGATCTGGTACTGGCGGACCATGCCACCGATAGAGGCGACCTCGGCCACGTTGGGAATGGTTTTGAGCTCAAACTTGAGGAACCAGTCCTGCAGGGCACGCAGCTGCGAAGCATCCTGGGTACCGCTGCGGTCTACCAATGCGTACTGGTAAATCCAGCCCACACCGGTGGCGTCTGGCCCGATAGACGCTTTGGCTGCAGCCGGCAGGCGGGACTGCACCTGGTTCAGGTACTCCAGCACCCGTGAACGCGCCCAGTACAGATCGGTGCCGTCCTCGAACAGCACGTAGACGAAGCTGTCGCCAAAGAACGAATAGCCGCGCACCGTCTTGGCCCCAGGCACCGAGAGCATGGTGGTCGTCATCGGGTAGGTGATCTGGTTCTCCACGATGCGCGGAGCCTGGCCCGGATAGGTGGTGCGGATGATGACCTGCACGTCGGACAGGTCAGGCAGTGCATCCAGCGGTGTACGAACGACAGAATAGACACCCCAGGCGCACAACATCACCGTTGCCAGCAGCACCAGGAAGCGGTTGGCGATGGACCAACGGATGAATCTGGCGATCATGGCTTGCTTCCTGTCACTTTGGCTGGCGCCGCCTGGGCATCGGGTGCCACGGATGTGATGCGCGTGAGTTGTGGCAAACCCTCCGCGTCCATGTAGAACTCAAAGCTCACTCTGCCCCCGGGCTCCAGATTGCGCGGCTTGCCGCTGCCTGGCAGCTTGAAGTCCATGGTCATGGCACCCCATTTAAGGGAGGCTATCGGTCCGTGCGACAGCGTGATGGCATCTTTGCCAATGGCTTCAATCTTGGCTTCACCCTCGTGCCGGGGTGCTGTCTTGGCTGCACTGGGCTGGGGTGCATCGTTCAGGCGCGCTTCAATGCCTTTTAGGCTGGCTTCCGAGTCGATCAGGAACTGGGACGACACCACTACGCGCTGCCCGGCTTGTAGGCCCCGCTTGATTTCAGTCTGTCCATTGCTTTCGATGCCGGTCTCCACCTCGACGGGACGGAACTTGCCCTGGTCTTCGGCCAGCATGACCACGACGCGCTTGCCGGTCTGAATCACGGCTTCGGTTGGAATCAGCAGTGACTTCTCGGCCCGCATATCCGTGAACTGCATGGTCACGAACATGCCGGGTACCAGCAAACCGCCGGGGTTGGGCAGTTCTACCCGGGCTTTGAGGGTCCGGGTGGCCATGTTCACTTCGGGTAGCAGGGCCTGCACCGTGCCCTGCAGGGCGGTGCCGGGTGCGGCGGCGCTGTAGGCTTGGACCTTGGTGCCAGGGCGGATCAATGCGACCTGGCCTTCCGGCACTTCGGCGTTGGCCCAGACGGACGACAGGCCGTTGATGCGGAACAGCGTGGCACCCGGCATGACGGTCATGCCTTCGCGGGCCATCAGCTCCACCACCACCCCGGCAATGGGCGCGACAAGCGTGGTCCGTGGCTGTGTCTTGCCGCTGCTTTCCACCAAGCGGATCTGGTCGTCGTTCATGCCGACTTGGCGCATGCGCTGGCGTGCGCCATCGACCAGGCTTGCCAGATCCGTCCCCTGCATACGCCGCACAGAGAGGAATTCTTCCTGTGCCGCAATCCAGTCCGGCACGTAAAGTTCGGCCAATGGCTGTCCTTTGCGGACGCGGTCCAGCGTGGCGCGCACGTGCAGGCGTTCGATGTAGCCCGTGGCACGGGCTTGTACGAAAGCCTGGTCGCGTTCGTTGAAGGCTATGTTGCCGACGGTGGACAGTCGGGGCGACAGCACGCCCTGCGTCACTTCCGCAGTCCGTACGCCCAGGTTCTGCTGTATGCGCGAACTCACGGTGACCTTGCTGCCGTCGCCGTCACTGTCGGCATAGACGGGCACCAGCATCATGTCCATGAACGGAGACTTGGCCGGCTTGTCGAACTTGTTCCCTGGCACCATGGGGTCGTGGTAGTAGAGGATCTTCTTGCCGGTGGTGGGATCTACATCTCCGGCCTTGATACCCGCTGTGATGTGTCGACGGGTGGCTTCCTCGCCTCGGGCCACGCTCAGTGGTCCGGTATCGGCTACCGCCGCGGCTGGCGTAGGAACTGCGGGGCCTGAAGATGTTGGCGTGGCAACTGCACCCATGCCGCGTTGCAAGCCCAGGACATAGAGACCATAGCCTGCGGCCGCGAGCACACCGGCACAGACCAGGCTGATCAGCAAAGGTTTGGGTTTCGTCATGATCATTTCTCCGTTACGGCCGTTGTGGCGGCTTGTGAAGGCTGCGAGCCAGCGGCTATTGCTTGGTGTTCTACGGGCAGCAGGTACTCCAGTTGCGCCCATAGGCTCGCGGCCTCCATTTCCAGGCGCAGACGGTCCATTCGGGTGTCAATCTCCATGCGTCGGGCTTCGAGCACGGCGGTGAGTTGGCCGCTTCCGCCCCGGTAGGCGGCCATGGCAGCGCGGGTACGCTCGGCGGCCAGCGGTACCAGCGCGCTGTCGAAGTGGGCCAGGCGCTCACGGTCGCTCTGCCATTGCTGGATCCACATGCGGGTGTCGGCGACATGTTCCCTTGTGGCTTCCTCGCGCTGGGCGCGCATCTGTTCGGCGATGGCCAGCTTGGCGGCGACTTCACGGTTTTGCCGGTTTTTCTGGTCCCATTGCAGCGGGATTGACACGTTGACCGACACCATGTTCGAGTAAGCGGGACCGCGCTGGCTGAGCATCAGCTCCACACTCCAGTCGGAGCGTTTGTTGCTTTGCGCGATATCCACCTCTGCCTGCGCCACCTCTTCCTGCTTGAGCATCAGCGCGATCTCCGGGTGGTGTGCCAGCTGCGAGTCCAGGCTGGTCGGATCGAGACGGACTTGTGCCAAGTTGGGTGGAGGGGCCAGAGATTGACTGGCAGGCTCTCCGATCCAGCGTGCCAGCTTGATCTTGGCGCTGCCGATCTGGCGTTCGGTTTGCTGGATGCGGTCGTCTATCTGGGCCACGGCCGAGCGTGCGGCAAACACCTCAGTCTGGGTGCCGCGCCCGCCCCGGTAAGCGGCGTCGCTGGCTTCGATCTGCAGGCCGGCCTCGGCACGCTGTGTGCGCAGAACATCCAGCATGCGCTCCTGGTAGTAGCGGTCCAGCCAGGCCAGCGCGGTATCGCGCCGCAAATTGCTCAGGGCCACGGCACGGCTGCTTTCTGCGGCCCCCGCTTCCCGGTTGAAGCGGGCAGATCGGGCCTTCAGTTTGTCGCTACGCGTGAATTCCTGCATCACACCGACCGAACGCATGGTCATGAAGTCCCGCGTGATGCTGAAGCGGTCTTCGCCGTTGACGGGCAGGTTGTTGACTCCTGCTTTAAGGACCGGATCGGGCAGTTGCCCGGCGGCGACGGCCATGTCGCGGGAAGACCTTGCGACAGCATCTTGCGCGACGAGGTGGCGCGAACGGTCTTGTGCGAGCTGCAGGGCCTGGTCGAGGCTCAATGCCTGCTGGGCCTGGGCGCCCAGGCCCAGTAGGGTCGAACCCAGGATCAGTAGACAGGCCGAATAAGCCCGGTGGCCGTGCCGAGGGCGTGGGCGCACGCCCTGAAAGAGAACAGAAAACATGGAATCTCCAGACAACGAAACGGTGGTTTCATGTCGGCCCGGTACGCTGGCGCAGGAGGGAACCTGGCAGGCGCAGACGAGCACGACAAAAGCACTGCCAGCCCGAAAGCTGTCAGTGCAAGGTAGTCTGGAGGGTCAAATCCGGAAGCAGCAGTGCCGTATGGCCAAGGGCGGCGCCGTGGTGCGCTTCAAGTGGGGTGGCTGCAGCGGCGCCCCCAAAAATACCGGCGTGATATCCGGCATCAAGAAGCTGACCGGCACCGCGCTGATGTCCAATGGCGCGGGCAGTTGGTACCGGTCTGCAGCTTGGTGCCCATCCTGGCAGTGCGCCAGGCACAGGTTGGGCTGCTCATCGTCCATGCCTATGGTCATGGGCATGGATTCGGCGCAAGGCATTTTGGCCTCGTCCATGGCGGCTGCTTCTGCCATCTTTTGTTGAACACCTGGGCACGCGTAGCCTGCCACTGCCAACTGCATGAACAGCAGGCTCACCAGTGCGATGAACACGGTGATGAGGCGGGATTGGCGACGGGACGGCATGGTCTTCTTAGAACGATGGTTGCACTGCAGGTGTTTGGTAATTGAACGTTTCCGACTGATAACAGTACAGAAAAGTTCCTGTTTATAGCAAGCGCCATTTTGACTGCCACAGCAACGTGGAACCACCAATTTTTTTAACTATCCGCGGAACTTACCTTTGCCTGTTGTCCAAATTGACGCTGTACTCAGGCTTTCAGTACCGCTCGCCGCAACCGCAGCGCATTGGTAATGACCGACGCCGAACTCAGGCTCATCGCCAATGCAGCCACCATCGGCGACAACAGCCACCCTGTAAAGGGGAACAGCACACCTGCAGCCAGGGGAACACCCAATGCGTTGTAGAAAAATGCAAACGCCAAGTTCTGCTGCATATTGGCAATAGTGGCGTTGGACAGGGCCCGGGCAGTCGCTATGCCCCGCAAATCGCCCTTGATCAGGGTAACCTGGGCGCTGTTCATCGCGACATCTGTGCCGGTACCCATGGCGATGCCCACATCGGCTTTAGCAAGTGCAGGAGCATCGTTGATGCCGTCACCTGCCATGGCCACGATGCGGCCTTCCTTCTGCAGCTTTTCGACCAAGGCCAACTTGTCGGCGGGCTTCACTTCGCCATGCACTTCGTCAATCCCCAATGTGGTCGCTACTGCTTTGGCGGTCGTCAGACCATCACCCGTCGCCATGATGATGCGCATGCCCGCCGCCTGGAGTTCGGCAAGGGCCGCTGCAGTGCTCTGCTTGATAGGGTCCGAGACAGCCAGCAATCCGGCGAGTTGTCCTTCCACCGCCAGGTACATGACACTGGCACCCTCTGAACGCAAGCTCTCGGCTTGCGATGCCAGAGCTGCCACAGCAACCCCGTTTTGCTCCATCAATGCCGTGTTGCCCAGTGCCAGCTTTTTGCCGCCCACGCTTCCTCGCACACCGATACCGCTGGAGGATTCGAACCCGTCTGCTTTCTCCAATGCAAGTCCTTGTGCGCGGGCCGCCTTCACGATTGCGTCGGCTAACGGGTGCTCGCTTCCCTGGTCCAGACTGGCGGCCAGGCGCAATACCTCATCAGCTTGGAAACCGCTTGTGGGAATGGCTCGGTTGAACACCGGTTTGCCTTCGGTCAGGGTGCCGGTCTTGTCGACGATCAAGGTGTCGATTTTGCGGAAGTTCTCGATGGCCGCAGCATCCCGGAACAACACGCCATGGGTGGCACCTCGTCCGGTGGCCACCATGATGGACATCGGCGTGGCCAGGCCCAGGGCACAAGGGCAGGCGATGATGAGTACCGCCACCGCATTGATCAGCCCGTAGACCCAACCCTGCTCAGGACCGAACAAACCCCAGGCAAAAAAAGTCAGCAGCGCAATCAAAACAACAGTCACCACAAAATAGCCCGCTACCGTGTCCGCCATGCGCTGCATCGGGGCTTTGGAGCGCTGCGCCTGGACAACCATCTGCACGATTTGCGACAGCATGGTGGTAGAGCCTACTCGCTCGGCCTGCATGGTGAGTGCCCCCGAGGTGTTCAGGGTGGCGCCTATCAGTTTGTCCCCGCTACGCTTGGTGATCGGCATCGGTTCGCCCGTGAGCATGGACTCATCTACCGCGCTCTCACCGTCCAGCACGGTGCCGTCGACCGGCACCTTTTCGCCGGGACGCACCCGCAGGCGGTCGCCCACATGCACGTGGGTCAGGGGAATGTCGTCCTCGCTCCCGTCGGCGGCGATGCGACGCGCTGTCTTGGGCGCCAGGCCCAGCAACGATTTGATCGCTGCCGAGGTTTGTGAGCGGGCCTGCAGTTCCAGTATCTGGCCCAGCAAGGTGAGTGAAATAATGACCGCCGCCGCCTCGAAGTACACCGCGACCCGCCCCATGGACATGAAAGATGCCGGGAAGACTTGTGGCGCCAGCGTGGCAACCACGCTATAAACGAAAGCGGCACCAGTGCCCAGACCGATCAAGGTCCACATGTTCGGGCTGCGGTTTAGCACCGACTGTCCACCCCGGACAAAGAATGGCCAGCCCGCCCACAGCACCACGGGCAGGCTCAGCGCCAGTTCGATCCAGCTTTGCACCTGCATATCAAACCAATTCAGGCGATGGCCCAGCATGGCCAGCACCATGACCGACACGCTCAGTGGCAAGGTCCACCAAAAGCGACGGCGGAAAGCCACCAGCTCAGGATTCTCTGCTTCGTCCAGGCTGGGGATTTCAGGCTCCAGCGCCATACCGCATTTGGGGCAATCTCCGGGGTGGTCCTGCCGGATTTCGGGGTGCATGGGGCAGGTGTAGGTGGCGCCGACAGGCGGTGGCTCCGCAGGGCTATGCGTTGTGTCGTTGGCTGCCAGGTATTTGGCAGGATTGGCAGAAAATTTAGCTTTGCAACCTGCGCTGCAAAAGAAGTATCTGTTGCCCGCATGTTCGAAGACGTGCGGGGACTGTGCGGTGACGGTCATTCCGCACACCGGGTCTTTCAATGCAGGAACGACCGTGTTGGGTGTTGCCGTGTCCTTATCGGCTTTGTGTGAGCAGCAACTTGGTGCCGCTTTGTCCATGCCCGCAGGCTGTGGCGTATCGTCATGGGAGTGTTCCATTGCGGATTCCTTTGCAGATTCAATACGCCGAGCTTAAACTCCGTAGTCAACCCCAGAGTCAAGCTATCTTTTGAAACATTTCATGACCTCCACCCAAACTCTCACCATTGGCAAACTCGCAAAAGCAGCGGGCGTAGGTATTGAGACCATCCGGTACTACCAGCAGCGCAACTTGCTGCCGATACCCGAGTCTTCAGGTACCTACCGGCACTACCCCGTAGCACTGGGCGAGCGCATTCGCTTCATCAAGCGGGCGCAGGAACTGGGGTTTTCGTTGGAGCAGGTGTCCGAATTGCTGCTGTTGGAAGATGGCGCAGACCGTAGCGCAATTCGCCGTATCGCGAAGGACCGTCTGGAGGAAATTCAATCCAAGCTGGCAGATTTGACTCGGATGCAGCACGCGCTTTCACACCTGATCGATGCCTGTGAGCACACAGATAAGGGCTTGCCATGCCCAATCATTTCGACGCTTGCGGTGAACTCACCGTAGGCTGATGCGTACTGTGGGACGTGGTGTCACTTTTGTTGGGCCAACCACCGGTCGAACTGGGCGATTTCTTTGTTTTGTGCCGCAATGATCTGCTTGGCCATCTTTTTCATCTCTGGTGACTTGCCGTGTTCCAGCTCCATGCGCGCCATGTCCACACCTTGCTGATGGTGCATTTTCATCATCATTGCGAAATCCTTGTCGGTATCGCCGGACATGGGCATTTTTTGCATTTTGTCCATACCCATCGCCATGGATGACTTCATGCCTTCTGAGCCTGCTGCATCGTGCGACATCTGACCGGATGCCATGCTTGCAGAAGGTTTCATAGGCGCAGCTGTCTGGGCGTGCCCCCACGATGTAAAACAGAGTGCTGCAATCGGGGCTATGCACAGGGCACGAACGGATTGACGTATTTCGTAGTTCATTAATTTCTCCTGATTTGAAATTCGGGTTTCCTCACGTCGGTGCGAATATCGCGGACCGAATCGCACTAGTGAGAATGAATCATCAACCGATGTGCGTTAAGCATCTGTGCGCCAGCACACTTAGGCTCGGCTGTATCGCTGGGGCACCTGGTCCTGCATGCAACGACTTCGAACGTGTTGCCCTCTCCCAAGCTCATGAGGCATGTGGTATCAGAAAAAGCTATCCGCAACAGCAGCCACTCTTACCACCTTGACTGGACTGGCATCCAGAGGACTTTGGCAACGTGGTAGCTAAAGTAGTTGAGGCTATTTTTGCGGGATAGTCCTCGTTGGCGAGAGCTTCAATCAGCGGCGCAGCTCCTGCCTGCAAATCACCCGTCACCCGAGTGTGGCCCGTTGCTAGATCTACCTCGACTTGATTTACTCCAGCCACCGATTTCAAAGCCTTGGTTACATGCTTTACGCATGATCCACAAGTCATACCCTGCACTTCCAATTCAATGGTGTTCATACTGGATTCCTTCGGTTAAAAGCTAAAGCGACAGGACATGCTTTACGTTGCAGTCACTGGCTACTATTTCAATAGAAGAACTTTAGACGCCGCATCGAAAGCTCGGTTGATCTATATCAACTTTAAGACAACGCCGAAGCGGTCACCTCGTCAAATCAAGCCTGACTCTTCAATCTCGCTGTACCTGCGCTCCTGTGCTGTCAGACGTTTTCGGCGCAGGTAGATCTTGGGTAGCGCCAGGGTAGTAAAGCTATATAAGTAACCCTTTCGGCGCGTCAACCTTGAGCGGCATTGGCTTCCATAGATTTCAAACTTGTAATGTTTCGGTCAGCCAGGACATGACCCTAGAAATCTACATTTAGTACCAGTGATGCAGCGCTTGCATCACCGTCCCACCCAAACTGGGGCACCCCGTACTACTCAAGGAGATACCCATCATGTCCATTCGCAAATCCATCATTGTTCTGGCCCTTACGCTTCCCGCACTGTCCGCCTTCGCTCTGGATTCAAGTGGCATCGTCAAATCCACGCCCTTAAAAGGAGGGGCCACATTGCACGAATTCAACGATGGAAAGATGGCTATGGAAGACAAATACGGTCGAGCCTCTCACTTGAACCACAGCACCGTCATGGAAACGGCTGATGGTAAATCCATCACCATGGTTGGTGACGAAGTTGCTCGCCTGAATCAGGCATTGCAGAAGCATGGCAAGCGTTAATGCCAAGTGAACTGCATTCCGGACGAACACGACCCGATCAAACTCGGAGCGTGGGTAGGGAAGCAGTTCTATTGGTTAGCTTGTACGAGAGCAGCAGGCAGCGGGCGGCCCAATGTCATGGGCCGCTTCTTTCCGCTCGCTGCCCATCAGCTATGGCTGAAAACATAAAAAGAGCCCGCAAAATAAGGCTGCTTCTGTGACAAGTATTTCCAGTTAGTGCTGTAAAAGCATGTACGTATTTCTTGCAACCTCTTAATTTATATAGAATTGTCGTTCTATGTTGCGCTTCCGAACATTACTGCTGTGGCTGATGATGCTGGCACTTCCCCTCCAGGGTTTTGCCGCGGCATCAATGCTGTTTTGCGGTATGGGAGCCTCTGGTTCGTCCAATCTGGTTCTGGTTTCACCCGCAATGGAGCACCATGCGGCTGACGATGGTTTCATGCAGCATGAGCATTCCGGTCACGTGGGCATGGCAGAAACTTCCCCGCAATCGCCGGATGTCCAGAAGCATTTCACCGACGCTACCCATAAATGCGGCATCTGTGCGGCCTGCTGCAGCGCGGTCTGGATCAGTGATCTTCCCGTGTCTGCTGCAGTTGGATCTCCCCCACCGTCTGACCTCGCCGAGCCTGTCGTCTTGATCCAAGTCGTAACCTCGCGCCTCCCCGAAAAACCACCTCGCGTCTGATGCGCCTGTTGGATTGCGTGCCGTAAGCACCGCAATCCAGGGCGCTTTTCATTGATTGCCGTCGACGCTCCTTGCAGGAGCGCTGATGCCTGCCATTTCTTTGAAATCACGAGGGAACCCATGTTCAAACTCCCACTAGCCCACTGGCTGATCTTCATGTGCGCGTTGCCCGCCGTTGCGGCAGCGCAGACAACAGCTCCGGCGCCTGCTACACCTAAAACCCAAGCGGAGCCAGCCAAGTACCGGTCCGCATTGGAAGGCTACCGGCCCTATACCGACGAAAAAACTGTCGACTGGAAAGCGGCCAATGACACCGCTGGCCGGATTGGCGGTTGGCGTGTTTACGCCAAGGAGGCCCGGCAACCGGAGGCTACCAACCCGGCGGAAAACGCCACCCCCACTGTTCCACAGGCCAAACCGTGACAGGAAAAAGCATGAACAAGATTTTTCGTTTAAGCGCCATGGCCACGGCCGCGGTGGTGCTGGCCGGCTGCGCGTCAGTCAATATGGACCAGACCCTGGCAGACACCAACGGGGCAACCAAGTCTTTTACCCAAGGCAAGCTGGAGCTCAGTCGCACTGAGCAGCAGCAGCAAGCGCGCAGCAAACTCAGCAGCGAACTCCTTGCCAATCCTCTGAGCATGGACGACGCCGTGCAATTGGCGTTGGCCAACAGCCCTGCAGTGCAGACACTGTTGGCCCAAAGCTGGTCCGACATGGCCCAGGCCAACCAGGCGGGACGTATCGCGAATCCGGTTTTCACATTTGAGCGGATGCGCTTTGGAGACGAACTGGAATTGGGACGTTTGCTGTCCTTTGGGCTATTGGATCTGTTGACATTGCCACAACGCCAGCAGATCTCGCGTGGCCAGATTGCCCAGGCGAAAGTGCAACTCAGTGCCAATGTCATTGAGCAGGTGACCCAGGTGCGGCAGGCATGGGTGCGTGCGGTGGCTGCGCAGCAAACGCTGGAATATGCTGGCCAGGTGAATGGCACCGCCCAGGCAACTGCAGAACTTGCCAAGCGCATGCAGCAGGTTGGGAACTTCAACAAGTTGCAACGTGCCCGCCAGCAAGTCTTTTATGCCGATGCAAGTGCCCAGCTGGCCTCGGCCCAGCATGCCGCAACCGCGGCCCTGGAAGAACTGACCCGGCAACTGGGTTTAACGGATGCACAAGCTGCACAGTTAAAGCTGCCGGAGCGCCTGCCGGAGCTACCCAAGGAGCCGCTCCAAACAAGCGTCGTGACAGCCAACGCGATGCAGCAACGCCTGGATGTCCAAATGGCGCGTAACCAAATGGATGTGGCAGGCAGATCACAAGGGCTGAATTTGATCAACAGCCTGGTCGACGTGGAGGTCGGTATCCGCCGCGACACCGTTTTCGACAACGCTGCAGGCACCAAGGCTCCTCGCAAAGGCTACGAATTAGGTATTCGCCTCCCGATTTTCGACTGGGGCTCCGCCAGCCGGGATGCAATGAATGCCCAATCGCTGGCGGCTGTCAGCAGGTATGAAAGTGCGGTCCGCGGCGCTTCCTCCCAACTCCGGGAAAGTTATTCCGCCTACCGCACAGCGTATGACCTTGCCAGGCATTACCGAGACGAAATTGTTCCGCTGCGCAAGGCCATGGCCGAAGAAAACGTGCTGCGCTACAACGGCATGTTGATCGGGGTCTTCGAATTGCTGGCCGACAACCGAGACCAGATCGCCGGCGTCATCGCCGCCATCAACGCGTACCAACAGTTCTGGCTGGCGGACACCGCACTTGCTGCGTCCATGACCGGTAAGCCCACCTCCATGGCAATGAGCGCCCCCTCGACCGGTGGCGGCGAAGCGCCTGGTCACTGAATGACCGCACACACTATCTAACGGACTAAATATGACGAACAGAAGAAGTTTCCTGACGGGTGCCGGCGCAATTACCACGGCAGTCGCTGCTGCCGCCGTCAGCAAAGTTGCGATGGCGGCTCTTCCAGAGCCCGTACTCCAGACCAAGCCCGACACGATGCCGCCGTTGGTGCCCAATACCGGGCGCCCTTACAACCCGGTGGTCACGCTCAATGGCTGGACCTTGCCTTGGCGCATGAACAACGGCGTCAAGGAGTTCCACCTGGTGGCCGAGCCCGTGGTGCGAGAAATGTCCCCGGGATTCAAGGCCCACCTGTGGGGCTATAACGGCCAGTCTCCTGGCCCGACCATTGAGGTGGTCGAGGGCGACCGGGTACGCATTTTTGTTACCAACAAGCTGCCTGAACATACCAGTGTCCATTGGCATGGACAACGTCTTCCGAATGGCATGGACGGTGTATCGGGCCTGAACCAGCCCGCGATTCCCTCTGGAAAGACCTTTGTCTACGAGTTCGTTGCGCGCCGCCCCGGCACTTTTATGTACCACCCACATGCCGATGAAATGACGCAAATGGCGATGGGCATGATGGGCTTCTGGATCACGCACCCTAAAGCCAAGCACCCGTTGATCGACGAAGTAGACCGTGACTTCGTGTTCCTGCTCAATGCCTACGACATTGACCCCGGCGCGTACACACCGAAGATTATGACCATGCTCGACTTCAACCTGTGGAGCTGGAACAGCCGGGTCTTTCCAGGCATCGATCCCCTGGTCGTGCGCAAGAACGACAAGGTCCGCATCCGCATCGGCAACCTGACCATGACCAACCATCCCATCCATCTGCATGGGCATGAGTTTTTGGTGACAGGTACCGACGGCGGCCCCACGCCGAAGTCCACGCGCATGTATGAAGTCACGACTGATGTGGCAGTTGGCCAGATGCGGCAGATCGAATTCTTGGCCGACGAGGAAGGGGACTGGGCATTCCATTGCCATAAGAGCCACCACACCATGAATGCCATGGGCCATGACGTGCCAACGCTGATTGGCGTGGACCACCGGGATGTCGCACGTCAAATTACCAAACTAGTCCCCGATTACATGGTGATGGGCGAGCGCGGGATGGCCGACATGGCCGAGATGGAGATGCCATTACCCGACAACACGGCCCCGATGATGACCGGCGAGGGGCCGTTCGGCTCCGTCGAAATGGGGGGCATGTTCAGCATGCTTAAAGTTCGCAAAGACCAAAAACCGGGTGATTACAAAGACCCGGGTTGGTACAAGCACCCCGCCGGCACGGTCGCCTACGAATGGACCGGAGCACTCCCCAACCCAGCCCGCTTTGCCTCCGAAGGCGGCAAATCCATGCCTGTGCAGAACATGCCTGCCCAGGAAGTTGAAGTTCAAGTTCGTAAGCCCGTCATGGGCAATATGAAGCATTGATAGTTTGTTATCCACCACCACCCTAGAAAGGTACACCATGAAAACACGCAACATTCTGATCGCCATCCCGAGCATTCTGCTGGCCATGGGCGCCATGGCTTCCGGCAACCATGCTGGTGGCCATGACGACGCTGCCATCGGGAAGCCCGGCGTCGCGTCCAAGGTCACACGCACCATTACCGTGGACATGACCGACGATATGAAATTCCATTCCTCGGAGATTGCAGCCAAGCAAGGCGAGACGATCCGATTCATCGCCAAGAACTCTGGCAAGGTCAAGCACGAAATGGTTTTGGGCACGCAAAAAGACCTCAAGGACCACTACGAAGTGATGAAGAAGAATCCAGAAATGGAACATGCTGATGCCAATATGGTCACGGTTGCACCCGGCAAGAGTGGTGAAATCATTTGGCAATTTACCAAGGCCGGCAAAGTCGACTTTGCCTGCCTGCAGCCTGGTCACTTCGATGCGGGTATGAAGGGTTTGGTCAACGTGTCCAAGGCCGGATCGTAATCCCGAAAAGATGGCTATGCCGACTGCAAGAATCGATGGGATTTCCCGCCGAGCAGTGCTAGGACAGTCACTTGCTGCTTGGGGAGTGGTCGTCCTTGCGCAACCATTGACCGCTCTCGCCCGTGCTGAAACCAAACAACTCACGGTGTGGAAAACACCCACCTGCGGCTGCTGTCGTGAGTGGGTATCGCACTTGCGTACCAATGGCTTTGAGGTTGTGATTAACGACGTCAAGGACACGACCTCCATTCGAAAGCAGTTCGGTTTAGCCGATAAGTTTGGTTCGTGCCACACGGCACGTCTGAACGGCTACGTGGTTGAAGGGCATGTCCCAGCGCAAGAGTTAAACCGATTGCTAGCCGAAAAACCCGCTGCGCTCGGGCTTGCCGTTCCCGGTATGCCTATGGGTTCACCTGGTATGGAAATGGGCAGCACCCGCGACGCATACAGCGTGTTGCTCGTTCTGTCGGACGGCAGCTCACGTATTTATCAATCGTATCCCCCTAAAACCTGAAAGAAGTTGCTATGAAAAACGTCAAATTGCTGTTGCTCCTCACTGCCATGTTGGCTGGTTCCGTGCACGCCCAAAGCACCATGAATATGGGTGAAGCTAAAAAAGAAGTTTCTGCTGCGTCCAGCGCGGATATGTCCGAAGGTGAAATCCGAAAGGTAGACACCGACAACAAGAAAATCACCATCAAACATGGTGATATCAAGAACCTCGATATGCCGGGGATGACCATGGTGTTCCAGGTCAAGGACCCCGCCATGCTCGACAAGGTCAAGGCCGGCGACAAGGTTCGGTTCAAAGCCGAAAAGGCTAACGGTGCCATCGTGGTCACCGATATCCAGCCAGCAAAGTAATGTCTGGGAGGAGGCTGTCCACGGTGCAAACCTTGGCAGCTTCCGCGTGGACAAAATAACATTTGCTTCAGGTTTTAGTTGATCGAGCATGTCCCACGAACTTCGCAACATACCCAATGCGTCTCACGAAACATTGACCAGAGCGCTGATCGCTGGGGGCATCCCAGCGCTTGTGCTTTTGATTCTGATTGGTTACCTCTGCTGGAGGGGCCGAAAATCCAAAAAAACAGACGGAACCACCAAAACCACTTCGACTCGAACGAGAAAGAAGCGGCGGAAATAGGCCGCAGCGGACAATTCCAAAAAAATTCTCGAAGGGATGCCGTCAACTGGCGCTCTGGGAGCCAACATGAGAGCCAATATGCATTCTTTGTATGGAGCTTCACCGACGCACAACTCCCGGCTCAACCAAGCTTTACACGCGACGCCGTGGATCAAAGTACATAGTGTTGCGTCATTCCTCGTGCTAGCGATATGCGCGCTGTTTTACCATGGTGTGCACGCAGCTTCCAATAGCGTATACCTCGATGATCTGACTTGGACGGAGGTTCGCGACACTCTCAAAAAGGGAACCACGACCGTCATCATCCCCGTGGGAGGTACAGAGCAAAGCGGCCCACATATGGCCCTTGGTAAGCACAACGTTCGTGTCCATGCTCTTGCTGGTCGCATTGCTGAAACACTGGGCAACACCTTGGTTGCCCCTGTCGTGTCTTACGTACCGGAAGGACGTATCTCGCCACCGGAGGGACATATGAAATTTTCCGGAACGATATCCATACCCGACGATGCATTCCTTGCGGTACTTGCGGGAACGGCACGTAGCTTCAAACAGCACGGGTTCTTGAACATTGTCTTCATCGGAGACCACGGAGGCTACCAGGACCTCTTGAAAGGCGAGGCCCAGCAACTCAACCGGGAATGGGTGAACTCCAAAACACGTGCACATTTTATTTCTGCCTACTACCGGGCAGCAACGGACGACTTCGCCCGGACCTTGGAATCAGCCGGCTTCCATAAGGATCAAATTGGGGTACATGCGGGACTTGCAGATACATCTCTGATGATGGCGGTAGACCCCAGCTTGGTCCGAACGGAGAAGCTGAGTAGTGCTAGCGCTGGCCCAACAGCATCCACTGGCGTCGCTGGAAACCCTGCCGAATCAACTGCAGTGCTTGGACGCATGGGGCTGGACAGGATTGTGGAAAAAAGCGTGCAATCCATCCGTGAATCTATTGCGGCGCGACCCAAATAACCTTTCATTTGTGAACAGAGATTATGGATATGTATTTCCCCAAAGCATTGGTAACGGTCACACTCTCGACTTTGGGACTTTTAGTCCACAGTGGCTACGCAACGGCGCAAAGCAATCCGCCGACTAGCGTCACGGCAGGTGTGCCGGGAATGCCTCCGGTGGTGGATCGCAACAACCTCTACAGCGAAACTGCTGCTGGCCGTTTATCTCCGACCGTTTCCGGTGCGCTCAACCGGATATACGTTCCAAATCGGTCGGAAAACACCGTGTCCGTGGTCGATCCCAGCACGATGAGGGTGGTCGATACCTTCAAAGTCGGCGTGTACCCGCAGCACATTGTTCCCTCGTGGGATTTGCAAACCCTGTGGGTTGCCAATAATGCCGAGGGAAGAACCGATGGCAGCTTGACTCCCATCAATCCGGTTACCGGCAAACCAGGTCCTTCAATACCGGTAGACGACCCTTACAACCTGTACTGGTCACCGGATGGTCGCTACGCGATCGTGGTCGCCGAGGCCTTGAAGCGGCTGGATTTTCGGGATCCGCACACCATGAAACTAGAGTTTTCGATCAAGACTCCGGCATGCGACGGTATCAACCATGCGGACTTCTCTATCGATGGCCGTTACGCCATATTCACTTGTGAGTTTGGTGGGGCCATCACCCAGATCGACTTAGCCACCCGGCAGGTGATGGAGACGGTCCAGCTCCGGGCCGATTTCAAGCAAACCGAATTGACCCGTGTCAAAAAGGGTATGCCACAAGACATTCGGATTTCTCCGGACGGCAGAACACTCTTTGTCGCAGACATGATTGCCGATGGCGTACATGTCGTGGATCTGGCGTCTTTTCGGCAAACCGGATTTATCGCAACAGGGGTGGGAGCACACGGTCTCTATCCTAGTCGGGATGGAAAAAGCCTCTATGTCGCCAACCGCGGCACCAACAAGATTCGCGGTAGCGCTGGAGGCAAGGGAGGCGTCTCTGTCATCGACTTCGCAACCCAGAAAGTACAAGCGACCTGGGTGGTACCGGACGGGGGAAGCCCCGACATGGGGAACGTGAGTGCCGACGGCAAGTATCTGTGGTTGTCCGGCCGCTATGACAACGTGATTTACCGGTTTGACACGGCAAATGGTGCTGTCGAGAAAATCAAAGTCGGCCGTGAACCGCACGGCCTGACCGTTTGGCCTCAGCCGGGGCGGTATTCGCTTGGGCACACAGGCAATATGCGCTAGCTCTAGAACACTGCCCACCCTTCACAAAGCCTCTTTTGAAAATTCTTATCATCGAAGACGAACCCAAAGCGGCAGAGTATCTGCGGCAGGGGTTAAGCGAAAGCGGATATGCAGTCGAGATCACCTACAACGGGACAGATGGCCTGCATGCCGCGGTCACTGGGGACCACGACCTGGTGATTTTGGATGTCATGCTGCCAGGGATTGACGGCTTTGCGGTGATTTCGGCGCTCCGCACCTCCAAACAAGTGCCGGTGTTGATGCTCACCGCGCGCGGCAATACCGATGAAAAAGTGCGCGGCTTCGGCCTGGGCGCTGATGACTACCTGGTTAAACCCTTTCAGTTCCCCGAGCTCCTGGCTCGGGTGCGCGCTTTACTCAAACGGGGGCAGGCTGTCGCCCCTGATGTCGTTTTACGCGCCGCTGATCTGGAGATTGACCCGGTACGCCACCGAGCGACGCGTGCCGGGCAGCGCATCGATCTGTCCGCCAAGGAATTCGCTCTGCTGACACTGCTGGTGCAGAGAACTGGAGACGTACTTTCTCGGACGCAGATTGCCTCCCTGGTTTGGGACATTCACTTCGATTCGGATACCAATGTGATTGAGGTCGCCATTCGGCGGCTGCGCGCAAAAATTGACGACCCCTTCAAAGATAAATTGATCCATACCGTGAGAGGGGTGGGCTACGTCCTCGAGCATCGCTTGGCATCGTGATGCAGCGCTTATGGTCTCGGAAATCGTTGGCGGCGCGCATAGCGCTAGCCAGCGCATTTTTTGGATTACTCATCACGGGTAGCGCCATCGTGATTGGGTTCTCTGCCTTGTCGCAGCAGCTGGATGAGCGATCAGCTGACGAGCTCAAAGGAAAGCGTGACTTGCTTTTGCATGTGCTCTCGGAAATACCGTCGCCGGAAGCGATTGACCAGAACAGACACCGTTTTGGAGATCTCTTGATCGGCCATGATGATCTGCATCTGGCGCTGATCAATCCTGCCAACGGGCAAATGGTGACCAGTTTTTCCAAAATTGCACAGCAATCGGTATCTGCTTTACGCGTAAAAGCGGATGACACGAATACCGCCTACGACTGGACCGCACCTACAGGCGAAAAACTAACTGCGGCCCGGGGCATCGGCTTAGTCCGCAACGGGGCACCCGTTCGCTACTATCTTTCAATGGATCGCAGGCACGACAGTGAGCTGTTGGCTGGATTCGTCAAGGCAACGTGGGTCGGCTTACCGATCCTGTTGCTCGTTGTCGCCCTAGGCGCCTGGTTGATCGCCCGTACCAGTCTGACGCCGCTCCGACGTTTCAACCACCTTGCTGCATCCATTGGTACCCAGTCCTTAAACCATCGGGTCTCTTTGGTCGGTCTCCCCGCGGAGTTGAGTGAGCTGGCAACGGAGTTCAACGACATGCTGCAACGCGTCGATGACGGCTACCAGAGGCTACAAGATTTTTCTGGAGAACTGGCCCATGAAATGCGCACGCCAGTCGCGACTCTCATGGGTAGGACCCAGGTCGCCTTGTCCCAGACCCGCACGATGGCACAGCTTCGAGAAGTTTTGGAAGGAAACGAAGAAGAGCTGGAGCGCTTGTCTCGCTTGATTTCCGACATGCTCTTTATTGCCCATGCCGACCACCAAGAGACCATACTTCAGCGCGAAAAAATGGACTTGGTCACGGAATCCCAGCAGGTTGCGGACTACCTATCGTTGATTGCCGAGGAGCGCGGCGTTTCGATCGTGGTGACGGGGTCGGCGTATTTGATGGGGGACCGCCGGCTGGTGCAGCGTGCGATTACGAACTTGCTCTCAAACGCCATCCGCCACGCAACTGAGAAATCGACGGTAAGTGTTGTGATCTCCGCCCTCAAAGGAAATGTGTCGGTGGAGGTTGTCAACCAAGGCGACGGCATCGCAGCGGTTCACCAGGAACGAATCTTTGACCGTTTCTATCGGGTTGATTCGGCTCGGGCTCGACTGGATGGTGGTACCGGACTGGGCCTGGCGATCGTCCGGTCCATTATGTCGGCCCACGGAGGTCAGGTCACGGTGCACAGCATGCCAAAAGGAAAGGGGAACACTACTTTCAAACTTTTATTCCCCGCAGCAATTGTGCTTATGTAGCTCCAATAACTGTCGGTGTCGCCCGTCAAACCCTGCCATACCATTTGGGCAATGGGACAATTAAACTAAATGCGCCTCCGACAAGGATATGGGCCAACATTAATGAACCGCATTGATGAATTCATCAGAGACTTAGTTTGGTGTTTGCGTGCGGACTAGCGATAAGACGCCACCCATGCTTGGGGCACGTCTGGCGACAAAAATTTTTCAAGCAGTAGGTCGCCATGGCTCGGCGGGGAGATCGGCCGCGCCGGCCTCGATAGCGATCCTTGGCAGTGAAGATTTTCGGTACTGCTCCGCAAGGCCAAGCCACTCACCCCGCTCCTGGGTGATCTCGAACCGGAAGCCGGCATAGTCGTCCGGGTGCCAGCTTATCGCCCCCAGCCTATCCAACAGTGAAGCCGGAAGTAGCGTGCCTCCAACTAGTTGTTTGATGGCGTCCTCTGGAAGTTCATGACCCACCACGGAAATACGCAACTGCTCACAGAAAGCGATAAGCAGCTTGAGCTGCTGACGGCACGGCCCGTAATTCCAACGCTCGAATTGCCACATCTGGTATGTCGTGTAGCGCGTGCCGGAAGGAGTTTCCCGTGTCATTCGCATGACCACACCCACCGGTTCAATACGTGCGTTCCCGGCGTCGTTGTCCTTGAATGCACCCTCGAAGTCGGCGCCGCGCCTTCGGATGAACATTAACTCTGGCTTGTCGCCGGCCTTAACGTGCGCGATCAAACGCTGTGCGGCCATGGGCACCTCCTTGTACCAACGGACGTACCCCTCAGAGCGGATCGTCTCGTCCCTCTCACCGCGAATCCACGCCTTGCGCACATGAAAAGTCTCTGCCAGATGATTAATCGCATCAGGCTTCATCAGGTCGAGCAAGCGATCTACGTTGTTTAAAGCAGAGAGAGTGAATCCATAGGGGGCCATTAACTCGACGGCAGCGGGCAAATCCAGACGGTGTACCTCCATCAGATGGAAGAAGCGCTCGCGTATAGAACGCAAGCGTGCCGAGGGGGTATCTGTAGTCGCCTCAACGACACCATCGAGGATCACATCAATGAGGCTTTGAACTGAGGTGTTCAGCACTTGCGCCTGTGCTTCAAGGAAGTGCCTAGTCTCTGGTTTCAGCCTGATTGATGTTGGCATCCGCCCATCGCGCACTGGCGTGCTAGCCGCTAGTTGAGTTCCACGCCCGACGAGTTGCTGCAGTAGCTTTTCCAAAGAAAGTTTCATTTTGAACTTTTGTAGTTAAATTGACTATTTATAAGCCACTTGATAGGCAAACGCAAGTTTTTTCACTCGTCCGGAACTGGATGGTGGCCCCAGCAATACATGCCTCCCCGTACCAAACCCGACTAGGCCTCGCCAAGCTCGAAAGGCCAGATAGACTTTATTTATTCCCGACGAACTTATTTGCTCAAGTCACAACTGATCGCCCCAGGACCTTGATTTACCGAACCACTTTCGCGCGCGAAAGTGGTTCGGGTTGCAAACATGGCCCATGTCTTTAGCTTTTGCGCACTCCTCATTCATGATAAAATTTCAGGAAGCGAAACTTCCGGAAATTTCCATGAAATCTCTTTTGCACTCCAATCCTATTTCCGTCGACCTCCGCTTAGGAGAGCTTGGTCTGACCGAGGCGCCGTTGCTGCAAGCGGTCAAGGCGGGTTACTTCGCAAAGATTAACTGCACTGAAAATCACCCTCCCCTGTTTCCCCCTATCGCGGCATGGAGCGAGGCGGTGCGGACCCTGCGTGACGTGCTTAAAGCAGATGGATGGACTCGCTTCAACGATCAAAACTCTCCCAAAACAGTTAGCCCTGACGGTACCGTGTCTATCATTGTCTCAACCGGGAACGATGCCACGGGCAATCCTAGTGCCGAGCCATCCACCACCTCGTCTAAGGGGCCGACCACAGCTGATGCGATTGAGGTAAACCGCAGCATGCAGCTGTACTTACCAGGCTTCGAGGTGCCCGTACCCTTGACGGATGAAAACGAGAAAGTTTCGACCTGGATTCTGCTTGCGCATCACGCGAAAAACGAAATTCGAGCAGAACTTTCACTGCCTCTGGCGGTAGGCAATGACGGTAGGGTGTCGGTGTGGCAGGAACGTATTATTCTTGTCTCGCAGCCGCTTGATGGTGATCCTGTTGTCATATCGCCTCCTAGTCAGCCCGATATTGATGTCTCAGTGCGGCGAAGGGCATGAAGTACGGAGCAGAATTTAACCCGAATCGCATGAGCCTCGCCCGGCGCCGTAGAGGTCTAACGAAGACAAAACTTGCTGAGCTTATTGGTGTCGAGGTCCGGTCGATTACGGGCTATGAGAGCAGCGAATTTAAGCCCGAGAAGGATCGCCTGCAACAGCTTGCCGACCAACTGCACTTTCCAGTGCAATTTTTTCTTGGCGATGACATTCAGGAAATCACCCCGGATGTTGTGAGTTTTCGATCCATGTCCAAAATGACCGCTGGTCAACGAGATTCGGCGCTGGGTGCGGGAGCTGTGGCGCTCATGCTCAACCAATGGATCGAGCAACGCTTTGAGTTACCTGAAGCTAATCTGCCGGACTTGAGTCAGGAACCCAGTCCCGCCGCGGCTGCAGTTGCACTTAGGCGTATCTGGGGACTTGGTGAGTTGCCGATTAAAAATATGGTCCATCTGCTGGAAGCGCGGGGGGTGCGCGTGTTCTCACTATCGCTGGACACTGCACATGTGGATGCTTATTCAATGTGGCATTCGTCAACACCTTACGTGTTTCTGAACACAATGAAATCCTGCGAACGTAGCCGTTTCGACGCGGCGCATGAGCTAGGACACCTAGTGCTGCATCGTCACGCTGGTCCCAAAGTCCGCGCAGCGGAGCGGGAGGCAAACCAGTTCGCTTCAGCGTTCTTGATGCCAGAGGGTAGTGTCCTTGCGCAGGCGCCAGTTATGCCGACGGTCGATTTGCTCGTCAAGCACAAGGTGTCCTGGACGGTGTCAGTCGCCGCATTGGCTTACAGGCTCAAAGACCTATGTCTAGTTAATGAATGGCACTACCGGATGCTTTGTATCGAGATTGCTCAGCGTGGCTACCAGAAATCGGAGCCTAACGAAGCTCCGCGGGAGACATCGCAGGTCTTCCAGAAGGTCTTCGCAGCCTTAAGGGAAGATGGACTAACCCGCAGTGACATTGCTGCGGCGCTCGCCGTACACGTCAACGATTTAGACGAACTTGTTTTCGGATTGGTTTTGACTGTGCTCCAGGGCGATGCGCGGGGCTCAACTCAACCGCGACGACCAGTACTACAAGTGATCGAAGGTGGGTAGCCGCCTGCTATTGGTGTGTTGGCGACTGCTTAAGCGCGATCATGGTTTCTTCTTACGGTTTGCCCGCTGTGATGCCTGCTGCGCCTTCTTGCGGCGCTTGTCGGCCTTGCGCCTGGCATTGTCGTCCGACCCTTTCGGTGGCTGGACGCGATGGGAAGAAGACATACGCTTTATTGGGATTGCCTGAGATGCCGTCGGGAACTCATCCTGGCGGTGCCGAGACCGCTCGACTCGGCCTGGCTTCCAGAAGCCAAATTCCTTCTGTTGGTGTTCAAGCTCAGTTAGCTCAGTTTCAGTCCAATGGTCTTTGCGTAGGACGAACATGTCCTCCGCGCTACCTTTGTAGTCTTTGTGCGGGTTGTCGAGGGCGATACCCACGAAAGTGGTGGCCTGGGGCGCCTGCAGGCGCGCCGTTTGCACATAGGCGTGCAGCACGGCCAGACGGTACTGCCGATATTCAGCGTACGTCGCCTCCCCGCGCATGGGCATGACCAAGAAGACGAATACAGTCTCGCCCGCGACTTCGGTATTGACCACTCGACTGAGCCGCATTCCAGGCTCGACGCGCTGAAGCGCACCCTGAAGGGCCTGCGCCAACTGTCGTCGGCGATACCTTGACTCTGCAGCGAGCAGGCGTAGACCTTCCTCGGTCTCAGCAGGGCTCTGCAGGCCGAATGCAGCGTGCTCCCTCGGATCGCCGTAATCGAGGAAATGATCGATCAGCCTGTCCCAGGCGTAGCTGATGCCGTCAGCCAGTTTTTTGCGACGGTAGCTAGGCTCATTGTGCAACCTGGCGTGGTGCGTACCGTCGAACATGACCATGTCAGGTTGGCCGTTCCCGGGGGGCAGATTCAGGAAAATGTGGCGGGTGGCCGTCGCGTCCATCGTGCTCAGGTACGCCGCTAGGAGCTCCTCTTCACCTGGCGCCACAACAGTTCTTTCTGGTTGGCCAAGCAGTTCCTCCCGGGCCTTCAGGTAGTCCAGAAAGTCGAGGGCGGTATCGAGCTCCTGCATTACCAGCTCAATGGACACCTCGTCGAATACGTGCACGAAAGCTTTGTTTGGCTCCGGCAAACCGATAGCGAGAGGCGCCTTCTCATGGTCTTTTCCCTTGATGCCCGTGTTAATGAACAGCGACCCCTGGCCTTCGCCACCGGCGAGCTTGACGGCAGCGTCTCTGCTGCCGCGGGTAACGGCTATGAGATGGAAGCGGATGTCACGCCCTGCAGGCACGGCGATAGGTAGCCGGCGCGTACACTTGGCGTCCAAGAACGCACGATGGGGGAAACGAACGAGCCAAGCTTTGGCGCCGTGCAACTGCTTGCAGGATTCCAGCACCGCCCGTCGGTACCAGCGCGGCCACGCAACATCAAGCTCACGGTCGTGTTGAAACGTCACGTGTTTGTCCGAAAAAATGATAACGTCTTTGCCGAAGATGACCAGTGCGTCGGTTAGTTCCTTGGTTCCACCTTTGCCGTCTTTGAAACCCTCATCCGTAAATACGTTCGTCTGCGACCATAGGCGCAGGAAGGAGCGCTGGCACAGCTTGGTGAGAATTCGTTCGGATTCGTTGACCCCATTGGCCTCGCCGAGGTCGAAGAAGCGCTTTTCGCGTTCAGCAATCGTCAGAGGGTCGGCCGCGTCGGACTCATTATTAGACATGGGGGACGTTAGGGTAGCAATGTCGTTATGCTGTCAGAAATAGATCTGCGAATACCGTGCCCTGGTGATCAGCATTGGATCGGCTCAAAAATTCGTACGTCAGTAAGTGAAGCCGCCACCAGTGTTCGCTAGTTTGGCGGCGTCAACCTTGCGCCGAAATTGGCCAATGGCCTTTGTGTAACGATCACCATCAACCGATGCCAGCACCGCTTCACCACAAGCAGGGCAGAAATCACCAGCCACCGCTGGAATCAGCGTTGACTGCCCCTTATAGACGTACGGCACGTCGCGCGTATGAGGGATTAGGTGTGCGGCACCACAGCAGGGGCATTTCATTTCATTTCCTTCCAGAGCAAAGTGACTGAGTAGCCTTGCCGGCGAGGCGGGCACATCGCAGTTCCTATGCCATACCTTCGTTTGACGAAATTATGGCATCCACCGTGCCCAGGCAGGTCTTCCATTCGCGTTGCCCATTCATAGGCCACGTATATCTTTGGCTGCATTGTTAGCATAGCCTGCAGGTCGGGTCGCGACCAGCTACTTGCCCACTCGGGTGGTCAGAATCACCAACTTCCCCGTCGCGGCCGCCTTGAGCCGCGCAACCTCGTCTCTCAATGTTTCGTTGATCGAGGCCAGCCTTGTGATGTCACAATTGGCCTCGGCAACTAACTTTCTTAATTCCCTGATCAATTCACGGGCCTTCGCCAAGTCCGCAGCCTTTTCGTCGCGTTGCTGACGACTAGTGCGACCTACTTGTGCCCGAACCTCCTCGGCGATATCTGGATAGGTATTGTGTATGAGGCTGGGCACTACACCTGCTTCGCGGGCTACCGCCGAGATACTGATTCTCTGCCCGCTACTTTTAACCCTCTGCACCGCGTACCGAAGTTCCTGCAAGGTCTTCTCACGATTCCTAGTGCGAGGCGCCTGTTCAGCTGTCGATGGTGCTCTGGACTGCGCGTCAATTTTTGGGATGACGCTCATCAGACTGTTTTCGCTTCCGCATAATCATGTGCTAATTCTTGAGTGGGCACAGCTACTCCAAGATCATCCAACACTTGAACTGAACGTTTGATAGCTCGTTCAGCCTTTTGCGTAGCGGCAGGCCCGCAATCAGTAATTGCAGCTAAGCGCAGGTTATCCAAATGAATCATTTGCCATGCGGCGCTTTGCCCCTCGTCAATGATGGCCTGAGAACATCCGCTACACATCGTAGGGTCGTAGACGCCTTGCCCATGGCATCCAAGTGTGCCGCTCAGACACCAAGCATGTCCCGTGCTTCTGATATTGATATGGTCAGCAGTATGGCGGAGGAGATCCTGTAAGCTCTGGATCGGAGTGGCGCGGTTCTGCATAAGCTTTTTTCCCGCACCGCCACTAAGCAGCGCATCCGATCGCATCCATCCTTCCATTAGACCCACGCGCGCCTCAACCAACTCGGCCTCCATCTCGCGATAGAGGCTTTGATCCTGATACGGATTGGATGCATAGAGCTGGGTCCAGGAGACGGAGCTATGCTTTAGTTGCCACTTCAGGAAGATTAACGCCATGCGACCTAAGCGCGAGTTGGCAATGTTGAATGCGAAAGTGCGGCGACATTGGTGGTTAGTTAAATCCCAGTCCGTGCCCGCTGCCGACGCCAGCCGTTTAAGTTGGCCATTGCAAGATTGGCCGGACATCACGTCAATGCGCGAGCCGGTGCCGAGATGGTCTGATTTGCGTTTGTAGATGCCCAGGAACAGATGCTGACCGATCTCTCGGATGTGGTTCAATCTTTCTACAGCTTCAGCGACGCTCATTCCGCTGCCAACGCGACCATCACCGTCTATTCCCTGACCAAGCACCTTTTCAAGCCATCGGCCCTCATCAGCAAGACGGGCCTGCAAAGGCTCCGCATAGCGTTTCAAAATTTCGAGTGCAAAGATGGCTTCCGGGGGCACCAGATAGTCTACTAATCCTTTATGCGTCTTTATTTCAATGGTGCGGACCCAGTGGAAAACAACGCCATTCTTTACTTCTGTGCGCCAGCAGTCGCTTCTGATTCCCACGGTTTCACTGTTTCGCATGCCGGAGGTAACCTGCAGGAGATAAAGCACGGCATCTCGCACCCGAGTCAGTTCGGCCGAATAGACGGTAATATCTTCCCTGTCTCTGCCTCTAAAGAGAGTGTCGGCGGCCTTGAGCCTGGCCTCACAAAGAGTAAAGACTTTGCGCTGAACGGACAGCGGGATCACGGGTGTCTTACCAGTTCGACCCGTCGGCCCATTGTCATCCCCGTTGCACCCACATACTTCCGATAAAGTTGAACCTGACCAAGGGTATTCCGGCAAAGGGTGAAATATCTCGGATGAGAAGAGCCACAGTAAGTCCACAACAAGGAGCCTGTTGTAGATCAGATTGGGTCTGCGGTCCTTTCTCAGATCTGCAATGTAATCCGAAAGATGGAGGGCTCGGACTGAGCCGAAGTTATTGATGTTGAGTGAGGCAAAGTGCTTCAGGACAAGAACAGCACCTTTGCCGACCGTGAGCACCACACTTCCAGACCATTTCTTTCCGTCGTCACGTCCGCGGCGCAGAGCGCAATACAAGACAGCCTTGGCATCGTCCACTAGGGCTTTTGGTAAGTCACCGGGCCAACAGATTCGCGTCGACGACGGCTTGCGATTTTTAGCTTCAACTTCGGACGTTAGGTCCCAGACTTGATCACGGAAGTGGCTGACTGGATACTCGTTGCCTTTGTCATCAGCAACTGCGGACACCACAATGCGATCTCGTTCGGACTTGGACAGCCCAATTAGGGTGGTGGGTTGTGAAAACAGTAGCTCGAAGGCACGCGGACGACTGGGTGATTGAACGCCAGTGGTCTGGATTTTTGGCTCGAGTGCCGCATCCCCGGAACCGTATTCCGTGCGATCAAGCGCCAATGCTCCTCCCGTAGTCTTTCGCACCTCCTGCGTCAGTGCAGAGACCTTGGGTTGTTTGCTTGTTTTTGCAGCCTTCAGACTACTTGCCATCGAGATCTGCCTGAGTTTGTGATTCATGTAGGGTGATAGATGCGGGCTCGCCGTCGTCCCGGTGTACCCGGGCCGTCCAGCTCATACGCGTCTGATGAACCCAATAAGGATGCAGATCAGCAGCAGTCCTGTCACGTGCCTGTTTGATGCGACTAGTCGGAAACTGGCGTCGCGTGAAGTCATCAATATACGGGATTACCAGACGATAACGGTCGCGCAAATCCTCCAATCTCTCATCATCGGTGCGCTGTAGACCGAGCGTCCTGTCAAGGTAGCCCAGCTCGTCCTTTGCGAACGCTTGGAAGCTGAAGAGACGCCATAGCTCCTCCACCGTACCGACCACGGTGAAGCTACTGCAAAATAAACACATCACATAGCGGCTGCAGTGGTTGTGCCCGTCGTGAGGGGCGTGTTCGCCGTGAAGAGTGTCACTGCAACCGGCCACAGCGGTCGGGGTCAGTTCAGAGGAATCATGGCCATTGCTAGCTGCCTTGAACGGCTTGACTGCAATTACACGCAGGGCACCACTAGTTGCTACGCTCCCACCGGCCAAACTACCGCGACGCATTAAGGCAGTGAAGTCCTCGTTCATATAACTCGCGGCTTCGGCCTTGCGGCTTTCGTTCATCGTGGGGTAGTTTGAGCCCGCCACTTGAGGCGTGTTGCCCATAAGGTTGGCTGTGATCGCCAGATCACCGTCGCTTAAGCGGAAGGCCCGATCAAAAAACGACTTGCGCAAACGTGTCAAATTCACTTTGAGTGGTAGTCCGTCATCGCCAACCAGTTTGTGCCGTTTGATCAGGCCATCAATCGAAATGGGGAGGGTTCCTGCGGTCAAGCTCGATACAGTGTCTTTTGCTCCCCAGTTTTGGGAGCGATACAGCCATATCCTGTTCTTGTATTTGACAGGTGCCTCTTCCAAAAGAGACTCCGTCTCAGTGATGGCCTGCAACAAAATGGCTCCCTCTGCAAGCGGAAAGAACAGATCTCGCCCCGGCACTTGCTCCACGCTTTCCTTCGGTGGCGCGGCCCTCCCAATACCTGCTCTCATTCTTTTGCTACGATATTTGATAGTGCGAAGCCGCACAGTGCCAGGCATAAGACCAGGTGCAATGGCATCGCGGCGCATTTCTAGGAGTGGAGTCGCGTTCGCTCCCTGACGGTGTGCAACAAGCAGCAGACGCAGCGCTTGAATATCGATGGGTTTAAGCGTCAAACGACCGTGATGAATGGCAATTAGATCGTCTTTAATGGCGCGCGCAAGCCGCTCCTGCTCTGCATCGCTCAGGCTAGTTTGCTTACGTTCGGCAACTGTCTTCCACGGCAGTATCCCGCGCTTGAAAAATTGCGACTGTTCGCCAGGTATGAATCCCTGAGCGAACATTTCGATAATGACGGGCTTCCACTTGGCGTAGATTGTGCGCGGCGACGCTGCAGACCAGCCGACGCGCTGCCCCCGCTTCTGAAGCCAACTTGCGAACTCCTGGACGTGCTGCGGAGACAGATCAGATGGAGCAGCAATTCGCGGGACATTTCGCGCTTCGGTTAGGAACGAGAAGAAGATGCGAAGGCCGTAGAGATGGGTGACTACCGTAACGGTCTGCTTCGACCCGGACAACAAAATTGCGCGCAGGGAAGCTACTGCAGCCCAAACCCAGGAATCGATGCCACGGCCAAGCCAATTTCCGAGCTCGAGAGTTCTGGTTGAGCTTGCAAATCGCGCGTTCTCGCCAAGCAGAATTTCCATTTCGATGAACGCATTGTCTGCAACGGGCGGAAGCATCGTGGCGCGGGTTGTCCGACGCGGGTTTGCTGGTTTTGACGGAATGCGATCTTTACCGGCCGTGTAGTTCTTTTTTCTGGGCAAGGTGTTCCTCGGTGAAGCAAGGCGGGATCAAATAAGGGTTGGGACGCGACGTCAAGCCGACGCTATCTAGCCACTGTGTGAAGACCAAAACCCACATCGAACAATTGATCAAATTCGGCCATCATTGCAAGCGCCTCACCACCGGCGAGCCGATTGATCTGAGCGAGGTAGATCACTGTAGTTTGCACACTTGCATGGCCCAACCGGTCCCTTACGTACAACAGTGGCTCGCCTTTAAAGTCGGCATAGTTCCGTAACAATAGCAAAGTGTGGATTGCGTAACTGTGCCGCAGCATCAGCGGACGTATAGCAAAGTTAACCCGGCGGCCGATATCGTGCATAACCTTGCGTGCTGACCCCTTACTATGCACGTTACCGTGCGCCGTTAGGATCAGGGCTTGACCCTCCCCGCCCTCCTTCACGCAACGGTTACGCTCGAAAAGAGTGTACTGATACATGTCCTGCATCAAGCTGTACGGCACGTGAACGACCCGAGGCTTCTTGAACTTAATTTCCATATCCCGAGGATCCAGCCGCACATCAATCATCGTCCCAGGCATCAGATGTGGTCGGGTTACGGGATCGAAGACATACGCGAGCGGGAAGGTACGCGCTTCAATAGAGCGCAGACCCACTCGAACCATCAAATCGAAGAGCAGGCGTTGCGAAGTTGATCGGATGTCAGACCTAGCCATCTTGATCTGCGACGACGTTAGAAAGACAGGCTCCTTATCCCATTCATCAAGCAGCACGTCAGCGCGGCGGGTTATCTTTTGCCCACCCGTTACATGCATAAGATCGTGTTCGATTCCGCGAATCGTAACAGTTGACTGACCGAACGGTAACTCATCGATCAACTGTTGGCCATGGGCCCATTTGTAGAAGTCAGTGACCTGCTTCAGTCGGTCGTTGATGGTGCTGGGGTCCAAGCGCAGGTCCGCCGCCTGCCAGTCTCGGTAAACCCGCACGACACTGGTGCCATAGGACTCAAAGGGCTGATCCCACTGTAGATCGTTGGCGTGAAGAAAGCGTGCAAAGTCCCAAAGCCGGCGCCCGTAAGCCTCCCATGTCTTGATGTCCAACGCCTTTCCTCTACCCAACAAGTGGTGATGCAAGTAACCGTGAAACGGCTGTGCAGGGACCATGTCATCCCCCAGGATCATCGGAAAGCCGGGCCGTGGCCGCCCCGCATACACGTACTCGCCAGTGGTAAAAATCAGCCTCATACGTCAGCATCCTTTTTGGATGGCGATTGCCTTCTTAAAGGACACGCGCCAGAGGTACATTGCCAGATGGATGACTCCAACACTCCCACCTCCAGCCCTGGTGTCATAGAAGCGAGAGCATTCCGACCAGCAGTTCGCATTCAACATCAGCAGCACTAAAAGGGATGCGTTGAGTAGACCAGCGTTTGATGGGCTTTAAATCCTGATCGATCTTGGCATAGTCAATCAACTCGCCCAGAGTACGTAAAGCCTCTTGTTCGCACAAACGAGTCTATTCGAACGTGTCCACAGACTGCCTTCCCGCGAGCCCATCTGCTACTCGCGTCTATAAGACCGCGAAAGAATAGCACCTCATCGCTTTCAAAAAGTTGCTTTACTAACAGAAGTTAGTGCACTAACCAGTTCTCGTTGCCGTAGCTGCGAAACCACTGGCCTGCCGCGTCGTGCCATTCGTAGGCAAAGCGCACGGCGATGCGGTTGCCAGTAAAGGCCCACAGCTCTTTGATGAGGCGATAGTCCAGCTCCTTGGCCCATTTGCGGGTCAGGAACTGGTGCACTTCGGCGCGGCCCGTGGGGAATTCGGCGCGGTTGCGCCAGCGGGTGTCTGGGGTGTAGACCTGCACCACGCGGTCAGGATCGCGGCTGTTCCAGGCATCTTCGGCCATGCGGACTTTTTGCGTAGCGGTCTCTTGCGTGAACGGGGGCAGTGGTGGCTTGGTTTCCATGGTGTCTCCTCGGGTTAAAGATTGGTGGCGTGGTGGTGAACAGGGTGTAGCAGCGTATCCGCCACCAGGTGCATGCCGCGCTCGCATTCGTCCAGCGTGGTGGGGCCGCCCAGGCAGATGCGTACGGCATCGGGGGGGTCGCCATCGGTGGAAAACGCGGCGCTGGCTACCACGCCCACGCCCTGGCTGCGCAGGTGGGCGGCCAGTTCCACGGGGCTCCAGCCCTCGGCCACGGGCAGCCACAGGTGGAAGGCCTCGGGGTGGCCGCGCATGCCGAAAGGGGCCAGGTGGCGCTCGGCCACCGCCTGGCGGGCGGCGCATTCGCTGCGGATGGCTTGCAGCATCGCATCGGCCGTGCCGTCTTCCACCCAGTAGGTGGCGAGCGCGTTGGTGAACGGCGAGGCCATCACCGTGGTGGCGCGCAGGGCCCCGGCCAGCCGCTGCGACTGGCGCTCGCCGGGCGAGCACACATAGGCGTTGCGCAGGCCAGCGCCAAAGCATTTGGCGAAGCCGGTGATGTAGTAGGTGAGGCCCGGTGCCAGGGTGGCCATGGCCGGTGGCATCTCCCTGGGCAACATCGCATACGCATCGTCTTCGATGATCGGAATCGCGTAGCGCAGCGCCACGTCGGCAAGGGCTTCGCGGCGGGAGCGGCTGACGGTGGCGGTGGTGGGGTTAAGCAGCGTGGGGTTGCAGTACAGCGCCTTGGGGTGCAGGGTTTTGCAGACGTGCTCAAAGGCTTCGGCGCTGGGGCCGTCGTCGTCCAGCGGCAGCGCGTGCAGCTGGATGCCGAGCTGGGCGGCGATGGCTTTCACGCCGGGGTAGGTCAGCGCCTCTACGCACACCAGTTCGCCGGGGCGCGCCAGTTGCGAGAACAGCGCGGTGAGCACGCTGTGGATGCCGGGGCAGACCAGCACCTGCTCCACCCGGCAGGTGGGCACGCGGCGGCGCAGCCAGTGGGCGGCCACCTCGCGGTCGTGCAGGGTGCCGCCAAAGTCCTGGTAGCGCAGCAGCGCGTACAGATCGGCGCTGGCCATCACACCGGCCGCCGTGTCGTGCATGTGGGCCAGCAGGGCCGGGTCTTGGGGTTCGGGCGGCAGGTTCATGGTCATCTCGGCCGCGCTGCCGCCGCGCAGGGGCAGGCTGGGGCTGCTGCCGCGCACGTAGGTGCCCATGCCCGCGTGGCTATCGATCAGGCCGCGCTTGCGGGCCTCGCTGTAGCCGCGGGCCACCGTGGTGTAGTTGAGCTGCAGGTCCTCGGCCAGCTCGCGCAGCGTGGGCAGGCGGTCGCGGGCCACCAGTCTGCCGGTGCGCACGTCGTCGGCAATCAGGTCGGCCATCAAGAGGTAGGCCGGTTTGTCGCTCTTGTGCAGCTTCTTGATCCAGTGGGCGGGGGTTTTGTTCATGGTGTGACCGGGTCGTTCAACTTGATCGCATGGCTTGATTGCATTGGCATCCAATCATTGATGCAAGTATCAAGCCCACTGCACACGTGGATTGTGCATCCTGCTGGTGCACAAAAACAGTTTATCGGGTGCATTGATCGCATGGGAATTGCATTAAACCAGTGCAAGAAAACACCGCCAACCGGTACTTTCAGGGCCTGGAAAAAAGTTTTTAAACCGCTGGGGCACATCCAGCGGGTTTGATGGTGACTTGATCGCATGGTGAGGCCAGCACCGTGGCACAGAGCATGCAAAACAGGTAGGGCGACAGTCCTTTCATCCACCCTGTTTTAACCGGAGATTACCCATGCCCAAAGTCACCAAGCCCGCCAACGTTAAAGGCGACTTCCTTGTCGATTACGAAGAAAAAGTATTTGAAGACGTGAAGGCTGCGCCGGGCGAGAAAGCCCTGGTCACCTTCCACACGGTGGCCTTTGAAGGCTCCATCGGCTTCGTCAACCTGCTGCAAGCCACCCGTTTGCAACGCAAAGGTTTCGAGACCTCGGTGCTGCTGTACGGCCCGGGCGTCACGCTGGGCGTGCAGCGCGGCTTTCCCACGCTGGGCGACGAGGCCTTTCCCGGCCACCAGAACTTCAACAACCAGATCACCAAGTTCATGGCCGAGGGCGGCAAGGTCTACGCCTGCCGCTTTGCGCTGCAGGCGCTGTACGGCCACGGCGAAGGCGCGCTGATCGAAGGCATCCGCCCGATCAGCCCGCTGGATGTGCTGGACATCGTGCTGATCCACAAAAAGGCCGGCGCCGTCATCCTCGACACCTGGACCTTGTAAATGGCTGGCACACCCACAACCGTACGTGCTGCAGCGGTGCAGATCGCGCCGGACTTCGAACGCCCCGAGGGCACGCTGGAGCGGGTGTGCGAGGCCATCGCCCAAGGGGCCACCAAGGGCGTGCAGATCATGGTCTTCCCCGAGACCTTCATGCCCTACTACCCCTACTTCTCGTTCGTGCTGCCGCCGGTGCTGCAGGGCGCGCCCCACCTCAAGCTGTACGAGCGCGCCGTGGTGGTGCCCGGCCCGGTGACGGCGGCGGTGGCCGAGCAGGCGCGGGCCCACGGCATGGTGGTGGTGCTGGGCGTGAACGAGCGCGACCATGGCAGCCTGTACAACACCCAACTGGTGTTCGATGCCGACGGCAGCCTGGCGCTAAAGCGCCGCAAGATCACCCCCACCTACCACGAGCGCATGGTCTGGGGCATGGGCGATGGGGCCGGGCTGAAGGTGGTGGACACCGCCGTGGGCCGCGTGGGCGCACTGGCCTGCTGGGAGCACTACAACCCGCTGGCCCGCTACAGCCTGATGGCGCAGCATGAAGAAATCCACTGCGCGCAGTTTCCCGGCTCGCTGGTGGGGCCGATATTTGCCGAGCAGATGGAAGTCACCATCCGCCACCACGCGCTGGAGTCCGGCTGCTTTGTGGTCAATGCCACCGGCTGGCTGACCGACGCACAAATCATGGCCATCACCCCCGACACCGCGCTGCAAAAAGCCTTGCGCGGCGGCTGCCACACGGCCATTGTTTCGCCCGAAGGCAAGCACCTGGCCCCACCGCTGACCGAGGGCGAAGGCATGGTGATTGCCGACCTGGACATGGCGCTCATCACCAAGCGCAAACGCATGATGGATTCGGTGGGCCACTACGCCCGGCCCGAGCTGCTGGGCCTGGTGCTCAACGACCGCCCCGCCGTGCCCATGCAGCGCATGGCCGCCACCCCTACCCCTTCTGAAAGCCTGTATGAACCTCAGCCTCCAACCCATGAATCGTGAGTTGATGACCGAGCTGCAGTCCTTCGGGCTGCGGCTGGTGGACCCGAGCGCGGGCGTGGCCAGCCGCAAGGGCGGCGCCGGCCCCAGCGACCACAAGGCGGTCACGGTAGACGGCCACACCATCATGGTGCCAGTGCACACCTCCAGCGCGTGGAACTCGCCCTTCACCGCCCTGGCCCCCGATGCCCAGGGCCGCAGCGTGGTCACGCGCGGCAGCATCCCGATTGCCAGCATCAGCTTCCCCAAGCAGCCGCGCTTTTATGCCATGCAGACGATGGACGGCGTGCCCTATTCGCACATCGCCACGCTGCACGGTGCCGACGTGCTGGCCACCACCGTGCTGCAAACCTGCATCCGCTACGAGAGCCGCAAAAAGACCTGCAAGTTCTGCGCAATCGGCCAGTCCCTGGCCGCGGGCCGCACCATCGCCCACAAGACCCCGCAGCAACTGGCCGAAGTGGCCCGCGCCGCCGTACTGCTGGACGGCATCAAGCACATGGTGATGACCACCGGCACGCCCAACGCCACCGACCGCGGCGCCCAGGTGCTGTGCGACAGCGCGTTTGCCATCAAGGCCGCCGTCAACATTCCCATACAGGGCCAGTGCGAGCCACCGGACCAGGATGTGTGGTTCGAGCGCATGCGGGCCTCGGGCATCGACACCCTGGGCATGCACCTGGAGGTGGTGACCCCCGCGCTACGCGACAAGATCATGCCCGGCAAAGCCCAGGTGCCCATCAGCCGCTACATGGAGGCGTTTGAAGCTGCCGTGCGCGTGTTTGGTCGCGGCCAGGTCAGCACCTACATCCTGGCCGGGCTGGGCGATACGCGGGAAGCCATTTTGCAGATTTGCGACCAGCTGCTGGCGCTGGGCGTGTACCCGTTTGTGGTGCCGTTTGTGCCCATCAGCGGCACGCCGCTGGAAGACCACGCGGCCCCCTCACCCGAGTTCATGCGCTCCATCCTGCAACCCCTGGGGCGCAGCGTGGCGGACGCAAACCTGCGCTCCAGCGACATCAAGGCCGGGTGCGGCAAGTGCGGGGCGTGCTCCTCGCTATCTGTGTATGAGCGCTGACATCCAGGCCCCCACCCCGGCCCTCCCCCGAAGGGGGAGGGAGTCACACGGGCCCCGTCTTGCCCCCTCCCCCACCGGGGGAGGGTTGGGGTGGGGGCTGGCCCCGCCTTCACCACTTACCTAAGGAAACCACCATGCTCTGCATCGACAACATCCTGGAGCCCCCGCCCGTCTGGGCCCCGGTCGAGTTTCGGGTACGTGCCGCCTGCCAGGACTGGGAGCGGCGCGAGGCCTTTGCGCTGCGCCGGGCCGTGTTCTGCATCGAGCAAGGCATCTTCACCGGCGACGACCGGGATGCCATCGACGACGATGCCCACCTGCTGGTGGCCATGTCGTGCCGCGGCGGCATGCCCGACCAGGTGGTGGGCACGGTGCGCATCCATGAAAAATCGCCCGGCCTGTGGTGGGGTTCGCGGCTGGCGGTGCACCCGTCGTTTCGCAGCCAGGGCCACCTGGGGGCCACGCTGATCCGCCTGGCGGTCAGCCGCGCCCACGCGCTGGGCTGCCACACTTTTTTAGCCCATGTGCAGGCGCAAAACGTACCGCTGTTCCGGCGGCTGAAATGGCAGCCACTGGCCGAGCTCAGCATCCATGGCCGCCCGCACTGCGAGATGCAGGCCGATCTGGCCGCCTACCCGCCCTGCTTCGACCCGGTCAGCGGGTTTGTGACCCGCGCACGGGGTTCGCTATGAGCGCCGAGCAACTCTGCAACTTCCTGCGCGACAGCCGGGGCTTTGCCCACAAGCGCGACATCAGCGACATCGTTACCGCACTCGGTGTCGCCCTGCCCGGCGGCAGCGCCGCATTGGCCCAGGCCGTGCCGGTGGGCGACGACTGCGCCGCCATCCCCGACGGCCAGGGCGGCTACCTGCTGTTCGCCATCGAGGGCCTGGTGGAAGACTTCATCACCCGCATGCCCTGGTTTGCAGGCTACTGCAGCGTGATGGTGAATGTGAGCGACATCTACGCCATGGGCGGCCGCCCCACGGCGGTGGTCAACGCGCTGTGGAGCCAAGGCATGGACCCGGCGGGCGCGATGCTGCAAGGCATGGCCCGCGCCTCCCAAACCTATGGCGTGCCCATTGTGGGCGGCCACAGCAACAACCGCAGCGAGCGGCCCCAACTGGCCGTGGCCATCCTCGGCCAAGCCAAGGCATTACTCACCAGTTTCAACGCCTACCCTGGCGATAAGCTGCTGATGGCGGTGGACCTGCGCGGCGCGTTCGAGGAGCCTTTTCCGTACTGGAACGCGTCCACCACCGCCCCAGCCACCCGGCTGCGCGGCGACCTGGAGCTGCTGCCGCGCCTGGCCGAAGACCGGCTGTGCGATGCCGCCAAAGACATCAGCATGGCGGGCGCGGTAGGCACGGCCATGATGCTGCTGGAATGCTCGCAGGTGGGCGCCGTTATCGACGTGGATGCCATCCCCCGCCCCGACGGTGTGCCTCTGCAGCGCTGGTTGACCGCCTTCCCCAGCTACGGCTTTGTGCTGAGCGTGCGGCCCCAGCACCTGGGCGAGGTGCTCACCCGCTTTGCCGTGCGCGACATCGCCTGTGGCGTGGTGGGCGATGTCACCGCCCGCCGCCAGGTGCACCTGCGCCACGGCGGCAGCCAGGCCCTGCTGTGGGACTTTGCGGAAGAGGCTTTCATCGGTGAAGCCACCGGAGTCGCCGCGTGAAAATCGGCCTGCTCACCCATTCGGTGAACCCGCGTGGCGGCGTGGTCCACACCCTGGAGCTGGCCCACGCCCTGCAAGATGCCGGGCACGCGGTGACGGTGATGGCCCCGGCCACGCCCGGCCAGCAGTTCTTTCGCCCGGTGCGCTGCGCTACCGAACTGGTGCCGGTAATCAACACACCGACCGATATGGTGGCGATGGTCGGCAGCCGTATCGATGCGTATGTGGCCCACCTCACGCCACTGCTGGAACGCGAACCCTTTGACGTGCTGCACTGCCACGACGGCATTGGCGGCAATGCCCTGGCCACCCTGCAAGAGCGGGGCCTCATCGACGGCTTTGTACGCACCGTGCACCACCTGGACAACTTTGCCCAGCCCCAGCTCATGGCCTGGCAGCACCGCTCGGTCCACCAGGCCCGCCAGGTGCTGTGCGTCAGCCGGGTGTGGCAGGCGGCGCTGGCCGGGCAAGGCGTTGCCGCGCTGGAAGTGCCCAACGGCGTGGATGCCGCCCGCTACAGCCCGGTGGCGCAGAGCACCGATGCGGCGCTGGCGCAGCGCCTGGGCATCCGCACCGAGGGGCTGGTGCTGCTATGCGTGGGCGGTGTGGAGGAACGTAAGAACACGGTGCGCGTGCTGCAGGCCTTTGTGCAACTGCGTACGCAGATGCCAGAGCTGCAACTGGTCATCGCCGGCGGGGCAAGCCTGCTGGACCACAGCCGCTATGCCCGTGAATTCCACGCTCTGCTGCAGATCAGCAGTGCCAGCCAAGACGTGCTGCTGACCGGCCCATTGGCAGATGCCGACATGCCCGGCCTGTTCCGCCTGGCTGACGTGGTCGCCATGCCGTCGCTCAGCGAAGGCTTTGGCCTGGTGGTGCTGGAGGCACTGTGCAGCGGCGTGCCGGTGGCGGTGTCCCGCATCGCGCCGTTTACCGAATACCTGCAGCCCCTGGATGCCAGCTGGGCTGACCCGCTGGATGCGGCCTCCATCGCCCACGCCATCCAGCAGGCCTTGTTGGGGCGCGACGCGCAGCGCATCCAGGCATCCGCCGCCCGGCTGACGGCGCAGTTCAGTTGGCAGCGCAGCGCCGGGCTGCACACGGAGATTTATTCAAAAATGAGAGCACCCGCCCTATGCCCGTAATGCACTTTCACGTCATTTGGCCCGATAAAACGCAAACGCGCTGCTACTCCCCCTCGCTGGTGGTGCAGGAGTATTTGCAGGTCGGCCACAGCTACCCGCTCCCCGACTTTCTGCAGCGCTGCCGCGAGGCGCTGCACATCGCCTCCGAGCGGGTGCGGGCCAAGTACGGCTTTGCCTGTTCGCAGGCCCTGGACCAACTGGCCGAGATCGAGCACCTGGCCGTCCCCTTTCAAACCCAGGCCGACGCGCAGGTGTTGGTCACCGCCTTCAGCTAACCCACGGAACCACCATGTCCACCACCGCCCCTCCCATTGCCCCCCACACTACCCACTATGCCGTTGCCATCGTCGGCGGCGGCCAGGCCGGCCTGTCGCTCAGTGTCTACCTGCAGCAGCGCGGCATCAGCCACCTGGTGCTGGAGAAAAACAAGCTGGTCCACAGCTGGCGCAGCCAGCGCTGGGACTCGTTTTGCCTGGTCACCCCCAACTGGCAATGCAACCTACCCGGCTGGAGCTATGCGGGCGACGACCCACACGGCTTCATGGTGAAGGACCAGATCAACGCCTGGCTGGAGGGCTTTGTGGCACACGTGGATGCGCCCGCGCTGGAGGGGGTGACGGTGCACAAGATCGCCCGGCCCCACGCCCACAAACCCTTTGCCGTAACCACCAGCCAGGGCGACTTCACCGCCGACCAGGTGGTGGTGGCCTCCGGCGGCTACCACAAGCCCATCGTGCCGCGCCTGGCCGAACGCCTGCCGGTACACATCACACAAATGCACTCGGCCGAATACCGCAACCCACAGGCCCTGCCCGAGGGCGCGGTGCTGGTGGTGGGCTGCGGGCAGTCGGGCTCGCAGATTGCCGAAGACCTGCACCTGGCAGGCCGCAAGGTGTTTGTGGCCACCGGCGATGCGCCGCGCTGCGCCCGCTTTTACCGTGGCAAGGACGTGGTGGACTGGCTGGCCGACATGGACTACTACAACCTGCCCGTCACCCAGCACCCGCTGCGCGAAGGCGTGCGCGACAACACCAACCACTACGTGACGGGCCGCGATGGCGGGCGCGACATCGACCTGCGCCGCTTTGCGCTGGAGGGCATGGAGCTGTACGGCCTGCTCACCGATTTACAGGGCGATACCTTGCAGTTCCAGCCCAATCTGCAGGCCCATCTGGACCACGCCGACGGCATCTACAACGGCATCAACGCCAGCATCGACAAGTACATCGCCGCCCACGGCATCGACGCACCGCCCGGCGGCCCGTATGTGCCCGTGTGGCAGCCCGCCGAGGAGCGCACCACGCTGGACCTGGCCGCCAGCGGCATCACCACGGTGGTGTGGTGCATCGGCTTTTTGCCCGACTTTGCCTGGGTGGATGCCCCGGTGTTCAATGGCCGCGGCGAGCCAGTGCATGTGCGCGGCGTGACCCAGCAGCCCGGCCTGTATTTCCTGGGCCTGCCGTGGCTGCACACCTGGGGCTCGGGCCGCTTCTCGGGCGTGGCGCGCGATGCCCTGTACCTGGCCGAGCAGATCGAGGGCTACATCGGCAACCAGGACGCGACCGCAGACACCGCCGAGACGGAGCTGTTGCTGTCGTGAGCACCCACCGGCTGCCCTCGGCCCTGGTCGGGCGCTACACAGCAGGCATGCCGCAGCTGAGCAGTAGCGGCCTGTCGGAAAACTGGCTGCTGAAGGAATGCGGGCACCGGCACTGGCTGGCCATCGCCCAGCGCCAGGGACAGGCCGTGCCCGAGTTCCGCGATGCGCAGGGCCGCAAGGTGTACGCCGCCTTCACCCTGGTGCGCGTCAGCCTGGCCCAGTTGGAGCGGGTGGAGGAACACGATGCCTTCACCATCGCCACCCAGTGCCACCCCGCCGGGCGCACCCAGTACTACAGCCAGCACGCGGTGCATCTGCAGGGCCAAGGTGTGGCGCGGGTCGAGATGCTGTCGGTGTTTGTGCTGCGGGCGCAGGCGGGCAACAACCGCAGCATCGTGCGCGCGGTGATGGCCACACCGCACACAGCCGAGGCCCCTTCAGAGCTGGCCGCAGCTGCCGATGCCTTTGTGCAGCGTGGACGTGCGCGCCGGGCACAGGTATGGGCCGACCAGGCTGAAATGCATACCAGCGCCGTCACACCCTGCCCCCATAACGACTTCAACGGTGCGGACCTGCTGTACTTCAGCAGCTTCCAGTCCATGGTGGACCGCGCCGAATGGGCCTGGATGCGCAGCGCCGATGCCACCAGCCGCCCGGCGGTGTTGCGGGAGCGCGAAATGGTGTTCTACGGCAACCTGGACCTGGGTGACGCGGTACACACCGGCTTGCACGGTGCGCCGCTGGAGCACCACAGCATCCTGTGCCGCGGCTCGGACGGCCTGCGGATTGCCGAGGTCTTCACCCGCAAGCAAGCGGCCCAGCCGGACATACTGGCACTGGCCGCCTAGCCTCTTGGATGGTGCGCCGCATGCAGGTCGTGCAGGCGCTGGCGGGCCACATGGGTGTAGATAGTGGTGGTGGAAATGTCGGCGTGCCCCAGCAGCATCTGCACCGCACGCAAGTCGGCCCCGTGGTTCAGCAGATGCGTTGCAAAGGCGTGGCGCAGCGTGTGCGGCGACAGGGCGACATGGATGTCGGCGGCCAACGCGTATTTGCGCACCAGCATCCAGAACATCACCCGCGACATGGCGCGCCCGGCTTTTTCGCCGCGCGAGGTGATGAACAAATCATCCGTCTGCTTGCCGTCCAGAATGTCCGGGCGGGACTCGGCCAGGTAGCGTTCCAGCCAAATGCGGGCGACCTCGCCGAATGGCACCAGGCGCTCCTTGCTGCCCTTGCCCATGACCCGCAGCACGCCGTCATTCAGGCTGAGCTGGAAGGTCTTGAGCAGCACCAGTTCGCTGACGCGCAGGCCGCTGGCGTACATCAGCTCCAGCATGGCGCGGTCGCGCAGGCCCAAGGGGGTCTCCACGTCGGGCGCGGTCAGCAGGGCTTCCACCTGGGCTTCGGTCAGGGTTTTGATGGCGCGTGGCTGCTGGCGGGCCGCTTGCAGTTTGAGCGTGGGGTCGGCGTGCACCACGCCTTCGCGCAAAGCCCAACGGAAATAACGCTTGAACACCGTAAGCCGCCGGTTCGCCGAGGTGGCCTTGGTCTGGGCGTGGCGGACCGCAAAGTAGGCCTGGATGTCATGCTCTTGCGTGGCATCCAGGGCACGCGGCACATCGGCCAGCCAGGCACTGAACAGGCTCAGGTCACGCCGGTAGGCCGCCAGGGTGTTTTTGGACAGGCCTTGTTCGAGCCACAGGGCATCGATGAAGGCGTCAATACGGTCCTGGCTCAACGTGGTCTTCAATCCAGCGTCAGCTTGGAGTCGGTGACCACTTTTTTGTACACCGCGTACTCGGCCTTGATTTCATCGGCAAACTGCTCGGGCGTGTTGGCCACGATGAGGGAGCCGGTGTCTTCGATGCGCTTGCGCACGGCGGGGTCTTCCAGCGCCTTGCGCACACCGGCGTTGATCTTGTCCACCACCTCGCGCGGCAGGCCCTTGGGGCCGTAGATGCCGTAGAAGGCCAGGCGGTTGACCGGCTCCAGACCCACCTCCTTGAAGGTGGGCACGTTAGGCAGGATGCTCAGCCGCTGCGGCGCGGCCACCACGATGGGCACCAGGCGGCCGGCCTGGATGAAGGGCAGCGCCGAAGGCAGGTTGTCCAGCATCATCTGCACCTGGCCGGCCACGGTGTCGTTCAGTGCCGGGCCCGCGCCCCGGTAGGGAATGTGGGTCATGAAGATACCGGTCTTGCTCTTGAACAGCTCCATCTGCAGGTGCTGGATGGTGCCGGTGCCCGAGGACGCAAACGAGTGCTTGCCCGGCGACTTCTTCAGCTCGGCCAGAAAGCCCTTGTAGTCCTTGGCCGGAAAACCGGACGTCACCACGATGATGTTGGGCGTGGCGGCGATGTTGATGATGGGGGTGAAGTCGGTCAACGGGTTGTAGGGCGTTTTGGGGTTGATGGCCGGGTTGGCCGCCACCGTAGACACCGTGGCAATGCCCAGCGAATAGCCATCGGGCGCAGCCTTGGCGGTCTCATTGGCCCCGATGATGCCGCCGCCCCCGGCCTTGTTTTCCACCACCACCGTCTGGCCCAGCGCCCGGCTCAGCGGGTCGGCAATGGTGCGGGCAATGATGTCGGTGGTGCCGCCCGGCGCAAACGGTACCTGCAGCTTGATGATCTTGTTCGGGTAGCCCTGGGCCTGGGCCAGGCTGGCGGCGGCGAGCAAACTGGTGGCGATAAAAGTGCGACGGGTCATGGGGCTCCTTCGGGTAAAAAGGGTGGGGCTGGCTGGTATTCTCAAGCGCATGCACTATGCCCAGCTATTGTTTCCTGATTTTTCACTGATTCTGTGTGGCTACCTCGTATGCCGTTATACCGGGCTGAACCGCACGGTATGGGAACAGGTGGAGAGCCTGACCTATTATTTTTTGCTGCCGGTGCTGCTGTTCCAGTCGATTGTGAAGAACCCGCTAGACCTGCTGGCCGCCTCCAGCCTGATTTTTGCTGGGCTGGCCATGAGCCTGTGCGCCATCGCCCTGGCCTACGCCCTGCCCTACCTGCCCTGGCTGCGCACCCACATCAACGCCCGCGAACACGCGGCGAATGCGCAAATTGCCTTTCGCTTCAATTCCTTCATCGCCCTGGCGCTGGCCGAGCGCCTGGCCGGGCCGCAGGGGCCACAGCTGATTGCGGTGCTGATTGGGGTGTGCGTGCCGCTGATGAACGTGGCGGCGGTGTGGCCCATGGTGCGGCATGCCCAAGGCGGGTTTGGCGCAGCGCTGCTGCGCAACCCGCTGATTCTGGCGATCACTGCGGGGCTGGCAGCCAACCTGCTGGGCTTCGAAATACCGCGCTGGCTGGAGCCCACCACCAGCCGCATCGGCGCGGCCGCCATCACCCTGGGCCTGCTGGCGGCCGGTGCGGGCATGCAGTTTGGGCCGCTGGCCCGGGCCAAGGTGTTGGCGGTGTCGGTGCTGGGGATTCGGCACTTTGTGTTGCCGGTGCTGGCGCTGGGCATCGCCTGGGCCATGGGTCTGAACCCCGTGCACACCACCGTGCTGCTGTCGTTCTCGGCCCTGCCCACCGCGTCCAGCGCCTACGTGCTGGCCGCCAAGATGGGCTACAACGGCGCACTCACCGCCAGCCTGGTCAGCCTGTCCACGCTGCTGGCCATGGCAAGTTTGCCGTTTGCTCTTGGCGTGCTACAGTAAATATAGCTACTCGCGCATATTTAATAAGCGTTAGCGGCCTCAATGGCACTCAATATTCAAGCGCCCAAGCCACGTGCTCGCGCACCAGGGCGCTGGGGTGTTCGGCCCGTAGCTGTAATGCCGCGCGCAGCGCCGTATCCTCCCGCACCCGCAGCGCATTCCCCATCGCCACCGCCACATTGCGCAGCCAGCGCTCATGGCCGATGCGGCGGATCGGCCCGCCTTCGGTGGTGCGCAGGAACTCGTCCTCGGTCCAGCCAAACAGGGTAGTCAGCTGCTGGCCGCTCAGGCCCCGGCGCTCATCAAAGTCGGGCAAGGCGCTGCGCTGGGCAAACTTGTTCCAGGGGCAGGCCAGTTGGCAATCGTCGCAGCCGTAGATGCGGTTGCCGATCAGCGGACGCAATTCCAGCGGAATCGGCCCCGCATGTTCGATGGTCAGGTAAGAGATGCAACGGCGTGCGTCCAGCCGGTGTGGGGCCACGATGGCCTGGGTGGGGCATACATCGATGCAGGCGCTGCAACTGCCGCAGTGGCCGGTGGTCTGTTCCGTGGTCGGCAAGGCCACATCCACATAGATTTCACCCAGGAAGAACATCGACCCTGCCTCGCGGTTCAGCACCAGGGTGTGCTTGCCGCGCCAGCCCTGGCCGCTGCGGTGGGCCAGCTCGGCCTCCAGCACCGGGGCCGAGTCGGTAAACACGCGGTAGCCCAGGGGGCCGAGCTCTTGCGCCATGCGGTCGCTTAAGCGTTGCAGCCGTGCGCGCAGCACTTTGTGGTAGTCCCGTCCCCGGGCGTAGACCGACACAATGCCCTCGCCGGAGCGGGCCAACCGGTCAAATTCCAGCGCCTGCCATCCGGGCGGCGTGCTGCGCGGCAGATAATCCATGCGGGCGGTGATGACGCTGACGGTGCCCGGTACCAGCTCGGCCGGGCGGGCACGCTTGAGGCCATGGCTTTGCATATACGCCATGCTGCCGTGGAACCCTTGGGCCAGCCAGGCAGTCAGACCCGCCTCGGCGGAGCTTAAATCCACCGGGGCCACGCCAATTTGGGAAAATCCGAGTTCGCGCGCCCATTCCTGTATCCGAGACACCTGTTGGAGACCTTCGTTCTGAGCACTGTTGAACACCATTTGCCGATTGTAGAAACTTGCCTGTGGCCCACCGAGGCTGCCACCGAGGCGTTTGCCCAATCGCTGGCGGCCCAGCCAGGCATTAGCCACGCCTTCATCACGCTGCACGGCGACCTGGGCGCGGGCAAAACCACGCTGGTGCGGCACTTGCTGCGCGCCCTGGGCGTGCAGGGCCGCATCAAAAGCCCCACCTACGCCGTAGTGGAGCCGTATGAACTGCCGGGCCTGAATATCTGGCACTTCGACTTCTACCGCTTCAGCGACCCGCGCGAATGGGAAGATGCCGGCTTTCGCGACATCTTCGCCAGCCCCGGCCTGAAACTGGCCGAATGGCCGCAGAACGCCGGTGGCCTGCTGCCCATACCCGACATTGCCATCCATATTGACACCATGCAAGACGAATCTCGCCAAGCCACCCTCACCGCCGCCACTGCCACCGGCCACGCCCTGTTGAACGGGCTGGCCGCATGAAGCGCCGCAGCATATTGCAAAGCGGTGCAGTGGTGCTGCTGCTCGGCATCAACGAGCTGGCCCGGGGCGCGGGCATTGTTGCTGTGCGGGTCTGGCCCGCGCCCGAATACTCGCGCGTGACCATCGAATCCGACACTGCGCTGGTGGTAAAGCACAGCTTCATCACCAGCCCGCCGCGCCTGGCCGTAGACATCGAAGGTATCGACCTGAACCCGGCGCTGCGCGAACTCGTGGGCCGGGTGCAGGCCGATGACCCCAACATTGCAGGCATCCGCGTGGGCCAGAACGCCCCCGGCGTGGTGCGCCTGGTGATCGACCTCAAGCGCGCCGCCCGGCCCCAGGTGTTCACCCTGAACCCGGTGGCCGCCTACCAGCACCGCCTGGTGTTCGACCTGTACCCCGCGCAAGAAGAAGACCCGCTGGAGGCGCTGATTGCCGAGCGGCTGGCCGACCCGACTCCGGCCATGCCACCGGCACCGATGGCCACCGACACCCCCGACCCGCTGGCCGAGCTGATCGCCAAGCAAAACACCAAACCGGCCCCGCGCCCCCCCAACGCCCCCAGCCCGGCCCCAGCGCCCACGGTCGCCCCGAGCAAAGAGCCCGCTATTGTTGCGATAGCGCCTCCCGCCCGTCCCACAAGCACGGGGGGCCAAAATGACCCTAAAAATTCAGCCCAACGTACCGACCGCCTGATCATCATCGCCCTGGACCCCGGTCACGGTGGTGAAGACCCCGGAGCCATCGGCCCCAATGGCACCCGTGAAAAAGACATCGTGCTGATGGTCGCCCACCTGCTGCGCGAACGCATCAACGCCAGCACCGTCAACGGCAACCCGATGCGCGCCTTCTTGACCCGCGACGCCGATTTCTTCGTGCCGCTGCAGGTGCGGGTGCAAAAGGCCCGCCGCGTGCAGGCCGATTTGTTCGTCAGCATCCACGCCGACGCGTTTTTGAACCCTGCCGCACGCGGGGCCAGCGTGTTCGCGCTGAGCCGCAGCGGTGCCTCCAGCAGTGCCGCCCGCTGGCTGGCCAACAAGGAAAACGCCGCCGACCAGATTGGCGGCATCAACGTGCAGGCCAAGGATGCGCAGGTACAAAGAGCCCTGCTCGACATGAGCACCACCGCCCAGATCAACGACAGCCTGAAACTGGGCAGCGCCGTACTGGGCGAAGTGGGCCGGGTGGGCAAGCTGCACAAACCCAACGTGGAGCAGGCCGGTTTTGCCGTGCTCAAAGCCCCCGACATCCCCAGCGTGCTGATCGAGACCGCCTTCATCAGCAACCCCGAAGAAGAAGCCAAGCTCAACAGCGGCGACTACCGCGAGCAGCTGGCCGATGCCATCCTGCGCGGCATCCGCGGCTACTTCGCCAAGAACCCGCCGCTGGCGCGGAATCGGGAGGTATAGGCGAGGTGTAGTAAATACTACATTTTTGATAGCTGCTTACGCTGATATAACAAGCACAAGAGGCTCAAAAAGCCTTCAGCTTTTCAACAGCTCACCACCTGGTTGCGCCCCTGGGCTTTGGCCGCGTACAAGGCCAGGTCGGCGCGGTCGATGGTCTGCTCGATCGAATCGCCTTTCTGGTACTGGGTCACGCCGATCGACACGGTGATTCGAATTTCGATCTCGCCCAGGGTGACTACTGCCTGCTCGACCTGGGTGCGCACCCGCTCCAGGCAGGCCAGGGCCAGCGCAAAGTCGGTGTCGGTCAGCAAAATCAAAAACTCCTCGCCGCCCCACCGGGCCAGGCGGTCGGTGGTGCGGATGCTGGACTGCACCACCCGCGCAAACTCCTGCAGGCAGCGGTCGCCCGCCTGGTGGCCATGGGTGTCGTTGACGCGCTTGAAGTAGTCGATGTCCAGAATCGCCACCATCAGCACCGCGCCGTTGCGGTCGGCACGCTGGATTTCCTCGCGCACCATCTCCATCATGAAGCGGCGGTTGGCGGTGCCGGTAAGTTCGTCGCGGGTGGCAATGCGCTGGATTTTCTCCAGCGCCTGGGTCAGTTGCGCCTTTTGGTTGCGGATATGCGCCCGCATCGTGCCCAGGCGGCGGCTCAAAATGGTGGTGCTGGACAGCACGATGACCACCATCACAAAGTAGGCCGCGTACAGCACAGCGGGTTCGTCCGTCATACCCTGCTCCAGCGCCACCACCATGGCCACACCAAACAGCACCATCGCGTACAGCGCCACCACCACCACCTGGCGCATCGACATACCAAACATGCCGAACATCAAGATCACCGCCATCAGCGGCAAGGTGATACCCCGGCCATGGCCCGCCAGCACAAAAGCGGCAGCGTTGCAGGCAACGGCATAGAGCATCTGCGCCAGCGCCAGTGACGGATCGGCCCAGCGCAGCGAAATACCGCTGCGGATCAGGCCATACACCAGCACCAGTCCGGCAATGCAAAAAGCCGACCAGATTTCCACGTAAAAGAGCTCGGACACGCCGAACCAGGCCATACCGTACATGGTGGCCACGCAGGCAAGCATCACCATCGAAGCCAGCGCCGCCTGGCTGGTGCGGATGCGCATATGCCGGTCGGTGCCCAGCAGCAGGTCGCGCAGGCGGCCCAGCCGGGTTTTCCAAAAGTAGAAACGTTGCATGCAGTTCCTGTGCAGAAGTCGCACACCGCCAAAAATACAGCGATCGGAAAATAGTACTGCGAAGGCAGGAATAAGCAACCCAGCCACTGCAGTTCGCGTTCACCTTCAAAAAGTCCCCGTTCGTGACGGATTTATCGTTTCAAGCCGCTGGACCGGATGGCGGGTGGAAACAGGGCCAGAGAATACACGCACTTGTTACACTGGGTTAGCAAGTTACAACACTATTCGCGCCTCATTAGCGTGTATATCTATGCAAATCCGCCCTAATTCTCGTCGCCGCCTCCGCACCGGTCTGCTGGGACTGGTTTTGTTGGGACTGATGCCCGCTGCGCAAGCTGGCGACTTTGTGTACACCGTGCAACCCGGCGACCACCCGTGGAACCTGGCTGAGCGCTATTTGAAAAGTCCGTCACTGGCCCTGGCCCTGCGCCAGCGCAACCAGATTGCCGACGAGCACCGCATCCCGCCCGGCACGAAGTTACGCATCCCCAAGGAATGGCTCAAGCTGGAGTCCACCCAGGTGCTGTTGCTGGCCGTGGTGGGCGAGACCACACTGCGCCGCGGCACCTCTCCGGCCCGCGCCGCCGTGGCAGGCGAGCAGCTGCAAGCCCCCTCCGAATTGCACACCGGGCCCGACGGCAGTGCCACCCTGCAGTTTGCCGATGGCAGCCGCGTGCTGGTGCGCCGCGACAGTGAACTCCAGCTGCAAAGCACCCAGAAAACCCTGCTGGGCCAGGCCAGCATCGTGGCCTTGTCACTGCTGCAAGGCAGTGTAGAAAACCAGGTCACCCCGGTGGGCAACAGCGGCGGTCGGTTTGAGATCCGCACCCCAGCCGCCATCGCCGCCGTGCGCGGCACCCAGTACCGGGTGGTCACCGACGGCCAGACCATGCGCACCGAAGTGCTCACCGGTGCCGTGCAGGTGGCCAACGCTACCGGCCAGGTGACCGCCCAGGCCGCCCAGGGCACGGTGGCCCAGAGCGGCAGCCGCCCCAATGCGCCCATTTCCCTGCTGCCCACGCCCAACCTGGACGGCCTGCCCGAAACCATTGAGCGCCTGCCTATCGCCTGGCCCATCACGGCACTGGCCGGGGCCAGCCGTTACCGCACCCAGTTGGCCGCCACCACCGAATTCAGCGCCATGTTGTCCGACGAAGTCACCGATGCCGCCCGCATCCGCGTGCGCGATATCGAAGACGGCACTTACGCCCTGCGGGTGCGCGGCATCGATGCCCAGGGCCTGGAAGGTCTGTCGGCCGAGCGCCGGTTGGTCATCCACACCCAGCCCGAACCGCCGCTGCTGATTGACCCAGCGCCCGAAGCGGCCACCACCGCTGCCCGCCCCAACCTGCGCTGGACCCAGGGCGATGCCAGCCTGCAATACCGCGTACAGCTCAGCGTTGACGGCAAGCCTGTCGACGAGCAGGTCGTTGCCAGCGCCAGCGCCCAGCCGCCGCAAGACCTGCCACCCGCCATCTACCAATGGCGCGTGGCCGCCATCCACCCGACCAAGGGCCAGGGCCCCTGGGGCGATACCCAACCGTTTCGCCGTGTGCTGCCCGGCCCCGGAGTCGAAATTCCCCAGCCCCAGGACGGCAGCCTGACCCTGCGCTGGTCGGCCCAGCCCCAAACCGCCCGTTACCACCTGCAGGTGGCGCGCGACGACAGCTTCAACATCCCCCTGGCCGATGCCGACACCGAAACCAGCCAGTTCAGCCTGAAAGATCTGCAACCCGGCCCCCACTATGTGCGGGTAAAAGCCACCGGCACCGACGGCTACACCGGCCCCTGGGGTAGTACCCAAACCTTCGTAGTGCCCCCAGCTCCGCCCAGCCGCTGGGGTCTGTTGCTGTTACTGATCCCTGCCCTGGCGATTTTCTGACCCCGCTGCCTGCGCCCACCGGAGGCACAGCCTCCCCGTCCCTCCCGCTCCGCTGGGAGCAGGCCGCCCTGCGCACAGGCTGGTGGCTGGCAGGCATCGCCACAGCCTTGTTGCTGGCCTGGCTGCAACCGGCGGCACTGCAGCGGCTGGACCTGCTGGCCTACGACCTGCTGCTGCCCACCCACACCGCCGATGCCCAACCGCCCGTGGTGGTAGCCATCGACGATGCCAGCCTGGACGCGCTGGGCCGCTGGCCCTGGCCACGCGAGCTGCATGCCCAGATGGTCGACCGCCTGCGCGAGGCCGGGGCCAGCGCCATCGGCATGGCGGTGCTGTTCTCCGAGCCCGATACCCGCAACCCCGCCAGCGATACTGCGCTGGCCAATGCGATCGACCGCCAGGGCCACGTGGTGCTGGCCACTGCCCCGGCGCAGCAACCCGATGGGCGCATCGCCGCGGCCCCGCTGCTGCCCACCCTGGTGGCAGCCGATGCCAGCAACCCGCCCCGGTTGGGCCATGTGGATGTGGAAATTGACGTGGACGGCCAGTCCCGCAGCATCCACCTGATGGCCGGCAATGGCGAGGCCGACACGCCCGCCCTGGCCCTGGCGGTGCTGCAACAGACGGCCCCGGATCCGGTGTGGGACCGGCTGGTCCCGGTAGATGCGCTGGGCCACACGCCCACCCACTGGGTACGGGCACACGAGATTTTGCTGCCCCGTATGCGCGGCCTGCCCACGGTGTCGTTCGCCAACGCCCTGCAGTCACCGCAAGCGCTGGACATCGTGCGGGGCCGGGCGGTGTTCATCGGCATCACCGCCAGTGGGCTGGGCGGCGAACTGGTCTCGCCCCTGGCGGGCAGCCGCGCCACCCTGCCATCGGTGATGTTCCACGCGCAGGCGCTGGAGGTCCTGCGCAGCCGCACCTGGATCGTCCGCGCCCCCACGCCGTTTACGCTGCTGCTGGCCCTGCTGGCCGTCAGCAGCGTGGCCCTGGTGCCTGACTGCCAGGGTCGACGCCTGCTGCTGGTGACTGGCTTGCTGACACTGCCGCTACTAATCAGCGCCGGAGTGCTGCTGGCCACCCGCACCTGGCTGCCGCCCGCCACCGCCACCCTGGCGCTGGCGGTGGCGCTGGCCTTTTGGCTAGCAGGCAAGCTGCGCACCCTGAACCGCACGCTGCTGCGCACCCGCCAGCACGCACAGGCCACCCTGCAGGCAATTGACGATGCCGTCATCACCATCGACGCGCGGCTGCACACCATTCACTTTGCCAATCCCGCCGCCCTATCGCACGCCCCCGGTCAAAGCCTGCTGGGTCAGCCCCTGCACACCGCCTACCCGCTCAGCCCAGACAGCATGGAACGCCTGGTGGCAGCCGTATTTGAGTGCCTGGGCCGGGGCAGCCGGGTCTATGTGCGCGAACTGCTCAACCTGCCCGGCCCCAAAGGCCTGCGGGTGTTGCGGGCTACTGCCAGCCCGCTGCGCAGCCCCGAGGGCACGCTGGACGGCGCGGTGCTGGTGTTCTCCGACGTGACCGATTCCGTGGCCGCAGCCCGCGCGCTGGACTTTGCCGCCAACCACGATGCCCTCACCGGCCTGCCCAACCGGGTGCTGCTGCACGAACGCTTGAACCTGGCCCTGTCGCGGGTGCAGCGGCGCGGGGGCAGCACAGCCATTTTGTTTTTGGACCTGAACCGCTTCAAGCACATCAACGACAACCTGGGGCACCGCGCGGGCGACGAGGTGCTGCGCATCATCTCCCAGCGCCTGCGCGCCCTGTGCCGCGACACCGACACCGTGGCCCGCTGGGGCGGCGACGAATTTGTGCTGCTGCTGGAAGACGTGGGCGGCCAGGATGGTGCCGCCACCGCCGCCACCAAAGTGGTGGATGCGCTGACGCAAGACATCGTGCTGGACGACAGCTTTGGCAACATCACCCTGCCCAGCGCAGGCAGCGTGGGCGTGGTGATGGCGCCGCAGGACGGCATCGACCTGGACGGCCTGATGTCCAAGGCCGACATGGCCATGTACCGCGCCAAGGCCCAGCCCCAGGCTTGCTTCCAGTTCTGGTCGAACGACATCAACACCCGCATGCACGAACGCCTGGCGCTGGAGATGGACCTGCGCCAGGCCCTGCGCGAAGACCTGTTTGTGCTGCACTACCAGCCCCAGTTTGCACTCAACGGTCAGCGAATGGTCGGCCTGGAAGCCCTGATGCGCTGGCAGCGCACGCCGGACCAATTGGTGATGCCCATCGGCTTCATCGAGGTGGCCGAAGAATGCGGCCTGATCGTCGATATGGGGGCCTGGGCCGTGCTGCACGCCGCCCGCCAGGTGGCGCTATGGCTGCGCGCCGGGCTGCATCCCGTGCCGATTGCGGTCAACATCTCGGCCCGCCAGTGCCTGAACCGCGACCTGGTGCAGGTGGTGCGCCTGGCCCTGCAGGAAACCGGCATCCCCCCGCACCTGCTGCGCCTGGAGATCACCGAAACCACCGCCATGTCCGATGCCGACCAGGTCATCGGCCTGTTGCACGAAATACGCGCCCTGGGTGTGCGGCTGGCAGTGGACGACTTCGGCACCGGCTACTCGTCGCTGGCCTACCTGAAGCGCTTTCCCATCGACGAGCTCAAGATCGACCGCTCCTTCGTCAACGACCTTGCCACCGACAAAGACAACGCAGCCATCGTCCGCGCCACCATTGCCCTGGCCCACGGCCTGGGCCTGCAGGTGGTGGCCGAAGGGGTGGAGACCGAAGCCCAAAGCCGCTTCCTGGCCGACCAGCACTGCGACACCGTGCAAGGCTACCTGTTCGGCCGCCCCCAACCGCTGGATGTCGTGACGCGCTGGCTGTAGAGAAGACTACAATTTTGATAGCTGTTTGCGCATATACCACCTACGCATACTGCATTTTTCGCCTATAAATCTGTAGACCCAAAAACCACCCAAACCAGCCGCGACAATAGGCGGCATGCACACCCTTTACCAACTCCGCTCTGGCCAACTGCAGGGCATCCGGCGGCTGGATTTATCTGCCGGTTTGACCACCTTCCCCCGCGAAATCTTTGACCTGGCCGACACGCTGGAGGTGCTGAACCTCTCTGGCAATGCCCTGAGCGGCCTGCCCGATGACCTGCCCCTGCTGCACCGGCTGCGGGTGATCTTTTGCTCCAGCAACCCGTTCACCGAACTGCCCGCCGTGCTGGGCCAGTGCGCGCAGCTGGAGATGGTGGGCTTCAAGTCGTGCCAGATCCGCCACCTGTGCGCCGCAGCCCTGCCGCCCCGGCTGCGCTGGCTGATATTGACCGACAACCAGCTCACCACCCTGCCCGCCGAGATCGGCCAGTGCCTGGAATTGCAAAAACTGATGCTGGCAGGCAACCAATTGGCGCAATTGCCGCCCGCGTTGGCGCAATGCCAGCAGTTGGAGCTGCTGCGCATCTCGGCCAACCCGATGGCGGATACCGGCACCCTGCCCGACTGGATGCTGCGCCTGCCCCGGCTGGCCTGGCTGGCGCGGGCCGGCACGCCCCTGGTGCAAACATCGGGCCACGCCATCCACTGGGACGCGCTGACCCTGCAGCACCGCCTGGGCGAAGGTGCTTCCGGCGTGATCCACCAGGCCGAGTGGAAGGGAGAGCCCGTGGCCGTCAAATTATTCAAAGGCGAGGTCACCAGTGACGGCTGGCCGCAGAGCGAGCTGGCCGCCTGCCTGGCAGTGGATGCACATCCGCACCTGATAGCCACCCTAGGCCCGCTGACCGCGCATCCGCAGGGCACGGCCGGGCTGGTGATGCCCTGTATTCCCCCGCACTACACCACTCTGGCCGGTCCACCCAGCCTGGAGAGTTGCACCCGCGACGTGTACCCGGCAGGTACGGCGTTCTCGCTGGCTACCGTGCTGCGCATCGCACAGGGCGTAGCCGCTGCCGCCGCCCATCTGCACGCCAGCGGCCTGCTGCACGGCGACCTGTACGCGCACAACCTGCAGTGCAACGCCGAAGGCCACTGCCTGCTGGGCGACATGGGGGCCGCCTCGTTTCTGCCCGCCGATGCGGCGCAGGCGCAGGCTTTGCAACGCCTGGAAGTGCGGGCGTTTGGCTGCCTACTGGAGGAATTGCTGGCCCATTGCCCCGAAAATCCCCCTGGACTCACCGCAAAACTGGCCACATTAAGGAACGATTGCCTGCAAACTACAGTCGCATCACGGCCCTTGTTTGCGCAGATCGTGCAGCACCTCTCTTCTACCCCCACTCCAAAGGACCTGGCCGATGCTGCATAGCACCCCCCTCATCACCACCATTGCCACCGCACTCGGGTTGGCGCTGGTGTTTGGTTTCCTGGCTGTGCGGTTCAAGCTGCCGGCACTGGTGGGTTACCTGCTGGCCGGGGTATTGATTGGCCCGTTCACCCCCGGCTTTGTGGCCGACGGCCAGATCGCCGCCGAGCTGGCCGAGATTGGCGTGATGTTGCTGATGTTTGGCGTGGGCATGCACTTTTCGATGGACGACCTGATGTCGGTACGCAAGATCGCCCTGCCCGGTGCGGTGCTGCAAATCGCCGTGGCCACCGCCATGGGCGCGGGCGTAGCCCACTTCTGGGGCTGGCCGCTGGGCGAAGGCCTGGTGTTCGGCCTGGCCCTGTCGGTGGCCAGCACCGTGGTGCTGCTGCGGGCGCTGGAGGCACGCGGCGCGCTGGACTCGATGAACGGCAAGATCGCCGTGGGCTGGCTGGTGGTGGAAGACCTGGCCATGGTGCTGGTGCTGGTGCTGCTGCCGCCTTTGGCGGGCGCGCTGGGCGGCAAAGCGCTGGGCGATGACGACGGCGGGGGCGGCAACCTGTGGCTGTCGCTGGGGCTGACGCTGCTCAAGGTGTCGGCCTTTGTAGCGCTGATGCTGGTGGTGGGCCGCCGCGTGTTTCCCAAGCTGCTGTGGCTGGTGGCGCGCACCGGCTCGCGTGAGCTGTTCACCCTGTGCGTGATCGCCGCCGCGGTGAGCATCGCCTACGGAGCGGCCATGCTGTTTGGCGTGTCGTTTGCGCTGGGCGCGTTCTTTGCGGGTATGGTGATGCGCGAATCCGAGTTCAGCCACCGCGCCGCCGAAGATTCGCTGCCGCTGCGCGAGGCCTTTGCGGTGCTGTTCTTTGTGTCGGTGGGCATGCTGTTTGACCCCCGGGTGCTGGTCGAGCAGCCGCTGCAGGTGCTGGCCGTGCTGGCCATCATCATTGTCGGCAAGTCCATCGCTGCGGCTGCGCTGGTGCTGATGTTTCGCTACCCGCTGAACACCGCACTCAACGTGTCGGCCAGCCTGGGGCAGATTGGCGAGTTCTCGTTCATCCTGGCCGGGCTGGGAGCCAGCCTGGGCCTGCTGCGGCCCGAGGGGCAAAGCCTGATTTTGGCCGGTGCGCTGCTGTCCATCGCGGTGAATCCGCTGGTGTTCAAGGCGGTGGATGCCATGGAGCCCTGGCTGGAGTCCAAACTCAAACTCGGCCTGCGCGACGACCCGCTGGCCGAACTGCCGGTGGCTACCGATGCCAAATTCTTGTCCGGGCAGGTGGTGCTGGTCGGCTATGGCCGGGTGGGCAAACGACTGGCCGCCACCATGGCAGACCGGGGCATACCGTTTGTGGTGGTAGACCACAACCGCGAACGCGTGGAGCAACTGCGCGCAGGCGGCATCACCGCCGTATCCGGCGATGCCGCCGATGCCGGTGTGCTCATCCAGGCCCACATTGCCCGCGCCAGCATGCTGCTGATCGCCACGCCCGATGCCTTTAACGTGCGCCAGATGGTGGAAAACGCCCGCCTGCTGAACCCGCCCATCGAGACCGTGGTGCGCACCCATAATGAGGCCGAAGCCACCCTGCTGGCCCAGGAAAACATCGGCCGCGTGTTTCTGGGCGAAGACGAATTGGCCCACAACATGGGACAGCATGTGCTGGAGCGGTTTGGGAAGGTGGCTTAGAGCATTTGTGAAAGCGCCTTGTTTCGGAAAACCAGAAATAACTGGCTGGATCGCTGGTTTTTCTGCATAATTTCGGAATAACAGAAATAAGCAGTTGAAAGCCTCTCTTTCATGCTCTGTTTCTGAAATTCCGAAATGAACCCCTCCTTCACCAGCCCCCTCCAACGCATCCAGCACACCGCCGACATCGGCCGCATGGTGCGGGCGCAGCGGCGCAGCCAGGGCCTGCGGATCGACGATGCAGCCGCCCTCACGCAGGTGTCGGTAGACCTGCTCTCGCGGCTGGAAAACGGCAAGGGCTCGGTGGGGCTGGACAAATTGCTGGGGGTTTTGGACGGTATGGGCTTGTGCCTGATCGTGGGTCCCAAGAGCGATCCCGCTGTGCGAGAGTTGCTGCGCGCCCAGCCACCCGCGCCAGACTGAAGCACGGCTGAGTATGGCGCACGAACTTCTGCTGCTGGCCGGTAACCTGCCCGTAGCCAGCTTGCGGTACACGCCCCAGGACGACCAGTGGGCGCTGCGTTACGCGCCGACCTGGCTGCAATCGGCAGACGCGTTTCCCTTGTCGCCGGCCTTGCCGCTGCTTGCTCCGGCCACCGGTTACGCCCCCGGCAGCGTGAAACGCTTTGTAGAAAACCTGTTGCCCGAGGGCCGGGCGCTGGACATTTCGGCCAGTACCTACAACCTGTCTACGTCCAACATCTTCGGCCTCATCCATGCGCTGGGGGTGGAAACTTCGGGGGCCTTCCGCTTCTGGCCGATGGATGCCGCACTGCCATCGGCCACCGCCAGCCCGGCGCTGCGCGAGGTCACGCTGACCGAGCTGGATGCCCGGCTGGCCCAGCGGGGCCAGGTGCCGTTTGTGCTGTGGGATCACAAGGTACGCATGTCGATTGCGGGCTACCAGGACAAGATGCTGGTCTACATCGACCAGGGCCGCCTGTTTCTGGCCGAGCCGCCGCTGGCCTCCACCCACATCCTCAAGCCGCAACCACAGCGCGCGGACATGCCGCACCTGGTGATCAACGAACATTTCTGCATGGCACTGGCCCGTCGCATAGGCCTGCCCGTGGCGGCCACCCACATTCTGCGCACGCCGCAGCCGGTGCTGGTGGTGCAGCGCTTTGACCGCCTGGTGCTGGATGGCCAAGTGCGCCGCCTGCATGTGATCGACGCCTGCCAGGCCTGCGACCTGCCGGTGGGCCTGAAATACGAACGCAATCTGGGCAGCGGCGAGACGGTGCGCCACATCCGCGAAGGTGTCAGCTTTGAAATGCTGTTTGCCCGGGTGGCGCAGACCACCCAGCAGGCGGTGGCGCGGCTGACTCTGCTGCGCTGGGCCTTGTTCCAGTTTGTGATTGGCAACAGCGATGCCCACGGCAAGAACTTTTCGTTCTTCGTGCACAGCCACGGGCTGGAGCCCGCGCCCTGGTACGACTTGGTCAGCGTAGTGCAGTACCCCGGCATTTCGCACGAGCTGGCCATGGCCTTCGGCAATGTATTCAACCTGGAAGAAGTCAAAAGCTTCGCCCTGGCCGACTTTGCCAAACGCTGCGGCATAGACCGGAGCCTGCTCAAACGCGAAGCCGCACGCATGGCCAAACGGGTCCTCCAGCACGCCCCGCTGCAGGCCGTGGCAGGCGACTACCAAGACGACGAGCAGGCGTTTGCCGCGCAGCTCAGCGCCTTCGTCCAGGCCCAGGCCACGCGGCTGGCGGCACTCGGCCAGGACGCGGCGCGGATCAAGGACGATTTCCTTTAGGTTTTTAGGCCATATTGGCCCTCTACGTTTATCGAACAAGCACGGACTGCTACCGTTTCAATAGCAAATACTCCGTAAACCTGCTGGAATCAGAGCTGCGGGTTAGGAACACCTTCGTTGTGTCCAGTGTCGGCATACACGCAAACCGCAGAGGCACCCAACTCTTTGCCTGCTGCCTCTATCGACTTGGCAAACTGGCTGGCGGTCAACTTTTTTTCGCCCAGAAAACTCAAATGGGCCATATTCACTTTGAGAATTTCGTCCTTGGCGCACAACTCCGTTGCCATTTTGATGGCGCTCGGGTTTTCTTCATCTTTCAATAAGCGTTGAACACCCTGCGGAGTTGCAGAGAAGAATCGATTGACCATAGACGACTTCGTGAGTTGATCGCGCCTGAGGTCGTCGATCCAATCCAGCCCCTTTTGGGTCCCATTGGCAAAATCCAGAACCTTGATCAATTCGCGCGTTGGCATGACATCCGCAGTAGCCGTAAGCAACAATCGATAGGAGTCGTCACCAAACAATCGTTGTTTGATCTGCTTTTGGGCCGTTGTTTTCCATACTTCGTAGTGATTTTTAAACTCTACCGCAGCGACTTCCGGCATTCCCAAATCGCTTGTAGCCAATGCCGCGCCGGTACCGGCCACCACAAAGCAATCTTCCAAAATGGGGATTTGCTTGATATCTTCTGACTTGTTCCCCCGTCTTTCGCCATCATGAAAGCCTGGCCATTGGTCAGTATGGAACCCAGTACATCCAGCCCCGGCACCAAACTCGTGAGTGAACCGGAAGCACCCGTTTGCACCAAATGCGCAACAATTTGCCCAAGTGGGTTGCGAATAACGCCACCATGCACTGTGAGCGAGCGAGAGACAACCCCGGGAAATAAATGCAGGGGAATTTGCCGAGAAACGGCCAAACCAATGGCAGTAAGCATGCGGTTTTTTAAGTAAGAGTTTTATAGGGACTGGGGCAGCATACTATGGCCTGCAAGTACAGAACTTGCATATAAATATGCTTCTGGCGCATCTTGCCTACACATGCAGCTACTGATTAGATAGCAAATCCAAATCCACCACTACAACAATCTGTTGCAGCCGCAGATCCATCAAAACCAGCGTCCTTTGCCCAATCGCCTGCAAAATAGCCCGGCACACACCAACCCGGAGACACCAGCATGAAATACCAAGGAAGTTGCCACTGCGGCCAGGTTGCCTTTGAGGTGGAGGGGGAACTCCCGGCGGCTGTCATGGCCTGCAACTGTTCGATGTGCCAGCGCAAGGGGGTTTTGATGTGGTTTGTGCCCCGGCCCGCAGTGGTCTTGCAGACAGCCACGGACAAGATGGCCACCTACTTGTTCAACAAGCACGTGATCCAGCACCACTTTTGCCCGACCTGCGGCATCCACCCGTTTGGCGAAGCCATGTCCCCCGATGGGCAGGCCATGGCGGCCATCAATGTGCGGTGTCTGGAGGGCGTGGACATTGCGGCCCTGACGGTGCAGCACTTCGACGGGCGCGCAAAGTAACTTCCACACCAACCAAAATCTGACCATGTTCCCCACCGACACCTTGCTCACCTACACCGCCGCCTGCCTGCTGGTGGTGCTGGCACCCGGCCCGGACAATATTCTGGCGTTGAGCCGCGGTCTGAGCCAGGGGCGGATGGCGGCGCTGCTGACCTCGGTGGGCGCAGGCCTGGGCATCATGGTCCATACGGTGGCCGCAACGCTGGGCTTGTCGCTGGTGATCCAGACATCGCCGCTGGCGTTCTGGGCGGTGAAGGCGGTGGGCGGGCTGTACCTGCTGTGGCTGGGTTACAAGGCGCTGTCGGCGCGCAACCTGATTTCATTCGCGCCCAGTGCGCACCTGTCGCTGCGCAAGGTGTTCTACACCGGCCTGCTGTCGAATGTGCTGAACCCCAAGCCGGGCCTGTTTGTGCTGGCTTTCCTGCCGCAGTTTGTGAGCGCGGAACGGGGCTCGGTGGCGGTGCAGATGCTGGTGTTTGGTGCGATTTTTGCGGCATTGACCGCGCTGGTCTTCACCGTGCTGGGCAGTTGCGCCGCCCGGCTGTCAGTGTGGCTGCAGCAGCGCCCCAAGGTGGGTACGGGGCTGAATATTGGAGCCGGGCTGACTTTTATCGCGGCTGGTGTGTCGGTGCTGACGCTGAAGCAACGGGTTTAGATTCAGGCATCCAATCGACCCCTTGCGCTTATTCCACAAGCACAAGCAGCTATCTTAAATATAGTAATTGGACGTGGGCGGGTCTTGGCCTTCGACCACGTACCCGCCGGTGGCGTGCGGGTCGGTCACGCTGAGCCAGTGCACCTTGTTGCGGCCACCGTGTTTGGCGGCGTACAGGGCTTTGTCCACGGTGTCGAGCAGGCGCGTTTCGCTGCAGCTTTCACCGCCGGGGCAGGTAGCGGCACCCAGGCTGACGCTGATGTGTTTGCCCACATGCGAGCGGGCGTGCTCCATTTGCAGGGCCAGCACGGCTTGGCGCACTTTTTCGGCGATCCGGGTGGCTCCAGACTGGTCGGACGACGGCAGGATGATGATGAATTCTTCGCCGCCGTAGCGGGCAAACACATCGGAGAGCCGGTTCAGCTGCAACTGCACCGCGCCCACCAGGGCCTGCAGTACCCGGTCGCCCGCAGGATGGCCGTAGGTGTCGTTGTATTTTTTGAAGTAGTCCACATCCAGCATCACCAGAGACAGTGGGTTCTTATGGCGCTGGGCGCGGCTGAGTTCGATGGCCAGCTTCTGGTCGAAATACTTGCGGTTGTAGATGCCGGTCAGGCCGTCGATCACCGCCTCGCGCGAGAGCTTTTCAGAGTGCGACTGCAGCAGCCGCTCGCGCTTCACGAAGCTGCTGGTATCGGTGATCTGCACCATCACCAAAAACCCGTCGGGGCGCGTGCTGTCGTAACGCACCGGCACCAGGGTCAGCGACTGCGGCATGCGCTGCTGCGGGCCTTTGGCGGTGTCTTCGGGGCGCAGGTACAGCGGCAGCGGCGTGCGGTGCAGCACGTTGGACAAGACTACCGGCAACTTGTAGGTGAGCACGTTTTTCAGGGCGCTGATGAAGGACAGCGACAGGCCGTGGGCAAACACTGACTCCAACGTGTGGCCAAGCGCCGCCGGGGCTTCGATGCCGCTGTGGCGCACCACCCAGGCGTTCCACAGCATCACTTCGCCACGCGGGTCAAGCACGATCAGGCCCGTGCCCAGTGCGTCCACCATCTGGGACCAGGGCAGCAGCGGCGCGATGGGGCTGGCAGTCATGGGGGCCAGGGGAAGATTCAAATGCGCGACAGAAACACGTCCAGAGCCGCAACCAGACCTTCCAGCGAGCTGGCGCTGAGCAGGAACACCAGGTAGCCCTGGGTGTCGCGCTTTTCGATGGTCAGGTCGATGTGCAGCACCAGCACCACGGGCTGGGTTTCATCGGACATTAGCTTGCCGATCACCGTGTCGGCACCGTCCACCGAGTATTCGGGCAGGGTGCTGCTCAGGTCGATGGCCAGCATGTCGGCAATGGCCGACAGACAGGCGTTCAGAATCACGTTGCCCAGTTCGCACATGGCCTCGTGCTCGAAGTCCACCAGGTCTTCCACGCTGACCTGCGAACCCAGCATTTCCTGCACGATCTCCAGCGCTTTTTCTTCGCGGAACAGCAGCGTGGCATCCAGGCTGAACGGGCCACCAAACTTTTGCCGCACCGCGCCCAGGCGCCCGCCATGGAGCGAGAGCATTTCGGCGTTCACAGCCGTTCGCTCAAAGAACTGGATGCGCGGCACCGACAGCAGCACCTCGTCCCCCACAATCTCGCTCAAACTGGCGGCAGCCTGGCCCGCACCGACATTAAAAACCTCGGTCAAGGCATCCAGTTGCAGCTCAGACAGGGTCATCACAGCGGGCTTTCAAAGTAGGCCAGCGCTTCGCTCACGCTTTTTTCGCTCACGGGTTTGGCGACAAACTTGACACCCAGCTCAGCGGCACGGGTCTTTTGGCTTTCCTGGATGTTGGCCGAAAACAGTGCCAGCCGCAGCCCGGGATGGTCGCGCTTGAGGTGTTCGGCCGCATCAGTGCCGAGCATGCCGGGCATGTTGATGTCCATGGTGCAGTAGGCAAAGGTCTGCGCGGCGGCCAGCACCAGCGCCTCGTCACCTGTGGCCGCCTCGACCAGAGTCCAGGTGGGCCGCTTGGCCTGCACCAGGGTGCGGATCATCATGCGCGAAACCCGGCTATCGTCTACGATCAAAAGCACGGGTGCGGGGGAGGTAGTGGTCATATTGAGCGGGCCTTGTGGGGCGTGGACGAGATTGTCGCTGAGTTGGCTTGTCTGTGTCAGGATGTTACCTATCGATTGCCTGCGAGACGGCCATGGCATGTAAAAATTAATTTCATTTCGTCCCGGCTCCTCCCCAGCCCCCACCCACAGCCCTCACACACGTCCACGCCATGCTCGACCTTCTCATCACCCACGCCACCCTGCCCGACGGACGCACCGGCATGTCGATTGCCGTCCAGAATGGCCGCATCACCGAAGTCAGCCCTGGCCTGGCCGCCCCCGCGCACCACACCGTCGATGCCCATGGCCTGCTGGTCAGCCCGCCGTTTGTCGATGCGCACTTCCACATGGATGCCACGCTGAGCTACGGCCTGCCGCGCGTCAACCAGAGCGGCACCCTGCTCGAAGGCATTGCGCTGTGGGGCGAACTCAAACCCGACCTGACCCAGGAAGCCCTGGTGCAGCGCGCCCTGGCCTATTGCGACTGGGCCGTGGGCAAGGGCCTGCTAGCCATCCGCAGCCATGTGGACATCTGCGACCCGCGCCTGCTGGCCGTGGAAGCGCTGCTGGAGGTGAAGCACCAGGTCGCCCCCTACCTGGACCTGCAGCTGGTCGCATTTCCGCAAGACGGTGCCCTGCGCGACCCGCAGGCCATGGACAAGCTCAAGCGCGCACTCGACATGGGCGTGGACGTGGTGGGCGGCATTCCCCACTTCGAGCGCACCATGGCGGATGGGGCTTTAAGCGTCAAACTGCTGTGCGAGCTGGCCGCCGAACAGGGCAAGCTGGTGGACATGCACTGTGACGAGTCCGACGATCCGATGTCGCGCCACATCGAAACCCTGACCTATGAGACCCAGCGCCTCGGCCTGCAGGGCCGCGTCACCGGCTCGCACCTCACCTCCATGCACAGCATGGACAACTACTACGTGAGCAAACTGCTGCCGCTGATGGCTGAGGCGCAGGTGAACGTGGTGAGCAACCCGCTGATCAACATCACCCTGCAAGGCCGGGGCGACACCTATCCCAAGCGCCGGGGCATGACCCGTGTGCCCGAAATGCTGGCCCACGGCCTGACCGTCGCCCTGGGCCAGGACTGCGTGATGGACCCCTGGTACAGCCTGGGCAGCGGCGACATGCTCGAAGTGGCCAGCATGGGCCTGCACGTGGCCCAAATGACCAGCCAGGCCGCCATGCGCCAGTGCTTCGAGGCCGTGACCACCAACCCCGCAAAAATCCTGCAGCTCGACGGCTACGGCCTGGAGGCCGGTTGCTGGGCCGACTTTGTGCTGCTGCAGGCGCAAGACCCGGTCGAAGCCATCCGCCTGCGTGCCACCCGGCTACAGGTCTATAAGCGCGGCAAGCTGCTGGCGCAGACCCCAGCGGCTACGGCCAGCCTGCACGTGCCGGGGCGACCCGCCACCACCGATTGGCTGCTGCCCAAGCACGGCCAAGTCTGATCCACCGTTCTGAACATGAAAAAAGTATTCTTCTTCGATATCGACAATACCTTGCTGGACCACCAAACCAAGCAAATCCCCCCGTCGGCACTGCAGGCCATTGAAGCACTGAAAGCCGATGGCCATATGGTGGTGATTGCGACGGGGCGCGCCTATGGGCACGCTCTGGAATTCATCGATCTCATCCAGCCTGCTTATGCGATTACACAAAACGGCGCCCGGATCATGCGCGGCGATCAAGAGGTAGACAAACACCCCTTGCCTGGCGCCAGCTTGGCAAAGCTCTTCCAGTTGCTTGAAGCCAAAGGTTTTTATTACGGCGCCACCGATGGCTACGCGGCCCATGTGAGTGCCATGGTGGACGAGGTGCTGCTCCCGATGGAGTCGGTGGATTTGAGTTCGCAGGCCGATTTGAAAACCACCCAGTCGTTCGAGATTTTCCAGGGCTGGATGTTCTTCCATGAACAGCACGACGCCGCGCTGATGCCCGAATTGGTCAGCGCTTTCCCGGAATTTGACTACATCCGCTGGCACACCACGGCTTTGGACGTGCTGCCCAAAGGCGTGAACAAAATGACCGGCTGCACCTGGGTGCTGGCCGACGCTGGCATGGATGCCGCGCACGCCTATGCCTTTGGCGACGGCCTGAACGACATAGAAATGCTGCAAGGCGTAGGCACCGGCATCGCCATGGGCAATGCGCATCCACGCCTCAAGGCCGTGGCGGACCGGGTTGCCGAGGCGATCCACCACGATGGCCTGGCCAAGATGGTGGCGCAACTGCAGCAGGAGTGGATCGGTTTGGCGTATGCCCCCTAAAGGGCATCACCGGCCGGCCCAGGCCGCTATCATTTAAAGAGCTGGTTACGCAGATTAAATAAGCGCATAAGTCGTATTTCTCATCCATTTTTTCGGAATCGCAGGCGCTGCATATGCAGATGCCTGACCGGCTTATTTGGACTGGCGGGCCGGGTTTGGCAGAAACCGGGGCACGGGTGGTTAGAATCCCACCCCGTCAGGAGAGAGTTCTTCCAGCAAGAACCGCCGAAGGCGCAGGACCCCGCTACGTGGGTCTGAACGCTCAGGCAAAAGGACTGACAAACGTTTTCTGAAAAACGTCACCCCCCTGGAGAGAAATCCGCCCTGGAGCGGATTCACCGAAGGCGCAACCCGCAGTCGGCTTGGCACCACCGCCCAAGCCCGCCCGGCGAATCGCTCAGGTAAAGCGGACAGCGGGGACCACACATGGCCACAATGGCCATGATTCTTTGTGTGTCCCTGTGAAAGTACCGCCATGTCCGATCTCTTGTTGACCCCTCTAAACGCCCTGCACCTTGAACTCGGTGCGCGCATGGTCCCGTTTGCGGGCTACAGCATGCCGGTGCAATACCCCGCAGGTTTGATGGCCGAACACCACCACACGCGTACGGCGGCGGGCCTGTTCGACGTATCCCACATGGGCCAGTTGCGCCTGGTCGGTGCGGACGCGGCAGCCGCCTTTGAAACCCTCATCCCCGTGGACGTGGTCGATCTGCCGGTGGGCAAGCAACGCTACGGTTTGCTGCTGAACGACGACGGCGGCATCCTCGACGACCTAATGTTCTTCAAGCGTGCCGACGACATCTTTGTGATCGTCAACGGTGCCTGCAAGGTGGCCGACATCGCCCATATCCAGGAAAAAATCGGCCAGCGCTGCCAGGTCATCCCCCAGCCCGAGTTGGCACTGCTGGCGCTGCAAGGCCCGCAGGCGGTCACCGCCCTGACGCGCCTGGCACCCGGCGTGGAAAAGCTGGTCTTCATGACCGGCGGCCACTTCGATGTGGCGGGCATTCCCTGCTTTTTGACGCGCAGCGGCTACACGGGCGAAGACGGGTTTGAAATCTCCGTCCACAGCAGCCAGGCCTTGGAATTAGCCCGCGCCCTGCTGGCCCAGCCGGAAGTCAAACCCATCGGCCTGGGCGCCCGCAACTCGCTGCGCCTGGAAGCCGGGCTGTGCCTGTACGGCAACGACCTGGACACCACCACCAACCCGGTGGAAGCGGGCCTGAACTGGGCCATCCAGAAGGTACGGCGTACCGGTGGTGCGCGGGCAGGCGGGTTCCCAGGTGCTACCAAAATACTAGCATCTATCGCCGATGGAATAAGCGCTGAAGGCCTAAAACCCTCAAGAAAACGTGTAGGACTCGTCGCCCTGGAGCGCATCCCCGTGCGCGAGCACACCGCCCTGCAAGACACCGCTGGCAACGCCATCGGCGAAGTCACCAGCGGCCTGCTGGGCCCTACGGTGGACAAGCCCATCGCCATGGCCTACGTGGCCCCGGAATTCAGTGCCATCGGCACCCGCATCCACGCCGTCGTGCGAGGCAAAATCGTGCCGATGGAAGTCGTATCCATGCCTTTCACACCCAACCGCTATTTCCGCGGCTAATCCCTTTATTACAGGAGCAACCCCATGAGCATCCACTACACCGAAGACCACGAATGGCTGAACATCGAGGGCGACATCGCCACCGTCGGCATCACCACCCACGCGCAGGACGCGCTGGGTGACGTGGTGTTTGTCGACCTGCCCGCAGTGGGCACCAGCTTCGCCCAGAAAGACGTGGCCGGTGTGGTCGAGTCGGTGAAAGCCGCCGCCGACGTGTACATGCCCGTCTCCGGCGAAATCACCGAGGTGAACGAAGCCCTGCGCGCCGACCCGGCCCTGGCCAACACCGACCCGCTGGGTGCGGGCTGGTTCTTCAAGGTCAAGCTGTCGGCCCCCGCCGAAGTCGCCGCCCTGCTGGACGAAACCGCCTACAACGCCTTCAGCCAAAACGCCTGATACCTCTGGACATTGCCCCATGACGACCTCCCTGCACGAACTCGAAAACTCCGCCGAATTCATCGCCCGCCACATCGGCATCGATGCTGCCGATGAAACCCTGATGCTGGAAGTGATCGGCTCCAGTTCGCGCCGGGACCTGATTGACGGCATCGTGCCGCGCTCCATCGCGCGCAGCACGCCCATGGTGCTGCCCGCGCCGGTCACCGAGGCGGCGGCGCTGGCCGAACTCAAGGCCATCGCGGCCAAGAACAAGGTGTTCAAAAGCTTTATCGGCCAGGGCTACTACGGCACCCACACGCCCGGCGTGATCCTGCGCAACATCCTGGAAAACCCCGCCTGGTACACCGCCTACACGCCCTACCAGGCCGAAATCTCGCAAGGCCGCATGGAGGCGCTGATCAACTTCCAGACCATGGTCTGCGACCTGACCGGCATGCCCATCGCCAACGCCTCCATGCTGGACGAAGCCACCGCCGCCGCAGAGGCCATGACCCTGGCCAAGCGCAGCGTGAAAAGCAAAAGCAATGTCTTCATCGTGGCGGGCGACTGCCATCCACAAACGATTGAAGTGATCCAGACCCGCGCCAAGCCGCTGGGCATCGAAGTCCAAGTCAGCTCCGCGCTGGCCACCCTGCCCCAACTCATGGCCAGTGGCGACTTCTTCGGCGTGCTGGCCCAGTACCCGGCCACAAACGGCATGCTGCACGACTTGCGCCCGCTGGTGGGCGTGGCCCATGCCAGCGGTGCGGCGGTGTGCGTGGCCGCCGACCTGCTGGCGCTGACCCTGCTGGTGCCGCCCGGCGAATGGGATGCCGACATCGTCATCGGTACCACCCAGCGCTTTGGCGTGGCCATGGGCAATGGCGGCCCGCACGCCGCCTACATGGCCTGCCGCGATGCATTCAAGCGCTCGCTGCCAGGCCGTTTGGTAGGCGTGAGCGTGGATGCCCACGGCAACCCGGCCTACCGCCTGGCCCTGCAAACCCGCGAGCAGCACATCCGCCGCGAAAAAGCCACCTCCAACATCTGCACCGCCCAGGTGCTGCCCGCCGTGCTGGCCAGCATGTACGCGGTCTACCACGGCCCGCAGGGCCTGACCCGCATCGCCCAGCGCGTGGCCCGCTTCACCGCCATCCTGGCGCGCGGCCTGCAGCAAATGGGCTACGAGATTGTCAACACGCACGCGTTTGACTCGCTCACCGTCAAAACCGACGATGCTAGCGATTTAATAGCTACTCGCGCTAATAGCGCCTGCGCCAACCTGCGTTTTCGCTTAAAAAATCACCTGGGCATCTCGCTGGACGAAACCACCACCCGGGGCGACATCGAGATGCTGTGGTCCTTCTTCGTCAAGCCTGGCGAGCCCATGCCGCGCCTGGACGCGCTGGAAGACACGGTGGACTCGCTGATCCCCGCCGAGCTGCGCCGCAGCAGCGCCTTCCTCACGCACCCGGTGTTCAACACCCACCACTCTGAGACCGGCATGCTGCGCTACATCCGCGCCTTGAGCGACAAGGATCTGGCACTCGACCGCAGCATGATCCCGCTGGGCAGCTGCACCATGAAGCTCAACGCCACCAGCGAAATGGCCCCTGTCACCTGGCCCGAATTTGCCAACATCCACCCCTTCGCCCCCGCCGACCAGCGCCTGGGCTATACCGAGCTGGACGCGCAACTGCGCGACTGGCTGTGCCAGGCCACCGGCTACGCAGGCATCAGCCTGCAGCCCAACGCGGGCAGCCAGGGCGAATACGCCGGCCTGCTGGCCATCAAGGCCTACTTTGACGACCACGGCCAGAGCCAGCGCAACATCTGCCTGATCCCCAGCAGCGCGCACGGCACCAACCCCGCCAGCGCCCAGATGGCCGGGCTGAAAGTGGTGGTCACCGCCTGCGATGCCAATGGCAACGTGGACATGGCCGACCTTCAAGCCAAGTGCGAAGCGCACAGCCAGGACCTGGCGGTGGTGATGATCACCTACCCCAGCACCCACGGCGTGTTCGAAACCCAGGTCAAGGAACTCTGCGCCCTGGTGCACAGCCATGGGGGCCGCGTCTATGTGGACGGTGCCAACATGAACGCCCTGGTCGGCGTGGCCGCGCCGGGCGAGTTCGGCGGCGACGTGAGCCATCTGAACCTGCACAAAACCTTCTGCATCCCCCACGGCGGCGGCGGCCCCGGTGTGGGCCCGGTCTGCGTGGTGGCCGATTTGATTCCCTACCTGCCCGGCCACGCCACGGCGGGCGACACCCACCACGGCATCGGTGCCATCAGCGCCGCGCCCTTGGGCAATGCCTCCGTGCTGCCCATCAGCTGGATGTACTGCCGCATGATGGGTGCCGAGGGCCTGCAGCACGCCACCGAAGCCGCCATCCTGGCCGCCAACTACGTCAGCACCAAGCTGGCCCCGCACTACCCCACCCTGTACGCCAGCGCCAACGGCCATGTGGCGCACGAATGCATCCTGGACCTGCGCCCCATCAAGGACAGCTGCGGCGTGACCGCCGAAGATGTCGCCAAGCGCCTGGCCGACTACGGCTTCCACGCGCCCACGCTGAGCTTTCCCGTGCCCGGCACGCTGATGGTGGAGCCGACAGAGAGCGAAACCCTGGCCGAGCTGGACCGCTTCATCTTCGCCATGGTCGCCATCCGCAACGAGATCCGGCAGATCGAAGCAGGTACCTGGCCGCAAGACAACAACCCGCTGAAGCACGCGCCCCACACCGCCGCCAGCCTGATGTCCGCCGAATGGGAGCGCCCGTACGCCCGCGAAGTCGGCGCGTTCCCGTTGGCCAGCCTGAAGCAGTCCAAATACTGGCCGCCGGTGGGCCGGGTGGACAACGTGTTTGGCGACCGCAACCTGTTTTGCAGCTGCGTGCCGGTGGCGGATTACGCGTAATGGCAGTGCACGTCCGCCGCGTCGACTACCGCAACCCGGTGGACGCAGCCGCCCTGGTCCACCTGCTGGACCTGTATGCCCAGGACCCCATGGGCGGTGCCACGCCACTCAGCGGCGACACCCGCGAGCGCCTGTGCGCCGACCTGGCGCTGCGCCCGCATGCAGCCAGCTTCATCGCCTGGCGGGGTGACGAACCCATCGGCCTGGCCAACTGCTTTGAGGGCTATTCGACCTTCAAGGCCCAGCCGCTGCTGAACATCCACGACATGGCGGTGCACCCTGCGCACCGGAGCCAGGGCGTGGGCCAGGCGCTGCTGGCGGCGGTACAGCAGCACGCGCAGGAGCGGGGCTGCTGCAAGCTGACGCTGGAAGTGCTGACCGGCAATGCGCAAGCCCAGGCCAGCTACGCGCGCTTTGGATTTGTGGGCTACCAGCTGGTCCCCGGCGCGGGGCATGCGGTGTTTCTTCAGAAAAACATCTAGTGCGGCACAGTTCCTGCTGGGGAACCAGTCATGGCTGAATCCTCTGTACACCTGCACACCCCGTTCGAAGACGCGCAGGCGATTTTTGCAGGCACGCTGTTTGTGTCGCTGGCGCTGATCTTGTTTGGACAGGTGGGCATGCTGACCGGCGGCACGGCGGGGGTGGCGTTTTTGCTGCACTACGCCACCGGCATCACGCTGGGCAAGCTGTTTTTTCTGATCAACCTGCCGTTCTACTGGTTCGCCTGGACCCGCATGGGGCGCGAATTCACCCTCAAGACCTTCATCGCCATCAGCCTGCTGGCGGCCATGATGGAGTGGTCGCCCAAACTGTTTGCCATCGAGCGCCTGCACCCGGCCTACGCCGCCGTGCTGGGCGGGCTGCTGCTGGGCTCGGGCTGCCTGTTTCTGGCCCGCCACCGCGCCAGCCTGGGCGGGGCCACTATCGTCACGCTGTACCTGCAAAAAGCCCGGGGCTGGCGCGCGGGCAAGGTGCAGATGGCCATTGACTGCACCATCGTGCTACTGGCGCTGACGGTGATCGAACCCGCCCGCGTGGGCTATTCGGTGCTGGGCGCGGTGGTGATGAACCTGTTTATCTGGATCAACCACAAGCCGGGCAGGTACGCCGTTTTGTAGGTGCTGCTGTAGTGTCCAATACGGACATGCACGACCCCATAGACCAACGCCTGACCGAACTGGAAATCAAAGCCAGCTTTACCGAAGACCTGCTGGAACAGCTTGACCTGGTGGTCATCCGCCAGCAGCAACAAATCGACCTGCTGGTGCGCGAAGTGAGCCGCTTGCAGCAGCGCAACACCGACGGCCTGGACAGCCCTCGCAGCCCCACCGACGATTTGCCGCCGCACTACTGATGCGGGGCTGAAAAATGCCTGCTTTGCTGATAAGCTCAAGACCGTAAAAACCTCTTAATCGACTGGAGAAAAACATGGCCAAAGGCGAGCAAAAAACCAACAAGGAAGCGAAGAAACCCAAGAAGGACACTTCGCCTCCCAAGCCCATTTCTACCGACGCTGTACGCCCCACCATCACCACCGTGGTGCCGGTACGTGGCAAGCTGAAGAAGTAACCGCTACCCACCCCGAAAAAGCCGCATCCGATGCGGCTTTTTTATGCCAGTCTCTTACCTGTCTATACCGCACATCCGGTTCAGGTCCAGACGGCCACCGGCGCGTCTTGCAGCCACTGCGCGGCCTCGTCGGGTGTGAGTGGCTTGGCAAACAAATCGCCCTGCAGCTCATGGCAGCCCGCCAGCCGGGCAATACGCGCTTGCACGGCAGTCTCAATCCCTTCGGCCACCACATCCAGCCGCAAGGCCACCGCCAGTTGGCAGATCGCCTGCACCACGGCGGTGGCATCGGTGGCGGGCAGGGGCTCGATCAGACCTCGGTCAATCTTTACCGACTGCAGCGGCAGGCTGCGCAGCATGTTCAGCGACGAAAAACCGGTACCAAAGTCGTCCAGCCCCACCGCCACGCCCAGGCTGCGCAGTTGGCGGATTTGGGCGCGTGCCTGGTCCAGGTTAGCCACAGCGGCGCTTTCGGTGATCTCCAGGGTAATGGCATGCGCAGGCAGGCTGTATTGCAGCAGCAATTGCTCCACCAGCTCGGGAAAGCCGCCGTCCAGCATCTGCAGCGGCGACACGTTCACGGCTACCGGCACCACCTTGGCAAAACGCTGTCGCCACAGGGCCACCTGCTCGCACGCCTGGCTGAGCAGCAGCAATCCCAGGTCGGCAATCAAACCGGTGCGCTCGGCCACACCAATGAATTCCACCGGACTGACCCAACCCACGCCGGGGCGGTGCCAGCGCGCCAGGGCCTCAAAGCTGGCCAGCTGCCCGGTCTGGGCATCGACCTTGGGCTGGTAGCGCAGGCTGAATTCGCACTGTTCGATGCCCGCGCGCAGGGCTTGCTCCTGCTCGAACACGTCGCTGGAGCCGCGCTCGAACCGGGCCTCGGCCATTGCCACCGAGGTGCCGGGCGTACGTTTGGCCGCATGCATGGCGGCGTTGGCGGCGCGCAGTACAGCCTCGGCATCCTGGGCGTGCTGCGGGTACAGCGCGATGCCCATGGACACGTCGATAAAGAAGTTGCGCTGCGGCAGCACCAAGGGCCGCAACAGCAACTGCTGCACCCGGCGCGCCATGGACGCGGCACTGTCGTTGTCTTGGTGCGACCGGGCCAGAAAGGCAAACTCATCGGCCCCCAACCGCATCAGCTCGCAGCGTTCGCCCAGCTCCTGCGCCAGCGCCAGCGCCAGCGCCTTGAGCACTTCATCGCCAAGCGAATGGCCGTGGGCTTCGTTGAACAGCTTGAAGCGGTCCACCCCCAGCAGCACCAGCCCAAACCCGGGTCGCTCCTGCGTGTCCAACGTGTCCGCACAGCACTGGCGCAGGCGCTGCAACAAGGCGCTGCGGTTGGGCAGACCGGTCAGCTCGTCGTGCGTAGCCTGGTAGAGCAAGGCCTGGGTGGCATCGTGGCGGTCGGTCTGGTCGGTGACCAAAATCTGGATAGCCTGCGCATCGCCCCACAGCGTGCGCCAGCCCGAAAACCGCAGCCACACCGACGAGCCGTCCCTGCGATGGCGCAGACCTTCCCATTGCAGCTCGTCCACGCTGCCGCGTTCAATCTGCCGGTACCGCCCCCGCAACTGGTCGATTTCTTCGCGCGGCACCCCTTGCAGCAGATCGGACACGGTGACTTCTTCCAGACCGCCAAAACCGTACAGACCGAGCAGCGCCGGGTTCGCGTACCGCACACGTTTGTCAACCAGTACCAAAATGCCCTGGTGCGAGCGCTCCACCAGATGCTGGAACCGCTCGCGCAGGTTGTCCGATTCGAGCATCGTGCGGTCCAGGGTGGCATACACCAGCGTCAGCCCCAAAAGCAGCCGCAGCACCGCCCCGGTGCTTGACTGGAGCAACAGGCCCGACGCCCCCCACAAAGCAAAACACAGCTGGTTCAAGCCCAACAACACCAGCAAGGGCCCCACCAGGCGATCGACCGGCAGGCCGCCACGCAAGCCCCGCGTCACCACCACGCCCGCCAAAGTCATCAAAAACGGGCTGGCCCACACCACAACGGAGGGGTCGTTGAACAGCAGCACCCACATCCCAGCGACTGTCAGCAAGCCCAGAAACACCGCCCACTCCAGTTTTGAGAACACCCAGCCCGATAAGCGGCTGCTGCCGCGCAGCATCAGAGCGATGCTGACAATCTGGCCAAACACGGCCAAAAACATGCCAGGCAAGGTCCATGGGCCCGCCACCCACTGGCTCATCAAGTAGCCCATGGGCACCAGCGACTGGATCAACTGTGCGGCCCCCAGATCGCGGGTGAAAAGATGCGCGCGGTGCCCGCGCCACACCCACAACAAGGCCAACCCCATGGTCAGGCCCACCACGGCATTGGTCCAGAGAGAGTAGAGGAGCACAGGGCTGAATGCGGGTGACATCAATCTAAATACATCTTTTTTTATGTATGCAAGGCGATGCCACTATGGTAACTCGTCCACAAAGTTTATCTATCCGCTTGCAGACTATTACAGATACGAGACAGATGCCCCGCAAGCCCGTAAACTGTTACGTCTATTCACTAAAAAATTATTTGGTTTACGCTGCACAGGTTCACAGACTTCGGGCCGTACTTATGATGGTGCGAGCGCTTTTTCACCTGTTGTGCAGCCGCATCCAAAGTCTCCATGCGCCAGTCCTCCCCTCCCGCCTTGGTGTCCGGCGCCTTGTTGAGCGCGCCCCCCGACAGCCTGCCTCCGGTCGTTCCGGTGCACCAGCTGATCCAGGACCTGCGCAACCGCCAGGCGGAGCTGGAGAGCCAGAACAAAGTGCTGCGCTACAGCCAAGCCGCATCCGAGGCGGCATCCGAGCGTTTTGAAACCCTGTTCTCCAGCGTGCCACTGGCCCTGATGGTGGTGGACGACCACGACATGGTGGTGCAAAGCAATGCCATGGCGCAGCGCCTGTTCCAGCCCTCCGAACGCGACCGCCCGCTGCATTTTCTGATGCCCTTCGTCAGCCCCGGCTGCACCGAGCAGGTCCGCCAGGCTTTTCGCGAGGCGCGGGTGGACGGCCACTGCGAAGCCACCGAGGTGGTGTTCAGCATCGGGCAAGACGGTGCCATGTCGGGCGACCTGCACATTGCTCGGCTGGAGAGCGCGTCCGATGCCATCGCCCAGTACATCTGTGCCGTAGTGGACCAGGGTCCGCTGCTGGCAGAACGCCGCGCCCTGCAGCTCAGCGCGTCTGCCCTGCGCCAGCGCAACGAGCAGCTGCGTTCCAGCGAAAGTCGCCTGGAGGCCATCATCAACTCGGCGCTGGATGCCATCATCTGCGTCGACAAAGACCAGTACATCACCGTCTTCAACCCCACGGCGGCAGTGCTGTTCCAATGCCCGCCCTCGCAGGCCCTGGGCAGCCTGCTGACGCGGTTTTTTCCTGAGGCCGGGCACGCGCTGGCGCTGAACCAGATCTCCACCCAGGCCTTTTTGGGCGAAATGACGGCGCTGACGGCCAGCGGCAAGCGCCTGTCGGTCGAGGTGAGCGTGTCGTTCGAGCGCCACCCCGGCGGCGAGACCACCACCGTCTTCGCCCGCGACCTGACCAGCCGCAAGCGTGCCGAAGTGCAGCGCAGCGTCCTCGAAGCCCAGCTGCGCGAGTCGCAAAAAATGCAGGCCGTGGGCACCATGGCCGGTGGCATTGCGCACGACTTCAACAACATCCTCAGCGCCATTTTGGGCAATGTGGAGTTGGCCAAGGAAGATGCCGGCCCCAACTCGCCCGCACAGGTCAGCCTGCACGAAATCGACAAGGCTGGCCGCCGTGCGCGCGATCTCGTGCGCCAGATCTTGACCTTCAGCCGCAACGAAGCCCCGCGACGCTCGCCGGTGGCCCTGGCCGAGCTGGTGTTTGAAACCGAGCGCCTGCTGCGCGTCACCCTGCCCCCGGCGGTAGAACTGCACCTGCACATCAACCCCAGCACCCCGCTGGTGATGGCCGACGCGGTGCAGGTCCAGCAGGCCGTGCTCAACCTGTGTACCAACGCCATCCAGTCCCACGGCGACCAGCGTGGCGTGGTCAGCATTGAACTGACGGGCGTGGAACCCGACCCGCGCGTGTGCGACCGCCTGAGCCTGGTGCCCGGCGGGTACGCCATGCTCACCGTGCTCGACAGCGGCAAGGGCATGGACGACGACACCCTGCTGCGTATCTTCGAACCCTTCTTTACCACCAAGGAAGTGGGCCAAGGCACCGGCCTGGGCCTGGCCGTGGTGCACGGTGTGATGCGCAGCCACGCCGGGGCGGTAGACGTGCAAAGCGCCCCGGCCCTGGGCAGCCGGTTCACGCTCTACTTCCCGGCCATGGAGCCGGTCACCGACTCCGACTTCGCCGCCCTGCTTGCCGCGCATCCACCCGAAACCGAGCCCGAGGCCGAACCTGCCCCCGCGGCCAGCACGCAGGTGCTGGGCAAGCACGTCATGTATGTAGACGACGACCACGCCCTGGTGTTTTTGGTCGAGCGGGTGCTGCGCAGGCGCGGCTTTCGGGTCAGCGGCTTCTCCGACCCCAACAAGGCCGCCGCCGAGCTGCGCGCCAATGCCGGGGCCTACGACCTGTTGGTCACCGACTTCAACATGCCCGGCTACTGCGGCGTGGACCTGGTGCGCGAAGCCCAGCGCATTCGCCCCGACCTGCCGGTGGCCCTGGCCTCGGGCTACATTACCGCCGAGATCGAGCAAAGCGCCATCGCCGAAGGGGTCAAGGCCCTGATCCATAAACCCAACGACGTGGAAGAACTCTGTGCTACCGTGCAGCGCCTGATTCTGGACAACGCCCCCGCATGAGCACTGATATCTCCGATACCCCACCCGCCAAACAAGCCCGCAACCCCCTGCACGGCCTCACCCTGGAGGCCATCCTCACCGCGCTGGTCGAGGTGTACGGCTGGGATAGCCTGGGGCAGCAGATCAACATCCGCTGCTTCACCAGCGACCCCAGCATCGCATCCAGCCTGAAGTTTTTGCGCAAAACCCCCTGGGCCCGCGAAAAGGTCGAGGGCCTGTACCTCTTCATGCAGCGCGAACAACGCCGTGGAAACCTCTGAGCCTGCGGGCCTGGACACCGTCTACGCCGACGAACACCTGCTGGTCTTCAACAAGCCCAGCGGCCTGCTCTCGGTGCCGGGCCGGGGTGCCGACAAGCAAGACTGCCTGAGCGCCCGCGCCCAGCAGGTCTACCCCGACGCGCTGGTGGTGCACCGCCTGGACATGTCCACCTCGGGCCTGATGCTGATGGCGCGCAGCCCGGACATACAGCGCCTGCTCAACGCCGCCTTTTCCAACCGCAGGGTAGATAAGCGCTACACCGCCGTGGTGGCAGGCTGCCCCAGTGAAGACCAGGGCCAGATCGACCTGCCCATCCTGGTGGACTGGCCGAACCGCCCGCTGCGCAAGATCGATTGGGAGCATGGCCAAGCCAGTTGCACCCGTTGGCGCGTACTGGAAACAGGGGAAGGACGCACCCGGCTGGCGCTGGAGCCCGTCACCGGCCGATCGCACCAGCTGCGCGTGCACCTGGCCGCCATCGGCCACCCCATCCTGGGCGACGCACTGTATGCCCCGGCTGCCGTGCAGGCCTTGGCGGGCCGCTTGCTGCTGCATGCCAGCAGCCTGGCCCTGCAGCACCCCGCTACCGGGGCCGCGCTGCGCTGGGACTGTGCGGTTGATTTTTAGGGATTGCTATATTTTTGAGAGCCACATGCGCTCAATTCATAAGCGTTGGCAGCACTTTTGACTAAGAATTCTGGCCCACCTGCAGGGCCTTGACCTCTTGCTCCAAGGCCTCGGTGGCCTCTTCCAGCACCTTGGCGGATTCGTTCAGGCGCTTCTCCAGCGCGTCGGTGCGGGCTACCGCCTCGCCCACGTCTTCGTGGTGCACATCGCCGGGAATCTGCGTGTCCAGCACCGCATGCACCACACCCAGCTCTTCCGCTACTTCCTTGATCTCTTCGGCCACCTGCTTGTGCTTTTCCAGCGCGTCGGCGATGGCATCGGCGGACGAAGATTCTGCGGCTTGGGGCAGTACGGACAGGGTTGTAGGCATGGCGGATGGCTTGAAAACAGAAAATAGAAATGCCTGCGCGCGGTAGGTGCCTAAGGGCATGGCGACCCAGCCTCAGTCCATACCGTGCATGGCCTTCCAGTATAAGTCCCGGCCCCAAGCTAGCGGACAATGGCGCTTTTACCCACGGCACCGCACCATGTTCACAGGCATCATCCAAGCCACCGCCACCGTCCACGCGCTCCAAGACCAGAACGGCATGCGCAGTTTCACCCTCGCGTTTCCGCCCGGCTTTTGCCAGGATCTGGCCATTGGCGCCAGTGTCTCGGTAGACGGCGTGTGCCTCACCGTCACCGAACTGGTATCCAGCACCGCCGCCGCGTTCGACGTGATCTTGCAAAGCCTGAACATCACCACCCTGGGCAGCCTCAGCCAGGGCAGTGAGATCAACGTCGAACGCGCAGCCAAGGAAGGGGCCGAAATCGGCGGCCACCCGCTCTCGGGCCACGTGGATTTCTGCACCACCATTACCGACGTGCTGCTGACCGACACCAACTGCAAGCTGCGCTTCGCCATTCCCCCAGACTTTCGCAAATACATCTTCGCCAAGGGCTACATCGCCATCAACGGTGCCAGCCTGACCGTCTCGGAAGTCAACCGCCAGGAGGGCTGGTTCGAGGTCTGGCTGATCCCCGAAACCCGCCGCGCCACCACCTTTGGCCACAAGCAGGCAGGCGACGCGGTCAACATCGAGATCGAGCGCAGCACGCAGGTGGTGGTGGACACCGTGCGCGAAACCGTGGCCGAGAGCCTGGGCAAGCTGCAGCCACTGCTGGAAGCCCTGCTGAAAGAAAAAGGCCTGTCGCTGGACGACTTTGTGGGCGTGCCGCAATTGCCAAAATAAGCAGCACGCTCCAGGCCGAACTCCACTTTTGATAGCTACAAACGCACATTCAACTTACGTAAAAGGCATTTTTGATGCCTAAAATATGCGCCTAGGCTTGGGTGGACGCAGCCCCGCTACGTAGCATCCGCAGCCGTCGCCGCCTGCGCCTACCGTACCATCGGCGCACCACCCACTGCCCGTCCCTCCCATGCTGCACACCGCCCTCCCCACGCTCCTGATGATGCTGGCGTTGGGGGCCGCACTGGGCTTTGTGGGCGGCTTGTTTGGCATTGGCGGCGGCATCATCGTCATCCCGCTGCTGGCCGTGGGCTTTGGCCTGGACCAGGCCGTGGCGCAAGGCACGGCCCTGGTGATGATGGTGCCCAATCTGCTCATCGCCTGGGCGCGCTATAGCCAACGCCACCCCGTAGCCCTGAAAACCGCACTGCAGATCGGCGGCCTGGCCTGCCTCACCACCTGGGCCGTGGCCCACGTAGCCACCCGCCTGGCACCCGAAATCATGCGCACCGTCTTCAGCGTCTTTCTGCTGGTCCTGGCCGTCAGCATGCTGGCCAAAAAACCCGCCAGCCCCACCGCCGTAGCGCCCAAACCGCGCAGCCTGCGCTGGATGCCCCTGGTGGGCATGGTGGGTGGCGGTGCCATGGGCCTGCTGGGTGTGGGCGGCGGCTTGGTCGCCACCCCCTTCTTCACCGGGTGGTTTCGCCAATCGCAAACCGTGGCCCAAAGTCTGTCGCTGGCCCTGGTCGCCCCCAGCTCCATCATCGCCCTGCTCACCTACAGCGCCGCCGACCGCGTGGACTGGGGCATGGGCCTGCCCCTGGCCATCGGCGGCCTGTTCACCGTCTCCGCCGGCGTGGCCGTGGCCCACAAACTCTCTGAAAAGCGCATGCGGGCGGCGTTTGCGTGGATGGTGCTGTGCACCGCGGTGTGGATGCTGGTGAAGCCGTTTGTGTTGGGGTGAAGCACCCCAGTCACAAGTGGCTGAAGAATTCCGGTACCGCCTGCCAGTCGCCGCTGCGGCCATCGACGTACTGGATGGGCAAGGCCGCCAACTCTGCGTCCGACACGCCCGCAAGGCAGCCCAGATTGACCCCGTACATCTTGCCAATCGGCGTTTCGGTGCCGATGCCGAAGGCCCGCACGCCGCAATGCTTGCAGAAGTAATGCTGGTTCTTGCGGGTGTTAAACAGGTACTGGGTGAGGTCCGCCTCTCCGGCCAGCAGGCGAAAGCCCTCTTCCCGCGCCACCGCGGGCCAGAAGCGGGTGCGGCTGCAGATGGAGCAGTTGCAGCGGTAGGTGTTTTGCGTCAGGTCCAGATCGGCCTCGAACTGGACGGCACCGCAATGGCAGCTGCCTTGGTAGGTTTTTAGCATGGGGGCTCCGTGGGGTGGGGTGCTGGCCCGTTGGTGGGTCGGCGAAGGTGGATTAGAGCCAGGCTGTGGACTTAGCGCAAGGCCCGCTAGGGTGGATGAAATTGAGGGCGGCGATCGCTGGGCGGCGGCGGTGAAACTTTGAATGGCAGAATTTGGCCAATCATGGCCATTTAAGTTGAATCTCAACCATGCAAAATAAAAGTGCGACCCGATTAGGGCGTTGGTTTGGGATGTTGGGTGCCGTCGTCATTGGTGGCGTGTTTGCCTGTGTGCTTTGGGCAGAAGGACATGGTGCGTTTGGTGCAATGGTCTTTGTTTTGGCGGCAGCCTTGGGTTTGTATGTGCTTTTCGCAAGCGATGAGACGCTGGAACGCACCCCTTGGTGGCTGTTTTGGTAAGAGATTCGGAGCCAATTCCAACGCACTTCACAATCACGCTTTTCACTACACATTCCATAGCTACCCCCGCCCACCCTATCAGCATAAGCCCTCTATTCCATGCCCAACACCCTCCCCCACCACCTCACCATCCTCACCGGCGCCTCGCGCGGCATGGGACTGGCTATGGCCGAGCAACTGCTGCAGGCGGGCCACCATCTGGTGTGCATCTCGCGGCAAACGAATGCGCAGCTGGTCGCCCCGGCGGGCAGTGCGCTGGAACAGTGGCAGGCCGATCTGGCAGACAGCGTGCCGGTGGCGCAGCGGCTGGGTGCATGGTTGCAGCAGCAGGACGCGGCGCGGTGGGTCAGTGTGACGCTGGTCAACAACGCGGGCGTGCTGGCGCAGCTCACGCCGCTGCGGGATGCCGATGGGGCGGATCTGGCGCAGGCGCTGCGGGTGGGGTTGGAGGCACCAATGCAGTTAACGGCGGCATTTTTGGGGGCGACGCGGGGCTGGCCGGGGCAGCGGCGGGTGCTGAATATTTCGTCGGGGCTGGGGCGGCGGGCGATGGCGGCATCGGCGGCTTACTGCGCGGCCAAGGCGGGGATGGACCACTTCACACGTTGCGTGGCGCTGGACGAGGCGGGGCAGGTGAATGGGGCCAAGGTGTGCTCGCTCGCGCCGGGGGTGATCGATACCGACATGCAGGCGCAGTTGCGCGGGGCGGACGCGGGGACGTTTGCGGACCAGGGGGCGTTTGCCAGTCTGCACCGCAACGGGCAACTGACGTCGCCGGGGGATGCGGCGGCGCGGGTGTTGGCTTATTTGGGGCGGGGGGATTTTGGGGTGGAGGCGGTGGCGGATGTGCGGGGGTGACGTTGGGACGTTAAGCCGCCAATAGGGGTCGGAGCACACGCGCGACCTGCGGCTTGTGGCGGAATCCGGCATGTGGAGCGCGCGGATGATCCGACCCCTATTGGCTACCGCCCGCTACGGTTTTAGTAGCTGCTTGCGCCCATTCCATAAGCGCTAACGGCTTGTAGGGCACTAATAGATCTCGGGCACCACGATCTCTTGCGGCACGGGGTTGCGGATGTAGTCTTCGTGGCGCTCGCGCTCGGGGAGGTGGATGGCGGGGTGCTCGGTCTCCTGATAGGGCATTTGCTGCAGCAGGTGGTGGATGCAGTTGAGGCGGGCCTTCTTTTTGTCCACGGCCTGCACCACCCACCAGGGGGCTTCGGGGATGTGGGTGCGCTCCAGCATCACTTCCTTGGCCTTGGTGTATTCCTCCCAGCGGCGGCGGGATTCCAGGTCCATGGGGCTGAGCTTCCACTGCTTCAGCGGGTCGTGGATGCGGCCCAGAAAGCGCAGGTGCTGCTCCTGGTCGGAGATGGAAAACCAGTATTTCACCAGCTGGATGCCGCTGCGCACCAGCATGCGCTCGAACTCGGGCACGGTGCGGAAGAACTCTTCGTACTGGTCGTCGGTGCAAAAACCCATGACCCGCTCGACCCCGGCGCGGTTGTACCAGCTGCGGTCAAACAGCACGATTTCACCCGCGGCGGGCAGGTGCGACACGTAGCGCTGGAAGTACCACTGCGTGCGTTCGCGGTCGTTGGGCGCGGGCAGCGCGGCCACGCGGCAGACGCGCGGGTTCAGGCGCTGGGTGATGCGCTTGATGACACCGCCCTTGCCTGCGGCATCGCGGCCTTCAAACAGGATCACCACCTTGTGGCCGGTGGCCACCACCCAGTCTTGCAGCTTGACCAGCTCGGCCTGCAGGCGAAACAGCTCGCGGAAGTACTGGCGGCGGGCTTCCTTGTGGGCTTCGGTAGCGGGCTCGGCATCCTCGCCGGTGAGCATGCGGTCGTCCATCTCCAGCTCCAGCTCTTCGTCGTAGCTGTCGATCAGGTCGCGGTGCATGCGCTGCACCATGTCGTCGTTGGCGTTCAAGGGCTTCTCCAAATGCAAATGGGGCTACGGTAGCCGGTACATGTGTCACTGGCGTGACAAAACCGTGTCACTTTGTTTGACCTGAATTTGGTCGAAGATAAGACTTGTGCGGCAGAAGTGGGCCACCTACTATCCGCTACCGACCGCGTTCTATCGACGGTGGGACCTCAATAAGAACGATCAAGGAGACAAGTTTTGCCACTCGGGATGGAATTGTCCGGCGATGAAACGACCCTGCTACAGACCATTTTCTGGTCGGCGGGTGCGTCGCGCCTGGCCCTGGCCGAGCGGCTGGACTTCTCCAAAAGCAAAACCAACAGCCTGGTGGCCGCCCTGCTCGACCTGGGCCTGCTGACCGAGACCGGCCTGCAAACCTCCAGTGGTGGCCGCCGCCCCGAGACGGTGCAAATCCACCCCGGCCTGGGCGTTCTGATTGCCGCCGACCTGGGTGCCACCAGCCTGGACATCGCCATCCTGCGCCCCGATTTATCCGTGCTGGCCCGCCACTCCGAAGCCGCCGACGTGCGCGCCGGCCCCGGCCTGGTGATGGCCCGGGTGCGGGTGCTGATGCGTGAGCTGCTGGCCCAGTGCGCAGTAACAAAGCAGCAGGTGATTGGCATCGGCATGGGCGTACCCGGCCCGGTGGACTTTGCCAGCGGCCAGCTCGTCAACCCGCCGCTGATGCCGCAGTGGGACAGCTTTTCCATCCGAGACGCGCTGCGCGAAGACTTTGCCGCGCCGGTGTTTGTAGACAACGACGTGAACACCATGGCCCTGGGCGAGCTGTGGCGGCTACAGCGCAGTTTGCAGAACTTTCTGGTCATCAAGGTGGGCACCGGCATTGGCTGCGGCATCGTCTGCCACGGCGAGGTGTACCGGGGTGCCAACGGCTCGGCAGGCGACGTGGGCCACATCTGCGTGGACACCGCCGGGCCGCGCTGCCACTGCGGCAACCTGGGCTGCGTGGAAGCCATGGCCGCCGGCCCGGCCATCACCCGCATGGCGCTGGAGGCGGCTACCTCCGGCGAAAGCGCCCTGCTGGCGGCCTGCCTGGCCACCCGCTTGGAAACTGGCGGCACCATCACCCCCGAAGACGTGGGCAACGCCAGCCGCCATGGCGACGCGGCGGCGAATCGCATCATCCAGCACACCGGCAACCTCATCGGGCAGATGCTGGCCTCGGTGGTGAACTTCTTCAACCCCTCGCACGTGTTCATCGGCGGCGGCATCACCCGCATCGGGCCGCTGTTTCTTGCATCGGTGCGGCAAAGCGTGTACCAGCGCTCGCTGGCCTTGTCCACCCGGCACCTGGAGATCCAGTACACCCCGCTAGCCGAGCAGGCCGGGCTGGTGGGCGCGGGCGTGTTGGCCATGCAAGAAACCTTGAAAAACAAAGGAAGTCCGCGATGAGCGTGAACGTGGAATTCGACAATATCGTCAAAGAATTTGGCCCGGTGCGCGTGCTGCACGGCGTGGGCTTTGCGCTGCAGGCGGGCCGCACCGTAGGCCTGCTGGGCGAAAACGGTGCGGGCAAGTCCACGCTGATGAAGATTTTGGCCGGGTTCGAGGTGGCCACCGGCGGCACCCTGCGCATCAACGGCCAGCCCCAGCAGTTCACCACCTCGCGCCAGGCGGAGGCGCAAGGCATTGTGCTGATCCACCAGGAGTTCAGCCTGGCCGAAGACCTCACGATTGCGCAAAACCTGTTCCTGGGCCACGAGAAAAAGAAGGGTTGGCTGCTGGATGACGCGGCCATGCAAACCGAGGCCGCCAAGGCCATCGCCCAGGTGGGCCTGCAGGCCGACGTGAACACCCGCGTCAAGCACCTGATCGTGGCCGAAAAGCAGCTGGTCGAAATTGCCCGCGCCCTGCTGCGCAAGGCCCGCCTGCTGATCATGGACGAGCCCACCGCCACCCTCACCCCGGGCGAAACCAAGCGCCTGTTTGCGCTGATGGCGCAGCTGAAAGCCGACGGTGTCACCCTGGTCTACATCTCGCACAAGCTCGACGAGGTGGAACAGGTGACCGACGAGGTGGTGGTGATGCGCGATGGCCGCTTTGTGGCCCGCGAAGAAACCAAGAATTTGACCCGCCAGCAGATGGCCAGCCTGATGGTGGGCCGCGAGCTGACCGACCTGTACCCACCCAAAGCGCCGCACGCGCCCGCCGCCGCGCCCATGCTCAAGGTGACCGGGTTGACGGTGCCCGGCTGGGCCACCGACGTGAGCTTCGAGGTGCGCCCCGGCGAAATCCTGGGCTTTGCCGGGCTGGTGGGCGCGGGCCGCACCGAGCTGTTTGAAGGCCTGCTGGGCCTGCGCCAGCGCACGGCGGGCCGCATCGAGTTGCAAGGCCAGGCGGTCGACCTGAAAAGCCCCCGCGCTGCCGCCCAGCAGGGCCTGACGTACCTCAGCGAAGACCGCAAGGGCAAGGGTCTGCACGTGCACTTCGGCCTGCGCGAAAACCTGACCCTGATGGCGCTGGAGCGCTACACCCACCCTTTTCTGGACCCACAGGCCGAAATGGCCGCTTTGAAGACGGCGGTGGAGGACTACGGCATCCGCACCGGCGACCTGCAAAGCACAGCATCCAGCCTGTCGGGCGGCAACCAGCAAAAGCTGGCCCTGGCCAAGGTGCTGCACCCAAAGCCGAAGGTCGTGGTGCTGGACGAACCCACGCGCGGCGTGGACGTGGGGGCCAAGCGCGACATCTACTTTTTGGTGCAGCGCCTGGCCCGCGAGGGGTTGGCCGTGGTGGTCATCTCCAGCGAGCTGATGGAGCTGATAGGGCTGTGCCACCGCGTGGCGGTGATGCGCGGCGGCAAGTTACAGACGGTTCTCGAAGAACACCAATTGACCGAACAGGAGCTGATCTCACATGCCACCGGAACAAACTAAAACGCCCCGCACCGCCACCCACTGGATGGGCCGCCTGCACGGCATGGGCCCGGTCATTGGCCTGGTGCTGCTGCTCATCGCGGGCACGCTGCTGAACAGCAACTTCGCCACGCTGGACAACGCCATGAACGTGCTGACCCGCACGGCCTTCATCGGCATCATCGCGGTGGGCATGTGTTTTGTGATCGTCTCCGGTGGCATCGATTTGTCGGTGGGGTCGATGGCGGCGCTGATCGCGGGCAGCGTGATCATGTGCATGAACACCCTGGGGCCGATGCTGGCCTCGCCGGTGATGGTGGTGGCCCTGGGGATGGCGCTGGCGCTGGTGCTGGGGGCGCTGTTTGGCCTGGCGCACGGCCTGCTGATCACCAAGGGCCGCATCGAGCCCTTCATCGTGACGCTGGGCACGCTGGGCATCTTCCGCGCCTATCTCACCTACTTTGCCAACGGCGGCGCCATCACGCTGGACAACGATTTATCGGACGTGTACAGCCCCGTCTACTACGCCAGCCTGCTGGGCGTGCCGATTCCGGTGTGGGTGTTTTTGGTGGTGGCGCTGCTGGGCGGCGTGATCTTGAACCGCACCGCCTTTGGCCGCTACGTGCAGGCGATTGGCTCCAACGAGCAGGTGGCCCGCTACGCCGCCGTGGACGTGGACCGCATCAAAATTTTGACCTACGTGCTGCTGGGCGTATGCGTGGGCATTGCCACCCTGCTCTACGTGCCGCGCCTGGGCTCGGCCTCGCCCACCACCGGCCTGCTGTGGGAGCTGGAGGCCATAGCCGCGGTGATCGTGGGCGGCACGGCGCTGAAGGGCGGCGCGGGCAGCATCACCGGCACGGTGGTGGGGGCCATTTTGCTGTCGGTCATCAGCAACATCCTCAACCTGACCAGCATCATCAGCGTGTACCTGAACGCTGCGGTGCAGGGCTTTGTGATCATCAGCGTGGCATTCATGCAGCGCAGCAAGAGATAGCTTTCCAACCCGGTAGCACCCGCTACTTTTTATCCACCTGTAGGAGACAACTGAAATGAAAAAAATCACCCGTAGATTGGCACTTACCGCTGTAGCCTTTGCAGCCCTGGCCACCGCGCCTTCTTTTGCCCAGGAAAAAGTCGTGCTCGGCGTGGCCATTCCCGCCGCCACCCACGGCTTTACCGGCGGCATCGTGTTCTGGGCCAACCAGGCCAAGAAAGATCTGGAGAAGGCCCACCCCGGCCTGCAGGTCATCGTCAAGACGGCATCCGGCGCGCCCGAGCAGGCCAACCAGTTGCAAGACCTGCAAACGGTGAACAAAATCAACGCCCTGGTGATCTTTCCGTTTGAATCGGCATCGCTGACCAAGCCGGTGGCGCAGGTCAAAAGCAAGGGCGTGTACGTCACCGTGGTTGACCGTGGCCTGACGGACACCAGCGCGCAAGATGCCTACATCTCGGGCGACAACACCGCGTTTGGCAAGATTCCTGGCGAGTACCTGGTGAAGGCCATGGGCGGCAAGGGCAACATCGTCGCCATGCGCGGCATTGCCACCACGCTGGACAACGAGCGCATGGATGCCTTCAACGCCGCCATCAAGGGCAGCCCCGACATCAAGCTGCTGGATGCCAAATACGCCAACTGGAACCGCGACGATGCCTTCAAGGTCATGCAGGACTACCTGACGCGCTTCAAGCAGATCGACGCGGTGTGGGCCGCCGACGACGACATGGCCGTGGGCGTGCTCAAAGCCATCGACCAGGCCAAACGCACCGACATCAAGATCGTGTTCGGCGGCGCGGGTGCCAAGGGCATGATCAAAACCCTGATGGACGGCAAAGACCCGCGCATCCAGGCCAATGTGTCGTACTCGCCCAAGTTCATCTATGACGCGGTCAAGCTGACGGCCGAGGCGCGGCTCAAGGGCGAAAAGCTGCCCGCCACCTACATCATCCCGTCGGTGCTGATCACCAAAGAGAACGCCAGCCAGTTCTACTTCCCCGATTCGCCGTTCTGAGTTTGACCCCCTCCCCCGCCGGGGGAGGGTTGGGGTGGGGGCATGGGTCGCCATAAGCCCAGCCCCCATCCCGGCCTTCCCCCGGAGGGGGAAGGAGCAATACAAATTCAAGCAAAACAGTGCTCCACCGCTTATTCCACCAGCGCAAGCAGCTATAAAAATCATAGTAAACATGACAACCCACCGCAAACTCCGCTACGCCATGGTCGGCGGCGGGCGCGATGCCTTTATTGGCGCAGTGCACCGCAAAGCCGCCGCACTGGACGGCCAGATCGAACTGGTCGCAGGCGCACTCTCCGCCAACCCCGACAAGGCCCGCGCCTCCGGCCGCGACCTGTTTTTAGCCGATGACCGCAACCACGGCAGTTGGCAAGATTTACTGGCCGACGAACTCAAGCGCCCGGCGCACGAGCGCATCGACTTCGTCAGCATCGTCACCCCCAACCACCTGCACTTCCCCGTGGCCCAGGCCTTTGTGGAAGCGGGCTTCCACGTGGTGTGCGACAAACCCCTGGTGCACACCAGCACCCAGGCGCAGGCCCTGGTGGAGGCCGTGCAGCGCCAGGGCACGGTGTTTGGCGTAACGCACAACTACACCGGCTATCCGCTGGTACGGCAGATGCGCGAGATGGTGCGCAGCGGCGCGATCGGCAGCGTGCGCAAAGTCATCGTCGAATACCACCAGGGCTGGCTGGCCACCGCCGTGGAAGACACCGGCAACAAACAGGCCGCCTGGCGCATGGACCCGGCTCTCAGCGGTCTGGCCGGCGCCATGGGCGACATCGGCTCGCACGCCGAAAATCTGATGACCACGGTGACCGGGCTGGAGGTGGAGAGCATCTGCGCCGACCTGGCCGCCACCGGCGCAGGCCGCACGCTGGACGACGATGCGCAAATGCTGCTGCGCCTGCAAGGCAATGTGCGCGGCGCACTGTTGGCCTCGCAGATCTGTGTCGGCCATGAAAACGACCTGCGCCTGCGCGTATTCGGCAGTACCGGCACGCTGGACTGGAGCCAGGAGAACCCCAACCGTCTGGTGCACATGCCCCTGAACGAGGCACCCCGCACCTTGACGCGCGGCGGCCCCGGCCTGTGCGAGGCGGCCACCAAGGCATCGCGCCTGCCTGCTGGTCACCCCGAGGGCTTTATCGAGGCCTTTGCCAACATCTACCTGGGTGTGGCCGCCGACATCCGCGCCCGGCTGGCCGGTGGCGTGGCCGACGCGATGGATGCCGACTACCCCCGCGTGGAAGACGGCGCGCGCGGCGTGCGCTTCATCGAGAAAGTGCTGGAATCCGCCCAAAGCACCCAGAAGTGGACGGCGATGGCCTGACTTCCTCCCTCCCCCGCCGGGGGAGGGCCGGGGTGGGGGCCGGTATTTGCTACGACTTTAATAGCTGCTTGCGCCCATGCAATAAGCGCCAGAGCCATAATTTTCTTAAAACCGCCTCAGCCTGCAATCAGCATCTGGTAGATGTCGTCCTTGATCTTCAGGCGTTTCTTCTTCATATCTTCCATCTCTACGTCGCCAATCGCGTTACCGTCCTGCTCGATCTTGGTGATGGCGTGGTTAACGGCGTCGTAATCATTGAACAGATGCAAAAAGCGCGAGCTGCTCAGCTTCAGGGCGCGCATCTTGCCGATGAGCTGCGGGAATTCATGGGCCAGATCGTGGTTGAGTAGTTCCATGGTGTCTCCTTGGGGTGGTTCTTCTAGCTGCTCTGAAAATTGGTAGCGCGGAAAGTCAAAACCAGGGTGTCGCGGTGCCCGCCCTCGGCCGTGGGCTGGATAGGAGTGGACTCGTGCACCACGCGGGCATCGTCCAGCAGCAGCAGGGTCCAGGGTGCCGTCATGGTGAAGCGCTGGCCGTGCGGCCCGTCGGCTTCAAACACCCGGGTTTCGCCGCCCTTGATGCCGGTGCGGCCCACCAGCAGCACGGCCACAAAGTCCACGCCGTCGCGGTGCGCACCCTCGGGCGTAGGGCGGCCAATGCCGTCGGTGGTGTCGATGCGGAACTGGTGCGCTTCCACGTACCAAGGGGCCTGGCCGCTACCCTTGAGGGTGGTGCAGATGTGCCCCAGCGCCAGCAACAGTTGCGTCCACGCGGGCTGGGCCACCGTGGCGGGCAACATGGGCGCAAACCAGCGCTCCATGCCGCCGTGCAAGGCGTTGTACTCCACCGGCTGCCAGTGCGGACGGTGCGGCACCTGTTCCAGGGTGTCGCCTTGCAGCACAAAGCAGGCGTGGCGCCGGCGCCGGTAGCGGCCACCGTCTTTCAAATACGCGTCGGGCTGCAGGTCGTCCCAGCTGGGGACCAGGGCGTTCAAATCGGCCAGCGTACAGCCAGCCAGTGCGGCCACGCCTTCGGGGCTCAGTGCTGCATAGGCCTGTTGGCGCAGCACATCTACCGCCTGGGCGGGCGGCGTGGTGGGGGGGAGTAACAACACAGCGCTCATGCTTCGATCTTCACACCTTTCCAGAAAGCCACGCGGTCGGTGACTTCTTCGGCACCCATCTTGGGCGTGGCGTAGTACCAGGCCGCATCGGTGTTCATCTCGCCGTTGACGATCAGCGAGTAGTAGCTGGCCTGGCCTTTCCAGGCGCAGGTGGTTTTGTGGTTGCTAAAACCCACAAAGTCGCGGTTCAGCGAGCTCAGCGGGAAATAGTGGTTGCCTTCCACCACCGCAATATCGTCGCTCTCGGCGATCACAGCGCCGTTCCAAATGGCTTTCATGGGGACTCCTTGGGACATGCACTTAAATATGCACTAAAGGATATACCAGTCGCAAGCCTGTTACGGCTGCGCAGTGTCAAGGAAACTGGTGTGGTTACCATCCCTTTTTTACCCATCTGAGCCCAGACCATGACCACCAACCACCAGATCCGCCTCGCCAGCCGCCCAGTCGGCCTGCCCACCCGCGCCAACTGGAGCGCCACCACCGAGCCGGTACAGCAGCCCGCAGCGGGCGGCGTGCTGGTCAAGGTGCTCAGCCTGTCGCTGGACCCGGCCATGCGCGGCTGGATGAACGAAGGTAAAAGTTACATCCCGCCCGTGGGCATCGGCGAGGTGATGCGCGCAGGCGGCGTGGGCATGGTGGTGGCCTCGCAAAACCCGCTGTTTGCGGTGGGCGACCACGTATCGGGCTCGCTCGGGGTGCAGGAGTACACGCTGATCCCGAAAGAGCAGTTGCGCCGCAATGGCCTGTCCAAAATCGACCTCAACCTGGGCAGCCTGACGCAATGGCTCAACGTGCTGGGCATGCCCGGCATGACGGGCTATTTCGGCCTGCTCGACATCGGCCAGCCCAGGGTGGGCGAAACGGTGGTGGTGTCGGGCGCAGCCGGTGCCGTGGGCCAGACCGTGGGCCAGTTGGCCAAGCTCAAGGGCTGCCAGGTGGTGGGCATTGCGGGTGGTCCGGCCAAGTGCGCCTGGGTGGTCGAAACCCTGGGCTTTGATGCCTGTATCGACTACAAAGCCGGGCCCGATGCGGTGCGCGATGGCCTCAAGGAGCACTGCATCGCCGGGGTCGACGTGTACTTCGACAACGTGGGCGGTGACATCCTGGACCAGGTGCTGGCCCAGTTGGCCCGCGAAGCCCGCATCGTGATTTGCGGCGCGGTCAGCCAGTACAACAACACCACGCCGGTGCAGGGCCCAAAAAACTACCTCAGCCTGCTGGTCAACCGCGCCCGCATGCAAGGCATGGTGGTGTTCGACTACGCCGACCGCTACCCCGTGGCCGTGGCCGAGCTGGCCGGCTACTTGAAAGATGGCCGCATGGTCAGCAAAGAAGACGTGGTGGTCGGCCTGGATACCTTCCCCGAGACGCTGCTGAAGCTGTTTGCGGGGGAGAATTTTGGCAAGCTGGTGCTGCAGGTGGCCGAAGGCTGAGCACGGCAGCATTTCGGGGTTAAATGGCGGCATGGACCAACACTACCTGACCTCGCTTTTTGCCCCCGACACCATTGTGGTGTTTGCCGGGGCAGCGGAAAACCCCGGCACATCCCAGGCCCAGGCGCTGCTGGCGGCGCTCAAGGCGCAGCAGTTCAGCGGCAGCCTCAGCTTTCTGGACATCCACACCACCGGCACGCTGGCAGACCTGGCGCAAACCCGGGCCGACCTGGCCATCATCGCCCTGCCGCCCGAGGACGTGGCCGCGGCGCTGGAGGTGGCCGGGCGCATCAAATGCCGATCGGCGCTGGTGGTGTCCAGCGGCATCAATGCCACGCTGGCGGCTGACCTGCACCGGGTGGCCAAGCACCATGGCATGCATTTGCTGGGGCCCAACTGTCTGGGCTTCCAAAGCCCGCGCCGGGGGCTGAACGCCAGCGTGGCGGGCGCGCTGGCCGCACCGGGGCATCTGGCGCTGGTGTCGCAATCGGGCGCGCTGACCGCGTCGATCCTGGACTGGGCCCGGCAGAACGCGGTGGGCTTTTCGACCGTGGTGTCGCTGGGGCCGAACACCGCCGTCGATCTGGCCCAGGTGCTGGACTACCTGGCGAACGACGCGCACACCCACAGCATCGTGGTCTATATGGAAGGCATCTCGGATGCGCGCCGCTTCATGAGCGCCCTGCGCGCGGCGGCCAACGCCAAGCCGGTGGTGGTGCTGAAAGCCGGGCACAAGGCTGGCGGCAACCAGGCGGCGCAAACCCACTCGGGCACCATCGTGGGCAGCGACGATGTGTTCGACTCGGCCTTGCGCCGGGCCGGTGCGGTGCGGGTGCGCTCCTTTGTGCAGCTGTTTTCTGCCGCCAAATGCCTGGCATCGCGCTACCGGGCGGTGGGCAAGCGGCTGGCCATCGTGACCAACGGCGGCGGCCCCGGCGTATTGGCGGCCGACTGGATCAGTGAAATCGACTTGCAACTGGGCACGCTCAGCCCCGCCACTGTCGCCACCTTGCGGCCGCAACTGCCACCGCTGGCCACGCTGACCGATTTGGTGGACCTGTCCGAAGATGCCACGCCCGCCCACTACCTGGCCGCGGTGCAAGCCGCCAGTGTCGACCCACAGGTAGACGGCGTGCTGGTGATCCACTCGCCCAAGGGCGGTTGCGATGCTGCTGCCATTGCCGCCGCGCTGGCCGAATTCATGCCGCGCAGCACCAAGCCGCTGCTGAGCTGCTGGATGGGCGATGCGTCGGTGATGGACGCGCGCACGCTGCTCAACGCAGCCGCCATCCCCACCTTTCGCACGCCCGAGGCGGCGGTGGGTGCGTTTGGCAACATCGCCTCGTTCTACCAAAACCAGCGTCTGCTGCAGCAGACCCCACCGCCGCTGTCGGCCCTGGCCCAGCCCGACATCGAAGGCGCGCGCCTGCTGATCGAGAGCGTGCTGGCCGAGCGCCGCCAGGTGCTGACCGAGATGGAATCCAAGGCCCTGCTGGCCGCCTTCCACATCCCGGTGACGCACACCGTGCTGGCCCGCAGCGCCAATGAAGCCATGATGATTGCCACCCAACTGGGCTACCCGGTGGCGCTGAAGATCGACTCGCCCGACATCAGCCACAAATCCGATGTGGACGGCGTGGCGCTGAACATCGCCAACGCCGTGGGCGTGCGCGACAGCTACAACGACATGGTGGCCCTGGTGGCCCGGCAGATGCCGCAGGCCCGTATTCACGGCGTTACGGTGCAGAACATGGCGCGCCACAAACGCGGCCGCGAAATCTACATCGGCCTGGTCACCGACGACCCGTTCGGCCCGGTGATCGCCTTTGGCGCGGGCGGCACCATGATCGAGCTGCTGAACGACCGCGCCATGGAGCTGCCGCCGCTGAACCAGTTTCTGGCCCGCAGCCTGATCGAGCGCTCCCGCGTAGCCGAAACCCTGGGCGAATGGCGCGGTGCCAGCCCGGTGGACATGCACGCGCTGGAACAGGTGCTGATGCGCGTGTCGGAAATGGTCTGTGCCCTGCCCCAGCTGCGCGAAATGGACATCAACCCAGTGATCGTGGATGCCTCGGGCGCGGTGGCGGTGGACGCTCGCATCGTCATCGGGAACATGCATAGCGCCCCGGCAGGCCACAGCGGGCGCGGCCAAAGCTACCAGCACCTGGCCATCCTGCCCTACCCCGCCCACTACGAGCATGTGTGGCCGCTGCGCGGTGGCGGTCAGTACGCCGTGCGCGCCATCCGCCCCGACGATGCCCAGATGCTGCAAGACCTGGTGCGCGGCCTGTCGGCCGAGAGCCGCTACTTCCGCTATGTGTCCATGCTGTCCGAGCTGCCGCCCAGCATGCTGTCGCGCTTCACCCTGATGGACTACGACCGCGAAATGGCCCTGGTGGCCGTGTTCAAGGAGCGCACCGTCACCGACGACGGCAGCATCACCGAGACAGAGCGCATCCTGGGTGTGTCACGCTTCATCACCAACCCCGACAGCACCAGCTGCGAGTTCTCGTTGGTGGTGGCCGATGCCTACAGTGGCCGCGGCCTGGGCAGCCGCCTGATGCTGAGCATCATGGAAATCGCCCGCGACAAGGGCTTGAGCGAAATGGAAGGCCTGGTGCTGGCCAACAACCCCGGCATGCTCAAGCTGATGCGGGGCCTGGGCTTTAGCGTGAAGCCGTTTGCCGAAGACCCGGATTTCCGGCTGGTGGCGCATGCGCTGTAAGCCCCCCTCCGCTATGTAAAAAGGAGCTGCTTGCGCTTATTGCATCAGCGCAAGCAGCCGATTTTCAGGACAATCCTCAAAGTCCGTTCGGAAATGAGAAAAGCCTTCCAGGTCAGTGACTTGGAAGGCTTCAATTGGTGGGCGATGCAAGTTTCGAACTTGCGACCCCTGCAGTGTGAATGCCCGGAAATTAAGTACGGAATTGTCCATTACTGTTTATAAATCAACAACTTAACATATTCACTATCCACCCTTGTGCAGCCTGATACAGTATGTTTTTCCGTACTATTTCCGTACCAGGCAAACATGGCAACCAAGATCGACACCGTAACGGCGCGTGACAAGCTGAAAATCAGGCGCGAACCGTATTGGCACCGAGTCGAAAAAGGGGCGTTCTTAGGTTACCGAAAAATGATGACTGGGCCGGGCGGCACTTGGATTGCCCGATTGTTGAACGATGACACAGGCAAACAGGGCTACAACGCCCTAGGCGACTTTTCGGACATGCCCGACCACCTCCGCTTCGATGCAGCGAAAAAAGCCGCTGACGAATGGTTTAAACATCGTAGCGAAGGCGGCTCGGCTACAGTCATAACAGTGGGCGAAGCCTGCCAACGCTACGTTCAAAAGCAGATCGACGAAAACAAGCTTGCTGCGGCGAAAGACCTCGACACCCGTTTCAAACGCTGGATGTATGCCGACAAGAAACTGAGCGACACCCCAGTGATGAAGCTCACGCAAGGTATGGTCAACGACTGGCGCGTGAAGCTGACCAAGGCACCCGCGCTGCTTCAGGACAAGAACTTGATCAGCACAAAACCAAAATCAGCAAGCTCAATCAATCGTGAAATGGCCGTGTTCAAGGCCGCGCTCAATCTCGCCATGCGCGACGGTTACGCCACCAGCGACACCGCATGGAAGTACAAGCTGACACCTATTAAAAACGCCACCGGGCGGCGCGACTGCTATCTGGATATAACCCAACGCCGGGCCTTAATCGCAAGCTCACCGGCTGATTTAGCGGCTCTGTTACGGGCGTTATCGCTTGTCCCATTCAGGCCGGGCGCATTGGCTTCGCTGACGGCGGGCAGTTTCGACAAGCGTCTGAACGTGCTGACCGTGGGCAAAGACAAAGCCGGGGGAGATCGCAAAATCAACTTGCCGCCAGCGACCGCCGCATTCTTTGCTGAACAGGCCACAAACAAGTTACCGGGCGCTCCGCTGATCTCGCAAGCCAACGGCAAGTTCTGGGACAAAGACGCATGGAAGAAGCCATTCAGGAAAGCGGCAACGGCTGCAAACCTGCCCGACAAGGCCACCGCCTATGCCCTGCGCCATTCGACCATTACTGACTTGATCGCCCTGCACCACCTCGACACGATGACCGTAGCGCAGTTGTCAGGCACCAGCGTGATGATGATCGAAAAGCATTACGGTCACCTGCTGCATGAACACGCATCTAATGCGCTGGCGCTTCTAGCTTTATAGCAAGCCACTGCGCTAATCGTTTAGCAATTAAAGCACCGCTGTGGACTTAATTGCACGATGATGGATATTAGTGCCATAATCGCACGCCCTCAAAAATTAGGGCTGGTTTTATATACAGTATCAAGTGAAAGAAAAGAGCATGATTGTTTACGAATCAACTCGGCACGACACCTTACCAGCGGCTTGTTTGGACCATTATCGAGTAATCATTCGCCAATCGAAAGTTTCAGGGGGCTGCTTTATTTCAAACGGATTCCCTGAGCAAGGCGCCGGGGCAAATGCTGATACTGACTGCGACAGTGCCGAAACGGGCGGCGAGTCTCCGGCGGTTGCAGCAAGCGATGATGACGATGGCGGCGATGATGATGGCGAACCTGCCAGACGGGAGGCACCAAACACCAAAGCCGGAAAAGCTGCCGCAGACAAGCCCACTTCTTTAACCAACAAACGCCGTGATGGCGCTGTAAAAAAAATGACCACTTCTCAGATCGCAGAAACGCGCACCGATACCAATAAGGCAGATGGCGCACTGTCAGACTCGCTGACATTTTCACCGGCGTTATTTGCATTTACATATCTCTCGCACTACACCAGCTTTGGCCGTAGTCGCATCTATCAGCTAATCGCTGACCCAGTACTCAAGTTCCCGCAACCGATAAAAATTGGCAAATCGTCACGTTGGCTAAAAACCGAGGTCGATAACTGGCTGACCAAGCAAGCAGATTCACGTCACCAAGTGGCGGGGTAAGCGATGGCAGCACGGGCCATGCAATCGGCGCTTGACCACCATGACGGCTATCAGCGGGCAAAGCAATCCATGCTGGCGCTGACTTCCGTCACTATGTTTGAGAGCGCAGCATGACAGCAATGCAAGCGTTTCTCCTGCGCTTATGGTGCGCTGCTCCGTCCGTCTGGTTTCATGCGCTCCTTCGGTGTTTTGGGCGGTCGGCATGAGCGGGGCCGCTGTCCTGAGAATCAAAAAGCTCAAGGGCAGCGGCATAATTACAGTGGCGGCTCGGCATAACAAGCGTGAGATTCCGGTAGAAATGGGCGCAATGGGTTCGATTGACCCGACACGCTCACGCTTGAATTACACGCTTGCCGGGCCTGCTACTGCGGGTGATGTTGGTCAGCTTGCCAAAGACCGGATGACGGCGGCGGGCGTGGTCAAACTACGCAAAGATGCGGTTATGGGGTTGGAGATCGTTTTTAGCCTGCCGTCCAATACCGCCATTGATGACCGGGCCTACTTCGCCGCCTGCACTGCGTGGGCCGTGGGCCGCATGGGGGGTGTCATTCTGAGCGCAGACACTCACCGCGATGAAGCCGTGCCCCATTGCCACGTCCTACTGCTGCCGCTGATTGATGGGCGTATGGATGGCTCAAACCTGCTTGGCGGCAAGCAAAAGCTGATGGCTCTGCAAAAAGACTTTCATGCTGTAGTTGCGTCAAAGTTCGGCCTAAGCAAAGCACCTGCCCGCCTGGCTGGGATTGCAAAGCAGGCCGGGGCAAAGGCCGTGCTTCAAAAGCTGCGAGAAATTTCTGACGGCGCATTGCAGAGTAATGCGTGGAGTGTCATCCGGGAAGCGGTAGAGCGCGATCCTGGGCCGTTCCTGATGGCGCTAGGCGTTGAACTGGCGACGCCGAAAAAGAAGCTTCGCACATTCACCCAGATCATGACCGGCAAAGGCAAAGGACCAGCCAAAGAGCCAAACCCTATAGGGTTCACATTGCCGAAAAAAGAGCAAACCCTATGCTCTGTAGGGTTTGCACCGAAACCACCTGTTTCTTTGCCTGCTGCATCGCAACCGCGACCAGCCCTGAAATTGTCACGGCCAACTGATGACAGTCACGGCCTTGACCTTGAACAAACTGACGGCAGCGAACTTGAGACAGTCAGGATAAGAGATTGCGACCTTGACCCAACTCTGTACGACATGGACAGCGGCGAGTATTTCAAGCGACCACCAGCGTTTACCAGAAATTAGCGTCAGGCAGCTGATACATGGGTTGCAGCGGCGCTTGGCGACTGCCTGGTTAAACAAACTATTTCGTTTTCTGTGAAGGACTAAAAATGGGAACAGGTGGTTCAAGAATGGGGCTGGACGCCCAGCCTACAAAGCCAAAGCCGAAAACTTGCAACGGCTTCCGGCTCCAGGGAAGGCAATGACCTAGAGATCTCAATGCATTTGGCGTTGAGGCTCTAAGCAATCTGTTGTCCAAAACAATCAGAACCCCACCAAGGAAGGCATGTGCATGAAATTCACCGAAGTCTGGGCAACATTCGCAGTCACGGCATCCCAGCCACAACGAACACGGCGCCGCAGGCAGGCGAACACACAACAACCAAGCAGTTTCAATCTATAACGTCACCGCTGTTTGACCCTAACAATCCTTAACATTAAGCGAGTCCAATTCGGGCTGCTTTCTCGCGGGAGAAAGGCAGCAAATTTGTCCGTTTTAATTCGCCCCAGTCAGTCCAAGTCAGCCCAAGTCGGTATACAAGCATGTCAACTCGTGGCGGCGCAATCATTATTCGGGGACCCTCGCAGCACTTCTGCCAACACATTTGACCGTCGGCTTGCAGAATCATGGCGGCCTCTTCCTTGAGGTCCAGACTCTGAGCGCACAACACATATCATCGACGGCATGAACAGTAGAAAAAATGAAAACACGCTGGAAAACACCCCTGAAGCCTTCATTGCCCGCTGGCATGGCGTAACTGCCAGTGAACTATCTACCTCGCAGTCTTTCATCATCGACCTATGCGAACTGCTGGACGTGCCCCGGCCCCACCCAACCCCGGCGCAGGACTACATGTTCGAGCGTCCCGTCACGTTCACCTATGCCGACGGCACCAGCAGCGCTGGGCGAGTTGATTGCTACCTGCGCGGAAAATTCGTTGCCGAGTCCAAGAAACTCAAGGCCGCAGTGGGCTCGGAGCGTTTCAGTCGCACCTTGCTTGAAGCCCACGCCCAAGCCCAAAATTACGCCCGAGCACTACCGCCAGCAGAGGGACGACCGCCATTTTTGTTAGTCCTGGACATTGGCACCGTCATTGAGGTTTATGCCGAATTCAGCCGCAGCGGAGGCACATACATTCCATTCCCTGATTCCCGCAACCACCGAATAGCTCTAGCCGACCTCGTCAAGCCAGAAGTGCGCGAGCGCCTGCGCCTGATCTGGACCGACCCTGACCAGCTCGACCCGGCACGCGTCAATGCGCTGGTCACCCGCACCGTATCCGATCACCTGGCCAAGTTGGCCAAATCACTGGAGCAAGACAAGCATGCCGCTGAACACGTGGCCGCGTATCTGACGCGTGCGCTGTTCAGCATGTTTGCGGAAGATGTCGAACTGTTGCCCAAGGGCGCATTCTTCGGCCTACTGCAGACGCATCGCGAAGCACCTGGCACGTTGCAACACATGCTTCGGGAGCTATGGGCTGACATGGACCATGGTGGCTTTTCAGGTGCGGTGGCCAAAAACGTCTTGAAGTTCAACGGCAAACTTTTCAAAGGTGCTGATACGCCCGACTACAGCCTGTTGCTGACGACGGCGCAAATTGACCTCTTGATCGAGGCCGCCAAGGCCGATTGGCGCAAGGTCGAGCCCGCCATCTTCGGCACCTTGCTGGAGCGCGCGCTCAACCCGATTGAACGCCATGCGCTCGGCGCGCACTACACTCCTCGCGCCTATGTGGAGCGGTTGGTGCTGCCAACCGTACTAGAGCCACTGCGCGCTGAATGGGCCAATGTTCAGGCCGTTGTGTTGTTGTTGGTAACAGAGGCCGAAGCGGTTGACAGCAAAAAGGAGAGTGAAGCCAAACGATCCGAAGCCCGTAACGAGGTGCACCGCTTCCACCACCGCCTGTGCACCCTGCGCGTGTTGGACCCCGCCTGTGGCAGTGGCAACTTTCTTTACGTCACGCTGGAGCACTTGAAGCGACTGGAAGGCGAGGTCTTCGACCAACTGGACGAGTTAGGTGACACGCAATCCAAACTCATGCTCGAAGGTGAAACCGTCACTCTGCAACAACTGCGTGGCATCGAGGTCAACCCGCGTGCCGCGGCCATGGCCGAACTGGTGCTGTGGATCGGTTATCTGCAGTGGCAGATCCGAACCTTTGATATCGTCGGCGTGGCCGAGCCGGTGGTCCACAACTACGGCAACATCGAATGCCGCGACGCAGTGCTGGCCTGGGACAAACGCACACCCGCGCTGGACACAAACGGTCAGCCGCTAACGCGCTGGGATGGAGTGACTCAGAAAGCCCACCCCGTCACGGGCGAGCTGGTGCCCGACGAGTCTGCCCAGTTACCGCAGTGGCATTACAGCGGTGCAAAGCAAGCTGAATGGCCGACGGCCGATTTCATCGTTGGCAACCCCCCTTTTATCGGCGCGTCCCCCATGCGCTCCGCGCTAGGCGATGGCTACGTCGAAGCCTTGCGAAAGGCCTGGCCGGACGTGCCTGATAGCGCCGACTTTGTCATGTTCTGGTGGGCGCGTGCCGCCGCGCTGGTGGGTGCGGGTAAGGCACAGCGTATGGGCTTTATCACCACCAACAGCCTGCGCCAGACCTTAAACCGCCGCGTGGTACAGGTGGCGCTCGACCATTCAGACACGCTGGCTTTTGCCATCCCGGACCATCCGTGGGTCGATAGTGCCGACGGTGCCGCCGTGCGCATCGCCATGACGGTTCTTAAGCCCGGTGCGGGCGAGGGTCGTTTGCAAAGGGTGCTCAGCGAAACGCAGGGCCAGGACGGGGAAGTGACCGTGACCCTGGACGAGCTACGCGGCGTGATTCATGCCGATTTGAGCGTGGGGGCGAATGTGGCTAGCGTTGCTGCTCTGCAAGCCAATTTGAATCTGAGTAATCGCGGTGTGCAATTAAACGGTCCGGGGTTCATCGTCACGCCTGAGGAGGCCATCACGCTGCTGGCAGCGACGCCGATCGCGATATCCCAAAGCGCCTGCACCGCCATTGTCCGCAACTATCGCCATGGCCGCGACCTGACCGACAAGCCGCGCGGCGTGCGCGTGATCGACGCCTTTGGCTTGAGTTCTGATGAGTTGCGTAATCAGCACCCGGCGATATATCAACGACTGCTGGATCGGGTCAAACCCGAGCGCGACGCGAAAGGTACAAGCAAGGATGGCGCCGTTTACGCGAAATTTTGGTGGCTTCACGGTAAGCCGCGCCAAGAGATGCGCAAACAACTCGTTGGACTTCCCCGCTACATCGCTACACCAGAGACCGCTACACACCGGATATTTCAGTTTCTGGATGCCAGCATCTTGCCCGACAACGCGCTCATAGCCATTGCCGTGGACGACGCCTATGTGCTGGGCGTGCTCTCCAGCCAATTGCATGAAACGTGGGCACTCGCCACAGGTGGAACATTGGAAGATCGTCCCCGCTACAACAAATCCCGTTGCTTCGAAACCTTCCCCTTCCCCGATACAGACACTGGCCTCACACCGGGGCTGACCGAGCGCATCCGTACGCTGGCGGAACAGATTGATACCCACCGAAAAAAGCAGCAAGTTGCCCACGCCGACGTGACGCTGACGGGCATTTACAACGTGCTGGAAAAGCTGCGCAGCGGCGAAGTGCTCACCGCCAAGGACAAGACGCTGCACGAGCATGGCCTCGTTGGGGTACTGAAATCCCTGCACGATGAACTAGACACCGCCGTGCTGGCGGCTTACGGCTGGACCGATCCACGCCTTGTCATTACGTCTGACGCGCTACTGGCTCGCCTCGTGGCGCTCAATACCCAGCGCAGTGCCGAAGAGGCCGGGGGCCATGTTCGTTGGTTGCGTCCTACGTTCCAGGCCCCAGGTCAGGTAGGGCAAACCGGCATTACCATGCCTACGCATGTGGCTCCGGTTCCTTCTGCCAAGGGCAAGAACAGCAAAGCCCCCGCCCAGCCCTGGCCCACCAGCATGGCGGATCAGGTCAAAGCCGTGGCCGATGTGCTTGCCCAGGCTGGCACTGCGATGGACCTCCAAACCATCTCTTCCAACTTCAGCGGTCGCGGCCGTTGGCGAGAGCGCCTACCCGCCATCCTAGAAACGCTGGTGGCATTAGGGCGCATTCATCCAACAAACGCCATGCTTTGGGTCAATGTCAGCTGAGGCACCATGAAAAATAAAGCACCATCCCCACCCGACAGCAATTACAACGCATCCGGTACCAGCCGACGCTTGGAGCAGCCTACGCAAGGCGCGATTCACGAATCGGCCCCTCCGCTGTCTGCGGCCAACGCGATGGATGAACTCCTTCTTCTGCTTGACCATTTGCTGGCGATAGGAGACGCGGCGTTCAAGAAAAAAACCGTTAAGAGCATGCAGCAAGCGCATGGATTGGTGCTTGACGGAAAGGTGCTGACCCGTGTATCCGAGCTGACACATGCGGTTGGCGCAACCATGGACTACACGCCATCAGAGTCCGATGAGAGAACCGCCGTCGTCGAATGGTTGAGCGCCGTGAGGAACCTCAAGGCCAGGATAAGCCCATACACCATCGGAGAGGCTGATCCAGCTAATCCGGCCCACCAAGCTGATGCGCGCTACCTGAAAAGACTGATCGATGGCAAGGTTAACTTCTTCTCTACAGACATTTTCGCCAAGCTCGAACCCATGTTCATCAAATACCCAGACGGAAGCAAGATGCACGCCCTGCTGGAAAAGGCGGCCGAGGCTTTTGGTGATGCTGCAGTTGCAAAGGCAATGGAGGTGCTTGCCACACCCGATCCGCAATTGATCGACACCATCTTGTATGCGATGCGCGAGGCGCAATTCGCTGGTCGCGATGCGGCCGTCGCCGAGGTGGCGCGCTTGCAGGGTCGCTTTGCCCTATGCGGCTGGGCTGAGTTGCTGCTAACGATAGAGCGCGATTCGGCGCTTTGGGTCGGCCTTTTTCAAGCGGCGAAGGTGCCCGGTGCAGATCAGATATTCCATGTTGCGTCAGTCGGTGAAAACGAGGTCGAACTGACCATGCCCGACATGAAGCTCACGAGTCAAGGGGCTTCTGTGCACACCTGTGCACTCCAGGCAGCACTTGCAATTCTGAAAGACCAGCTCGGCGTTAAGGGCTGGGTGAACACGGTTCTCGACTGAGTGAGTGGCATGTCTTCTTATGGACGACCGGCACATAGAAGCATTTCAAAAAATGACGGTATTTTTTAAAAATACCTTAGCAGAACTTAACATCCACGCCACTTTTTAAAACATCTTCGATTCCGGCACCGAACAGAAGTGCGCTATCAAATAAATAGCTAATTCCGCATCCCGTTCCGCATCAGTTCTGCTTCGTTGCCGCATGGCACACATCGAGATGTGTTCAGCAGTCGGGAATCCTGGCGTCCGGTGTAGCGGCTAGCGCCTTGACGGATGTCTGTCAATAGCACAGCACAAAAAGCAAAACCTGCTGTTTTCCGTACTATTTCCGTACAGGCAACAAAAAAGCACCTAGCGTTTCCACTAAGTGCTTGAAATCATTAAAGATTTTGGTGGGCGATGCAAGTTTCGAACTTGCGACCCCTGCAGTGTGAATGCAGTGCTCTACCCCTGAGCTAATCGCCCTGATATTCGTGAGAATGCGACTTGTTAATCGCTATCAGGTAAGCCTCAAATTATACAACATCTTTTTCCAGTATTCGCCAAACTGTCTTGCCGCCGCTGGATTTATCGAGTTGTTTCAGCAAATCCTGGTGGGCGGCGGCTTCCTCTTCGCTGATGTGCAGCACGGGCAGCACAAAGCCGCTCAGGTCCATCTGCGGCACGGCGGCTTCGGTGGTGTCCTCAACACCCACGTCGATCAGCAGGGCATCTTGCCCACGCGTGAGGTTGATGTAGACCTGGGACAGCAGCTCGGCATCCAGCAAGGCGCCATGCACGTCGCGGCCCGAACGGTCCACTTCCAGCCGGTCGCACAGGGCATCCAGCGAATTACGCTTGCCGGGGTACAGCTCCTTGGCCAGGGCCAGGGTGTCGATGATGCCGCTGACAAAATGCGTCAGCGGCGGCTTGCCCAGGCGCTCCAGTTCCTTGTTCAGAAAGCCGACGTCGAAGGCGGCGTTGTGGATGACCAGCTCGGCATCCTGGCAGTACGCCAAAAACGCATCCACGATCTCGGCGAACTTGGGCTTGTCGCGCAGGAACTCGGTAGTGATGCCGTGCACCCGCAGCGCGTCTTCGTGGCTGTCGCGCTCGGGGTTGATGTAGTGGTGAAAATGGTGGCCGGTGAGCTTGCGATTGAGCAACTCAACGCAGCCGATTTCCAGCACGCGGTCACCGCCCGCCGCCGACAAGCCGGTGGTTTCGGTATCCAGAATGATTTGGCGCATAACTATCTTTTTGATAGCTTCTCGCGCTTACTCTATAAGCACGAGAAGCCATTTTTATCAGTGAAGCTCTTTGGCGTGGTTGATGGTGTATTTGGGGATTTCCACCGTCACATTTTGCTGCGCCAGGAAAGCCTGGCAGCCCAGGCGGGACTGCGGCTCCAGGCCCCAGGCGCGGTCCAGCAAGTCTTCTTCGTTTTCGTCCAGTTCGCCCAGCGACTGAAAACCTTCGCGCACGATCACGTGGCAGGTGGTGCAGGCGCAGCTCATGTCGCAGGCGTGCTCGATGTTGATGTGGTTGTCCAGCATGGCTTCGCAGATCGAGGTGCCTGCAGGCGCGCTGATCTCGGCACCTTGCGGGCAGTATTCGGGGTGGGGCAGGATTTTGATGATGGGCATATCAGAGGGTCTCGATGTTTTTGCCGGACAGGGCGTGCTGGATGCCCCGGTTCATTCGGGCGGCGGCGAAAGCTTCGGTGCCGTCGGCCAGTTGTTTGGTGGCGGCTTCCACCAGCTTGGCATCGGTGAGCAGCTTGGCCTGGACCAGCTCGGCACGCAAAGCTTCGATGGTGGACAGTTCATCTGCTGAGAGCAAATCGCCATCGGCCGCCAGCGCGCTCTGGGTGGCCAGCAGCATGCGGTCGGCATCCACGCGGGCTTCGACCAGGGCGCGGGCCTGCATGTCTTGGGCGGCGGTGTGGAAACTGTCTTGCAGCATCTGGGCGATCTGCTCGTCGCTCAGGCCGTAGCTGGGCTTGACGGTGATCTGCGCTTCCACGCCACTGCCCTGCTCTTTGGCGGCAACGCTAAGCAGGCCGTCGGCATCCACCGTGAAGGTGACGCGGATGCGCGCGGCCCCGGCGGCCATGGGCGGGATGCCGCGCAGCTCGAAGCGGGCCAGGCTGCGGCAGTCGGCCACCAGGTCGCGCTCGCCCTGCACCACGTGCAAGGCCAACGCGGTCTGGCCGTCCTGGTAGGTGGTGAAATCTTGCGCCATCGCTGTGGGGATGGTCTGGTTGCGCGGCACGATGCGCTCGACCAGGCCGCCCATGGTCTCAATCCCCAGCGACAACGGAATCACGTCCAGCAGCAGCAAGTCCCCTGCCCCGCTATTCCCCGCCAGTTGGTTGGCCTGGATGGCAGCACCCAGGGCGACGACTTCGTCGGGGTTCAGGTTGGTGAGCGGCGCGCGGCCAAAGAAGTCGGCCACGGCGCGCTGGATTTGCGGCATGCGGGTGGAGCCGCCGACCATCACCGTGCCCTGCACCTCGTCCACGCTCAGCTTGGCATCGCGCAGGGCCTTGCGCACAGCGGCCATCGTGCGGGCCGTGAGGTGGGCGGTGGCAGCTTCAAAGTCTGATTTTTTAACGTCAAATTGGATGCTAGCGCCCGAACCATCGGCGTTGAAAGCTACTAAATCTGTAGCAGACAGCGCTTCCTTGCAGGCGCGGGCTGCGGCGTTCAGCGCCACCTTGTCAGATGCGGTGACGGCCTGCTGGCTGGTTTGGGCCAGCACCCAGTCGGCCAGTGCGCGGTCGTAGTCGTCGCCACCCAGGGCTGCGTCGCCGCCGGTGGCAATCACTTCGAACACACCCTGGCTCAGGCGCAGGATGCTGATGTCGAAGGTGCCGCCGCCCAGGTCGTACACCGCGTAAATGCCTTCGCTGCCGTTGTCCAGGCCGTAGGCTATTGCCGCAGCCGTGGGTTCGTTGATCAGGCGCAGCACGTTCAATCCGGCCAGTTGCGCTGCGTCCTTGGTGGCCTGGCGTTGGGCATCGTCGAAATAGGCGGGCACGGTGATGACCGCGCCATACACGTCGTCTAGAAAGCTGTCTTCGGCGCGGAAACGCAGGGTGGCCAGGATCTCGGCGCTGACCTCGACCGGCGACTTCTCGCCGTGCGCGGTTTGCAGGCCGACCATGCCGGGCTTGTCAATGAACACATAGGGCAGCTTTTCGCGCTGGGCGATGTCGGCCAGGCCGCGGCCCATGAAGCGCTTCACGGATGCAATGGTGTTTTCGGGGTCGCTGGCCTGGGCGGCGAGTGCGTCATGGCCGATCTGGCGTTTGTCGCCGGGCAGGTAGCGCACCACGCTGGGCAGGATCACGCGGCCCTGGTCGTCGGGCAGGCACACGGCTTCACCGCTGCGCACCGTGGCGACCAGCGAGTGGGTGGTGCCGAGGTCGATGCCGACGGCATGGCGGCGCTGGTGCGGGTCGGGCGACTGGCCGGGTTCGGAAATTTGGAGGAGCGCCATGGGAAGTAATAAGTTATTCGTCGATTGTCACAGGCGGTCGATAGCATCGTCCACGTCGCGGGCAAAGCGCTCGATGAACATCAGGGCGCGGACCTGCTGGGCGGCGGCCGCGTAGTCGTGCGCTTCGTCCAGCAAGCGGGCACATTGGGCCAGGCCGTCACGGCGGGCTTGCAGCACTTCGGTGTTCAAGGCTTCCAAGGCGGCGCTGCTATTGGCATCGTCCAGGGCTTCGCGCCACTCCATCTGCTGCATCAGAAATGCGCCGGGCATGGCGGTGTTGTTCTCGGCCTGGATGGGCGCGCCATGGAGCTCACACAGGTAAGCCGCGCGCTTGAGCGGGTCTTTCAGACGCGCCCAGGCTTCGTTGATGCGCACCGACCACTGCATGGCCACGCGCTGCGCGGCACCGGCCTGGGCGGCAAAGCGGTCGGGGTGCGCCTCGCGCTGCAAGGCCTGCCAGCGGGTTTGCATGGCGGCCATGTCTTGCGCGAACTGCACGGGGATGTCAAACAGCTCGAAGTCGTTGGATTGGAGGTTCATGGCTACCAAGAAAAAACCGCCGCGGCACGGGGCTCGGGCGGTTGGTGGCGGGTGCAGAGGGCCTAGATTCGGAAGCTCTCTCCGCAGCCACATTTGTCGCGCTCGTTCGGGTTCTCGAACTTGAAGCCTTCGTTCAGGCCTTCGCGCACAAAGTCGAGCTGCGTGCCGTCGATGTAAGCCAGGCTTTTCGGATCGACCAGCACCTTCACGCCATGGCCTTCGAAAATCACATCTTCGGGGGCGAATTCGTCCACGTACTCCAGCTTGTAGGCCAGGCCCGAGCAGCCCGTGGTCTTGACCCCCAGGCGCACGCCCACGCCCTTACCACGTTTGGCCAGGTAGCGGGTGACATGCCGGGCAGCAGCCTCAGTCAGCGTGACAGCCATGTTCAGTGGACCTGGGCCGCCGCCGCAGCGTGTTTTTGCTTGTAGTCGCTGACCGCAGCCTTGATGGCATCTTCGGCCAGGATGGAGCAGTGGATCTTGACCGGGGGCAGCGCCAGCTCTTCGGCGATCTGGCTGTTTTTCAAGGCCGCCGCTTCGTCCAGGGTTTTGCCCTTGACCCATTCGGTGACCAGCGAGCTGGACGCGATGGCCGAGCCGCAGCCGTAGGTCTTGAAACGTGCATCTTCGATCACGCCGGTGACGGGGTTGACCTTGATCTGCAGCTTCATCACGTCGCCGCACGCCGGTGCGCCGACCATACCAGTGCCTACGCTGTCGTCGCCTTTTTCAAACGAGCCGACGTTGCGGGGGTTTTCATAGTGGTCTACCACTTTTTCGGAATAAGCCATGGTGTTTTACCTCTTCAGTTCAATTCAATCAGGACTTGCACAAGTCCTATCAATGGGCCGACCACTGGATGGTGCTGATATCAATACCATCTTGGTACATTTCCCACAAAGGGCTCAGGTCGCGCAACTTGGCCACATTGGTTTTGATGGTATCGACGGCGTAGTCGATGTCGGCCTCGGTGGTCCAGCGGCCAATCGTCATGCGCAGGCTGCTATGGGCCAGCTCGTCGCTGCGGCCCAAAGCACGCAGCACGTAGCTGGGTTCCAGACTGGCGGATGTGCAGGCCGAACCACTGGACACCGCCAAACCCTTGATGCCCATGATCAGCGACTCGCCTTCAACGTAATTGAAGCTCATGTTCAGGTTGTGCGGCACGCGTTGCGTCTCGTGGCCGTTGATGAACACCTGCTCCACGTCTTTCAAACCAGCCAGCATGCGGTCGTGCAAGGCTTGGATACGGACGTTTTCCACGGCCATTTCTTCCTTGGCAATGCGGTAAGCCTCGCCCATGCCGACGATCTGGTGCGTGGGCAAGGTGCCGGAACGCATGCCGCGCTCGTGGCCACCGCCGTGCATTTGCGCTTCCAGGCGGATGCGTGGCTTGCGGCGCACGAACAGCGCGCCAATACCTTTGGGGCCATAGGTTTTGTGCGAGGTCAGGCTCATCAGATCGACGGGCATTTTCGACAAATCGAATTCGACGCGGCCCGTGGCCTGTGCAGCGTCGGAGTGGAAGATCACACCCTTTTCGCGGCAGATGGCACCGATGGCGGCGATGTCCTGGACCACGCCGATTTCGTTGTTGACGAACATCACGCTGGCCAGGATGGTATCGGGGCGGATGGCCGCCTTGAAGGCTTCCAGGTCGACCAGGCCATCAGCCTGCACGTCCAGGTAAGTCACTTCAAAGCCTTGGCGCTCCAGCTCGCGGCAGGTGTCGAGCACGGCTTTGTGCTCGGTCTTGACCGTGATGATGTGCTTGCCCTTGGTCTTGTAGAAATGCGCAGCACCCTTGAGGGCCAGGTTGTTGGATTCGGTGGCACCCGAAGTCCAGACGATCTCGCGCGGGTCGGCACCGATCAGCGCGGCCACCTGTTCGCGGGCTTTTTCTACCGCGGCTTCCGCCTCCCAGCCCCATGCATGGCTGCGCGACGCGGGGTTGCCGAAGTGTTCGCGCAACCAGGGAATCATGGCATCCACCACCCGCTCGTCGCAGGGGTTGGTGGCGCTGTAGTCCATGTAGATGGGGAAGTGTGGGGTATCCATTGGCTAGCTCTCAAAAACTGGGGGTGAAGGCTGGCTTTAAAAAAGCGCTGTTGAGGAATTACGACTTGGCAAAAACATTGCCAAGGGCAAACACCGAATTCGGCCCGGTGATGCGCATGGGCTTGACGACCGGCATGCTGGAGATGGCGCGCTTGACCATGGGCTTGCTTTCGATTTGCACGCCCTTGGCGAGTTGCTCGTCCACCAGCTTTTGCAGGCTCACCGAGTCCAGAAATTCGACCATGCGGGTGTTCAGCGAGGCCCACAGGTCGTGCGTCATGCAGCGACCAGCTTCGCCCAGGCAGTTTTCCTTGCCGCCGCACTGGGTGGCGTCCATGGGCTCATCCACCGAGACGATGATGTCGGCCACAGTGATGTCGGTGGCTTTGCGGCCCAGGGTGTAGCCGCCGCCGGGGCCGCGGGTGGACTCGACCAGCTCGTGGCGGCGCAGTTTGCCGAACAGTTGCTCCAGGTACGAGAGAGAAATTTGTTGCCGCTGGCTGATGGCCGCGAGCGTGACGGGGCCGTTGTTCTGGCGCAGGGCCAGATCAATCATGGCGGTGACCGCAAAACGGCCTTTAGTGGTGAGTCGCATCGCAAGCTCCTGTTTTAGTGGGCCTTGGGGCGCACGGTGGCCGCGCACCTCTTGTAGGCAGTACTGGGGTTACACATGGAACTAAAACCGGCTTGAGCCAGTCTTAAATCCGCTTCCTCCAGCGTGCTTCCGTGTTTAAGTCACGGTAGCCACCCTCAACTTCTGGTTTTTATTTATTGACAAATGCCATTATAGCAGAGAAGCCTATCGAATTCGTCGGGTAAGCATACTGACCGGTCTTATTTTAGAACGATTAGTTTCCTATGGCAATGTTGTCGTGCCCCGATGCCCCAAATGCCTGGGTTTTCAGCACCGCCAACTGGTCGCGCACCCGGGCGGCTTTTTCGAATTCGAGGTTGCGGGCGTGCTCCAGCATCAGCTTTTCCAGCCGCTTGATTTCGCGGGCAATGTCTTTCTCGCCCATGTCTTCCACCTTGGCGCGCTGGATGGCATCCTGGGCCAGCTTCTCGGCTTCGCGGCCTGATTTTTCGCTGTACACACCGTCGATCAGGTCCTTGACTTGCTTGACGATGCTGCGTGGGGTGATGCCCTGTGCCAGGTTGTGGGCGATCTGCTTGGTGCGGCGGCGCTCGGTCTCGTCGATGGCTTTGCGCATGGATTCGGTGACCTTGTCGGCGTACAGAATGGCCCGGCCATTCAGGTTGCGCGCTGCCCGGCCAATGGTCTGGATCAGCGAGCGCTCGGAACGCAAGAAGCCCTCTTTGTCGGCATCCAGAATCGCCACCAGCGACACCTCGGGCACGTCCAGGCCTTCGCGCAGCAGGTTGATGCCGACCAGCACGTCGAAGGTGCCCAGGCGCAGGTCGCGCAGGATTTCCACCCGTTCCACCGTGTCCACATCGCTGTGCAGGTAGCGCACTTTCACGCCGTTTTCCGTCAAGTAGTCGGTGAGTTGCTCGGCCATGCGCTTGGTCAGCGTGGTGATGAAGACGCGCTCGCTCTTCTCGACGCGGATGCGGATCTCCTGCAGCACATCGTCCACCTGGTGGGTGGCGGGGCGCACTTCCACCTGCGGATCGACCAGGCCGGTGGGGCGCACCAGTTGCTCCACCACCTGGCCGGTGTGCTCTTTTTCCCAGTTGCCAGGCGTGGCCGAGACGAACACCGCCTGGCGCATCTTGGTTTCGAATTCTTCGAACTTCAGGGGCCGGTTGTCCAGCGCGCTGGGCAGGCGAAAGCCGTATTCCACCAGCGTGGTCTTGCGCGCCCGGTCGCCGTTGTACATGCCGCCAAACTGGCCGATCAGGATGTGGCTTTCGTCCAGAAACATGAGCGCGTCTTTGGGCAGGTAGTCGGTGAGTGTGGACGGCGGCATACCGGGGAGCGCGGCGCTGAGGTGGCGGGTGTAGTTCTCGATGCCCTTGCAGTGGCCGATCTCGGTGAGCATTTCCAGGTCGAACCGGGTGCGCTGCTCCAGCCGCTGCGCCTCCACCAGCTTGCCCATGCCGACCAGCTCTTTGAGCCGGTCGCTCAGCTCCGTCTTGATGGTTTCCACCGCGGCCAGCACCTTGTCGCGCGGGGTCACGTAGTGGCTGCTGGGGTAGACGGTGAAGCGCGGAATCTTCTGGCGGATGCGGCCCGTGAGCGGGTCGAACAGCTGCAGGCTGTCGATCTCGTCGTCAAACAGCTCGATGCGGATGGCCAGCTCGGAATGCTCGGCCGGAAACACATCGATGGTGTCGCCGCGCACGCGGAACTTGCCGCGGCTGAATTCCATGTCGTTGCGCTGGTACTGCATGCGGATGAGCTGGGCGATCACGTCGCGCTGGCCCATCTTGTCGCCGTGGCGCAGCGTCATCACCATCTGGTGGTAGGCCTCGGGCTGGCCGATACCGTAGATGGCCGACACCGTGGCCACGATGATGACGTCGCGCCGCTCCAGCACGCTCTTGGTGCAGCTCAGGCGCATCTGCTCGATGTGCTCGTTGATGGCGCTGTCTTTTTCAATGAACAGGTCGCGCTGCGGCACATAGGCCTCGGGCTGGTAGTAGTCGTAGTAGCTGACGAAATACTCCACCGCATTCTTCGGAAAGAACTCGCGGAACTCGCTGTAGAGCTGCGCGGCCAGGGTCTTGTTGGGCGCAAAAATAATGGCCGGGCGGCCCAGCCGGGCGATCACATTGGCCATGGTGAAGGTCTTGCCGGAACCGGTGACACCCAGCAGGGTCTGGAACACCTCGCCATCGCCCACGCCTTCCACCAGTTGGCGGATCGCCTCAGGCTGGTCGCCTGCGGGCGGGTACGGCATGAACAACTCGAACGGCGAACCGGGGAAGCTGACAAACTCGCCCTCGGGCTGCTCGGGCGACGTAGACGGGTACAGAGAGACGATTTCGGTCATGGGCGCACACTCCAGATCGGCGGAAAACCCGACACTGTATAGGAATACAGGCTTACTTGTGCGACTGCAGGGTTAAACCAATCAAACGCGACACCACGGCGGCCAGATAGATCACCCCGGCAAACATCTCCAGGCTGGCCAGCGAACGCGCATGCGGGGTGATGGGAATCACGTCGCCAATGCCGGTGCTGGACAGCAGCGCAAAGCTCAGAAACATCAGCTCCGTCCAGGTGCGGGGCTGGTCGGCATTCACCGCAGCGGCAAAGCAGCCGGGCTGCAGCGCCTGGGTCAGCACAAACAGGTAGGTGAACGCCCAGGCCAGCAGGGTGAAAGTAGCACCCGCCGCAAACAGCTCGTCGGTGGTGGCGCGCTGGTCTTCCAGCATGTAGCGGATCAGGCTGAACGCCGCGTAAAAGTAAAACACCGCCTCCAGCCCGGCCGACCAGGGCAACAGGTGCGGCATGCCGTACAGGGCCTGCAGCGCCAGCAGCACAATCGACGGCAGCGCGATGCACACGCTGACCCAGGTCAGGCCCGGCGTGCTGCGCACCATGCGGGTGGTGGCGGCCAGCACCACAATGCCAAACGCACCAAAGCCGATGCGGCCCGCGTCGGTGTTTTCAATGAACGGGTAGAGCACCAGCCCCAGCAGCTGCACCAGCAGCAAAATGGCGGACGGGTGGCGGCGGGTGTGGGCGTAGAGGCGGAGGTAGCGCATGGGCCGATTCTCCCGCACTGCACCCTGTGCATAAAAATACATGCCAAATTGGCCTCTGGCGCATATATTATCTTCGCCATTAGCTATAAAAATAGTAGCATTTAACAGAATGGCATACCGGGCCGCGCGCCACGCCAGCTAAAATCCAAGGCTGCCCGTAAACGCGGGCAAGCCGCTATTGACAACCCCCAAAGGATTTTTCCATGTCACTGTTTACCGCCGTCGAAATGGCACCGCGCGACCCGATTCTGGGCCTGAACGAGCAATTCAATGCCGACACCAACCCCAACAAGGTCAACCTGGGCGTGGGCGTGTACTTCGACGACAACGGCAAACTGCCCCTGCTGGCCTGCGTGCAAACCGTAGAAAAGCAAATGACCGATGCACCCAAGCCCCGCGGCTACCTGCCGATCGACGGCGTGGCGGCTTACGACTCTGCCGTCAAGGGCCTGGTGTTTGGTGCCGAATCCGAACCCGTCACCTCGGGCCGCGCGGTGACCGTGCAAGGCATTGGCGGCACCGGCGGCCTGAAGATTGGCGCCGACTTCTTGAAGAAGCTCAGCCCCAACGCCAAGGTCATGATCAGCGACCCGAGCTGGGAAAACCACCGCGCCCTGTTCCAGAACGCCGGTTTTGAAGTGGAAAGCTACGCCTACTACGACGCGGCCGCCCGTGGCGTGAACTTCGACGGCATGCTGGCCTCGCTGAACGCCGCCGTAGCGGGCACCATCGTGGTGCTGCACGCCTGCTGCCACAACCCCACGGGTTACGACATCACCGCCGCCCAGTGGGACCAGGTGGTCGAAGTGGTCAAGGCCCGCAAGCTGACCCCTTTCCTGGACATGGCCTACCAGGGCTTTGGCTACGGCATTGAGCAAGACGGCGCGGTCATCGGCAAGTTTGTGGCCGCCGGCCTGAGCTTCTTTGTGTCCACCTCGTTCAGCAAAAGCTTCAGCCTGTACGGCGAACGCGTGGGCGCTTTGACGGTGCTGTGCGAGTCGAAAGAAGAAGCCAGCCGCGTGCTGAGCCAGCTCAAGATCTGCATCCGCACCAACTACAGCAACCCGCAAATCCACGGTGCCACCGTGGTGGCCACGGTGCTCAACACCCCCGAGCTGCGCGCCCAGTGGGAAGGCGAGCTGGGCGAAATGCGCGTGCGCATCAAGGCCATGCGCCAAAAGCTGGTGGATGGCCTGAAGGCTGCGGGTGTCAAGCAAGACATGTCCTTCATTACCCAGCAAATCGGCATGTTCAGCTACTCCGGCCTGAGCAAGGACCAGATGGTGCGCCTGCGCGAAGAATTTGGCGTGTACGGCACCGATACCGGCCGCATGTGCGTGGCCGCGCTGAACAGCAAGAATATCGACTACGTCTGCGCGTCGATTGCCAAGGTGGTCTAAGCGACTTAGCCTTATGGGAGCGTAAATGCTCCCAAATCAATAGCTGCCTGTGCTTATCTGATAAGCACAGGCAGCTTTTTTTATGCCTGAAATTTGGTGTTAGTACATGCTGCGCCGCAACATTGAACTTTGTTGACAGCCCAAACTTGCCCCCTCTAGAATCGTCTTTCATAATACCAAAGACACTTTGGACTGGAGACAAGACGTGGCAGGCATTCAACTGAACCGGGTCAGCAAGCACTACGGCAACGTGGTGGTCATGAGCGACCTTTCGCTGGACATCGCGCAGGGCGAGTTCCTGGTGTTCCTAGGCCCCTCGGGCTGCGGCAAATCCACGCTATTGCGCATGATGGCGGGGCTGGAGCCGGTGACCAGCGGCAGCATCACCATCAACAGCAAGGACGTGACCGACCTGCCCCCCGGCCAGCGCGGCGTGGCCATGGTGTTCCAGCACTACGCGCTGTACCCGCACATGAGCGTGTACGACAACATGGCTTTCGGCATGCGCAACATCGGCCTGGCCGAGGCCGAGATCGCCACCCGCATCACCGACGCGGCCCGTATGCTGGAGCTCGATGCCCTGCTGCAGCGCAAGCCCGGCCAACTGTCGGGCGGGCAGCGCCAGCGGGTGGCGATTGGCCGCTCCATCGTCAAAAACCCCAGCGCATTTTTGTTTGACGAACCGCTGTCCAACCTGGATGCCGCCCTGCGCACGCGCACCCGGGTCGAGCTGGCACGGCTGCACCAGCGCCTGCAGTCCACCATGGTGTTCGTCACCCACGACCAGGTCGAGGCCATGACGTTGGCCACTCGCATCGTGGTGATGAACAAGGGCCGCATCGAGCAGATCGGCGCGCCCATGGACATCTACCGCCGCCCGGCGACCCGCTTTGTGGCGGGCTTCATCGGCCAGCCCGCGATGAACTTTTTGGACACCGAGCGCGCGGCCCCGCAGCACGGGCGGCTGTGCCTGCGCATCGCCCACGGCAGCATTTTCCAGACCGCTCTGCGGGATGCGGATGTGCCCGCAGGCCCGCTGACGCTGGGCATCCGCGCCGAATCCATCACGCTCGATCCACAAGGCGAGCTACCGGGCCGCGTGGACGTGGTGGAGCGCCTGGGCGACCGCACCCTGGTGCACGTGGGCCTGGCCGACGGCAGCAACGTGGTGGCCGAGGCGCACCGCGACAGCGGCGTGGCCCCCGGTGAAACCGTGGCGCTGCACATCGACAGCGCGCGCCTGCATGTGTTTGACGCGGCGGGCCTGGCCCACCATGCACCGCAGTGAGACCGCCATGGCACGCAAACAACCCAAACACTGGCTGAACGGCCTGTTCGTTCTGCCCTACCTGGTGGTCTACGTTTTGTTGCTGGTACTGCCGCTGGTGCTGGGCTGGTGGCTCAGCCTGCGCGACGTGGACATGCTGGCCGACACCAGCGACTTTGTGGGCCTGAAAAACTACGCCGACCTGCTGCACGACGATATCTTTATGGGTGCAGTGCGCAACACCTTTTACTTCGTGGCCATGACCACGCCGGTGTTCGTGGCCCTGGGGCTGGCGCTGGCACTGGCCTTGAACCGGCCCGGGCGCACCGGGGCGGTGTTGCGCGCTATCTTCTTTGGCTCGTCGGTGCTGTCGGTCACCATCGTCACCCTGGTGTGGCGGCTGGTGCTGATGCCCGACAAGGGCTTGCTGTCGAATCTGATGGTGGGCGCGGGGCTGGAGCCACTGGCCCCGCTGGTCACCGAATCGCTGGCCCTGCCCTGCGTGGCGCTGGTCACCGTGTGGTGGATCATTGGCCTGCCGATGATGCTGTTTCTGGCTGCGCTGCAGCAGATTCCGCAAGAAATGTACGAAGCCGCCGCGCTCGACAACGCAGGCCAGTGGCGCACCTTTGTGTCCATCACCCTGCCGTCCATCAAGCGCACGGTGGCACTGGTGGCGGTGATCGAGGTGATCCAGCAGTTCCAGCTGTTCGGCCAGTCGTACCTGATGACCCAGGGCGGGCCCAACAACAGCTCGCGGCCCATCGTGCAGTTCATCTACGAGACCGGCTTTACCCAGTGGGCGCTGGGCTATTCGGCGGCCTCGGCCCAGGTGCTGTTTGGCCTGATGCTGATCGGCGTGAGCGTGCAAGCCTGGCTGGGCCGCCAGCGCGCGGCTGAGGAGCAAAAATCATGAGCAACCGTATGGTGAAAACCGGCTGGGGCGACAAGCTGATCCTGGCCGCCGCCATCGCGCTGGCCTGCCTGTGGGTGGCCCCGCTGTTCTGGATCTTCATGCTGTCGTTCAAGCCCAACGCAGCGCTGATGGCGCGCACCGACGTGCTGTTTGCGCCACCGTTCACGCTGAAGAACTACACCGACATCCTGGGCACCTCGCAGGTGTTCCGCTGGCTGCTCAACAGCGCCATCGTCTCGCTGGGGCAGACCTTTTTGACCCTGGTGATTGCCTCGCTGGCGGGCTACGGCTTTGCGCGCACCAGCTTCCCCGGACGGCGCATTCTGTTTGCCTGCGTGCTGGCCGGGCTGGCCGTGCCCGAGCAGGCCATTCTGGTGCCGCTGCACCGCCTGTTTGCCGACCTGGACATGCACAACACCTACAGCGCGCTGATTTTGCCCAAGCTGGCCGCGCCGTTTGGCGTGTTTTTGATGGCGCAGTATTTCCGGGGCATTCCGGTAGAGCTGGAAGAGGCCGCGCTGCTGGACAACGCCTCGCGCCTGAAGATCTTCTGGCGCATCATCCTGCCGCTGTCGATCCCGGCGCAGGCCACGCTGGGCATCTTCACCTTCCTGAATGCCTGGAACGACTATCTCTGGCCGCTGGTGTCGGCCTCCAAGTCCGAGATGTACACCATCACCCTGGGCCTGGCCTCCAGCCAGTCGAACTTTGCCCAAAGCGAGGGCATTGGCTACCTGATGTCGCAGGCCGTGTTTGCCGGGCTGCCGCTGTTCATCCTGTACCTGTTTTTCCAGAAATACATCGTCACTGCGGTCGCGGGCACTGCGGCGCGCTAAGAACTGTCTAAAGGTTTCAAACGGGGCAGCGCCGATCCGCTGCACATCCAAAAAATGGCTTCGGCCTGAAAAACAAGGAGACAAGCATGAGACTGAAAACGCTAGCAGCCAGCCTGGTTGCGATCACACTGGCCACCACCAGCGCCCTGTGCGCGGCACAGGCCAAGACCGAAATAACAGTGGCCCGCTTCTTCGGTGCCTGCGATGCCGACTACGGCAAGGCCGTGGATGCCAGCAAAGCCCGCGGCGAGTGCGGCATCATCACCACGCTGATCAACGAGTTCAATGCCACCAACAAAGACGGCATCGTGGTCAAGCCGCAGATCGCCGAATGGGGCCCGTACTACGACCAGCTCAGCGCCCGCATCGTGGCCAAGGACGTGCCCACCATCACCGTGATGCACGAGTCCGTACTCGGCGACTACGTGGCCCGCAAGCTGGTGGAGCCGCTGGACGACAGCTTCAAGGCCGCAGGCATCCGCACCGACCAGTTCAGCGAGCAGGCCAAGCGCGGCACGCAGATCGGCGGCAAAACCTACGCCCTGCCCTTCGACACCTGGTCCTGGCTGTGGCACATCAACGGCAACCTGATGAAGAAGGCCGGGCTGACCAATGCCGACGGCTCCGTCACCCTGCCGCAAAGCCCTGAAGAACTGCTGGCCCAGGCCCGCAAGTTCAAGGCAGCCACCGGCAAGGCCTACCTGGGCTGGCCCACCTCGGACACCGCCGCCAACTTCCGCAACCTGGTGACCCTGGTAGCGCAGCAAAACGGCAACCTGTTCGCTGCCAGCGGCAAGCAAATCGACATGCACTCCAAGCCCGCCCGTAACGCGCTGGAGCTGATGAACACGCTGTACGCCGAGGGCCTGATCAAGCCCAACATGGACTACGGCGCGGCCAACCAGGCCTTCATCAACGGTGACGTGGGCGTGCACATCGTCGGCACCTGGACGATTGGCGACTTTGTCGATGCCGCCGACAAGGCCGATTCGCCCCTGAAAGGCGGCTACTCGGTCGTGCCGTTTGCCAAGGTCTACGCCAAGAAAGCCGCCTTTGCCGACGGCCACAGCTGGGTCATGCTCAAAGGCGGCGCCAAAGACGACAAGACCCGCCAGGCCGCTCTGACGTTCATGAAGTTCTTGTGGGAACGCGACTATGAATGGGCCCGCACCGGCCACCTGCCCGCCAACACCACCGCCACCGCCCGCGACGACTTCAAGAAGCTGCCCTTCCGCAGCAACATCCTGGAGATCGGCAGCATCGGCGTGTCGGTGCCCAGCAATGTGCCGCGCCAGCGCGCCATCGAGGCCATCGTCGGCGAAGAAATGGTCAACATGCTGCTGACCAAAAAGCCCATTGCCGCAGTGCAAAAGTCGGCCGAAGAACGCGTCAACAAGCTGCTGGCCAGCGTCCGCTAAACCCATCCACCCACCCACCTCGGGGCCGCGATGGCGGCCCTAGTCCCCCTTTTTTTATTCAGGAAGCACACCATGATCTCCACCCGCCTGGTCGTAGACCGCGACTTCGCCGTGTCTGAGCTGGACCGGCGCATCTTCGGCAGCTTTGTCGAACACCTGGGCCGCGCGGTCTACACCGGCATTTACGAGCCCGGCCACCCCACGGCCGACGAACGCGGTTTTCGCGGCGACGTGATGGAGCTGACCCGCGAGCTTGGCCCCACCATCGTGCGCTACCCCGGCGGCAACTTTGTCTCTGGCTACAACTGGGAAGACGGTGTCGGCCCCGCCGCCAACCGCCCGGTGCGCCTGGACCTGGCCTGGGCCAGCACCGAAACCAACCAGTTCGGCACCAATGAATTCATGGAGTGGTGCGCCGCCACCGACATCGAACCCATGTGGGCCGTGAACCTGGGCACACGCGGCCCCAACGAGGCCCGCGAGTTCCTCGAATACTGCAACCACCCCGGCGGCACCGCTTTGTCGGACCTGCGCAAATCGCACGGCGTGGCGGCCCCGCACGGCATCAAGTTCTGGTGCCTGGGCAACGAGATGGACGGCCCCTGGCAAATTTGCTCCAAAACCGCCGAAGAATACGGCCGCATTGCCCACGAAACTGCCAAGCTCATGCGCCTGGTGGACCCGACCATCCAGCTCGCGGCCTGCGGCTCGTCGGCACACAACATGCCCACCTACGGCCAGTGGGAAGACACGGTGCTGGAGCATTGCTTTGACGACGTGGACTTCATCTCGCTGCACACCTATTTCGAAAACCGCGGCGACTCCACGCCCGAGTTCTTTGGCTGCATCGAGCAGATGGACCAGTCGATCAAGGAAATCGTTGCCGTGGCCGATGGCGTAGCGGCGCGCAAGCACTCGGCCAAGCGCATCATGCTGTCGTTTGACGAGTGGAACGTCTGGTACAAGGCCCGCTCCATCAACGACCTGCGCCAGCCCGGCTGGCCGCAAGCGCCGCGCCTGCTGGAAGAAATCTACAACACCGAAGATGCCCTGGTGGTGGGTGGCGCACTCATCGTGATGATGAACAACGCCGACCGCGTCAAGGTGGCCTGCCTGGCGCAACTGGTGAATGTGATCGGCCCCATCATGACCGAGCCCGGCGGCCCGGCCTGGCGGCAAACCATCTTCTACCCGTTTGCCCAGGCCACCCGTTTTGCCCACGGCAAGGTGCTGCGCCCGGTGATCGACTCGCCCAGCTACGAGGCCAAAAGCCACCCGGAAATCCCCTACCTGTGCGCCTGCGTGGTCGACGACGAAACCACCGGCACTACCACGGTGTTTGCGCTGAACCGCCACCTCACCGAGAGCATGCAGTTGCGCATCGAACTGCGTGGCCTGGGCACCTCGCGCACGCTGGACCACGCGCTGGCCCTGCACCACAGCAATATGAAGGCCACCAACACCAAGGACGCGCCCAATACCGTTGTGCCCGAAAATAACCCCCACGTGCAGGTAGACGGCGAAACCATCCTGGCCAAGTTGAAGCCCGGATCGTGGAACGTGATCGTGACGACGGCGCAGGGTCGTAAATAAAAAAGGGGGCACGCGATGCCCCAGAAAGAAACCGCATGTTTGAACGTGAACCGCTGGTCGGCACCATGACCGCCCAGGTGGCCAAAATCATCGGCATGCGCGTCGTGGGCGGTGAATTTTTGCCGGGCGACGTGCTGCCGGTAGAGGGCGATCTGTGCAGCGCCTACGGGGTCAGCCGCACCACCGTGCGCGAAGCCATCAAGCAGCTATCGAGCAAACGGCTGATCGACGTGTCGCCCAAAATCGGCACGCGGGTGCTGCCCTTTGCCGACTGGAACCTGCTGGACCGCGACGTGCTGGCCTGGCGGCTGCACGCCCAGTTTGACACCAAGATCATCGAAGACATTTTCGAGATGCGCCTGTGCTTCGAGCCGCGCGCCTGCTTTCTGGCCGCCCAGGCCGGCAACGCCGCCGACATGCAGCTGCTGGACCGCCGCTACCACGAACTGGCCGCCGCCTACACCACCAACGAAGTACGCGCCGCCGCCGAGGCCGACCTGGCCTTCCACATGACCATCATCGAGGTGTCGCGCAACGGCATGTTCATCACCATCGGCAACGGCATCAAGGCCGCCTTGCGGGTGTCGTCCGAAACACTGCTGCGCCACGCCACCCGCCCCAGCGAAGACCTGGACCTGCACGCCGCCGTGCACCGCCACATCCTGGCGCACGAGCCAGATGCTGCGGCCAAGGCGATGACGGATTTGCTCACGGCATCGCAGGCCCGTCTGCTGCCGTACACCGTCAAACCTTGATTGGGTATAAAAAAGGCCTCCCGTGCTTATTTCACCAGCGCAAGCAGCTATTTTTTATATAGCAAACTAGTTTTTTGACGTGGTGCGTGCCACGGCCTGCAAAATCTCTTCCGACAGCGCCGCGTCGTCTACCGCCCGCGCCAACACCAGAGCGCCCACCATGGCGGCATAGGTCGCCAGCGCCTTCTCGCGCTGGGCGGCTTTGGAGCGGCCCGGCATCCACTGCGCCAGCATGGCGGCCATGGCCTGGATGCCTTCGGTCACCGCCCGGCGCACCGGGGCCGACTGGCGCGCCACCTCAGACCCCAAAGCCGCCACCCAGCAGCCCTGGCCGGGCTGGTCGCGGTGGGCCGTGGACAAATAGGCCGCGCTGATGGCCTGCAGCGGCTGGTCTGGCGTTTCCGCCGCCATCTGCTGCCACCAGGCCGTGCCGCCCTCGAAGGCCCGGGTGCTGGCCTGGGCGAGTAAATCGTCTTTGGAGCTGAACTGGCCGTAAAAACCACCGTGGGTCAGCCCGGCGGCTTTCATGATGTCGGCCAGGCCCACCCCGTCAAAACCCCGCTCGCGGAACAACTGCGCAGCCACGCCCAGCACGCGTTCACGGTTTTCATTAGCTTGTTCGCGGCTAACTTTCATGGTCGTCTCCTCAGAAAAAATAAGAATGCTTGACATTTTATATGACGGTCAACATATAATTCAATCATGACGACCGTCATATAAAACCCACTTCTGAAAGCACACCATGACCACCTCATCTCTCGGCACCGCCCTCATCACTGGCGCATCCACCGGCATCGGCGCGGTCTACGCCGACCGCCTGGCCCAGCGCGGCTACCACCTGCTGCTGGTCGCCCGCGACCTGGCCCGCCTCGAAGCCCTGGCCACCCGGCTGCGCAGCGCCCACGGCGTGCAGGTCGAAGTGCTGCCCGCCGACCTGACCGCCAAGGCCGACGTGGCCCGCGTCGAGCAGCGCCTGCGCAGCGACGAGGCCATCACCCTGCTGGTCAACAACGCCGGTGTCGCCAGCAACGGCACGCTGGCCGAATCGGACATCGACGGCGTGGACACCATGGTGCAGCTCAACGTGGTCACACTGACCCGGCTGGCGGCAGCGGCACTGGCCAGTTTTGTGCCGCGCGGCCAAGGCACCCTGATCAACATCGCCTCGGTGGTGGCCCTGGCCCCCGAGACCTTCAACGCCAGCTACAGCGCCAGCAAAGCCTATGTGCTCAGCCTCACGCAAAGCCTGCACGCCGAAGCCAGCCCCCACGGCGTGCAGGTGCAGGCCGTGCTGCCGGGTGCCACGCGCACCGAGATCTGGGAACGCGCGGGCATGGACCTGGCCCATTTCCCCGCCGGCATGGTGATGGAAGCCGGTGCCATGGTGGATGCCGCCCTGGTCGGCCTGGACCGGCACGAGCTGATCACCATCCCGTCGCTGCCCGATGCCGCCGACTGGGCGGCGCTGGGTGCGGCGCGCGCCAAGCTGGGGCCCAACCTGTCACTCAGCCAACCGGCACCGCGCTATCTATCTTGATACCCCCGTGGCACGCTACTCTTTCGATAGCTGCTACCGCAAATACCATGGGCAGTAGCAGGCTAAAACACTTGTAATGGCAAAATCCAAGGCACCCAAGACCAATGCACGCCGTGCACCAATAGATTAAAAAAGTGCAATTTACTGCACGGCGTGCAGCAACAACAATCGTGCCAGTGGCCCCCGCCACACCCCTCAATACCAGGAGACACGCTTGTTCAAAACCCTCACCGCCGCCGCACTGCTGGCCAGCAGCAGCCTGGCCTTCGCCGCCAACGACAAACCCCTGACCATCGTGGTGCCCACCGCCGCCGGGGGCGGCAACGATGCCATGGCCCGCACCATCGGGCAAAAGCTGGCCCTGGTGCTGAACCAGACCGTCATCATCGACAACAAGGCCGGAGCCAACGGAGCCATCGCCGCCGAGCTGGTGGCCCGCGCCGCGCCCGATGGCAATACCCTGATGTTTGGCTACGTGGCCACCCACGCCATGAACCCGGCGCTACAAAAACTGCGCTACGACCCCATCACCAGCTTCGAGCCGGTGGGCCGCGTAGGCTATTCGCCCACCTTGATGGTGATGAATACCAGCGTCAAGGCCAAGGACGTGAAGGAACTGGTCGCCCTGATGAAGGCCACGCCCGAGAAGTTCAGCATTGCCTCCGCAGGCAATGGCACGGCTCCGCACTTTGCTGCCGAGCTGTTCAAGCTGGCCACCCAGACCAACCCGCTGCACGTGCCCTACAAAGGCGCGGCCCCCGGCATCACCGACACCATTGGCGGACAAACCCAGCTGATGTTCCCCAGCCTGTTCACCGCCCTGCCCTACGTCAAGTCCGACAAGCTCAAGGCCCTGGCGATTGCCGGTCCCAAGCGCTCGCCCCTGCTGCCCAACGTACCCACGCTCAAAGAGCTGGGTATCGAGGGCGTAGAAGTAGACCAGTGGTATGCCTTTTTCGCCCCCGCCAAAACGCCCAAGGACGTGATCGCCAAACTCAACGCCGCCCTGAACCAGGTGTTGGCCGACAAGGAAACCATCGCCCGCATCGAAGGCCACGGGGCCGATGTGGAAGGCAGCACGCCCGAACAACTGGCCGAGCTGGTCAAGTCCGACCTGGCCCGCTGGAAGCGCGTGGTCCAGCAAGCCAAACTGCAGGCCGACTAGCACTTTGGCTCACCCCCAGGCTGCGCTTCGCTACGCCAACCCCCTTGCAGGGGGCGATACCAGTGGCCTGGCAAAGCCAGTTCCACGGTATCCCTGGAGGGCGTGCGTTCTGGCCGTACTAGGCGTTGCGTTTCAATAAACCCAAAAAACACACCATGATTAACCGCAACATTCCCTGCGTGCTGATGCGCTCTGGCACCTCGCGCGGCCCGTTCTTTCTGCGCGAATGGCTGCCCGAGGGCACCGAAGCGCGCGACCAGGCGCTGATCGGGGCCATAGGCGCGTCCGACCCGCTGCAGCTCGACGGCCTGGGTGGCGGCAGCACGCTCAACAGCAAGGTGGCCATCGTCTCGCGCTCGCAGCAGCCGGGCTGCGATGTGGACTATTTGTTCGCCCAGGTGGGCGTGGGCCACCAGTCGGTAGACACCCGGCCCAACTGCGGCAACATGCTGGCGGGCGTGGTGCCCTTTGCCATCGAACAAGGCCTGATCGCCGCCCAAGACGGCCACACCACCGCCCGCGTCTACAACGTCAACACCAGTGCCTGCATCGACGTGACCGTCTGCACCCCCGGCGGCGTGGTCACCTACGAGGGCGATGCCCGCATCGACGGTGTGGCGGGCACGGCAGCCCCCATCCTGCTGAACTTTCTGGATGCCTGGGGCGCAGTCACCGGCCATTTATTCCCCACCGGCCAGCGCATCGACACCATCGACGGTATCGAGGTCACCTGCATCGATGCCGCCATGCCGCTGATGGTCCTGCGCGCCGCCGACCTGGGCCTGACGGGCCGCGAACGCCCGGCCCAGCTAGATGCCAACACCGCCCTGCTGGAGCGCATCGAAGCCATGCGCCGGGTGGCGGGTGCGCGCATGGGCCTGGGCGATGTGTCCGACAGCGTGGTACCCAAGCCGGTGCTGGTCAGCGCCGGGGATGATGTCAACAGCATCACCTCGCGCTACTTCACGCCGCGCCGCTGCCACGCCTCGCACGCCGTCACCGGCGCGATTGGCGTGGCCACCGCCTTCGCCCTACCCGGCACCGTCGCCAGCGGAGCCCACACGCCGTCCGGCAGGCGCCCGCTGGTGGTGCTGCACCCGGCGGGGCAGATCGACATCGAGGTGGAAGTGGTCGGCGTAGGCGAGTCCGCCCAGGTGGAACGCGCCGCCCTGGTGCGCACTGCCCGCAAGATTTTGCAGGGCCAGTTGCAACTGCCCAGCTATGTGTTCCCGCAAGACACCACCGCCCTGGCACCCCAGGCCGCACCCGACACCAGTATCCGCATCATCGTGCCCACCAGCGCAGGCGGCGGCAACGACACCATCGCCCGGGCCCTGGCGCGCAAACTCTCGCCCATGCTGGGCCAGAGCGTGCACATCGACAACCGCGCCGGAGCCCACGGCAGCGTGGCCTGCGAGTACGTGGCCTCGGCCGCGCCCAACGGCCAGACCCTGCTGTTTGGCTACATCGCCACCCACGGCATCCACCCGGCGCTGGAAGGTTTGCGCTACGACCCGCTGGGCGGCTTCTGCCCGGTGGGCCTGATCGGTTACTCGCCGACCCTGCTGGTGGTGAATGCCGAGCTGCCGGTGCACGATGTGCCCGATCTGATCGCCCAGGCCCGCAGCCAGCCGTTTGGCTACGCCAGCGCAGGCACTGGCACCGCGCCGCATTTCGCCGCCGAGCTGTTCAACCTGAACGCGGGCACCGCCCTGCGCGGCCACACCTACCCCGGAGCCGCCCCGGCCATAGCCGACACGGTGCGCGGCAGCACCCAGCTGATGTTCCCCAGCCTGTTCACCGCCCAGCCCTACCTGCACAGTGGCAAGCTGCGCGCCCTGGCGGTCGCCGGGCCCGAGCGCCTGCCCGGCCTGCCCGAGGTGCCCACCCTGGCCGAGCAAGGCGTGCCGGGGGTGGAGCTGACGCAGTGGTATGCCCTGTTTGCCCCGGCAGGCACGCCGCCCGAGGTGGTGGCCGCGCTGAACACCGCGTTGAACACGGTGTTGCAAGACCCCGAGCTGGTCGCCCGCATGGCCGCCGACGGTGCACGCGTGCAAACCAGCACCCCGGCCCAGCTAGAGCAAATGGTCCGCGGTGAAATCACCAAGTGGAGCGAGGTGGCCCAGCGCGCGCACATGCGGCTGGGCCAGGGGGTGGAAGAAGGCTAAGGCCCAAACGTGGTGGTCACCCATTGCGGGCCATTTCCACCCGGTACCGCAGCCGGGCTGAGCAAGCTGAGCACGCCGCCCGTGCCTATGCGGTACTGCGACACCGTGTCATCACCGTTATTGGCCACATAGACATACAGCCCCGTAGGATCCACGGTGACCGAGACGGGGCTGGATCCCGCCCCCACCGTCGCGGGGCTCAGCGCTGTCAGCTCGCCGCCCGCGCCTATGGCGTACTGCGATACCGTGTCGTCAAGGCTGTTCGCCACGTAGGCGTAGCGCCCGGTGGGGTCGATGGTGACCGAATAGGGGCTGTCTCCCGTCGCCACCGTGGGTGTGCCGAGTGGGGTGAGCACGCCAGCACCGCTTACGCTGTACTGCGACACCGTGTCGGCGTTGTTGTTCACCACGTAGGCATAGCGCCCGGTGGGGTCGATGGCCACGGAAAAGGGGAAAGATCCCGTCGCCACGGTGGCCGGGCTCAGCGCCGTGAGCGCACCGCCACTGCCGATGCCGTATTGCGACACGGTATTGCCACTGTTGTTGACCAAATAGGCGTAGCGCCCAGTGGGGTCGATGGTGATAGAAAACGGGGCGAATCCCGTTGCCACCGTGGCCGGGCTCAGCGCCGTGAGTACACCGCCACTGCCTATGCTGTACTGCGACACCGTGGTGCCGGTACTGTTGGCCACATAGGCATAGCGCCCGGTGGGATCGACAGCGACCGAAGCGGGGCCAGCGCCGGTTCCCACGGTGGCCGGGCTGAGCGCAATGAGCCCGCCGCTGCTGTCAACCCGGTACTGCGACACGCTGTTACCGTTGACGTTGGCCACATAAGCATAGCGCCCCGTCGGGTCCACGGTCACCGAGAAAGGGAAAGCTCCCGCAGACACGGTGGCCGGGCTCAGCGCCGTGAGCGTTCCGCCCGCATCGACGTTGTACTGCGACACATTGTTGCCACTGCTGTTGACCACATAGGCAAAGCGGGCCCGGTTCACGCAGGCCACCGCCACATTGGCCACGTTCGCGGCCAGGCCCGCACCCGTGCCGTTGCTGACGGTGCAGGTCTGGCCCAGCGGCTGGGTGCTGACAGTAACCGCATAGCTGCCATTGGCCACCACCGGCGTGGTGAAGCTGAAGCTGCCGTCCAACGTGCGCGTGGTGGGGTTAGCGGCATTGTTCTGCAAGGTCACCGAAGCGCCCGATGCCAGGCCGCTGACCGTGCCGCCGATGGTGTAGCTGGCGGCAGAACAGGTGATTTGCACATTGGCCACATTGGCCGCCAGCCCGGAGCCCGTGCCATTGCTGACGGTGCAGACCTGCCCCGCAGGCTGGGTGCCCACCGTCACGGCGTAGCTGCCACCGGTGGCCACCGGCGTGGCAAAACTGAAGCTGCCATTGGCGTTCAACGTAGTCGCGTCGGCTGCGTTGTTCTGCAAAGTGATCGACGTGCTTGATGCCAGACCGCTGACCGTGCCGCCGATGGTGTAGGTGGTGGCCGAGCAGGTGATTTGCACCGTGAGCACGTTGGCCGACACCCCGGAACCTGTGCCATTAGAGACCGTGCAGGTCTGGCCGCTGGGCTGGCTGCTGACGGTCACCGCATAGCTGCCCCCGGCAGCCACAGGCGTGGCAAAGCTGAAGCTGCCATCCGCCGTGCGCGTGAGTGCGTCGGCACCGTTGTTCTGCACCGCCAGCGAGGCACCCGCCGCCAGGCCGGACACCGTGCCGCCGATGTTGTAGGTGGTGGCAGAGCAGGTGATTTGCACGTTGGCTACGTTGGCCGACACCCCGGAGCCCGTGCCGTTGGAGACCGTGCAGGTCTGGCCGCTAGGTTGGGCGCTGACCGTGACCGCATAGCCGCCACCGGCGGCGACCGGGGTAGCAAAGCTGAAGCGGCCGTCCAACGTGCGCGTGGCCATGTCGGCTGCGTTGTTTTGCAAGGTGACAGAGGCCCCCGCCGCCAGGCCGGAGACCGTGGCGCTGATACTGTAGCTGGTAGGGGCAGGGGCCACCACAGCGCTATCGTCACCGCCATCACCCCAGCAAGCACTCAAAAGGAGCGTCATGCAAGGCCCAAGAATACCTGTGCGACCACGCAGCCAATGCTGCATAAACCGGAATTGCATGAAGTGCCTCCAATGAAATCAACCCGATGCCAGCGCCATGCCCGTGCAGGGCCACACTGGATTGCCAACCTGCAACCCAATAAATGTAACCAAATCCAACCAAATGCAACCCAATCAAAAGCAGTGCGCGATGGGGTTGGCCCAGAATAGGCATCAAATCCGCCTCTACCGCCCATTCCATCAGCGCTATAAGCTATACATTTCATAGCATATCAAACGGCTTGGGGCCTTTTAGCGCTTCCCGCAGGTGCTGGTGAAACGCCTCTGCCGCAGGCCGCAGGCTGGCCCCGTGGCGGGTCAGCAGGCCCAGCTTGCGCACGATGGGCGGGTCGCGCAGGGCCACGCCGACCAGGGTGGCGTGCTGGCGCGGCAGGGCCATGCGGGGCACGGCGGCCAGGCCCAGGCCGGCTTCGACCATGCCCAACAACGTGGCCACATGGCTCACTTCAAACGCAAAGCTGGGGTTCACCCCGGCCTTGGCCAGCGCGTCGTCCTGCAACTGGCGGTTGCCGCTGCTGCGGGCCACCGAAATCAGCCGCTCGGCACCCAGCTCGGCCCAGCGGATGGCCTTGCGCTCGGCCAGGGCGTGGCGGCGCGGCATGGCCAGCACAAACGGGTCGTCGTGGATGGGTTCGAACGCCACCTCGGGCACCTGCGTGCTCATGAAACCAATGCCGAAGTCGGCCTCGCCCGAAATCACGCTCGACAGCATCTGGTTCACGCTCTCGTCCACCACGCGGATGCGGATGGCCGGGTACTGCTCCAGAAAGCTGCGCAGCGCCACCGGCAAAAAGTACAGCGCCGCCGACGGCACACAGGCCACGGTCACCCGCCCGCCCCGGCTGGGGGCCAGGTCGGTGATGCCCAGCAGGGCCGATTCCAGATCGTCCAGCGCCGAGCGGGCGCGCTCCAGAAACACCCGGCCCAGGCTGGTCAGCTCCACCTCGCGGGTGGTGCGGTTGAACAGGCGGTGGCCCAGGATGGTCTCCAGCTTGTCGATGCGGCGGCTCAAGGCCGGGGGCGACAGGTGGATCTGGTCGGCCGCCGCGCGGAAGCTGCCGCGTTCGGCCACGGCCACAAAGGCCTGGAGCTGCTGTAAGTCGAAATTGATGCGTGCCATGCAGCAATGGTATTAAAAGTTGCACTTGGCGGATAGCCCCCCGGTGCGGATCATTGCGGCATTCAACCCAAGGAAGCAGCAATGGAGACACAGAATCTGGCCGACTGGATAGGCCGCAGCGAGACGGTGACCGACACCGCCACCCCCACGCCTTATGCCGCTTTGTCCGCCACGCTGGACTGGCCCGCCGATCGCCCCGCCCCCGGCACCCCCCTGCCCAGCCTGTGGCACTGGCTGTACTTTTTGCCGCTGCACCGCCAGTCGGATATTGGCGCCGACGGCCACGCCCAACGCGGCGGCTTCATGCCCCCGGTGCCGCTGCCACGGCGCATGTGGGCGGGCAGCGACTTTGTGTTCCACCAGCCGCTACTGATTGGCGACGCACTGGAGCGCACCTCCACCATTGCCGATGTGCAAGAAAAAACGGGTCGCACCGGCAACCTGGTCTTCGTCAAGGTGCGCCATGAAATACGCCGAAACGGCAGCTCGGAGGTGGCGTTGACCGAGCACCACAACATCGTCTACCGCGCCGCAGCATCCCCCGACGACGTGGCCCCGCCCCCCGTGCTGGCCCCTACGCATGCCGCCTGGAGCCGCGCCATCGTGCCCGACGACGTGCTGCTGTTCCGCTACTCGGCCTTGACCTTCAACGGCCACCGCATCCACTACGACCGCCAGTACGTCACCTCGGTCGAAGGCTACCCCGGTCTGATCGTGCACGGCCCGCTGATCGCCACCCTGCTGATGGACTTGCTGCGCCGCCAGATGCCGGATGCGCGGGTGCTGCAGTTCGCCTTCAAGGCCGTACGGCCCACCTTCGACATCCACCCGTTCTCGGTCCACGGCGAGCCGTCGGCCGACGGCAAAACCATCCATCTGTGGGGGCGTGACCACCAGGGTTACCTGACCATGGATGCCACCGCCACCCTGGAGTAAACCCACCATGCAACCCCTCAAAGGCATCACCGTCGTCACCCTGGAGCACGCCATCGCCGCGCCCTTTGCCACCCGGCAACTGGCCGACCTGGGCGCCCGCGTCATCAAGATCGAACGCCCCGGCGTGGGCGACTTTGCCCGTGGCTACGACGAGCGGGTGCGCGGCCTGGCCTCGCACTTCGTCTGGACCAACCGCTCCAAAGAGAGCCTGACGCTGGATGTGAAAGACCCCGAAGCGCAAAAAATCCTGCTGCGCCTGATCACCGAAGAGGCCGACGTGGTCGTGCAAAACCTGGCCCCCGGCGCGGCGGCGCGACTGGGTTTGTCGTATGAGGCGCTGTGCAAAGTGCGGCCCAACATCATCGTCTGCGACATCTCTGGCTACGGCGCGGACGGCCCCTACCGCGACAAAAAGGCCTACGACCTCTTGATCCAGAGCGAAGCCGGGTTTGTGTCGGTGACCGGCACGCCAGACACACCCTCCAAAGCCGGGCCGTCGATTGCCGACATCTCGGCGGGTATGTACGCCTACACCAACATCCTGGCCGCGCTCATGCAGCGCCAGCAGACCGGCCAGGGCCAGCACATCGACGTGTCCATGCTGGAATCGCTGACCGAGTGGATGGGCTACCCGCTGTACTACGCGTTCGACGGGGCCGCGCCGCCACCCCGTTCGGGGGCCAGCCACGCCACCATCTACCCCTACGGCCCGTTCCCGGCGGGTGACGGAAAAACTGTGATGCTGGGCCTGCAGAACGAACGCGAGTGGAAGGGTTTTTGCGAGCAGGTGCTGCTGCAGCCCGGCCTGGCGACCGACGCGCGCTTCACCAGCAATTCCAAACGCAGCGCAGCCCGCGCCGAGTTGTCGGCACTGATCGTGCAGGCCTTTTCCACCCTGACCGCAGCCCAGGTGGTGGAGCGGCTGGAGCAGGCCAGCATCGCCAACGCCCAGGTCAACAGCATGGCCGAGGTCTGGGCGCATCCACAACTGCGTGCAAGAAACCGCTGGACCGAAGTGGACACGCCCCAGGGCCGCGTGCCCGCCCTACTGCCGCCAGGTTCCTGGCACACCGCCGCGCCGCGCATGGATGCCGTGCCCGCGCTGGGCCAGCACACGGCGGCGATTCTGGCCGCGCAGGGCTACAGCGCCGAGCAGGTCGCTACGCTGCGCAGCGCAGGCACGGTGTAAGCCATGGAACAGACCTATTTGTTCGTGCCCGGCAACCGCCCGGAGCGCTTTGCCAAAGCCCTGGCCAGCGGGGCCGACCGCATCATCGTGGACCTGGAAGATGCGGTGCTGCCAGCCGACAAGCCCCAGGCCCGCCGCGCCTTTGCCGAATGGCATGCGACGGTAGATACGGCGCGGGTGCTGCTGCGCATCAACGATGCCCACAGCCCGTTTTACGCCGACGACATCGCCCTGCTGCAAGCCTGCGCCCTACCTTGCGTGATGCTGGCTAAGGCCGAGTCGGCTGTGCAGGTCGCGGACTTGAAAGCCGCCCACCACGGCACGGTGCTGGCACTGATAGAAACCGCACGCGGCCTGCTGGCAGCGCAGGCGATTGCCGCCGCACCCGGCGTGGCCCGGCTGGCTTTCGGCGGCATCGACTACGCGCTGGACCTGGACCTGCCCAACGGCAGCCCGGCGCTGGACATGGCCGCCGTGCACCTCGCCCTGGCCAGCCGCGCCGCCAATTTGCCCGCCCCGGTGGCTGGGGTCACGGTGGCGCTGGATACCGCGGTGGTGGCGGCCGACATGGCCCACGCCCAGCGCCTGGGCTTCAGCGCCAAGCTCTGCATCCACCCCGGCCAAGTCCTCGCCGTGCGCGCCGCCCTGGCCCCCAGCGCCGCCGACCTGGCCTGGGCCGCCCGCGTGCAAGCCGCCTACAGCGCCAACCCCACGGGCGCACTGCAACTGGACGGGCAAATGATCGACCGCCCCGTGCTGCTCAAAGCCCAGCGCCTGCTGGCAACCACTTCACTTACGTATTAATCAAGGAGACAACCCCATGGCATCTATCATCGACTCGCGCATTTTTGGCGACATCTTCAGCGACGCTAGCATGCGCGCCGTCTGGTCCGACGAAAACCGCACCGCCAAGTACCTGGACATCGAACGCGCCCTGGCCAAGGTGCAGGGCCAGCTCGGCATCATTCCGCAGGAGGCGGCCGACGAAATCGTCCAAAACTGCAATATCGAGATGATCGACTGGGCGCAGCTCAAGGCCAAGACCGAGCAGATCGGCTACCCCATCATCGCCGTGGTCAACCAGATCAACGCCAACTGCCGCGACAAGCTGGGCGAGTACTGCCACTGGGGGGCCACCACCCAGGACATCACCGACACGGCGACCGTACTGCAAATGCGCGAAGGCCTGGCGCTGGTAGAGGCGGATCTGAAAGCCATCTCGGATTCTCTGGCCCACCTGTCGCGCACCTACCGCGACACGCCCATCATCGGCCGCAGCAACCTGCAGCAAGCGATTCCCATCACCTTCGGCTTCAAGATGGCCAGCATCCTGGCCGGTATCGAGCGCCACCGCGAGCGGCTGGAGCAGCTCAAACCCCGCGTCTTCATGGGCGAATTTGGTGGCGCAGCGGGCACGCTGGCCTCGCTGGAAAAAGGCGCCATGGAAACCCAGGCCGGGCTGATGGCCGAGCTGGGCCTGGCCTGCCCGCCCATCGCCTGGCACACGGTGCGCGACACCATCGCCGAAGTGGGGGCCTTTTTGGCCCTGGTGGGCGGCTCGCTGGGCAAGATCGCCATGGACGTGAAGCTGATGATGCAAACCGAGGTGGCCGAGGTGTTCGAGCCCTACGCCCCGGGCCGCGGCTCGTCCAGCACCATGCCGCAAAAGCGCAACCCCATCTCCTGCCTGTACATCCACGCCAACATCTCGGTGGCCCGCCAGCACGCCGCCGCGCTGATGGACGCGATGGTGGCCGACCACGAGCGCTCCACTGGCCCCTGGGAGATCGAATGGGTGTCGCTGCCCGAAATCTTCTGCCTGATGTCGGGGGCGCTCAAGCAAACCAAGTTTGTGCTGGCCGGGCTGGAGGTCGATACCGTGCAGATGCGCCGCAACATCGACATGACCCACGGCCTGGTGATGTCCGAGGCCGTGATGATGGGCCTGGGCCCCTTCATTGGCCGCGAATACGCCCACGACCTGGTCTACGAACTCTGCCGCGAAGCCCTGAAACAGCAGCGCCCGCTGGTCGATATCCTGGCAACCCACCCCGAAATCAACGCCCATGTAAGCCGCGCGCAGCTCGATGCCTTTTGCGACCCGGCCAACTACCTGGGCCAGGCCGGGGTGATGGTGGACCAGGTGCTGGCCCTGCGGCGCTAAGAACGTATCCAAGGGGACAAGTGCCCCCTCCAGATAGCCGTCTTACTGCGGTGTCAGGCCCGCAGCTTTGACCAGTTCTGCGTGCAGCTTGATGTCTGCGGCGATCGTGCGCTGCAGCTCTTCGGGCGAGCTGGGGGCCACTTCAATGCCGTTTTCGCCCAGCTTGGCCGTGAGTTCCGCGTCCAGGGCAGTGCGCACAGCGCGGTTCAGCTGGTCGATGATGGGGCGAGGTGTCTTGGCCGGGGCCAGCAGACCAATCCAGGCCGACAGCGACAGGTCGGCGATCCCGCCCTCCAGCATGGTGGGGGTGTTGGGCAGCTTGGGCGCGCGTTGCGGGCTCATCAGGCCCAGCGCATGCAGCTTGCCCGCCTGGATGTGTGGCAGGGCCTCGGGCAGCACCGCGAACATCGCATCCACCGTCCCGGCCAGGGTGTCGTTGACGGCCAGTGCGCCCCCCTTGTAGGGCACATGCAGCAGTTGCACCTTGGTGCGCGTCTCGAACATCAGCCCGCCCAGGTGCTGCGGGCTGCCGTCGCCGGATGAGGCGAAGGTGATCTGACCGGGTGCTGCCTTGGCCGCAGCCAGGAACGCGGCCAGGGTGGGGTATTTTTGCTTGTCCTTCACCACCAGCACCATGGGCTGGTTCACCAAACGGGCCACGGGCGTGAAGTCGGCTTCGGGGTCGTAGGGCAGGGTCTTGAAGATGCTTTTGTTGGTGGTCAGGAACGACGCGGGCGATACCGTGAGGGTGTAGCCGTCGGGCGCGGCTTTGGCCACTGCGGGCATGCCGATCTGCCCGGACGCACCCGCGCGGTTGTCAATGATGAAAGGCTGCTTCAGCGAGGTGTTGAGTTTCTGCCCCAGGGAGCGGGCAATCATGTCCACACTACCCCCGGCCGGCAATCCGACGATGATCTTGACGGTGTGGTCGGGGTAAGTGCTCTGTGCCAGCACAGGCGCGCCCAGGCCCAGGAGGCCGATGGTGCAGGTCAGGGTCTTGGCAAGGTGGCGTAGTTTCATACGAAGTTGGCTCGGTGGGTGGTGGGGGACGCAAGCAGGCACACAGCAAGTTCCATGCCGACAACCGGGCGCGGTCGCCACGTTGGGTGGCCTTTGGGCAACGCTGAACAAGTCCCTCGCGGTCTGCGCATCCCTGGCCTCGGGCGGTCTGCGTCGTTGCAAATCCTCGCCATAGCCCAAGCTATGTCTGCGGTTTGCGCCTTGCATCCCATCCCGATCCAGGGCGCGCCGCCTCGCGGGGGCTTATTCAACGTCGCCCTAAAATCACCCGGTGAACGCACCCATCCCCACCCCTCCCCAGCCCGAACGTCGCGTGATCCGCGAACTCCCCGACGAACTCATCAGCCAGATTGCCGCTGGCGAGGTGGTGGAGCGCCCCGCCTCTGTCGTGCGCGAGCTGGTCGATAACGCGCTGGACGCGGGGGCCACGCAGATCACCCTGCGGCTGCTGGCGGGCGGCGTGCGCCTGATTGCGGTGGAAGACGACGGCGGCGGCATCCCCATGGAAGAGCTGCCTATCGCCCTGAAGCGCCACGCCACCAGCAAGATCCGCGACCTGCGCGAGCTGGAATCGGTGGGCACCATGGGCTTTCGGGGCGAAGCCCTGGCCGCTATCAACTCGATAGCTGACATGGCAATATCCTCGCGCGCCAGCGGCCAATCCAGTGCATTTTTATTGGATGGCCGCAGCGGCGAGCTCAAACCCGTGGCCCGCAGCACCGGCACCACGGTCGAGGTGAAAGAGCTGTTCTTCAGCACCCCGGCGCGGCGCAAGTTCTTGAAGACCGATGCCACCGAGCTGGCCCACTGCGTGGAAGCCGTGCGCCGCCACGCCCTGGCCCGGCCCGACGTGGGCTTTGCCATCTGGCACGAGGGCAAACTGGTCGAGCAATGGCGTGCCTGCCCGGCTCCTAACAACATCGATGCCATCAGTGAGCGCCTGCGCGATGTGCTGGGCGACGACTTCAAAGACAAATCGGTGGCGGTGGACTACCTGAGCAGCATGCGGGACGACGGCGGCCAGGCCGTGCGCGTCTGGGGCCGGGTGGGCATTCCCGATGCGGCCCGCGCCCGACCCGACCAGCAGTTTGCCTACGTGAATGGCCGCTTTGTGCGCGACAAGGTCATCACCCATGCCGCCCGCAGCGCCTACGAAGACGTGCTGCACGGCCAGCGCCAGCCCATCTACGCGCTGTATGTGGAAATCGACCCGACGCGGGTGGACGTGAACGTGCACCCCACCAAGATCGAGGTGCGCTTTCGCGACAGCCGCGAGGTGCACCAGGCCGTGCGCCGCGCGGTAGATGCGGCCCTGGCGGCTCCGCGTGCGGCGGCGGCATTGGCGACACCGCCCGCTCCAGCCACGCCCGACACTTTTAAAGAAAATAGGCCTTCAGCGCATATTGCACCTGCGCAAGAAGCTATGCAATTCATAGCACCCGCCGTGCGCCACGTGTCGGACATGGAAGCGCTCTGGCCTGTAACCCAAGCGCCTGCCGCTGCAGTACGCCCGTCAGAGCCCGTACCCGCCCAACCCCTGCCCGCAGCCGAAGTCTGGCCCCTGGGCCGCGCCATCGCCCAGTTGCAAGGCATCTACATCCTGGCCGAAAACGCCCAGGGCCTGGTGATCGTGGACATGCACGCCGCCCACGAACGCATCGTCTACGAGCGCCTCAAAACCCAGTTGGTGGATGCCCGCATCACCAGCCAGCCCTTGCTGATCCCGGTGACCTTCGCCGCCACACCGCAAGAGGTGGCCACCGCCGAGGCCCACACCGAGACCCTGGCCACGCTGGGCCTGGAGATCACCCCGTTCTCCCCCAAAACCCTGGCCGTGCGCGCCGTGCCCACCACCCTGGTGCAAGGCAACGCCACCGAACTGGCCCGCAGCGTGCTGGCCGAACTGGCGCAGCATGAAGCCAGCACCGTGGTGCAGCGCGCGCAAAACGAGCTGCTGGGCACCATGGCCTGCCACGGTGCGGTGCGCGCCAACCGCCGATTGACCCTGGAAGAAATGAACGGACTGCTGCGCCAGATGGAAACCACCGACCGCTCCGACCAATGCAACCACGGCCGCCCCACCTGGCGGCAGATCAGCATCAAGGAACTGGATGCACTTTTTATGCGCGGACGCTGAAACATGAAACATTTGCTCTTGCTCGCGGCATGCCTTTGTAGCGCTGCCCAGGCCGACACCGTGGCCTGCCATGTCAGCTACGGCGGGGAAACCCAGGTCATCCGCGCCCAGCCCGCCGCCACGCCCTACACCGTGGCCCCCATCGCCATCGGCTCGTACTTCCTGTTCCGCCTGGTGTTTGAGCGACAGCACGCCATCAAGGTCTACACCTACGCCGACCGCGAACCGCCCCAGGGCGCGGTGCTGCTGCACCAGGCCGATTACCTGTATCCGCCAGCCAAAAATGGCCGCTACGGCTTCACCGGCTTGCAGCGCGTGTACGAGCCCATCCGCGACGGCGAGCTGGATTACTGGTGCGGGTGGACAAAATGATGAAAAAACACCTGCTTGCCGCCCTGCTCTGCCTGCCGTTGCTGGGCCAGGCCGCCCCACCCCAAGCCCCCACCGTCCAACTCGTCTTCGGCGGCGACGTGATGCTCGACGACGGCCCAGGCAAACTGATTGCGGCAGGCGGCGACCCGCTGGCCCCCATCGCCAGCCTTCTGCAAGCCGCTGACGTAGCGATTGGCAACCTGGAAACCTCGATCGCCCGCCCCACCACCGGCACGCCGCTGGACAACAAGATCTACACCTTCCGCTCGGCCCCCAACACGGTCAATGTGCTCAAGGGCCGCTTCCACGCCGTATCAGTGGCCAACAACCACAGCGGCGACTTTGGGCGCGATGCCTTCCTGGAAACCCTGGACCACCTGCGCACGGCGGGCATTGCAGCCTTTGGCGGCGGGGCCAACCTCACCGAGGCGCATAAGCCGTATTGGATAAAAAAACACGGCATCCGCATCGCCGTGCTGGGCTACGACGAGTTCAAACCCCGCTCGTTCGAGGCCGGGGCCACCTGGGCCGGCGTGGCCTGGAGCGAAGACAGCCACGTGGTGGCCGACATCCGCGCCGCCCGCGCCGCCGGGGCCGACGTGGTGATTCCGTTCATGCACTGGGGCTGGGAGCGCGAACCCGGCCCTACCCAGCGCCAGCGCGACCTGGCCAAGATCATGGTGCAGGCCGGTGCCGATGCCGTGGTGGGCAGCCACCCGCACGTCACCCAGGGAGCCGACCTGGTGCTGGGCAAGCCGGTCATCTGGAGCCTGGGTAACCTGGTGTTTGATGGCTTCGAGATGCCCGAAGCCAAGATTGGCTGGCTGCTGCGCATGGCGGTGGACAAGCGCGGCATCCGCAGCTGGAACACCGTGGCCGTGCGCATGGACGAAGACGGCACGCCCACGCCCGACCCCACCACCCGCACACCCTGCGGACGGCGCGGCAAGGTGCGCCATGCCTGCTGAACCCCTGCCACGTTGCATCGCCCTGGCCGGCCCTACCGCCTCCGGCAAAACCGCCGCCGCGCTAGCGATTGCACAGCGCTGGCCGGTGGAAATCGTCAGCGTCGATTCGGCCCTGGTCTACCGGGGCATGGACATTGGCACCGCCAAACCCAGCGCCGCCGAGCTGGCCCAGGTGCCGCACCACCTCATCAACATCCGCGACCCGCTGCAGGCCTACAGCGCCGCTGAATTTGTGCAGGATGCCGAAAGGCTTCTGGCCGACATCCACAGCCGGGGCCGCCTGCCGCTGCTGGTGGGCGGCACCATGCTTTACTTCAAGGCGCTGTTTGACGGCATTGACCCCATGCCCGGGGCCGACCCCGCCCTGCGCGCCGCCATCGAAGCCGAGGCCGCTGTAGCTGGCTGGCCCGCCATGCATGCCCAGTTGGCGCTGGTAGACCCGCCCACCGCCGCCCGCCTGCAGCCCATGGACACCCAGCGCATCCAGCGCGCGCTGGAGGTCTGGCGCGCCTCGGGCCAGCCCTTGTCCAGCTTCCACGCTACAAAAGACATAGCGACTACCGCCCACAGAATAAGCGCAATCACCCTTATTTCTTTAGAACCCGCAGACCGCGCCTGGCTGCACGAACGCATCGCCCTGCGCTTTGACCAGATGCTGGCGGGCGGCTTCATGGACGAGGTACAAGCCCTGCGCGCCCGCGGCGACCTGCACCCGGACCTGCCCAGCATGCGCTGCGTGGGCTACCGCCAGGCCTGGGAAGCGCTGGACGGCACCCTGCCCATGGTGGAACTGCGCGACCGGGGCATCTTCGCCACCCGCCAGCTCGCCAAGCGCCAGGTCACCTGGCTGCGCAGCATGCCGCAGCGGCACATCGTGGCCTGTGATGCGCCGGATGCGTTGCAACAGGTGCTGGCGCGGGTGGAGGCAGCCCTGTGAGCCTGCAGAGCCTGCGTATTGAAGGTTTGGGCAAACGCTACGGCGACAGCACCGTGTTCGCCAACGTGTCGCTGCAGGTGCAGCCGGGCGAGTTCGTCGCCATCGTCGGCGAATCCGGCGTGGGCAAATCCACCCTGCTCAACTGCATGGCCGGGCTGGACAGCTGGGACAGCGGCACGGTAGCGATCGGCGGTGTGGACCTGGGCGGCCTCAGCGACGACCAGCGCGCCCTGCTGCGGCGCAAACAGGTGGGCTTTGTGTTCCAGGCTTTTCACGTGTTGCCGCACCTGGACGTGGCGCAAAACGTGGCCCTGCCGCTGATGCTGCTGGGCCGCCCCGACGATGCCCGCGTGCAAAGTCTGCTGGCCGACGTGGGACTGGCCGGCCTGGGCACACGCCTGCCGCAGCAGCTCAGCGGCGGCCAGCTCCAGCGCGTGGCCATCGCCCGCGCCCTGGTGCACCGCCCGGCCCTGCTGCTGGCCGACGAGCCCACCGGCAACCTCGACCCCACCACGGCGGCCAAGGTAATGGACGCCCTGCTGGCCCAAACCCGTGCCCAGGGTGCGGCCCTGGTGCTGGTGACGCATTCGCAAGCCGCAGCGGCCCGGGCCGACCGGGTGTTGCAGTTGCGGGTGGATGGCATATCTGCATGAAATATGCCGCTACCGCCCATTCATAAAGCGCAAGAAGCTATTTAAACCATAGCAAACCAGTGCCAGCCTAGAACGTGGTTTCGGCGTTCAGGCTTTGCCGTGCTGGCAGGTAGACGCGGAAGATGGCACCGCCCTCGGCAGAGTTGTCGGCCTGGATACTGCCGCCGTGGGCATCGATGATCTTTTTGCAGATGGCCAGGCCCAGGCCGGTGCCGCCCGAACCGTCCTTGCGGGTACTCGACTGCACAAAGGCTTCAAAGATCTTATCCAGCTCGGCCACCGGTATGCCCGTGCCCTGGTCGCGCACGCTGATGCAGATGCGCTGGTCTTCGGTGATGTGGCCCTGCACCTGGAGTTCGCCGCCCATGGGCGACACCTTGATGGCATTGGCCGCAATGTTGCGTACCACCTGCTGGAAGCGCACCGGGTCTACCTTGGCGATCAGCGGCCGCTTGCCCAGCTGGTAGACCAGCTGGATGTGCTTGGCATCCAGCAGCGGGCTGAGTTCGTGCAGCACGCTTTGCACCAGCCCGCGCAGGTCGGCCCGCTCCAGGGTGATGGCCCCCACGGAGCTTTCGATCTTGGCCACATCCAGCAAATCATTCACCAGCGCCAGCATGCGCCCCCCCGAGGCGTTGATGTCGGTGAACATGGACTGCAGCTTGGGGTGCTGGTGCCCCCGCACCATGCCCAGCTCGGAAAACCCGAGGATGGACTGCAGCGGCGTGCGCAGCTCGTGGCTGATGTTGGCAATGAACTCGGACTTGGCACGCGACGACTCTTCGGCGGCGGCGCGGGCGTCGTCTGTGGCCCGCTCGGCCGCGCGGAACTCGCTCACGTCCATCATGCTGCTGAGCAGGCTGGCGCCAAACTCGGCACCCGACACCAGCACCTTGGTGACCACCACATCGCGGCGCGAACCATCGCGGTGCTTGAGCTTGAGCTCATAGCGCAGCGTGCCGCCGCTGCGCCACAGCTGCGCATCGTTTTTCATATGCTGCTCGGCATCGGCGGCATCCATGAAGGTCTCGGCCCGCCGCCCGATCACCTGCTCGCGCTGCAATCCCATGAAGTCGGCCCAGGCGCGGTTGATGCTGGTGTAGTGGCCCCGGGCATTGACGGTGGCCACCGGCATGGGGCTGATTTCCAGCAGCGATGCCACAAAGGCTAGCTGGTGCTGCAGCGCCTGCTGGGTGACGTGGCGTTCTGTCACGTCCACCGCACTACCGGCAAAGCCTACGATGGTGGCACCGTCGCGCAGCGGCACCACGGTGATGTCAAACCGGTGCAGCTTGCCATCGAACGCCCGCAGGTGCGCGGTGGCACTGCGCACCCCCGCATCCATCTGCGAGGTAAACAGCCAGGCCACCGCCGCCTGGTCGGAGGGTTCGACCAACTGCGCCAGGGCCTTGCCCATGGCCTGCTCCACGCTATCGCCGCGCAAGGCCTCCCAGCGTTCGTTGACAAACGCCAGGGCGCCGTGGGCATCGGTGCGAAAGATCAGTTCCTGCACGCTTTTCAGCAGTACACGCAGCCCGCGCTCCCGGCGCTCCAGGTCGGTTCGGACGGCGGTGAGCGTGGCATCGGCCGCTTCGCGGGCCCGCAAGCTGCGCCGCACCGAATAGGTGACAAACCCGATAAACACCACCGTGCATGCCGCCGCTGCCGCAAACCAGCGCACGGACTGCAGCCAGGTCGCCACACTGTTGGCGTAAGGCTGCTCCACGACCACCACCAGCGGCCGGGATTTGGCCAAACGGAAAGCCACCACCTGGCGCTGCGGCGCCACGCCCTCGCCCACGTAGCTGGCATGTTCGGTCTTGGGCAAGTAAACCTTGAACAACGGGTGCTGCGCCATGTTGCTACCCGCCAGCAGGGCCCCCTGGCCACTGCTGGCCAGCACCTGCCCCTGGTAGCCCAGCAGGTAGGCGGCGTTTCTGTCGTCGTTCAGGGTGAGCAACTGGAAATTGGAAAAAAAGTCGGGGTTGACCAAGGCCACCAAGACGAAGGTTTGCCCGGCTTTGGAGTTGAAGGTGCGGATGAACGGAATCGAGCCCACGCCGGCTTGCGGTGCCGTGGACACCCGCTTGTCCGCCAACGATGCCAGGCTACGCCCCAGCTGAAAATCGCCCAGCAGCTCGGCCCCGGGTGCTGGTAGCGGCCCCATCCGCCCGGTAACCATGCGCACACCCACGTCCTGGGCCGACGAGCTGGAGAGCACCAGGCCCGAGGCATCCAGCAAACTGATTTCCCGCACAAATGGCAGGGCTTGCAAGGCCTGTGACAGCATGGCATCGGAGCGCACAAAACCGCCCAGAATGTCTGCCCGCGCCAGGTCGGTGGACAGGTAGGTCAGGGCCACCGACAACGTGTCCACCGAGCGGGTGGCGTGGTCGGCCAGCACCCGGGCCTGCAGTTCGCCGCGCTGGCGGTCTTCCGCCAGGCGGGCCTGGTAGTCATGCCAGCCCAGCAGACACAAAGCAGCCACCGTAGCCAAGATCAACGAGATACCCACAGCCAGGGCCAGCGCACTGGAGATACTGTTGTTCAGCACCCCGGAAGAAGACGGCTTCGGCGCACTCCAGCGCATCCAGAAACGCTTCATGGGCGGACGACGATGGCCGACAGGCCGTGGCGTTTGGCGGCCGCATCCAGCCGCCCATCGCGCTGGATACGCTCCACAAAGGCATCGACGATGCCCCACCATGCGCCGTCGCCCTGTTTGACGGCGTAGCCGTAGGGCAGCATGCTGAACGGCTTGGTGGGCGACACCAGGCGGGCCCAATCGGCGTTGTCCAGCAGGCGGCGGCTGTACGGGTAGTCGGTCATGAAGACATCGATACGGCCGGCCTCCAGCTCGCGCTCACGGGTGGTCGGCGGTTTCACCACCACCAACTGCGCCTGCTTGAGCTGCGCCCGCATGATGGGCTCCATGAAAGTGCCCGCCTGCACCCCCACCAGCACACCGGGCTGGTCGATATCGGCCCACTGCTGCACCACCCGGTTGCTCTTGGTGGTCATGGCGTAGATATCGCTTTGCAAATAGGGGCGCGAAAACCGCAACTGCTGCATGCGCTGGGCCAGCATGCCCACGGCAAACATCGCCACATCGCAGCGGTCGGTGTTCAGGTCATCTACCAGAGTGACAAAGGACGAATCGACGTACTGCAGCTTCAGCTTCAGGTCGCGGGCCAGCTCTGCCGACAGGTCGATGTCGATGCCTTCGAGCTGCTGGGTGTTCGGGTTGCGGTGGCTGACACCGTAGTAGTCGGGCCAGATGCACACCCGCAGGCTGCCACCGGACTGCACCCGGTCTGCCACCTTACCGGCCCAGGCCAGGCCCACCAGCCCGCTGCATGCCCATGCGGCCAACACCGGGCAGAGGGCCTTGGCCAGAGAGTGGATAACGCGCATATGCAACTCCTTCTAGTCGGTTAAGTGGGTTTAGTCGGATTCGACCAGGTCGTTGAACGTGGGGCGGGTCTGGTTCACATGCGTGCGCACGGCCAGCAGCTGGTCCACATTGGCCAAAACCACATCCACCAAAAACGGATCGAATGCCAACCCCCTTTGCGCGGCCAGCATCTGCACGGCGGTGGCATCGTCAAATGCCGGACGGTAGCAACGGTCCATCGTCAACGCGTCCAAAAAGTCGACCACCGCCACAATCCGGCCCGACAAGGGAATCTCCTCGCCGCTCAGTGCGTGGGGGTAGCCGGTACCGTCCCAGCGTTCATGGTGCGACAAAGCCACTTCGGCAGCCATGCGAAACAGGGGGATGCGAGAGCGCCCCAACAGCTCGGCGCCCATGGCGGGATGCTGGTTCATGATGGCGCGCTCTTCTGGCGACAGGCCGCCGGGCTTCTTGAGCACCCCGTCGGGGATGCCGATCTTGCCGATGTCGTGCATGGGCGCGGCCTTGCGCAGCATGCGCGCAGACGCCTTGTTTTGCCCCACCAACAAGGCCAGGGCCTCGGCCAGAAACCCGATGCGCACGATATGCACGCCGGTGTCATCGTCCTTGAGCTCGGCCGCCATGGCCAGGCGCAGCAAGGCATCGTGGTGGGCCCGGGCGACTTCTTCCAAAGCCTCGTTGCGCTCCCGGTACATGCGGCCGAAATCTTCCACCAGGCGCTCCATCTGCTGGCTTGCAGCGTCTGAAAAGCTGTTGTGGCTGTCTGACATCATCGATTGCCCCGCAGCCTGCAGGTCCGGGCTCATAGCCCCTCGATCCACTGGTGTTCGATGGTTTCCATCAGCTCCAGGGGGCTGAAGGGCTTGACCAGGTAGGCGTCAGACCCGGCATGCAGACCCGCCTCAAAGTCTTCACTGCGGCCCCGCGCCGTTAACAACAGAATGCGGGGTGGGTTGGGCCAGGCCTTGAGCAGACTGCAGACTTCCAAGCCGTTGAGCTGCCCCGGCATCATCACATCCAGCAAGACCAGGTCCGGCTGCACTTCCTGGGCCATGCGCAGACCTTCCTCGCCGTCCACCGCCTCATAGATGTCGTAATCCTCAAACTCCAGTGTCATGCGGATCAGGCGGCGGATGTCGGCATGGTCTTCCACAATCAAAATTTTCTTCATGGTATATTTTTGATAAAAGTGATAAATAAATTGATAGGTAAATCATACATCGTTACAAAAATAATTAAAGTGATAAATTTGTGAAATTTGATGTAATCGCTAAAATACCACCATGACCACTGGCACATCCCCCCCCACACCGGCAACCGAAGACCACTGCACCACCATCGAGGCCGCCCACATACTCGGGCTGGCGGTGCGCTCGGTGCAGCTCATGGTGGACCGGGGCGAACTGCAAGCCTGGAAAACCCCCGGCGGCCACCGCCGCATCTCACGCCAATCGCTAGAGCGCTGGCGCAGCGGAGACCGCGGAGCCCCCGCCCCCAGTGCCGCCACCGGTACCACCAGCACCGCCGGCACCATCCAGAGCGAACCACCATCCGCCCCGCGTACCCCCGGCCCGGTCAAGCTGCTGCTGATCGAAGATTCAATGCACTTCCAAAACCTGGTCACGCTGCTGGTGCGGCGGCAGTTTCCGGGCGTAGACCTGCGCACCGCCAACGACGGCATTACCGGGCTCATCATGTGCGGGCAGTTCCAGCCGGATGTGCTGATGGTCGACCTGCTGCTGCCGGGCATAGACGGTGCCACGCTGCTGGCCGGTTTGCGCGCATACCCGCTGTTCGCGCGGCTGCAGGTAGTGGTGATTACCTCGTTGGAGCCCGGCGAACTGGGGCCGTATGCTTTTGCCCTGGACGGCGTGCCGGTGGTACACAAGCCCGACCTGGTGGCTTCGTTGCCGCCCTTGCTGGCGCAGTGCCTGCAAAGTATGGCCCCCCAGGACTGAGCATGGCCCCCGCTCGTATGCTGCTGGTGGAAGACGACCCCATGCTGCGCCGCTTTGTGTGCATGGCACTGGAAGAGCTACCGCTGGAGGTGCTGGAATGCGAATCGGTGGCAGCGGCAGTCCAGATACTGGCCACCCAGCCGGTGCAACTCATTCTGACCGACCTGATGCTGCCCGGTGCCTCGGGCATCGACCTGTTGCTGCAGCTGCAGGCCACCCCGGCCTTGCGCGGCAGCGCCAAAGTGGTGGTTTTCAGCGCCGGGCTGACCCCCGAGGCCCGCCAGCAACTCGCGCCGCTACAGGTATGGCGCATGCTGGAAAAGCCCGCGTCGGTCACGGTGCTGGAGCAGTGCGTGCGGGAAGCCCTGGCCGATACAACCAATACCGCCCCGCCTGCCGACCTGCCCGCCGAGCCACCTGCTGCAGCCCGGTCTGCGGCCATCGAGCAGTATTTTGGTGGCGACGCAGAACTATTTCACCTCTACCGCAGCACCTGCGTGCTGCAGTTTGCACACGATCTGACGGCGGGCGACCTGGCTGCCGACGGGCACGACCTGCAGGCCCTGCGGCGCGTGGCGCACAGCCTGAAAACCGTGCTGCTCACCATCGGCCTGCCCGCGCTGGCCGCCCAGGCCCGTGCGCTGGAACATGCCAGCCATGCCGGGTTGCCAGAAGCCACTGCGCACGGCTGGCCCCAGCTACGGGCCGCGTTGGCAGAATTGGTACAAAACCAGGGCTCTGGGCATATTTGATAGGCGCTATATGCTAGCATTTTTATAGCACCCATGATGCAAGCCATGCCCTCACTGTCTGTTCTACGCGCCCTGTTGCGCACCTACTCCTGGCAAGAACTCAAACACCACCCCTGGCGCAACGCGGCGGCGGTGGTGGCAGTGATGCTGGGGGTGGCGCTGGCCTTTTCGGTGCAGCTCATCAACGCGTCGGCGCTCAGCGAATTCTCCAGCGCGGTCAGCGCCGTGGGCGGCCAGCCAGACCTGGAGCTGCGGGCCACGCAGGGGCGGTTCGACGAAGCGATTTTTGAACGCATCGCCACCCACCCCGACGTGGCCGTGGCCAGCCCGGTGCTGGAGGTAGCCACCTTTGCGCTGAACACCGCCGGGCAACGCGTGCCGCTGAAGGTGCTGGGTGTGGATGCGCTGGTGGTGGCGGCAGTGGCTCCGGGCCTGATGCCGGTGCCGAACAAGGATGCCGACCGACTGGCCCTGTTTGCACCCGACACGGTGTTTTTGAACCCCGCCGCCCAGCAGGCGCTGGCCCCGCCGGTACGCCTCCTTGGCGGACCCAGCCTGCAAGTTGCGGGTTCGGTGGCCGCCACCGGCCCGGCGCTGGCGGTGATGGACATTGGCGCGGCGCAACAAACCTTTACCGCGCTGGGCCAGCTCTCGCGCATTGACCTGCGGCTGCGGGCGGGTGTCGATCACGCGGCCTTTCTCAAAGCGCTGGACCTGCCGCCCGGCATCACCGCCGCCGAGCCGGGCGATGCGGCCCAGCGGGTCAGCAACCTGTCGCGGGCCTACCGCGTCAACCTGACGGTGTTGGCGTTGGTGGCGCTCTTCACCGGGGCGTTTTTGGTGTTCTCGGTGCTGTCGCTCAGCGTGGCCAAGCGGGCGCAGCAGTTTGCGCTGCTGGGCGTGCTGGGCCTGACCGGGCGCGAGCGGCTGCAACTGGTGCTGGCCGAGTCGCTGGTGCTGGGCGGCATCGGCAGCCTGGCGGGCATTGCCCTGGGTACCGCGCTGGCGGCGCTGGCGCTACGCGTGCTGGGCGGAGATTTGGGTGGTGGCTACTTTGCCGGGGTGGCCCCGCGCCTGCAATGGGATGCCACCGCTGCGCTGGTGTACGGCGCTTTGGGCGTAGCCGCTGCAGCCGTGGGCGGCTGGTGGCCCGCGCGGGCGGCGCAGCGTTTGCCTGCGGCGCAAACCTTGAAGGGCCTGGGCGCAGATTTGGGGCGTGGCACGGCGGGTGGGGCCAGCTGGGTTTTGATCGCCCTGGGCCTGCTTTTGGCGCTGGCCCCGCCGGTGTTTGGTATTCCGCTGGGCGCCTACCTGTCGGTGGCCTTGCTGCTGGTGGGGGGCATCACGGCCCTGCCCTGGCTGATTGCCGCGCTGTACGACCGGTTGGCACCGTGGTTGAACCACCGGCTGCTGCCCATGCTGGCCATTGAGCGAGCCCGCCGGGTGCGGCAGAGCGCCGCCGTGGCCGTGAGCGGCGTGGTGGCCTCGCTGAGCCTGGCGGTGGCGCTGACGGTCATGGTGGCCAGCTTTCGCGACTCCATGGTGCAGTGGCTGGACGTGGTGCTGCCCGCCGACCTGTATGTGCGCAGCCCCACCGCCAGTGCGGGCAACGATGCGCTGACCCTGCCGCCCCCATTCGTCCAAGCGGTGGCCCAGATCCCCGGCGTGCAGCGCGTGGCCACGCAGCGCAGCCGCGCCCTGCTGCTCGACCCCGGCAAACCCAGCGTGGCCCTGATCGCCCGACAGATTGGCGACCCGGCGCGCAGCCTGCCACTGGTGGGCACGGCGCTGCCAGTGCCGCCGGGGCAGATAGCCATCTATGTGAGCGAGCCCATGGTGGACCTGTACGGTGCCCGGCCCGGCACCACGTTCACGCCACTTTCCAAGGCTTTTAGGCCTCTAACGCAATCCACATCGGCGGTAGAAGCTACTTTTTTTGTAGCAGGCGTGTGGCGCGACTATGCCCGGCAGTTTGGTGCCATCAGCCTGGAACAGGCCGATTTTGTGCGGCTGACGGGCGATGCGCAGGTCAACGACCTGGCGCTGTGGCTGGCAGACGGCGCGCAAGAGGCTACGGTGCAAACAGCCATCCGCGCCCTGGGCGATACGCCGCTGGAGTTCTCGTCGGTGGGCCAGATCCGTGCTATCTCTTTGAAAATTTTTGACCGCAGCTTCGCCGTGACCTACTGGCTGCAGGCCATCGCCATTGCCATCGGCCTGTTTGGCGTAGCGGCCAGCTTCAGCGCCCAGGTGCTGGCGCGGCGCAAGGAATTTGGCCTGCTGGCCCACCTGGGGCTGACGCGGCGGCAGATCTTGACCGTGGTAGCCGGTGAAGGCGCGGCCTGGACGCTGATCGGCTCGGTGGCCGGGCTGGCGCTGGGCCTGGCCGTGTCCATGGTACTGGTGTTTGTGGTGAACCCGCAAAGCTTCCACTGGACCATGGACCTGCACCTGCCCTGGCCCCGCCTGCTGGCCCTGTGCGCCGCCGTGGTGCTGGCCGGTACGGTGACAGCCTGGCTGGCCGGGCGGGCGGCCGCCGGGCAAGACGCGGTGCTGGCGGTGAAGGAGGATTGGTAATGCGCGTTCGAGCCGTTAAATCAAGCCAGCCCCGGCAGCCGGAACTGCCCGGCCACATCACGTAAGTCATTGGCCTGCGCCTGCAGGCTTTGGGCGGCGGCGGCGGTTTGCTCCACCACGGCTGCGTTCTGCTGGGTAATCTGGTCCATCTGGTTGACGGCCGCGCTGATGTGGGACATGCCCTGGTTTTGCGCAAGGCTGGCGGTGGCGATCTCACCGATGGCGTGTGCCACCTGGCCCACAGAACCCACAATCGTGCCCATGGTGTCCCGCGCCTGGTGTACCTTGTCGGAGCCCAGCTGCACCATGCCCACCGACGCGGCAATCAGCACCTTGATTTCGCGCGCGGCCACGGCAGAGCGGTTGGCCAGCGCGCGCACCTCTTGCGCCACCACCGCAAACCCGCGCCCGTATTCCCCGGCCCGCGCAGCCTCTACGGCCGCATTGAGCGCCAGGATGTTGGTCTGAAAAGCAATGCCGTCAATCACCGCCGTGATCTCTTCGATCTTGCGCGACGAGGCGTGGATGTCGCCCATGGTCTGCATCAGGCTGGTGATGGCGACTCCGCCGCTGGTGGCATGGTCCATGGCCGACTGGGCCAGCGTCTCGCCCCGGGACGCCGCCGCCAGCGACTGCTGCAGGCTGCCCACAATGTGCGCCACCGCGGCTGCCGTCTGCTGCAGACTGGCGGCGGCTTGCTCGGTACGGTTGGAGAAATCCAGGTTGCCGCTGGCGATCTCACGGGCTCCGTCGGCCACATGGTGGCTGGAGTCCTGGACATGGGCCACCAAGGTGTGCAGCGACAACTGCATCCGACCCAACGCCGCCAGCAAATGGCCGCCTTCGTCACGGTCATGGCCCGCAATGGTTTCGCGCAGGTCCAGGGCCGCCACCCGGTTGGCCGTGGCCACCGCCCGCTGGATCGGCCCGGTGATGCCGCGCACCAGCCACACCGAAAGCCAACCGCCCAGCACCAGCGCCCCCACGCCAAACAAGACCAGGCCCCATTGGGCCGTGCGGCTTACTTGGCCGATATCCACCACCGAAGCGGCAATCTTGGCGCGCTGCGCGCTCTCCAGCAGCGTCACCTCGGCCAGCAAAGACTGGGCGGCGGGCGTGTAGCGGGTGGCATACACCTGCTGGATGTTGGCGGTGACACCAAAGTCACGCACCTGCACCAATTCCTGCAAGGCTTTCGCAAAGTCGGCATCGGCGCGCTGGATCCGGGCCAGGGCAGCCAGGTCTGGCGGCGTGCGCAGCAAAGGGCCCAGCCGACCGCGCAAAGCCGCCACCTCGGCTGCCGTCTTTTGCATTTCGGGCAGCAACGCCTCCCCCACCTCGGGCTCGGAACTCAGCGCGAAGCCTTTGGAGCGCGCAATATTGATGGACACCTGGCGCAGCAAATCACCCGCCACACGTTCGCTGACCAGGGCCTCGTTCACCATCTGTGCAGTCTCTTGCGACACGCGCTGCAAAGACCACACCCCCAGTGCCGAGCCCAGCATGGCCACCGCCAGCACCAGGACCTGCACCCCGCCAATGCGCCGGGAAAACCGGCCCTTGCCTGTGCCCTTGTGCCCTGAAGCAACCACCGAAGAACCTGTATCCACCATGAACCACGACGCTTTCTGCAACAACCCGCACCACGGCGGTCCAGCCAACCGCCCACGGATGGCTCGAAGCGCCCGATAGTGCACAGTTCCCGTGACAAGGGCATGAAAACTGCCACGCAGCGACAATCTGCCCCATGCTGCCCGCCCCACCCTGCTTGCCTTCCTCCACTGGTATGAGCCGCCGCTTCCTGCTGCGCCTGGGCCCCGCTGCCTTGCTATGGCCCGGCTATGCCCTGGCCGAGGCGAACTCCGCCCTGCCCATACCTACTTTGCAGTTCCCCCGCGACCTGGGCAGCCACCCGGACTTTGGCACCGAGTGGTGGTACATCACCGGGCGGGCGATGTCAGGGAGCCGCGAATTCGGCTTCCAGCTGACCTTCTTCCGCAGCCGCGTGGCCGCCACACAGGCGCTGGCCTCGCGCTTCGCCGCCAAGCAACTGCTGTTTGCCCACGCCGCCATCACCGACGTGCAGGGCAAAAAGCTCTGGCACGACCAGCGCATTGCCCGCGCCGGGTTTGGCGTGGCCCAGGCCAGTGAGGCCGACACCGCAGTGCGCCTGCGCGACTGGTCGCTGGTGCGCACAGGCACCACCTACACAGCAGAACTGCCCGCCCAAGACTTCGGCCTGCACCTGCAGCTCAGCCCCACCCAGCCGCTGGTGTTGCAGGGCCAGCAAGGCCTGTCGCGCAAAGGCCCGCAACCCGACCAAGCCAGCTACTACGTGAGCCAGCCGCAACTGGCGGTGGGCGGCCATTTGCAGCTGCAAGGCCAGCGCTTCGAGATCCAATCGGATGCCAGCCGCGGCTGGCTGGACCACGAATGGAGCACCGCCTACCTGCACCCCGAAGCCGTGGGCTGGGACTGGCTGGGCATGAACCTGCAAGACGGCAGCGCCCTGATGGCCTTCCGCATCCGCCGCAAAGACGGCAGCACCCTGTGGGACGGCGGCTCTTTCCGCACCGCCCAGGGCGCGCTGACCATCTTCGCGCCCGGCCAAACCCGCTTCACCCCCGGCCGCACCTGGACCAGCCCGGCCAACCAGGCCCGCTACCCGGTGGAGTGGGCGCTGGACACGCCTGTGGGGCGCTTCAGCGTGCAGGCGGTGCTGGACAACCAGGAGCTGGACAGCCGGGGGTCCACGGGTGCCGTGTACTGGGAAGGGCTGAGCCGCCTGCTGGACGCGCAGGGGCTTTTGATCGGGCATGGGTATCTGGAGATGACGGGGTACGCGGGGGCACTGCGGATGTAGCCAGTGGGGTCGGATCACGATTGCGCGCTGGGATGCCTATTTACGTAGCGATGCTTGCCCGCATTCGTGCTCCGACCCCTCTGGCGGGTTGGGTACCACGGTGATCGTCGGCCGGGTGATGCGCCCGGCGGCGCAGTCACTTGTTCTTTTGCGCAAAAGAAAAGTAACCCAAAGAAAGGCGCCCCAACTGTCTGCGCCCTTCGCTTTCGCTACGGGAACCTGCGGTGCTCATGGAATGCGGGGTCTGGCTAAACTCGCCTTCGGCTCAAACAACGCCAGCCCTGATCCGCATTCCACTGCGCTCCTCGGCGCATACAGATGGGGACCCCTGGGAGCGGGATCGGCCCGGCTGCGCCGGGCATCGCGCCGGCCGCGAACTTGGGGGTGGCGTTTGGCTCTCGGCGCACCATTTGATTGGGTTTAAAATTACTGCCTATTTTCAGGTGCCAAAATGGCTGCTAGCGCTTATTACATAAGCACAAGCAGCTCCTGTTTTTTACTATCAAAAGAGAAGCAATGTGTGCCCACTGCGTAGGGGCGCACCCATGGCATCGGAGCACGCGTTAGCCGATGTCCTGATGGATACACAGGTAGTTGCCCTCGGAGTCCTTGAACCAGGCCGCCTTCTCCGCGCCCAGCACGCACACGTGGTCCACCGTCTTGAACCCTGGCAGGTCGTAATCCTCAAACACCACGCCTGCCTGCTTCAACGCAGCGACGCTGGTGCCGATGTCTAGGACCTGGAAGCTGATGGCAGTGTGCTCTGCCTTGGTGCCCTCCGGCTTGGGGAACAGCGCCAGCGTGCTGCCACCCACCTGGTAGATGAACTTGCCGTCGGGCCGAAAGCCACTGGGCACCAGGCCCAGGCAACGTTCGTAAAACGCGCGCGCCCGCTCCATATCCATCACGGGCAGCATGGTCGTCACACAGGCATTGGCCAGCATATGCAGTCCTTTCGTGCTATCCGGCGGCACAGGTACAACGGCATCCACGCCTTTGCACCGGCACGGGCTTTAAGCATAGGCGGGGAAGTGGTAAAGCGCCAATCGGGCCAGGCAGATCTTGAGAGCACAGGACCTGCTGCGTTCGGCAATGCCAGGTTTTCAGGTCAATTTTCAAATGCCTAAATGGCTACCTGTGCTAACCAGACCAGCACAAGCAGCGCCTATTTTTGACTATTAAAAGAGAAGCGGTTTGCGCCGCCTGCTTACCCGCATTCGTGCTCCGACCTCTACGGCTATTAATTTTGACAATGCCCCTCGATACATACGAATCAAGTTTTTCTGGGGGCAGGCCGCACAGAGCAAAGCCCCCTCACGCAAACCGCCCCGCCGCCTGCCTTCTAAACTGCGTCGGTGTCATCCCCTTCACCTCCAAAAACCGCCGGTTGAAGTTCGCCACATTGTTGAACCCCACCGCGTAGCACACGCTGGACACATAGCTGTCGCGCTCCATCAGGAGCTGGCAGGCGCGGTTGATACGCAGGCGGTTGACGTAGTTGGTGAACGTCAGGCCCGTCGTCTTGCTAAAAAACCGCGAGAACGCGCTCTCGCCCATGCCGACCAGGCCGCCCATCTCGCCCAGCGGCAGGGCTTCGGCGTAGTGGGTGTTCACAAAGGCGACAACCTTGTTGATGACCGACAAGGCATGGTCAGGGCCGGTCACCGGCAGGTAGTCGCTGGAAAGCAGGCGGTAGTCGGTGCAGCGGCCCAGCAGGCACAGCAGCTGGGTGAATTCGGCAAATCGCGCCAGGCCGTGGCTTTGTTGGATAAGGGTGAAGCGCTCGCGCACGGGCTCGCTGATACCGAAGAATTCGATGCCGTGGCGGGCGCGCTCCAGGAGCGGCAGGGTTTCCTCCAGCTCGCGGATCACGCGCATGCCGTCGCGCAGCGGGGCTTCGCGGAACTGGATGACCAGGCTGCGCACGGCCAGGCCGTCGGGCGGCAGGTCGGTGCTGACCCAGTTGTGCGGCAGGCGCGGGCCGGTGAGCACCAGGTGGCCGGGCTCGAAGAAGCCCACGTAGTCGCCCACAAAAGCCCGTCCATGCGCACCCACAATGAGCTGCAGCTCGTACTCGTCGTGGCAGTGCCAGCGCTCCAGCGGCGTGGGGCTGCCATGGGCGATGCAGCGCACGAACTCCTCGTCCACCGGGGCCTCATAGCCCAGGCGCGGGTCGCGCACCAGGTCGTGCTCGATCTCGGGGGCGGTGCTGCGGCGGGGCGGCATGGGGTGCTTGTGTGCGGTGGGTGCGTCAGGTGGGCGCGTCGCTGCGGACCAGGCCTGCGGCTTTCAGCTCTGCCCAGAATGCGGCCGGGATGGGCAGCGTCATCCAGCGCGCGTTTTGCTCAGCTTCGGCGCGCGACTTGGCACCGGGGATGACGGTGGCCACCGAGGCGTGGCCCAGCACAAACTGCAGCGCAGCGGCGGCCAGCGGCACCTGGTGGGCGGCGCAGATGTGCTCGATCCGGGCCACCTTGGCTTTTATCTCGGCAGTGGCGGGCAGGTAGTTGTAGCGCGCATCGGGTGTGGCACCGGTAACCAGAATGCCCGAGTTGAACGGCGCGCCCAGGATGACGGATACGCCCTCTTTCACGCAACGGGGTAAAAAGGTGTCGAGTGCGCCCTGCTCCAGCAGGGTGTAGCGGCCAGCGAGCAAGAAGCAGTCGAAGGGGCCGAGGTCCATCAGGTCTTCGCAGGCCTCGAACTGGTTGACACCCGCGCCGTAGCCGCCAATCAGGCCCGCGCTTTTGAGCTCTTGCAGGGCTTTGAGCGCGCCGGTTTCCACGGTTTTGAGGGCGGTGCGGTAGTTGGCACCCTGCGACCATTCATCGCAGTCGTGGATCAGCAGCAGGTCGATGCGGTTCAGGCCCAGGCGCTGCAGCGAATCCTCAAACGAACGCATGGTGGCGCTGTAGGAAAAGTCAAAGTGCGGCGAAAACGGCAGTTCGTCCACAAAGATGCCGCCTTCTGAAGGCTTGAGCTTGGGTGGTGGCACTCGGCCATGGGGCTTGAGCAGGCGGCCCACCTTGGTGGACAGCACAAACGACTCGCGGGGCAGCGCCCGCAGCGCATCGCCCAGGCGGCGCTCCGACAGGCCGTGGCCATACAGCGGCGCGGTGTCGAAGTAGTTGACGCCCGACTGCTGGGCGGCCAGCACGGTGTCTTTGGCGGCCTCGTCGGGCACGGCGGCGTACAGGTTGCCCAGCACGTTGCCGCCGAAGCCGAGGGTGGTGATGTGTACGTCGGTGGTGCCGACCTGGCGTTGGGGAATGGCGTTTGTCATGGTTTGCGTCATAGGTAGCGTCTTGGGGTGGGGTGTTTGGTGGTGCAACGATAGACACAAACGCGGCCGGATCTGGTACGCAAATATGCGATACCAGTACGCGATTGTCACCAGGTATGCTGGATTACCCCGGTCTGTGGGGTTGTGCTCGGCGGTAGCAGGCGACGCAGCGGCCCTGGATTTTCATGTCAAAAACAGTCTCCCGCGCTTATTCCTTCAGCGCTTGTAGCTATCATTTTTAAAATTCAAACGCCATCGCTCCCTTGCCCCGCCATCCCCATCAACACCGCCATGAATGCCTGCGCCGCCGGTGTGGGCGGCTCGCCCAGGCGGGTGATCAGGCCGTAGTCGGGCATGCTGCCTGGCAGGTCTACCGGGATGCGGGCCAACAGGCCCTTTTGCACGTATTTACGGACCAGGGCGGCGGGTTGCAGCGACAGCATCTGGGTGGTTTGCAGCAGCTCCAGCGCAAACAGGAACGACGGCGTTTCGACCACGCCCGAGGTGGGCTGCAGGCCGGTGCTGGCAAAGATGTCGTCCGACACCTTGCGCAGGGCGGTGGACTTTGGATACAGAATCCACGGCCAGTGGGTCAACGCTGCCAGGCCCGGGTCGGCCAGGTTGCCGGTGTCGCGCAAAGGGTGGTCGACCCCGGCCACTACGTGCAGCGCCTCGCTCGACAGGCGGGTGTACGCAAACTGGGCCTGCTGCGCGGGGTCGGTAAAACGGCCAATCATCAGGTCAATCTTGCGCTCGGCCAGCCACACAATCAGCTGGTCGCTGCTCTGCTCCAGAATCTTCAGCACCAGCAGCGGGCGCAGGCGCTGGATTTCGGCCACCGAGGCGACCAGCAGGTGCGCCGCCGAGCCGCTGATGGCCCCAATCGCCAGGTGGCCGTGGCCGCCCTGCTGCAGGGCGTTGAACTCGTCCACAAACTTGCGCTGCCCGGCCAGTGCGCTCTGGGCGTAACGCAGGGTGAACAGCCCCAGCTCGTTGGGCCGCATGCCACGCGGCAGACGGTCGAACAGGCGGGCCTGGAAGATGTCTTCGATGTCCACCAGGATCTTGGTGGCCGCCGGTTGGGTGATGTGCATTTGCTCGCCGGTGAGGCGCAGGTTGCGGGTCTGGCCCAGGATGTCCAGAAACTGCAAATGCCGAAACCGCAGCCGCCCGCAGGCCTGGGCCATGGACAAGGGTTTACCAGAAAGAGACGCGTGAGCCATAAGCATTTGGAATGGGTTGCCGCAAATATTTCAGTGGACTCTAACCGCTGCCGGGCCTAACCTCCGCGCTGCACCGCGACTTTCCGGTAAAGGAAAGCGCGGTGCCGATGGGTACATCCATCGCGACCCAGCCATTCCATTGGAGACACATATGAAGCTGAAATCCCTCGCCGTGGCCGCCACGGTATTCGCCATGTTGGCCGGTCCTGTGGCAGCCCAAATCCGGGAACATGCGTTCAAGGTAGGCATCGGCCTGAGCGACGACCATCCCCAGGCCCTGGCCGTCAAGTATTTTGGCGAACAGCTCATGGCCAAGAGCGGCGGCAAGATGAACGCCAAGCTGTTTGCCAGCGGCTCGCTGGGCAACGACGTGAGCATGACCTCGGCGCTGCGCGGCGGCACCCTGGAGATGACGGTGCCCGACAGCTCCACCCTGGTCTCGCTGGTCAAGCCCTTTGGCGTGCTGAACCTGCCGCTGACCTTCAACAACGAACAAGAGGCCGATGCCGTGCTGGACGGCCCCTTTGGCCAGAAGCTGCTGGCCAAGCTGCCCGAAAAAGGTCTGATCGGCCTGGGCTACTGGGAAAACGGCTTCCGCCACGTAACCAACTCGCGCCGCCCCATCACCAAGGCCGACGACATCGCCGGGCTGAAGCTGCGCGTGATCCAGAACCAGCTGTTCCTGGACACCTTCAGCGCCCTGGGTGCCAACGCCACGCCGATGCCATTCACCGAGCTGTATTCGGCCATGGAGAGCAGTGCCGTGGACGGCCAGGAGAACCCGCCCGCCACCATTTTGGCCAGCAAGTTCTTCGAGGTGCAAAAGCACCTGGTGCTGTCGCGCCACATGTACAGCGCCTGGGTGCTGCTGATGTCCAAAAAGACCTGGGACGGCCTGAATGCACAAGAGCAAAAAATCGTGCAGGATGCCGCCCGCGAAGCCACGGTGTATGAACGCAAAACCATCCGCGCCTTCAGCGAAAAGGCCGTGGGCGAGCTGAAGAAGGCGGGCATGCAGGTGACCGAGCTACCCGCTGCCGAGCAAGCCAAGATGCGCACCAAGCTGCAACCCGTGCTGGCCAAGTTCAGCAAGGAGTTTGGCGAAGACACCACCAGTGAGCTGATGGGCGAGCTGGCCAAGCTGCGGAAATAAATCGGAGGGTATACCGCCCGCCCCCACCCCGGCCCTCCCCCGTGGGGGGAGGGAGCAATGCAGGCCCCTTGGCTTACTCCCTCCCCCGCCGGGGGAGGGTTGGGGTGGGGGCATCCCCCCCGCCCTTTTTAAAAATAGACCCCCATGGAAAAAATCCCCGTCCGCCCCTTCCGCTCCCGCGACTGGTTCGCCGACCCGGCGCGCTCGGACATGACCGCGCTGTACCTGGAGCGCTTCATGAACTACGGGCTCACGCCCGAAGAGCTGCGCTCGGGCCGCCCCATCATCGGCATCGCCCAGACCGGTAGCGACCTGTCGCCCTGCAACCGCATCCATGTGGACCTGGCGCGGCGCGTGCGCGAGGGCATCCGCGATGCGGGTGGCATTCCGATGGAATTTCCGGTGCACCCCATCTTCGAGAACTGCCGCCGCCCCACCGCTGCGCTGGACCGCAACCTGGCCTACCTGGGCCTGGTGGAAATCTTGTACGGCTACCCGATTGATGCCGTGGTGCTGACCACCGGCTGCGACAAGACCACGCCCGCGGGCATCATGGCCGCCAGCACGGTGGACATCCCGGCCATCGTGCTGTCGGGCGGGCCCATGCTGGACGGCTGGCACAACGGCGAGCTGGTGGGCTCGGGCACGGTGATCTGGCGCAGCCGCCGCCAGCTGGCCGCGGGCGAGATCGACGAAGAAGAATTCTTGCAGCGCGCCTGCAGCAGCGCCCCGTCGGCCGGCCACTGCAACACCATGGGCACGGCCTCCACCATGAACGCGGTGGCCGAGGCCCTGGGCCTGTCATTACCCGGCTGCGCTGCCATTCCAGCCCCATACCGCGAGCGCGGGCAAATGGCCTATGCCACCGGGCGGCGCATTGTGGAGATGGCCTATGAAGACCTGCGCCCTTCGCGCATCCTGACGCGCCAGAGCTTTTTGAACGCCTTGTCGGTGGTGAGCTGCGCGGGTGGCTCCAGCAACGCCCAGGTACACATCATGGCCATGGCGCGCCACGCCGGGGTGGATTTGCAGCCCCAAGACTGGACCACCCACGGCTACGACCTGCCCCTGCTGCTGAACATGCAGCCTGCGGGAAAATTTCTGGGCGAACGCTTCTTCCGCGCCGGCGGCGTGCCCGCGCTGATGTGGGAACTGCAACAGGCAGGCCGCCTGCACGGCGATGCCCTGAGCGTTACCGGCCAGCCCATCTCTGCCAACCTGGAGGGTCGCGAAACCAACGACCGCGAAGTAATCTACCCGTTTGCCGCGCCGCTGATGGAGAAGGCGGGCTTTTTGGTGCTGAGCGGTAACCTGTTCGACTTCGGCATCATGAAGACCTCGGTGATCTCGCCCGCCTTCCGCGCGCGTTACCTCAGCAGCCCGGGCGCAGAGGGCATCTTCGAGGCGCGTGCCGTGGTGTTTGAGGGAGCCGACGACTACCACGCCCGCATCAACGACCCCACGCTGAACATCGACGAAGGCTGCATTCTGGTGATGCGCGGCGCGGGGCCGATTGGCTGGCCGGGCTCGGCCGAGGTGGTCAACATGCAGCCGCCGGACGCACTGATCCAGCGCGGCACCATGACCCTGCCGACCCTGGGCGATGGCCGCCAGTCGGGCACGGCAGACAGCCCCTCCATCCTCAACGCCTCGCCCGAAAGCGCGGTGGGCGGGGGCCTGAGCTGGCTGCTGAGCGGCGACACCATCCGCATCGACCTCAACGCAGGCCGCTGCGATGCGCTGGTGCCGCCGGAAGAAATCGCCCGCCGTCGCCGCGAACTGCCCACCCCGCCCATCCCACCCAGCCACTCCCCCTGGGAAGCGCTGTACCGCGAGAAAACCGGCCAACTGGCCGATGGGGCCACGATGGACTTTGCGCTGGACTACCAGCGCATTTCCGAAAAGACACCGCGCCATAACCATTGAAAGAACAACATGAGCGAGACCAACAACATCCTTCCCCAAGACGGCCTGGCTGGCACCCTGGTGGGCCGCGTCTGGCTGGGCGGCACCCTGCCCGGCCCGGCAGTCGTGGCCCTGCGGCCCGACGGCGTATTCGACCTGAGCGCGCACTACCCCACCATGAGCACCCTGCTCGACACCGCCCAACCGGCCGAGGCGGTGCGCAAGGCCCCCGGCCAGCGCCTGTGCAGTGTGGATGAGTTATTGGCCAACAGCCTGCCCGGCAGCCGCAATGCCGCCCTGCCCTACTTGCTGGCCCCCTGCGACCTGCAGGTGGTGAAGGCGGCGGGCGTGACCTTTGCCGCCAGCCTGATCGAGCGCGTGATCGAAGAGCAGGCGCGCGGCGATGCCAGCCGTGCCCAGGGCCTGCGCAGCCAGGTCACCGGGCTGATCGGTGCCAGCCTGGCCGACATGCGCCCCGGCTCGCCCCAGGCCATGGCACTCAAAACCCTGCTGCAGGAAAAAGGCCTTTGGTCGCAGTACCTGGAGGTGGGCATTGGCCCGGATGCCGAGGTGTTCACCAAGGCCCCGGTGCTGGCCTCGGTGGGCTGCGGCGAAGACATCGGTATCCGCTCCGACTCGGCCTGGAACAACCCCGAGCCCGAGGTGGTGCTAGCCGTCAACAGCCGCGGCGACATCGTCGGTGCCGCCCTGGGCAATGACGTGAATCTGCGCGACATCGAAGGCCGCAGCGCCTTGCTGCTGGGCAAGGCCAAGGACAACAACGCATCCTGCGCCATCGGCCCGTTCATCCGCCTGTTCGACGTAGGCTTCGGGCTGGACGCGGTGCGCAACGAAACCGTGCACCTGCATGTGGCCGGGGCCGACGGCTACCAGCTGCGCGGCATCAACACCATGGCCAGCATCAGCCGCGACCCGGTGGACCTGGTGGCGCAAACCCTGTCGGCCCACCAGTACCCCGACGGCTTCATGCTGTTCCTCGGCACCTTGTTCGCCCCCATCGAAGACCGCGACCAGCCCGGCGGCGGCTTTACCCACAAACTGGGCGACGTGGTCACCATCCACAGCGCCTGGCTGGGTGGCCTGCACAACCGCGTGACGCACTGCGAAACCGCTCCGCCGTGGCGCTTTGGTCTGCGTGCGTTCATGGGGAATCTTGCGGCACGCGGGTTGCTGAAAGACGGGGGAATTTAGGCACTTTTCGGCACTTAACGCTTATTGCATAGGCGCTTATAGCTATCTTTAGAATAGCAACACAAAGGTGAATCACTACTCTGCCCCGTAGCGACTGGCGCGGGGCATCCAGGGGTTGGGTCAGGGGTAGGCGCTACATTCGCTGTAGTACCCACTTTTTTGGCCGCCCCTGGGTGTGGCAGCCAGCCCACCCCACACGTGACGACCCAAGCCGCATCCCCTGCCACCGATAGCCCCTGGTCGCCCGCCCGCACCGCAGCGCCTGCTTGGCTGCCCACGCGGATGCACGGGGGCCTGCTGCTCTCGCTACTGGCCCACGCGCTGCTGTTGAGCCTGACCTTTGGTGGCCAGGGCACCGGGCTGCCGGGCTTTGGCTTCCCCTGGGAAGAACGCCGGGGCGAGGTGCCCGACCGCATGCCAGCGCCCGCACTGCAGGCCGTGCTGGTGCCTACCCCGGTCGCCACTCCACCCAGTAACACCCCGCCTACCCCACAGACGGCGACCCCGGTCGCAGAACTGGTGTGGATCGCGCCTCCACCCGTCGTCCAAGCTCCCGCTCCACTCCCTGCCCCCGCAGCACCCCGGGCCCTATCTGCCGAACAGCAAGAAGCCGCGCGCCAGGCAACGGAACGCCGGGCGGCTGTCCGCGCCGAAGCCACCCGCCAAAAAGCCGAACGGGCAGCCGAGCGCCTGGAGGCCCAACGGCAGGCCGCCGCGCTGCGCGAAGAGGCCAAGGAACAACGGATGGCGCAACAAGAAGCGCTGCGGCAAGAAAAGGTCCAGCGTGCGGCGGAGCAGATCGCACAGGTGGCGCTGGACAAGGCTGTACGGGCCGAGGCCCAGGCGCTGGAACGCCAAGAAACCCAGCGGCAAGCCGCTCTGCAGGAAACCGCCCGCCAAGAGGCCCAGCGGCTCCAGGCCACCCGGTTGGAAGCCGAACGCCTGCAAACTGCACAGGCCGAGGCCGAGCAAACCGTCCAACAGTTGACCGCACGCCAAGCCGCTGCAACCGCTGTGGCGGTGGCAGCGGCACGCCAAATCGAGTCCGACCGCCAGGCCAACGCACGGCAGGAAACCAAGCGCCAAGACGAAGAACGCCAAGCGGCTGAACGTCTGGCAGCAGAACGCCAGGAAGCCGAACGCAAAGACGCAGAGCGCGCCGATGCGGCCCGCAAGGCCGCTGCACACCAGGAAGCCGAGCGCCTGGAGGCCACACGACTGGCAGTCGCCCGGCAAGAGGTAGCCCAACGCGAAGCCGCCCAGAAAGAAGAAGCCATGCGGAATGACGCGGTACGGGCCGAGGCCGAGCGCAAGGAAGCCGAGCGGGTACAGGCAGCGCAGCAAGCCGCCGCCCAGCAAGAAGCCACCCGCAAGGAGCGAGAGCGGGCACAAACCGCACAGCAAGAAACCGCAAGGCAAGAGGCAGCACGCCAGGCCACAGAACGGGCGGACGCGGCCCGGCTCGACGCACAACGCAAAGAGGCCGCCCGGCAGGAAGGCGAACGCAAGGAGACAGCGCGCCAGGAAGCAGCGGCCACAGCAGCTACAGCGATAGCAGCATCCACCACGGTGTCTCCAGCGGCTGCGCAGGCCGCTGCGCCCAGTACCCAGCCCTCAGCCCCGCCAGCGGCCCCCACCCGCAGCGCCGCCGAAGAGCAGCGCGAAGAACGTCTGAGGGCGATCGGGCGGCAGTTGAACCTGGAGGCCGACCAGCGCGCCGCCGCCGCCAAAGCCGCAGAGGTCGCCGCCGCTGCACGCCCAGATGCCAAGCTGCCATCGTCGTGGAGCAGCGCCCGCCGGGGCCGCCTCTTTGGCCGCAGCGACAGCAACCAGGAACTGGTGCTGTACGCCGAAGCCTGGGCCCGCAAGATCGAGCTCAACATGACCTTTGGCTCCGTGCGCGATGCCGCAAAGCTGGCCCACACCGACCCCATCGTCTTGGTCGCCGTGCGCAGCGATGGTTCGGTGGAGTCGGTCAGCTTTGTGCGCAGCAGCGGCGTGCCCGCCCTGGACGAAGCCGTGCGCAACATCATCCAGTCCCAGGCCAACTACCCCGCCTTCCCCCCCGCCCTGGCCCGCGAATTCGACGTGGTCGAAATCCGCCGCACCTGGCACTTTGACATGGCGGTGCGGTTGTACTGAGGGGTTCGCCGGGCCCAAGGATGGGTCGCAGACTGCAGCCAGTGCCGTGGCAGGCGCGCTTAACGGCATAACGCAATCGGGTCGTGGAGAATCGGGGCCAAGCGCCGGGCAGCCGGCCCGCAATGCCCAGCACAAGAAACTCCACCATGCACGACGACCCCATCCGCCTCAGCCCTGCCCCCGCCGGGTATGCCGACTGGCTGGCCGACCTCAAAGGCCGCATCCACACCGCCCAGCAGCGCGCCACGCTGGCAGTCAACCGCGAACTGGTGCAGCTGTACTGGCACATCGGGCAGGAGATCCTGGTGCGGCAGGCCACGCAAGGCTGGGGTGCCAAGGTGATCGAACGGCTGGCACATGACCTGCGGGAAGCTTTTCCGGAGATGAAGGGGTTTTCACCCCGCAATCTCAAGTACATGCGCGCATTTGCCCAGGCCTGGCCAGATGCGGAATTTGTGCAAGAGGTGCTTGCACAATTGCCTTGGTACCACCAGCTGGCACTGCTGGACAAACTGGACAGCCCTGAAAGCCGCCGCTGGTACGCAGCCAAGTCCATCGAGCACAATTGGTCGCGCAACGTTTTAGTGATGCAGATTGAAACCCGCCTGCTGGAGCGTAGCGGCGCAGCAGTCACCAACTTCGCGGTGCATCTGCCCAAGCCTCAGTCTGATCTGGCCCGTGAGTCGCTGAAAGACCCCTACCGTTTTGATTTTCTGGGCCTGGGCAACGAAGCGCAAGAGCGTGACATCGAAAACGCCCTGGTGAAGCATGTCACCGAATTTCTGCTGGAACTGGGCGCTGGATTCGCATTTGTCGGACGGCAAGTATTGCTGGATGTGGGAGGCGACGAATTTTTCATCGACTTGCTGTTCTACCACCTCAAGCTGCGCTGCTATGTGGTGATCGAGCTCAAAGGCGGCAAGTTCAAACCCGAGCACCTGGGCCAGCTAGGCTTTTACCTGACCGCCGTAGACCGCCAGGTAAAGCACGCCCAGGACAACCCCAGCATTGGCCTGTTGCTCTGCAAGAGCAAAAACAAGATCGTGGCCGAATATGCGCTGGGCGACAAAACCCAGCCCATGGGCATTGCCGAGTACAAGTTAATGGAGTCCCTGCCCGCCGAGCTGCAAACCAGCCTGCCCAGCATCGAACAGATCGAGCGTGAGCTGACGGGCGGCAGTGCACCTATGGACGACTAACGAGCCAGCCCTCCTCTCACACCGGGCTGTCGATGCGGATCCAGGTGGTCTTGAGCTCGCTGTATTTGTCAAACGCGTGCAGCGACTTGTCGCGCCCCACGCCGCTTTGTTTCACGCCGCCGAAGGGCACGGTGATGTCGTCTTCGTCGTACGAGTTGACGTGCACCGTACCGGCTTTGAGGGCGCGGGCCACGCCGTGGGCCTTGTTGATGTCGCGGGTCCAGACGGCGGCCTGCAGGCCGTAGATGCTGTCATTGGCGATACGCACGGCCTCGGCGGCATCGGTGAAAGACAAAACCGACAGCACCGGGCCGAAGATTTCTTCCTGGGCGATGCGCATGCGGTTGGTTACGCCGTCGAAGATCGTGGGTTGTACATAAAAACCGCCTGTATCGCCCATCACCTGGGCGCCACCAGCTATCAATTTTGCACCGTCTTGCTGGCCCGCAGCAATGTAACCCAGCACCGTGTCCATCTGGGTTTTGTCCACCAGCGCGCCCATGATGGTGTCGGGCAGCAGCGGGTTGGCGGGGGCGTAGCGCGGTACCAGGGCCAGGGCTTTTTCCAGGAAGGCATCTTTGATGGAGGCCTCGACCAGCAGGCGCGAGGGGGCGTTGCAGCTCTCGCCCTGGTTGAAGAACACGCTTCCCACGGCGGCCTCTACCGCGCGGTCCAGGTCGGGGCAGTCGGCGAACACGATGTTGGGCGACTTGCCGCCCAGCTCCGTCCAGGCGCGCTTGAGGTTGCTCAGGCCCGCCATCACGTGGATGCGCTTGCCGACCTTGGTGGAGCCGGTAAAGGCGATGCAGTCCACGTCCATGTGCAGGGCCAGCGGCTCACCGGCTTCCAGGCCAAAGCCGGGTACCACGTTGAACACGCCAGGGGGAATGCCCGCCTCCAGCGCCAGTTCGGCCAGGCGCAGCGCGGTGAGCGGCGACTTTTCGCTGGGCTTCAAAACGATGGAATTGCCTGCGGCCAGGGCCGGGGCGATCTTCCAGGCGGCCATGATCATGGGGTAGTTCCAGGGCACGATGACGCCCACCACGCCCACCGGTTCGCGGGTGATCAGGGCCAGCGACTGGTTGCCCGTGGGCGCGATTTCGTCGTAGATCTTGTCCACCGCTTCGCCGTACCAGCGGATGCAGTTGGCAGCGCTGTTCACGTCCACCGCGCGGGCGTAGCGCACAGGCTTGCCCATGTCCAGGGTTTCGGTCAGGGCCAGCTCGTCGGCGTGGGCCAGCAGCTGGTCGGCAAACTTCACCATGATCCGCTTGCGTTGGGCTGGCGGTAAGCCGCGCCAGCGGGCATCGTCGAAGGCAGCGCGGGCGGCTTGCACGGCCAGGTCGATCTCGGCCTCGCCACCACGGGTGACTTCGGCCAGCACCCGGCCATCCACGGGCGAGGTTTTGGTGAATACGGCGCTGCCCTGCACGCGCTGGCCGTTGATGAGGGCGCGGCCATCGAGTTGGAGGTCAGAAATGTTGAACATGCGGTCTCCTTTTTTATGCAGCAATGGCCGCTTGCATCTCGCGCGCACGGCGGGTTTGCTGGCGGGCCATGGCGATGCTGTAGACGATGATGCCGATGCTGACCACGGTGATCAAAATGGCTGCCGCAGCATAGATCGAAGGGTTCACACCACGCCGGGCGTAGCCAAAAATCACCTGCGGCAACGTGGTGACTCCGGGGCCGGACAAAAATTCGGAGATCACCACATCGTCGAACGACAGGGTGAAGGTCAGCATCCAGGCCGCCACCAGCGAGGGCGCGATGTTGGGCAGGGTGACCAGAAAAAACACCTGGAACGGGCGGCAGCCCAGGTCCATGGCAGCCTCTTCCAGGGAGCGGTCCATCTCGCGCAGGCGGCCCGAAATGACCACGGTGGCGTAGGCCATGCCCAGCAGGGTGTGGCCCAGCACGATGGTGGTGACACCCCGGTCCGGCCAGCCGATGGCGCGCTGCACCGCCACCATCAGCAGCAGCAAAGACAAGCCGATGATCACCTCGGGCATGACCAGCGGGGCGCTGACCAGGCCCGCAAACAGGGTGCGGCCCTTGAAGCGCACATAGCGCACCAGCACAAAGGCCGCAAATGCGCCCAAGATGACGGACAGGGTGCCGGTGATCACAGCCACCTTGAGCGACAAAAAGAAACCTTCCACCAGCCGCGAGTCGCCCATCAGCGCGGTGTACCAGCGCAGCGAAAACCCGGTAAACACGCCATCTTGCCGTGTGCTGTTGAACGAAAAAACGATCAAGAAGAACAGCGGGATGTACAAGAACAAATACACCGCCGCCAGCCAGAAACGGCCAAAGTAGGTTTGGATGAAGCGGGTCATGTCAGGCCTCTTTGGGTGCGTTGCTGGCATCGCTGTAGCGGTTGTAGACGGCCATCGGAATCAGGATGAACAAGATCATCACAATCGCCAGCGCCGAGGCGCGCGGCCAGTTGTTGCTGCTGAACATTTCGTCCCACACCACGCGGCCAATCATCAGGTTCTCGGCCCCGCCCAGCAGCGACGGAATCACGAATTCGCCCACGCTGGGGATGAACACCAGCATCGAGCCCGCAATGATGCCGGCCTTGCTGAGCGGCACGGTGATCAGCCAGAAGGCATGCCAGGGCGACGCGCCCAGGTCGTGTGCGGCTTCGAGCAAGCGAAAGTCCATCTTCACCAGGTTGGCGTACAGCGGCAGGATCATGAACGGGCAGTACACGTAGGTCATGCCCACCAGCATGGACACGTCGGTGTAGAGCATCTGGATGGGTTCGCTGGTGATGCCCAGCCACATCAGCAGGTTGTTCAGCACGCCCTGGTCGGCCAGGATGCCCTTCCAGGCGTAGACGCGCAGCAAAAAGGATGTCCAGAACGGCAGCATCACCAGCATCAACAGCGCGGGTTGCAGGCTCTGCTTGGCGCGGGCAATGAAGTAGGCAAACGGGTAGCCAATGAACAGGCACAGCACGGTGGTCCAGAAGGCGTATTTCACCGAGGTGATGTAGGCCTCGATGTAGATGGTCTGGCCCCAGACCCGCACGCCGTCGTCCCCCACCTCGCTGACGATAGAGAGGTAGTTGTCGTACTTCAGCAGGATGTGCCACACACCGTCCAGGGCGCTGACCAGCGGCGCGAACGGGTCCACGCCGTTGCCCATGTCGGTCACGCTGATGCGCACCAAAATCAAGAACGGGGCCACAAAAAACAGCACCAGCCACAGGTAGGGCACGCCGATGACGAAGCGCGCGCCCGGGATCAGCCGGGCCCATTTCAGTAATTGCATAGCAGCACCTCCTTATTGGGTGAGCGTGACCGGGGCCACATCGTCCCACCAGAAGAAGACTTTGTCGTCCCAGGTGATGTCGCTGTTGTCGTGGCGGCTTTGGTTGGCTTCGGTCACCTTGACGCGGCGGCCACCGGGCATCTCGACGATGTAGCTGCTGTAGCTGCCAAAGTAGGCAATCTCGCGCACCGTGCCGGAAAACAGGTTGTAGCCCACGTCCGCAGGCTTGTCTTTGGAGATGGAGATTTTCTCAGGCCGCACCGCCACCGCCAGCGGCATGCCCAGCGTGCCGCTGATGCCGTGGCCCACGCGCACCACGCCCTGCTCGGTGGTGACTTCGCAGCGGTCGGGCTCGTCCACGCTGAGGTGGCCGTCGAACAGGTTGATGTTGCCGATGAAGTCGGCCACGAAGCGGTTGGCCGGGTGCTCGTACACCTCTTTGGGCGTGCCCACTTGCAAGACCTTGCCCTTGCTCATCACGGCGATGCGCGAAGCCATGGTCATGGCTTCTTCCTGGTCGTGGGTCACCATCACCACCGTCACGCCCACCGATTCGATGATGTTGACCAACTCGAACTGGGTGCGCTCGCGCAGCTTTTTGTCCAGCGCGCCCAGGGGCTCGTCCAGCAGCAAAAGCTGGGGTTTCTTGGCCAGGCTACGGGCCAGGGCCACGCGCTGCTGCTGCCCGCCCGAGAGCTGGTGCGGCTTGCGCTTGGCGTAATCGGTGAGCTGCACCAGGGCGAGCATTTCTTCGACGCGGGTTTTGATCTGCGCGCTGGGCATGCCTTCGCGCTTGAGGCCAAAGGCGATGTTGTCCCAAATATTGAGGTGCGGAAACAGCGCGTACGACTGGAACATCATGTTGATGGGCCGCTCGTAGGGCGGCATCTTGGCGATGTCCACACCATTGAGCATCACCGCGCCCGTAGTCGGCGTTTCAAACCCGGCCAGCATGCGCAACAGGGTGGATTTGCCGCAGCCCGAACTGCCCAGCAGCGCAAAGATCTCGCCCTTCTGGATCGACAGCGTCACGTTGTCCACGGCGGCCACGCCGTCGAAGCGTTTGACCAGGTTCTCGGTGCGCAGAAAGCCTTCAGGGCGGGGTTTTGGCAAATTCATAAGCGGGATTTCCTGCAATCTTCAACATAAAAAAAGCCGCGCACCCCCCAGCAATAGACGGTGCGCGGCTTATCGGTCCAGTCCTACAAAGGCTTATTTGCTCTTCTTGAACAAGGTGTAGACGTTGCTCATGGACTCGCGGGTTTCGTTGCTCAGGCTCGATGGGGACACCATCTTGGCCATGTTGTCGGCATCGACAAAGATGGTCTTGTCGCTGGCGATCTCGGGCTTGACCTTATCCACGCTGGCCTTGTTGGCCGTGGGGTAGGTCAGCTCGTTGGTCAGCGAGGCCGAGACTTCGGGGCGCAGGAAGTAGTCCATGAACATCATGGCGTTGTTCGGGTGGGTGGCATCCTTGGGGATGGCCAGGTTGTCAAAGAAGATCAGGCCGCCGGTCTTGGGCACCAGCACTTCGATGTCGTTGCCGTTCTTGTTCTCGATGGCACGGGCCTTGGCCACGTTCATGTCGCCCGCCCATCCCAGGCCCACGCAGGCCTTGCCACCGGCCAGGTCGTCGATCATGGTGCTGGAGAACAAACGGATGTCCTTGCGCACCTTGGCCAGCATGGCACCGGCTTCCTTGTGCTCGGCGACATCTGCCGAATACGCGTTCTTGCCGAGGTAATGCAGCGCGGGTGGAATGACTTCGGTGGGCGAATCCAGGTAGGCAATGCCGCAGGACTTGAGCTTAGAGGTGTAGGTGGGGTTGAACACCAGGTCCCAGGCGTTTTCGGGCAGCGGCATGGAGCCCAGCGCCTTAGCAACCTTGGCCTTGTTGATGGCTACGGTGGTGTAGCTCCAGGCCCAGGGCACCAGGTACTCGTTGCCGGCATCCACACCGGCCAGCTTGGCCATGATGCCGGGGTCGAGGTTGCTGGCGTTGGGGATCTTGCTCTTGTCGAGCTTCATCAGCAGGCCGCCGTCGATCTGCGATTTGGCAAACACCGCGCCGGGCACCACGATGTCAAAACCGCTGTTGCCCGCCACCAGCTTGGCCTGCAGGCCCTCGTTGTTCTCGAAGGTCTGGTAGTTGACCTTGATGCCGGTTTCTTTCTCGAAGTTGGCGATCATGTCGGCTGCGATGTAGTCGGGCCAGTTGTACACGTTCAGCACTTTTTCTTCGGTGTTGGCCGGTGGTGCGGCCGGGGCCGAAGCTACGGGCTCCGGCGCAGGAGCGGCGGCCACGGGGGCCTCTTCTTTTTTACCGCAAGCGCCCAGCATCAGGGCGGAGAGTGCAATAACCAGTGCGTGCTGTTTCATGGTGACAATTTCCAAAAAAGAAGAAAACGAAAAAAGATTGTAGGAGGCTTATGAAGCTTACCCAACGTGCCCGGCGGCCTTCAACTCTTGCCACGTCAGGTCCAGACATAGCAAGATCAGCGCCACCATCTCGTCGATCTGCGCGTGCGTCATCACCAGCGGCGGGGCAATGATCATGCGGTCGCCCACGGCGCGCATCACCAGGCCGTTGGCAAAGCAGTGCCTGCGGCACAGCATGCCGACCGACAGGCTCTCGTCAAAGTGCTCGCCGGTCTGCTTGTTTTTCACCAGCACCAGCCCGGCCACAAAGCCACAGGTTTCAGCGTGCGCCACCAGGGGATGGTCATTCAGCGCGCCGTATTTTTGCGCCAGGTAGGGACCGATATCGGTACGGACCCGCTCCACCAGGTTTTCGCGCTCCATGATGGCGATGTTAGCCAGGGCCACCGCGCAGGCCACCGGGTGGCCACTGTAGGTGTAGCCGTGGTTGAACTCGCCGCCTTTTTCAATCAGCACTTTGGCCACGCGGTCGCCCACCAGCACGCCGCCCAGCGGGATGTAGCCGCTGGTCACACCTTTTGCAAAAGTGACCAGATCCGGTTTGTAGCCAAACTTCTCGTAAGCAAACCAGTGCCCCAGGCGGCCAAAGGCGCAGATCACCTCGTCGCTGATCAGCAAGATGCCGTATTTGTCGACGATGCGCTGGATTTCTGGCCAGTAGGTGGCAGGGGGAATGATCACCCCGCCCGCGCCCTGCACCGGCTCACCGATGAAGGCGGCCACCTTGTCGGGGCCGACCTCCAGAATCTTGGCCTCCAGCCAGCCCGCCGCGCGCAGGCCGAACGCGTCGGCGCTTTCACCCGGCAGCGCGTTCTCTACCCCATAAGGCTGCTCGATGTGGGTGATGTTGGGAATGGGCAGGTCGCCCTGGGCATGCATGCCCGACATGCCGCTGAGCGAGGCCGCCGCCATGGTGCTGCCGTGGTAGCCGTTGTGGCGGCTGATGATGACCTTGCGCTGCGGCTGGCCCAGCAGGTCCCAGTAGCGGCGCACCATGCGCACGTTGGAGTCGTTGCTCTCGCTGCCGCTGCAGGAATAAAACACGTGCTCGAAGCCGCGCCCGTCGACCTTGGGGGCCAGGCTGGCCAGCTTGGCGGCCAGGGTGGCGGCGGGCACGTTGGTGGTCTGGAAGAAGCTGTTGTAGTAGGGCAGCGTGAGCATTTGCTGGTAGGCGGCATCGGCCAATTCGGTGCGGCCATAGCCCACGCTGACGCACCACAGGCCACTCATCGCGTCCAGCAGGCGGTTGCCCTCCGAGTCCCAGATGTAGATGCCGTCGGCACGGGTGATGACCTTGGCACCGCGTGCGTTCAGGTCCTGGAAGTCGGTGAAGGGGTGGAGGAAGTGGGCGCTGTCCAGCGCCTGAATCTCGGCGGTATTAACGGTGTTTGGCATAGGCATATTTTCTTAAAAGTCACATTGGCTTACCACCCTGTCACAGCTATGACGCACTCCTTCCAGAAACACCGCAGAACTGGCTTTGCCAGGCTGCTGGTGTTGCCCCCTGCAAGGGGGTTGGAGAAAGATGCGAAGCACTGGAGCCTGGGGGTGTGATTGATTTCAAACGTGCAGCAGCAGGTGCTCGCGTTCCCAAGGCGAAATCACCTTCATGAACTCTTCAAACTCCAGCTCCTTGATCTCGGTGTAGACGGTAATGAACTCCTTGCCCAGGATGTCGTGCAGGTCGGTCTCGTTGCGCAGCAAGTCCAGCGCCTCGCCCAGGCTGCGCGGCAGCGAAAACGGGGCCAGGTAGGCATCGCCCTTCATCTCGGCCTTGGGCTTGATCTTTTTTTGCATGCCCAGGTAGCCGCAGGCCAAAGTCATGGCCATGGCCACGTAGGGATTCGCATCCACGCCGATCACGCGGTTTTCGACCCGGCGTGCCTGCGGGCTGGAGATGGGCGAGCGAATGCCCACGGTGCGGTTGTCGTAGCCCCATTCGGTATTGATAGGCGCAGCGGTGTTGCGCGACAGGCGGCGGTAGCTGTTGACGTACGGGGCCACCAGGGCCATGGCGGCGGGCTGGTAGCGCTGCAGGCCACCTATATAGTGAAAGAAGGCCTCGGACGGCGTGCCGTCGTCGTTGCTGAAGATGTTTTTGCCGGTGGCCTTGCTGACCAGGCTTTGGTGCACATGCATGGCGCTGCCAGGCTCGCCCTCGATGGGCTTGGCCATGAAGGTGGCGTACATGTCGTGGCGCAGCGCCACTTCGCGCACCGTGCGCTTGAAGAAAAACACCTCGTCGGCCAGGCCCAGCGGGTGGGCATGGAAGAAGTTGATCTCCATCTGCCCGGCACCGGCCTCGTGGATCAGGGTGTCCACGTTGAGCTCCATCTTGTCGCAGTAGTCGTACAGCTCTTCAAACAGCGGGTCAAATTCATTCACCGCGTCGATGCTGTACGACTGGCGCGAGGTTTCGGCCCGGCCACTGCGGCCAATCGGCGGGCGCAGCACGGTGTTGGGGTCGGTGTTGCGGGCCACCAGGTAGAACTCCAGCTCGGGCGCCACCACCGGCTCCAGGCCCAGCTCGGCGTACAGATCGCACACGCGGCGCAGCACGCTGCGCGGGGCAAACGGCACCAGCTTGCCCTCGCGGTCGTAGCAGTCGTGGATCACCTGCGCCGTGGGGTCGCTGGCCCAGGGCACGATACGCACGGTGGATGCGTCGGGGCGCAGCTGCATGTCGCGGTCGGTGGGGTTGACCACGTCGTAGTACGGGCCCTGAGACGGCAGCTCGCCGGTCACGCCCATGGCCACCACCGCCTCGGGGATGCGCATGCCGCGGTCTTCGGTGAACTTGGCGCGGGGCAGGATTTTGCCGCGCGCCACACCGGTCAAGTCGGGCACCAGGCATTCCACCTCGGTCACCCGGCGCTCGTTGAGCCAGTTCTCCAGGTCGTTGAAGGTCATGTGTTCTTTTTTGACATCGGCCATAGGCAATTTCTCCGGTTGGGTTAGGTTGCTATGACTTACGGAGCGCCCAAACTAGGTGCTGAGCGCTGCGTAAGCCGTTTTTTCACGTTGACGTGATCTGCACGCGGCCCCGAAGGCCGCAAATATCGCGGTGTAAAAGGGGTTCTCCGACCAGCGCCACTCGGGGTGCCACTGCACCGCGGTGGCAAACGTGGGGGACGCGGTGATCTCGAAAGCTTCAATCAGCCCGTCGGGCGCATGGGCGATGGCACGCAAACCCGGTGCCAGCCGCCCAATGCCTTGGCCGTGCAGCGAGTTCACCCGGGTCTGCACGCCGCCCGCCCACTGGGCCATGGCGGAATCGGGGGCAATCTGCAGTTCGTGGCTCAGGCCGTATTGGGTGGCCAGGGGGGCGGTCTCGTCTTCGCGGTGGTCTTGCAGGCCGGGTACGGCGTGCACGGCCTGGTACAGGCTGCCGCCCAGGGCCACGTTGATTTCCTGGAACCCCCGGCAGGCCCCCAGCAGCGGCACGCCCTGGGCAATGCAGTGGCGCACCAGGGCAAAAGTCAGCGTGTCGCGGGCCGGGTCCAATGGCAAGCTAGGGTCGGCCACGGCTTCATCGAAATGCGAGGGATGCACGTTGGACGGCGAGCCGGTGAGCATCACCCCGTCCACCAGGGCCAGCAGCGCGGGAATGTCGGCTACATCGGCCAGCGGAAAACTGACCGGCTGGGCCAGCGCCCCGTCGCGCACGGCGCGGGCGTATTTGTCACCCAGGTACAGGTAGGGCAGTGAGGAATCGTCCCCGCCACGCTGGCGGTGGTCCATCGGCAGCCACACCAAGGGGCGCTGCGCGACAAAGGGTTCAACGGTGATTGCGTCTGAGGTGGAGGTCATGCCAGCCAGGGTCCAGAAGAAAATATTACCAATCCGTGATGCACTTCACTGTAACCGACGCGCCCCTCACCCGCCGCCGCCAACACTCTTTATTTTGTAGCTGCTTGCGCTTATTGATTAAGCGCTAGAGGCCTATTTCACTCCCAAAACCCAGGGTTTTACCGGGATGTCGCATACAAGACGTTGACCAGTTGCGCCAGCCGCGCTCCGGCCTTGGCGAGCTGCGTGGTCTGTACGTGTACCAGCCGGGTGCGGTAGCCATCGGGGTCGACCAAGCGGGCGGGCCACACCCGGCCCTTGTCCACCGTGGCCGGGCCCAACGACAGGCCTGCAAACGCCGTGCCCGAGACGGCCACCGTATCGCTGGCCCAGGTCTGCGCCAGGCGGCCCACACCTGCCCGGCTCTTGGGCAGCGCCCGCGCGTCTTGCAGCATGCGGGCGGGTACGGCTTTGGCGCGCAGGCCATCGGGCAGGTCGTCCCACAGCGCATGCAGGTTGCCCTCCATGGTGGCGATGCTGTTGCCGCCGCGGGTTTCCAGTGCCTCGGTATGGCCAGGCGCGTCGGGATCGACAGCATGGCCCGCCGCGTCCAGGTACAGCGCGCCCACATGCAGCGGCTGGTGCAGGTCGCCAATGAAGTGCGCCAGCAGCCGCAGGGCCTCGGCCCGGCTGGTGATGCTGAACGGCGGAGGCACCGGTTGGCCTTGCAGTTGGGCGATGGCAGCGTTGATGGCATGCACCAGGTCGTGGCGGTTCGTGCCCACGTAGCCCATCGTGTAGCGGCCATGCTGGTAGGCCACGTCGGTGTAGTGGTAGGTTTTGTGGCAATCGCGCGGCTGGCCGCAGGTGCTCCAGTTGCGCGCAACATAGCTTTGCATCGCAAGCTTGCCCTTGGCGGTCTCGAAGCGGGTGCAAGCGGGCGAAGCCCATCGTGCGTCCACCACGTACTCCAAACCATGCTCCCCCAGCACCACGCCCTTGGCGCAATCGGCCCAGGGCGCCGCCTGCGCCAGCGTCAGCCCCAGGTCGCGCTGCAGCCCGGCCCGGGCCTGCGGGGTCAGCAGTTGGTCGGCAATGGTGCCTATCAACATATGCCCCTGGTGGCCCCAGGCCAGGGCCGGCAAGGGAAACAAGCTCGCCGCAGCACATACAGCCGCAATCCATTTTCTAATCGACAAACCAAGCCCCTGTTTTAGCCTACCCACAACACCACCGCATGGATCGCCAGGCCCGCCAACCCACCCACCAGCGTGCCGCTGATGCGGATGAACTGCAGGTCGCGCCCCACGCTCAGTTCCAATTCTTGCACCAGTTGGCGGTCGTCCCAGCCCTTGATGGTCTGTGCAATATGGGTGGTCACGCCCGCGCGCAGGCTCAGCGCCAACTGGCCAGCAGCCGCCATCACATGCTCATTGATGGCCTGGCGCAGGCTGGTGTCGCTGGCCAGGCGCTCGCCCACTGCGGCCAGCGCGGCTTGCAGGTTGCGGGCGATGGCCGACTGCGGGTCAGCCAGGTCGGCTTGCAGCAACTGCTTGATGTCGGTCCACAGCGAGGCCACGAACTGGCGCACTGCGGGGTCGGTCAGCGCCCGTTCTTTCAGGTCGTCGCAGGCCTGGCGCAGGGCCGGGTCGTCGCGCAGGCGGGTGATGTAGTCGGCCAGCCAGGCCTGGTAACGCAGGCGCGCCGGGTGCGCGGGCTGGGCCAGTACCTCGCGCAGCTCGTCCAGGGCCGAGGCGCTGAGCTTCTCGGCCATGCTGTCGGCCAGTTTGGAGGTGGACGCCACCGCATCCACCAGGCCCACCACCTTGGGCCATTCCTTGCGCACGTGTTTCTGCAATAGCTGCGACACCGCCGCCCGGGTCTCGTCTTGCGCCAGGGTTTCGCCCAGCTTGACCAGCCCGGCATCCAGCAGTTCGTTGTGCCGCCCGTCCTGCGTCAGCAGGCCCAGCACCTCGCCTGCGGTGGCAGCTGCGTCCCAGCGCCGCGCCTGGGCCACCACCAGCTCCAGCGTGGCACGCTGCATGCGCGCGTCGTCAAACACATTCAGCAACCCCAGCGCCACGCCCTGGGCCTGTTGCGCCCACAAGGCCATGCGCGCCGGGTCGCGCAGCCACTCGCCCAGGCGCTGCGCGGGGTCCAGCACCGCCAGCTTGGCCAGCAGCGTGGCCGGGTCCAGAAAATGGTCGCGCACAAAGTCGGCCAGGCTGTCGGCAATGCGCTCCTTGCTCTGCGGGATGATGGCGGTGTGCGGCAGCGGAATGCCCAGCGGATGCCGAAACAGCGCCACCACCGCAAACCAGTCGGCCAGCGCCCCCACGGCCGAGGCCTCGCAAAACGCCCGCAACCAGCCCCAGCCGCCCCGCCCACCCATAGCGTGGCCCAGCAGCAGGCCGCCCAGCGATGCCAGCAGCAGTGCGATGGCAAACCACTGCATGCGGCGCAAGGACTGGCGGCGGGGGTCGATAAGGGTTTGCATGGGGGGAGCATAGCCCGGATGGCCCACCCACCCCTTTTCATCAAATTTCATAGCTGGTAGCGCTTATGGAATAAGCGCTGGCAGCATTTTTTGCCATTATTTACAAATACACGGCGGTTCGTTCTGCGGCCTGCCCTGGCCTTACGATAGGCATCTACCCACACCCACGCCACCACCCCCATGGAACTCCGCCAGCTCCGCTATTTTGTGAAGGTCTGCGAGCTGCGCAGCATGGGCCGCGCCGCCGTCGAGCTGGGCGTAGTGACCTCGGCGCTGAGCCAGCAGATCAGCCGACTGGAGGGCGAACTCAGCACCCGGCTGCTGCAGCGCGCCAGCACCGGCGTCACCCCCACCGACGCGGGCGTGGCCTTTTTGCAGCAGGCACAGCTCACGCTGCGGCATGCGGACGAGGCGGTGCGCGCGGCGCAGCAGGCACGCCTGTCTGGCCATGTGAGCGTGGGCCTGGCACCCACCACCGCCTCGGTGCTCGGCCTGCCGCTGATGCTGGCCATGCGGGCGCGGTACCCGGACGTGCGGCTGCACCTGGTGGAATCGCTGTCGGGCAACCTGGCCAGCATGCTGCAGGCGCGCCAGCTCGACCTGGCCGTGCTGTTCGAAACCACCACGCCGCGCCGCTGGAGCATCGAACCCCTGCTGGACGAAAAGCTGTTTGTGCTGGCCGCCACCGATCTGGCCCAGCGGCCCACGGGTGCCAAGGTCCGGCTGGCCCAGCTCGCAGGCCTGCCGCTGATCATGCCCAGCGCCGACCACGGCCTGCGCGCCACGCTCACCACCGCGTTTGCCCGCGCGCGCATCGCACCCCACGTGGTGGCTGAAATCGACGGCCTGGCGCTGCTGATGGATGCGGTGCGCGCTGGCCTGGGTGCCACCATCCAGCCCGGCGCCGCCATCGCCCGGCAACCCGCCGAAGGGGTGCACAGCAGCCAGATCACCGATGCCCATGTCGGGCGGCGCAACCTGCTGGTCAGCCTGTCGGACGACGAGCTGTCGCCCGCAGCGCTGGCCACCCGGGTGGTGATGGCCGACACCGCGCGCACCCTGGTGCGCGAAGGGCGCTGGCTCGGCGCAAGTCTTCTCGAACAAGACTGACGCAAGTTCCCCGTGTAAGCCCGCAGGGCGATACAGGGGTGCTGCGTATGTCTTCTCGATAACTGAACACCTGTTGCCTGATCCGGCCTTTCGCCGCAGGGGCCGTCTGCCTACAGTCTCCTGACCCACAAGGAGACATGCAGTGAGTGACCAAAAGATAGACGTACTCGTCGTAGGCGGCGGCAATGCCGCCCTCTGCGCCGCGCTGATGGCCCGCGAGGCCGGGGCCAGCGTGCTGCTGCTCGAAGCCGCCCCCAAGGCCTGGCGCGGTGGCAATTCGCAACACACCCGCAACCTGCGCTGCATGCACGACGCACCGCAGGACGTGCTGGTCGATGCCTACCCCGAAGAAGAATACTGGCAGGACCTGCTCAAGGTGACCGGCGGCCTGACCGACGAGCACCTGGCCCGGCTGGTGATACGCGCCTCGTCGAACTGCCGCGACTGGATGCGCCGCCACGGCGTGCACTTCCAGCCGCCGCTCTCGGGCGCGCTGCACGTGGCACGCACCAACGCCTTCTTCATGGGCGGCGGCAAGGCGCTGGTCAACGCCTACTACCGCAGCGCCGAGCGCCTGGGCGTGCAGATCCGTTACGAAACACCCGTGGCCTCGGTAGAGTGCATTGGTGACCGCTTCACCGCCGTCCGCACCGAAGCGGGCGAACGCATCACCGCCCGCAGCTGCGTGCTGGCCGCCGGTGGCTTCGAGTCCAACCGCGCCTGGCTGCGCGAGGCCTGGGGCCAGAACGAACGCGGCGAATGGCCGGCCGACAACTTCCTGGTGCGCGGCACCCGCTTCAACCAGGGGGTGCTGCTCAAGCAGCTAATCGATGCCGGAGCCGACACCATTGGCGACCCGTCGCAGGGCCACATGGTGGCCATCGACGCCCGGGCCCCGCTGTTTGATGGTGGCATCTGCACCCGCATCGACTGCGTGTCGCTGGGCGTGGTGGTGAACCGCGAGGCCCGGCGTTTCTACGACGAGGGCGAAGATTTCTGGCCCAAGCGCTACGCCATCTGGGGGCGACTAGTGGCGCAGCAGCCGGGCCAGGTGGCCTACTCCATCATCGACCAGAAGGCCGTGGGCCGCTTCATGCCGCCGGTGTTCCCCGGCACCACCGCCGACACGCTGCAAGGATTGGCGCAGCAGCTTGGGCTGGACGAGGCGACCTTTCTGCGCACCATTGCCGACTACAACGCCGCCTGCCGGGTGGGCCAGTTCGACCACACCGCGCTGGACGACTGCCGCACCGAAGGCCTGGCACCCGCCAAGACCCACTGGGCCCGGCCCATCGACACCGCGCCCTTCTACGCCTACCCGCTGCGCCCCGGCATCACCTTCACCTACCTGGGGCTGAAGGTGGACGACACCACCGCCGTGCGCTTTGGCAACCGGCCCAGCCCCAACCTCTTCGTGGCCGGGGAAATGATGGCCGGCAATGTGCTCGGCAAGGGCTACACCGCCGGTGTCGGCATGAGCATCGGCACCGCCTTCGGCCGCATCGCAGGCACCCAGGCGGCAGCCGCCGCCCAGCAACAGAAAGAGACCCACCATGCAAACGCTTGAAGCCCTGGCACGCGAGGCCGTATCGCTCGCGGAAGGCCCGCGCCGTGTGATTCCCATCCTCTCCAGCGCCGAGGCCGAGGTCGGGCGGCAGATGCAGATCTGCAACGCCTGCCGCTACTGCGAGGGCTTTTGCGCCGTGTTCCCGGCCATGACCCGGCGGCTCGAATTCGGCAAGGCCGACATCCACTTTCTGGCCAACCTGTGCCACAACTGCGGTGCCTGCCTGCATGCCTGCCAGTACGCACCGCCGCACGAGTTTGCCGTGAACGTGCCGCAGGCCATGGCCGAGGTGCGTGGCCAGACCTATGTGGACTACGCCTGGCCGCCCGCGCTCGGCGTGCTCTACCAGCGCAACGGCCTCACGCTGTCGCTGGCCCTGGCAGCGGCGCTGGCGCTGTTTTTGGCCCTGGCCGTGGCCATGAAAGGCAGCCTGTGGGGCAGTGCGCCCGGCGACAACTTCTACAGCGTGTTTCCGCACAACCTGCTGGTGGGCCTGTTCGCCCCGGTGTTCCTCTTCGCCACGCTGGCACTGGCCATGGGTGTGCGGCGCTTCTGGCGCGACATCACCCCCGCCACCAGCGGCGCACCGCTGAATGCCCCGGCTGCCGCCGAAGCCACCGACGCGGTGCTGCGCCTCAAGTACCTCGACGGCGGCCATGGCGATGGCTGCCACAACGAGGACGACGCGTACACGCTGGCGCGTCGCCGTTTCCACCACCTCACCTTCTACGGTTTCCTGCTGTGCTTTGCCGCCACCAGCGTGGCCACGCTCTACCACTACGCCTTCGGCTGGGCCGCGCCCTACGCCCTGCCCAGCCTGCCCAAGCTGCTGGGTGTGGCCGGTGGCATCAGCCTGGTACTGGGCACCGCCGGGCTGTGGCACCTGAACCGCCAACGCCATCCATTGCATGGCGACGCGAAACAAAAGCCGATGGACCTGGGCTTCATCGCCCTGCTGTTCCTCACCAGCGCCAGCGGCCTGGCCCTGTGGCTGGGCAGCGGCACCCCCGCCCTGGCCCTGCTGCTGTGCCTGCACCTGGGCGCGGTGATGGCCTTGTTTGCCACCCTGCCCTACGGCAAGTTCGGCCACGGCATTTTCCGCAGCGCCGCGCTGCTGCGCCATGCCGTGGAAAAACGCCTGCCCAACCCCATCGGCCTGGGTGCCGAGTGATCACCCTTAACCCCCAAAAAGACCCCACGGAGACCCCAAAAATGAACAAACGACACCTTCTGCGTGCCACGGCCATGTGCGCTGCTGCACTGTGCCTGGCGACCCCAGCACCGGCCCAGGACTTCCCGCCCAAGAAGCCCGTCACCCTGGTAGTCGGCTTCGCCGCCGGGGGCGCGGCCGATGCGGCTGCGCGCCTGATCGCCCGCAAACTCGGCGAGGACATCGGCCAGACCGTCATCATCGACAACAAGGCCGGTGCCGGGGGCAACATCGCGCACCAGCATGTGGCCAATGGGCCGGCAGACGGCTCGATGCTGCTGTTTGGCTCCATCGGCCCGCTGACCATCGCACCGCACGTGATGAAGGTCGGCTACGACCCGTTCAAGGACCTGGCCGCCATCTCGGGCGGGGTGAACTTTCCGAATGTGCTGGTGGTACACAAAGGCCTGGGTGTGAAGACCCTGGCCGAGTTTGTGGCCCTGGCCAAGAAGAAGCCCGACAGCGTCGACTTCGCCTCGACCGGGGCCGGTTCGGCCTCGCACCTGGCCGGGGAGTTGTTCAGCCAGCGTGCGGGCATCGACATGGTGCACGTGCCCTACAAAGGCGGCGCACCGGCCCTGCAAGACCTGCTGGGCGAACGCATCGCCTCGTATTTTTCGGCACCGCCCACCGCGCTGCCCCACGTCGAAGCGGGCAAACTCATCCCGCTGGCCACCACCGGCCTGGCCCGCCCGGCCTACATGCCCACCATTCCCACGGTGGCGGAGTCAGGCTACCCCGGCTTCGAGGCCCTGAACTGGTACGCCTTTGTGGCACCCGGCAAAACGCCGGTGGCGATTCTGGAGCGCTGGAACCAGGCCATCGTCAAGGTGCTGGCCGACCCTGGCGTGAAGCAGGCCCTGGACAAACACGGCCTGACCCCGCAGCCCACCACCCGCGCCGAGCTCACCGACTTCATGCGGAAAGAAGATGCCAAGTGGGGCGCGATCGTGCGTGATCGCAAGATCACGGCCCACTGAGCCAAGCCCCGGCGGGTCCGGGGTCAAGCCTTGCACGGCTCCACTTGCTATTACTTTAAGAGCTTCTCACGCTTACTCCATAAGCACCAGAAGCTCTTTTTAGTCTGAATCCATCAACAACTCCGCCAGCGCCGCGGCAATCGGCAGCCCGCTCTCCGCCTCGAAGTAGCTAAAGGCGGGCATGGGGTTGACCTCGAAGCAGACGTACTCACCGTCGGGCCGCAGGCGCAAGTCGATGCCGCTCAGGGGCAGGTCCATGGCGTGCGACATGGCGATGCAACGGGCGGCCACCGCGGGGGGGAGCGTGGTGGCGACCACCTGGGTGGCGGCTCCGCTGCGCTGGGCGTAGCGGTAGTCGGTGGCGGTGCTGGTGATCTCTGCCGCCAGGGCCTGCTGGCCGACCACATGCACGCGCACGTCCACACCCGGCACGTACGCCTGGAACTGGGTGGGCAGTTGGGCCAGGCGGTGCATGCGCGACAGCCAGGTGTCGTCCAGCTCGGTGACGATGGAGCGGATGCCGCTGATCGACTTGAACACCACCCGGCCATGGGTTTTTTGGAACGCGCGGACCTCGGCCTCGTCGGAGGTGACCAGGGTGGGTGGCACCAGAAACCCGGCTTCGCCAATCCACTGGGCCTGCAACGGCTTGGAGGCATTGGCCTGCATGGCCAGCGGGCGGCTCACTACGCGGGCCGGGGCTACGTCCAGCCACTCCACCAACTGGCGGTGCAGGGCCAGGGCGTGCTTTTGCGCAGGCTCTGGCTGGTCAGCCACGCGGGGCTCCAGCGGGCGGGCGTAGACGGCGCGGATGTCGGCCAGCGTGGTGCACACGCCATCGATTACCAGCTCGCCCACCATGCCGTGCGGGCCCACCTGCAGGTCCAGCCGGGCCTGGTCCAGTCGGGCGATGTCGAGCAACTGGTAGCGGGCACCCGCGCTGTGCAGTGCGGCCACCAGGTGCTCGATGGGAGGATCATCGCCCTGGCCGTAGACGAGGATCATGCGGGCTCTTCAACCAGAGTGCGCTCGGCCAGGTCGGCCAGGCATCGGGCCACCGTATCGATGTCTTCCAGGTCGCTGAGTTCGGGGTGGGGGCTGACATCCACCAGCACCGCCCCCGCAGCGTCGCGCTGGAAGCGAAACTCCAGCAGCGTGAAGCCCAGGTTTTGCGCGGTGGCCACGCAGGCCACGCCCAGCCGACCGGCCAGGATTCCGGTGGTCAGCGTGCCCGCCACCAGCACGGTGGCATCCCAGAGGCCAGGAACCGTGTCGGCACTTTGCGCCACCACCGGCAGACCGCAGCGGGCGGCGGCGCTGGCCCAGTGCAGCAGCGGCAACTGCGGGATCAGCCAGGGCTGGCCGCGCAATGGCTGGACCACGCAGCCGCCACAGGCGGCCAGCCAGCTCAGCACCAGCGCCTGCAGTTCCATGGCGGCGTAGTCACGGTCTTTGGGGTGGGCCTGGCTGAACTGCGGCACGGGCAGGTGCTGGATGCGGTTGAACACGGCGCGGATCTGCGTGCTGTGCAATGCCGGACGGCCCGGCAGCACCAGGCGGGTATGGGCGCAGCCGTGCGCGTCCACGGTGTGCGACCAGGCGGCCAGGCCCAGGCTTTCGGGGCGCACGGTCCAGACCTCCACCGGGGCCCCGGCAAGCAGATTGCGCACCGAAGCCGCTACGGATGCCGCACCGGCATCGCTGGCGTGGGCCAACACCAGCACCACGCCGGATGCCGCTGCCGCGCCGGGGTGTTCGAGTTGCAGGCTCATTTTGGTAAGGGCGCGTCAAACGCCCGCTTCGCATCGCGGTCCCCACCGGCCATGCGCTGCTGCAGTTCGGTGCTGGCGTCGTAGACGGGGCCGCCTTCCAGGTCGGGGCGCAGGCTGGCATCGATGAAGGGCTGGGCCATGCCCCGGCCTTCCCCTCCTTCAACGGGGCCACCAAAGCCCGCGAAACCGGCAAATGCCCGTGCACCCACTGTGGCCTCCAGCATCTGCAGCCGGGCTTCCAGGTCGGACAGCACCACGTCCAGATGGCCGGGGTCGGCCACCGGGGCGGCGCGCACGATGCGGTGCTCCAGCATGTCCTTGCGGTCTTTGACGATCTCCTTGGCGACCTCTTTGGCGGTTTCCTTGCGGATTTCCTTTTGGACCTCTTTGCCTTCCTTGGCGGCCTCCTTGGTCAGTTCCTTGCCCTCTTTGCGCACGTCTTTGCGGTCTTTCACCAGCGACTTGACGCTGCAACGCACGCCCAGCGTAGCCGCCATGGTGGGGCCAGAGGCAGAAATGGCGGTGACCGACACGCAGGTATTCACCCCCGCATACGACTTGGAATTGGGTGTGGTGGTGGCGTTGAAGGCGGTTTTGGCGGCAGCACCGGGGAACGGGTCGCCGCTGTCGCCCTGGTCGCCAAAGTTGCCTGCGGGATGGCTGGCATCGATCTCGCGCAGGCCGTCGGCCTGGACCAGGGCCACCTTGTAGTGGCTCTCGTCGCTGTTGCCGGGCTGGGACTCGTCGATGTGCCAGACCAGCAGGCCCGCGCCGGGCAGTTGCGCGTCAAAGCCGCTGCGCTGGCGGTTTTCCAGCAAAAAATACTCGCTGCTGCCCGCGCCGTTCTTCCACATGCGGTGCACGGTATGGCTGGTCTTGACATCGGGCAGCGACACCGTGCCGCTGGTGGTGACGTTGGTGGTGCCCACCCAGCCCTGGTTGACCTTGCACCAGGCCGACGGGTGGGCCGGAATATCGCCGCCGCCGTTCCATGAGCCGCCCGACATCAGGCACCAGTCGCCAATGCCCTCAGAGGTGCCGTCGGTGTCGTACAGGTCCGGAAAGCCAAACAGCAAATGCCCCAGCTCGTGCGCGCACACGCCCAGCTTGGCATCTTCGGGCACGGTGAGGTAGGCGTAGATTTGTTTGCCGTCGGCGGGCATGGCCGCGGGCAGCACGTGTTTGTGCGACCAGATGTCGCCGGCATGGCCGGTCTGCTCGCCACCGCGCCCGGCGTGCACCACGATGAAGGCATCCACAAAGCCGTTGCCGTCGTTGTCATACAGGCCAAAGTTGACTGCCGGGTTGGCCGCCACCGCCGCGTCCTTGGCCAGGATGTTGGCCCGAAACGCGCCGCCGCCCCGGCTGATGCCGAAGTTGTTGTTGGCGTACCAGGCCAAAGTTTGCGGCAAGGTGTAGGGGCCGACCACCTCGCCCACGATGTCCACCAGGCCGCCGGTGACCTCTTGGTAATACTCTTTCACGCTGCCATGGGGCAGCACGCCGCTGGAAAAGAACAGGTCGCGGTAGTGTTGCGCCGTTTGCACCATCGCCTTGTCGCTGAACTGGGCCAGCACCACGATGACCCGCAGCGGGCCGCGCAAGGGGGCCCGGTCGGCGGCGGCATTGCGAATAGCCGACTTGGGCGTGCCTTCGGGGAACTGGTCGGGCGGGAAAATCACGCCATCGTTGAAACCCAGGCGCGTGGGACTGCGCGCCAGCGTCAGGGCGCTGGCCAACTCAGAACTGACCGTACCGCGCGCTTGGGCCAACTCCGCCTTCAGCCGGGCTTTCAGCTCGGGGCTGGGGGCGACGGCACAAAAGTCGGACCACCGTGCATACACGCTGCCCACTTCGGGGGCTGCGCATGCGCAGGTGTTGCGGAATCTCTGCATACATCTCCTTGCGTTGCTCAGGAATAAGTATCAACGCACGTTAGACGCTGCCCGGAGCATCGTCACCTTGGTCATCCCCCATTTTGGGGACAAACCCTTGGTTCCCTGGCGCTGCAACAATAAGCACCATGACGACCCATCCAGCCCTGACCCCAGCCAAGTTGGCCACCCGCTTTGTCGCCGAAACCCAGCGCTTCACCGCCACCCACCCGCGCTCCATCGCCCTGGCCGCCCAGGCCGCGCAGCACTTCTTGTTTGGCGTGCCCTTGCACTGGATGCGCGACTGGCCCAGCCCCGCCAGCCTGTGCGTGCAACAGGCCCAGGGCGCACAGCTCACCTGCGCCGACGGCCATGTCTACCGCGACTTCTGCCTGGGCGACACCGGGGCCATGTTCGGCCACAGCCCGGAGCCGGTGGCGCAGGCCATCGCCCGGCAGGCGGCGCGCGGGCTGACCAGCATGCTGCCGTCGGTGCAGACCGCCGAGGTGGGGGCGCTGCTGGCCGCCACCTTCGGCCTGCCGCAGTGGCAGATGGCCCTGACCGCCAGCGACGCGAACCGCTTCGTGCTGCGCTGGGCCCGCGCCGTCACCCAACGACCCCAGTTGCTGGTGTTTGACGGCTGCTACCACGGCGCGGTGGACGACACCCTGGTCGATCTGCAGGGCACCACCACCGTGCCCCGCCCCTCGGTGCTGGGCAATGTGCACAACCACGCCGCCTTCACCCGCATCGTGCCCTTCAACGACCTGGCTGCGCTGGAAGCCGCCCTTTCCGACCGCCAGGTGGCCTGCCTGCTGGCCGAGCCCGCGCTGACCAACTGCGGCCTGGTGCTGCCCGACCCCGGTTTCTGGGCTGCCGCCCAGGCCCTGTGCCAGCGCTACGGCACGCTGCTGGTGCTGGACGAAACCCACACCCTGTCCACCGGCTGCGGCGGCTACGCCCGCGTACACAGCCTGGCCCCCGACCTGCTGGTCATCGGCAAGGCCGTGGCGGGTGGCCTGCCCTGCGCCGTGTACGGCTTCACCGATGCACTGGCCCAGCGCATGCGCGATGCCAAGCAGGCTGCACCCGAAGGCCACAGCGGCATCGGCACCACGCTGGCGGGCAACGCTCTGACCATCGCCGCCCTGCACGCCGCCCTGACGCACCTGCACACCCCCGCCACCTACGCGCCGATGCTGGCGCTGGCCGACACGCTGGCGGCAGGCTTGCGCGCCGAGATTGCCGCCCACGGCCTGGGCTGGACCGTCACCCAACTCGGTGCCCGCATGGAGCTGCAGTACACCGCCCCCGCACCCCGCAACGCCGCCGACGTACATGCCACCAGCCAGCCCGCGCTGGATGCCCTGCTGCACCTGTACCTGCTGAACCGTGGCGTACTGCTCACCCCCTTCCACACCATGCTGCTGGTGTCGCCCGCCACCACTACCGACGATGTGCAGCAAATGCTGGACGGGTTTGCCGCCTTCCTGGCCACCTGATTTACAAGCCATTTAGCCTGCTAGCGCTTATGAATACAGTGCCATAAGCTATTAAAAATATAGCAATATGTTCCACCCTTCTCCCTTGACTGCCCGGCTGTGCCTGGCCGCTGGCATGGCCCTGGTCGGCGTGTACGTCGCCCTGAGCAAGCCGCTGGTGGCGGCGTTGCCGGTGTTTTTGCTGGCCTGGCTGCGCTTTGGCATTGCGGCCATCGCCATGCTGCCCTGGCTGAAAAAACCCGCTTCTGAGGGGCCCATGTCAGCCCACACCCGCTGGCTGGTGTTTCTGGAATCGTTTCTGGGCAATTTCTTGTTTTCGATCTGCATGCTGTACGGCATGGGGCTGACCAGCGCGGTCTCGGCCGGGGTGATTCTGGCGGCGATACCAGCTTCGGTGGCGGTGCTGAGCTGGCTGCTGCTGCGCGAACGCATCGGGCTGCGGGTGTGGGCGGCCATCGCCTGCGGGGTGCTGGGCATCGCCTTGCTGGCGCTCACAAAATCAGAGCATCTCTCGCCGATGTCTTCTGGCCCAGAGGCCGATTTGGCATCTAAAAACCACTTCTGGGGCAATCTGCTGATCGTGGGCGCGGTGCTGTGCGAGGCAGCCTACGCCGTCATCGGCAAAAAGCTCACCGGCAGCCTGGGGCCCAAACGCATCAGCGCGCTCATCAACCTGTGGGGCCTGGTGCTGATGACCCCCATGGGCTTGTATCTGGCGCTGTCGTTCCCGTTTGCCAGCGTGCACCCCGGCACCTGGCTGCTGCTGGTGTTCTACGCCATGGCCGCCAGCGTGGGCACCGTGTGGCTATGGATGACCGGCCTGCGCGTGGTGCCCGCTGCGCAGGCGGGGGTGTACAGCGTGCTGCTGCCCATCTTCACCGCGCTGACCGGCGTGCTGGTGCTAGGCGAAACCCTGGGCGCCATGCAACTGCTGGCCTTTGGCGTGGCACTGCTGGGCGTGGTGCTGGCGACCTTGCCTGGGCGCACCCCGGCCTGCCCTACCGCCACCCGCCCGTAGCCTCCAGGGCAGGTGAAAGCTGCGCCTCACCCCAACGCAGCGCCAGGGCCGCCGGTCGACGCAGCACCTGCTGTACCTGCAGCCGCAACAGCCGCTGGGCACCCGGGTAGCAAGCCAGCTCCGGGCCATCCCAAATGATCGCGGCGCGCACGGCCAGGTGCAGCAGGTCGCCATTCTCAAAATCGATGAACAGCAGGCCCGCCTGCGGCTGCAACAGCAGATTGCCCAGGGTGTTGAAAAAGTAGTTGCCCACCAAGTCGGGCACGGTCAGCCACTGGGTGCCTGCGGCATCCCCGTCCACCCGCACAAAGCCGGGTTTGCCGCCGCGATGGGATACATCGACACCATGCTCCCCATCACGCCCTACGCCAGGGTGGGCGCTGGCGATATAGAAGGTGTCGGCCCCTTGCACCAGGCGCAAGGCGGTGGCATCTAGCTGCGTACCGACGGTGGCGGGTTCCGCCACCCGATCGGCAAGCACCGGCTCGCGGGCCTGGATGTATTTGGGGCAGTTGCCAAAACTCTGCTCCACCGCCAGGCCGAAGCCGGTGTCGTCCATCGCAGTCACGGTGCCGTTCACGCGGTTGCGCCGCCGGGTGTGGGGCGCGATGCCCAACATGCCGATAGGCACGCCCTCGGCCAAATTACCCGCCAGCGGGTCGGACGCGGCAGGCAGGGCCTGCACCCGCAGGCGGGCAGCATCGGGCGAACGGATGAAGCCCGACGGCCCCGCCAGCACCGAGGCCCAGGGCTGGCCCTGCGCGTCCACGCTGCCCAGCACCACAAAGGGCAGCTCGGCGAAGAAGTCACGGTGCTGGTCCGGCATGTAGCTGCGGATGACGCGCGGCCCCACTTCGGCCATGCGCTGGGCCACGCCCGCGCGCTGCTGCAGCGCGACTTCCCCTGCGTGGAAGGCGGCTGTCATGCCAGCAAGCCGATGCGGCTGCGCACCATGGGCACAAAGCCCGGCAGGGCCTCGATACGGGCCAGCCAGGCGCGTATCTGGGGATACGGCTCCAGCGAGACATTGCCCTCGGGCGCATGGGCGGTATAGCTGTAGTGGGCGATGTCGGCAATGGTCGGCGTGTGTCCCACCAGGTAGTCGGACTGCTGCAGATGCGCCTCCACCACGCCGAAGAGCTGGGTAGACCGCTGGATGGACTCCATCGGGTCGGTGGGCCGTGCAAATAACTGAATCACCCGCGCCACCGCCGGGCCAAAAGCCAGCGGCCCGGCCGCCACCGACAGCCAGCGTTGCACCTGCGCAGCCGCCACCGGCTCGGTCGGCAGCCACGCGCCGGGCGGGCCATAGCGGCTGGCCAGGTAGACCAGGATGGCGTTGGAGTCAGCCAGGGTGACATCGCCGTCCTGCAGCACCGGCACCTGGCCAAAGGCGTTCAGGGCCAGAAACGCCGGGGTTTTGTGGGCCCCGGTCAGCAGGTCGATGTCTACCTGTTCGCAGGGCAGGCCCAGCAGCGACAGCATGAGTTCCACGCGGTGGGAATGGCCCGAAACGGCATGGCGGTAGAGCGTGATGGGCATGGTGTTCTTTCTAAAAAATTGCAGAGAGCTGCATTGTGTTTATTTCACCCGTAGAGATAAATGGCCTGGAATACATTTGACTACTCCACATCTCGAACTAATATGGCGTGTATGGACAAACTCAAAGCCATGCAGACCTTTGTACAGATTGCCGACCAGGGCAGCCTGACCGCTGCCGCACTGGCGCTGGATACCTCCCTGCCCGCCGTGGTGCGTGCGCTGGCGGCGCTGGAGGCCGACCTGGGCGTGCGCCTGTTCCAGCGCACCACCCGGCGCATCGCCCTCACCGAAGAGGGCCGCCGCCACCTGGACAGTTGCCGCCAGGTGCTGGCCAGCTTGCAGGAGGCCGAGGCTTCTTTGAAGGCCGATGCCCGCGAACCCGCAGGCCAGCTCACCATCACCGCGCCGGTACAGTTCGGCCAGATGCACGTAGCCCCAGCCGTGACGCGCTTTGTGCAGCGCTATCCGCAGATGCGCTGCAGCGTGCTGCTGTACGACCGGGTGGTGAACCTGCTGGAAGAAGGCATCGACGTGGGTATTCGCATCGGCCCGCTGGAAGACTCGTCGCTGGTGGCGCACACCCTGGGCCACATCCGCCGGGTGGTGGTGGCCAGCCCCGATTACCTGGCGCGCGCCGGGGTGCCGCACCACCCCAAAGACCTGCTGCAGGCCAACTGCGTGCGCCGCACCGGCAACAACCCCAGCTGGGGGCCGTTCATTGACAAAAAGGACAAGGGCCGCCCGTTCAGCATCAACGTCAGCGGCAACCTGGACTTCAACCAGATCGCGCCCGCCGTGGAAGCCTGCGCGGCCGGTATGGGCGTGGGCATGTTTTTGTCGTACCAGGTGGCACCCTACCTGGCGGACCAGCGGCTGCAGGTTTTGCTCGAAGCCTTCGAGTCGCCGCCTCGCCCCTTGAGCCTGGTGCTACCCCACGCCCGGCTGCTGCCCACCCGCACCCGGGTGTTCATCGACTGGATGCGCGAGGCGCTGCAGGGGTTTCGACAGCCCTGAGAATTTCTATAAAAAATAGGCGTCTAGCGCATATAACACCTGCGCAGGAAGCTATCTTTTATATAGCATACGCTTAGACCAGCGCGGTGGCACCCACCACCATGCCGTCTTCGTCGGCATACAGCCATTCGCCCGGCATGACCCAGGTGCCCTGGATGTGCACCGCCACATTGCTCTGGCCCTGGTTGCGCTTTTCGGTGGGCATCGGCATGGCGGCCAGGGCGCGGATGCCGACCTGCAGCGCGGCCAACTCGGCCACGTCGCGCACGCAGCCGTCGATCACCACACCGGCCCAGCCATTCGCCACGGCGGCCGCGCCCAGGTTGCCGCCCAGCAGGGCCCGGCGCAGCGAACCGCCACCGCCCACCACCAGCACCCGGCCCTTGCCGGGCGTGTCCAGCGCGGCCTTGACCAGGGAGTTGTCTTCAAAGCACTGCACATTGAACACCTGGCCGCTGAACTTCTGGATACCGCCAAAGTCGCGGAACGCCGGGGCCAGCACGCGGAACGCGCCGGTGAGGTCGTTTTTGTGCGCGTCGCACAGGTCGCAAGTGGAGAAAGTAGCGGTCATTTGGGGTTCGCCTTGGTGGTTGGGGATATGGGTTCCCGCCGCGCTGGCAGCACCAGCGCGTTCTCACGCGGGGCGTTCAGCACGATGGAAGTGGAGGTGGGACTGAGGATACAAAATTTGCTGACCACCACGTCCAGGTGGCGCACATCGATGACGGCAATCTCCAGCACCCAGCTGTCTTCGCCGGTGACGTTGTAGGCATTGAGCACCTCGGGGGTTTGCTCGATCAGCTTGACCACGCGGGAATAGTCGGCCCGCGCCACGCGGATCAGGGCGCGGATGCCGTAGCCCAGCCGGGTCAGGTCCACCTCGGCGCGGTAGCCTTTGATGACGCCGCTGGTCTCCAGCTTGCGCACCCGCTCGGTCACCGCCGGTTGACTCAGGTGCACGCGCCGCCCCAGCTCGGCCATGGTGATGCGGGCATCGCGCTGCAGCTCGCCCAGAATGCGGTCGTCGCAGGCATCCAATTCGGTAACTTCGGTCAACATGCTGATTCGATTTAAAAGTAAAGGCCGGGCAGCTATTTTTACAGCAATCTTGCATGGTGTGGCAGCGAATGTCTACCTAAGATAACGGCCATGTCCAGCACCACATCCCTCCCCGCCCGCCCCAATGCCCTGCTGCTGCCCGCCCTGCTGGCCTGTTACCTGATTTGGGGCTCCACCTACCTGGCCATCCACCTGGCGCTGCCCAGCTTTCCGCCGTTTTTCCAGATGGGCACGCGCTTTCTGGCCGCCGGTGGGCTGCTGATGGCCTGGCTGCTGGCGCGCGGGCAGGCACTGCCCAGTGGGGTGGAATGGCGCAACGCGCTGGTCATCGGCGTGCTGATGCTGGGCGGTGGCATGGGGCTGACGGCGCAGGCCTCGGTGCACATCGGCTCGGGGCTGATTGCCACCTTCATCGCCGTGGTGCCCATGCTCACGTGTGGCTGGGGCCTGCTGTTTGGCAAGCGCCCGTCCAAGCTGGAGCTGCTGGGCATGGCCATGGGGCTGCTGGGCGTGGGCCTGCTGGTGCAGGGAGCCAGCTTTGCCGCCGCGCCCATCGGCCTGCTGTGCATCACCGGGGCCACGCTGGCCTGGTCGCTAGGCTCGGTGCTGTCCACCACCCGGTTGCCGCTGGCCAAGGGCCCCGTGGGCTATGCCAGCGAGATGCTGTGCGGTGGCGCGGCGCTGCTGCTGGTGTCGCTGGCTTTGGGCGAGCAGCCCCACTGGCCACCCACGGCAGCGGCCACGGCGGCCTGGGTGTACCTGGTGGTGGCCGGTTCGCTGGTGGCCTTCAGCGCCTACCTGTATTTGCTGGCCCACGCCACGCCCGCGCTGGCCACCAGCTACGCGTTTGTGAACCCGCTGATTGCGCTGTTTCTGGGTGTGGTGCTGGCCGGGGAAGTGGTGACGGCACGCGAATGGCGGGCCTGCGCAGTGATCCTGCTGGGGGTGGTTTGCATCCTGGTGGCGGGGCAAAAATCGCGCAAGGCCTAAAAACCGTTGCTCCCAGAGCCATTTACCAATGAAAAGACGGCCCCCAGATGCGAAAAAGTTGCATTGCCTATGGGAATCCGGTTTTTTCTCCATTAGCATCGTGGTCTGCCGGTGGAGACGATGTTTTTCGCTGGTGTGAACCTAACTCCAACAAGGACTGACCATCATGGCAACTGCAAAAAAAGCCCCAGCAAAATCTGCTGCTCCTGCGAAGAAAGCTGCTCCAGCAGCCAAGGCCCCAGCCACCAAGGTAGCTGCCACAAAAACCGCTGCGAAAGCCGCTCCCGCCAAGAAGGTTGCTGCCGCTCCCGCGCGCGCCGTCAACGCCGCTTTCATGAAGGCGCTGACCCCCAGCAAGGAACTGGCTGCTGTCGTCGGCACCGCAGCTCTGCCCCGTACCGAAGTGGTCAAGCAGCTGTGGGTCTACATCAAGAAGAACAACCTGCAAAACCCCGCCAACAAGCGCAACATCAAGTCCGATGCCAAGCTCAAGGCTGTGTTCGGCAAGGACGAAGTCACGATGTTCGAAATGGCTGGCCTGATCGGCAAGCACCTGAAGTAATCGGCTTCACAGCCCCATAAAAAAAGCCGCTCTACGCGGCTTTTTTTATATGTGTTTTATGCTGCAAGCGCTTATCTTATAAGCACTTGCAGCTACTTTTTGAATAGCAGTCAACCTACGGCTATCGCCTTCTTGGCCGCCAGCACCTTCAGCACCCGGGGCAGCACCAGCACCGACAGCACCACCACCAGCAGGGTCAGCGACATCGGGCGCTCCAGGAAGATGGTCCACTTGCCTTCGCCGATGGACAGCGCGTTGCGCATCTGCGCTTCGGCCAGCGGGCCCAGGATCATGCCGACCACCACGGGGGCGGTGGGGAAGTCGTAGCGCCGCATCACCACACCCAGCAGGCCAATACCGTACAGCAGCACCAGGTCAAAGGCGCTTTGGCGCATGCCGTACACACCCACCGTGGCGAAGATCAGGATGCCGGCGTACAGGTGCGGCTTGGGGATCTTCAGCAGCTTGACCCACAGGCCCACCAACGGCAGGTTCAGCACCAGCAGCATGACGTTGCCGATGTACAGCGAGGCAATCAGCGCCCAGACCAGGTTGGCGTTGGTGTCAAACAACTGTGGGCCGGGCTGGATACCGTAGTTCTGGAACGCGCCCAGCAAAATGGCCGCCGTGTTGGAAGTGGGAATGCCCAGCGTCAGCAGCGGTATCAGCGTGGCGGTGATGGCCGCGTTGTTGGCTGCCTCGGGGCCGGCCACGCCTTCAATCGCGCCGGTGGTGCCAAACTCTTCCTTGTGCTTGGAGATTTTCTTCTCGACTGCGTAGCTCAGAAAGGTCGGGATTTCGCTGCCGCCCGCGGGAATGGTGCCGAACGGAAAGCCGATGAAGGTGGCGCGCAGCCAGGCTGGCCAGGAACGCCGCCACTCGGACTTGGTCATGTGGACCTTGCTCATGCGGTTTTGCGTCTCGACGGTCTTGCCTTCGTACATTACGTTGTACAGCGCTTCGCTCACGGCAAACAAGCCCACGGCGATCAACACCACCTCCAGCCCGTCCAGCAGCTCGGTGACTCCGCCGGTGTAGCGGGCCGCGCCGGTGAGCTGGTCCAGCCCCACCAGGCCCATGGCCAGGCCAATGAACAGCGATGTCAGCCCGCGCACCGTGCTCTTGCCCAGCACCGCGCTCACGGTGGTGAAGGCCAGCAGCATCAGCATGAAGTATTCGGGTGGGCCCAGGCGGATGGCGTAGGTGGCCACCAGTGGCGCAAACAGCGTGACCAGCACGGTGGCAATAGTGCCCGCCACAAACGAGCCAATGGCGGCAGTTGCCAGCGCGGCACCGGCACGGCCATTTTTGGCCATCTTGTTGCCCTCCATGGCGGTGACCATGGAGCCGGATTCGCCCGGCGTGTTGAGCAAAATGGAGGTGGTCGAGCCACCGTACATGGCGCCGTAGTAGATGCCCGCAAAGAAGATCATGGAGGCCGTGGCCTCCACCTTCACGGTAATAGGCAGCAGCATGGCCACGGCCGTGGCCGGGCCAATGCCGGGCAGTACGCCGATGGCGGTGCCCAGGGTGCAGCCCAGCAGAGCCCACAGCAGGTTCACCGGCGTACCCGCCGTGATGAAGCCCTGCAATAAGTTGTTCCATAAATCCATTACAACCATCCCGTCGTGGTGAGGCCGGGCAAATTGATGGCCAGCAGCTTGGTAAACATCCAGTACACCGGGGCCGAGATGGCGAAACCGATGGCGGCATCCTTGACCCAGACACCCAACGACTTGTCCATGCGGCCTTCGGCCGATTTAAAGCCGCGCACGGCCAGCATGAACAGCAGGGTGCAGCTCAAGATGAACCCGATGGTGGTGATGAGCGCAGCATTGGCCAAAATAGCCACCGACACCCAGGCGAAGGCACCCCAGTCGGCCCGCTCTGCGCCCGAGGCTTCGTCCATGAACCGGAAGCCGCCGGTGCGCGACTCCCATGCCAACCACGCGCCGAACACTATCAGCGCAATCGACACCACCCAGGGCAGAAAGTTGGGGCCCACGCCCGCGTAACCGGCATCGGACTTGATGTCCAAAGCCCCCAGGGCCATCGCCACACCCAGCACCAGCGTACCCAGCCCGATCAGGGTCTGGGAGGTTTGCATAGTCAACTTCATGGACGAAAACCCTCTTTAAACCATGCCCGACTTGACCATGGTGGCGCGCAGGCTGGCGAAGTCGTCATCGACAAACTTCTCGAACTCGGCACCGGTGATCACGGCGGGGGTCCAGTTGTTCTTCTCGATGGCTTCAGCCCAGGCTTTGGACTTGGTGGCCTTGACGATCATGTCGATCAGCGCCTTGCGCTGCTCGGGGGTGATGCCGCCCGCGCCGTACACACCACGCCAGTTGCCGATCTCGACGTTGATGCCCTGCTCTTTCAGCGTGGGGATGTCTACGCCCTTGAGGCGGGCACCCGAGGTCATGGCCAGCGCGCGCATCTTGCCGGTCTTGATGTACTCGGAGAACTCGCTCAGGCCGCTGCCGCCCACGGTGACGTTGCCACCCAGAATGGCCGCCGTCGCCTCACCGCCGCCCCGGAAGGCCACGTAGTTGATCTTGGACGGGTCCACGCCCACGTCGCGGGCAATCATGGCCGCAGCAATGTGCTCTGTGGAGCCGCGCGAACCGCCGCCCCACTTGATGCTGCCGGGGTCTTTCTTGAGCTGCTCGACCACTTCCTTCATGCTCTTGTAGGGCGAGTTGGCGGGCAGCACGAACACGTTGTACTCGGTGGTCAAACGGGCCAGAGGCGTAGCCTGGTTCAGGCCGACCGGTGGCTTGCCGGTGATGATGCCGCCCAGCATGACCGCGCCCATCACCATCATGGCGTTCGGGTCGCCCTTGCTGCCGTTGACAAACTGGGCCAGGCCCAGCGCACCGGCGGCACCGCCCTTGTTGTCAAAGCTGACCGAGTCGGCCGCCTGCGCATCCGTCAGGGCTTTGCCCAGGGCACGGCCCGTGGTGTCCCAGCCGCCGCCGGGGTTGGCCGGAATCATCATCTTGACATTGGCAGCCGCGCGGGCCGCGAAAGGCAGGGTTCCGGCAGCGGCCAGCACTGCCAAGGACTTCAAAAAAGCATCACGACGCATCGTAGTCTCCTCATTAAATGGACGAACCTGTCGATCATGCATTGCATACCTGTCAGTTTGCCGTCGGAACTTACTAGGGGAAATGCTAATGTCGGGGGCATGAAACTGCTCCTTGTTGAAGACGATACCGCCATGCAAACCACGCTGGTCCGGGCCCTGGGCCGGCGCAATATGCGCATCCAGGCCTGTGGCGATGGCATTGAGGCCCTGGCCCTGTGGCTGGAGTCGCCGCCCGATGTGGTGCTGCTGGACCTGAGCCTGCCCGGCATGGACGGCCTGCAAGTGCTGGCCGCCGCCCGCAAGGCCGGCATGCGCACGCCCGTGCTGATCCTCACCGCGCGCGGCACCGTGGGCGACAAGGTGCTGGGCCTGAACGCCGGGGCCGACGACTACCTGCCCAAGCCCTTCGACCTGGAAGAACTGGAAGCCCGGCTGCGCGCCCTGGCCCGACGCAGTGCGGATACGGCCGGTGACTTTGAAGACAAATCGCCCCCCAGCGCAATCAACATCGGCGCAATACGCTATGAAAAAGAGAGCGGCGCGGTTTACCACCACGACCAGCCCATGGAACTCAGCCCGCGCGAACTGGCCCTGCTGCGCCCCCTGCTGGCCCAGCCCGGCCACGCCGTCACCAAGGAACGGCTGTTCGAGCTGGTGTTTCCCGGCGCGCAGGAGGTGCAATTTGAGGCCATCGAAGTCATTGCCTACCGGCTGCGCAAAAAGCTGGCCAGCACCGGCGTGCGGCTGATGACGCTGCGCGGCCTGGGCTATTTGCTCAAGGTCGAGGCATGAACGAGATTCCGGTGGCCATCCAGCCCGTACGCTCGCTGCGCCGCACCCTGTTGCTGGGCATCCTGCTGCCGGTGATTGCCGTGGTGGTGTTGAACACCGTCAGCCTGTACCAGCAGGCGCTGGCCGCCGTGACCACCGCCTACGACCGCACCCTGCTGGCCTCGGCCAAATCCATCGGCGAGCTGCTGGACGTAGACGGCTATGACGAAGCCGCCGTGCTGCACGCCACCGTGCCCTACTCGGCCCTGGAAGCCTTCGAGGCCGACAACAAAAGCAACATCTACTACCGGGTCTCCAGCCTGCAGGGCGAGATGGTGTCGGGCTACGCCGTGCTGCCGTTCTGGCGCGGCAGCATTCCCGCCAAACCGGCCTACGCCGCGCTGGTGGACTTTTACGACGACCACGTCAACGGCGAGCCGGTGCGCGTGGCCGTGCTGCTGCAACCTGTGGCCACCGATGACGGTCGCGGCATGGCCGTGATCCAGGTGGCCGAAACCCTGGAGCTGCGCCACACCCTGGCACGGCAGATCCTGCTCGACACCCTGTGGCGGCAGGCCGCTTTGGTGGCCTTCATCGCGCTGGTGGTGGTGCTGGTGGTGCAGCGCGCCACCAGCCCGGTGCGCCGCCTGAGCCAGACCCTGCAGGCCCGCCCGGAAAACGACTTGACCCCCATCGCCGCCCCCGACGCGCCGCGCGAACTACTGCCGCTGGTGGAGGCCACCAACCACGTCATGGGCCGCCTGCAGCACCTGCTGGACCACCAGAAGCGCTTTGTGCGCGACACCGCCCACCAGCTGCGCACCCCGCTGGCGGTGCTGAAAACCCAGGTGCAATCCGCCCTGCGCAATGACGTAGAGCCGCGCCAGGCCTTGCTAGAGATCAACACCACGGTAGACCGCGCCACCGTGCTGGCCAACCAGATGCTGGCCCTGGCCAAGGTGGAGCAGCTGCGCCAGCAGGCCAATGCCGAGGTGCTGGACTGGTCGGCCGTGCTGCGCGCCGTGGCCATCGACCTGTCGCCCCTGCTGGCCGACAAGGACATCGACTTCGCCATCCACACCACCCCTACCCCGGTGCGCGCTCACGACTGGATGCTGCGCGAACTGGCGCGCAACCTGCTGCACAACGCCATCAAGCAAACCCCGACGGGCAGCGTGCTGGACGTGCAACTGGTGGTCGACGGTGCCCAAGCCCACCTGTGCATCGCCGACAGCGGCCCCGGCATCAGCGCCGAGCTGGCCCAGCGCCTGTACCAGCCGTTCTCTGCCGGTGACGTGCACCACGGCTCGGGCATGGGCCTGGCCATCTGCTATGAGATCGTGCAGGCCCTGGGCGGCAGCATTGCGCTGGTGAACCGGGTGCAGCAGGGTGTGCACCAGGGATTGGATGCCACGGTGCGCCTGCCTTTGGTTCAAAATGCGGGCTAATGGAAAAATTACGTATTGATAAATGGCTTTGGGCGGCGCGCTTCTACAAAACCCGCAGCCTGGCCACCGAAGAGGTCAACAAAGGCCGGGTGCAGATAGCCGGGCAGGACGTGAAGCCCGCGCGCGAGGTCAAGCCCGGAGACCTGCTCACCCTGCGCCAAGGTCCGGTGGTGCGCACCATCGAAGTAGTGGGCATCAGCCAGGCCCGTGGCCCGGCCCCGGTGGCCCAGGCGCTGTACACCGAAACCCCCGACAGCCTGCAGGCCCGCACCGCCGCCGCCGAGCAACGCCGCCTGGCCCCCGAACCCGCCCACAGCCTGGACCATGGCCGCCCCACCAAGCGCCAGCGCAGGGATCTGGACCAGGCCGGCCAGGGCTGGGGCGACCGCTGGAGCGCGTCGGTAGACGATTAGCGCCTCACTCCAGCCGAATCCCCCGCGCCGCAATCAGCCCGCGCATCCGGCCCATTTCTTCCTGCACCCGGCTCTTCAGCCCCTCAGGCGCGCTGCCCACCGCCTGCCAGCCCTGGTGGAACAGCTTGGCGCGCACCTCGGGCTCGCGGTAGATACGGGCGATCTCGGTGGCCAGCCGGGTCTGCGCGGCGGGGGACAGGCGGGCCGGGCCGACCAACGCCGTCCACACCTCCAGATGCACTCCGCGCACCCCAGCCTCGGCTAGCGCGGGCACGTCGGGCACCAGGGCGCTGCGGCTCCCGGCCAGGCCGACGGCCCGCAGCTTGCCGGATGCCACGTGCGGCATGGCCAGGCCGGGCGGCACCAGCGCCATCTGGATCTGCCCGCCCAGCAGCCCGGTCACCACCTGCGGATTGCCCTGGAACGGGATGTGCACCGGTGCCATGCCGGGCACTCTGGACACCAGCCACTCCATGCCCAGATGCGCCAGCGTGCCGTTGCCGGGGGAACCGAAATTCCAGCTGCCTGCACCCTGGCGTGCCGCATCAAAAAAAGCTTTGCCACCCGGCAGGTTGGCCGGTGCCACCAGCACCAGCGGCGCGGTGGTCAGCAGCGACAGGTAGGTGAAATCTTGGGCCGGATCGAAAGGCAACTGCGGTGCCAGCATCTTGGCCGAGGTCAGGTTGCCGTTGATGACGACCCCCAGCGTGTGGTCGTCGGTGGCCTTGGCCACCGCGTCGGCGGCGATGTTGCCGGATGCGCCAGGCTTGTTATCCACAATGACCGGCTGGCCCAGGGTTTTGCCCAGGGCATCGGCCAGCGCGCGGGCCGAAATGTCGGGCGAAGAGCCACCTGCAAAGCCCACCACAATGTGCACGGGCCTGGTTGGCCAGGTGGCTTGGGCCACCACAGGTGCCGCCAGCAAGGCCAGCGTGAACAGGGTCCGGGAGCGTATGTACATGCGTTGTGCGCCATTTTGGGAAAAAAGGATTCTCGCCGCTCCTATACCCACAAGCCCAACCTCAGAACCCCCACTGCCCACCCAGGCGACGCATGGCGGCTGCTACTCTGGCATACCGTACAACGTTGCTTGCTTCTTTTTTTATAGCTTTTAGCGCCCATACCATAAGCGCCAGAGCCGTATTTCTTATAAATTTCCATGATCCCTTTTTCTGTACTCGACCTGGCCCCCATCGTCGAAGGCGGCACCGCTGCCGACTCGTTTCGCAACACTTTGCAGCTGGCGCAGCACGCTGAAGCCCTGGGCTACCAGCGCTACTGGCTGGCCGAGCACCACGGCATGCGCGGCATTGCCAGCGCCGCCACCGCCGTGGTGATGGGCCATGTGGCGGCCGGCACGCGCACCATCCGCGTGGGGGCCGGGGGCGTGATGCTGCCCAACCACTCGCCGCTGGTGATTGCCGAGCAGTTCGGCACGCTGGAGTCGCTGTTTCCGGGCCGCATCGACCTGGGCCTGGGCCGCGCGCCCGGCTCGGACCAGGCGACAGCACGCGCCCTGCGCCGTGATCTGCAAAGCGATGCCCAGCAGTTTCCCAACGACGTGGTCGAGCTGCAGCACTACTTTGCCCCGGTAGAGCCCGGCCAGACCCTGCGCGCCGTGCCGGGCGCGGGCCTGGAGGTGCCGCTGTGGATCTTGGGTTCCAGCACCTTTGGCGCACAACTCGCCGCCGAGCTGGGCCTGCCCTACGCCTTTGCCTCGCACTTTGCGCCGGGCGATCTGATGAACGCCATCGCTATCTACCGGGCCCGGTTCAAGCCGTCCAAACAGCTGGCCAAACCCTATGTGATGCTGGGCTTCAACGTGTTTGCTGCTGATACGGACGAGGCCGGGCGCTTCCTGTTCAGCTCGCTACAGCAGGCCTTTGTGAACCTGCGCAGCGGTCGCCCGTCCCTGCTGCAGCCGCCGGTGGACGGCTTTGCCGAGCGCCTGCACCCCGGCGACCGGGCGATGATCGATAGCGCCCTGTCCTGCTGTGCCGTCGGTTCGCCCGACACCGTGCGCCGGGCGCTGCAGGCGTTTATCGAGAAAACCGGTGCGAACGAGCTGATGCTGACCTCGCAAATCTTCGACCACACGGCCCGGATGCGTTCGTACGAGATTGCTGCCGAGGTCCGGGAAGAAGCGGTTAGCGCTTAGGTCTTAAAGGCTTCAACAGGTCCGACAGCCCGTTGTGGTCGATCTCGTGCATCAGCGCCAGCAGGCGGCCGATATCGGTTTTGGGGAAGCCTTCGCGGGCGAACCAGTTGAGGTAGTTGCCGGGTAAGTCGGCAATCACCGTGCCCTGGTGTTTGCCGAAGGGCATCGTGACAGTCACTAGGCGTTGCAGTTGGTCGGAGTCCATGGCGGGCACTTTACACTGGCCCCATGCACCACACCCCTACCCCGCTCACCTGGGGCATCATCGGCTGCGGCAAGGTCACCGAGCTCAAAAGTGGCCCGGCCTTCAACAAGGTAGCCGGCTCCCGCCTGGTCGCCGTGATGCGCCGCAACGCCGCGCTGGCCCAGTCATATGCCGAGCGCCACGGCGTGGCCCGCTGGACCACGGATGCCGACGCGCTGATCAATGACCCCGAAGTCAACGCCGTCTACATCGCCACCCCGCCCGACAGCCACCACTTCTACGCCCTCAAGGTGGCCGCCGCGGGCAAGGTCTGCTGCGTGGAAAAGCCCATGGCCCCCAGCCACCGCGAATGCCGGGAGATGACCGCCGCCTTCGAGGCCGCTGGGCTGCCGCTGTTTGTGTCGTACTACCGCCGCTCCCTGCCGCGCTTTGCGCAGGTGAAAGACTGGTTGGTGGCGGGCGAGATTGGCGAGGTGCGCCACGTGCACTGGTCGTTTGCCCGTATGCCCAACGCCGCCGACAAGGCCCGCACGCCGAATTGGCGCACCGACCCCGCCATCGCCGCAGGCGGCTACTTCGAAGACCTGGCCAGTCACGGCCTGGATTTGCTGATGCACCTGCTGGGCGACATCACCGCAGCCCACGGCATCGCGGGCAACCAGCAAGCCCTGTACGCCGCTGCCGATGCCGTCACCGGCGTGTGGCAGTTCGCCAGCGGGGCCACAGGTTCAGGCTATTGGAACTTTGGCGCGGCGCAGGCGCTGGACGAGGTGGTGGTCCACGGAAGCACGGGCGAAATCCGCTTCTCGGTCTTCGGCGAGCAGCCGGTGCAACTGCACAACGCCCAGGGCACGCAAAGCTGCGAGATTGCCCACCCCGAGAACATCCAGTTCTTTCATATCGAGAACATGCAAAAGCACATGGACGGGCTGCTCACCCACCCGTCCTTGGGGCACACGGCGCAGCGGGCGACGTGGGTGATGGAGCAGATCAGCCTCCGGCGCGCTTGACCGTATAGCCTTGCTTCTGTAGCAACGCGATCACCGTGTCGCAATGGTCGCCCTGCACTTCAATCACGCCGTCTTTCACCGTACCGCCGCTGCCGCAGGCGGCTTTGAGCTGTTTGCCTAAAGCAGTCAGGCCCGCCACATCCAGCGGCACGCCTTTTACCAAGGTCACGCCCTTGCCCGCCCGGCCCTTGGTTTCGCGCGAGACGCGGACGATGCCATCGGTTTTGGGGACTGGCTTTTGGCCGCAGGTGCATTGGGCGATGGGCTGGCGGCAGACGGGGCACATGCGGCCTGCTTCGGTGGAATAGACCAGGCCGCCGCTGCTGGGTTTGCTTTTCATTTGAGTACTATCAAAAAAATAGCACCTAGCGCTGGTTAAATAAGCGCTAGGTGCCAATTTGGCACTTAAAAATACTTAGGCCAGGGATTTTTTGTAGTTGGCCATGCCGTCCACAATTTCTTTCTTGGCGGCGTCGATGCCTTCCCAGCCGATGACCTTGACCCACTTGCCTTTTTCCAGGTCTTTGTAGTGTTCGAAGAAGTGGCTGATGGCCTTGAGGCGCATCTGGTTCACGTCTTCGATTTTTTGCCAGTGGGTGTAGATGGGCAAAATTTTGTCGGTGGGCACGGCCAGCACCTTGCCGTCTACGCCGGCTTCGTCTTCCATCATCAGGATGCCGATGGGGCGGCAGGTCACCACCACGCCAGGGAACAGGGGGTACGGGGTGATCACCAGCACGTCCACAGGGTCGCCGTCGCCGCTCAGGGTCTGGGGCACGTAGCCGTAGTTGGTGGGGTAGTGCATGGCCGTGGTCATGAAACGGTCCACAAAAATCGCGCCGGACTCTTTGTCCACCTCGTACTTGATCGGGTCGGCGTTCATCGGGATTTCGATCACGACGTTGAAGGCGTCGGGGGCGTTCTTGCCAGGAGGGACTTGGTTCAGGGACATGGTTGTCTTCTTGGTTTGGAGTGGATGAATGGTTTTGCGCAGTCGGATATTTTGCCCTAGCCTGCTGGCACGGCCCTGACAGAGCCGCAGCCCACCGAACCAGCCTAGGACATACCCCTAGCCGTGTGACTTTGTATCGCTTTGCACCGTATATTGCCCAGGTTGGCCAATCACCGCCCTGCTCTGCCGGGGTTGCGAGGAAGCAACGCAGCGGGGGCCTCGCTAGCGTTGCGTCCCCACCTCGCGACAACGACTCAGGAGACCTACCCTATGGCTGGTAACACGGCGCTCATATTGGCGCTTATTTGTGGCTTCATCGCGGTGGCTTACGGCTTTTGGGCCCGCAGCTGGATACTTTCCCAAGACGCAGGCAATGCGCGGATGCAAGAGATTGCCGCCGCCATCCAGACCGGCGCAGCGGCCTACCTGGCCCGGCAGTACCGCACCATTACGGTGGTCGGTGTGGTGCTGGCGGTGCTGATCGGCATCTTTCTCGACCCTCTCTCGGCTATCGGTTTCGTGATCGGCGCGGTGCTGTCGGGCGCTTGCGGCTTCATCGGCATGAACGTATCGGTACGGGCCAATGTGCGCACGGCGCAGGCTGCCACCCAGGGCATCGGCCCGGCGCTCACGGTGGCGTTTCGCGGCGGGGCCATCACCGGCATGCTGGTGGTGGGGCTGGGCCTGCTGGGCGTGACCGGCTTTTACTGGTTTCTGGTGCCCGATGGCGCACCCACCGCAGCGCGGCTGAACCCGCTGATCGGCTTTGCCTTTGGCTCGTCGCTGATCTCCATCTTTGCGCGGCTGGGCGGCGGCATCTTTACCAAGGGCGCGGACGTGGGTGCCGACCTGGTGGGCAAGGTAGAGGCGGGCATTCCCGAAGACGACCCGCGCAACCCGGCGGTGATTGCCGACAACGTGGGCGACAACGTGGGCGACTGCGCCGGTATGGCCGCCGACCTGTTTGAAACCTATGCCGTCACGCTGATTGCCACCATGGTGCTGGGCGCGCTATTGGCATCGGGCGGGGGGGCGGCCACCGTGGTGTACCCGCTGGCGCTGGGTGCCGTGTCCATCGTGGCCAGCATCATTGGCTGCTTTTTTGTGGTGGCCTCCCCCGGCATGAAGAACGTGATGCCCGCGCTGTACAAGGGGCTGGCGGTGGCGGGCGTGCTGTCGCTGATTGCCTTCTACTTCGTCACCCAGGCCCTGGTGCCCGACAACGCCCTGGGCGGCACGGGTGCGGCCATGAAGCTGTATGGGGCCTGCGCCGTCGGCCTGGTGCTGACCGCCGCGCTGGTGTGGATCACCGAGTACTACACCGGCACGCAGTACGCACCGGTGCAGCACATCGCCCAGGCATCCACCACCGGGCACGGCACCAACATCATTGCCGGGCTGGGCGTGTCCATGCGTTCCACCGCCTGGCCGGTGATTTTTGTGTGTATCGCCATCTGGGTATCGTTCCACCTGGCGGGCTTGTACGGCATTGCGATTGCAGCCACGTCCATGCTCAGCATGGCGGGCATCGTGGTGGCGCTGGATGCCTATGGCCCCATCACCGACAACGCAGGCGGTATCGCCGAAATGGCCGAAATGCCCAAAAGCGTGCGCGACGTGACCGACCCGCTGGATGCCGTGGGCAACACCACCAAGGCCGTCACCAAGGGCTACGCCATCGGCTCGGCGGGCCTGGCCGCGCTGGTGCTGTTTGCCGACTACACCCACAAGCTGGAAGCCTACGGCCACGCCATCAGCTTTGACTTGAGCAACCCGATGGTGATCATCGGCCTGTTCATCGGCGGGCTGATTCCCTACCTGTTTGGCGCGATGGCCATGGAGGCCGTGGGCCGCGCGGCGGGCAGCGTGGTGGTGGAAGTGCGCCGCCAGTTCCGCGACATCCCCGGCATCATGGAAGGCACGGCCAAGCCCGAGTACGGCAAAGCGGTCGACATGCTGACCACCGCAGCCATCAAGGAAATGATGGTCCCCAGCCTGCTGCCGGTAGTGGTGCCAATTGTGGTGGGCCTGCTGCTGGGCCCGGCGGCGCTGGGCGGGCTGCTGATGGGCACCATCGTCACCGGACTGTTTGTGGCCATCAGCATGTGCACCGGCGGCGGGGCCTGGGACAACGCCAAAAAATACATCGAAGACGGCCACTTTGGGGGCAAGGGCAGCGAGACGCACAAGGCCGCCGTGACCGGCGACACCGTGGGCGACCCGTACAAGGACACCGCCGGCCCGGCGGTCAACCCGCTGATCAAGATCATCAACATCGTGGCCCTGCTGATCGTGCCGCTGGTGATGCAGATCCACGGCGGCAGTGCACCGGTAGCGGCAGCCGCAGCAACGGCACCGGCCATGAACGCCTCGGCCCCGGTGGCAGCCATGAGCGACAGCGCGTCCATCGCGGTGGTGGACGGCGTGGTGAAGTTCTACTTTGCCACCGGCAAGGCCGAGGTGGCCGACGGTGCCTCCGCCGCGCTGGCCGACGTAGCCAAGGCCGTCGCCGACGGCAAAAAGGTCGTGGTCAGCGGCTACCACGATGCTTCAGGCGACCCGGCCAGGAATGAAGAGCTGGCCAAACAACGCGCCCTGGCCGTGCGCAGTGCCCTGACCGCCCTGGGCGTAACTGACGACAAGATCGAGCTACAAAAGCCCGCGCAAACCCAGGCTGACGGGCCCCCTGCCGAGGCACGGCGGGTCGAGGTGAGCGTGCAGTAGGCCGCCCAGGCTCCTAACGCCCATAAAAAAACCGCAGCGCCCTCACAGGCGCTGCGGTTTTTTTAAACGGGGTGCGGTTTACTGCACGATCACCACTTCGACGCGGCGGGCTTCGGCGTTGCTGCCGGTGCCGGTCATGGCTTCTGGCTTGACCAGTTCGATCTTGTCGGTAGCCACACCCAGAGCGGCCAGCGTGTCGCGCACAGCCATGGCGCGCTGCTTGGCGAGTTCCTGGTTTTGCTCCAGGCTGCCGGTGGAGTCATGGAAACCGCTGACACGCACAGACTTACCGTCGGCCGCCAGCTTCACCACTTCGGCCAGGGCTTCGTTGGCACCGGCGGCAATGTCGGCCTTGCCGCTGGCGAAGTAGAACTTCACGATGCCATCCACCACCTTGATGCTGGCGCCATCCATCTCCACCACTTCCACAGCAGCAGGGGCCGCAGCGGCCTGGGGCATACGGGTTTTGTAAATGCCCAGACCGATCACCAGGCCGATGATGGCCGCCACCACACCGAACAAAATAGCCAGCACTACGCCGTGGTCGGTGTCGTCGTCAGAAGAAAACATTTGGGGGTACTCCAGAAAAATAAGAGGGACAAGGTGCAGGGCCCAGGCAGGGGCGCTGCGGACAAGGTGTCGGGGCCGATTGTAGAGGGCTGGCCCACCCGTTTTACCAAGGGTAAGCACAGTGATATCACCCAGAAAATAGTAACAAAAAGTGCACCCTGCGCTTACCTCACCTGCGCAAGCAGCTATTATTTTTGAAAATCCACGCTGCCATCCGGTTGCCGCACGCGGGCCAGCACGGCACGGGCTTCCTCAAAAGAAAACCCGGCCACTGCGGCCTCCAGCGCGCTGAAGTCGGCGCCCAGCACCCCGCGCAAGGCCGGGCCGTGCTGAACCAGTACCGCCAGCGCGTCGGCATCGTCGGCCTGCAAATAACCCTCCAGCTGCTCCAGCAGGGCGCGCATTTCGGCGCGGTCCACGGGTGCAGCGGGCGCTGCGGGAACCTCGGCCCGCCGGTCAGGCAGGGCCTGGTCCAGTACCACCACCAGATTCAGCAGTTGCGTTTGAGCCTGCTGTAGCAGTGGCTGCAACGTGGCAGGGGCTACGCGGTCGCGCAAAGCGGTCTCCAGCAGTCCGCTGGTCCCTTGCAGAGGTGTAGCCCCGATATTGCCCGCCAGCCCTTTGAGGGTGTGGGCCAGGCGCTCGGCACTGGTTAGGTCGCCGCTGGCAACCGCCTGGCACAGGGCCTCCCAGGCCGGGAGCTGGGTGGCCTTGAATTTGCGCAGCATGCTGAGGTAGAGCGGCATTTTGCCGCCCATGCGGCGCATGCCGGCCACCATGTCCACGCCTTCGATATGGGCGGGCAAGGCCTCCCCCGGCTCCGGCGGCGCATCGACCGACGCAAACACGGTGCGTGGTGCCCGCGGTGCCTCGTCGCCCAGGCCCGGGCGCGGGACAATCCACTGGGTCAGCGCCAGCCACAGGGCGTTCGGCTCGATGGGTTTGGTGACAAAGCCATTCATCCCGGCGGCCAGGCAGAGGTCGCGGTCGGCCTGCATGGCGTTGGCGGTCATGGCCACGATGGGCAAGTCGCGGTAAGCGGTATCGCGGCGGATGTGGCGGGTGGCGGTGGTGCCATCCATCACCGGCATTTGCATGTCCATCAGCACGATGTCGTAGCGCTGGGCCTGTACCCGGTCCAGGGCTTGCTGGCCGTCCACGGCCACGTCCACCACGAAGCCCGCGTCCTCCAGCAGCTCGGTGGCGACCTGCTGGTTCAGCGCGTTGTCTTCGACCAGCAGCACCCGGGCCCCGCGCAAGAGCTGCAGGCGCTGGTAAACCGCATCCGGCAGCTCGGGCACAGCATGCACCACGGGCATGCTGAGGACTTGTCCAGCCCCGGCGCTGGCACCCACCACCCGCATCATGGTGTCGAACAGCAGCGACGGGTTGACAGGCTTGAGCAGCACGTCGTGCAGACCGGCAGTTTCGGCTCCGCGCACCATTTCTTCCCGGCCATAGGCGGTCACCATGACCTGCTGCGGTGGCCGCTCCAGCCCCAGCGCGCGGATCTGTCGGGCGGCCTCCAGCCCGTCCATGCCCGGCATTTGCCAGTCCATCATCACCACATCGAAATGCTGCCGGGCCGCGGCCGCATCGCGCACGGCCTGGATGGCCTGGGCTCCCGACTCCACCGCCAGCACCTTGAAGCCAATGCTGTCGAGCATGTCAACCAGCACGGTGCAGGCGTGGGGGTTGTCGTCCACCACCAGCACCCGCATGCCGCGCACGTCGATGCTGGGCACCAGGGTGCGCCGCTGCTGCAGCCCGCAGCCCAGCCGGGCGGTAAACCAGAAAACCGTGCCTTTGCCAGGCGTACTGTCGACCCCGACCTGGCCGCCCATCAGCTCGGCCAGACTTTTGCTGATGGCCAGGCCCAGGCCGGTACCACCAAATTTGCGAGTGGTAGAGCTGTCGGCCTGGCTGAAGCTCTGGAACAAACGGTCTATCTGCTCCGGAGTCAGGCCGATGCCGGTGTCACGCACTTCAAAGCGCAGCACCAGCTCGGCATCACTGTCGGTGGCCAGCCGGTCTACCCGGCGCACGGCGATGTGGATCTCGCCGTGCTCGGTGAACTTGATGGCGTTGTTGGCGTAGTTGATCAATATCTGCCCCAGCCGCAGCGGGTCGCCCAGCAGGTGCGGCGGCACGTTGGCACCCACCTCGCAAATCAGCTCCAGGCCCTTGGCGCTGGCTTTTTCGGCAATCAGGTTGACCACGTTTTGCAGGGCCGAATCCAGCTCGAACGGCGCGTGCTCGATCTCCAGCTTGCCGGCCTCGGCTTTGGAGAAATCGAGGATGTCGTTCAGGATGCCCAGCAGGTGCTGGCCCGAGCGCTCGATCTTGGCAATGTAGTCGCGCTGGCGCACCGTCAGCTCGGTGCGGCTGGCCAGGTGCGACAGGCCGATGATGGCGTTCATCGGGGTGCGGATTTCGTGGCTCATATTGGCCAGGAACATGCTCTTGGCGGCAGCGGCATCTTCGGCCAGCGCACGGGCGTGCTGCAGCTCGCTCACCATGCGGACCAGGCGCTTTTGCATGGTATCGATGGCGGTGAGCATGCTGGAAGTGCGCACCTCGGCCGGGTCCAGCAGGGTGTCGAGCTGGCCATCGGCAATCCGCAGCACGGCATCGGACACCTTGTACGAGTCCAGCAGCATGGCCTTCAGCCGCATGGCCACAAAGGCCACCACGGCGGTCTCGGCGCAGACGATCAGGGCGTGGCCCCAGACCGAGCGCCCGCCAAACAGCGTGCGCCCATCATTGAACACCACAATCCCCAGGCCCAGCGGCTGCAGCAGCAAAAACAGGATGTGGTGCACCAAAATAGCCCCGGTGGCCAGCACCAGGGGCCGCCAATCGCAGTACACCACCAGCGCTGCCAGCATCACAAAAAAGCTGAAATGCGCCTCCAGGTCGCCACCTGACTGCTGTATCACCAGGCCGGTCAGTGCCATAAAGCCCAGGGCCATGGCCATGCGCGACACCAGATCAGCGGGATAGTAGTGACTGACCCACCAGGGCACCAGTACCGCAGGCAACCCCACCCATAGCAACAGGCCCCAGGTGTCGTTGGCCGCCGCCATGCCCATGCAGACCAGAAAATGCAACCCGGCCACGCCCAGCATCAGCCGGTGCGCGTAGCGGTAATAGCCCAGCTCGCGCTCGGACACCGCAGCCATGCTAGCGGACCACCGCAGTGGCAGGCCGCACAGGGCTGCTGCACAGGGACAAACTGGCCGGGCTGACCGGGTTCAGCCACCACATCGCCGCCAGGGTGGAGCCGCCCCACACCACCAAGACAACCCACAGCGCAGCACGGGAAGGGCGCCAGCGAGGGTGCAATTCGGGTTTCTGGAGTAGCAACATAGGCGATTCACCACGCAGGCGTGGCTCCATGCAGTGTGTTTCGAATGTTACAGTTTTGTAAGCAGATGCTGGTTAAAAAATAGCTTTGCTCCAGGCTACCGGTAAGGGCATTTCCAGCTTATGGCAGCTTGGCCACCGCTGCGGCCAGCGCATCCACCCCGGCCTGCGTCAAATCGCTGGTCTCCAGCGTCTGGCGGCTCGCCCAGGCGCTGAAATTGTTGCTTTGCGAGCGCATGTAATGCGGATCGTAGTGCAGGCCCATCAGCTCGGCAAACAGTGCATGCAGATCACCCGCCAGCGCCCAGCCCTGCCAGCGCTCTATGACCTGCCTGCCGTGCAGGTCTTTGAGCAGACCCAGCTTGTCGGCCAGGGCCTGCGGTGCATCGCCCAGGTAGGCGTAGTCGCGCAGCAGGTAGTCCAGCCGCGCCTGGGGCGTGGCACTGATTTCGATGCAAGGGCTGGCGCGCAGGCGCATGACCAGCGGCGTGGGCTGGGTCAGGCGGCCAATCTTGCGGCTTTCGCCCTCCACATACAGCGGGCGGGTGGGGTCCAGCTTTTCCAACGCATGGGCCAGGCCGGTTTCAAACGCGGTTTGCGAGGGCTGCACCTGGCCCGGCACCGCGCCCAGGATGGAGCCCTTGTGGACGGCCAAGCCTTCCAGGTCCAGCACCTGGTGGCCCTGGGCGGCCAGGGCGTGCAGCACGCTGGTTTTGGCACTGCCAGTGGCTCCTACCAGCACCCGCAGGGGCAGTGTGGGGCACTGCGCTTCCAGCGCGTCAATCACAAAGCGCCGCCAGGACTTGTAGCCGCCCTGCAGTTGCTGCGCGTCCCAGCCCACCATGCGCATCCAGGTCACCATGGAGCCGCTGCGCATGCCGCCGCGCCAGCAATAGACCAGCGGGGTCCATTTGGCGGGTTTATCGGCAAATTTCTCGCGCAGATGCTTGGCCAGGTTTTCGGCCACCATGGCACCGCCCACGCGGCGGGCCTCGAAAGCGCCCTGCTGCTTGTACAGCGTGCCGACGATGACACGCTGCGCGTCGTCCAGCACCGGACAGTTGATGGCCCCGGGGATGTGGTCGATGGCGTACTCGGCGGGCGAGCGCGCGTCGATCAGGGTGTGGAAGGCGTGCCGGTCCTTGACCGTAGTAGGGGCTCTCACAGAAAAACCTCGGCTGGCACAATCGACACTCTTATGACCCAGACTTCAGAACCCATTGCATTGACCCAGTTTTCGCACGGTGGCGGCTGCGGGTGCAAGATTGCCCCCGGCTTGTTGGCCGAGATTTTGGCACGCGCCCCGCAGGGCCTGGTACCGCCCGAGCTGCTGGTGGGCACCGAGACCAGCGACGATGCCGCCGTGTACCGCCTCAACGCTACCCAGGCACTGGTAGCGACCACCGACTTTTTCACCCCCATCGTGGACGATGCCTATGACTTTGGCCGCATCGCCGCCACCAATGCGCTCAGCGACATCTACGCCATGGGCGGCACCCCCATCCTGGCGCTGGCCCTGGTGGGCATGCCGATCGCCAAGCTGCCGCCCGAAGTAATTGGCCAGGTGCTGGCAGGGGGCGCTGCGGTGTGCCGCGAGGCGGGTATCCCGATTGCGGGCGGCCATTCCATCGACGTGCTGGAGCCCATCTACGGCCTGGTCGGCCTGGGCCTGGTGCACCCCGACAAGGTGCGCCGCAACGCCGATGCGCGACCAGGCGACGTGCTGGTGCTGGGCAAACCGCTGGGCGTGGGCATTTTGTCGGCGGCCCTGAAAAAAGGCCTGCTGGACGCGGACGGCTACGCCGAGATGCTGCACCACACCACCCAGCTCAACAAGGTCGGCATTACGCTGGCGCAGATCGACGGCCTGCACGCCATGACCGACGTGACCGGCTTTGGCCTGGCCGGGCACCTGCTGGAGATGTGCCGCGGCTCCGGCCTGTCGGCCCAGGTGGATACCAGCGCCCTGCCCCTGATCGCCAGCGCCGTGGCCTTTGCCCAGCAAGGCATTGCCACCGGGGCCTCGGCCCGCAACTGGGAGGGCTACGGCGGCCAGGTGCAGTGGACCGGTGCCGACTGGCTCAAGGCCCTGGTCACCGACCCGCAAACCAGTGGCGGCCTGCTGGTCAGTTGCAGCGCCGACGCGGCCCCCGCCGTGCTGACCGCCTTTGCCGATGCCGGGTTTGCGCAGGCCGCGCAGATCGGCAGCATGCACACGCCAGCCCCTGGCCAGCCCGTGGCGCTGTCGTTCTAAAGCCATGGTCCGCCGCGTCATCCCTCTGTTGGACCAGCGCACGCACTCGCTGCGCTCCGCCACGTCGGTGGATGGTCCGCTGCTGGACCAACTCCACCGCCCGCTGCACGACCTGCGCATCAGCGTCACCGACCGCTGCAACTTCCGCTGCAGCTACTGCATGCCCAAGGCGGTGTTCGATAAAAACTACCCCTACCTGCCGCACAGCGCGCTGCTCAGCTTCGAGGAAATCACCCGCGTCGCCCGCGTCGCCGTGGCCCAGGGCGTACGCAAGATCCGACTGACCGGTGGCGAGCCGCTGCTACGCAAAAACATCGAGGTACTGATCAGCCAACTGGCCGCCTTACGCACCCCGGACGGCCAGCCGCTAGACCTGACCCTGACCACCAACGGCGCGCTGCTGGCCCGCAAGGCCCAGGCCCTGAAAGACGCCGGCCTACAGCGCCTGACCGTCAGCCTGGACGGACTGGACGACACCATCTTCCGCAAAATGAACGACGTGGACTTCCCGGTGCGCGACGTGCTGGACGGGCTGGAAGCCGCGCACAAGGCCGGGTTGGCCGACATCAAGGTCAACATGGTGGTGCAGCGCGGCACCAACGACCATGAAATCCTGCCCATGGCCCGGCACTTCAAGGGCAGCGGCAGCACCCTGCGCTTCATCGAGTACATGGACGTGGGTGCCACCAACGGCTGGCGCATGGACCAAGTCGTGCCCTCCCGCGAAGTCCTCCAGACCCTGCAAACCCAGTGGGCGCTGCGCCCGCTGGCCCCCGCCGCCCCGGGCGAAACCGCCCAGCGCTGGGCCTATGCCGACGGCAGCGGCGAGGTAGGCGTGATCAGCAGCGTGACCCAGGCCTTCTGCGCCGACTGCAGCCGCGCCCGCCTGTCCACCGACGGCAAGTTGTTCTTATGCCTGTTCGCCAGCCAGGGTCACGACCTGCGCGATCTGCTGCGTGGCGACGCGACCGACGACCACTTGGCCGCCGCCATCCAGGGCATTTGGCAAGGCCGAAGCGACCGCTACTCCGCCCTGCGCGCCGCCCTGCCCGCGGATACCGGCACGGGTGCCAAGCGGGTGGAGATGAGCTATATCGGTGGTTGAGCGCCACGCCATCACGGGCCTCGTACTGGCCGGTGGCCGGGGCACGCGCATGAGCGGCGTGGACAAGGGCTTGCAACACTTCCTCGGCCAGCCGCTGGCGCTGCACGCGCTGGAACGGCTACGCCCCCAGGTCGGCGGCCTGATGCTCAGCGCCAACCGCCACCTTGCCGATTACGCGGCCTTCGGCGTGCCCGTACTGCCAGATGCGGATGCCGAATTTGCCGGGCCGCTGGCCGGCATGCTGGCCGGGCTGACCCACTGCACCACGCCGTACCTGGCCACCGTGCCCTGTGACGCGCCGCTGTTTCCGCTGGATTTGGTGGCGCGCCTGACCCGCGTGCAAGCCGACATCGTGGTGGCCACCGCGCCCGATGACACCGCTGTGCAGCGCCCCCAACCGGTGTTTTGCCTGCTGCGCGCCGATCTACAGACCAGCCTGGCTCAGTTTTTAGCAGCGGGGGGCCGCAAGGTGGGCCAGTGGATGGCGCAGCACCACTGCGAACGCGTGGCGTTTGCCGAGTCCCTGGATTTTTTCAATGCGAATACGCTGGAGGAATTGGGCGAAATTCAGAATCGAATTAGACCCTAGCGCATATTCCACATGCGCTAATAGCTATCAAAATAATAGCAACTTCAGGTACTGTCAGCACGCCCCTCCAGCCACCCCAGCACCTCCACCAAAGGCATAGGCCGCGCATGCCAGTAGCCCTGCATGAAATGGCAACCCAGCGCCCGCAGGCGGCTGTGCTCCAACTCCGTCTCTATCCCTTCGGCAATCACATCCATCCCCAGCTCGGAGCCTAGCGCCAGGATCACCTTGGCGATGCGGGCATCGCCCTGGCCGAGCTGGATGACAAACGAGCGGTCGAGTTTGAGGGTGGAAAACGGCAGGGTTTGCAGCCGGTGCAGAGACGAGTAGCCGGTGCCGAAGTCGTCCAGGTGCAGGTGAAAGCCTGCCTGTGCCAGGTTGGCCATGTGCAGGCTGGCCAGTTCCACGTCTTTGGCCACGGCCGATTCGGTCAGCTCGAAATGCACGCAGGACCGGGGCACGCTGTGGCTGTCGACCAGGGCGCACATTTCTTCTACCAGGGTGGCGCTCATGAGCTGCTTGGCCGACAGGTTGATATTGACGATCTGCTGCGGGTTCAGCGCCAGCAGCGCGGGCATGGCGGCCACCACCTTGCGGGCGATGGCCATGCCCAGGGCGATGATCAAGCCGGATTCTTCGGCCACCGGGATGAACTTGGCCGGTGGGCAAAAGCTGCCGTCCTTAAGCGGCCAGCGGGCCAGGGCTTCGAGCATCGGAGTGGTGCCGGTACGGACATCGACGATAGGCTGGAACCACACCTCCAAATGGTCCCACCGCAGGCACTCGCGCAGTTGCTGCTCCAGCAGCATTCGCTCCTGCACATTGCCCAGCATGGATTCGGCGTAGAAGCTGCAGCGGCCTTTGCCTTGCTGTTTGGCGTCGTACATGGCCAGGTCGGCATTGCGCATCAGGCTGTCTTTGTCGGCCTGGCCGCTGGCGTAGCTAACACCAATGGAGCAGCTCACAGTGAGGTTGGAGCCCTGGTAGACGCGGGTCTGGGCAATGGTTTCCTGCACCCGTTCGGCAAAGCGGCGCACGCCCAGTGCGTCGGCCTGGGCCACGTACACCAGCGCAAATTCATCGCCGCCCAGGCGCACCACCACGTCGCTGGCGCGGACCAGCAGCTGCAGCGAACGGGCCACCTCCACCAGCAAGAAGTCGCCTGCTTCGTGGCCCAGCGAGTCGTTGATGAGCTTGAAGTCGTCCAGATCGATCAGCAGCACGGCCAGCGTGAGTTCGGGCTGGCGGCGCTGCAGGGCCAGCAGGTGGTCGAGCTGCTCGTACAGCAGGCGGCGGTTGCCCAGGTCGGTCAGCGCGTCGGTGCGCACGTCGTGCTCCAGCCCCTTGTGGGCGGCATCCAGGGCCGACACCATGGTATTGAGCGACAGGGCCAGGTCGTCGAGTTCGTCGTTACCGCGGACCGGCCAGGGCTGCAGCAGCGCCGCGTGGGTGCTGCGCTGGCTGCGCGCCAAGCGCGAGAACTGGCCGAGGCGCTTGAGCACCAGACGGTCCAGCAGTACCACTACGGCCAGCACGCCCAGCACCACCAGAATCAGCGCGTTGGCCAGCAGCAGGTGTTTGCCGGTGGCTTTTTGGGCCGCCAGGGCCTGTGGTGCCTCGACCACCAGGCGCAGCACGCTGGCACCGCTGGAATCGGCCAGGATGCCGGGGGCCCCCACGGGCGCGCCGTAGCCCTCCGACTGCAGGCGAAAGCGGCTACCGGTGAGCTGCATCAGATGCGACAGGCGGGCAGTGTTCCATTCGCGCCCCATCACCATCCAGCCCACCGTAGGCGAGCCCACTTGGCGCAAGCGCACCGGGCTGAACACCAACAGCACCGGTCCACCCCCCAGCCACATCTTGAAGTGCCCCCCGCGCTCACGTACCACTGGGGGTACGGCCAACAAGGTGCCCATGGCATCGACCACCACGGGGTCGCTGTCCAGCAGCGACTCGACCAGGCCCCGGCGCACGTCCACGCTGGAGTGCAGGCGGCCGTCCAGCGTCAGAAAGGCCACGTAGTCCACATCCAGATTGCGCAGCGCATCGATGGTGAAGATGTCCTTGAGAAACTGGGGTTTGGCATGCTGCAGGTGGAAGGCGCTGTCGTCCCAAACGCCGTAGTCGAGCACGGTGCGCATCAGCGCATCGACCTCCTGGCGCAGGCCCAGATCGACCCGCAAAAATTGGTCTACCCCTGCCCGCTCTTCATAGGCCACCAGGCTGCGGTCCATCAGGGCCGAACTGGCCAGAAAACTGGCTGCGCCCACCACGCACAACAGCAGAGTGAGTACACCCAGGATGCGTAGACGCAGGCTTGTCATGGTGGCATGGAACGGCTGGACGCGGGCGAGCGGGGGGCGCTGGCCTGGCGCACCGTCAGGCCCAGTAGCAACACCACATAAAACATAAAAGCCAGCCGAGGCACATCGACCAGGCTGTCGAAAAGACCGACCACCACAAACCCGACCAGACCGCCCGCGATGCCCGGCGCCAGCGGGTGGTCTTTGGCGGTGCCCACCGACACGCGCCACAGGGCCGCCAGCAGCATGGCCGAAAACAGCAGCAGGCCCACGCCACCCTGGTCAAACAGCACGTTCATGAAAACGTTCTTCATGTGCCAGGGCATGTGGTTGCGGTCGCTGGAGAAGAACCAGCGCTGCATATCCTCGGAAAAATCACCGTTGTCCAGCAGTTGGCGGCCATCCGGGCCGAGCAACTGGATGTTGTCCACATCCAGCAGCGCCCGAGGGGTGCCGGTGGCAATCGAGAAAGCCACCATCCGGGGCGCATACCAATCGCCACCGGCCAGATTTTTGCCCCCCAGGGGAATGCGCAAGTCCTGCCAAACGCCCGGCATGGATTTGACACCGGAGGCCCCGACAAAGCAGCCACCGTTGTACAGCAGGTGTTTCTCGCACACCTCCAGGTGCAGGCCCAGTTCGTTCGCGGTGCGCACCCGCAAGGCGACGCTGATCGGCCCCTGCGGTGCACGGATGCGCTGCGACACACGCAGGATTTCACCCCAGCCCATGTACCTCTGCTTGCCGCCGCCCAGCACCAAATAGGTGTTGCCACCCTCGCTCTTGAGCCGGTAGTCGCCGGGGTGCTCGGTGGCGGCCCCGGTCAGGAAATAGCTGGCCGGGTAGCGCCCCATGCCTTTGCCCAGCACCGGGTCCAGCGGGGCGGTCAGCATGTTCCAGCCCTGCGTCCAGTGGGTCACGCGGTTATCCATGTCGCTGCTGGTCGTGGAGAACCGCTCGCTCATGTAAGTACCACCGCCAAAAATACTCACGATGCCGCCCACCATGGCCATGCCCGCCCAGGTGGTGGCATGCCAGCGGATGCTGGCGGGCCACACGGCTTTGGGCGAAGCACCCGCTACCAGCGCCAGCAGCAGAAAGCCCACCAGCACCGGCAGCATCGCATCAAACCCGCGCGCATAGCCCCAGTGCTGAACCACCAGGCCCACCCCCACCAGCACGGCCATGAAGCCTGCCAGGGCCAATTGCTCCGCCAGGCCCACCCGCACCCGCTTGCCCGGCACTGCCACAGCGCCAGCGCGGCTGATCCACAGCAGCACCAGTGTCAGCAACAGGCAAACACCATACCCAACGTACGCACCTTTGGAGCCCAACATGGTCCCGGCCCACAACGCCAGGCTGAGCAGCACCCCGGCGACCAAGCCGACCACCCAGTCCACGGCCTTGAAGCGCCGCAGCACTCCGGCCAGCGGCATGGCCACCGCAGCGGCCCCCAACAAGGCCAGCAGGCCTCGGTAGCCGCTAGACGGGAATATCCAAAGAATGGCCCCGCCAAACAGCAACAACAGCACGACCGCCGTGCCCAGGCTGAGCTGGGGGGCAACGACCGTAGTGGCTCCCGGCCCAGCCCTGCGCGACCGGCGGCGCGCACTGAGCAGGCACAGCGCCCCCGTGACCGCCAGCCCTACCGGCACGGCCAGATACACCCCGCGCGAAAACGTGGTCAGACAGGCGTAGCCTGCCAAACCCAGGCAGGCCACCACGGCGGCCCAGCTCCGTTGCGAATGGGCCACGAACAGTTCACGCAACACAAACGGCAGCAGCAGCGCCAGGAACCCGTCCAGCGCCGCCCCGCCCACGTGCATTTCCCAGAACAAGCCGGTGGTTCGGTAGTCGGTAGAAAAATTGAACAAGCCCACAAAGGCCATGCGCTCCCACACGGTAGTCAGGCACGCAGCCGCCAGTCCCAGCATCAGGCCCAAGGCCAGCCAGGTCGGTGCCTGTGCGCCACGGCGCACCACTGCGGCACGCCACAAGGGCATCACCAGCAGCGCCAGGAAGAAACTTTTGGCCAAGCGCAGGCTGTTCATCGGCTCGTGGTAGCCCTGGAACCAGCCAAAGCTGAGGCCACCCGCATCGGCAAAGCCGCGTTCCATGGCCACCAGCGTCGAAGCCGCAAACAACAGCAGCATCAACCATGCGCCCGCCGAGCTGCGGGGCTGGCGGGCCAGCGGCACCGCCTTGGCCGAGGGCCAGGCCAACCGCGCATAGCCGCCCACGGCGGCAGCCAGTACCAGCAGGTCCAACTCTTCAAAGGTGATCCAGCCAGTCCAGGGCGCAAAACCGACCAGCGGCAGCAGCAGCGGCACAGCGATCAGCCAGCTGTCGGGCCAGACAAAAAAAGCCACGCAACAGACCACAAACAGCAGGCTGGCGACCCAGGGTGCCACCGGGTAGTGCAGCACCAGAAACATCCCCAGGGCGGCCAGCACCAGCGCCCACAGCCCCACCGACCAGCGGATGCCAGGTGCACGCGGCCTGGCGGCTGAACGGCGGGCTTTCGTAGCCCTGTCGGAGGATTTCACGCTGTTGTTACTGTCCATCCTGGTGTGCCGCCTGGTTGATTGGGTAGCAGGATGGTAGCGCAGCAACCTGCATTTTCCGCACCGCCACGATGCCGTAAAACGCCTGCGGCGCTGGGTGCGCCTGGCTAGAATCGCGCCGATGCAACCCCCACCCCGCTTTTTTCTGTTCCGCCACATCCGCACCCGACCCCGCCTGTTTGCCGCCGGGCTGGTCGGCCTGCTGGCCACCGTGGGGCTGTCGGGGGTGCCGGACCTGCTCAACGTGACGCGGTTGGTGATCGGCTGGAACGTGTTTGCCTGCCTGTACCTGGCACTGGCGGTGCACATGATGGTAGGAGCTGACCACGACCAGATGCGCATGCGCGCGCCGCAGCAGGACGAAGGGAGGCGCACCGTGCTGGCCCTGGTGGTGGTGGCTTCGCTGGTCACGCTGGGTGCCATCCTGGCGGAACTGGTAGTGGTGAAAGACATGCATGGCACGCTACGTTACGCCCACATCGCGCTTGCCGTGCTAACGATCGCCACCTCCTGGGCCTTCACCCATGTGATGTTTGCGTTGCACTACGCCCACGACTTCTACTCCAACCGGGTGAGAAAACGGCCCGACGGGCTGCAATTTCCCGGCACCGAGCAGCCTGACTACGGAGACTTCGTCTACTTCGCCTTTGTCATCGGCACCTCGGGCCAGACAGCGGACGTGAGCTTCACCACCTCGGCCATGCGCCGCACCGGGGCGCTGCATTGCGTGCTGGCCTTCCTCTTCAACACCACCCTGGTGGCACTGACGATCAATATTGCCTCGGGACTGTTTTGACCGGCATCCTGGGCGTTCGCAAAGGCAGCAGATGCCCTTGCAGAACATTTTTTATGAATTTGTACATAAAATGCCTCCAGCGCCCATCTGATAGGCGGTAGAAGCTATCAAATACATAGTAATCCCTTGACCACCATTCCACCCACCCCTACCGTACTTTTTGACACCTTGCCCACCCAGGGCGGCCTGCGCTGGGGCCTGGCGACGCTGAACGCACCGGCGGCGCTGAACGCACTGTCTCCGGCCATGGTGGTGGCCCTGTCCGCGCAACTGGCGCACTGGGCGGTCGACCCGGTGGTGGCCGGGGTGCTGCTGCAAGCTAGCGGCGACAGGGCCTTTTGCGCGGGCGGCGATCTGCGCCACATGCACCAGGCGCTGGTGGGCGGCAGCGGCGACCCGGTCACCGCCGTGCAGGATTTTTTCAGCACCCAATACGCGCTGGACCACTGCATCCACACCTACCCCAAGCCCGTCCTGTGCTGGGGCCACGGCATCGTGATGGGCGGCGGCCTGGGCCTGATGGCGGGCGCGTCGCACCGGGTGGTTACGCCCGGCAGCCGCCTAGCCATGCCCGAAATCAGCATCGGCCTGTACCCCGATGTGGGCGGTAGCTGGTTTCTGCGGCGCATGCCGGGGCGGGTCGGCCTGTTTCTGGCGCTGACGGGCGCGCCGCTCAATGCTGCCGACGCGCTGTTTTGCGGGCTGGCCGACCACGCCCTGCCGCACGCCGACAAAGCGGCTGTGCTGGAAGCCATCGCGCAGGCCCCATGGACACCAGATGCGCAAGGCAACCGCGCCAGCCTGTCCCGGCTGCTGGCCCGGCCAGCCGCAGCCACTTTGCCGGCCTCCCCGGTGCGCACGCACTTCGACCAGATCCAGCAACTGATGGCGGGCGAGGATTTGCAGGACATCGACACCCGGCTGCGCAGCATGCAGACCGACGACCCCTGGCTGGCCAGCGCAGTCACCGCCTACAGCCAGGGCTGCCCGACCAGCGCGGCGCTGGCGTTTGCGCTGTGGCAGCGCTGCCGGCACCTGTCGCTGGCAGAGGTGTTCCGGCTGGAATACACGGTATCGCTGGGCTGCTGCGCGCACCCCAATTTTGCGGAGGGTGTACGCGCCCTGCTGGTGGACAAAGACCGCAACCCACGATGGATGCCCGCCCGGCTGGAGGACGTAACGCCTGCCTGGGTAGACGCACATTTCCAGCCCCGGCATGCTGGCGCGCACCCCCTTGCCAGTTTGGTGTAAGCAATGGGCCCCACTGTCCAAATGGTTTAGACCCTTACAAAGGGCTCACAAAGCGCCTGTTTCCGTGCGGCTTTATCCCCATAACGGGTATTTTGGTGCTCCATATTGGTGTTACTACTCCAATTTATTTGGCCAATCCACTGCTATATTGCACTGCAACAATTCTTCTTACGCTCTTCCCACGTTTAGGTCGCCATGCTCTACCAAATCTACGAAACCCAACGCTCTTTGATGGAGCCGTTTGCTGATTTTGCGCAAGCCGCCTCCAAGCTCTACAGCAACCCGCTCTCGCCACTGGGCAAAAACGCCATGTCGCAACGCGTATCCGCTGGCTACGACCTGCTGTACCGCCTGGGCAAAGACTACGAGAAGCCCGCCTTTGGCCTGCAAACCATCGAGGTAGATGGCACCCAGGTGGCCGTCCACGAGCGGGTCGAGATCGACAAGCCGTTTTGCGAACTGCGTCGCTTCAAACGCTTCACCGACGACATCGGCACGCTCACCCAGCTCAAGGGCCAGCCCGCCGTGCTGATCGTGGCCCCGCTGTCCGGCCACTACGCCACGCTGCTGCGCGACACCGTCAAAACCATGCTCAAGGACCACAAGGTCTACATCACCGACTGGAAGAATGCCCGCCTGGTGCCGCTGAGCGAAGGTGAATTCCACCTGGACGACTATGTCAACTACGTGCAAGAGTTCATCCGCCACCTGCAGGGCATCTACGGCAACTGCCATGTGATGAGTGTCTGCCAGCCCACCGTGCCCGTGCTGGCCGCCGTGTCGCTGATGGCCTCGCGCGGCGAAACCACGCCACTGACCATGACCATGATGGGCGGCCCCATCGACGCGCGCAAGTCGCCCACCGCCGTCAACAACCTGGCCATGAACAAGGGCTACGAGTGGTTTGAAAACAATGTGATCTACAAGGTGCCCGCCAGCTTCCCTGGTGCAGGCCGCAAGGTCTACCCCGGCTTCTTGCAGCACACCGGCTTTGTGGCCATGAACCCGCAACACCATGCCAAGAGCCACTTCGACTACTTCAAAGACCTGGTCAAGGGCGACGATGTGAGCGTGGAAGTGCACCGCAAGTTCTACGACGAGTACAACGCCGTGCTCGACATGGACGCGCACTACTACCTGGAAACCATCGCCACCGTGTTCCAGGACTTCAAGTTGGTCAACGGCACCTGGAACGTGCGCGGCGTGGATGGCACGGTCGAGCTGGTCCGCCCGCAAGACATTACCACCACCGCGCTGCTGACCGTCGAGGGCGAGCTGGACGACATCTCCGGCTCGGGCCAGACCAAGGCAGCGCACGGTCTGTGCAGCAGCATCCCCGCCAACCAACAGCAGCACCTGGAAGCCCAGGGCGCAGGCCACTACGGCATCTTCAGTGGCCGCCGCTGGCGTGATGTGGTGTACCCCGAGGTCAAGGCCTTCATCAAGGCGCACAACACCGGCACCGTGACGATGGCCTCAGCAGCCCCGACTGCACCAGTACCCGCCGTGGAAATGGCCGAAGCGATAGCCAGCACTCCGCACGCCTCGGCCAAGCTGCCCGTCAAAAAATCGGCCAAACCAGGTCGCGGCAAGGCCTGATCCTGTTGCAGGCATCCACCGCATCCGGGCTGGCAGCGCGAATCAACGCCGCCCTGCCACAGACCCAGTGCACCCGCTGCGGCTACCCGGATTGCGCGGCCTACGCCCAGGCGATTGCCGACGGCGCAGCCCCCATCAACCAGTGCCCCCCCGGCGGGGCTGAAGGCATTGCCCGGCTGGTGGCCCTGACCGGCCAGCCCACCCAGCCCCTGAACCCCGACTTTGGCCTTGAGACCGTGCGCACCCTGGCCGTGATCGACGAGGCCTGGTGCATAGGCTGCACCTTGTGCATCGCCGCCTGCCCCACCGACGCGATCTTTGGCAGCAACAAGCGCATGCACAGCGTGATCCCCGAACACTGCACCGGCTGCGAACTCTGCCTGCCGGTGTGCCCGGTGGACTGCATCCAGATGCTCCCTGCCAGCGATACCCGCACCGGCTGGAGCGCATGGTCACCGCCGCAGGCTGAGCACGCCCGCCAGCGCTACGCCAGCCACCGCGCGCGATTGGGGCTGGATACGCACCAAGCCCCTGAAGAGCCACCTGCCAGCACCCCGCCCCTAGCGGCCCCCACGGACCCCAAAAAGGCCACCATTGCCGCTGCATTGGCACGCGCCCGGGCCCAGCGCGCCACACCGCCGGGCTGACCAAGCCCCGGCAAGCTAACGTCCGAATTTTTTTCTACGGGTTGTGGCTTTGGAAAACTGCCGGTTTCCGACACTAGCGGACCATCCCTTGCTATAGTTCACCGTAACAAAATGCGACTTGCTTGTCGTACCACACGGGAGAATTTTCATGCCGATTTCATTGCGCTCTGCACGGCTGGGGCTTATGGCTGTGGCACTCTGGAGCGCTGCGGCTTTGGCGCTCGACAAACCTACGGGCAAAGTCGTGCTGACTATCAGCGGCGCGGTGGGCCTGGCCAATAGCGGTACCAATGCTGTGTTTGATATGGCGATGCTGGAAAAGCTGCCGCAAAAGTCCTTCACCACCCAGACCCCCTGGTATCCCAAGCCTGTGACCTTTACCGGCCCCCTGCTGCGCGACGTGCTGGCTGCTGCCGGGGCCAAAGGCGGCAAGATTGTGGCGGTGGCCTTGAACGACTACAAAACCGATATTCCGTTCGACGACGCCACCAAGTTCGATCCCATCGTGGCCCGTCTGCTGGACAACAAGCCCATGTCGATCCGCGAGAAGGGCCCGCTGTTCATCGTCTACCCGTTCGACACGGCAGCCGAGTTGCGTACCGAGATGTACTACAACCGATCGGCCTGGCAGCTCAGCAGTTTGAGAGTGCAATAGCCCGGCCCCCGCTATGCAGGACACCACACCATGAGCAACCCCTTGGACCCGGGCGAAAAACGCACGGTGTTGGTGGTAGATGACACACCGGACAACCTGTCGCTGATGAGCAGCCTGCTGCGCACCGAATACCGCGTCAAGCTGGCCCCCAGCGGCGAGCGGGCCCTGAAAATCGCCAGCGCCGACGGTCGGCCCGACCTGATCCTGCTCGACATCATGATGCCCGACATGGACGGCTACGAGGTGCTGCGCCGCCTGCGCGCCGACCCGAACACGGCCGACATCCCGGTGATCTTTCTCACTGCCATGAGCGCCACCGAAGACGAAAAAATCGGCCTGGACATGGGTGCAGTGGACTACATCACCAAGCCCATCAGCCCGGCTACGGTGATGGCCCGGGTACGCAACCACATCGAGCTCAAGCTGGCGCGCGACTTTTTGCAGAACCAGAGCCGCTACCTGGAGCAAGAGGTGCAAAAGCGCACCCGCGAGATTGTCGCCATCCAGGACATCACGGTGCGTGCCATCGCCCTGCTGGCCGAAACCCGCGACAACGAAACTGGCAACCACCTGCGGCGCACGCAAAAGTACGTCAAGGCCCTGGCCATCCAGCTGCAACACCACCCGCGCTTTGCGTCGGAGCTGAGCAATGAGGCGATCGAGTCGCTGTACAAGTCGGCCCCGCTGCACGACATCGGCAAGGTCGGCATTCCCGACCGCATTTTGCTCAAGCCCGGCAAGCTCGACGATGACGAGTACGAGATCATGAAGACCCACACCACGCTTGGCCACGCCGCGCTGGTGCACGCCGAAGAGGAGGAAGGCCACGAGATGCCGTTCCTGCGCTATGCCAAGGAAATCACCCTGTGCCACCAGGAGAAGTGGGACGGCTCGGGCTACCCCATGGGCCTGCACGGTGATGCGATCCCGATCTCGGCCCGGCTGATGGCCCTGGCCGACGTGTACGACGCGCTGATCAGCAAACGCGTTTACAAACGTGCCTTCTCGCACGAGGAAGCCAGTGCCATCATCCTCAAGGGACGCGGCTCGCACTTCGACCCCGATATCGTGGACGCATTTACCACCATCGAATCGCAGTTCCGCAGCATCGCCATCGACTTTGCCGACGACGACGGCGAGGCCGCCTCGGAGGTGTTTCGCATGGCGATTGACCTGAGCAACCGGCACCCGGTAGGCACCGTCAGCTAGATCCATGGTCTTTTAAGGCTCTTGCGCTTATGGAGTAAGCGTGAACAGCTACTGAATCAATAGCAAATCAACCCGCCAGCCGGGCGAAGGCCGCCACCACCTCGGGCGGGGCCTGCACCATTTCGACCAACACGCCCTCCCCGGCAATCGGGAATTCTTCGCTGGCTTTGGGGTGCAAAAAGCAAATGTCAAACCCCGCCGCGCCCTGGCGGATGCCGCCGGGGGCGAAGCGCACGCCTTGCGCGGTGAGCCACTCCACCGCCACAGGCAGGTCGTCGATCCACAGGCCTACATGGTTCAGCGGCGTGGTGTGCACGGCCGGTTTTTTATCCGGGTCCAGCGGCTGCATCAGATCGACCTCGACCTTGAACGGGCCGCTGCCGATGGCGCAGATGTCTTCATCCACGTTCTCGCGCTCGCTGACGAAGTTGCCGGTGACTTCCAGGCCCAGCATGTCCACCCACAGGGTGCGCAGGCGCTGCTTGTCCGGGCCGCCGATGGCGATTTGCTGGATGCCCAGCACCTTGAACGGGCGGGTCATTGTGGTGTGCAGCTCTGGGCCAGCATACCGCTGGTGGGCAGGCCCAGCTTGGTCAGCAAACTGCGGTCGGCTTCCACGTCGGGGTTGCCGGTGACCAGCAGCTTGTCGCCGTAAAAGATGGAATTGGCACCGGCCATGAAACACATGGCCTGCACGGCTTCGCCCATTTGCTGGCGGCCGGCGGACAGGCGCACGCGGGTGGTGGGCATGGTGATGCGAGCCACGGCGATCACGCGTACGAACTCCAGCGGGTCCAGCGGTGGCGTGTCGGCCAACGGCGTCCCTTCCACGCGCACCAGGTTGTTGACGGGCACGGACTCGGGGTAGCTGGGCTGCAGGTTGGCCAGTTGGGCGATCAGTCCGGCGCGCTGGGCCCGGGTTTCGCCCAGGCCGACGATGCCGCCACTGCAGACCTTCACGCCCGCGCCACGCACACGGTCCAGGGTGTCCAGCCGGTCCTGGTAGACGCGGGTGTCGATGATGTCGCCGTAGAAGTCGGGCGCGGTGTCGAGGTTGTGGTTGTAGTAATCGAGGCCTGCGTCTTTAAGTTGGGCGGCATGGCCGTCTTCCAGCATGCCCAGCGTGGCGCAGGTTTCCATGCCCAGGGCTTTGACGGCCTTGACCAGCTCGGCCACGTTGTCCACGTCACGGTCTTTGGGGCTGCGCCAGGCCGCGCCCATGCAGAAACGGGTGGCTCCGGCCTCTTGCGCAGCTTTGGCCGCGGCCACCACCACGTCCACACCCAGCATCTTGGTGGCCTTGACCCCCGTGTCGTAGTGCACCGACTGCGGGCAGTAGCCGCAGTCTTCCGGGCAGCCACCGGTCTTGATGGACAGCAGGGTGGACAGTTGCACGTCGCCCGCGGGGAAGTTTTCGCGGTGCACGGTTTGCGCGCGGTGCATCAGGTCCAGAAACGGCAGCTCAAACAGCGCCTCCACGTCAGCCAGCGGCCAGCGCTCGTCGGTAGGGGCTACGACAGGGGCAGCCTTGGGACGGTGCAGGGTGACGGGGCGCTCTTGGGTCAGGGTATTCATGGCTATTTCTCAAACAAAACGAACAATCGGCTGGTCTACCGAAAGGGATTCTCCCTTGGTGGCCAACACCGCATCCACAACACCATCGTTGATGGCGAACAGCACATTTTCCATCTTCATGGCCTCGATCACCGCCACGCGTTCACCGGCCTGCACTTTTTGCCCCGCCACCACTGCCACATCGACCAGCAAACCGGGCATGGGCGACAGCACGAAGCGGCTCATGTCGGGGGCTGCCTTGAACGGCATCAGGGTGTAGAGCTCGGCAGCGCGGGGGGTCAGCACCAGGGCATCAAGCTGGCGGCCGTTGTGGGCAATGCGCAGCGCCAGCGGGTTCTTGCTGGCCCCACCGGTACCGCCGCGCTCTACCTGGGCGGTGAACGCCGTACCGTTGCAGGTGCCGTGGATGCGCACCACACCCAGGCGCGCATTGCTACAAAATTGATAGCTACTAGCGCCAATGGATACAGCGCTAGAGCCTGTTTTCTCTTGAAAATCGACCACCGTGACCGGGGTTTGCACGGTTTTGCCACCCGCACCCAAAGAGACGACGGTGAAGGCCTCGCCCACTTCAAACTCGTGCCCGGCCACCTGGCCGCTGATGCCGCTGGCCCGCTGCAGGTAGCGGCGGTGCACAAAGGCGGCCAGGGCGACCAGGAAGTCGGGGTCGTCGTGCAGCACGTCTTCGGCATGGAAACCCGCCGCGTAATTTTCGGCGATGAAGCCGGTATTGAAATCGCCCGCCACAAACTTGGGGTGCGCCAGCAGCGCCGACTGGAATGGAATGTTGCTGCTCACGCCGCGAATCACAAAGCCGTTCAGTGCCTCGCGCATCTTGGCAATCGCGTCCAGCCGGTCCTTGCCGTGCACGATCAGCTTGGCGATCATCGAGTCGTAGAACATCGGGATTTCGCCGCCGTCCTGCACGCCGGTGTCCACCCGCACGCCCTGCCAGTGGTCTGTGTTGGAGGCAAACATCGACTCCTTGGGTGGCTGGAAGCGCACCAGGCGGCCCGTAGACGGCAGGAAGTTGCGGAACGGGTCTTCGGCGTTGATGCGGCACTCGATGGCCCAGCCTTCGCGCTTCACCGCGGCCTGCGTCAGCGGCAGCGCCTCGCCTGCGGCCACGCGGATCATCAGCTCCACCAGGTCCAGCCCGGTGATGCATTCGGTCACCGGGTGCTCCACCTGCAGGCGGGTGTTCATTTCCAGGAAGTAAAAGCTCTGGTCTTTGCCGACCACAAACTCCACCGTGCCCGCGCTCTGGTACTTGACGGCCTTGGCCAGTTGCACCGCCTGCTCGCCCATGGCTTTGCGGGTGGCATCGGTGATGAAGGGCGACGGCGCTTCCTCGATCACCTTCTGGTGGCGGCGCTGGATGGAGCATTCGCGCTCATTCAGGTAGATCACATTGCCATGGCTGTCGCCCAGCAGCTGGATTTCGATGTGGCGCGGCTCTTCGACAAACTTTTCGATAAACACCCGGTCGTCGCCAAAGCTGTTGCGCGCCTCGTTGCGGCAGCTGGTAAAGCCCTCAAAGGCTTCTTTGTCGTTGAACGCCACCCGCAAGCCCTTGCCGCCGCCGCCCGCGCTGGCCTTGATCATCACCGGGTAGCCGATGCCCTGGGCGATTTCCACCGCCTTTTCCGGCGTTTCAATCGCGTCATTCACACCGGGGATGCAGTTCACGCCGGCGGCACCGGCCAGCTTCTTGGACTCGATCTTGTCGCCCATGGCGGCGATGGAATAGTGCTTGGGGCCGATGAAGATGATGCCCTCTTCTTCCACCCGTTTGGCAAAACCGGCGTTCTCGCTCAGAAAGCCATAGCCGGGGTGCACCGCCTGTGCGCCGGTGGCCTTGCAGGCGGCAATGATCTTGTCGGCCTGCAGGTAGCTGTCGCGGCTGGGTGCCGGGCCGATGTGCACCGCCTCGTCGGCCAGCGCCACATGGCGGGCTTCCTTGTCGGCATCCGAGTACACGGCCACGGTTTGGATGCCCATCTTGCGGGCGGTGAGGATGACGCGGCAGGCGATTTCACCGCGGTTGGCGATCAGGATTTTGGTAAACATGGGTTGTCCTATCTTTTTGTATTCAGTAAAGCTTTGCGCTCGGCGGTGAAGGCCCACCAGGGCTGGCGCGGGCCGCCATTCATAAAGGCATGCGCGGCCATGAAGGTGTCCAGCACGCAGGGGTCGTGGCGCTGGCCCATGGGACCGCGCAAGGCCTCAAACACCGCCAGCGGGTCCATGGCTGCCACGTCGGCTGGGGTGGCGATGCCAACTCCGCGCAGATCCTTGGCAATCGACATGCCGATGTTCGGAATGTCGGTCAGCACTTTGGCTTGCGATGCTTGGTTAGCCTTAGGCATGGCTTTTCACCTCGCACAAGGCACCGTGGGCGGAATCCGCAACGGACGCGGCGTATCCGCCTCCGCTCATGTCCCCCGCCCTGCGGGCTCCTCCTTTACTTCGCTGCGGCAGACACACCACGCCCATTGCTACGAGGGCGCCGGCTGTTCGGCTCTCAAACGGCACCACGCACGCCCGTTTCGGAGTGGGCTGTCTGGACGTTTTGCGAAGGTAAAGGAGGAGGCCGCAGGCCGGGGGACATGCAGCAAAGCGTCCAGACAGCCCACTCCGCCCCCCCACCCAGCGACATAGATGCAGGTTCACAGCGGAATATTCCCGTGCTTGCGCCATGGGTTCTCCACCTTCTTGCTCGCCAGCATCACCAGCGAACGGCAAATCCGCTTGCGCGTCTCATGCGGCAGGATCACGTCGTCAATAAAGCCCCGCGCCCCCGCCACAAATGGATTCGCAAAGCGGGCTTTGTACTCCGCCTCTTTGGCCGCCAGCTTGGCCGGGTCGCCCTTGTCTTCGCGGAAGATGATTTCCACCGCGCCCTTGGCTCCCATCACCGCAATCTCGGCATTCGGCCAGGCGAAGTTCACGTCGCCGCGCAGGTGCTTGGAGGCCATCACGTCGTAGGCACCGCCGTAGGCCTTGCGGGTGATGACGGTGACCTTGGGCACGGTGCACTCGGCGTAGGCATACAGCAGCTTGGCACCGTGCTTGATGATGCCCCCAAACTCCTGGCTGGTGCCGGGCATGAAGCCGGGCACGTCGACGAAGGTGATGACGGGGATGTTGAAGGCATCGCAGAAGCGGATGAAGCGGGCCGCCTTGATCGAGCTCTTGATGTCCAGGCAACCGGCCAGCACCAGCGGCTGGTTGGCCACGATGCCTACGGTCTGGCCTTCCATGCGGGCGAAGCCGATGAGGATGTTTTTGGCGTACTCGGGCTGGATTTCGAAGAAGTCGCCGTCGTCCACGGTCTTGGCGATCAGCTCCTTCATGTCGTAGGGTTTGTTGGGGTTGTCGGGCACCAGGGTGTCCAGGCTGAAGTCCATGCGGTCGGCGCGGTCGCCGCTCTTGCGCACGGGGGCTTTTTCGCGGTTGTTCAGCGGCAGGTAGTTGTACAGGCGGCGCAGCATCAGCAGCGCTTCCACGTCGTTCTCAAACGCCAGGTCGGCCACGCCGCTCTGGGTGGTGTGGGTGATGGCACCGCCCAGCTGCTCGGCGGTCACTTCCTCGTGGGTCACGGTTTTGACCACCTCGGGGCCGGTGACAAACATGTAGCTGCTGTCCTTGACCATGAAGATGAAGTCGGTCATGGCCGGGCTGTACACCGCACCACCGGCGCAGGGGCCCATCACCATGCTGATCTGCGGGATCACGCCGCTGGCCATCACGTTCTTCTGGAACACGTCGGCATAGCCGCCCAGGCTGGCCACGCCCTCCTGGATGCGCGCGCCGCCCGAGTCGTTCAGGCCAATGACGGGTGCACCCACCTTCATCGCCTGGTCCATGATTTTGCAAATTTTTTCGGCATGGGCTTCGCTGAGTGCGCCGCCGAACACGGTGAAATCCTGGCTGAAGACGAACACCAGGCGACCGTTGATCATGCCGTAGCCGGTGACCACGCCGTCGCCGGGGATCTTGTTGTCGGCCATGCCGAAGTCGGTGCAGCGGTGCTCGACAAACATGTCCCACTCTTCAAACGTGCCCTCGTCCAGCAGCAGCTCGATGCGTTCGCGGGCGGTGAGCTTGCCCTTGCTGTGCTGCGCGTCGATGCGCTTTTGGCCACCGCCCATGCGGGCTTGCTGGCGTTTGGACTCTAGCTGTTCGAGGATGTCTTGCATGGGGTGATTACTCCGTTATTGATAGCTACTTGCGCTTATGGATATTGGGCTAGCAGCAGATTTCGTGCTGCAGTGGATGCGGCGAGCCGGCCCGCCACCACCTCTTGCAGCATCTGCGGCAACAGGGCTTGCACCTGCGGGTGCTGGCGAAACGCGAGCTTCAGGCCCGCGTCCACGCGTTCCCACATCCAGGCCAGCGACTGCTGCTGGCGGCGGGTGCTCCACAGGCCGTTGGTGGTCTGCAGGTGTTGGAATTGCAGGGCGGCGGCCCAGAAGCTGTCGATGCCCTGCCCGGCCAGCGCGCTGAGCTGCAGGGCCTGGGGCCGCCAGTGCGCATCGTCGTGGGCGGTGAACAGGCCCAGCAACTGCATGGCGGCTGTTATTTGCAACTGGGCGCGCTGGGCGGCCAGGGGGTCGATGTCGGCCTTGTTGATGACCACCAGGTCGGCCAGCTCCATCACGCCTTTTTTGATGGCCTGCAGGTCGTCGCCCGCGTTGGGCAGCTGCATCAGGACAAACATGTCAGTCATGCCCGCTACGGCTGTTTCAGACTGGCCGACACCCACGGTTTCCACGATCACCACGCCATAGCCCGCCGCCTCGCAGACCAGCATGGCCTCGCGGGTTTTTTCGGCCACACCCCCCAGCGTGCCGCTGCTGGGGCTGGGACGGATGTAGGCCTGCGGGTGCACCGACAGCATTTCCATACGCGTCTTGTCGCCCAGGATGGAGCCGCCCGACACCGTGCTGGACGGGTCGATGGTCAGCACCGCCACCCGGTGGCCCAGGCCGATCAAATACAGGCCCAGCACTTCGATAAACGTGGATTTGCCCACGCCCGGCACGCCACTGATCCCTAAGCGAAACGATTGCCCGGTGTGCGGCAACAGCGCCGTCAGCAACTCATCCGCCTGCGCACGGTGATCGGCGCGGGTGGATTCGAGCAGGGTGATGGACTTGGCGATGGCGCGGCGCTGCACGGCGGCGTCGCCCATACGCACTGCATGCACCGCCTGCACCAACTGGGCTGGGTTCACCGGCAGGCCTTCTTGATTTGCTCCAGCACATCTTTGGCGCTTGCAGGGATCGGCGTGCCCGGGCCGTAAATACCCTTCACACCTGCCTCATACAGCATGTCGTAATCCTGCCGGGGAATCACGCCGCCGACAAAAACGATGATGTCGTCCGCGCCCTGCTTCTTGAGCTCGGCAATGATGGCGGGGACCAGGGTTTTGTGGCCTGCGGCCAGGGTACTCACACCCACGGCGTGCACGTCGTTTTCAATCGCCTGGCGGGCGCATTCTTCGGGGGTTTGGAACAGTGGGCCCATGTCCACGTCGAAGCCCAGGTCGGCGTAGGCGGTGGCGATCACCTTGGCACCGCGGTCGTGGCCGTCCTGGCCGAGCTTGCTGACCATCACGCGGGGGCGGCGGCCTTGCTGCTCGGCAAATGCTGCGATCTCGCCCTTCAAGGCTTCCCAGCCTTCGGCGCTGTCGTAGGCGGCGGCGTAGACACCGGTGACCATTTGGGTATCGGCACGGTGGCGGCCATAGACTTTTTCCAAAGCGTCGCTGACCTCGCCCACGGTGGCGCGGGCACGGATGGCGTTGATGCTCAGGGCCAGCAGGTTGCCGTCACCGGTTTCTGCTGCAAAAGTGATAGCTGCCAGCAAAGACTCCACCTGTGCTGGATCGCGTTTTTGCTTGATACTTTGCAGGCGGGCGATTTGGCCGTCGCGCACTGCCACGTTGTCGATGTCGCGGGTTTCAATCGCGTCTTCGGTCTTCAGTTTGTACTTATTGACGCCCACGATCACGTCCTTGCCACTGTCGATGCGCGCCTGTTTGTCGGCTGCGGCGGCTTCGATTTTCAGCTTGGCCCAGCCGCTGTCCACGGCCTTGACCATGCCGCCCATGGCATCGACTTCTTCGATGATCTTCCAGGCGGCATCGGCCATGTCCTGGGTGAGCTTTTCCATCATGTAGCTGCCGGCCCAGGGGTCGATCACGCTGGTGATGTGGGTTTCTTCCTGGATGATGAGCTGGGTGTTGCGGGCGATACGCGCCGAAAACTCGGTGGGCAGGGCAATGGCTTCGTCAAAGCTGTTGGTGTGCAGGCTTTGCGTGCCGCCAAACACCGCTGCCATAGCTTCGATGGTGGTGCGCACCACGTTGTTGTACGGGTCTTGCTCGGTCAGGCTCCAGCCGCTGGTCTGGCAGTGGGTGCGCAGCATCAGGCTCTTGGGGCTTTTCGCGTCAAAGCCTTTCATGATGCGGCACCACAGCAGGCGCGCGGCGCGCATCTTGGCCACTTCGAGGTAGAAGTTCATGCCCACGGCCCAGAAGAAGCTCAGGCGGCCCGCAAACGCGTCCACATCCAGGCCCTTGCCTAGCGCGGTTTTGACGTATTCCTTGCCGTCGGCCAGGGTGAAGGCTAATTCGAGCGCCTGGTTGGCCCCGGCTTCCTGCATGTGGTAGCCGCTGATGCTGATCGAGTTGAACTTGGGCATGTGCTGCGCCGTGTACTCGATGATGTCGCCAATGATGCGCATGCTGGGCGCGGGCGGGTAGATGTAGGTGTTGCGCACCATGAACTCTTTAAGCACATCGTTCTGGATGGTGCCGCTGAGTTGGTCCTGGCTCACACCCTGCTCTTCGGCTGCCACCACATAGCCGGCCAGCACCGGCAGCACCGCGCCGTTCATGGTCATGGACACGCTGACCTTATCCAGCGGGATCTGGTCAAACAGGATCTTCATGTCCTCCACGCTGTCGATGGCCACGCCTGCCTTGCCCACGTCGCCGGTGACGCGCGGGTGGTCGCTGTCGTAGCCACGGTGGGTGGCCAGGTCAAACGCCACGCTCACGCCCTGCCCGCCCGCGGCCAGGGCCTTGCGGTAGAAGGCGTTGGATTCTTCAGCGGTGGAGAAGCCCGCGTACTGGCGGATGGTCCAGGGGCGCACCGCGTACATGGTGGCCTGCGGGCCGCGGATGTAGGGCTCGAAACCCGGCAAAGTGTTGGTGTGCGGCAGGCCTGCGGTGTCTTCGGCGGTGTACAGCGGCTTGACGGTAATGCCGTCTGGCGTGTGCCAGTCCAGCGCCGACACATCGCCACCGGGGGCCGATTTGGCGGCGGATTTGGCCCATTGCGCCAGGCTGGCGGGGCTGAATTCAGGGTCTGTGTGGCTCATATCGGGTACTTTGCGGGTGCTTTGAGGCGCTTTGGACGGGGCTTTGCTGCGTTGCAACAGAGTTTAATGCATCCATAATTATAAATTCAGAATTATTTATGTCGCGTAGAATTTAGAATATGGCCGTGACAACACTTACCCCCCGCGCACTCTACGAAGAAGTAGCCGAGCTGCTGCGCCAGCGCATTTTTGACCGCACGCTGGCCCCCGGCAGCTGGATCGACGAGCTCAAGCTGGCCGAGGAATACGGCATCAGCCGCACGCCCCTGCGCGAAGCCTTGAAGGTGCTTTCCACCGAGGGCCTGGTGACCATGAAGGTGCGGCGCGGCGCCTATGTGACCGAGGTGTCCGAGACCGACCTGGCCGACGTGTACCACCTGCTGGGCCTGCTCGAATCCGATGCCGCCGGGGTGGTAGCCCAGCGCGCCACGCCGGAGCAACTGGCAGACTTGCAAGCCTTGCACACCGAGCTGGAAGCCGCCGTGGGCGACCGCGAGCTGTTTTTTGCCATCAACGAGCGCTTCCATATGCGTCTGCTGGCCATTGCCAACAACCGCTGGCGCGACCAGATGGTGGCCGACCTGCGCAAGGTGATGAAACTCAACCGCCACAACTCCCTGCTCAAGTCGGGCCGCATCCAGGAGTCGCTGCGCGAGCACCGCGCGCTGATGCAGGCGCTACAGGCCAAAGACGCGCCAGTGGCCACCCGCCGCATGCTGGAGCACTTCCAGAACGGCCTGGCAGCGGCCGCCTGATGCGTTAATGCCTTAGTAGGCTGGGTGCTGCGGGCAGCACCGTCGGCATCAGTGCCGGGTGCTCAGACACCGCAAACTCCCGCCCCGGCTGCAACAGATAGCGCAGACAGCACACCCGCAGAAACGAGGTGAAGTTGCCGCTGTCCTCACGCAGGGTGGTCAGTTCCTCACGCAGGGTAGTGATCATCTGGTTGGTGGTTTTGCCCTCAGCCGCCGGGGTTCAAAAACGCCGCCATGAAGGGCTCGCCCAGCGACAGGGTTTCCAGCTCGTAGCCGCCGACAAAGCCGCGCTTCGTGTTGTGCACCGCCTCATCGCGCACGATGCCGGCCATGGTGGTGCCGCGGTACATGTGCACCGGGTTCTTGAAGGCCCCGTAGACCGTGCCCGTCAGGTGGCGCATGTAGTTGCGGCCCACCTGGCCGGAGAAATTGGCCAGGCCGTTGGGGAACAGGGTAGAGGCGGACAGCAGCAGCAAGCGCGGCGTTTCTACGGCCCTGGAAGCAAAAGCCCAGCTGTATGCAGCGCCCACGGCCATCGCGCGGCTGGCTGTTGATAGCCATGTTGCCGGTGTGCACCTCTTTGTAGCCCAGCTTGGTGGCCCCGGCGTGGAGCACCTTGAAGTTGTTGTTGCCCGGCAGGCCGGGAACGCCGTTGGTGCGGGTCACGCCCATTTTGCTTTCGGCCCGGGCGTAGAAGGGCTCCAGCTCTTGCAGGGTAATGGGCCAGTCCAGCAGGTTCGCGCCCGCCAGCCGAACCACGGGGGTGGGCTGGCCTCCTTGCTGGGCGCTGGCAACCACTTCAAATCCTGGAACCCTCGGGTGATGTAGCCACCCTTTTCCCACGACGAACCGGGGTAGCCCAGCACGGCAAAGGCCATGTCTTTGTCGTACAGCGAAGTCACGCTGTGGATGATTTTTGCCATGCGGGCCTCGTGATGTAACAGGCTTTGACTCTAGGCCTGTGGCCACTTGCCCCGGCAATAAACGGCTAAATCCCTGGCACCCCAGGCGCAGAAAATGCCCCTCGAAAACCCTAGTGTGCTGCGTCAGAAATAAGCCTGTTCGACCAATTTCTGAGCCCAAGCATTGCACTATCGGTATGGCACTTACTATCATTTTTATAACTACCCGCGCTTGTTCAACAAGCACTTTCAGCCCATTTTTCCTAAAAATGCAAACCGAATTCACCTCGGCATGGGCGGGGATTACAGCCCATTGAATTAGTTACTGAATGTTGTTTTCAGATAAGCTGTGGATACACTTTCTCATTTCTGCCAAAGCCCCAAAGGATCTCCATGACATCCGTCGAGCTGCTAGAAAAATTCAACATCACCCCGCAGGACACCGCCAACGTCCGCCGCGCGGGTGACATCCTGGCACCGCAGCTGGAACTCTTTGTGGAACAGTGGTATGTGTGGCTGCGACAGCAGCCCGAATACCTGCAGTTCTTTCCTGACACCGACAACGTGAGCCGGGTCAGCAAACTGCAAATTCGCCACTGGCAAGAATTTTTTACCGCCGAAGTCAACGACTTCTACGTCGCCCGACGCACCCACATCGGCGCGGTGCACGCCCACATCGAGCTGCCCAACGACATCTACTTTGCCGGTGTCAGCATGACGTTCCAGATGTTTGTGGAGCGCCTGCGCAGCACCGACACCCCCGCCAGCGAGGTGCTGGACATGGTCATGTCGATCAACAAACAGCTCAAGCTGGACACGTTTTTGGTGATCGACACCATCTCTCGCATCGCCCGCGAGCGCATTGCCGACCACAGCCGGGCAATGATGGAAATGTCCACCCCGGTCACGCCCATCTGGGAGGGCATTCTGTTGCTGCCCCTGGTGGGCATCATCGACACCACCCGCACGGCCGAGATCATGAACAAAACGCTGACCAAGATCGCCGAAAGCCGCTCCAAGGTGTTCGTGCTCGACATCAGCGGCGTGGCCTCGGTGGACACCAGCGTGGCCAACCAGCTCATCAAGATCACCAAGGCCACCCGGCTGATGGGCTGCGAATCCATCATCTCCGGCGTGTCGCCCTCCATTGCCCGCACCATGGTCGAACTGGGTGTGTCGATTGGCGAGGTACGTACCACCGCCACCCTGCGCGACGCGTTCGAGTTGGCGCTGCGGGCCATCGGTGTGATGGACATGGCGCCACCCACCAGCACCATCGCCGTGCGGCCCCGCCCCGGCAACTGAGCGACCACCATGTCCACCCATGCCCTCAGTGGCGCATCGATGACCGAAGTGCAGGGCTGCCTGGTGGTCACGATGCAGGGTGAAATCAGCGAGGAAGGGTTTGACGCGCTGTACCAGGAATTCTCGCAACGGCTGGTGGACAACCGTCTGGCGGGTGCAATACTGAACTTTTCGGGCGTGCAACTGCTGGATCTGCATGAGTTCAGCCGTGTGCGAAAACTCTCCAAGATAGCCGGTTTTCTGGGGGCCGAAGTGGTGTTTGTCGCCCTGGCACCAGGCATTGCGGCATTTTTGGCGCAGGCCGACATGGACATCAGCGGCCTGCAGTTTTGCCAGCACATAGAGGATGCCTTCGCCCTGCTGGCAGGCATCGCCTAGGTCCCGCATGACCAGCGCAGGCCACAGCCCGGGAGTCGGAACCGCCCTCTTCAGGCTGCACTCGCCGCTGGACCTGCGCATGGCCGTGGCCGACGTGGCCAACATGCCCAGCCTGGCCCGGTTTGCGCCGGTAGACCTGTCGCTGCTGGCTACGGTGGTATCCGAGTTGGGCAGCAACATCCTCAAATACGCGGGCAGCGGCCACATCCGGGTACAAACCACCGTGGAAAACTCCCGTACCGCCGTCGAATTGGTGGCCGAAGACTTTGGCCCCGGCATTCCCGATGTCCCATTGGCCCTGCAGGCGCACTACAGCACCTCGGGCACGCTGGGCCTGGGCTTGTCCGGCGTGCGCAGCATGGTGTCCGAATTCCAGATCGACTCGGCCCCCGGCAAGGGCTGCCGGGTCCGGGTGCGCCAATGGCTGACCCCGCCCTCCATGGCCCATGCCGACAGCGTCCGCCAGGCCATGGCGATGGTGACCCACACCCGCACCCACCGGGCCCAGGATGCCGCCGGGAAGGGCTTGCAGTTCGACATCGCCGAAATCAACCGCCCCTGCTATCCAGAACACGTCTCTGGCGACAGCACGCTGGTGCAGCCGCTGCAAGGCGGCCTGCTGCTGGCCTGCATCGATGCATCCGGCCACGGCAAACGGGCGCACGCACTGTCGGTACAACTGGCCGGGTTCCTGGGCGCAGCCACCCACACCGATCTGGCGGCCCTGCTACACCAATTGCACCTGCGCGCGGTGGGCAGCATTGGTGCGGCCATCGCCTTGGCCTACCTCGACCTGGCCCGCAACACGCTGAGCCTGGTCGGGGTTGGCAACATCCGCATCCGCTGCATCGGGCCCATGCCCTGGGTGGGCATATGCCGCGACGGCGTGCTGGGCGAACGCTTCCCCACCCCGGACGTGCAACATTTCACCCTGCAGGCCGACGATGTGCTGCTGCTGTACTCCGACGGCATCCGCGAAGGCATCAGCCACGAGGTGCGACCCCGCGTACACCTGGGCACGGCCCAACAAATTGCGCAGACCGTGCTGCAAGTGGGCGGCAAAACCACGGACGATGCCAGCTGCATCGTTGTCAAATGCAAGACCTAGTCTGGATCGGCCGCCTCGCCCTGCACGCCCCCGCCTCGTGCCTGGAGGTGCGGTGCAAAGTACTGCAGGTGCTGCTGGAGGTTGAGGGCCGCGCAGACCTGGATGCCGTACGCTGCACGCCAATAGCGTCCTGCGTGTCCGACATCTGCCGCTGGCTGCTGCAACACGGCCAATCGCCCGCCGTGGAACTGTCGTTTTACCGCGATGGACACCATGCATTTGCCAGCTTCAGCGGCCTATCCCACGTCCCGCTACCCGCCCCGCCGCAGAGCCTGGTGCAATTAGCACAAACCAGCGAGGTTTTTGTGCGGGCACCCGAATACGGCCTGCGCCTGCACTTTGCCTTGTGGCACCACCCGCGGCTGTCCGCCGTGCCCGGGCTGCGCACCCTGTTTTCTGAAAAATCACGCGAAGAGCTGTTTGCCGAATCCCAAAAGGCCGAGGCCGATATGCGCCTGCTGGTAGAGCAACTGCGCATTGCCAAAGATGCCGCCGATGCCGCCAGCCAGGCCAAGGGCGACTTTCTGGCCAACATGAGCCACGAGATCCGCACGCCGATGAACGCCATCATCGGCATGTCGCACCTGGCGCTGAAAACCAACCTGAACCCGCGCCAGCACGACTACGTGCTGAAAATCCGCCAGTCGGGACAGCACCTGCTGGGCATCCTGAATGACATCCTGGATTTCTCCAAGGTCGAGGCGGGCAAGCTCAGCATCGAACACACGCCGTTCGAACTCGACCAGGTGCTGGAGGACGTGGCCAACGTGATTGCCGACAAAGCCCAGACCAAAAACCTCGAACTGGTATTCGACCTGCCCGCCCATGTGCCGCAAAACCTGTTGGGCGACCCGCTGCGCCTGAGCCAGGTCCTGATCAACTACGCCAACAACGCCATCAAGTTCACCAACAGCGGGGAAATCGGAGTGGTGGTCCGTATGTGCGAGCCAACCCAGCTCTGCGAAACCGAGCAAGCCACCCACACCCTGCTGCGCTTCGAGGTACGCGATACAGGCATCGGCCTCAGCCCCGACCAGATCACGCGTTTGTTCCAGAGTTTCAGCCAGGCCGACACCTCCACCACCCGCCAATACGGCGGCACCGGCCTGGGGCTGGCCATCAGCAAAAGCCTGGCCGAGCAAATGGGCGGCGAGGTGGGCGTGGAAAGTGTCGTCGGCCAGGGTTCGTGCTTCTGGTTCACCGCCAAACTTGGCCTGGGCGAGAAACGCAGCCCCCGCATGGCCCTGGGTATCGACTTGCGCGGTAGCCGGGTGCTGGTGGTGGACGACAACGAAAACGCCAACACGGTCTTGGTGGAGCTGCTGGCCGCGCTGCATTTCAACGTGTCCTCGGTCAGCTCCGGCCAGGCCGCGCTGGCGGCGATTGCCGCCGCCGATGCGGCAGACCAGGCGTTCGACATCGCCATGCTGGACTGGCAAATGCCCGAGATGGACGGGCTGGAGCTGGCCCGCCGCATCGCCCTGCTGCCGCTGGCGCGCCAGCCCAAGCGGGTTATCGTCACTGCCTATGGTCGCGAAGAAGTGCAAGAAGGTGCCCAACGTGTGGGCGTGGAGGAGCTGCTGCTCAAACCCATCAGCGGCTCCATGCTGTTCGACACCATGATGCGCCTGCTGGGCCAGCAGGCGGGCTCCACTGCCGCCCGCACCGCCAGGCGGCACATCGAACCCAGCAGTTCGGCACTGGACGCGCTGGCCCCCTTGCACGGCGCGCACATCCTGCTGGTCGAAGACAACGCGCTCAACCAGCAGGTCGCCGGTGAACTGCTGGCCGATGCCGGTTTCCGGGTGGAGGTGGCCGACAACGGCCAGATCGCGGTGAGCATGGTGCGCGCCCGCCAGGCCGACCAACCCTTTGACCTGGTACTGATGGACATGCAGATGCCGGTGATGGACGGCCTGAGCGCCACCCGCCTGCTGCGCCAGGACCCGCAGTTTGATGCCATGCCCATCCTAGCCATGACCGCCAACGCCATGCAGGTGGACCGCGACCGCTGCACCTCCGCAGGCATGGACGGCTTTGTGGCCAAACCCATCGAACCCGATGCCCTGTGGCGCGCCCTGGCCCAGTGGATACGCCCGCGCCCCGCGCTGGGCAGCCGCCCGGCCCCATCGGCCCCGGCAGCCACTTTCCCTGCCGCTGGCGCTGGCGCACCCCACCTGCCTACCCTGCTGCAAGATGTTGCCGGGCTGGACATGGCGCTGGGCCTGACACGGGTAATGGGCAAAGAGACCCTGTACCTGAACATGCTGCGCATGTTTGTGGCGGGACAGGCCGACACCTCCGCGCACATCCGCGCGCTGCTCGTCCAGGGCGATACCGCCACCGCCGAGCGTCTGGCCCACACCCTGCGGGGTGTGGCGGGCAACATCGGGGCCAGCGCGCTGCAACAGTCCGCCACCGCGCTGGAACTGGCCCTGCGCGCTGGCGACCCGCTGGCCACCATCGACACCCTGGTGCTGCCGGTGCACCGCCAGCTGGTGACGCTGGTAGAGGCCCTTGGCCGTGTGCTCGACAGCCTGGCGCCGAGGGAATCCGCCCCGGTTGCGGTTGGGGTTGGTATAGGCCCCGGCTTGAGCTCGACCTACCGCCAGTTGCAGGAGCTGCTGCTGGACGCAGACTCCGACTCGGTTGTGCTGTTCGATCTGCACCAGGCAGAATTCAAAGCCGCCCTTGGGCCCGCCTTTGGCGGTATCAACAACGCCATCCGCAGCTACGACTGCGACCAGGCCATCCTTTTGCTGCAAACCGCCCTGGGGCCCCAACCTGTTTAAGTAAAAATGGCCTCTACCGCCGTATACATATGCACAAGCAGCTATAGAATATGTAGCATAATGTCCTTGGCTATTTTTTAACCTCCAATCACTCGTTCCACCCCATGCGCACCTGGTTGAACCGCTGGCAGTTGTGGCACAAGTTCGCCCTGCTTGGCCTGCTGGGCGTATTGATGCTGGCCCCGCCGGTGTGGCTGTATGTGCGCGAATCCAGCACCACCATCCGGGCCCTGGAACGCGAGCACCAGGGGCTGGAGCCGGTGCGCACCGTCCTGGAAGCCATCACCTTGCTGCAGCGGCACCGCACGCTGGCCGCGCGCCTGAAACCCGGGGATGCGGAAACCCCGGTCGCGATGCTGCTGGCCCACTCACAGATTGACCATGCCATGGCCCAGGTCAAGGCCTTGCTGCCCAGCATCCAAACCAACCAGATCGATCTGCTCTGGAACAACACCGTCGCCCAGTGGAATTACCTGCAGCTGATTCTGAACACCCCGGCGGTCGAACCCGGACTGGTGTTTGACACGCACAGCAATGCCATCGGCCAGCTGCTGAAGATGCGCTACCAGCTGGTGGACGACTTCGGTTTCAGCCTCGACCCCCAGGCCTCCACCTACCTGCTCGGACGGGCTGCCCTGGTCGAATCGCTGGACCTGCTGGAATCCCTCTCCAAGGTGCGCGACAAAATCCTGCTGCTGCAGGCGCAAAACCAGGTCACCCCCGAAGAAAACACCCAGCTGGTCACCCTGCTCAGCGGCATCAACGAAGACTTTGACCGGCTGCAAAACACCCTGGACAAGGCCACCCAGAACGACCCCGTACTGCATGCCGAGCTCAGCCAGCCCTTGCTAAACCGTGTCCACTGGCAGCAAATCCACCCCCGGCTGTACCCGGAAGTCGCCCGTGGCATCCAGAAACAACGCGTCAGCGCCTCCGACATGGCGGTGCTGGACGACATCCTGGCCTCGCAAACCGCCTTCAGCAATGCCGCGCTACGCGCCCTGCAGCGCAACCTGGACACCCGGCTGCAGGCGCTGACCCACACCCAGCACGCCCTGGCGGTCGGTATCGCGGCGCTGGCGCTGTTTCTGGTCGGGCTGGCGGCGCTGGTGGCACGCTCCATCACCCGGCCCTTGCTGCAGGCCGTGGACATCGCCCGCCAGGTGGCCGAGGGCACGCTGGCCACCGACCTCGAAAAGGAGGTGGGCGCAGTCGTCCATCCGGGTAACGAAACCGGCCACCTGCTGCAATCGCTGTACGCCATGCACCGCAGCCTGCAGCAAACCCGCGCCGAGCAACTGGTGGGCGAGCAGCAGGTGGCACAGGCGCTGCGTGAGCAGGAGGTGATCTTTGGAGCCGTCAGCTTAGGCATTGTGTTTGCCGTGAACCACACCATCCAGCGCTGCAACTCGGCCATGGAGCGCATGTTCGGCTATCCGGCGGGCGACCTGGTGGGGCGCGGCACCAAAGAGCTGTTCCTGAGCGCCGAAGACCTGGCCGCCGTGGGCCGCCGGGTCAACACGGCCATGCGCGCGAGCGGCCTGTTCTCCAGCGACGTGGAGCTGCGGCGCAAAGACGGCAGCGCGCTATGGGTGCACACCTACGGCCAGGCGATCGACGTGGACGACCTGCACCAGGGCGTGGTCTGGGTGTACGAAGACATCTCCGACCAGCGCGTCGCCGCCGAAGAACTGCGCCAGGCCAAAGAATCGGCCGAGCAGGCCAGCAAGGCCAAAAGCGACTTCCTGGCCAATATGAGCCACGAAATCCGCACCCCCATGAACGCCATCATCGGCATGAGCCACCTGGCCCTGAAAACCGACCTCGACCCGCGCCAGCGCGACTACGTCGGCAAGATCCGCCAATCGGGCCAGCACCTGCTGGGCATCCTGAACGACATCCTGGACTTCTCCAAGGTCGAAGCCGGCAAGCTGGAAATCGAGCGCACCGCGTTCGACCTGGAAGAGGTGCTGGCCAATGTAGTCAACGTGGTGGCCGACAAAGCCCAGGCCAAGAACCTGGAACTGGTCTGCGACCTGCCCGCCAACATCCCCCTGCAACTGGTGGGCGACCCGCTGCGGCTGGGCCAGATTCTCATCAACTACACCACCAATGCCATCAAGTTCACCGAGCGCGGTGAAATTCACATCACCGTGCGCCTGCAAACGCAAAGCGATGGCGGCGTGGTGCTGCGCTTTGCCGTGCGCGACACCGGCATCGGCCTGTCACCAGAGCAGATCGGCCGCCTGTTCCAGAGCTTCAGCCAGGCCGACACCTCCACCACCCGCCAGTACGGCGGCACCGGCCTGGGCCTGGCCATCAGCAAGAACCTGGCCGCGCTGATGGGTGGCGAAGTCGGCGTGGAAAGCGTGCTGGGCGAAGGCTCCACCTTCTGGTTTACCGCAGAACTGGGCCTGGGCGAGCGCCGCGCCCGCCCACAGTTGCCCGGCAGCGGCAGCCTGCGCGGGCGGCGCGTGCTGGTGGTGGACGACAACGACTCCGCCGCCACCGTGCTGGTCCACATGCTGGAGAACATGGGCTTTGCGGTGCATGCCGTGTCCAGCGGGGCCCAGGCGATTGCCGCCGTACAGTCCCAGGCCGCCAATGCCACACCGTTTGAAGTGGTGATGATGGACTGGCAAATGCCCGGCATGGACGGGCTGGAAGCCATTCAGCAGTTGCGCGCACTCGAACTGCAACCCATGCCGCACACCGTGCTGGTCACCGCCTATGGGCGCGAAGAAGTCATCCAGAACGCCCACGCCGCCCAGGTGACCGACGTGCTACTCAAACCCGTGGGCGCGTCGCTGCTGTTCGACACCATGGTCAACGCCCTGGGCCACGCCCGCACGCAAGACCGCCGCGCCCGCGCACCTGGCGTCAGCACTGCCATGGCCGCACTGGACCCGGTGCGCGGTGCCCACATCCTGCTGGTGGAAGACAACGACCTGAACCAGCAGGTCGCCTCCGAACTGCTGCAGGACGCAGGCTTTACGGTGGACATTGCCGACAACGGCCTGATCGCCGTGGCCATGGTCGGTCAGACCCTCTACGACCTGGTCCTGATGGACATGCAGATGCCGGTGATGGACGGGGTGGCAGCCACCCTGGAAATCCGCGCCACAGGCAACTTCCCCGACCTGCCCATCGTCGCCATGACCGCCAACGCCATGCAAAGCGACCGCGACCGCTGCCTGGCCGCAGGCATGAACAGCTTTGTCGCCAAACCCATCGAGCCCGATGACCTGTGGCGCGCGCTGGCCCAGTGGATACGCCCCCGCGACGGACTGGGCAAGGGTCTGGGTGAAATGCAGCCCCCGCCCACAGCGCCTGCCACCGAAGCCGCGGAGATTCCCAGCGACATCCAGGGGCTGGACACCACATTGGGCCTCAAACGGGTAATGGGCAAGCAATCGCTCTACCTGGGGATGCTGCGCAAATTCACCACCGGCCAGGCACAGACCACCCAGCGTATCGGCGAGGCCTTGCAGGCGGCAGACAGCGCCACCGCCGAGCGCCTGGCCCACACCCTCAAAGGCGTGGCGGGCAACATCGGTGCCAGCGATCTGCAACAGGCTGCCGGCCTGCTGGAGGCCGCTATCCACGCCGGGCAGCCCAGCGATGCCCTGCTGGAACCCGTGCACAGCCAACTGGCCGCGCTGGTCGCCGCATTGCAAGCCGCCCTGCCCGCCCCCGCCGCGCTGACCGAGATGGACCAGGCACAACTCGCCCCCGTGCTGGCCCAGTTGCGCAGTCTGCTAGCCGAAGACGATTCCGATGCCTCCGAGCTGTTTCAGCAGCACAGCGGCCTGCTGCAGGCCGCGCTGGGCAGCGCCCACGCCACGGTGGCCAGCGCCATGGCCGAATACGACTTTGAAGCCGCGCTCAAGGCACTGAATGCAGCAATGCCCGCCGCAGCGTAGCAGGGCACACCGGCCCAAAAAACAAGTAAAAACCGCTCTCAGCGCATATATAACCAGCGCAAGCAGCTATTTAATGCATAGCACTTGCATAGAGGCTCCGCGTTACCACCACTCCTTGGTGCCGGTCAACATGGCCTTCACCAGGCGGGTGCGTTCGATCCGCCCCATCACCAGTGCGGCCACGGCGTGCAGCCCGGCCAAAGACACCAAGGTGGTGGCCAGGGTTTCGTGCAGGTCCTGCAGCCACTCTTCGCCCCAGAAAGCATCCAGGGTTTGCATCCAGCCGGTGGTACCCACGGCCAGCACCAGGGCTAGCAGCGCCAGAATCATCAGCGCCCCTAGCGGGTTGTGACCCGGGTGCCCACCATGCTGACCGCTGGCCAACTGGCGCAGATGGTCGCGCAGGCGTTGGGGGGTGGGCACAAAGTCGGCAAACCGGGCATGGCGCGACCCCACAAACCCCCACACCACGCGCGCCCCCACCAGCGCCAAGACGGCATAGCCGATCCACTGGTGCAGGGTTTCGCCGTCGTCCAGCACCGCGTAGTTCAAGACGATGCCGGTGACCAGCGACCAGTGGAACAGGCGCACAAACCGGTCCCACACAGGGGCCGAGCGGATGGTGGGGTGGCGTGCCATGCGCGTGCTCCGGCTTACTTGGTTTCCAGCACCGCAGCGGTCACGGGGTCGAAATAGATTTCGACCTTCTTGCCCGCCTTGTCAAAGCCATAGATCTCGTAGCACTGGCCCTTGCTGACCTTGAAGGTCTTGATCTGGTAGCCCTGGGCTTCCAGGCCTTTTTTGAAGTCGGCTTCGGCCATCCAGGTGGCCTTGGCAGCGGTGCAGGTGGGGCCTGCCATGGCAACACCGGACAGGGCGAGGAGCATAGAAGCGCAAATAATCGATTTCATGGTGGTTTCCAAAAGGTTGAAATGCCAGCGTGTGCTGGTGGATGGATTGCAACCTGCGAACATGAAGCGCACCTGAATGCCGTTCATCTGCGCCCTTCAGCGGGCCTTAATGTGGCGGTTGCCCAATGCAGGATTTGCCTTGGGAGTGGTATGCGGGTATTGCTGGTGGAAGACGATGTGGCGCTGGCCGAGGCGGTGGCCTCGCACCTGCGGGGCAAGGGCTTTGCAGTGGACCCCGTGGCCAGCCTGGCCAGTGCCCGGGCCGCCCTGCCCGTAGCCGCCTGGGATGCGGTGCTGCTGGATTTGCACCTGCCCGATGGCGACGGCCTGTCACTGATACCGCTGGTGCGCCGCAAGTCGGCCGACATTCTGATCGTGGTACTTACGGCCCGCGACCAGGTGTCGGACCGCATCCGCGGGCTGGATGCCGGGGCCGACGACTACCTGGTCAAGCCGTTTGACCCTGACGAGCTGCTGGCCCGGTTGCGGGCGGCCGAACGGCGCAAAAGCGGCGGTGCCTCGTCGCGGGTGCAACTGGGCAGCCTGGAGATCGACCTGGCCGCCCTGGCCCTGACCCAGCGCGGCACGCCGGTGGTGCTGACCGCCAAGGAATGGGCGCTGCTGCGGGTGCTGGCATCGCGCCTGGACCGCATCCACAGCAAAGAGTCGCTGCAACACGCGCTGTACGACTTCAATGAAGACATCGGCTCCAACACCCTGGAGGTGTTCATCTGCAACCTGCGCCGCAAGCTGGGGGCCGACTGCATCCAGACCATCCGCGGGCTGGGCTACCGCCTGACCAAGGCCGGGCCATGAGCCCGGCACAGCCCAGCCTGACCCGCCGCCTCACCCGTTCCTTGCTGTGGGCCATCGGGCTGGCCTGGACCGTGGTGGCCTGCAGCAGCGCCTGGTATGCCCAGGTAGAGATCAACGAGAACATGGATGCCGCACTGGTCGATAGCGGGCACCGCCTGCTGGACATGGCGATGCACGACCTCCAACCCATGCCCGCCCATCGGGCTGCGCCCGCCGCCCAAGTGCAGCGCGGCGACAGCGGCTTTGCCAAAGACTACCTGGCCTACCAGGTCGTGGATGCCGCGGGCCGCGTGCTGCTGCGCTCGCAAGATGCCCCGGCCACGCCCTGGGTTGCCAGCCTGCGCAACGGTTTTACCAACCTGCCGCGGTGGCGTGTTTACACCTACCAGCACCCCGAGCAGCCGCTGGCCATCCAGGTGGCCGATACGCTGGCCCACCGCAAAGAGGCCCAGTGGGAGATCACCTTCTGGCTGCTGGTGCCGGTGGTGGCGGTACTGCCGGTGCTGGCGCTGTGGATCCCCTGGACCATCCGCAGCCAACTGGCACCACTGCAGCACATCAGCACCCAGATTGGCCTGCGCAGCGGGCATAACCTGGCGGCCATTCCCGGCACCGCGCTGCCTGCCGAGCTACAAACCATCACCAACAGCATGAACCGCCTGCTGGCCCGTCTGGCCGATGCGCTGGACACCGAGCGCGCCCTGGCCGCCAACGCCGCGCACGAACTGCGCACCCCGCTGGCCACCACCGTGCTGCGCCTGCACGCCCTGCTGGATTTGCCGCTCCAGCCACCCGCCCGGCTGGAGGCCCGCCGCGCGCTGGAGTCGCTGAACCAGCTCAGCCGGAGGGCCGAAAAGCTGCTGCAAATGTCTCGCGCCGAATCCGCCGCCGCCCTCACCGACGCACAGGTCAACCTGGTCAGCCTGGCGGGTACGGTGGCGCAGGAGTTCTGGGCCCAGGCCGGCCTGCTGGACCGGCTGCACCTGCACGTGCCGCAAGAGCAAGAGGAGCAGGATGTGCAGGCCCGGGGCGACTTCGACGCGCTGGCCATCGTGCTGCGCAACCTGGTCGAAAACGCGCTGCGCTACAGCGATGGCAGCGCCGTGCACATCACCGTAGAGGCACCCGCCACCCTGCGCGTGCGCGACCTGGGCCCGGGCCTACCGCCCGAGATGCTGGAGCGCGTGCGCCACCGGCACGTCAAAAACACGCCCAACGCCGCAGGCTACGGCCTGGGCATGTCGATCGTCACCACCATCGTGGAGCGGCACCAGGGCCACCTGGAACTGGCTTCTCCCCCACCGGGGCAGGCCCACGGATTCGAGGCGGTGGTACGGCTGCCTGGCTAGCACCCCACTTCAAAACAAGCTCTCCTGCCCCGACAGCAGGCCGGGGCGGAACTGCCCCACGTCCAGCGCCACCCGCTCGCGGTTCAGGCCCAGCTTGGCGCAGGTTGTGTGGAAACGCTGGCGCAGCAGGTCGGCCCACAGGCCGCTGCCCTTCATGCGGGTGGCGAAGTCGGCGTTGTAGTCTTTGCCGCCGCGCATGTCCTGGATGCGGGCCATCACCCGCTCGGCGCGCTGCGGGTAGTGCAGCTCCAGCCACTGGCGAAACAGCGGGGCCACCTCCCAGGGCAGGCGCAGCACGGTGTAGAAGGCGGTGCGGGCACCGGCCTGATACGCGGTGGCCAGCACCTGCTCCATGTCGTCGTTGATGAACGGAATCTGCGGCCCCACGCTCACGCCCACCGGCACGCCCGCATCGGCCAGGGCGCGGATGCTGCGCAGGCGGCGGTGCGGTGCAGCGGCACGCGGCTCCAGCGTGCGGGCCAGGGCGGCATCCAGCGTGGTGATGGTGACGTACACCGCCGCCAGGTTGCGCGCCGCCATGGGGGCCAGCAGGTCCAGGTCGCGCTCCACGCCGCTGCCCTTGGTCACCAGCGCCAGCGGGTGGTGGCAGCGATGCGCCACGGCGATGGCGCTGCGGGTCAGGCGCAGCTCGCACTCGATGGGCTGGTAGCCGTCGGTCACCGTGCCCAGGGCCAGCATCTGCGGCACATAGCTTCGGGCGGCGAGTTCGCGGGCCAGCACCTCGGCCAGGTTGCGCTTGGCGATGATTTTGGTTTCAAAGTCCAGCCCTGGCGACAGGTTCAGGTAGCTGTGCGTGGGCCGGGCGTAGCAGTAAATGCAGCCGTGTTCGCAACCCCGGTAGGGGTTCAGGCCGTAGTCGAAGTAGATGTCGGGCGAGTCGTTGCGGGTGATGGCGCTGTGCGCGTCTTCAAAAATGACCTGCGTGGCCAAGGGTTCGCGCGGCTCGGTGCCCTCCAGCGTGCCCCAGCCGTCGTCGAACGCGGCCCGGTCTTCGCGGCTGAAGCGGTGCGCCAGGTGCGTGGCCGTGCCCCGGCCCTTGATGGCAGTGACGGGGATGGGGATGACCTTGTCGGTCATGCCCGCCTCATTGGGTTTTTTATGAACAAAATAGGCCTCCAGCGCTTATTCCATCAGCGCAATAAGCTATTTATTCAATAGCAATATACTGGTTTTATATCCAGTATATTGCAAGCCCCTATTTTTTGCCAACCAGCTCCTTGATCTGCTGCAGGGCCGAGGGGTCGTCCATGGTGGTCAGGTCGCCGGGGTCGCGGCCTTCGCACACGGCCTGCACGGCGCGGCGCAGCAGTTTGCCGCTGCGGGTTTTGGGCAGCAGGTTCACAAAGGTGACGCGGGCGGGGCGGGCCACGGCCCCCAGGTCTTTATCGACCATGCGCATCACCTCGGCTTCGAGCTGGGCGCGGGCCGCCTCGCTATTGAGCAAGCTGGCATCTTTGACCACGGCAAACGCCATGGCCACCTGGCCCTTGAGCGCGTCGGCCACGCCCACCACGGCCACCTCGGAGATGTTGGGGTGGGCAGCAATGCTCTCTTCGATCTCGCGGGTGCCCAGGCGGTGCCCGGCCACGTTGATCACGTCGTCGGTGCGGCCCAGGATGAAAAAGTAGCCATCGGCATCGCGCACGCCCCAGTCGAAGGTGCTGTAGACCATCTTGCCGGGCACGCTGGACCAGTAGGTGTGCACAAAGCGGGCATCGTCGCGCCACACGGTTTGCAGGCAGCCGGGGGGCAGCGGGCCCTCGATGGCGACCACGCCTTTCTGGTTGGGGCCGGTGAGTTCTTCGCCGGTGGCATCGTCCAGCAGCTTGACGTTATAGCCGTACACCGCCTTGCCCGGCGAGCCGAACTTGGTGGGGGCCGACTCCACGCCGTTGCACAGGGCCAGGATGGGCCAACCGGTTTCGGTCTGCCAGTAGTTGTCGATGATGGGCTTGCCCAGGGCCTGGTTGATCCAGGTGGCGGTGGGTTCGTCCAGCGGCTCCCCGGCCAGGAACAGGGCACGCAGGCTGGACAAGTCGTACTTCGCCATCAGCGCCGGGTCTTGCTTCTTGAGCACCCGCACGGCGGTGGGCGCGCTGAACATCACCGTCACCTGGTACTTCTCGACCAGGCTCCACCAGATGCCACCGTCGGGCCGGGTGGGCAGGCCCTCGTACAGGATGGTGGCCATGCCAGCAATCAGCGGGCCGTAGATGATGTAGCTGTGGCCCACCACCCAGCCGATGTCGCTGGTGCAGAAAAAGGTTTCGCCGGGCTTGCCGCCGTAGATGTGCTGCTGGCTGGCGGCCAGCGCCACCGCGTAGCCGCCGGTGTCGCGCTGCACGCCCTTGGGCTTGCCGGTAGTGCCACTGGTGTACAGGGTGTAGCTGGTGTGCGTGGCATCGACCCAGGCGCAGGGGACTTGGGTATCCATATGTTTTTGCCGCTCTGCGCCCCACAGATGGTCTCGCCCAGCTACTAAATCCATAGCAACCAGGCCGCGATCCACCAGCAGCACGGCGCGCGGCTTGTGTTTGGACAGGCGAATGGCCTCGTCCAGCAGCGGCTTGTAGGCCACGGCCTTGCCGCCGCGCGAACCGGCATCGGCGCTGACCACCACCACCGGCTCGGCATCTTCAATGCGCGAGGCCAGCGCGCCCGAGGCAAAGCCGCCAAACACCACCGAGTGGATGGCCCCGATGCGGGCGCAGGCCAGCATGGCAAACGCGGCCTCGGCCACCATGGGCATGTAGACCAGTACGCGGTCGCCCTTGGCAACACCCAGGCCCAGCAGCACCGCAGCCATGCGCTGGACTTCGGCGTGTAACTGGCGAAAGCTATAAACGGTTTCTTCGCCGGTCTCGGTGGACACAAAAATCAGCGCCCGCTGGTCGGCCCGGTCGGTGAGGTGCCGGTCAACCGCGTTGTGGCACAGGTTGGTGGTGCCGCCGACAAACCATTTGGCAAACGGCGGATTGCTGTAATCGCACACTTGCTGGGGCGGGGTATGCCAGTCGATCAGCCGGGCCTGCTCGCTCCAGAATGCGTCGCGCTCGCTGAGCGAGCGCTGGTAAAAGTCTGCATACACCTGCATATTTGTCTCCAGTTTGTGGCAATTTGCATTCATAATTATGAATGCAGAACTGGCTGGAAACTGACTTTCACAGCCCTCCCTGGCACCCACCTCCCTCTCCTCCACTTTTTCTTTCATTTTTTACAAGGAATCTCCATGGCCCGCGAAGTTGTTGTTGTTAGCGCCGTACGTACCGCGATCGGAACCTTCGGCGGCAGCCTGAAGGACATCCCGCCCATTGATCTGGCCGCCCAGGTGGTGCGCGAGTCGCTGCTGCGCGCCCAGACCGAGGGGGCCGACGTGGGCCATGTGGTGTTTGGGCACGTGGTGAATACCGAGCCGCGCGACATGTATTTGTCGCGTGCGGCCGCCGTGCTGGGCGGTTGCGGAGAAGGCACGCCCGCCTACAACGTGAACCGCCTGTGCGGCTCGGGCCTGCAGGCCATCGTCAACGCGGCGCAAAGCATTTTGCTGGGAGATGCCGACATCGCCATTGGCGGTGGAGCCGAGAACATGACCCGCGCCCCCTACGCCGCCCTCAGCGCCCGCTGGGGCATGCGCATGGGCGACGCCAAGCTGACCGACATGATGATCGGCGCGCTGCACGACCCCTTCCACAACATCCACATGGGTGTCACCGCCGAGAACATTGCCAAAAAATGGGGCATCAGCCGCGAAGACCAGGATGCGCTGGCGGTAGAAAGCCACCACCGCGCCGAGCGCGCCACCGCCGCCGGGTACTTCACCAGCCAGATCACGCCCGTGGTGCTGAAAAGCAAAAAGGGCGACACCCAGTTTGCCAGCGACGAACATTTCCGCAGCGGTGTGACGATGGCCGACATGGCCAAGCTCAAGCCTGCCTTTGCCAAAGAAAGCGGCACCGTCACCGCCGGTAACGCCTCAGGCATCAACGATGCCGCCGCCGCCGTGGTACTGATGGACGCAGCCACCGCCAAAGCCCGTGGCCTGCAGCCGCTGGCCCGCCTGGTGGCCTACGCCCACGCCGGGGTGGACCCGCAGTACATGGGCATTGGCCCGGTGCCCGCCACCCGCCTGGCGCTGCAAAAAGCCGGGCTGACGGTGCAAGACCTGGACGTGATCGAGGCCAACGAAGCCTTTGCCGCCCAGGCCTGCGCCGTGAGCCGCGACCTGGGCCTGGACCCGGCCAAGGTGAACCCCAACGGCTCGGGCATCTCGCTGGGCCACCCCATCGGTGCCACCGGCGCGCTGATCACCGTCAAAGCCCTGTACGAGCTGCAACGCACCCAGGGCCGCTACGCGCTGGTGACCATGTGCATCGGCGGCGGCCAGGGCATTGCGGCGATTTTCGAGCGCTGCTGATCGGTGCCGATAGGGTGCAGATCGCCAGTGTCAACATCGGCACCGCCCGCCCGCTGATGGCCGGTGGGCGGCGCGTGCTGTCGGGCATTGGCAAGCACGCCGTAGCAGGCCCGGGGGCCGTGGGCCGCCTGGGCCTGGTGGGCGACGAGCAGGCCGACCTGCGCGTGCACGGCGGGCCGGACAAGGCCGTGTATGCCTACCCCGGCGAGCATTACGCCTTCTGGCAAGCCCAGCGGCAGGCCCAGGGAGTCAGCCTGTTTGAGGAGGAATTGCCGCCCGGCTTTATGGGCGAAAACCTCACGCTGCAAGGCCTGCTGGAGGCGCAGGTGTGGGTGGGCGACACCCTGCATTTCCCCGACTGCAGCCTGCGCGTGACCGAGCCGCGCCAGCCCTGCTTCAAGTTCAACGCGGTGATGGGCTATACCGGGGCCGCGCGCGACATGCTGCGCAGCGGGGCCTGCGGCTTTTATCTGGCAGTGGTGCAGACGGGCAGCATCGCCGCAGGCCAGGCCTTCACACTGGAGCCAGGAGATCGGCAACAGGCAATTGCAGCCCCACCACGCTGAGCTGGCGCAGGGCCGCAACGGGCCCGGTGGTACCTCAAAAAAATAACGGGCTCACACCTCCCACCCCAAAGGTCCATGGAGTAGCATCACGTTGGCCCACAGCCACTGAGCTGGTGCTGTGGCGGCTTCCATTGCACATACCACTTCTAGGCCTATGCGACTAGCCGAACCACTGCAGGACTCTTACCAAGCGCTCCAAACCCTGTGCCAGAGTATGGATTTCACGCCGGTTCCCCTGCTGATCTCCAGGGTCAGCAGCCATGCCAGCGAGGCGGCTACAGGCACTCGGCAGCAGTTCTACCTCAACAAAGCATTTACCACCCAGCTGGGCTATACGCTCACCGACATCCCCAACAGCGACAGCTGGTTCGAAAAAGCCTACCCCGACCCCGAGTACCGGGCCAGCGTCATCGCCGGTTGGCAATCCAAGCTGGCCGAGAGCCGCGAAAAAGGACTGCCCACGGCCGAGCTGCAGGCGCTGGTGCAGTGCAAGAACGGCCAACAGCGCTGGTTCATCGTCACCGTCGAACTGTATTCACCGCTCTGGCCCGACTACTACATGGTGGCGTTTCGCGACGTGCACGAGCTCTGCCACGCGCTGGAGGAAAACAACCGCCTGTCGCGCACCGACACCCTCACCGGCCTGCCCAACCGGCGCGAAGCCCAAGAGCGGCTGGAGCATGAGTGGCGGCGCTACCAGCGGGTGGATTCGGAGTTTTCGGTGCTGCTGTGCGACATCGACCACTTCAAGAGCGTCAACGACGAGCTTGGCCATCCGGCGGGCGACATGGCTCTGCGCGCGGTGGCGCAGCAACTCGCCCAAACCTGCCGCACGGTAGATTGCGTGAGCCGCTGGGGCGGGGAAGAATTTCTCATCATCCTGCCCGCCACGCCGCTTGAACATGCCGCAGACCTGGCCGAACGCCTGCGCTGCAACATCGCCGCGCGCACCATCGACGCTGGCCGCACCCAGCTGTCGCTGCGCCTGAGCATCGGCTGCGCCAGCATGTTGCCCCGCCAAAGCATAGATATGCTGATAGACCGCGCCGACACCGCCCTCTACCGCGCCAAGGCCACGGGCCGCAACCGGGTCTGTACCGCACTGATCCACGCGGTATGAGCCCGCTGTCCAGCGCCTATTCCAGAGCCCACTTCCCTACTCTTCCATGAAAACCATCGGCCTCATCGGCGGCATGAGCTGGGAATCGACGATTCCCTACTACCGCCAGATCAACGAAACCGTCAAACAGCAGCTCGGCGGCCTGCACTCGGCCAAAGTCATTTTGTTCAGCGTCGATTTCCATGAGATTGAACGCCTGCAGCACGCGGGCGACTGGGATGCCGCCGGGGCCGTATTGGCCGATGCCGCCCGCGCTCTGGAGCGCGCCGGGGCCGACGGCCTGGTGCTGTGCACCAACACCATGCACAAGGTGGCCGCTGCCATCGAGTCGGCCGTAGCCATCCCGCTGCTGCACATCGCCGACCCGACCGCTGCGGCCATCAAAGCCGCCGGAGTCACCACCATCGGCCTGCTCGGCACCCGCTTCACCATGGAGCAAGACTTCTACCGCGCCCGCCTCGAAACCCGCCACGGCCTCACCGTGCTGGTGCCCGACGCGCCAGGCCGCGGCACCGTGCACCGCATCATTTACGAAGAACTGTGCCTGGGCCAGACCCTGCCCGCCTCGCGCGAGGCCTACCGGGCCATCATGGCCCAGTTGGTAGCGCAAGGCGCACAAGCCATCATCCTGGGCTGCACCGAGATCAGCCTGCTGGTGGATGCCCGCGACAGCAGCGTGCCGTTGTTTGACACCACGGCCATCCACGCCGTCAGTGCGGCGGAGTGGGCTTTGCAGGGGGTTTGATTTTTATGCCAAAAGTGCCTCTGGCGTTTATTAAATAAGCGTTAGTAGCTACTAAATTAGTAGCAAACCTTCACGCCTTGCCCGTAGACCCGTAGCCGCCCTCGCCGCGCACGGAGGCGGGGAATTCGCTGACCACATTGAACTGGGCCTGAACCACCGGCACGATGACCAGCTGGGCCAGGCGCTCCATGGGCGCAATGGTGAAGGCCACGCTGCTGCGGTTCCAGGCGCTGACCATCAGCTGGCCCTGGTAGTCACTGTCGATCAGCCCCACCAGGTTGCCCAGCACGATGCCGTGTTTGTGGCCCAGGCCGGAGCGCGGCAGGATCATGGCGGCAAAGCCGGGGTCGGCCAGGTGGATGGCGATACCGGTGGGCACCAGTTGCCAGGCGTTGGCGGCCAACACCAGGGGCTCGTCCAGGCAGGCGCGCAGGTCCAGGCCGGCGCTACCGGGGGTGGCGTAGGCGGGCAACTGGTCCGCCATGCGCGGGTCGATGATTTTCAGGTCGATGATCATGGGGGAAAACTAGGAAATACGGTGGGCAATCTCGGCGACCAGTTGGCGTGCGAGGGTCAGTTTGGAGGCGTGCGGCAGTTCGGTGGCGCGGTGCGCATCGACCAGCAGCAGCGCGTTGTGGTCTTGGCCAAAGGTGGCCGGGCCGATGTTACCCACCAGCAGCGGCACGCCTTTGCGGGCACGCTTGGCCTGGGCATTGGCCAGCAGGTCCTGGCTCTCGGCGGCAAAGCCCACGCAGAACAGCGCACCGCTCAAAGCACGGGCCGATTGGGCCACGGTAGCCAGGATGTCGGTGTTCTCGACGAACTGCAGCTGGGGCGTGGCGCCCGAGCCGTCTTTCTTGATCTTATGGTCGGCCGCCTGCGCAGGCCGCCAGTCGGCCACCGCCGCAGTTGCTACAAAAACAGTAGCTTTTTGCGCTGATGGAATAACGGCTTCGAGCATATTTTGTGCAGATTTCACATCGATGCGGGTGACCCCACGCGGGGTCGCCAAGGCCACTGGCCCGGCCACCAGAGTGACCTCGGCCCCGGCCTCACGGGCAGCACGGGCAATGGCGAAACCCATCTTGCCGCTGCTCAGGTTGGTGATGCCGCGTACCGGGTCGATGGCTTCATAGGTGGGTCCGGCGGTGACCAGCACGCGCTGCCCGGCCAGGGTCTTGGGTTGGAAGAAGGCCACCACGTCCTCCAGCAGCTCGGCGGGCTCCAGCATGCGGCCGTCGCCCGTTTCGCCACAGGCCTGCTCGCCGGTACCCACGCCCAGAATCACCGCGCCGTCGGCCTGCAGCTGGGCCATATTGCGCTGGGTGGCGGGGTGGATCCACATCTCGCGGTTCATGGCGGGGGCCACCAACAACGGCACGGACTGCATCGGCCGCGCCAGGCACAACAGGCTCAGCAGCTCGTCGGTACGGCCCTGCACCAGCCGGGCGATGAAGTCGGCGCTGCATGGGGCAATCAAGATCAGATCCGCCTCGCGGCTCAGATTGATGTGCGGCATATTGTTGGGCTCGCGCGCGTCCCACTGCGAGCCGTACACAGGCCGGTTGCTCAGCGCCTGCATGGTCACCGGGGTGATGAACTGCGTGGCCGCCTCGGTCATCACCACCTGCACGGTGGCCCCGCCCTTGATCAACAAGCGGCACAGCTCGGCCGATTTGTAGCAGGCAATGCCGCCAGTGAGGCCCAGCACGATGTGCTTGCCTGCCAGGTCGCCATCGGTCAAGTGTGGTGAGTTGAGGTTCATGGCGGGCAATGTAGCAGAGCCAGAGTGCCCATTCAGCGCCCTTATAATCTTGTTTTACCACCTCCCCCGGGATCAGCTCCCGACTTTGAGATGACCAAATTTGTCTTCGTCACCGGCGGTGTCGTGTCCTCCCTGGGCAAGGGAATCGCCTCAGCCTCTCTTGCAGCACTCCTCGAATCGCGGGGACTCAAAGTCACCCTGATCAAGCTGGACCCCTACCTCAACGTCGACCCCGGCACCATGTCGCCGCTGCAGCACGGCGAAGTCTTTGTGACCGACGACGGCGCAGAAACCGACCTCGACCTCGGCCACTACGAGCGCTTTGTTGAAACGCGCATGCGCAAGTCCAACAACTTCACCACCGGCCAGATCTACAAGAGCGTGCTCGACAAAGAGCGCCGGGGCGACTACCTGGGCAAGACCGTGCAGGTGATTCCGCACGTGACCAACGAAATCCAGGAATTCATCAAGCGCGGTGCACGTTTTGGCGAGCCCGACGCGGTAGACGTGGCGCTGGTCGAAGTGGGCGGCACCGTGGGCGACATCGAATCCCTGCCCTTCCTGGAAGCCGTGCGCCAAATGAGCCTGAAAATGGGCCCCAACAACACCGCCTTCGTGCACCTGAGCTACGTGCCCTGGATCGCCGCCGCAGGCGAGCTCAAGACCAAGCCCACCCAGCACACCGCCAAGCAACTGCGCGAAATCGGCATCCAGGCCGACGTGCTGCTGTGCCGCGCCGACCGCCCGATTCCGCAAGAAGAGCGCTCCAAGATCTCGCTGTTTGCCAATGTGCCCGAATGGGGCGTGATCTCCATGTGGGACGTGGACACCATCTACAAAGTGCCGCGCATGCTGCACGAGCAAGGCCTGGACGGCCTGATCTGCGACAAGCTGCGCTTGAACACCCCGCCCGCCAACTTGAAGCGCTGGGACGATCTGGTGTATGAAACCGCCAACCCGCGCGGCGACGTCAACATTGCCATGGTCGGTAAGTACGTGGACCTGAGCGACAGCTACAAGTCGCTCAACGAAGCCCTGCGCCACGCCGGCATGAAAAACCATGTGCGGGTGAAGATCAGCTACGTCGATTCCGAAACCATCGTCCCCGACACCGTGGACACCCTGGCGGCATTCGATGCCATCCTGGTCCCTGGCGGCTTTGGCAAACGCGGCATCGAAGGCAAGATCTGCGCTGCCCGGTTCGCCCGCGAGCACAAGGTGCCCTACCTGGGCATCTGCTTGGGCATGCAGGTGGCGACCATCGAATTTGCGCGCCATGTGGCGGGCCTGGCGGATGCCAACAGCACCGAATTTGAGCCACTCACCCCGCACCCGGTGATCGCGCTGATCACCGAATGGAAAGACACCGACGGCAGCATCAAGACCCGCGACGAGAATTCCGATCTGGGCGGCACCATGCGCCTGGGCGCACAAAGTTCCGACGTGGCCCCCGGCACGCTGGCGCACAGCATCTACGGCGACGTGGTCACCGAACGCCATCGCCACCGTTTTGAAGCCAACGTGCACTACCTGGACCGCCTGCGCGAAGCCGGGCTGGTGATCTCGGCCCTGACGCAGCGCGAGCAACTCACCGAAATGGTCGAGCTGCCGCAAAGCGTCCACCCCTGGTTCGTCGGCGTGCAGTTCCACCCCGAGTTCAAGTCCACGCCGTGGGACGGCCACCCGCTGTTCAATGCGTTTGTGAAGGCAGCGGTAGAGCAGCACCAAGGAGCAAAGAAATGAAATTGTGCGGATTTGACATCGGCCTCAACCAGCCCTTCTTCCTCATCGCAGGCCCCTGCGTCATCGAGTCCGAGCAGTTGCAGATGGACACCGCGGGCACCCTGAAGGAAATCACCACTGCCCTGGGCATCCCCTTCATCTTCAAGAGCAGCTTCGACAAGGCCAACCGCAGCAGCGGCAGCACCTTCCGCGGCCCGGGCATCGACAAGGGGCTGGAGATTCTGGCCAAGGTGAAGCGCGAGCTGGGCGTGCCGGTACTGACCGACATCCACGACGAGTCGCAGATTGCCCAGGTCTGCAGCGTGGTCGATGTGCTGCAAACCCCGGCGTTTCTGTGTCGCCAGACCGACTTCATCCGCGCCGTGGCCCAGTCGGGCAAGCCGGTGAACATCAAGAAGGGCCAGTTCCTGGCCCCGGGCGACATGAAGAACGTGATCGACAAGGCCCGCGCCGCCGCCAAAGAGGCAGGCCTGGAAACCGACAACTTCATGGCCTGCGAACGCGGTGCCAGCTTTGGCTACAACAACCTGGTCAGCGACATGCGCAGCCTGGCCATCATGCGCGACACCCTGGCCCCGGTGGTGTTCGATGCCACCCACTCGGTGCAACTGCCCGGCGGCAACGGCACCAGCAGCGGCGGCATGCGCGAGATGGTGCCCGTGCTGGCCCGCGCGGCCGTGGCCGTGGGCGTGGCCGGTGTGTTCATGGAAACCCACCCCGACCCCAGCAAGGCCATGAGCGACGGCCCCAACGCCGTGCCCCTGAAGCACATGCGCGCCCTGCTGGAAACCCTGGTGGCGCTGGACCGCGTGACCAAGAAAAACGGTTACCTGGAGAACTCCTTCTCCGCGTAACTTCGGATCGGCAACAGTTACAACCCGCGAACAATCGGTGCTTTGACGCGTGCGCGACACCAAAGCCATGCAAGAATTCAGGGCTGCGTCAATGGCTTGCCGCCGGCCCAATTTTTAACCATCCAAGGAAGACAAAAAATGAGTGCAATTGTTGATATCGTCGCCCGCGAAATTCTGGACAGCCGAGGCAACCCCACCGTCGAATGCGATGTGCTGCTGGAATCCGGCACCATGGGCCGTGCGGCCGTGCCGTCGGGTGCGTCTACCGGTTCGCGCGAAGCCATCGAGCTGCGCGACGGCGACAAGAAGCGCTACCTGGGCAAGGGCGTGCTGAAGGCGGTTGAGCACATCAACACCGAAATCTCCGAAGCCATCCTGGGCCTGGACGCGTCTGAGCAAGCCTTCCTGGACAAAACGCTGATCGACCTGGACGGCACCGAAAACAAATCCCGCCTGGGTGCCAACGCCATGTTGGCCGTGTCGATGGCCGTGGCCCGCGCCGCTGCCGAAGAATCCGGCCTGCCCCTGTACCGCTACTTCGGCGGCATGGGCGGCATGCAAATGCCCGTGCCCATGATGAACGTGGTCAACGGCGGCGCGCACGCCAACAACAACCTCGACCTGCAAGAGCTGATGATCATCCCCGTGGGTGCGCCATCGTTCCGTGAAGCGCTGCGCTACGGTGCCGAAGTGTTCCACGCCTTGAAGAAAATCCTGCACGACAAGGGCATGAGCATTGCGGTCGGCGACGAAGGCGGCTTTGCCCCCAACGTGCCCAGCCACGAAGCCGCCATCCAGATGATTCTGCAGGCCATCACCGACGCAGGCTACGTGCCCGGCGAGCAGATCGCCCTGGGCCTGGACTGCGCTGCTTCCGAGTTCTACAAGAACGGCAAGTACGAGCTGGCCGGTGAAGGCTGGTCGCTGACCAGCCAGGAATGGACCGACATCATGGCTTCGTGGGTTGACAAATACCCCATCATCAGCATCGAAGACGGCATGGCCGAAGGCGACTGGGATGGCTGGAAGATCCTGACCGACCGCCTGGGCAAGAACGTGCAAATCGTGGGCGACGACCTGTTCGTCACCAACACCAAGATCTTGCAAGAAGGCATCGACAAGGGCATCGCCAACTCGATCCTGATCAAGATCAACCAGATCGGCACCCTGACCGAAACCTTCGCCGCCATCGAAATGGCCAAGCGCGCCGGTTACACCGCCGTGATCAGCCACCGCTCGGGCGAAACCGAAGACTCCACCATTGCCGACATCGCCGTGGGCACCAATGCGGGCCAGATCAAGACCGGTAGCTTGAGCCGTTCGGACCGCATGGCCAAATACAACCAGCTCTTGCGCATCGAAGAAGACCTGGGCGACGTGGCCACCTACCCTGGCCGCAAGGCGTTCTACAACCTGAAGTAAGGTCTGCTATCCATGGCTTCCCGTGTGGTTCCCATCGTCTTGCTGGCTTTGCTGGCGATACTGCACGGGCAGTTGTGGTTTGGGCGTGGCAGTATTTCCGAGGTAACGCGTTTGCAGCAAAAGCTGGAGACGCTGCAAGAGCACAACACCCAGGCGCAGCGGGTCAACGACCAGCTCGGCGCCGAGGTACGGGACCTGAAAGAAGGTCTGGAAATGGTCGAAGAACGTGCTCGCTTCGAGCTGGGCATGGTCAAGTCCAACGAAATCTTCGTGCACATTTCACCCAAATAAGTTGATCAAAATTGCTTTGCTGGGTGCCGAGAGCACCGGCAAAACCCAGCTGGTTAAAGGCCTCACCGCCACCCTGCGCAGCCAGGGCCACAGCGTATCCCCCATTTCTGAGACATTGCGCCAGTGGTGCGATGCTGCAGGCCGCACGCCGCGTGCGGACGAACAAGCTGCGATTGCCCAGACGCACACCGAGCACATCGCCCAGGCCCCCGATGCCACCTATTTGCTGGCCGACACCACGGCGCTGATGACCGCCGTCTACAGCGATCTGCTGTTTGGCGACACCACGCTGTACGCCGCCGCCCTGGAACAGCAACGCCGTTTCGACCTGACGCTGGTGATGGGCCTGGACCTGCCCTGGGCCGCCGACCCGCAGCGCGACGGCCCGCACAGCCGCGCACCTGTGGATGCCGCCCTGCGCGCCGCGCTGGCACGGGGCAAGGTGCCCTACCAGGTGGTCTACGGCAAGGATGTGGCACGTACCCGCAACGCATTGAACGCTATAGAAACAATAGCTACTCACGCCGATGGCATGAGCGCCAGAAGCCGATTTTCTTTAAATTACAGCCAACCCTGGGTCTGGAACTGCGAAAAATGCAGCGACCCGGAGTGCGAGCACCGGCTATTCAGTGGCTTATTGAACCGCTGACGGCCCCGGCAAGCTCGCGTCCGGCGTGGTGAACAGCTGGGCCGCGTCCACCGCGTCAAAACGGTACTGCTTGCCACAGAACTCGCAGGCCACCTCCACCTCGTTGCGCTCGGCCAGGATGCCTTCCACCTCGTCGGTGCCGAGGCTGCGGATCATCGCGCCCACGCGGTCGCGGCTGCAGGTGCAGGCAAACTTGGGTGCGGTGGGGCCGATGTGCGGGCTGAACATCAGCACCTGCTCTTCCCAGAACAGGCGGCGCAGGATGGTGTCCACGTCCAGCGTCAACAGCTCTTCGCGCTTCAGGGTGCTGGCCAGGGTGGCGATACGGTTGTAGTGCTCGTTGAGGCCAATCTCGTCCTCGTTGGCTTCGCTGGTCACACTGCCCGCCAGGTTCTTCTCGCCTTGCACTGGCAGGCGCTGGATCAACAGCCCGGCGGCCACGTTCTCGTCGGCGGCCAGCACCAGCAGGGTGTCGAGCTGCTCGCTTTGCAGCATGTAGTGCTGCAACACGTCGCTGAGTTTTTCCAGCTTTTCATGCTGGTCGCCAAACAGCGGCACCACGCCCTGGTAGGGCTGCTGGCCAGGGAACTTGTCTTTCGGGTCCAGGGTGATGGCGCAGCGGCCTTGGTTGTCTACGTTGACCATCTGGCTCAGTGTGGCATCGGCGGGCACTTCGCCCATCACGCTGGCGGTGGTGCGCAGGCTGAAGTCGGGCTGCACTTCGACCACAGCCAGCTTGACCGGGCCGTCGCCAAAAATCTGCAGCACTACTGCGCCGTTGAACTTGATGTTGGACTGCATCAGCACGCCCGCAGCGGTCATTTCGCCCAGCAACTCGGCAACCGGAGCGGGATACGCCCCGGTGGTGGTGTTGGAGGCGCGGCGGCGCAAAATTTCTTGCCAGGCATCGGTCAGGCGCACGATGCAGCCACGGACGGGCAGGCCGTCGAAGATAAATTTATGGAGTTCAGACACAGGGGATTCCTAACTTGGCGAATGCCGATATGGGGTTCAGGCCGATATGGGGCTCAGGCCAGCTTTTGCAAGCCGTTGCGAAAGCGCCGGGCGTTGGCGACATAGCCCTGGGCGCTGCGCTGCAGGCCTTCGATTTGCGCTGGCGTGAGCGCGCGCGCCACTTTGGCCGGGCTGCCGATGACCAGGCTGCCGTCGGGGAACTCCTTGCCCTCGGTGACCAGCGCGCCCGCGCCGACCAGGCAATTTTTGCCGATCCGGGCCCCATTGAGCACCACCGCGCCGATGCCGATCAGCGAGCCGTCGCCCACGGTGCAGCCGTGCAGCATCACCTGGTGGCCGATGGTGACGTTGTCGCCAATCGTCAGCGGTACGCCGTGGTCGGTATGCAGCACGCTCAGGTCCTGCACATTGGAGCCCCGGCCAATGGTGATGCGGTGGTTGTCGCCGCGCACCACCACGCCAAACCAGACGCTGCTGTCTTCGCCCAGCACCACGTCGCCCATGACTTCGGCGCTGTCCGCCACCCAGGCCGTGGCCGCAACTTTCGGCGCAATTCCATCCAATGCATACAGAGCCATGTGCGTCCTCTTTTTTCAACTTTTACAATTGTAGGTATGGAACTCCGAACCCGCGCCCTCCAAGCTCTCTGCCTTACAGATCCAGCACAAAAAGTGGCTTCCGCGCTTGATCTACATGCGCAAGCAGCTACGCTTTCAATAGCAAAATTTCATTTTGAGCCTTTCGGCGAGCCACCCGGTCGCCCGGCCCGGCCGGTGCTGGTGGAGCGGGTGGTCAAGCCGCAGCGCTCGCCCTTCACCCCCGACGGGCTGGCCACACTGCTGCACACCGTGGCGCACATTGAATTCAATGCCATCAACCTGGCCCTGGATGCCGCCTGGCGCTTTGACGGCATGCCCGATGCCTTCTACCGCGACTGGGTGCGTGTGGCTGCCGAGGAAGCCCACCATTTCAGCCTGCTGCGCGCGCATCTGCAAAGTTTGGCCGACGGTGCACAACGCTGGGACTACGGCGACTTCCCCGCCCACGACGGCCTGTGGACGGTGTGCGCCGCCACCGCAGGCGACGTGGTGGCCCGCATGGCCTTGGTACCACGCACCCTGGAGGCGCGCGGCCTGGATGCCACGCCGCTGATCCAGGCCAAGCTGCGCCGGGTGGCCACGCCGCAGGCGCTGCGGGCGGTGGAGATTCTGGAGATCATCTTGAACGACGAGGTCGGCCACGTAGCCATTGGCAACCACTGGTACCGCTGGCTGTGCCAGCAGGGCGGACTGGAGCCGGTAGCGCACTACCGGGTATTGGCGCAGCGCTATGACGCGCCCACGCCCAAGCCGCCGTTCAATACCCAAGCGCGTTTGCAGGCGGGATTTACCGACGAAGAACTGGCCCTTTTGCTGGCATAGTCGGATGTTTAATTGCTTGCTTACAAGTTACGATACGTAACAATTCAAACGCCCCATGTCTCCCTCCGACCCCTCTGCCGTTCCCTCTGTACCTGCCGATACCGACACCGTGGTCATCGCACGCCAGCCCATCATGGACGCACAGCGCGAGGTGGTGGCTTACGAGCTGTTTGACCGCTCCACCGCATCGCACAATGCGGCCAGCGACGTGGCCCTGGTGTTCAACGCCATGACCCACACCGGCAACGAGTCGCTGGTAGGCAAGAAGACCATCTTCGTGAACTGCACGCACGAGAGCCTGTGCGGCGGCCATCTGGACCTGATCCAGCCCGAAAAAGTGGTGCTGGAAGTCGGTCCCGTACCGGGCCACGCGCCCGCCGACATCGCCGCCCGCCAGCAAACCCTGCAAGAGCTGCACCAGCGTGGCTTCCGGCTGGCGTTCAACCACACCGTGCTGGCCCCGGTGTACGCCTCCTGGCAGCCGCTGGCCAGTTTCGTCAAACTCGACCTCATGGGGCTCAAACCCGAGCAGTTGCAGGTCATCGTGGCGGCGGTCAAAGCCCGCACACCGGCGGCGGTGGTGGCCGAAAAGGTGGAAACACTCGAGCAGTTCAGCGCCCTGCTGTCCTATGGAGCCACGTTGTTCCAGGGCTACTGGTTTGCCCGCCCGGACGTGATCCGAACCAAGGTGGTCAGCCCCGGCCAGGCCCACGTGCTGCAGCTCATCAACCTGGTGCGCAACCAGGCCAGCACCGACGAAATCGAGGCCGTACTGAAAAAAGACGCGGTGCTGGGCTTCAACCTGATGCGGCTGATCAACTCGGCCGGGTTTGGCCTGGACCGCGAGATCACCTCGTTTCGCCAGGCGGTGATGCTGATGGGCCTGAAAAAGCTGTTCCGCTGGGCCGCCCTGCTGCTCACCTCCAAGGCCAACGGCACACCGGCCGCAGTGGGCACCATGGCGGTAGTGCGCGGGCGCATGATGGAACTGCTGGCCACCGGCACCCTGAGCCCCGAAGAATGCGACGGGGCGTTCGTAGTGGGGATTTTTTCGCTGCTGGACGTGATGCTGGGCATGCCGCTGGAGCAAGCGCTGGCCCTGCTGTCGCTGCCCCCGGCAGTGGCCGAGGCGCTGCAGCATGGCACGGGCATCTATGGCCCCATGCTGACCCTGACCAAGGCCTGCGAGAACAACGACGACACCGCCTTCGGTGCCGCCGCCCAGGCCTTGCAATTCAGCAGCCACCACATCAACATGGCCCATATGGAGGCCCTGGTCTGGGCCGACACGCTGGGCATGTAGTGTTTTTTAAAAGCAGCAACAACTGGTAAATCCCCAGTATCCCGCTCCTTTGCCAGTGGTTCTTCTCTAGAATGGAAATGAAAGCCGCCGTGGCCCGTAGAACTTACACCGCCATGTCCACCATACCTGACCAACTCCACAGCCTAAGGCATCCTCTGGAACCTGATACCGCCCCCGATAGCCAGGTGCTGATTGCCCGCCAAGCCATCGTGGACGAAAACCGCGCCGTCTTCGGCTACGAGCTGTTTGACCGCTCCAGCCCCGGCCAAAGCCACACTGTCGACAGCGATGCCGCCCTGCTGGTCAACGCCCTGTCCTTCACCGACATCGAAACCCTGGTCGGCAAAAAGCTGGTCTTCATCAACTGCACGCTGGAGAGCCTGGCGGGCGGCCACCTGGAGCTGGTCCACCCCGACAAGGTGGTGCTCGAAGTGCCGCCCGTGCCTGGCAGCTCCCCCGACGACATCGCCAGCCACGCCCTGGTGCTGGAAGACCTGCGCAAGCGCGGCTTCCGGTTTGCCTTCAACCACACCGTGCTGACGCGGGGCTATGCCTCGTGGCGCGCGCTGGCATCGTTTGTCAAACTGGACCTGATGGCGCTCAAGCCCGAGCTGGTGCAGCCCTTCGTCAAGTTCGCCACCGCCAACACCACCGCCCAGATCATTGCCGAAAAGGTCGAAAGCGCCGAGCAGCACCAACTGCTCACCAGCTACGGTGTCAAGCTGTTCCAAGGCTACTGGTTTGCCAAGCCCGCGCTGGTCAAGGCGCAAACCGTGCGCCCCTCGCAGGCCACCATCCTGCAGCTCATCAACCTGGTACGCAAACAGGCCACCACCGCCGAGATCGAAGAGCTGCTCAAGCGCGACCCCACGCTGTCGTTCAACCTGCTGCGCTTCATCAACTCGTCCGGCTTCGGGCTGAACTGCGAAATCACCTCGTTCCGCCACGCGGTGATGATCCTGGGCCTGCAAAAGCTGTTCCGCTGGGCGGCCCTGCTCATGACCACCTCGCGCGCCGACAAAGACGGCCCCGGCCCGGTGGTCGGCCAGACCGCCGTGGTGCGCGGCAAGCTGATGGAGCTACTGGCCGCCGAAATGCTGGCCCCCGAAGACTGCGACAACGCCTTTGTGGTGGGCGTGTTCTCCATGCTCGACGTGATGCTGGGCGTGCCGCTGGCCAAAGCCCTGGAATCCGTGGCCCTGCCCCAGCCGGTACTGGATGCCCTGCTGCACCGCACCGGCGTGCTGGCCCCGTTTCTGGCGCTCACCGAAGCCTGCGAAAGCGGCAACGACGAGGTCTTCGCCCGCACCGCCGAAGCCCTGCACCTGTCCAACAAGCAAGTCAACTGGGCGCATCTGCAAGCCCTGGCCTGGGCCGAAACGCTGGACGCCTAGCTCCTTTTTTTAAGTTCAATATCGATAGCTGCTTGTGCTGACTCCATCGGCACAAGCAGCTATTTTTTTGCCTGAAATTGGGCCCCAAAACCAGAAAATGACACCGGCTTGCCAGACTGGCACCCAAATTGCAATCACGCAATTACGCTTGCATTTTGTAACTTTTATTCACAGCATCGGAGACCCATCCTCCCTGCCGTCGCAACCCGGAAATCCCCATGAACCAGGCCCTGCCTACACCGTCACACACCCCGTCCCGCCGCGGGTTCCGGATGTCGCTCAACACCAAGATCTGCGTCGCCGCCACCGCGCTGGTACTGCTGTCTTTGGGTATCACGTCGGCCGCGATCGGTATCAAAAGCAGCGCCAGCGCCGAGGCCGCCACCATGAACCTGGCGCGCACCTCGGCCCGCGAGGCCGCCGGTACACTGCAAACCCGTATTGCCGCCAACATGGCCACCGTCACCAGCCTGGCCGCCTCCATGCGCTCCACCCGCCAGGCCCAGTTGCCCATGGCCCGCGAGCAGATCGACGAAATGGTCAAGGCGGCCTTGTTCAGCTCCAGCGACTTCATCGGCGCGGCAGTCACCTGGGAGCCGAATGCGCTGGACGGTAAAGATGCCGAGTACGCGGACAAGAAGCCCCACTACGATGCCACCGGCCGCTACATGCCGTACTGGACCCGTGCCGCGGGCGGCGGTGTCAACGTGGAACCCATCGTGTTCGGCACCGACCCTGGGGCCAACGACTGGTACGACGTGCCCAAAGCCAGTGGCAAGCCCTTCTTCACCGAGCCCTATGTCTACCCGATCGACGGCAAGGACGTGCTGATGGCCTCGCTGGTCGCGCCCATTCTGGTCGACGGCAAGTTCCAGGGCACGGCCAGTGCCGACTTCACCCTCACCCGCTTCGGCCAGATCCTGTCCGAACTCAAGCCCATCGAGGGCAGCAACCTGTCCATGCTGTCCAACGGCGGCCTGTACGCCAGCAACCCCGAGGCCGCGCGCATCGGCAAAAAGGCCGACGACATCCCCGCCGAGGGGCTGGAACACATCCGCCGGGGCCAGCCCTATGAATACCGGGACGCACAGAACATGGTGCACCTGCTGCAGCCGCTGGCCGTGACCGCCGACACCGCGCCCTGGAGCGTGCGGGTGAGCTTTCCGCGCAGCGTGGCCACCGCCACGGCCCGCGACCTGCTGGGCTACACGCTGATGGTGGCGCTGGTCTGCGCCATTGCCACCGCGCTGATTCTGGTGGCCGTGGTGTACCGGCTGACCCGCCCGTTGCGCACCCTGAGCCAGGCCATGACCGGCCTGGCCAGTGCCGATGCCGACCTCAGCGTCAAGCTGGAGGTGCAAGGCCACGACGAATTGGCCACCATCGGCAGCGGCTTCAACCAGTTCGTGGCCAAGATCCACACCGTGCTGCAAAAGGTGCACCGCAGCGCCGACAGCGTGGCCAACGCCAGTGCCGAAATCGCCCACGGCAACAACGACCTATCGGCCCGCACCGAGCAACAGGCCAGCGCCCTGGAGCAGACCGCCGCCTCGATGGAAGAACTCAGCGCCACCGTGCGGCAAAACGCCGACAGCGCCCAGCAGGCCAACCAGTTGGCGCTGACGGCTTCCAAGGTGGCCGTGCAGGGCGGCGCGGTGGTCGGCCAGGTGGTGGAAACCATGAAGGGCATCAACGACGCATCCCGCCGGATTGCCGACATCATCAGCGTCATCGACGGCATCGCCTTCCAGACCAATATCCTGGCGCTCAACGCCGCCGTGGAAGCTGCCCGCGCGGGCGAGCAAGGCCGCGGCTTTGCGGTGGTGGCCAGCGAGGTGCGCAGCCTGGCGGGCCGCTCCGCCGAGGCCGCCAAGGAAATCAAAACCCTGATCACCGCCAGCGTGGCGCGGGTCGACCAAGGCACGGCCCTGGTGGACCAGGCGGGCACCACCATGACCGAGGTGGCCGACAGCATCCGCCGGGTGACCGAGATCATGGGCGAGATCAGCGCCGCCAGCCAGGACCAGGCCCTGGGCGTGACCCAGGTGGGCGAGGCCGTCCGGCAAATGGACCAGGCGACCCAACAAAACGCGGCCCTGGTGGAAGAAATGGCGGCCGCCGCCAGCGGCCTGAAGGCCCAGGCACAGGACCTGGTGCAGACCGTGGCCGTGTTCAAGCTGGGGGACGGTGACCTCCACCAGCCCGCCGCCTCGCGCCGACCCGCCAGCCCATCCCCCGTGGCCAAGCCACCGGCCCGCCCCCTGGCTGCCCCGGCCCGGCCCACCCCATCCGTGCGCACCTCCGCGCCCGCACGGATCACCGCGCAGCCCGCCAAGGCCCTTGCCAAACCACCCGCCAGCAAGGCCGGAAACGAAGACGACTGGGAAACCTTTTAATACAGTTGCAGCGCCTGGAGCCGCACGGCAGCGCGTGTATTTTGCTACCATAAGAATAGCTGCTAGCGCCTACGGAATATGCGCTAGCGCCCTATTTTTTGCATAAACCGTCGCTACCACCATGCACCCCTCTCCTTCCCAAGCCCACCGCCGCCTGCTGCGCAACCGCCACGACGGCGGCAAGGTTGAGATGGTCGAACTGTTTTTCGACCTGGTTTTCGTCTTCGCCATCACCCAGCTCTCGCACGGGCTGTTGGCCGAGCTGGGCTGGGACAACGCCCTGCGCATCGGCGTGCTGCTGCTGGCCGTATGGTGGGTGTGGATCTGCACCTCGTGGGCCACCAACTGGCTGGACCCGAACCGCCCCCCGGTGCGCTCCATGCTGTTTGTGCTGATGCTGGTCGGGCTGCTGCTGTCGGCATCCATCCCTGGAGCCTTTACCGACAAGGGCTGGGCCTTTGCGCTGGCCTATGTAGGCATGCAGGTGGGCCGCACGCTGTTCACCCTGTGGGCCGTGCGCGGCGAGCGCCAGAGTCTGGTGCGCAACTTCCAGCGCATCCTGGCATGGGCGCTGCTCTCCGGCGCGTGCTGGCTGGCGGGTGGCTGGAGCGATGGCTCCACCCGGCTGGCCTGGTGGGCGCTGGCCTTGCTGATCGACTTTGCGGCCCCCTGGTGCTTTTACATGGTGCCCGGCCTGGGCCGCTCCAGCCTGCAGGACTGGGACGTGGACGGCAGCCACATGGCCGAGCGCTGCGCGCTGTTTGTGATCATCGCCCTGGGCGAATCGCTGCTGGTCAGTGGTGCCACCTTTGCCACCCACGCCTGGAATGGCATCAACCTGCTGGCTTTCATCACCACCTTTGCGGGGACGGTGGCCATGTGGTGGCTGTACTTTGCCATCGGAGCCGAGCAAGGCCACCACAGCATCGTGCACTCGAAAGAAGCCGGTCGCCAGGCCCGGGTGGCCTACACCTACATGCACATCCTGATCGTGGCGGGCATCATCGTCTGCGCCGTGGCCGATGAGCTGGTGCTGGCCCACCCCGCCCACGCCGACAACCCGGCCATGGTGGCCATCCTGGGCGGCCCGGCGCTGTACCTGCTGGGCACAGCGCTGTTCAAGTGGGTGACCGCGACGCGGGCTTATCCGCCGCTGTCGCACGCCGTGGGGCTGGTGCTGCTGGGCTTGCTGTGCATTCCTGCCAGCCAGCACGCGCTCAGCGCGATGGGGCTATCAGCGGCTACCGCTGCCGTGCTGTGGGTAGTGGCGATATGGGAATCGCGGTCGTTGCGAAAAAAATAAGGAAAATCGGCTGCCAGCGCTTATTTCACCAGCGCAGGCAGCTCCTTAAACCATAGCAGTTACAGCGCCTGGCCCAGGCGGGCGATGCCCTCTTCGATCTTCTCCACACCCACCGTGGCAAAGCTCAGGCGCAGGGTGGATACGTCCGGGTCGTGGGCGAAGAACGGCGCGCCGGGCACAAAGGCCACCAGCTTTTCGATGGCGCGCTTGGCAAACGCGCTGGCATCGCGCCCTTCGGTCAGACGGGCCCAAAAGAACATGCCGCCTTGCGGGGCGTTGAAGGTGATGGCACCGCCCAGTTCGCGTTGCAGGCTGGCGGCCATCACCCGGGCGCGCTCGGCGTAGGTCTTGCGCACCACGGCCAGGGTGCTGTCCAGCCGGTTCAGGGTGAGGTAGTGGGCGGCGGTGGCCTGGGTCAGGTTGCTGGTGTGGGCATCGCTGAACTGCTTGCACATGGTGGCGGCGGCCAGCAGCGCGGGCGGGGCAATCATCCAGCCGACACGCAGGCCGGGGCTCAATATCTTGCTCATCGAGCCGCAGTGCACCAGCCACTCGCGGCTGCCGGGCACGCCGTCGCTCAGGGCCAGCATGCTGGGCGGGGGCGGCTGGTCGAAGTAGAGCTCGCCGTAGGGGTCGTCTTCCACCACCAGAGTGTGGGTGCGTACCGCGATTTCCAGGATACGTTTGCGCCGCTCCAGGCTGAGTGTGGCACCGCTGGGGTTACCAAAGGTGGGGATCAGGTAGACCAGTTTGGGTTTGTGCTCGTCGATGAGCTTTTCCAGCGCGTCCACATCCACGCCGTGGGCATCGATGGGCGCACCGATGAGCTTGGCACCGTACAGGCGGAAGCACTGGATGGTGGCCAAAAAGGTGGGCGCTTCCACGATCACCGTGTCGCCAGGGTTGATCATGGTTTTGCCCACCAGGTCCAGCGCCTGCTGGCTGCCGGTGGTGACGATCAGGCCGTCCGGGGACACGGTGGCACCCTTGTTCGCCATGAAGCGGCTAAGCTGCTCGCGCAGCGGGTTGAAGCCCTCGGTGGCACCGTATTGCAGCACCGGGCCGGGGTTGGTGGCCAGCACGGCGGCGGTAGAGGCGGCAATGCCCTCCACATCAAACAGCGCCGGGTCGGGGAAGCCGCCCGCAAAGCTGATGATGCCGGGCGTGCCCAGCAGCTTGAAGAGTTCGCGGATGGCGGAGGTTTCGACGTTTTGGAGGCGCTGGGCGAATGGTAGGGAAACAGGCAATGGCATGGGATGTACTCGCTTTCGGGCACTTATTGTCGCCAATCTGCATGCCGTGGCTACACGCCTTTGAAATGCGGGCTTTACATACCCAAAAGCGCCCCATAAATCGTTCAGAATAGGGTTGGATGTAACCAATCAATTCCAATTTAAAACACAGGACGCACCATGCCCGACATCGCCGTATTTTTTCAAACGGTCAAGTTGCCCGTTATGTCCGAGGTCGGCCATGCGCTGATCCGCACGCTGAACGACGAAGACGCCACCGGCCCGCAGGTGGCGGCCATCATCGCCAAGGATGCCACCCTCACCGCCAAGCTGCTGCGCCTGGCGAACAGCGCCAGCTTTGGCCTGAGCCGCAGCGTCAGCTCGATCCACGATGCCATCAGCCTGGTGGGCATGGGCCGGGTGCGCACCCTGGGCCTGGCCGCATCGATGGGAGATGCCTTTCCGCCCGTGGAAGGGCTGAGCCAGACGGAGTTCTGGCGCAGCTGCATGGTCAGTGCAGGCTATGCCCAGTGGCTGGCCGCCAACCTGGGGCTGGATGGCAGCGAGGCCTGGCTGGCCAGCATGATGGTGCGCCTGGGCGAAATGATGATTGCGCAGGTGCAACCCGCCAGCCTGGCAGAGATTGAGCGCCTACCCCGCATTCCCGGTGGCCGCTGGGAACGCGAAGTGCGCCTGACCCAGTTCAGCGAAGGCCAGATCACCGCCGAGCTGGCACGCCGCTGGAACTTCCCGGCCGAGATCGTGCGCGCGCTGGACACCTGCTCCGAGCCACTGGAGGCCAAGCCCTTCAACCGGCTGGGCGCCATCGTCCACCTGGCCATGCTGCTGGCCGACATGCCCCCCGGCGGCCCGGAGATGCTGGACGGCCTGCCCGAAGACGTGGTGAAGGCTTTGCAGCTGAACCCCGAGTGGATGCGCGCCAAGTTCCCGCTGCCGGACTCGTTTATCCAGGTGAATTAGGCACACCCCCAGGCTGCGCTCCGCTTCGCCAACCCCCTTGCAGGGGGCGATAGCAGTGGCCTGGCAAAGCCAGTTCCACGCTATCCCTGGTGGATGTACGTTCTGGCTGCAATCGAATCGGACGTAGCAAAAGTCCGCGTAAGAAAAATACGGTGTAATCCCGGCATGAAACGCGACGCTATTGCCGGATTTTTTGCCACCCTCCAGGCCGCCAATCCGATGCCGGTGACCGAGCTGGAGTACACCAGTGTGTTCGAGCTGCTGACCGCCGTGCTGCTGTCGGCCCAGGCCACCGATGTGGGGGTCAACAAGGCCACCCGCAAACTATTCCCTGTAGCCAACACCCCCCAGGCCATTTTGGACCTGGGGCTGGACGGGCTGGAGGGCTACATCAAGACCATCGGCCTGTACCACAGCAAGGCCAAGCATCTGCTGCAAACCTGCCAGATGCTGGTGCAACTGCACGGTGGCCAGGTGCCGCGCACCCGCGAGGCGCTGGAGGCCCTGCCCGGCGTGGGCCGCAAGACCGCCAACGTGGTACTGAACGTGGCTTTTGGTGAGCCCACCATGGCGGTGGACACACACATCTTTCGCCTGGGCAACCGCACCGGGTTGGCGCCAGGCAAGACCCCGCTGGACGTGGAAAAGGGCCTGCTGAAACGCATCCCCCCCGAGTACATGGTGGATGCGCACCACTGGCTGATCCTGCATGGCCGTTATATCTGCCAGGCCCGCAAACCGCTGTGCTGGCAATGCGGTGTGGCCCGGTTTTGCGACTTTCAGCCTAAAACCTTGGCGGTGGCGCTGGTGTCGGCAGTCTGAGTTTCAAACAGCAGCACCATCAGCCAGCCGTCGCTGTACGAGGTTTCCAACAACTGGAACCATCGGCCATCGCACAGGTCCACTTTGAAACTGCGCTGCGGCTGGCTGCGCCGCTTGCCGTCTGCGGCCCGCAGCCAGGCCTCGACATCGTCGGTGGTAATGCGCGGGCCGACCTGGTGGGCATGGCAGTGGCGGACGATGTCAGCGAAGCTCAGCGCCTCGGGTGGCACCGCAAACAACTGTAGAAAAGCGGCGTTTGCCACCGCCAGCCGGTCCGACGGGTCAAACAGCGCAAACGGGGCATCGGCGATGTCCAGGCCCGCCAATAGCTGGGAGACCCGCAGCGGGTCGCTCAAGCCCGCCGGGGTGTTGTAGCTGGGGCGGGCGACGATGGGTGCCAACGCACCGGGCTGGGTGATGGCATCTTCGCCCAGCACCACCACGCAGTCGCGGCCCCGGTGTTTGGCGCGGTACAGCATCTGGTCGGCCAGGCGCAGCCAGGCCTCCACGGTGGGCACATCGGCGGTCAGCTCGGCTACGCCAAAACTGGCGGTGACCAGCACGCCCTCCAGCAGCGGCTGGTCGTGCAGGTTGCGGCGCAGGCGGTCCAGCACATCGCGGGCGGCGCTGGCCGAGGTCATGGGCAGCAGCAGGCCAAACTCCTCCCCGCCGTAGCGGCCGCAGACATCGGTTTCCCGCAGCACGCGTTGCAGGGCGGCAGAAAAATGGCGGATCGCCTGGTCGCCCGCGGCGTGGCCGTGCAGGTCGTTGATGCGCTTGAAGTGGTCCAGGTCGGCCATCACCAGCACAGCGGGCTGGTTCTGGCGGCGAAACCGCGCGAACTCGGAGCGCACCAGCTGCTCCCAGTGGCTGCGGTTGTACAGGCCCGACAAGCCGTCGTGCTGGCTTTGGTGCTCCAGCACCTGGCTTTGCTGTTTTAGCCGGTGGATGGCTTTGCGGGCGATGTGGCTGATCAAAATGGGCTGGCACACCAGCAGCGGCAGGCAGGCGATCAAGGTGGCACGGGAAGCATCGGGCTGAAACTGCAGGCCGAACAGGGCCAGGCCCAACAGCACGCCCAGCGCCTGCAAGACCAGGCCGCGCAGTACCAGGCGCACCCCGCCCCCGGCCATGGTGTCCATGCTCAGCAGGCTGACCGTCAGCACGCTGGGCAGTAGGTTGAACTGCATCAGCACCATCCACACGCCACCGAAGAAATGGTCGGCCAGCAGATTACGGCGCTCGGCCTCGCGCGGGTTGGCCGCACGCCGCGCCAGCCACCAGGCCACATGCGGACCCACAAAGCAATGCAGGGCCGGACCTAGCCACATCCACGCGGGTGCGGCGTTCTGGACGAACACCGCGGCGGTCATCACAAACCCCAATGCCAGCCCGACCATGCGCGAGAAATAGCTGCGGCGGGCGAAACCCAGGTGGTTTTGCAGTGCCTCTGGCGACGGGTCACGGGCCACGTTGGGCATGGGCAGTACCGCGTCAAGGCCCGGCATCGGTACGCCGAGCGGCCAGCCATTGTTCCAGCCCGTCGGCGGGCAGCGGGCGGGCGTACAAATAGCCTTGCAGCACCCGGCAGCCGCGGGAGGTCAGAAATTCGGCCTGCATGGTGGTTTCCACGCCTTCGGCCACCACAGTCAGGTTCAGGCCATCACCGATGCGCAGCACGGTGTTCGTTAGCGCCCGGGCGGCGGCGTTGTCGGCCAGGTCCTGCACAAAGCTTTTGTCCAGCTTGAGCTCGTGGATCGGCAGGCGGTGCAGGTAGCCGAGCGACGAATAGCCGGTGCCGAAGTCGTCCAGCGATAGCTGCACACCCAGGGCCTGCAGCGCCTCGACAGTGGCGGGCACGCCTGCGGTGGTGTCCATGACCACGCTTTCGGTCATCTCCAGCGTCAGGTCCTGCGGGTGCAGCTTGTGTTGGCACAGCAGCTCGGCCACCAGCGCGGGCAGGCCGGGGTTCTGGAAGTTGCGGGCCGAGACGTTCACCGCCATCCGGGGCACGGCCACGCCCCGGGCGCGCCAGTCGGCCATCTGACGGCAGGCTTCGCCCAGACTCCAGCGGGTGAGCTCGTCGATCAGCCCGCATTCTTCGGCCAGCGGGATGAACTGGTCGGGTGGCACCGCGCCCCGGCGCACGTGCTGCCAGCGGGCCAGCGCCTCCACCCCGTACAGCACCGAACTCGCCGGGCCGCTGAATTGCGCCTGGTAGTGCAGGTGCAACTGCCCCAGGCGTAGCGCTTCGCGCAGGTCGGCTTCCAGCGACAGGCGCTCCAGCGTGCGCCGGTTCATGGCATCGTTGAAGAAACGCAGGCAGCCGCGCCCGTCGCGTTTGGCCTGGTGCATGGCCAGGTCGGCCTGGCGCAACAGGGTGTCGAAGTCGTGCCCGTCCTCGGGGAACATGGCCACGCCTGCGCTGGCGTTGGGGTGCACGGTTACGCCCGAGGGCAAGGTCAGCGGCGCAGCAATAGCCGCCAGCAGGCGCTCGGCGGCCACGGCGGCCTGCTCGGTGCTGCACTCGGTGAGCACCGCCACAAATTCGTCGCCCGCCTGGCGGCCTACCAGGTCGCGGCCCCGCACCTCCTGGCTAAGCCGGTTGGCGATTTCGCTCAGCAGCGCGTCGCCAGCGCCATGGCCCTGCTCGTCGTTGACGTGCTTGAAGCGGTCGATATTGATGAACAGCAAGGCCAGTGGCTCGTTGGCGCGCTGGGCCTCGGCCACCGCCCGCTCGGCCTTGGTGCGCAGCATCTTGCGGTTGGGCAGACTGGTGAGTGCGTCGAAAAAAGCCAGTTGGTGGATGTGGGCGCGCGCTTCTTCACGCTCCATGGCCAGTGCACACAGGTGCAGGCTCACATCGATCAGCCGCTGGTGCAGGGCATCGGGGCCACGCCGGGTGCGGTAGTAAAACGCAAAGGTGCCCAGTACCCGGCCATCGTGCGCCTTGATGGGGCTGGACCAGCAGGCCACCAGCCCGTGGGCCAGGATCAGGTCTTTGTACGGGGCCCACAGCGGGTCGGTGGCAATGTCGAGCACGGCCACCGGTTCGCCGCGCCAGGCCGCCGTGCCGCACGAGCCCACTGTCGGGCCGATGGCCAGGCCGGTGATGGCTTTGGAGAATTCGATGGGCAGGCTGGGCGCGGCCAAGGGTTGCAATTGCCCCTGGGCATCCACCGCCAGAATGGAAGCCGCCACCTCGGGTGCAATGCGCTCCACTTCGCGGCAGACCAGGGCCATCAGCTGCGACAAAGGCAGCTCTTCGGCCATGGCGTGCAGCAGCTTGTACTGCAGCACCTCGTGCATTTTGGTCTGGGTGATATCGGCCAGCACGCCCACCACGCCGGTGCAATTACCGTCGGTATCAAACAAGGGGTTAGCCACCACCGACACCCATAACGGCCGCCCGGCCTTGGCGTAGAGCAGGATGTCGGCACGCCCTCCACCGGGCTGCAGCAGCTCGCGCTTGATGCGCTCCACCACCTGCATGTCGGTGTGCGGTCCCGACAAGGTCTCGCTGACCGTGCGGCCCCGCACCTCGCTCAGGGTGTAGCCAAACATGGTGGTAAAGCCGGCGTTGGCAAAGGTGATGCGGGTGTCTGGTCCGCCCACAATGAACGCGTTGTTACTCTGGTTGACCACTTCCAGCAGCTGGCGCAAGGGGTCTTGCAGGCTCAGGCCATAGACACCGCCCGCCGGGTCGGCTTCTGGAGCAGTTACCGCAAGCAGACGTGAAGTGGGCATGGCCGCATTGTGGAAGTATTCGATCCAGTTTACCAACCGGCATGCGCAATAGTGGACAAGTTTTGGCTACCACCCACCACGCAAACCCTGGTAACGCCACTTTTCATCCAACCCTGTATCACCCTAAAAATTTTGCATTAAATCAGCCTTAAACGCTTATTCCACCTGCGTTATAAGCTACTGATTAAATAGCATCTACACCAGCCGACGCGAAACTGGCCATTTCTTCCAGCACCAGGCAGGCCGATTGCAGCAACGGCCAGGCTAGCGCCGCGCCCGAGCCCTCGCCCAGCCGCAGGCCGATGTCCAGCAGCGGCTTCGCACCCAGGTGGTGCAGCATCTGACCGTGGCCGTGCTCGCCCGAGCGGTGGGCAAACACGCAGCGCTGCAGCACCAGCGGCTGCAGTGCGTGCGCCACCATCACCACCGCCGTGGTGATAAAGCCATCCACCACCACCACACGGCGCTCCTGGGCTGCCTGCAACACCGCGCCCAGCATGGTGGCCATCTCGAAGCCGCCAAATACCTCCATCGCGTGCAACGGATCATGGACAGCGGCATGGCGCTCCAGCACCTGGGCCAGCACCGCGACCTTGCGCTCCAGACCCGCCGCGTCCAGCCCGGTGCCCGCGCCGGTGCACTCGGCAATCGGCAGACCGGTGAGGCGGGCCATCAGCAAGGAGGCCGCCGAGGTATTGCCAATGCCCATTTCGCCCAGCAGCAGCACATTGCCCGGCAGGCCCTTGACGATGGCGCGGCCCTGGGCCACGGCGCGCTCGCAGTCCAGCGCGTCCATCGCCGGGCCTTCCAGGGTATCGGCGGTGCCGTAGGCAATTTTGTAGTCGAGCAGGCCGGGGCGCGGCGCGAAGTCGTGGCGCACGCCGCAGTCCACCACCGTCAAGGCCATGCCGTGCTGGCGCGCCAACACGCTGACGCAGGCACCGCCCGCCAAAAAGTTCTCCACCATCTGCCAGGTTACATCGCTGGGGTAGGCCGACACGCCACGCGCCGCCAGACCGTGGTCGCCCGCAAACACCACCAGTTGCGGTTGCACCAATTGGGGGGCCTCGGTGCCCAAAATCTCACCCAACTGCAGGGCCAACGCTTCCAGGCCGCCGAGCGAACCCAGCGGCTTGGTTTTCTGGTCCAGCTTGGTTTGCAGGGCCTGGCGCAGGGCGGGATGGGACAGATCGGACAGGGTCATACAAGGGGCTCGTGGTTCGAAACAAAAGTCGCCGACATTACATGAAAAAACCTGTATTACCCCGACTAATGCCGCCGCTGGTATGAGAATTGCGTTCACTCCCAAAGCGCTGTTAAGGGCAAACACCAGCAATCACGCACCATTCTGGAACCTAGAATTTGCATGCTATTGTGTACAGGCACAGCCACTTTTCGTAACTGAATTACCAGGAAACATTGATGAAAAAAATTGTTCTGACCCTCGCACTGACCGCACTCGCCGCGGCCGCATTCGCCCAGGGCAAAGACCTCAAAGTGGCCATCGATCCGACCTACGAACCCTTCACCTTCAAGACCGCCGACGGCAAACCCACCGGTTTTGACGTAGACATCGCCAGCGCCCTGTGCGAGCAAATCAAACGCAAATGCGTGTTCGTCGAACAGGTCTGGGACAGCATGATTCCCGGCCTGCAAGCCAAAAAATACGATGCCATCATCAGCTCGATGTCCATCACCGAAGACCGCCTCAAGGTGGTGGACTTCACCAACAAGTACTACAACACCCCCAGCAAGATCATCGTCAAGAACGACATCAAGTTCACCGACCTGGCTTCGCTCAAGGGCAAGAAAATCGGCGTGCTCAAAGGCAGCACCCAGGAAAAATACGCCAATGGCGAGCTCAAGAAGGTCGGCGTGGTCGTCACCCCTTACGAAGCCCAAGACCAGGTTTACCTGGACATCAAATCGGGCCGCCTGGACGGTACCGTGGCCGATATCGTGGAAGTGACCGGTGGTTTCCTCAGCAAGCCCGAAGGCAAAGACTACAAGTCGGTGGGCGAAGAGCTCTACATCCCCAAATACTTCGGCGGTGGTGCCGGTGTGGCGATCCGCAAGGGCGACAAGGCCTTGAAAGAAGAGTTGAACACGGCCATTGCCGCCATCCGCACCAACGGCACCTACAAAACCATCAACGACAAGTATTTCAAGATGGACGTCTACGGCACTAAATAAGCATTGGTGCGTGTCGCCGTGGCCGGTTGCGCAGCAATCGCCACGGCTTGTTTTTTTCTTCCCAGGGCATTCCTCTTGAACGATTACTACTGGTCCATTTTGAACGGCGCGGTGCTGACTGTCGGGGTGTCCCTGGCCGCCCTGGTGGTGTCGGTGCTGCTGGGCCTGGTTGGCGCAGCCGCCAAGCTGTCGGGCAAGCCGCTGCTGGTGATTCCCGCCACGCTGTACACCACCGTCATCCGGGGCATTCCCGATCTGGTGCTGATGCTGCTGGTGTTCTACGGCGGCACGATCGGTGTCAACACCCTGCTGGAGATGGCCGGCAGCGAAGCCACCCTCGACCTGAATCCGTTTTTCGCCGGTGTGCTCACCCTCGGCTTCATCTACGGTGCCTACATGACCGAGACCTTCCGCGGCGCCATCATGGCCATTCCGCGCGGCCAGTTTGAAGCCGCCGCCGCCTTCGGCATGGCCCCCCGGCAAACCTTTTTGCGCATCACCGCGCCGCAGATGATCCGCTACGCCCTGCCCGGCTTCACCAACAACTGGCTGGTGCTGATCAAGTCCACCGCCCTGGTCAGCCTGATCGGCCTGCAGGAAATGACCTACCTGGCCAAGCAGGCCAGCGCAGCCACCCGGTCGCCGTTTGCCTACCTGCTGTTTGCGGGTGCGCTGTTTCTCATCTTCACCTGGGCCTCGCTGGCCGTGCTGCGCAAGCTCAACGCACGCTACAGCCTGGGCACCAAACGGATTGCGTTTTAACCATGAACTGGGAAGTCATATTCAGTGCCGAGAGCCTGGCCATGTTTGGCGAGGGCATCGTCACCACGCTGACGCTGCTGTTTGCGTCCGTGGCCATCGGGGCTGTGCTGGCCGTGGCGTTTGCCCTGGCGCTCACCAGCAACAACAAGATTCTGGCCGGCATCGTCGGGGCCTACACCTTCGTGGTACGCGGCACGCCGCTGCTGATCCAGGTGTATTTGATCTATTACGGCCTGGCCCAATTGGAGTGGGTGCAGGCCCACTGGGACACCGTCTGGCCGCTGGTGTACTTCAAGAACGCCTTCTTCTGCGCCCTGCTGGCGTTTGCACTCAACACCGCAGGCTACACCGCCGAGATGCTGGCCGGGTCGATCCGCGAAACCAATGCGGGCGAGATCGAAGCCGCCCAGTCGCTGGGCATGAGCCGCTTCAAGATCCTGCTGCGCGTGGTGCTGCCCAGCGCCATGCGCCGCACCCTGCCCGCCTACAGCAACGAAGTGGTGATGATGCTGCAAAGCACCAGCCTGGCCAGCGCCGTGCCGGGCCTGCTGGACATCACCGCCGCCGCCAGCCGCATCTACTCCGACTTCTACCTGCCGTTTGAAGCCTATCTGTTTGCCGCTGCTCTGTACCTGATTGGCACCTTCGCCCTGATTGCGCTGTTCCGGCTGGCCGAAAAACACTTCCTGGCCTACCTGGCACCGCGCAAACACTAACCATTTATGCACCGTACCGACCATGTCCTGCGCAGCCAAAGTATTGGCAGCCAGAAGACCCTGAGCAGCTTTCACTTCGGCACCCCCGGTGCCCGCCCCAAGGTCTACATCCAGGCCAGCCTGCATGCCGAAGAGCTGCCCGGCATGCTGGTCGCCTACCACCTGCGCCGCCTGCTCGAAAAAGCCGAGGCGCTAGGCCAGATCCAGGGCGAAATCATCCTGGTGCCCCTGGCCAACCCCATCGGGCAGGCGCAGCGGGTCGACCACAAGCCCATGGGCCGGTTCGATCTGAATACCTCCGAGAACTTCAACCGCCACTTCCCCGACCTCTGCGCCGCCGTGCTGCCGCTGGTCGAGGGTAAGCTGGGCTCGGATGCCGCCGCCAACGTCGCCACCATCCGTGCGGCCATGGCCACGCATCTGGATAGCTGGCAGCCCGCCACCGAACTCGCCAGCCAGCGTAAACGCCTGGTCAGCATGGCCTTTGATGCCGACGTGGTGCTGGACCTGCACTGCGACCTGGAAGCCGTCATGCACCTGTACGCCGAAACGCCCTGCTGGCCGGTGCTGGAGCCCTTGGCCCGCCTGCTGGGTGCCCAGGCTGTGCTGTTGGCCAAAAACTCGGGCGGCCTGTCGTTTGACGAAAGCATGTCAGGCCCCTGGTGGCAACTGGCTGAAAAGCTGCCCTTCCCCATCCCCCAGGCCTGTACCAGCACCACGGTGGAATTGCGCGGCGAGGCCGATATCAGCCACGCCCTGGGCCAGGCCGATGCGGCTGCGATTTTTGGTTATTTGCAGCATTTGGCGGTCATTGGTGGCGAGCCACCGGTCTTACCCGAACTGGCCTGCGCCGCCACCCCCCTGGCTGGCGCGCAGTATGTGAAATCGCCCGTACCCGGCGTGCTGGTGTTTGCCGCCCAACCGGGCGACCACCTGGCCCTGGGCGCACTGGTGGCCGAGATCATCGACCCCGTCAGTGGCCACGTGCACGCCCTGCGCGCCGAAGTGCCCGGTGTCATGTATGCCCGCACCACCGAACGCTACGCCACCCCTGGCGACGATCTGGCCAATATTGCGGGCAGCGTGCCCTTTCGCACCGGCAACCTGCTGGGCGCTTAAATTCTTGAAATGACTGTTTTATGACCACCCAGCCCCTCAAACTCCAGGCCATCGACATCCACAAAAAGTTTGGCTCCAACGAGGTGCTCAAAGGCGTTTCGCTGGAAGCCCGTGCGGGCGATGTGATCAGCATCATCGGCAGCTCCGGTTCCGGCAAGAGCACGTTTTTGCGCTGCATGAACCTGCTGGAAAAGCCCAATGCGGGCCGCATTCTGGTAGCCGGTGAAGAACTCAAGCTGGTAGCCGACAAAAATGGCGAACTGATCGCCGCCGAGGCCAAACAGCTCCAGCGCATGCGCACCAAGCTGGCCATGGTGTTCCAGCACTTCAACCTGTGGGCCCACATGACGGTGTTGCAAAACATCATCGAAGCCCCCATCCACGTGCTGGGCGTGCCCAAGGACGAGGCCATTGCCCGCGCCCGCAAGTACCTCAAGCTGGTCGATCTGGGCCAAAAGGAAGATGCCTATCCCGCCCACATGAGCGGTGGCCAGCAGCAGCGCGTGGCGATTGCCCGCTCGCTGGCCATCGAGCCCGAAGTGATGCTGTTCGACGAGCCCACCAGCGCCCTGGACCCCGAGCTGGTGTCCGAGGTGCTGCGCGTGATGCAAACCCTGGCCCAGGAAGGCCGCACCATGGTGGTGGTGACCCACGAAATGGGTTTTGCCCGCGAAGTCGCCAACCACCTGATCTTCCTGCACAAGGGCCTGATCGCCGAGCAAGGCGTACCGCGCGAAGTGCTAACCCAGCCCAAAAGCGAGCGCTTGCAGCAATTCTTGTCGGGCAGTTTGAAATAAAAACGTCACACGGTTGACACCTGGGCTACCGACACTTACCGGTTTTCCCTCCAGGAAATTGCCGTGAAACTGAGCTTTTCAACCCTTGCCGCAGCCGCCTGCCTGGTCTGCGCTGCCGCCACTGCCCAACCCGTGTTTGTCAACGGCATTGCCATCCCCGGCCAGACGTTGGATGCCACCGGTGTGCCCGGAGCCAACCAGGGGCGCCTGGGCTTTTTCTCGGACATTTATTTTGACCCCCAACGCAACGCCTGGTGGGGCCTGTCGGACCGGGGGCCGGGCGGCGGCCTGATCGACTACGCCACCCGGGTACAGCGCTTCACGCTGGACATCGACCCGGCCAGCGGCACGATTGCCCGCTTCCAGGTGGCACAAACCGTGTTGTTTACCGATGCCCAGGGCAAAGCCTTCAACGGCCTCGCCCCGCAACCGGCCAACACCCCCGGTCGGGCGCTGGACCCCGAGGGCCTGGTGGTGCATCCGCGTACCGGTCACTTTTTGGTGTCAGACGAATACGGCCCGTCGCTCTATGAATTCACCGCCACGGGCCAGTTTGTGCGGGCCTTCAGCATCCCCGCCAACCTGCTGCCCCGCAACGCCGCAACCGGCGTGGCCAACCACGATGGCGACACCGGCAACACGGCGGGCAAGCGGCACAACCGGGGCTTTGAAGGTCTGGCCATCAGCCCCGATGGTGCCTATGCCTATGCCATGCTGCAAAGCCCCATGCTGGACGAAGGCGGTGCCAAAGACGGCCGCTTTGCCCGCATCGTGAAGTTCGACACCGCCACCGGCCAGGCCGTGGCGCAATACGCCTACCTGCTGGACCGCTCTGGCCAAGGCCAGGGCATCTCGGCACTGGTGGCCATCAACCATGACAGCTTCTGGGTACTGGAGCGCAACAACCGGGGCGTGGGAGCCGGTGCCGCGTTGGCCACACCCGACAAACGCGTCTACCGCATCAGCCTGGCCGGAGCCAGCGACGTGTCGAACACCGCCCTGCCCGCCACCGGGGCCGCGCTGCCCACCGGCGTGGTGGCGGTAGCCAAGAGCGCCAGCGTGATCGACCTGGCCGCCAACACCCTGCCCGCACTGGGCAATTTGTCGCCTGAAAAATGGGAAGGCCTGGCGATTGGCCCACAGCTGCCCGATGGGCGCTTCCTGCTGCTGGCGGGCACCGACAACGACTACAGCGTGACCCAAACCGGCGCAGGCGCGCAGTTCGACGTTTACTTCAAGATGGATGCACCCGACCCGCTGGCTGCCTCCATCCAGTGCCCACTGGACCAAACCACCGGCTGCACCTTTACCACCGGCGGGGCAGCGGCCACTTTGACGGCGGCCTACACCTTGCTGCCCGGCGTGCTGCACGCCTACACCGCCACGCCTGCCGACCTGGCCGGATACGTGCGGCCCGCGCGCTGATTCAAGGCGGGGCTGGCGGCCAGGTTGCGATAAAACGCAGGGCCTGGGCTGCATCCATGGGCTTGGCAATCCAGTAACCCTGGGCCTGTGCGCAGCCCATGCGGCGCAGCAGGTCCCACTGGGTGGCGGTTTCCACGCCCTCGGCGGTGGTCTCCAGATGCAGGGCCTGGGCCAACTGGACGATGGTTTGCACGATGGCCGCGGCGCTGGCGTCGCTGTCAACGCTGTGGGCGCTGTCCAGAATGCTGACAAACGAACGGTCAATCTTGAGCTTGTCCAGCGGAAAACTGCGCAGGTACGACAAGCTGGAGTAGCCGGTGCCAAAGTCGTCTAGCGCCACCCGCACCCCCTTGCTGCGCAGCGCTTGCAACACCGCCAACCCGGCCCGGCTGTCCTGCATCAGGGTGGACTCGGTGATTTCCAGCTCCAGCCGGGAGCCAGGCAGGCCACTGTGCTGCAAGGCGCTGTCCACCACCGCCAACACATCGGCCTGGCCAAACTGCACCGCCGATAAATTCACCGCCACCCGCAGGTGCGCGGGCCAGATCACCGCGTCCACACAGGCCTGGCGCAACACCCAAGCCCCCAGCGGCACGATCAGCCCGCTTTCTTCGGCCACGGTGATGAATTCCAGCGGCGACACCAGCCCGCGCTGCGGGTGCAGCCAACGCACCAGCGCCTCAAAGCCCAGCAGCGCACCGCTGGCCAGGTCCACCTGCGGCTGGTAGTGCAGCACGAATTCACCGCGCTGCAAGGCCAGGCCCAGGTCGCTCAGCAGCGCCAGATGCTGCTGGGCACGCAGGGCCAGGGCCGGGTCAAAAAACCGCAGCGTGTGGCGGCCCGCGGCCTTGGCGGCGTACAAGGCCATGTCGCAGACCTTCAGCAACTGCTCGGCGGTGTCGGCATCGGTAGGCGCAAAACCCACGCCGATACTGGCTTGCACCGCAATGCGGTGGCCATCGGCCAGCCACGGCTGGGCCAATGCGGTCTGGAGCTGGATGCCCAAGCGCTCGGCCAGGGGGCGCTCCAGCACGCCCGGCACCAGCAAGGCAAATTCATCGCCGCCCAGCCGGGCCAACAGCGCCAGCGGGTCCACCACCGACTGCAGTCGGTGGGCCACGGTCTGCAGCAACTGGTCGCCCACGGCGTGGCCCAGCGAATCATTGACGGCCTTGAAGTTGTCCAGGTCCAGCAACAGCAAGGTGCACGGCCCTTCGGTGATGGCGGGCGAAAAATAGCCTGCCAGCCGTTTGCCGAACTGGTAGCGATTGGCCAACCCGGTCAGGGTGTCGATATGCGCCAGGCGGGCCATTTCCATCTCGCGCTGGCGGGCGGCGGTGACATCGGAGCCCACGCCACGCCAACCCTGCCACAGGCCCGCACCGTCGCGCAGGGGCTTGGCGGTCAGCGACCACCATTGCAACTGCCCGGCCACCCGCACGGGCACCAGCGCGCCCCGAAACGGCTGCTGCTGCACCAGGCATTCCTCCAGTGCCTGGAACATGGCCGCATGCGCGGGAACCATCTGCGGCGACAGGGCCGCCATGCGCTGAACCAGGTGCTGACCCTGCAGCTCGCTGGGGGACACACCCATAGCCTGCGCCAGGCGTTGCGACACGTGGCGCAGGCAGCCCTGGCGGTCGGTTTCCCAGAGCCAGTCGCTGGCGTGTTCTTCGAAGTCATGGAGCAGCAGGCCGACGAGTTGGTTCTGGCGCTCGATCTCAGCCTCGAACTTCAGGCCGTTCAAGAACATGCGCGAGGTCAGCAAGGTGGTGCTCCACACCACCACGGCATAAAACGCCAACAAGCCCAACAGGTAGGTATAGACCGCTTCTGGACGGCTGGAAAACAGCACCGTCAACCCGGCGCACAGAATGCAGGACCACCAAATGGCAGCCTGCGGCAGGCAGCTGTACATCCAGCTGCCCATGCCGATAAATGCGGCCAGCACCGCGGTGAGCAGCAGGCGACCATCGCCATCGGCCGCCGTAAACAAATAGCCCGCCATCGACACAAACGCCAGCGCCGATGCCGCAATGCCAGCCACCAACAGCCGTACCGCACGCAACGACACCGGGGTGGATGGCGGCACCGCCCGGCGCAGCCACCACAGCCCGGCATGGCCCAGGGCGATGGCCGAAACCAGCAACGTCCAGCCCGCCAGTACCCAAGAGTCCACCTGGCCCCAGAACACCGAGGCCAGCACCAGGGCGCTGAATATGTTGCCAATGGTGCTCAAAGGTAGCTGCCGTACCACGGCGTGGAACTGGCGCCCTCGGTGGATGGCTGCCTGCTCGGCAGAGGCCGCAGGGTCGCGCCAGCAGGCAATCAGCCAGTCACTGAACGGAAACTTATGCATACGCCGGGGCCATGGTGACCCAGTGTAAACAGCTAATGGCCGATCAATCTATCTAAAAATCCGGCCTGAAAATGGGCTTCCACGTAGTCGGCCAACCCGTCGAATACCGCGTCCAGCGTGGGGACTGTGGCCCCAAACAGCGCTTGCAGCGCGGCCGGATCTTCCAGCAGGCCATGCAGGTACAGGCCCAGCACATTGCCCGCCGCGTTCTGCCAGGCCAGACCGTCGGGCAGCACCGCCCGGGCCACATCGCCACCTTGGGCCATGGCCACGTGTTGCTGGGTTTGCCCGTGGTGGATTTCATAGCCCGCCACCGCCACCCCGGCCAGCGCCGCCCAGGGGCCGGTCATGGCCGGAGCAAAGGTAGCCAGGCGGTGCTGCACGGTTTTTTGCACTTCAAACTGCGTGACCAGTGGCAGCAGGCCCAGGCCCGGCGCGTTGCCATCGATGCCGTGCAGGTCGATCAGCGCCTCGCCCAGCATCTGCAGGCCACCGCAGATGCCCAGCACCGCACCGCCACGCGCCGCATGCGCGGTGATGGCGGCATCCAGCCCCTGCTGGCGCAGCCAGGCCAGGTCGCCGCTGGTGTGCTTGGAGCCGGGCAGGATGATCCAGTCAGCTCCTTCCAATCCCGCCAGCTCCGCCGGGCTGCGTGCCCAGACCAGGCGCACACCGGGCACGTTCTTCAGCGGCTGGAACTCGTCCAGGTTGCTGATGCGCGGGTAGGCCACCACGGCAATGGTGCGGGTCACCGTACCACTGGAGCGGCTGCGGTCGTCAAAAACGCCGTCTTCTTCCGGCAGGCCGTGCTGCCACCACATGGGCAGCGTGGCCACGGTGGGCACGCCGGTCAGGTCTTGCAGCATCTGCGGGGCCGGAGCGAGCAGGGCCGCATCGCCACGGAACTTGTTCAGCACAAAGCCGTGCAGCAGCGCCCGGTCTGCGGGCGGCAGCAGCGCCCAGGTGCCGTACAGGTGGGCAAACGCGCCGCCCCGGTCGATGTCGGTGACCAGCAGGCAGCGGGCATCGGCGTGCCGGGCCACGCGCATGTTGACGATGTCGCTGCTGCTGAGGTTGATCTCGGCCGGTGAACCCGCGCCTTCGATCACCACCACGTCGTTCTCGGCGCGCAGTGCATCCAGCGACTGGGCCACCACCGGCCAGACCCGGGCGCTGCGGCTGCGCCAGTCCATGCCGGTCAGCTCCGCGCTGACCTCGCCCAGCAGCACCACCTGGCTGTGGGTGTCGCGCTCGGGCTTGAGCAGCAGCGGGTTCATGCGCACCTCGGGTTGGGCGCGGGCCGCCAGCGCCTGAAAATACTGGGCACTGCCAATTTCGCCGCCGCCCACCACGCGGGCGTTGTTGCTCATGTTCTGCGCCTTGAACGGCGCGACCTTCAGGCCCTGGCGGGCGTAGTAGCGACACAACGCGGTGGTCAGCCAGCTTTTGCCAGCACCGCTGGTGGTGCCCAGCACCATGGTGCAAGCAGCAAGGGTCATGTGGGAAACCAAAAAAATATAAGAAATTGACCGCTAGCGCTTATTTAATATGCGCTAGTAGCTATCAAAAAAAATAGCTGTTACGCGCAAACCATGGGAAATGCCTGGCCGCCATGCCGAAGCTCAGGCATTCGGCAACCAACCGTCTGCCCGCTCTCGGGTCAGGGCCACGGTGTCGGCATTCAGCCGGTCGTTCAGGGCCAGCCGCGCCTCGGCCTGGGCCACGGTAAAGCCCCAGGCCGCCTGGTGGCGTGCCACCAGGCGCTGCATGGCGACCTCCATGGGCACATCCAGGTACCAGCAGGCATCCAGCAGACCGTGCAGGTTCCAGCCGTGTTCGCGGTGCAGCAGGTACAGGCCTTCCACCAGCACCAGCCGGGTGGCCGGGCCGATGGTGACGGCATCTTCCTGCGGGTCGCCCTCGCTGTGGTCGAACGCAGGCCACAGCACGGGTGCGGCACCGGATTCGAGGGAGGCATTGCGCAGTGCGGCAATGCGGTCGGCCAGCCCGGCGGGGTCGAAGGTCCAGGGCGATCCGCGCCGGGCCAGGGCCGCCGCCGGGTCGGGCATCTGGGCCAGGGCCGCGCGGCTCAGATGGAAGCCGTCCATGCCCAGCGCCTGCACCGTGCCCGGCCCCGCCTGGGCGTTGACCTCGGCGGCAAGCTGGTGGGCAATGGTGCTTTTTCCCGAGCCAGGCAAGCCAACGATGCCGACGATGGTACGGCGCGTGGGGTGGGCCTTTAGCAGAGCGAGGAGTTCAGCGGTGGGTTGCGAAATAGTAGGAACAGTCATGGCACCTATTTTCGCCGCTGTTCCAGGTCACGCAGCGCGGCTTCGAAGGTATCGAAACGAAAGTGGAAGCCCTCGGCCAGCAGGCGCTGGGGCACGACGCGCTGGCCGTCGGTGAGCAGTGTGGCCTGCTCGCCCAGCAGCAGGGTGAGCAAGGGCGCAGGCACCGGCACGGCCAGCGGGCGGTGCAAGACTTTGCAGGCGGTACGGGTGAATTCCCGCTGGGTCACGGGCTGCGGCGCGGTGAGGTTGTAGGCTCCGGTGACAGGCGTGCCGTCAAGCTTGGCCAGCAAAAACGCCACAGCCCCCAGGACATCGTCCAGGTGCACCCAGCTCAGCACCTGGTCGCCCGGGCCCATCTGCGTGCCGATGCCGAAGCGGAACGGCTGCAACATCTGCGGCAGTGCGCCCTGCAGCCCCAGCACCACGCCCAACCGCACGGTAGCCACCGCCACGCCATGTGCGGCCATGCCCTGGGCGGTACGCTCCCAACGCTGGCACAGCTCCGACATAAAAATCGGCTGCGGCGGTGCACCCTCGCCCAGCGCACCGGGGTCGTCCGCCGTCTGCACGCCGTAATAGCCAATGGCCGAGGCCGACAGCAGCCAGCGCGGCTTGTGCGGCAACTGCGCCACCCAATCCACCAGCGCCTGGGTGACCCCGCTGCGGCTGGCGTGCAGTACCTGCTGGCGCGCGGGTGTCCAGCGCGGCCCCAGCACCGGCTCGCCCGAAAAGTTCAAAACCGCATCCACCGGGGTATCCTGCAGCTCCGCCAGCTGGGTGATACAGCGCAGTTGGGTGCCGAAGGTGTCCCCGTACATCCGGCGGCACTTGTCCAGATTACGGACCCACAGCGTGAGCTGGTGGCCCTGGGCCAGCAACATGCGGCACAGCGCCTGGCCTAAAAAACCGGTGCCGCCGGTGATGAGAATATGGTGGTGGGGCATTTGCACGGCGGTAAACCTATGTGGGAATCTTGTAATGGAATTTACACACTCTAACAACTACCGCCTCCTGGCGCGCTACAACGCATGGTTTAACCAGCGTTTGTACGCAGCCTGCGACGGCCTGGGTGACGCGGTGCGCAAGCACGACAGCGGCGCTTTCTTCGGCTCCATCCATCGCACGCTGAACCATCTGGTGGTGGCCGACCAGATCTGGCTGCTGCGTTTTATCGACTGCGGTGCAACACACGGCACCGCCTGGCCGGTACTCACCCATGCCATCTGCATGCCCGCCCAGCACCCGCTGAGCCAACCGCTGCACAACGACTGGAGCGCCCTGCACGCCCACCGCACGGCGCTGGACGCGGCCATTGAGGCCTGGCTGGCCAGCGCGCCCGCCGACATGCCAGACTGGACCATGGCCTACGCCAACTCGAAAGGCACCCTGCGCCAACACCCGCTATGGCAGGCGCTGACGCATTTCTTCAACCACCAGACCCACCACCGGGGCCAGGTGACCACCCTGCTGTCGCAACAGGGCGTGGACGTGGGCGTGACGGATTTGATTGCGATGGTGTAGCCGCGCTATCGCTTGACACAAAAATTACCAATTTGATAGCAGCTCGTGCAGATGGAATGGGCGCAAGAACCGTATTTGCATACATAACTGAATGTAAAGCCCATCTGGCCGCGCGTTACAGTGCGGGGCAACCAACGCCCTAGTCCACGCCCTTGTCCACCATGACCGAACCGACCTTTGCCGACACGCTCCCCATGGCCCTGCCGACGGCCACCGTGGCCACCCCGGCCACCACCACCCCTCCTTCAGCGGCACCCACCGTCCCGCTGGGCATCGTCTTCACCGGTTCGGGCAGCGAATACTTCCGCATCTGGATCGTCAACCTGCTCCTGACCCTGGTGACGCTGGGCATCTACTACCCCTGGGCCAAGGTGCGGCGGCTGCGCTACTTTTATGGCAACACCCAGGTGGACGGCGCGGCACTGGACTTCCATGGCAACCCGAAAAAAATGCTCAAGGGCTCGGCGCTGGTGGCCGTGCTGTTTGGTCTGTACTCGCTGGCGGGCCAGTTCTCGCCAGAGGCAGGGCTGGTCGCCCTGGTGCTGGTGGCGCTGATTGCACCGGCGCTGGTGCGGGCATCCATGCAGTTCCGGTTGGCCAACACCAGTTGGCGTGGCCTGCGGTTTCGCTTCACCGGCCCCATGCCCGCGGTGTACCAGGCGGTACTGCCGCTGTACGTGCCTGCGGTGCTGATCCTGGGCTTTGTGGCAGTGGCCTTGCCGGACACCGGCGAAGTCCCCAACCCCATCACATTCGGCGCGACCCTGCTGGGCCTGCTGGCAGTGACGCTGGCCGTGCAGCCCTGGACACTGTGGAAGCTCAAGCAGTACCAGCACACCCACTACGCCTTTGCCACGCAGCAAACGCGCTTTACCGCCACGCCCTGGAGCTTTTACAAGCTGGCACTCAAGGTGTGCGGCTTTGCGCTGCTGGCCATCGCCCTGCCGGTGGCCGCCATCGCCGTGATGGCGTTCACCGCCCCAAGCCTGCAGCAGGGCCTGCGCGGCCTGAGTCCCCTGGCCGCCCTGCTGCCGTTTTTGCTGATGCTGCTGGTGTTTGTGGCCGTCAAGCCCTATGCCACATCGCGCGCGCAAAACCTGGTGTGGAACCATACCGGCAACCACGACCTGCAATTCCACAGCGACCTGCGCCTGGTGCCGCTGCTCTGGCTGAGCCTGAAAAACTGGCTGCTGGTGCTGCTGACGCTGGGCCTGTACTGGCCGTTCGCGGCCATTGCCATGGCGCGCATACGGTTGGAGGCTGTGTCCATCGCCACCCGCATCGCCCCCGACACCCTGGTCGGCCAGCGCCCCCATGGCAGCACGGATGCTGCCGGCGATGCCGCAGGCGACATGCTGGGCTTTGACCTGGGTCTTTGACCGCAACCTATGGCCGCGCCCACCCTGCCTCTGTCGGTCACCTACTTTGACGGCCTGCAGGCCCGCGCCCAGCCGGTATCGCTGCAGATAGCCGACGGCGCGCTGCACATCACCGGCGACGGCATCGCCCGCCGCGTGCCCCTGCCCGACGTACGCTGGCCCGAACGCACCCGGCATGGCATGCGTGTCACCCACCTGGCCGACGGCGGCGAGCTGCACTGCACCGACAGCGCCGCCTGGGATGCCTGGACGCAACACAGCGGCCTGGGTGAATCACTGGTGGTGCACCTGCAGCAAAGCTGGCGCGGCGTGCTGGCCAGTGCCCTGGCCCTGGTCGCCGTGCTGGCGGCGCTGCACGCCTGGGGCCTGCCGCTGGCAACCCAGGCCGCACTGCACCTGTTGCCCCAGAGCGTCGACACCTCGCTGGGCGATGCCACCCTGCAGGCGGTGGACGACGACCTGATGCGCCCCAGCCAATTGCCACGGGCCGAACAGGCCCGCGTACAGGCCGCCTTTGCCCTGGCCGTGGCCCAGGCCCGGCCCCACCTGCCACCCGGCAGCCTGCCCGACTGGCAACTGCTGTTCCGCGCCAGCCGCATCGGCCCCAACGCCCTGGCCCTGCCCGGCGGCACCATCATCATGACCGACGAACTGGTCTACCTGGTCGAACGCGACACCGATGTACTGACCGCCGTGCTGGCCCACGAACTAGGCCACGTGCAGCACCGCGACGGCCTGCGCATGCTGGTCCAGGTGACCCTGCTGGGCACTGTGGGCTCGCTGGTGCTGGGCGACTTCAGCACCCTGCTGGCGGGCACCACGGCCCTGCTGGGCCAGGCCCATTACTCCCGCGAAGCCGAGCACGCCGCCGACGTAGCCGCCCTGCAATTCCTGCAAGCCGCCCGCATCGCCCCCAACGCCATGGTCAAGTTATTCGACAAACTGGCCGAGGCCCGCAGGGCCAAACGGGATGAACCCGCCGATCCAGATGGCTGGCTGGGCATTGCGTTTGCGTCCCACCCCACCGATGCGGAGAGGGTGCGGTTTTTTCAGCAGGCGGGATTGGGGAATTAGGATTTCCGACTTTTAGGCATCCATTGCGGCACACAGACGGCAGCCTGCACCCAAGGCCGCCCCAACCCTAGCCCCGCGACCCCAACGCATCCTGCACCGCCGGCGCCAATACCCCCAGCCGCACATAGCCCGCCAATCCAAACGACGCAGCATCGCGCAGCTTCACCCCCCGCGCCCGCAGCCGCTGCAGTCGCAACGGCAAATCCTCCCCCGGCGGCCGGGCGCAGAAGAAATTCGCCACGCTGGGCACACACTCCCAGCCCAGTGTGCGGCACAGAATGATCTGCCGCGCCTTCCACTCCCGCAGCGTCTCCAGACTCTGCGCCAACCACGCCTGGCTGGCGGGCTGGCACCAGGCTTGCAGCATCGCCACGCCGTGCGCACCCACGGGCCAGGACGGGCACAGGGCCTGCAGCGGCGCGGTGTCCGTACCCAGCGGCGCAATCGCGTACGCAGCGCGGATGCCGGTGAGGCCCAGGGCTTTGTTGGGGGTCCACATCTGCCACACCCGGTCCATCTGCGCGGCATCCAGGCTGGGCGTGCCTTCCAGGCGCAGCGGGGCGTAGGCGCAGTCCAGCACCAGGCTTTGGGCGGGCTGCAAACCATCCACCAGGGCGGCCAGACCGGGGTGCGCCTGCCCCAGCGGGCTGGATGGCTCACAAGCCCACAGCAGCCGGGCGTGTTGGGTGTCAGCAGGCACCAAACCCCAAGCCTGCGCCGCCTGCGCATAGTCGCCGTAGTGGTGCTGCGGCAGGGATACGCCCTGGCCCCGGTGCAGCGCGCTGATACGGTGGATGAACTCGCTGGCACTGGCCGCCAGCAGCACCCGGGCCGCATCCACGCCATGGAAGTCCGCCAACTGGGCCCGCAGCGCTGTGTACTGCGGGTCGGGGTAGCGGGTGGCATCGGCCTGCTGCACGGCGACCAACGCGTGGGGGCACGGGCCGCAGGCGTTGCTGTTGGTGGAGAAGTCAAAGCGCGGCACGCCCAGTGCGTCCGGTCCGCCGTGGTCCGGGTTCACAACCATCTCTCTATCAAAATCATAGCTACTACCGCAATCAAGACAAGCACGAGTACTGCATTTCGCGCATAAGAAATGGCCATAGGCGTGTCCCAGGATGCTGGCACACGGCCCGCCGGGTTCAGCGTGTACACGCCCGGCTTGCCCAGGCGCACGCCCAGGCACAGCGCCATGGCCGCCATGGGCCAGCCGCTGTTGGGGGATGGGGTAAGGCGTGCCTGCTGGCCCAGCGGTCGCCAATCGGTGCGGTAGGCCAGCACCATCAGCAGCACGGCGGTGATGCGCGCGGGCAGCCAGCTCAGCACGTCGTCGGCCCAGGCAGCCCACTTGCCCGCCCACTCCCACTCCCGCCCGTTGCGCATGCCCCGGTAGCCCCACATCGCATCGGCGGTATTGGCGAATCGGTACAGCGCCGCGCCGGGCAGACCCAGCAGCACGAACCAGAAGATGGGCGCGACGACCGAGTCATTCAGGTTCTCGGCCAGCGACTCGATGGCGCTCTCGCGCACCTGGCCCTCGGTGAGCGCCGCCACATCGCGGCTGACCAGCCAGGCCAGGCGCTGGCGGCCGGCATCCAGCGATTCCCCCAGGGCCGCCTCCACTGCCAGCACTTCGCTGCGCAACATGGCCCAGGCCAGCAGCGGCTTGAGCAGCAGGCCCAGCAGCAGCACCGCCAGCAGTCCGCCGGGCCATGCGCCCAGGGCTTGGGGTAGCTGCAGGATGCTTTGCTGCAAAAGCCACGCTGCTACACAAACCGTAGCTACTCCCGCCCACCACATAAGCGCAGCAAGACTAAAAGTCTTGTAATCTGGCTCCACGGCAGGCGTGGTGGGTGCCACGCGCCGCCCGGCCCATCCCAGGTAGTGGCCCATCCACACCACCGGGTGCCAGCGCACGGGTGGTTCGCCCAGCCGGATGTCGACCAGCACGGCCAGCACCAAGGCGGCAGCCCACAGCACGCCGCTTACACCGGCCGCAGCTGGTCGGCCAGCGAGCGGGTCTTGTCGGTGGCCACGTCGCCGGTGTGCAGGGTGGATTTGCGCTCGATCAGCAGGATGTGGCATTCCTCCTCGGCCACCGGGTTGTGGCGCACGCCTTTGGGCACGACGAACATTTCCCCCTCGGACAGCTCGGCCACGCCGGTTTCCATCTCGATGCGCAAATGGCCTTTGAGCACCAGAAACATCTCGTCCTCGTGGTCATGACTGTGCCAGGCCAGGGAACCCAGCACCTTGGCGACCTTGATGTAAGAGTCGTCCAGCTCGGCGATGACGCGGGGCGACCAGTGTTCGGTGAGCGATGCGGCGATCTGGGCGGGGGAAGAAATGGGCGACATGGGGTTCCTTGGGGTCAATCGGTTCATCAATTATCAAAAAGAGTGGAGGCCTGGCCCCAGGTGTTGTCAAACACCAGCCCGGCCAGAGCCTCGCGCCGGGCCCAGTTTTCCTGCTGCAGCATGGGCTGGTCGTAGAACTTTTCGACCGGCCCCAGGCACAGCAAGGCAATGGGTTCGGCCCCCTCGGGCAGGCCCAGTGCGGCGGCCAAGGCCAGCGGGTCGAACAGCGACACCCAGCCCATGCCCAGCCCCTCGGCGCGGGCGGCCAGCCACAGGTTCTGGATGGCACAGGCGCTGGAGGCCAGGTCCATCTGTGGCAAGGTGCGGCGGCCAAAAATGTGCTGCTCACGCCCATTCGGCAGCACCACGGCCAGCACCTCGGCGGCATCCAGCAGGCCTTGCACCTTGAGCCGCATGAAGTCGTCTGCACGCTCGCCCATGGCCTGGGCGGTCAGCAGGCGCTCGGCCTCCACCAAGGCGTGCAAGTGCTGGCGCTGGGCCATCTGCGTGATGCGGATAAAGCGCCAGGGCTGCATGAAGCCCACGCTGGGGCCATGGTGCGCCGCCAGCAACAGCCGTTGCAGCAGCTCCGGGGCCACGCTGCCGCCGCTGAAATGGCGCATGTCGCGGCGCTCGAAAATGGCGCGGTACACGGCGGCGCGCTCGGGGGCGCTGAAGGCGTGGGCAGTCATTCGGTACTCATTTTGGTAGCGTCACCCACTGCTGGGATAAGCGGTGGATGCCGATTCGGTGGTCAAAAACCTGCTCCACCGCGCGGTGCGTGGCCGGGTCGGCGCAGGGGCCTGCGTGGGTGACGCGGCCCTGGGCCAGCACCAGCAGGTCGTCGGCCTGCAGCGCGATCGACAGCTCGTGCAGCACGCTGACCACGGTGTGGCCGCGCGTCACCAGGTCGCGCACCAGCAGCAGCCAGTCGGCCTGGTGGGGCGGGTCCAGATTGGCCAGGGGTTCGTCCATCAGCAGCACCGGGGCCTGCACCGCCAGGGCGCGGGCCAGCAGCACACGCTGGCGTTCGCCGCCTGAGAGCTGGCTTAAGGACCGGGTGCGCCAGTCCCAGGCCTGGGTGGCGCGCAGGGCCTGCTCCACTGCGGCCAGGTCCTGGGCGCTGGGTGCCGCCAGCCAGGGGCGGTGCGGAATGCGGCCCAGCAGCGCCACGTCCCATACGCTGAGGTCGTCGGCGCTAGCCTCGCCCTGCCCCAGCCAGGCCAGGGTTTGGGCGCGCTGGCGGGCAGGCATGGTGGCGATGTTCTGGCCCTGGAGCATGACCGTGCCGGTGTGCGGCAGCAGGCCCGCCAGCACCTTGAGCAGCGTGGATTTGCCCGCGCCATTGGGGCCGACGATACTGGTCCAGCGGCCAGCAACCAAGTCCAGGCTGATGCCATGCAATACAGGCACTTTTGACAGGCTTGCGCTGATTCCATCGGCGTGAATAGCTACATTCTTCATAGCACACCGCCGGTGCGCTTGTGCATGCGCCACAGCAGGTAGCTGCCGCCCAGCACTGCGGTGAGCACGCCCACCGGCAGCTCCTGCGGGGCGGTGAGCCAGCGGGCCAGGATGTCGGCGGCCAGCAGCAGCACGCCACCGGTCAGGCTGGCCAGCAACATCAGGCGGCTGTGGGTGGTGCGCACCAAGGAGCGCGCCACATGCGGCGCGGCCAAGCCTACAAAGGCAATCATGCCGGTCTGCGCCACGGCGGTGCCGGTGGCCAGCGCCAGCACCAGGATCAGCGCGGCACGCATGCGCGGCAGCGGCAGGCCCAGGCTGGCGGCGGTGGCTTCGCCCAGGGTCAGGCCGTCCAGTACCGGGCCGAGCAGCCAGGCCACGGTGGTGCACACGGCCCACACCGCCAGCATCAGCAGGCAGGCGGTCCAGCCCACAAAGCCGGTGCTGCCCAGGTTGAAGCCCTGCATGGCGCTGAGGATGTCGGGGATGGCCAGCGTGACCAAATCCTTGCCCGCGCCCAGCACCACGCCCACGATCACGCCCGCCAGCAGCAGGCGCAGGGTGTGCTGCACGCCCCGCGCCAGCGCCAGCGTCAGCAGCACGCCGCCCACGGCCCCGGCAAAGGCCGCACCCGTCAGCCCCACGCGCACCAGCCAGGCCGTCGCAAACGGCGACACGCCCAGCACGGCCAGCGCCAAAGCCATGGCCAGCGACGCGCCCGAGGCACTGCCCAGCAGATACGGATCGGCCAGCGGATTGCGAAACAGCCCCTGCGCCACCGAGCCCGCCAGGCCCAGCAAGGCACCCGCCACCCAGGCGCCCAGGGTGCGCGGCAGGCGGATGTCCCAAACGATTTGCAGGGCGATGGGGTCGTGGCGGGCGGCCAGCACGCTGTCGAAGCCGGTGCTGCCGATGCTGGTGCCGAGCAGCAATAAAGCCAGGGCAAGAAGGATGAGGACAAGGGCGAATGCGGGAAAGCCCCCACCCCGGCCCTCCCCCGAAGGGGGAGGGAGAGATGCAGGCCCCCTCCCCCCTCGGGGGAGGGTTGGGGTGGGGGCTGGCTGTGGATCCGTCACGGGGCCTTCTCCAGCAGGCACGCGGCCATGGCCCGCGCCGCCTCGGCCATGCGCGGGCCGGGGCGCACCAGCACGTCGCTTTGCTCGGGCTTGAAGCTGCACACCCGCTGCTCGCGGATGGCGCGGATGCCGCCCCAGCCGGGGCGCTGCGCCAGGCCCATGCTGTTGCGGTCGCCGACCATGATCAGGTCGGGGTTGGCGCGCACCACGAACTCGGGGTTCAGCTTGGGGAACGGGCCCAGCGCGGCGGGGACCACGTTCTGCACGCCCAGCCGCGTCAGCGTCTCGCCGATGAAGGACGTGGTGCCTGCAGCGTACGGTGCGGCATTCACCTCGAAGTAGACCCGGGTGGCTTTGACCCGCGCGGGCAGCGACTGGGCCGCTGCCGATACACCGGCATCGATGCCGCGCCAGATGCGGGCGGCATCAGTCACCGCCAGCAACTGCCCCAGGGTGCCCAGCACGCGCTGCACGTCGGCATAGGTTTTGGGCTCCAGCGCCACCACTTTCAGGCCCAGCGCTTCCAGCCGGGCGCTGGCGCGGGAGGCGGTGGCCAGCAACACCACGTCGGGGTGCAGGGCGACGATGGCCTCGATGTTCGGGTCCAGCCCGCCCCCCACCTGGGGCAAGGCGCGCACGCTGGCCGGGAAGTTGGAATACCGGTCCACCCCCACCAGGCGGGCGCACTGCTCCAGCGCGCAAACGCTCTCGGTCAGCGAGGGCAGCAGGCTGACGATGCGCTGCGGGGTCTGGGCGAACTGCACGGTAGCGCCCCGGTCGTCGGTGACCTGCAGGGCATGGGCCGTTGATGCCAGGCACAGCAGCAGTGCCAAAAACCTCATGCTGCATCCTTCAAGGTCAGCGACAAACCGGCGGCCATCAGCGTGACCCGCTGGCAGCGCTGCGCCACCTGCTGGTTCAGGCTGCCCAGCGCATCCACAAAGGCCCGCACCTCACGCCCCATGGGGATCACGCCCAGGCCGATCTCGTTGCCCACCAGCACCAGCGGGCCGGGCACGATATCGATTGCTTCCAAAAATGTAGCTACTTGCGCAGGTGGTATCTGCGCTGGAGGCTGATTTCCCTTAAATTCTGCGGGCATGAGCAGATTGGTCAGCCACAGGGTCAGGCAGTCCACCACCACCAGCGTGTCGGGGCGGCTGTGCTGGCAAATCGCCTCGGCCAACAGCAGCGGCTCTTCCACCGTCCACATGCCCGGCACACGCTCGGCCCGGTCGCGCTGGTGGCGGGCGATGCGCTCGCCCATCTCTGCGTCCCAAGGCTGGGCGGTGGCGATGAACACGGCGCGGTGGCCTGGATCGGCCAGCCACGCCGCCGCCAACTGCTCGGCGCGGCGGGATTTGCCGCTTTTTTGGCCGCCGAGGATGAACTCGGTGGCAACGGGGCTGAGCAATTGCATCATGGGTGGCTGCGTCATTTCGGTCGGTACAGCAGGCTCACAAACAGCTCTCGACCAGGCTGGTTGTAACCATAGGCTGTGGTGTATTGGCGGTTGGTCAGGTTATTGAGCTTGGTTTGCACCGACCAGTCTTTGTCCACGGTGTAGGCCAGGCTCAGGTCGGCGGTGGCATAAGCCCCCAGGCGGGCGGTGTTGGCGGCATCCTCAAAACGCTGGCCCACGTACAGGGCCGAACCACCCAGCCGCCAGGCACCCAGGGTGTAGTCGGCACCCAGGCTGAGTTGCGACTTGGCGCGGCGGCGCAATTGCAGCTGGTTGGCGGTGTTGCGCGGGTCCAGCGCTTCGGCCGTGGCCCACAGGTTGAGCGCGTCGAAGTGGCCGTCGTAGCCCAGCGTCCAGCCGTCGATGCGCACGCGGGGCACGTTGACCGTGGCGGTGCCGCCGCTGATGAAGCCACGGATCCGGTTGTCAAACCGCACCAGCTTTACATGGTGGTCGCCCTGGGTCCAGTCCAGGCCCAGCTCGGCATTTTTGCCCTGTTCGGGCTGCAGCAGCGGGTTGCCGTTGTAGTAGCTAGATTTCCAGTACAAGTCGTTGAAATTAGGGGCCACGAAAGATGTGCCGTAGCCCGCGTGTGCGCGCCACTCGGGGCTGACTTGGTAGCTATAGCCTGCGTAGCCGGTGCTGTGCGCGCCAAACTGCGAGTTGTTGTCGCGCCGCGCATTGAGCTGCCAGGCGTGCGCACCGGACTTGCCGGTCAGACCGGCAAACACGGCATTGATGCGGCGGGAGTTGACCGAATAGGCCTGCGAACTGTCGACCTTTTGCTGCAGGGTTTCCAGCCCGGCCACCACGGTGCCCACACCGGTCTGGATGTCGTTTTGCCAGGTCCACTTGTTTTGCATAGTTTCAAACAGCCCCGGCAGGTTGAACGCGCTGGCCGCCACCAGGGCTTCGTTGCGGTCCATGCCCTGGCTGAAATGGAGGCGGGTGGTCCAGGTGGGGCTGATCTTGCCGCTGAGCCCGGCCCGCAGCACGTGGCTGCGCAGCGCGGTGGCGGTGTCAGCGCCCAGGCCATCGTCGAAGTGCTGGGTGCCTTCGGAATACAGCACGCCTGCATTCAGCGTCCAGTCGGGTACCAGGGTCCAGTCCACCGAGGCGTTCAGGGCCTTTTGGTCAAAGCCGTCGCGGTCGGGGTTGTAGTTGCCAAACGGCACCAACGGGTTGGTCGCCGAAAACCCACCGTCGCGAGTGACCGAGCCACCCAGGCTGTAGCGCACGCTATCGGTGCCCGCTTGTAAACCAGCCGACACGGCCCGGTAGCCATGGCTGCCCAGCGTCACGTCAGCACGGGGGTGGAGGCCGGGGGTGCCGCGTACGGTAAATATCTGCACCACGCCGCCCACGGCATCGGCACCATACAAAGCGGACGCGGGACCTTTGAGCACCTCGATACGCTCGATCTGGTCCAGTGGCAGGTTGTCCCATACCGGTGTGCCCGCCGTGGCCGAGCCGTAGCGCACGCCGTCAATCAGCAGCAAAGTGTGGCGCGCCTCGGTGCCACGGATGAAAACGTTGCTGGTGTTGCCACGGCCCCCGTTAGAACCCATTTGCACCGAAGCCAGCCGTGCCAGCACTTCGGCCAGCGTGCGCCCGGCGGAGCGTTCGATATCTTCGCGCTCGATCACCACGACTTCGCTAGACAAAGCATCGGCACGGGTAGCCGTGCGGGTAGCCGTGACCACCACCTCTTTGAGTAGCGTCTGCGCGGTGGAAGGCAATGCAGCGGCCAGGGCCAAGGGAAGCACGGCCAGGCGCGCAGGGGCGAAAACAGATTTCATGGAAGACATTCATCAGCAATAGGCTTGCCCCGGCGTCCCCGCCAGGGCATCAGCGTCAAGGCGGCGCGCTGCATGCACAGCAGACGCACCACCACCTTGTTGGCCGGTATCCGGGCTGGCGGAAGGCTCACACCGTCTTCCCAGGCTGTTGAAAGCCCAGTGACTGTGTGGTGAGAGTGGAATCGGGTGATTCATCCGCTTTACCGTTGCGGGGGCAGCGCAGGCTTAAAGGTGGTGAATGTGTTTCAACACCTCCTCATGCTTCCCGTTGAACTGCGGCATATGAACCATGCCGCGAGCACCAACCCGTTGATTTTACGGTTGAATCGCGCCCCACTAGAATGTGCAGGCTTATGGCCATCCCCACCCAAATTGAACAAGTTGCAGAACGTACCGAGCGCTTGCTGGTACGTTACCGCGAATTACAGCGCGCCAACGAACTGCTGACCGAACAGGTCGCCACGCTGGCCCATGAGCGCGACTCGCTCAAGTCCCGTCTGGGCGCTGCCCGCGCCCGTATCGACGCGCTGCTGGAACGCCTACCCCAGATCGGCAACCCACCCGCCATCCGCCCCGCCCCCCGCAAGGACGCAGAATGAAGCAGCTCGACGTGCAAATCCTCGGCCAAAGCTATTTGCTGGGCTGCCCGGAGGGCGGCGAAGCGCGCCTGCTGGAGGCCGTCAAGATGGTGGATACGGCCATGTGCGCCATCCGCGACGGCGGCAAGATCAAGGCCCGCGACCGCATCGCCGTGCTGGCCGCCCTGAACCTGGCGTTCGACCTGACCGACCGTGCCCGTGCGCCCGCGCGCCCTGCACCCGTGCAGTCCGAGGCCGCCAACGACGACGACCCGGTGCTGACCACGCTGATTGAGCAACTCGACTTGGCTTTAGGCGACGACGGCAAACTTATTTAGCCTAGAATCAAAGCGTCTGCGGTGCATGCCGGGCTTTATATTTCCTTGAACCAATGCTCCATGAGCCCGGGCCTGGAATATCCCCTGGGGAGCGTGATCATCTCGCGTTAGATGAACCCAACTCCAGGGTGACCTAGCCCACCTGAACCCCGGTTCAGGATGCCGGTCCGGTGGCTTCCGCAGACACCTAATTCTCCATCTCCACGCTGCCCACAGGCTCGGCAGCCAGCCGGCCCAAGGCCTCAGCAATGACCCCCTCCAGGTCATCACTGCGCACGCCGGGTGCACACAAAAACCCCTGGTACTGGTCGCACAGCAGGCTCTGCAGCAGGTCGCGCTGGGCCATGGTTTCCACCCCTTCGGCAATCACCGTGAGCTTGAGCGCACGGCCCATCTGGATGATGGCACTGACGATGGCCTGGTCGCTCTCGTCATCGGGCAGGCCGCTGATGAAGGAGCGGTCGATCTTCAGCTTGTGGATAGGAAATTTCTTTAAATACGCCAGGCTGGAATAGCCGGTGCCAAAGTCGTCGATCGACAAAAACACCCCCAGCCCTGCCAGCGCCCGCAGCCGGGCCAAGGCTTCGTCAGCGTCTTGCACCAGGATGGATTCGGTCAGCTCCAGCTCCAGCAAGGCCGGGTCCAAACCGGAATCCGCCAGAGCATGGGCCACGCGGTCAACAAAATCGCTTTGCTGGAACTGCAGCGCCGACACGTTGACCGACACAGTGCGGGTATGGCCCTGGCGCTGCCACACAGCCGCCTGCCGCACCGCCTCGTTGAGTACCCAGGTACCGATGGTGACGATATAGCCCGACTCCTCCGCCACCGGGATGAACTGGCCGGGCGACACCCAGCCCCGCTCGGGGTCCTGCCAGCGGATCAGCGCCTCCACACCCAACACCGCACCAGTGGCCAAGCTGACCTGCGGCTGGTAGTGCAGCCGAAAATGCCCGGCCTCCATGGCTTGGCGCAAGCTGTGCTCCATCTTCATGCGCGACAGCAAGGCCACGTTCATTTGCGGCTGGTAAAACCGGAAATTGCCCCGACCCCGTTCCTTGACACGGTTCATTGCCGTGTCGGCCGACTTGATCAGATCATCCAGCGTTTGCCCGTCCGCCGGGAACATGGCCACGCCGATGCTGCAGCCCACCGAGAAGTCCATCCCGTCCATGTGAAAGGGCCGGGCCAGACTTTCCAGCACGCGCTGCGCCACCATCTTGGTTCCTTCGGCATCGGCCTGGTGCAGGTACATCACAAATTCGTCGCCACCCAGGCGGCACAGCGTGTCTACATGGCGCAGGCAGTTCAGCATGCGCTGGCCCACCTCGACCAATACGCGGTCACCAAACAGATGGCCCAGCGAATCGTTGATGTTCTTGAACCGGTCCAGGTCCAGAAACAGAATGGCGAACTCGCCTCCATCCCGCTCTGCCAGGCGCAGCGCAAAGTCCACCCGCTGGGACAGCATCAGCCGGTTCGGCAGACCCGTGAGCACGTCGGAATAGGCCAGCTGCTCAATACGCTCGGAGCTGGCTTTCTTCTCGGTCAGATCCTTGAAAAAGCCAATGCTTTGCGTCACCAGGCCCTGGGCATCGCGCAAAGCCACCCACGACAAATGCACCACGCAGGTGCTGCCATCCCCACGCTGGTGCAGGGCCTCGCCGTCCCAGTGACCTTCGCGATGCCAGCCGCGCTGGACCCGGTTGAACAGATCGCCACCGCCGGTGTCCTGGAACAGGGCGGGGGCCATTTGCCCCATGAGCTGTGCCTGGCTGGAGCGGCTCAAGCGTTCGCAGCTGGGGTTGATGGCCACAATCTGGTGTTGCGCGTCAGCAATGAAAACCGCGTCCAGGCTGGACTCGAACACCTTGCCAGCCAGTTGCAGCTGCGCTTCTGACTCGACCCGTTCGGTAATGTCGCGAAACGAATACACCCGGCCAATCGAGCGCCCCAAGCTAATCTGGGGCCGCGTCACCCGCTCCAGAATCCGTCCGCTGCGCAGCAGCAGCATGTCAGTGCCCTGGTACATGGGCGTGTTGACGATGAACTCCATGCGCCGCTGGTAGGCCGCAATATTCACGACCACCCGGGCCATGTGGGCGTACAGAGCGGCGTCAACATGGGGGTCCATCAGGGCTTCGGGCAGGTCCCAGAGCTCGGCGAACTGGCGGTTGCGCACGGTCACCACGCCATCCAGGCTGCACACCAGGATGCCATCCACCGTGGACTCCAGCGTGGCCTGCATCTCGGCCAGCACCAGCTCCAGGCGGTCTTCCACGCGGCGCAGCGGGCCCAGGTCGCGCAGTGCCACGACGTACACCAACGCGCCGTCGACCAGGCGCAAGGGAGTGACGCGGCGCTCCACGTGCAAACTGCGGCCATCGGCATGCAGCAGCAAGGTTTCGGAATGGATGTGCTGGTCTTGCGGCGCATGGCCTGCAGCCACGTCGGCCCAAAAATACAGGTCCTCCGGGGCCGGGCTGAAGTCGGTGACCAGCTGGCCTCGCATCGCCTCACGCGACAGGCCCAGCAATTGGGCGGCTGCCGCATTGGCCATGGCAATGCGGCATTCGCCGGGTGCCACGATCCATACCGCATCGGGCAGGCTGTCGATCAACGCCCCCAGCACACCTGCATCCACCCTAAGCCCCTGGTCGGTCGGAGGAGACCACCCGCTCAAAGAAGTACGACACCCGCTGTCGGGGCGACAGGTAGTCTTGCACCAAGCGCGGCAACTGCGAGGGCTTGAGGCTGCGCCGGATACCCAGCTCGGGGGCGTGCTCCAGGTCCACCATCAGCGCCTCGTCGCGCGGCACGCCGGCATCGAACACGACCACGTAAGGCTTCAGGGGTCGGGTTGAGTTGACCGACACCACCATCGCATAGCCGTCGTTCAGCAGTTGCACCACCGAGCCCGGCGGGTAGACGCCCATCATGCGGATGAAAGCGCCCAACGTGGCCGTGTCAAAGCGGGATTTCATTTGCGCAAAGATCAGTGACAAAGCCTCGTGCGGTGTCATGGCGTTGACCAGCCGGGGCGGGTTGCACAGGTTGTCGTAACGGTTCACCAGCGCCAGGATCTTGCCGCTGGCCGACAGGTTGGACCCCATCAGGCCCGAGGGAAAACCACTGCCATCGGCCATCTCGTGGTGCTGGGCAATGGAGCGTAGAACATCTTCCGACAGGCCCATGCGTCGCCCCATCACCAAGCTGTGCTCCACATGTTCCTGGTAGACCAACTGCTCGGAAGCCGAAAAACCGGGGTCCTGGTAGCGCATGCGCTCCGCCATCTGAACCTTGCCCAGATCGTGCAGCAACGCCGCCACGCCCAGGTCGGTGAGTGCTGCGGCAGGCAGGCCCAAGGCCTTGCCCAGCAGAAGCGACACCACCATCACATTCACCGGATGTACCGCACTGCGCTCGCCCATGGCCTCGGAGAGAAGGCGGATGGCCGACTCGCCCTCGGCCAGGATGTCGTCCACACACCCTGCTACCAGGGCCGTGCTTTCCTCGCGCATCTGCACCGCCCGGCCGCTGGCCTGCTCGACCACGCGGCGGTACTGCTGGGTGGCCTCGCCAAACCGGCGCTCGCACACGGCCAGGCTGCGCCGCTGGTCGGCCAGGCGCTGGGCACGCTGCAAACGCAGCAACTCAGCCTCACTTTGGACCGGAGGGGCTGGGCTTTCAGGGGCGGAAGGGTGGTCGGCGGCAGGCCGATGAGCCGAATCTTCCAACGCTGTCAGCGGCGCGGGTTCGCTGTCGGCGGGAGGATCACTTTGGTCCGGAAAGTAGCGCACCTGGCTCACGCCCAAGGACATGATTGTCTTGATCTGGTCGTTGGAAGTGATCTTGAAGCTGCCCTTGGGAAAGGGGTGGTCCATCCAGCCGAGGTCTAGCTGAATGAAAAGTCCACGCCGCAATTGGGCAACATCTATCCACCGAGAGGAAGGTTCTCCCATGGCTCAGGCGGGTGCAGCTAAGAAATGCATTTTTTGATTATGCCGCCCGAAGGTGACATTTTGTTACTGAACGTGAAATAGTTCACAGTAAAGACATTTACTTTCGGGTCAAAAAAATAACAAAACAACACATTCGGCGGCGGAAAGTACCAGCACCTGTAACTTCGTGTAATCAAGTTATCGTCAAAAAATTTTCCAACTTAAATCAAGTCGTCACATTTTGTGTATTGAGAGCGCAGGATGTTTTTTTGCACTTTGCCCATGGCGTTGCGCGGCAACTCAGGCAGCACAAAGCAGTGCTTGGGGACTTTGAAATTCGCCATACGGGCTTTCAATGTGGCCAGCATCTGCGCCGGGTCCAGCAGCACCCCCACCTGCGCAATGACCAGCGCCACGCCCACCTCGCCAAAGTCGGCATGCGGCACGCCCACCACCGCGCTCTCGGCCACGCCGGGCAGTTCGTTGATGGCGGCCTCGATCTCGGCGGGGTAGACGTTGTAGCCGCCGCTGATGATCAGGTCCTTGCTGCGGCCCACAATGTGCACATAGCCCAGCGCGTCGATCTGGCCCACGTCGCCGGTTTTGAAGAAGCCATCGGCCGTAAATTCTTCGGCCGTCTTCTCGTGCATGCGCCAGTAGCCCTGGAACACATTCGGCCCGCGCACCTGGATGCCACCAATTTCCCCCGTAGGTAGCAGTTGGTCGGCACTATCTACCACCCGCAGTTGCACACCCGGCAACGGAAAACCCACCGTGCCGCCGCGGCGCTCGCCGTCTTCGGGTCGGTAGGGGTTAGAGGTCAGCATGGCGGTTTCGCTCATGCCGTAGCGTTCCAGAATGGTGTGGCCGGTGCGGGCTTGCCAGGCGGTGAAGGTGTCGATCAGCAGCGGGGCCGACCCGGCAATGAACAGGCGCATATGGCGTGCCGCCTCGGGCGTGAGCCCCGGCTCCAGCAGCAGGCGCACGTACAGCGTGGGCACGCCCATGAACACCGTAGCACGGGGCAGCCATTCCACGACCTTGCGCGCATCAAACTTGGCGGCCCACAGCATCTTGCTGCCACTGAGCAGCGCGCCGTGGATGGCTACGAACAAGCCGTGCACATGAAAAATGGGCAGCGCGTGGATGAGCACGTCGCTGGGCTGCCAGCCCCAGTAGTCTTTCAGCGTGGCGGCGTTGCTCAGCAGGTTGCCGTGCGAGAGCATCGCGCCCTTGCTGCGCCCGGTGGTGCCGCTGGTGTACAGAATAGCAGCCAGGTCGTCGGCGCTTTTGGGGGCCACCGTGTGCTGGTCGCTGTGGTGGGCGGCGCGGTCCAGCAGGGAACCGGTGCGGTCGGCATTGAGGGTGAAGACATATGCGGTGCCCGCCATGAAAGCGATCTTGCTCACCCAGCCAAAGTTGGGCGCGCTACAGACCACCACGGCAGGCTCGGCATTGCCAATGAAATAGCGGATTTCATCGGCCTGGTAGGCGGTGTTAAGTGGCAAAAACACATAGCCCGCGCGCAGCGTGGCCAGGTACAGCAACATGGCCTCCACCGATTTGTCCACCTGCACCGCAATGCGCGCCCCGGCGGGCAGGCCCAGCGAAGCCAGCAGGTTGGCCAGCATGGCGGTGCTGCGGTCCAGGTCGCGCCAGGAGTACTGCAAGCCGTTGTCGGTTTCTATCGCCACGGCGTCCAGATCATCGGGAAAAGCCGCACGCAAGACGGCAAACAGGTTGTGCTGGGTCATTTTTTGTTGAGAGAAAATTACTTCAAGGCTTCCAGTGAAGCCACCAAATCGGCAAAGCGTTCGCCCTGCACCACCACATGCTCGCGCAGGGCGGCGGCGGCGGCATCGCCATCGCCCGCCAAAATAGCCTGCACCACGGCGGCATGCTCTGAAAACGAGGTGTTCAAACGCCCCCGCACACGCAACTGCAGCCGCCGGTAAGGGCGCAGCCGCCGGTGCAGCGACATCGCCTCTTCCTGCAAAAAGCCGTTGTGGCTGCCGTTGTAGATGGCGCGGTGGAAGTTCTCGTTGCCGTAAAAATAGGCATCGCTGTCACCCGCTGCGCGGGCCTCTTCGCAGGCAGCGTGGGCCTGCACCAGCGCCTGCCGCTCCGCCTCATCCATACGCCGCGCGGCCAAGCGGCCACACATGGCCTCCACCTCGCCCATCACCTCGAACATTTCGACCAGACGAATCGGGCTGGCGCTTTTGACCACTGCGCCGCGCCGGGGCCGGATGTCGATCAGGCCCTCGGCCGACAGCAGCAACAGGGCCTCACGGATGGGTGTGCGCGAGACACCGTAGCGCGCCACCAGCATGGCTTCGTCCAGCGCGCTGCCAGGGGGCAACTCACCGGTGGCGATTTGCTCTTCGATCTTTTCGCGCAGCTGTTCAGAGATTTTCATGGGCCGAATTTTTACACCGATCGCCCGGCCTAGGGTAAGCACGGACTGTTTTAAATACACACACAGTGATTTAATAAATACATTAAATAAACCAAAATATTTATTAAAACCTACCCACGGTACACACCAGGAGACAACCCCATGACTTCAGCCACCCTCCAGCCCACCCGCCGAACCGCCCTGGCTGCCGTTGCCGCCGGGCTGCTGCCCTGGCATTTGAACGGCCACGCCCAGTCTGCCTGGCCCGCCAAACCGGTCACGCTGGTCGTGCCCTTCCCGGCAGGGGGTGGCACCGACACTTTTGCCCGCCCGCTGTCGGCGCAGTTTGCCAAGCTGTCGGGCAAGCCGCTGATCATCGACAACCGGGGTGGTGCGGGCGGCACGCTGGGGGCCAGCATTGCCGCCAAGGCCACACCCGATGGCTATACCTATTTCATGGGCGGCACGCACCACGTGATTGCCCCGTCCATGTACCCCAAGCTGGACTACGACCTGGAGAAAGACTTTGTCGCCCTCGCCCTGTTGGCCAACGTGCCGCAGGTGCTGGTGGTGAATCCGCAAAAGATCCCCGGCGACTTCAAGGCCTTCATGGAGCAGCTGCGCAAAAACCCCGGCAAGCTCAACTTCGGCTCGGCGGGTTCGGGCTCGGCCCACCACCTGGCGGGCGAGCTGTTCAAGATCCAGACCAAAACCTTCATCACCCACATCCCTTACCGGGGCGCGGGCCCGGCACTGCAAGGCTTGATTGCCGGTGACGTGGACATGGTGTTTGACGGCCTGGGTTCCAGCGCATCCCACATCAAAGGGGGCCGCATCAAGGCGCTGATGGTGGCGGGCAACAAGCGCAATGCGGCTTTCCCCGACGTGCCCTGCGCCGCAGAGCTCGGCCTGCCCGACTACACCATGCACACTTGGTACGGCCTGTGGGCCCCCAAGGCCACACCGCCCGAAGTGCAAAAACAGATGCTGGAGCAGATCCGCCAGGTCGGTGCCTCCGAAGAGATCAAAACCATCTGGGCCGGCAACGGGGCCGAGTTCGGCACCATGCCGCCCGACAAGTTCCAGGCCTTCATCAGCTCCGAAATCAAGCGCTGGGCCAGCGTGGTGAAAACATCCGGCGCAAAGCTGGACTAAACCCATGGCCGCAAAAATCTGGAATACCCAAGCCACCAACCGCGCCCAGCGCTTGCAGCAGGCCCGGCAGACCCTGGGCACCAGCCTGGCGGGCAAAGTGGTGCAGGCGGCGGATGCCGTGCGCCTGCTCAGCGCCACCATCGCCAGCGGCGACCGCGTCTGCCTGGAGGGCAACAACCAGAAGCAGGCCGACTTTCTGGCCAAAACCCTGACGCATCTGAATCCCGCGCAAATCCACGACCTGCACATGGTGCAGTCGGTGCTGGCCCTGCCCGAGCACCTGGATCTGTTTGAGCTGGGCATTGCCAGCAAGCTGGACTTCTCGTTCTCAGGCCCGCAGGCCGCCCGGCTGGCTCGGCTGGTGGCGGCAGGGCAAATCCAGATCGGTGCTATCCATACCTACCTGGAGCTGTTCAGCCGCTACTTTGTGGACCTGACCCCGCGCATCGCCCTGGTGGCCGCGCACTCGGCCGATGCCCAAGGCAACCTGTACACCGGCCCCAACACCGAAGACACCCCCGCCATCGTCGAGGCCACCGCCTTCAAGAGCGGCATCGTGATTGCCCAGGTGAACGAGCTGGTAGACCGCGTGCCGCGCGTCGATATTCCCGGCGACTGGGTGGACTTTGTGGTGCTGGCGCCCACGCCGAATGTGATCGAGCCGCTGTTTACCCGCGACCCGGCGCAGATCAGCGAAATCCAGGTGCTGATGGCCATGGTGGCGATCAAGGGCATCTATGCCGAATACGGCGTGCAGCGGCTGAACCACGGCATTGGCTTTGACACCGCCGCCATCGAGCTGCTGCTGCCCACCTATGCCGAATCGCTGGGGTTGAAGGGCAAAATCTGCCAGCACTGGGCGCTGAACCCGCACCCGGCGCTGATCCCGGCCATCGAGGCGGGCTGGGTCCAATCCATCCACTCCTTCGGCTCCGAACTGGGCATGGAAAACTACGTGGCCGCCCGGCCCGATGTGTTCTTTACCGGGGCCGATGGCGCGCTGCGCAGCAACCGCGCCTTCAGCCAGGCCGCTGGCCACTACGCCTGCGACATGTTCATCGGCTCCACCCTGCAGATCGACCTGAACGGCCACAGCTCCACCGCCACCCAGGGCCGCATTGCCGGGTTTGGCGGCGCACCCAATATGGGGGCCGATGCCCGGGGCCGCCGCCACGCCACCCCGGCCTGGCTGAAAGCCGGGGCCCAGGCCCGGTCCGGGCGCGGCGGGGTGGCGGCCATGCCGCGCGGGCAAAAACTGGTGGTGCAGATCGTGGAGACCTTCCGCGAACACATGCAACCGGCCTTTGTGGAAACCCTGGATGCCTGGCAACTGGCCGAGCAGGCCAAGATGGAGATTCCGCCGGTGATGATTTACGGCGATGACCTCACCCACATCCTCACCGAAGAAGGCATTGCCAACCTGCTGCTGTGCCGCACCGACGAAGAACGCGCCCAGGCCATCCGGGGCGTGGCGGGCTACACCCCCGTAGGCCTGGGCCGCGACCGCCGCATGGTCGAAAACCTGCGCGACCGGGGCATCGTCCAGCGCCCCGGAGACTTAGGCATCGACAAGCGCCACGCCACCCGCGATCTGCTGGCCGCCCGCAGCATGCGCGACCTGGTCCGCGCATCCGGCGGCCTGTACAACCCACCCGAACGTTTCAGAAACTGGTAGACCACACAGAGCACTTTATGGAACAACTCCACTACAGCTTTGCGGGCCAGCACCGCCCGGCACTTTTTCCCCCGGTGCTGGTCGGCGTGGTCGGCTCGGGCAACCTGGAAGTGCTGGTCGAAGCCGCCCCCGGCAGCGGCCAGTGCGCCCTGCACATCGACACCTCGGCACGCGGCTTTGGCACCATCTGGCAGGCCGTGGCCGAAGACTTCCACCAGCGCCACCAACTGGCCGACGTGCGCATCTCGGTCAACGACATGGGAGCCACCCCGGCGGTGGTCAGCCTGCGCCTGGACCAGGCCGTGGCCGAACTGCCAGGGGCCAGCACATGAACCCCAGTTTTTCCGAATCCACCGCCCGCAAACGCGTGCTGGGCCTGCTGGACGCAGGCACGTTTGCCGAAATTCTGGGCCCGGCGCAGCGCGTCACCAGCCCGCACCTGGCCTTGCTGGACGTGCCCGCCGCGTTTGACGACGGCGTGGTGGTGGGCAGCGGCCAACTGGCCGGGCAGACGGTGCTGATTGCGGCACAGGAAGGTGCCTTCATGGGCGGCGGCGTGGGCGAGGTGCACGGGGCCAAGCTGGTGGGCCTGTTCCAGCGCGCCGTAGACCAGCGCCCCGCCGCCGTACTGCTGCTGGCCGAATCCGGCGGCGTGCGCCTGCACGAAGCCAACGCCGGGCTGATCGCCGTGTCGGAAGTGATGCGCGCCCTGCTGGACGTGCGGGCTGCGGGCATCCCGGTGGTGGTGCTGATTGGCGGGGCCAACGGCTGCTTTGGCGGCATGGGGCTGGTGGCCCGCTGTGCCGACCACATCGTGATGAGCGACGTGGCACGGCTGGCTATGTCCGGCCCCGAGGTAATTGAGGCATCGCAGGGGGCCGAAGAATTCGACTCCCGCGACCGCGCCCTGGTGTGGCGCACCACCGGCGGCAAGCACCGCTACATCACCGGCGACTGCGATACCTTGGCCGACGACAGCATGGCCGCCTTCCGCCAGGCCGCCATTGACAGTTTAAATAGCGCCCGCCCGCTGACGCTGGACAGCCTGGAAGAAGAGCACCAGTTCTTATCCGAGCGCTTGCGGCTGGACGGCCACAGTGCCGATGCCCTGCCCATCTGGGCCCGCCTGGGCGTGCCCCAGCCCAACCAAGTGGCCGACATGGAAGCCGCAGAGCTCCGCACCTGGAAAGAAGCCGTATGAACATCGACACCCTGCTCACCGCCCTGTTTGGCAGCCAGCACCAGGTGCAGCGCCACGGCGACTTTCTGGCCGGGGATGCCAGCCTGGACGGCCACACCCTGCGCGCCATCGGCACCACAGACCACGCCCCCATCGGCGTGGAACTGGCTCTGGCACAGGCCCGCGAAGTGCTCGACGTGGTGCGCCACCACCCGGGCCGCCCCATCCTGCTGCTGATCGACACCCAGGGCCAGCGCCTGCGCCACCGCGACGAGCTGCTGGGCATCAACCGCTACATGGCTCACCTGGGTTGCTGCATTGCGCTGGCGCGCCGCCAGGGCCATGCAGTGATCGGGCTGATTTACGACCAGGCGCTGTCGGGCGGCTTCATCACCTCCGGGCTGATGGCCGATGCCTGCTACGCCCTGCCCGAGGCCGAAATCCGCGTCATGCGCCTGCCCGCCATGGCCCGCATCACCAAGATCGACGAGGCCCGGCTCACCGAGCTCTCCGAGTCCAACCCGGTGTTTGCCCCGGGTGTGGCCAACTATGTGGCTATGGGTGCCGTGCGCAGCCTGTGGACCGGCGACCTGCAAGCCCATCTGCGCCAGGCGCTACAAGATGCCCGCTCACCGGACGCGCAACACGACCGCCGTGCCGCCGACGGCGCAGCCCGGGGGGGCCGCAAACTCTCCGCGCAGGTCAGCGCCCAGGTACGCCATGCAGGCGCTGCAGCGTAACCAGCTGGTCTGGCTGCACGACCACGCCTGGGAGGCGCTAGCTGAGCGCCCCCGGGACGCGGCAGCGCATGCCACCCTCGCCTATTGGCAACAGCACCGCCTGCCGCTGGTGGTGTGCCGCCAAGCCGCGTGCCTGCCCAACCTTCGTGTATCGGTGGGCTTGGCCGCGCCCCGCAGTTGGGCAAGCAACAAACTGGCGCTGGACCTGGCACCTGAAGACATCCGCGCCCAAGGCGACTTCCCCAGCCTGCTCCAGGTGGCCCACGGCACGCCGTGGCAGCCCGCAGCGCAGGCCTTGACAGAGGCGCTCGAAACCCCAGCCCACGTCTACGGCTCCTACGGCTGGCAGCACCTGACCGGCCTGGACTACGTGCATGTCGCATCCGACATCGACCTGCACCTACCCGTGCCCCACATGGATGCCGCCCAGGCCGTGGTGGCGCAGCTGGAAGCCGCACGCTTACCCATGCGCATCGACGGCGAGCTGGTCTTTCCCGGTGGCCACGCCGTGGCCTGGCGCGAATGTGCCCGCCTGCTGCAAGGCCAGACCCGCAGCGTGCTGGTCAAAACCCGCCACAGTCTGCAACTGGCCGACCTGCCCACGCTGCGCGCGCTGACGGAGGCCGCATGCACCACCTGAAAGCCCTGGGCCCACAAGCCGTGCGCGCCCTGTACCTGGAGCTGGCGCTGGAGCCCAAGCCCGGCCTCGTATCCCTGCGCGACAACGGCAGCCACCACGACATGACGGCGCAAACCTTTGTGCGCAGCCTGTTCACCCTGCGCCACTACTTTGCGCACATGGCCGCGGCTGGGGCCGCCCAATTACCGTTTGCACATTTGGAAGCCCTGGGCCTGCAGGCCGAGGCCCGCATGCTGCGCGCTACCGGCGGCATCAACACCCACCGGGGGGCGATTTTTGCGCTGGGCCTGCTGTGTGCCAGCGCCGGGAGCCTGTCAAATCAAGCGACTCCGCAAACGCTGCGCAGCGCCCTTGCCACCCACTGGGGCCCCGCCTTGCGCAGCCGCGCCGAGCGCGCCCGCCAGCGCCCTGCCACCACCCACGGCCAACGCGCCGCCCAGCGTTACCAGTTGCGCAGCGCGGGCGACGAGGCCGCGGATGGCTTCCCCACCCTGTTCCAGGTCACCCTGCCCGCCCTGCAAGCTGCCTACGACCAGGGCCTGGGGGACAGGGCGGCGCGCATCCAGGCGTTTTTTGCCACCCTGGCCTGTCTGGACGATACCAACATGGTGCACCGGGGCGGCATGGAAGGTCTGCGTTTTGGCCAGCAGGCGGCACGCCAGTTTCTGGCCGCAGGCGGCGCGGCGCGGCCTGACTGGCTGGACCACGCTCGCGCCCTGCACGCACAGTTTGTGGAACGGCGGCTGTCGCCCGGCGGCTCGGCCGACCTGCTGGCCTGCGCCTGCTGGGTGCACAGCGTCTGTGTTACCACCCGACAAGCACAGCCCTGCCCCGCATGAGCTACGCCCTGCTCGTCCCCGGCCAGGGCAGCCAACACCCCGACATGCTGCCCTGGCTGGATGCCCACCCCGCCGCGCAAACCACCCTGGCCGCCATGGCACAGGCGATAGGCACAAACTGGCGCGCGCGCCTGTCCGACCCCAACTTCTTGCACGCCAACGCCGTCGCCCAGCCCCTGGTCACCGGCACCGCGCTGGCCGCCTGGGCCGTACTGCAACCCTTGCTGCCCCCACCCGCCGCCGTGGCCGGTTACAGCGTGGGCGAGCTGGCCGCGTGGGCCTGCGCCGGGGTGTTCGACACCGCCACCGCCTTGCACCTGGCGACCCAGCGGGCGGCGGCGATGGACCGTGCCGGGGCAGGCGCAGTGACGGGTTTGTTATCGGTATCCGGCTTAACCATGGAGCAGGTGGCCCCGCCCCTGGTCTGCGCCATCCGCCTGGGCCCCACGCACCACATCTTTGCCGCCCTGCGCTCCGACCTGGAAGCTGCCGAGCCGCTGCTCACCGCCGCTGGGGCGCAATGCACTCTGCTGGATGTGCGCGTGGCCTCGCATTCGAAGTGGATGGCCTCGGCCACCGAGGAGATGGCCGCGCTGCTGCACACCCTGCCCCTGGCCGCGCCGCTGTGCCCGGTGGCCACCAACTTCGACGGCAGCGGCACCCGGCGCGTGGACGTGCTGCGCCACAGCCTGGCCCAGCAAATCTCGCATACGGTGGAATGGGCCGCCTGCATGGAGGCCGTGGCCGAGCGCGGCGTGCACTGCGTGCTGGAACTGGGTAGTGGCCGTGCCCTGGCCAAGCTGTGGGCCCAAAGCCACCCTGGCATCCCCGTGCGTTCGCTGGAAGACTTCCGCAGCCCCGAGGCCGTGGCGGCCTGGGTGCGGAGAAACGCTATTAATTAAGTAGCTTGTTACGCTTATGGAATAAGCGCTAGAGGCCGATTTGGCTCTTAATAAACTTCAGACAGTGCGTAGCTCGTCCAGCAGATCGGGGTGCCGGTCCAGAAGCTTGAACAGCTTGACCAAAGCCAGCGGTGGCCGGGTCTTGCCGTTCTCGTAGCGCGAGAAGGCATTGACACCGCCACCAAAAAGCTCGGCCGCCTGGCGCTGGTCCAGATGGAGCTTTTTGCGCACATTAACGATGAAACCTGGGTCCACGATGGCGGCGTTCACTTGCTTATTGAACGCCTGCATCTCGCGCATCACACGCTCAGACTCAGCCATATCGGCAATCGATTCATCGCAGGCCGGGCAATAGTCCGCCGTCACCGAGGGGATGCTGGTGGTCTCGCCCTTGTAGGTGTAGGGCATGTCGCGCGTGTCGAGGATCAGCTCCGCCGCGCCGCAAACAGGGCATTTCATGGTTATAGCTCCTTGAGAGACACGATCAACACATCATCAATGACGGTCAGCTTGAGGTAGACATCGCCCACCGGAGTGCTGGGACGGTAAACGTCTTGCCACACAGTGTGATCGGCATGGGTCGTCATACTTTTGTAAAAGTCAGTGGCCGCCAGCGCCATGACCACGTCCAGCATGCCGAAAAGTGAAAGCCCCAGCGCATTGGCCCCCATCCGCGCCGAATGGGTAGTCCGCACACTGCCTGCCGCCACCAAGGCTTTGACCTCGGTCAGTCTGCAATGCGGGCTGAGTTTTTCCATGCGCCCATCATAACCTAGTAGGTTAATTTTAGTATTCCGCCTTTCTGCGAAATACTACATTTTCAATAGCTGCTCTCGCATATAAAACAAGCGCCAGAGGCCGATTTGGCTCTTATCTTTGCCGCGAGCCCAGCCAGGCCCACAGCCCCGCCCCGCCCAGAACCATCGGCACGCACAGCCACTGGCCCATGCTCATGCCCATCGACAACAGGCCCAGGAAGGCATCCGGCTCCCGGAAAAACTCGGCAATGAAACGGAACACGCCGTAGCCAAACAGGAACGCCGCCGCCACCTGGCCCTGCGCACGCTCTTTGCGCGCATACAGCCACATCAGCACAAACAACAGCAGCCCCTCCATTAAAAACTGGTACACCTGCGACGGGTGGCGCGGCAGCGGCCCGCCGTCGCGGAACACCATGCCCCAGGGCAAGTCGGGCGCACTCAGGCGGCCCCACAATTCGCCGTTGATAAAGTTACCCACCCGCCCCGCTGCTAGCCCGGTAGGCACGCAAGGGGCCACAAAGTCGGCCACCTGCCAGAACGATTTTTTGCGCGACACGCCAAACCAAACCATGGACGTAATCACGCCCAGCAGCCCGCCGTGGAACGACATGCCGCCCTGCCACACATAAAACACCTCCAGCGGGTGGCTAAGGTAGTAACCGGGCTTGTAAAACAGGCAGTAGCCGATGCGCCCGCCCAGCACCACGCCCATCACGCCCAGAAACAAGATGTCTTCCACATCCTTGGCGGCCCAGGCCTGGCTGCCGGTCAAGCGTGCAAACGGCGGGTGCCGCAGGCGGCGGATGCCCAGAAACATGAACAGCGCAAACGCGGCCAGATAGGTCAGGCCGTACCAGTGGATGGCCAGAGGGCCGATTTGCAGGGCGATGGGGTCGATTTGGGGGTGGATCAGCATGGGCGGTATTGTGCCCGCAGCGTGTGAAGGCTTTGCGGCCCGACATCTCCCCAAAAAGAGATCCAAAAGCCTGCCATAATTTTTGTAACAAGGATGCGCATGCCCCCAGAACAATCCGCCAGCGCCACAGGCAACGGCAACACCATCGTGCAGATCGTGGGCGATGGCAATTCCGTGGTGCTGGGCCATCCGCACCTGTACCTCACCCGGTTTGAGGCGCACCGCCACCTCGCCACACCGCTCAACGCCCTGTCGCCTTACTCCCGCTCTACCCACCTGCAGGGCCGCGAGGATGAACTGGCCAGCCTGTGCGCCTTTCTGGCCAACCCCAAGCCCATCAGCGTGCGCGTGCTGGTGGGTGGCGGCGGCAGCGGCAAAACCCGGCTGGCGCTAGACCTGTGCGACCACATGCAGGCCGAAGGCTGGAACACCGGCTTTGCCACCGGCACCGAAATGGAGCGCTTTTTTGCCGGCCACAACCTCAGCGCCTGGGGCTGGCAAAAACCCACCCTGGTGGTGGTGGACTACGCCGCCGCCAAAGCGCAGGCCCTGGGCCGCTGGCTGGACGAGCTGGCCGACCGCACCGCCCCCACACCGCTCCCACTGCGCATCCTTCTGCTAGAGCGCTACGTCGACAAAGACACCGGCTGGTGGAGCACCGTGTTTGGCGGCGACGGGCGCGCTATGGGCAAGCTAGCCATGCTGGACCCCGCCGATCCGGTATCCATCCGCCCGCTGAGCATCCAACAAGACCGCTTGGCGCTGCTGCACAACATGCTGGCCATTGCCAGCCCCGCCAAGACTATCCCCCTGCCCCTGGATGACCTCAGCTTCAACCAGCAGTTGATGCGACTGGGCTGGGCTGGCGACCCGCTGTACCTGATGATGGCCGCCGTGGCGATGGCCCACTTCGGCAAAGCCCAAGTGTTTACGCTTGCCCGTACCGATCTGGCCGCCCACGTCGCCAAGCTTGAGGCCAATCGCCTCAAAAAAATGGCGAAAGAACACGCACTGCCTGGAGCCCTGGTGCTGCACCTGACCGCCTGCGCCACCCTGGCCCAGGGCATCGCCGAGGCCGATCTCATCCCCTTCATCCGCGACGAGCAAACCGCCCTCGGCTGGACCAGCGCCCCAGCCGCCCTGGCGGAGCTGCTGCGCCAAGCCCTGCCCCAGCCCCACGGCATCGCCCCCATCACCCCCGATGTGATCGGCGAAGCCTTTGTGCTGCACGCGCTGCGCGGCAACACCGGCCAGACTACCGTGCAGCGTTGCCATGCCCGGGTGGGCCACCGGGTGGCTGAAACGGTCATTCGCTGCGTACAGGATTTTGCCGAGACCTCCACTGCGCCACTAGGCTGGCTGAGAACTATCGTGTTGGATATCCAGCACGATGCGTCGGCCCTAGCCGCCTTGTATGCCAGCATGCCAATGGAAAGCCTGGCCCTGCGGGAAGTGAATCTGGACGTAGCCCAACGCATGCTTTTTCTGCTGGCAACCAACGGTACCACCGCCCCCGCACAGAGGGCGGTGGCTCTGAGTAACTTGGCCATAGCGCAAAGCCAAATGGGCCACCACGAGCCTGCCTTGAAGGCGGCCCAAGAGGCCGCAGACTTGTACCGCAGTCTGGCAGACCAGCGGCCCGATGTGTTTCTGCCCGGTTTGGCGATGTCTCTGAACAACCTGGCAAACGGGCAAAGTGATCTAGGCCAGCGCGCGCCTGCCATGGAGACGGCCCAAGAGGCCGCAGACTTGTACCGCAGCTTGGCAGACCAGCGGCCCGATGTGTTTCTGCCCGATTGGGCGATGTCTCTGAACAACCTGGCAAACAAGCAAAGCGACCTGGGCCAACTCGCGCCTGCCTTGAAAACGGCCCAAGAGGCCGCAGACTTGTACCGCAGTCTGGCAGACCAGCGGCCCGATGTGTTTCTGCCCGATTTGGCGATGTCTCTGAACAACCTGGCCGCCATGCAAAGCGACCTGGGCCAGGACGCGCCTGCCTTGAAGACCGCCCAAGAGGCCGTGGGCTTTCTCCGCAGCTTGGCAGCCCAGCGGCCCGATGTGTTTCTGCCTGATTTGGCGCCGTCTCTAAACAACCTGGCAAACAGGCAAAGCGCCCTGGGTCAGCACGCGCCTGCCTTGGAGGCGGCCCAAGAGGCCGTGGGCTATCGCCGCAGATTGGCAACCCAGCGGCCCGAGGTGTTTCTGCCCGGTTTGGCCAGGTCCATGATCGTACTGGCGCTATGCACATACGAAGTGCAAGGGGCAGAATCTGCCTTGACGCTAGCGCATGAAGCGGTAAAAACGCTGCACCCGGCATTCATGCAACGACCCCAGGCGCATGGAAGTTTGATGCTGGCTATGCGCGATGAATACTTGAAGTTATGCCAATCCGCCAACCAAGCGCCCGACAATGAACTGATTGCGCCGCTAACCCCCTATTTGCCCCTACCTCAACCGGAGTAATCCATGATCGACCCCAGCACCCTCGCCTCCCTGGCCAGCGCCACTGTCGCCCTGCTCGCCCCGCTGGTGGGCAAAGCCTTTGAAAAAGGGGCCGAAGAGGCCGCCAAAGGCACGGCGGGCCTGTTGGTGGAGCGGCTGAAAGCCAGGCTCACCGGCACCCCCGCCAAAGCCGCCCTGGACGACGTGGCCCAGCAGCCTGCGGATGCCGATACGCAGGCGGCGCTGCGGGTGCAACTCAAAAAAGCCGTCGAAGCCGATCCGGCGCTGGCAGACTTTTTGCAAAAGTGGCTTGAAGACGGCCACAAACAGTCTGCGGCCTTGGGGCTTCAGCAAACCGCCACCGTCACCGGCTCCAACAACAAAACGGTGCAAATTTCTGGTTCCGGCAATTCGGTGGGTTAGTTGCCCGCTACATAAACGCTAGCTGCTTACGCCCATTCCATGAGCGCTATCGACCTAAATCGCATATAAACCATGCCGCACAACGCCCACGTCACCGGCAACCACAACACCGTGGTGCAAATCGCGGGCGACCACAACACGGTGGTGCTGGGCCGCGCTTTTCTGACGCTCACACGGTTTGAGGGCCAGCGCCACGCTAGTCACCCACTGAGCGCCCTGTCGCCCTACTCCCGCTCTACCCAGCTGCTGGGCCGCGAGGAGGAACTGGCCAGCCTGCGCGCCTTCCTGGCCAGCCCCCAACCCATCAGCGTGCGCGTGGTGGTGGGTGGTGGCGGCAGCGGCAAAACCCGGCTGGCGCTGGCGCTGTGCGACCAGATGCAGGCCGAGGGCTGGGACACCGGCTTTGCCACCGGCACAGAGATGGAGCGCTTTTTTGCTGGCCAGAACCTCAGCACCTGGGGCTGGCAAAACCCGACCCTGGTGGTGGTGGACTACGCCGCCGCCAAAGCCCAGGGCCTGGGCCGCTGGCTGGACGAACTGGCCGACCGCACAGTATCCACTCCGCACCCGCTGCGCGTCCTTTTGTTAGAGCGCTACGCCGACAAAGACACGGGCTGGTGGGCCAGCGTGTTTGGCGGCGGCTGGCAGGCCCTGGCCAAACAGGCGCTGCTGGACCCGGCCATTCCCGTGCCTCTGCACCCCCTGGCCACGCCCGCGCTGCGCCTGGCCTTGCTGCAAGACATGCTGGCCATTGCCCGCCCGGATGCGCCCACGGCCCTGGCGCTGGACGACCCGGCCTTTGGCCAGCAGCTCATGCAGCCCAGTTGGGGCGGCGATCCGCTGTTTTTGATGCTGGCCGCCATGGCCATGGCCAGCCAAGGCCACAGCGCACTGACGCTGGGCCGCACCGACCTGGCCGACCGGGTAGCCCAGGGCGAGATCGACCGCCTGACCACACTGGCCCGCGCCCACAGCCTGACACCCGAGCTGGTGCTGCACCTGGCCGCCTGCGCCACCCTGGCCCAAGGCTTGACCCGCGCCGCCTTCCTGCCCCTGGCCGCCGCCGAGCAACAGGCCACCGGCTGGACGCAGCCCGATGCCCCCGCCGCCCTGTTCAAACTGCTGCAACAAGCCCTGCCCGGCCCGCAAGGCATCGCCCCGGTGATTCCCGACATGGTGGGCGAGGCCCTGTTGGTGCGGCTGCTGCCGGGCGACGAAGGGCATGAGGCGGTGCTGCGCTGCTACACCGCCCTGGGCCACCGGGTGGCGGAGACGGTGATCCGCTGCGTGCAGGACTTTGCGGAGGTGGCCGCCGGGCCGCTGGGTTGGCTTGGCGGCATCGTCGATGCAGCGCAAGACGACCTGGAAGCCTTGACTGCCCTGGCTGACGGCCTGCCAATGGACAGCCTGGCGCTGAACGCCACCAGCCTGCGGATTTCTCGGGCTGTGCTGGAAAGGATAGCGGCCATGCCCGATGTCGACCCGCTGGCCTGCGCCACCGCGGGCCTGAACCTGTCGCGCGCCCTGGCCCATGTGCACCAGTTGGGCCCGGCCCTGGCTGTGGCCGAGCAGGCCGTACTGCTGCTGTACCCCCTGGCACTGCAAGCGCCAGACAAATACACCCTCCACCTGGCGGTGGCGCTCAACAGCCTGGTCTTGCGGCAAAGTGACACGGGCCAATTCGAAGACGCGCTAGAAACCGCGCAAGAGGCGGTGCTGCAGGCCCGTGCATTGGCCCATAGCAACCCGGACGGGGCCGGCGGCCTGCTGGCCATGGTCTTGGCCAACCTCTCTCACCAGCAAAGCCGCCTGGGCCTGCATGGTGCCGCCCTGGCTTCCGCCCAGCAGGCCGTGGCGCTGTACACCCACCTCGCCAACCAGTGGCCCGCAGAATTCACCGCAGAACTCGCGGCGGCCATCAGCAACCTAGGTGTCGCCCACGGCAAGGCGCAGCAAGCCGACGAGGCTTTGCGCTGTGCACAGCAGGCTGCCAACATCTACCGTCGCCTGGCCGCCCAGCAGCCCGACACCTACCGGCCCGCCCTTGCCATGGCCACCATCAACCTGGCCAGCGCCTATGGCCTGATGGCACAGCCCGGCCCCGCCCTGGAGGCCGCCATTGAATCCATGGCGCAGCACGCCTTGCTGGCCGCGCAGAACCCCGACCGCTTCACCGCGCCCTGGGCGCGCAGCCTGGGACTGCTGGCCCAGTGCCATCTGGACCTGCAGCAGTTGGCCCCGGCGCACGCGCACGCGCGGCACGGCTTGCAGCGCCTCATACCCTGCTTCCTGCAGCAGCCCGACCCGCACCACACGGCCATGTCCGCCCTGCTGCGCATCTACCTGCGGGCGTGTGAGGCCAACGGTGTGGAACCCGATGCTGTTCTGATCGAACCGCTGATGCCCTTCATTGCCGAAGCCCCCAACTGAGCAGCGGGCAGCCCGCCCTGCTTAGCGGGTGGTGTAGCCACCGTTGGCAAAAATCGTCTGGCCGGTGATCCACCAGCCTTCGGTCACCAGGAACTTCACCAGCGGAGCGATGTCTTCGATGTCGGTCAGGCCCGCCTTCGAGTACTTGCCCAGCGCCGCCCCGGCCTTGTTGTAGGCCACCGAATCGGCGTTTTCCTGGCCGTAGAAAAACGGCGTGTTCATCGGGCCGGGGCCGACGGCGTTGACCGAGATACCGCGCTCGTAAAACTCCTTGGACGCGGCGCGGGTGAAGTGCTCCACCGGGGCCTTGCTGCTGGGGTAGATGCCGTAGTACGGGGTGTAGGCGAATGGATGGAGGGCGGCACGCTGCGCCAGCTAGACCTGCACAGTCAGGTCACGGTGAACAACGCAGAAACTTACATCGCCTGCGCGCTGGCTGGGTTGGGCCTGGTGCAGGTCTCCGCCTACGACGTGCGCCAGCACCTGGACAGCGGCGAATTGTTACAAGTGCTGCCCCAGGCCTGCGCCCCCGCCATGCCGGTACACCTGCTCTACCCGCACCGTCGGCACCTGTCGCCACGCATGCAGGTATTTGCCCACTGGCTGCAGGCGCTGCTGGCACCACACTTCGCGGCGGGGACATGAGGCATTGGACACCGCACCGGTAAGACCATAGCATTACCCCCCCATATGGGCAGCAAGCCCCGCCTGCAGCGCCCGGTAAACACAGCCCGTGCCCTACAAGCTATTTGACATCAATAGGACTTACGCAGCGCCCCTGTATCGCCCTTCGGGCTTACAGGGGGAACTTGCGTAAGTCCTGATCAAAAGGAACACATCATGGAAATCCTATTTTTCGCCAACCCCTACACCATGGCGGGTATCGGCCTGGTGTGTCTGGTATGTCTGGTGTTTATCGTTCTGAACTACAAAACACCGTATGACCGCAAAACCCAGTCCCACATCGCAGCCCTGCGCCGACACGTAGAAGACCGCGAAAAATACGCCATGGAAGGCATAGCCCGGCGCAAGGCCGAAAAACGGGCCCGCTAGCGGGGTGCCGCGCTGGGGCGGATGGCCCAAGTTGGCTTCATACCTTTTAGGCCGCCTGCGCTTATGGAATGGGCGTGAGAAGCTACTTTTTATATAGCACACCAGTTTTTTCGGTAGGCACCCTTAATGCCGGGTCAGCACCACGTGCGTAGCCAGCGCCGAGCGCTCGCACCGGGTACAGGCGTAGGCCTTGTTATTTCAACCGGTCAACGTTAGCCGCCACCTGCGCAGCCAAGTGTTTGGTAGTGGCTGGCCGCACCTTCGCGGCCTTGAGTGTTTTGGCAAAGTCGCCAGCCACTGCCAAGTGCCGGTCCAGATGCGCCAAGGCCTTCGCCACAGAGATATCGGTCTTGTGGGCCAGTTCCAGCATGTTCTTGCGGGTAATGGCCTGCGCTTCGCCCATCACGTCCATCTGGTGGTACCCGCCCGGGCCCGGCGAGTAAGTCAGGTCGTACGCAGGCGACAGCTTCCAGTGGCGCTCCCTGTCGAGCCGGAACGAAAAGTTCTTGGGATGGTCATCACGGTTGTTAAAGACCACATTGAACAGGGCGCGCGCAAAAGCCTTTTCCACTTCGCGCGCATCCCGCGTGAGGTTGCGGGTGACCCGCAAAAAGCTCAGGTAGTCCAGCGCCCCCGGCACGCGGAAGTCTGCATTCATCGCACCCGCCAAGGTGTGGACCGGCACCCGCATGCCGTGGTCCACGTCAAAGCGCGCAATGCCGAAGCCCGCGAGCTGGGGCGCGATATCAAAGTATTGGGTGGCAGGCACATCCAATCCGCAGTCTCGCGCCAGGGCGGCATAGCAGTTCTCGATGGCGCAGACTTCCTTGTGCTCTCCGTTCGACGGGAACTTAACCAACCAAGGCTGTCCGTTCGCGACACCCTGCGTCCCCATTTCTCCCGTCGCCACACAGTAGTCCACCAGCACCTTGGGCCGCGCACCGTGCGGCGAGCCCCCCATCAGGACCAGCTGGGCCAGTAACGCGCTGTCTTTGCCCGCCATGACCTGCTGGGCCTGTTGCGCAAGTGCCGGCAGGTCTACGGTACCAGTAGGGGCGGCCACTACCTGTGCCGGCTCAAACGTCAGAGCCCCCATCGTGCGATGCCCCAGGAACGCCAAGCGGTCGAGCGCAGACACCGTGGAGACCTCGATGCCGTTCTTGCGGAAGTAGCGGTCCATCAACAGCATCCCCCACCCGTCGGGAAGACTGTCTGCAATCAGGCCAGGCAAGCCCCACTGCGCCTGCGGAAACCGGGAAAAAGCCGCCACCTGCAGCGGCAGTTTGATAGGGGAAAGCTCCAGTTTTTGGGCCAAAGCCTGCGGGCTGTATTCAAACAAGAGCTCCCCGCGTCCGTGCGCTAGCGTTCCAAGCAGCCAACGCTCGCCCCAGCCTTCGTAGTACACGTCGACGCGCTTCATGGCTTGGCCTTGTTGCCGGGCTTACGGATGCGCTGCGGCGGTGGTGCGGCCCGGGCTTCTAGCTGAGCAATGCTCTGGATTTGCACCACAAAAAGCGACTGCAATTGGTCCACGATACCCAGCGCCGAAGCCACCCGCACCAGTGTCGCCATCGAGCCCTGGCCGTGGGACTCCAGCGCCAGCAAGGTGTTACGCGAAATGCCTGCACGCAATGCGAGTTCTGCTTGCTGCAGGCCTTTGGCGTGTCGAGCCGCCTTCAGGCGTTCGCCCAGTGCTGCGCATATCTCGGCAGGGGATGCCAAGTTAAAGTCCAACATTTTGTGCTTAATCTCGATTTCCATTATTTAGTGCTTACGATTATGCGCACTAAGATAAAACTATTCAAGCAGAAAGTGCAGATGCAAAACCCAGGATGTCGGCACGTAGCAGGGCTGCGGTCTACCGCGCGCATTGAAGGCTTTTTAGGCCTCTAGCGCTTATGGAATAGGCGGCAGCAGCTATTTTATATATAGCAAATTGCGCGTACTCACTGCCGGGTCAACACCATGTGCGTGGCCAGCGCCGAGCGCTCGCACCGGGTGCAGGCGTAGCCCAGGGCAGGGAGGTTCACGCCTTCGAAGAGCCGCTCGCCCGCACCCAGCAGCACGGGGGAGATGGCCACGTGCATCTCGTCGATCAGACGCTGGCGCAGGTACTGCTGGAGGGTGTTCACACCGCCACCCACACGCACATCCTTGCCCCCGGCGGCTGCGCGGGCACGCGCCAGCGCCACCTCGATGCCTTCGGTCACGAAGTGGAAGGTGGTGCCGCCTTCCATCACCAGTGGTGCGCGGGCGTGGTGGGTCAGCACAAACACCTCCACGTGGTAGACCGGGTTCTCGCCCCACCAACCGCGCCAGCTCTCGTCCGGCCACGGCCCGCGCACCGGCCCGAACATGTTGCGCCCCAGAATCCAGGCCCCGAAGTTCTGAAAACCCCGCGCGGCAAATTCCTCATCGAGTCCCTCCGTAGCTCCGCCCTCGCCACCGAACACGTGCTTCTGGAACGTGCGTGTGGACATCGCCCAGCCATGCAGCGCGGTGCCACCCACGCCGAGGGGATTGTTCAGATCCTGGTCCGGGCCTGCGCCGAATCCGTCGAGGGAGATGGTGAAGCTTTCTACGCGGAGTTTGGACATGGGGGGTTCTCCAGGCTGCGAGTAACGACGAGATGGATTTGGATACCTGACGGCGACTTGACTATAGCCCTGTGAAAGCACACCGCCCCCTCGACCCGCACCGAGAAGCTCAGGGACAGGCGCATCCCACCATACACCCAGGAAATCCCCACAAAGGCATACTCCCGCCATGCCTTCCGGTAACCCTCCCAACACCTCTTCCCCCCACCCCACCAGCACCCTCCGTCGCTGGCTGCGCTGGCCCCTTCGCCTGCTAGGCCTGGTGCTGCTGTTGCTCCTCGGCCCCATGGGCGTGCTGGCTTCGGGCACGCTGGATATGCAGACCCCATGGAACCAGGCCCGCAGCGACAGCACGGGCCAGGCACCCGACCCGGCGGTGGAGCGGCGTGCGGTGGTGCAGGTGTTTGGGGCGCGCACCGTGCGGTGGCGGGGGGCTTTTGGCATCCATCCGTGGATAGCGGTCAAACGCGCGGGGGCAAGCCGCTACACCACCTACCAAATCGTGGGCTGGCGCGCGCAAAACGGCCAAGAGGCGCTGGTCACCGGCACCAGCACGCAGCCCGATGCCCGCTGGTACGGGGCCTATCCGCAACTGCTGGTAGACCACCGGGGTGCCGATGCAGAGGCCATGATCGACGGCATCGAAGCCGCGGTGGCCGACTATCCATGGGGGCATGAATACCGGCTCTGGCCCGGCCCGAACAGCAATACCTTCGTCGCCTGGGTCGCGCGCCGCGTGCCCGCGCTGCACCTGGACCTGCCGCCCACCGCCATCGGCAAGGACTATCTCGGCCCCAACACCTTTGTGGGCCACGCCCCTAGCGGCACGGGCTGGCAGGTGTCGCTGCTAGGCCTGGCGGGGGTGACGGTGGGGCGGGAAGAAGGCCTGGAGTTGAACCTGCTGGGGCTGGGCTTTGGCATCGATGTGAACGACCTGCAACTGCGACTGCCGGGCTTTGGCAAAGTGCCATCGTTCACTCAATAGCCAAATCAGGGCCTAGCGCTTATTCCATCGGCGCAAGCAGCTATCAAAAACAGAGCTACTGCGCCACAAAGGCAATGAAACGCTCCAGCGCCGGGCTGGTATGGGCGGCAGACCAGACCAGGCTGGTCTCGCACCCCGGCAACGCCACCCCGGCCTTGCCTCGCTGACCCGGCTCCACGCTGCGGTACACCACCCCCGGCCGCTGAAACTGCGTGACGCTGTGCGGCACCCAGGCGCAGCCCAGCCCGGCGGAGACCAGGTTGACGATGGTCTGCATCTGGATGGCCTCTTGGGCCACCGTGGGCAGGTGCCCGGCGGCGTGGTAGACAGCAAAGATCGCGTCATACAGCGAAGGCACGATGCGGCGCGGAAAGATCACCAGGGGTGCGTCCAGCACGGCGGCCAGCGTCAGCCGGGGCAGTGCCGCCAGCGCGTGCTGCTCGGGCACGGCCAGCACCAGCGGCTCCTGGTGCACGGTGTGGCGCTCCAGCCCGACCGGGGCGAAACCCGGGGCGTGCAGCATGAAGCCCGCATCTAGCGTGCCCTGGGCAAAGGCCTGCAACTGCACGTCGCCGGTGGCCTCTACCAGCTCCATCTGCACCTGCGGGTACAAGGCGCGAAAGCCGCGCACCCACTGCGGCAGCAGCGCAAAACCCACGGTGGACACAAAGGCCAGCCGCAGGCGGCCTAGCTCGCCCGCCGCTGCGGCACGGGCGTGCTCGGGCAGGGCCTGGGCCCGAGCCAGCAGGTCCAGCACCTCGGGCAGCAGCGCCCGCCCGGTGGCGGTGAGCTGCACGCTGCGCTTGGTGCGGTCAAACAGGCGCACGGCCAGGCGCTTTTCGAGCAGGGCAATGGCCTGCGTCAGCGGCGGCTGGGTCATGTGCAGGCGCTGGGCGGCACGGCCAAAGTGCAGCTCGTCGGCCAGCACGGCAAACTGGTTCCACAGCCGGAATTCAATGTCATTCATATGCAGCACATATTAATACGCACTTAAAAATAGATTGGACCCGAGTTTTTGCCCGTAGCATACTCAGCGCTGCCAAAAAACACCTCCCCACGACACAAAGAGACCCCCCATGGACACCAAACCCATCGTTTTGAACCCCCGCTCCAAGAACATCACCGAAGGCAAGTCGCGCGCGCCCAACCGCTCGATGTACTACGCCATGGGCTACGAAGAGGCGGATTTCAAGAAGCCCATGGTCGGCGTGGCCAACGGCCACAGCACCATCACGCCCTGCAACAGCGGCCTGCAAAAGCTCACCGACGCGGCCATCGCAGCCATTGAAGCGGCGGGTGCCAACGCCCAGGTGTTTGGCACGCCCACCATCTCCGACGGCATGGCCATGGGCACCGAAGGCATGAAATACAGCCTGGTCAGCCGTGAAGTCATCAGCGACTGTATTGAGACCTGCGTGCAAGGCCAGTGGATGGACGGCGTGCTGGTGGTGGGCGGCTGCGACAAGAACATGCCCGGCGGCCTGATGGGCATGCTGCGCGCCAACGTGCCGGCCATCTACGTGTACGGCGGCACCATCCTGCCGGGCCACTACAAGGGCAAAGACCTGAACATCGTCAGCGTGTTCGAAGCCGTGGGCGAAAACGCCGCAGGCCGCATGAGCGACGAAGACCTGCTGCAGATCGAGCGCCGCGCCATTCCCGGCACGGGTTCCTGCGGCGGCATGTACACGGCCAACACCATGTCCAGCGCGTTCGAGGCTTTGGGCATCAGCCTGATCTACTCGTCCACCATGGCCAACCCGCACGACGAGAAGCTGAACTCGGCCCAGGAATCGGCCCGCGTGCTGGTCGAAGCCATCAAAAAAGACCTGAAGCCCCGCGACATCGTGACCCGCAAGTCCATCGAAAACGCCGTGGCGGTGATCATGGCCACCGGCGGCTCGACCAACGCCGTGCTGCACTTTTTGGCCATCGCCCACGCCGCCGAAGTGGAATGGACGATTGACGACTTCGAGCGCGTGCGCGTCAAAACCCCGGTGCTGTGCGACCTGAAACCCAGCGGCAAATACCTGGCCGTGGACCTGCACCGCGCAGGCGGCATCCCCCAGGTGATGAAGACGCTGCTGGCCGCGGGCCTGCTGCACGGCGACTGCATCACCATCACCGGCCAGACCGTGGCCGAGGTGCTGGCCGACATCCCGGACGTGCCGCGTGCCGACCAGGACGTGATTCGCCCCATCACCAACCCCATGTACGCCCAGGGCCACCTGGCCATCCTCAAGGGCAACCTGTCACCCGAAGGCGCGGTGGCCAAGATCACCGGCCTGAAGCGCCCCGTGATGACCGGCCCGGCCCGCGTGTTCGACGACGAGCAGTCGGCCCTGAAAGCCATTCTGGACAACAAAATCGTGGCGGGCGACGTGATGGTGCTGCGCTACCTGGGCCCCAAGGGCGGCCCCGGCATGCCCGAAATGCTGGCCCCCACGGGTGCGCTGGTCGGCCAGGGCCTGGGCGAGTCGGTCGGCCTGATCACCGATGGCCGCTTCTCCGGCGGCACCTGGGGCATGGTGGTCGGCCACGTGGCCCCCGAGGCCGCCGTGGGTGGCACCATCGCCTTCATCGAAGAGGGCGACTCCATCACCATCGACGCGCACCAGTTGCTGCTGCAGCTCAACGTGAGCGACGAAGTGATCGCCCAGCGCCGCGCCGCCTGGACAGCCCCCAAGCCCCGCTACACCCGTGGCGTGCAGGCCAAGTTTGCGTTCAACGCCTCCACCGCCAGCAAGGGCGCGGTGCTTGACGCGTATTGATCGCGTATTGATCTTTTGCTGCATTAAAAAAGCCCAGGGCATCGCTGCCCTGGGCTTTTTTTGTGGGGCCCTGGGTTCAGTGCGGGGTTTTGCGCTTGGTGCCCATGGCTTCCTTGTTTTTGTCGATGCGCGCTTGCTTGCGCGCTTCCTCGCGCTGCATCACTTTGCGCTTGGTGTAGCCGGTGGTGTCGGCCCACCACCACCACAGCACGGCCAGCATGAACGGCGACATCACCATTGTCCAGCTCCAGCCCGCCACAGGGGCGATGGCCATGTATTTCAACACGACCAGCAGCAATCCGATTCCCAAAAACAGCATGTTTGCCTCCTCTGAACGGGTGCCCCGCAAGCCTGCTGGGAAACCACCGCCCGATAAAATCAAGACTGTACTGCACACCACAAGGAATCGATGCGACGCGCCCTGTTTACTTTGGCTACTTTGGCTTTGGCCGCTGCCTGCACCGCCCCGGCCCTGGCCAGCCCCGAACTCGCCAAGGCCAAGAACTGCATGGGCTGCCACACCATGGACAAGAAGGTGGTGGGGCCTGCGTTCAAGGATGTGGCCAACAAGTACCGGGGCAACCAGGCGGCAGCCGCACAACTGGCGCTCAAAATCCGCCAGGGTGGCTCCGGCGTGTGGGGGCCGATGGCCATGCCCGCCAACGCCCAAGTGAACGAGGCCGATGCCAAAAAATTGGCCGAATGGGTGCTTTCGCTCAAGTAATGCCACCAGCGTGACCGCTCTAACCACCCTTCCCCCAGGCCTCATTGCTGTGACTGGCGATGAAGGCGCGGGCAAAACCCATTTTTTACGCCAACTGGGAGAAACAGGTGCGCTGTGGCTGGATCTGGCCTTGCCCGACCTGGATGGCCAGACTCCGCAAGAGATTTGGCAGGCCCTGCAAAAGCGCAGCCCGCAATGGGATGCCAGCCTGCACCAGCAGTTGGTGGCGGCCTTGCTGCTGCAGCCCCACCAGGATAAGAAGCTCTACATGCTTTCGGCAGGCAGCCGACGCAAGACCGCGCTGGCGGGTTTGCTGGCCTGCGGGGCGTTGGTAACCTGCCTGGACCAGCCGTACGCAGCGCTGGACGGCGCTTCGATCCGGGTGGTCAACGGTTTTTTGAAAGAAATGGCCGACCACCCCACCCGCTGCTGGGTGGTGGCCGATTACGAGGCCCACCCCCACCTAGCTTGGCGGCAGGTGATCGTGCTGGATGGCACCCGGTGAACAGATTGCTATGCATTCAGTAGCTACTCACACCCATGAAATAAGCGTGAGTAGCCTAAAAGGCATATAAATCTCAGTAAGCTTGCCCCAACTGTCCGAGGATGGCCGGGTTCTCCAAGGTGGAGGTGTCTTGCGTCACCGCCTCGCCCTTGGCCAGGTTGCGCAGCAGGCGGCGCATGATCTTGCCGCTGCGGGTTTTAGGCAGGTTCTCGCCGAAGCGGATGTCCTTGGGTTTGGCGATGGGGCCGATTTCCTTGGCCACCCAGGCGCGCAGCTCGTTGGCGATTTGCTTGGCTTCGTCGCCGGTGGGGCAGCCGCGCTTCAAGACCACAAAGGCGCAGATGGCCTCGCCGGTCAAATCATCCGGACGGCCCACCACGGCGGCTTCGGCCACCAGGGCGGTGTGCGAGACCAGGGCGGATTCGATCTCCATGGTGCCCATGCGGTGGCCCGACACGTTCAGCACGTCGTCGATACGGCCGGTGATGCGGAAGTAGCCGCGGTCGGCACTGCGCACCGCGCCGTCACCGGCCAGGTAGATGGTGCCGCCCATTTCTTCGGGGAAGTAGCTCTTCTTGAAGCGGTCCGGGTCGTTCCAGATGGTGCGGATCATGCTGGGCCAGGGGCGCTTGACCACCAGCAGGCCACCGGTGCCGTTGGGCAGATCGTTGCCCACTTCATCGACGATGGCGGCCATGATGCCGGGCAGCGGCAGCGTGCAGCTACCGGGCACCAGGGGTGTGGCACCGGGCATGGGCGACATCATGTGGCCGCCGGTTTCGGTCTGCCAGAAGGTGTCCACGATCGGGCAGCGCTCGTGGCCCACGTTCTTGTAGTACCACATCCAGGCTTCGGGGTTGATGGGCTCGCCCACCGAACCGAGGATGCGCAGGCTGTCCAGATTCGAGCGGTCGGGGTGGACTTTTTCATCGGCCTCAGCGGCCTTGATCAGCGAGCGGATGGCGGTGGGTGCGGTGTAGAAAATCGTGCACTTATGGCGCTCGATCATCTGCCAGAAGCGCCCGGCGTTCGGGTAGGTGGGGATGCCTTCGAAGATGATCTGCGTGGCACCGGCGGCCAGCGGGCCGTAGGCCACGTAGGTATGGCCGGTGATCCAGCCGATGTCGGCCGTGCACCAGAACACATCGTCGGGCTTCAAATCAAAGGTCCAGTCCATCGTCAGCTTGGCCCACAGCAGGTAGCCGCCGGTGCTGTGCTGCACGCCCTTGGGTTTGCCGGTGGAGCCGGAGGTGTAGAGGATGAACAGCGGGTGCTCGGCACCCACGGCCACCGGTGGGCAGTCGCTGCTTTGGCCGGCCACGGCCTGGGCAAAGGTCTGGTCGCGCCCGGCCACCATGGCGCAGGCGGTGGCGGTGCGCTCGTACACGAATACGTTCTTGATCGACTCGCAGCCGCCCAGGGCGATACCTTCGTCCACGATGGCCTTCAAGGGCAGCTCTTTGCCGCCGCGCATCTGGTAGTTGGCGGTGATGACGGCCACGGCACCGGCATCGATGATGCGTTCGTTCAAGGCCTTGGACGAGAAGCCGCCAAACACCACGCTGTGGGTGGCACCGATGCGGGCGCAGGCCTGCATGGCGATCACGCCTTCCAGCGTCATGGGCATGTAGACCAGCACGCGGTCGCCCTTTTGGATGCCCGCCGCCTTGAGCGCGTTGGCAAACTGGCTGACCTGGGTGAGCAGCTCTTTGTAGGTGGTCTTTTTGACCGTGCCGTCGTCGGCTTCGAAAATCACCGCCGTCTTGTTCTCGGTGGGCGTGCCCATGTGTTTGTCTAGGCAGTTGGCCGAGGCATTGAGCTCGCCATCGGCAAACCACTGGTAGAACGGTGCGTTGGACTCGTCCAGAGTCTGGGTGAAGGGCTTGTTCCACAACACGTTTTCGCGCGCCAGACGGGCCCAGAAGCCTTCAAAGTCGCTTGCCGCCTCGGCGCACAGGGCGTTGTAGCCATCCATGCCGCTGATGCGGGCCGATTTTTGCATCGCCTCGCTAGGGGGGAACACGCGGTTTTCAATCAACACGGACTCAATGGCAGAACTCATGGGTTTGTCTCCTCGATGGGTGGTTTAGTGGATGCTGGCGTTAAAACTTGTCTGTAATGTCGGGGCTGGCTCTTACGTATTGCTGACTTGGAAAAACGGTACAAACCCTGATCCTACAATCCTCCTTTGCAGTTAACGCCCCAAAACCCCAAAAATGTCCGATTCCACCCCCCCCAATCCCAAGCCCCTGCGCCCCCTGCCCCGCTTCATTTTTGCCAGCCGCTGGCTACAGTTGCCGCTGTACCTGGGTTTGATCGCAGCACAGGCGGTGTATGTCATGCACTTTCTGGTGGAGCTGACGCACCTGGTCGAGGCCGCGTTTGGCAACCAGACCGCGCTGCAGGCCCTGGTCAGCAGCATTGGCTACAAAGACGCAGGTGCCCCCACCGCCCTGAACGAAACCATCATCATGCTGGTGGTGCTGGCACTGATCGACGTGGTGATGATCTCCAACCTGCTGATCATGGTGATTGTGGGCGGCTATGAAACCTTTGTGAGCCGCATGGACCTGGACGGCCACCCCGACCAGCCCGAATGGCTGAGCCACGTGAACGCGTCGGTGCTGAAGGTGAAGCTGGCGATGGCCATCATCGGCATCTCGTCCATCCACCTGCTGAAAACCTTCATCAACGCGGCCAACTACGATGCCAAGGTGCTGCTGGCGCAAACCGGCATCCACGTGGTGTTCTTGCTCAGCGCCCTGGCGATTGCCTATACCGACAAGCTGCTGACCGCCACCTACAACTCGGGTCGGCACGTTTAACCAGGATCAAGTCCCACCGGGCACTGGGTGGATACGCCGTCGCTCTGGCCGCCGCTCGGGCCACTGCTTGCGGTCGTGTAGCCACGGCACAAAAGCAACGGCTGGCATGGGGCGGGCAAAGTAATAGCCTTGCAGCTCATCGCAGGCCAGGGCCTTGAGCTGGCCCGCCACCTCGGCCAGCTCCACCCCTTCGGCCACCACCTTCAGGCCCAGGGTGTGGCCCAGGGCAATGATGGCGCGGATGATGGCCAGGTCGGTGGGGTCGGTCAGCATATCGCGCACAAACGACTGGTCGATTTTCAGCTTGTCGATGGCAAAGCGCTTGAGATAGGCCAGGCTGGAATAGCCGGTGCCAAAGTCGTCGATCGACAACTGCACGCCCAGGGCTTTCAGCGCCGCCAGTTGCTCCACCGCCAGGCTGGTGTTGTCCATCAGCACCGACTCGGTGATCTCCAGCTCCAGCGCGGCAGGCGCTATGCCGTGGTCTTGCAGGCACTGCTGGATCTGCGGCACCAGAGCGACATCGACCAACTGCAGGGCGGATAGATTCACCGATACCGTCAACGCGGTCAAACCCTGCGCATGCCACTGCGCCAGCTGGCCGCACGCCTGCTGCAGCACCCAGGCACCAATGGGGCGGATCAGGCCGGTTTCTTCGGCCACCGGGATAAAGCGACCGGGCGGCACCGAACCCAGCGCCGGGTTGTCCCAGCGCAACAAAGCCTCGACACCCACCACCTCCAGGGTCTCGGCGTGGACCTTGGGCTGGAACTGCAGGCTGAACTCACTGCGCTCCAGAGCGTGGCGCAGTTGCTGCTCCAGCGCCTGCCGCTGCTGGGCCAATTGCTCGATTTCGGGCTCGTAAAACCGCGCCATGTCGCGCCCGGCGTTTTTGGCGGCGTACATGGCGGCATCGGCGCGGCGCATCAGCAGGGGCAGGTCCAGGCCGTCGTCGGGGTACAGCGCAATGCCCACGCTGCAAGAGACCTGCAGGTCATGGCCATCGACATGGTGGGTCTGGCGGATCAGCGGAATCAGGCGGCGCTCCACCGTGTGCCGTACCTCCTCGGACCCGGCCACGCCGCGCAGAATCACCACGTATTCGTCGCCGCCCAGGCGACTCACCGTGTCGATGCTGCGCACCGCCTGACTCAGGCGACTGGCCACCGAGCGCAGCACGCCGTCGCCAATGTGGTGGCCCAGGGTGTCATTGATGGTTTTGAAACGGTCCAGGTCGATGAACAGCACGGCTACCTGCTCGCCGCTGCGCTGCGCGGCCTCGATCGCGGCCTCCAGCCGGATCACGCACAGCGCCCGGTTAGGTAGCTCGGTCAGCACATCGTGCTGGGCCAGAAACTGCACCCGCGCCTCGGTGCGCTTGCGGTCGGTGATGTCCACCGAGATACCGATGTACTGCGACACCGCGCCAAAGCGCGAGCCGTCGCGCACCGCCGAAATCATCAACCACGCCGGGTAGGTTTCGCCCGAGCGTTTGCGGAAATGCACCTCGCCCTGCCAGGCATCGCGGTCTTGCGACAGGCCGTTGAGGCTTTGCTCCACGGTCACCGCCTGGGTGCCATCCAGCAGTACGCTCAGCGGCTCGCCAATCACCTCGTAGAAGTCGTACGAGGTGCTGCGGCAAAACGCCCGGTTCACGCTCAAAATTTTCTGCTGCCCGTCCATGATGATGATGCTCTCGCTGGAGGCCTCGAACACCTTGGCCCACAGCTCCAGGCGGCGCTCCATCACTTTGAGCACGTTGATCGGGGTAAAGGCCGTGAGCACCGCGTCCCGGCCCTGGAATTGCAACCTGCGCGCCGACAGCACCGCCCACGAGGGCTCGGCCCCGCCCAGCCAGCGCACCTCGAACTCGTCCACCTTGCCCTGGTCCGACAGTTGTTGAAAGAACCGCCCACGCACTCCCGGCTCCAGCCCGGCACGCCAGGGGTCGCGGGTCTGCCCGGCCAGCCACGGCAGGGCTGGGGCGTTGGCGTGCAGTACCTCGTGGTCGGGCACCGAGGTGACTACCAGCGCAATCGGAATCGCCTCCACCAGCGCCTGCTGGGCCTGGGCGGCACGGCTGCGGGCTGCGGCCTCCTGCCCGGCCAGGCGTTGCTGGTCCAGCTGCGCCAGCATGCCGTTGAAGGCAGTGACCAGTTGGCCGATTTCGTCGCGGCTATGCCACACCGCCCGGCGCGTATGGTCGCCGGTCTGGCGCACCGCGTCGGCCACCGCGGCCAGATTGGTCAGGGGCCGGGCAATCTGGCGGGCCACGGCGTAGACCAGGCTCAGAATGCAGCTCAGCAGCAAAAACGCCGTGCCCAGGTGCAACCACATGCGGTTGAACAGCGCGTCCACGCGCTCGTGCAGCAGCCGGTCCAGATCGGTGGCGGTGCGGGCCCATGCATCGGTCAGTGCCAGCAGCGAGTGTCCGTAATGCTGTTGCAGCAGTTCCAGGCTGTGTGGGTTGGCATCGCCATCGGCCAGCAATTGCACCGCTGCCAGAAATTCGCCCAGACGGGCCTCCAGCACGGTGCGGCTGGCCTGCAGCGCCGCACGCTGGGCTGGGCTGCCTGCGGCAAAGGCCTGGGTGTAGTCGGAGCGGATCCCTAGGGCCACGGCATCCAGCCGACCGGCCAGGATCAGTAGCTCGGTGCGCCGGTCTTGCACGCCGGACGGAATCGCCACCGCCGACGGTGCCTTGGGAAGGATGCGGATGGTGTCGCTCAGCACCTCCAGCAGCTCGGGAAAGCGCAGCACCACCAGCGACATGGCGTAGTAGCTGTCCAGATCGGGGTCAAGGATCAGGTTGGACTGGTTGCCCACGGTGGTCAGCAGCTCGCGGGCGTGACGCAGCATGGGTTTCAAGGCATTTTGGTGCTCGGCGGGGCGGGTCTCGGCGCTGAGCTGCTGCCAGCTGTCCATAAAGGCTTTGCTGGCCTGGGCGGTCTGCAAAGTGTCGTCGTGGCCCATGCGCAAGCGGTCCAGCCGGAGCAAGGCCACCGATGTCGGCAATGCACCACTCTGGGGCGGCAAAAATGGCTGCATGAGCACGTCGCGCACCGCCACGCTGTAGGCCGTGCCGACGATCTCTTTGCGGGTGAAATCGATGGACTGGAATTTCTCGTGGATCAGGATGCTCGACACGTAGATCACGGCGGTCAGGTCGAGCAGGTAAATCAGCGTGAGCTTGCGTCCCACGCTGAGCCGACCCAGCCAGCGGGTGAAGGCTTGGGTCAGCTTAAAACTCACCGGCACCGTGCAGGCCCCTGGGGCTGCGCGGTGCATGCGTTTGCCTCACAGCAACATCGCATCTCAGTGGGTTACCGGCACCAGGAATTCGCGGCTGATGTGCGCGCCCAGCTCGTTCACGCGGTCCAGGAACTGCGTCAGGAAGGCGTGCAGCCCCGTGGCCAGGATCTCGTCGATGCGGGCGAACTGCAGGTCGGCGCGCAGCTTGCCTGCGCGGCGCAGGGTTTCACTGTTCGGGTTGTTGGACACCAGCGACAGGTTGCTCAGCACCTCGTTCAGGCTGCCGTGCAAAGAGCGCGGCATGTCGGCACGCAAAATCAACAGCTCGGCCACGCGCTCGGGTTTGATCACGTCGCGGTACACCTTGCGGTAGACCTCGAAGCCCGAGACGCTGCGCAAAATCGCGCTCCAGTGGTAGAAGTCGTACTCTTGGTCCTTCTCGCTGGCGGCACCAAAAAAGTCACTTTGCACCGCGTGAAACTTCACGTCCACCAGGCGCGCCGTGTTGTCGGCCCGCTCCAAAAAGGTGCCCAGGCGGGTGAAGTGGAAGGCCTCGTCCTGCAGCATGGTGCCCAGCGTGACGCCACGCGACAGGTGCGAGCGGAACTTGACCCACTCAAAGAACTGCGCCGGGTCGGCCTCAAACTCGCCTGCCTTGAGCATGCGGTTCACATCCAGCCAGGTGGTGTTGAGCGTCTCCCATACTTCGGTGGTCAGGGTGCCGCGCACCGCACGGGCGTTTTCACGGGCGGCCCGCAAGCAGGAGATGATGGAAGACGGGTTTTCTTCGTCCTTGACCATGAACTCCATCACCGCCTTGGAGGTGATTTCGCCATGCTTGGCGATATAGGGCTGCAGCAGTTCGCTGATAGACAGCAGGCCTTGCAGGCCCACCTGGGCGACGGCGGCCGACTGGGGTAGAAGCGCGGTTTGGTAATTGATGTCGAGCATACGGGCCGTGTTTTCGGCACGTTCTGTATAGCGGGACATCCAGAAAAGATGGTCTGCGGTGCGTGACAGCATGTTTATTGTTCCTGTGGTCTGTTGTCTACGATTGGGACTGGATTTGGGTCTCTGGCGGAATCACGGGCACCGTGGCGGGCACGGCATCGTCTTCCAGAATCCAGGTGTCCTTGGTGCCACCGCCTTGCGATGAGTTGACCACCAGCGAGCCTTCTTTCAGCGCCACGCGGGTCAGGCCGCCGGGCACGGTTTGCACGGTCTTGGCCGACAGCACATAGGGGCGCAAATCGATGTGGCGCGGAGCGATGCCGCTCTCCACAAACGTGGGGCAGCTCGACAGACTGAGCGTGGGCTGGGCGATGTAGCCGCTGGGGTTGGCCAGCAGGGCAGCGCGGAATTCTTCGATCTCGGCCTTGGTGGAGGCTGGGCCGACCAGCATGCCGTAGCCGCCCGCACCGTGCACTTCCTTGACCACCAAATCCTTGAGGTTGGCCAGGGTGTACTTCAGGTCGTCCGGGTTGCGGCACATGAAGGTGGGCACGTTGTTCAGAATGGGCTTTTCACCCAGGTAGAACTCAATCATCTTGGGTACGTAGGGGTAGATCGACTTGTCGTCGGCCACGCCGGTCCCCACGCCGTTGCAGATGGTCACGTTGCCTGCGGTGTAGGCGGCCATCAGGCCGTCGCAGCCCAGGGTGGAGGTGGGGCGGAACACCTGCGGGTCGAGGAAGTCGTCGTCCACGCGGCGGTAGATCACGTCCACACGTTTCGGGCCACGGGTGGTGCGCATGTAGCAGAACTTGTCCTTGACGAACAGGTCCTGCCCTTCGACCAGTTCCACACCCATTTGCTGGGCCAGGAAGGCGTGTTCGAAATAGGCGCTGTTGTACATGCCGGGGGTCAGCACGACCACGGTGGGGTCCGAGGTAGCGGCCGGGGCCGAGGCGCGCAGGGTTTCCAGCAGCAGGTCGGGGTAGTGGGCCACGGGGGCCACGCGGTGGCTGTTGAACAGGTCGGGGAACAGCCGCATCATCATCTTGCGGTCTTCCAGCATGTAGCTCACGCCGCTGGGCACGCGCAGGTTGTCTTCGAGCACGTAGTACTCGCCATTACCCTGGGCATCCGGGGCACGCACGATGTCCACGCCGGAGATGTGCGAATAGATGTTGTTGGGCACGTCCACGCCCATCATTTCGGGACGGAACTGGGCGTTGTTGATGACCTGGTCGCGCGGGATGATGCCGGCCTTCAAGATCTCCTGGTCGTGGTAGACGTCGTGGATGAAGCGATTCAGCGCGGTGACGCGTTGCACCAGGCCTTTTTCCATGCTGCCCCATTCGTGGGCGGGGATGATACGGGGGATCAGGTCGAAGGGAATCAGGCGCTCGGTGCCCGAGCCATCTTCGTCTTTGGCACCATAGACCGCAAAGGTGATGCCGACGCGGCGGAAGATCATTTCCGCTTCTTCGCGGCGCTTGGCCATCATGTCGCCGGGCTGCTTGGCGAGCCAGGCATCGTAGATTTTGTAATGATCCCGGATCTGCTTGCCCTTTGAGAAAAACTCATACGGCAGCCCTGTGTACATCTCGTCAAATTTTTGCATAAATAGGTCCATCTCCTGATAACAAAGCATAGCAAGTAGCGCGCCAGGTTGGTGCAAAAACAAGCGGTCAGTGGGGTGTCCGGGCTAATCCTTGCCTCTATGGCACTTCCACGGCACCCATCGTAGCGCTGTTTACGGGCGGGTCTCACGGCGGATGGTGCTGCCAGTAGCGCGGATCGTCCTGGCGCTCGCAATGCATCTGGGTGGGTGCCGTGGTTTGCCAGGTGGCGGCTCCGCAGTGGCTGCTGTCCACCATAACGATGCCGCGCGCCTGGTAGCGTTCCTGTATCGGCAGCGCGGGGTGGCCAAAGCGGTTGCGGTAACCGGCCTGCACCATTGCGAAGCGGGGCTGTACCGCGTCGAGAAAAGCCGGGCTGCTGGAGGTCTTGCTGCCGTGGTGCGGCACCAACAGCACATCGGCCCGCAGCGGCATTTGGCGGGCGACCAACGCAGCCTCTTGCGGCTGCTCGATATCCGCCACAAGTAACACCGTGTAAATACCGTTTGAGATGCGCAACACGCAGCTCAAAGCGTTGGGTTTTTGCACGTTGTTGTAGTCCGTGGCCTGCGGATGCAATACGTCGAACTGCACGCCATCCCAGGCCCAACTTTGGCCCGCCACGCAGCGCTGTGCGGCCCGCACTGACTGCAGCGGGTTTTCGCGTTCCATGGAGCTCAACAGCCGGGCCTGCGGCTGGGTGGCCAGCAGGCTGGCCGCACCGCCGCTATGGTCGCTGTCGCGGTGGCTGACCACCACCGTGTCCACCGTTTCGCCCAGCGCCCGCAACAACGGCACCAGTACCCGCTGGCCTGCGTCGCTGTCCAGCCCAAAGCGCGGCCCGGTGTCATACACCAGGGTGTGAGTGGCGGTGCGCACCAGCACGGCGTTGCCCTGCCCGATGTCAGCGGCCAGCAGCCCAAAATGCCCCATCGGCGGGCGTGGCGTTTGCCACAGCAGCACCGGCAGCAGCAGCGGCACGCCCAGCGCCCGCCAGGTCCCGGGCAGGCGCAGCACCAGAAATACACCACCTAATATGCCACTAGCGCCCATCCATAGGGCAGGAGCAGCTACTGAAATAGTAGCAAATGGCAGTTGCACCAGCATTTGCAGCACCCCGCCCAACGCGTCAATGGCCCATGCCGCCGCCTGCCACAGCGGCGGCAGCAGCACGCCCAGCATGCACAGCGGCGTGACCACCAGCGTCACCCACGGAATCGCCAGCAGATTGGCCAGCAAGCCCACCACCGACACCTGCTGGAACAGCAGCAACGTCAGCGGGGCCAGCGCCAGGGTGATACTCCATTGCTGCCGCAACATCAAGCCAAATCGGGCTCTAGCGCTTACTGCATCAGCGCGAGAAGCTCCTGAATCTGTAGCAAACAGCACAGCCACCGCCACAAAGCTCAGCCAGAACCCGGCCTGCAGCAGGGCATACGGGTCGATGGCCAGCACCACCGCACAGGCCAGCAGGCACACCGAAGGCCAGGGCCACTGCCGCCCACTCACCCGCAGCAGGCCCATGGTAGCCAGCATCCAGATGGTGCGCTGCGAGGGCACGCCCCAGCCACTGAACACCGCGTAGGCCGTGGCCAGCAGCACACCACCCACCAGCGCCACCTGCGGCACCGGCCAGGCTTCACCCGCACGCCAGCCCAGCACATCGCTGCGCCGCCACAACCAGCCCACAGCCGCCGCGGCCAGCCAGGCAAACATGGTCACGTGCAGCCCCGAAATGCTCATCAAATGCGCCACACCCGAGGCCCGGAACAGGTCCCAGTCGGAGCGCTCGATAGCGTTCTGGTCACCCACCACCAGCGCGGCAATGACCCCGGCCAGGTGCCGCTCGGCCACGTGCCGGTAAATGCTGTCGCGCACCGCCTGCCGGGCGCGCTCCACCGGGTGCCGCCAGGTGTCGGCCAGGCGCTGCGGTGGCGGGTTTTTGGGCCCGGCACGCACGCTGCCGGTGGCCTGCACGCCCTGCTCCCACAGCCACAGCTCGTAGTCAAAACCGTGCGGATTACGTCCGCCGTGCGGGGCCTTGAGGCGCACCGTCATCTGCCAGCGCTCCCCGGCGCGCAGATCGTCGGGCTGGCGCTGCAACTCCAGGTGGGTGGCGCTGCCGCCCGCGCCAAAGGCCAGCACGCCGCTGTACCAGGCAAGATCAACCACCGGCGGCACCACCACGGGAGCCGCATCCAGCCGCGCCGACTCCACTTGCAGACGAAACCGCAGGCCCGCTTCGCTGCGCTGTGGCATTGCCACCACAATACCGACAAGCTGGATGTCGCGGCCTTCTAAAAGTGGCTCCAAAGCGCTCTGGGAAAAAGCCACGGCCCGCAGCCCGCAGACCCCCCAGGCCAGCAGCAGCCCGCCCGCCAAAGCCACCAGCCAACGCAGCACACCCGCACCGCCCGCCAATCGCCATGCTATTTTATTGATAGCATTAAGTGCAAGCAGGACAAGCGCTAGCAACACCAATACCCCATAAAACCAGCCGGGCCACAGCGCCGTCTGGCCTAATTGCAGGCCGGTGCCGAGCGCCCAGCCGAGCAAACCGGGGGCCACCAGCGCCACGCGTTTGATCTCCGAAGGCCACTGGTTTTGCATAAGGTCATACCCCAATCGCAACACGCTGGAGCCAATCCATGGCTCAGGACTTGCTAGTATGCGGGTAGGTTCTGGCGTTGCCAAAATCATCTAATTTTGAAGCCTCCAAGAGACGCATACATGTCCATCCATGCCGCACTGAACCACGTTACGCACTACAAGTACGACCGCCCGGTCAACCTCGGCCCCCAAGTGATTCGGCTGCGTCCGGCACCCCACTGCCGCAGCAACGTCATCTCTTACTCGCTCAAGATAGAACCCGCCGAGCACTTCATCAATTGGCAGCAAGACCCGTTTGCCAATTACCAGGCCCGCCTGGTGTTCCCCGCCAAAACAACAGAGTTCAAGGTCACGGTCGACCTGGTCGTCGAAATGGCGGTGTACAACCCCTTCGACTACTTTCTGGAGCCCGAGGCACAGAATTTCCCGTTCAAGTACAGCCCCACGCTGCAAGACGAACTCTCGCCCTACCTGGTCACCGAGCCCGCCACCCCGCTGGTGCAGGCCTACCTGGACAAGCTGGACCTGAAAACCCAGCCCACCAACGACTTCCTGGTGGCCATCAACCAGCAAATCCAGAGCGACATCAAGTACCTGATCCGCATGGAACCCGGCGTGCAAACGCCCGAAGAAACGCTAGAAAAAGCCAGCGGCTCCTGCCGCGACTCCGGCTGGCTGCTGGTGCAACTGCTGCGCCACTGCGGCCTGGCGGCACGCTTTGTGTCGGGCTACCTGATCCAGCTCACCCCGGACGTGAAAGCCCTGGACGGCCCCAGCGGCACCACGGTCGATTTCACCGACCTGCACGCCTGGTGCGAAGTGTTTCTGCCCGGCGCAGGCTGGGTCGGGCTGGATGCCACCTCGGGCCTGTTCGCAGGCGAAGGCCACATCCCGCTGGCCTGCACGCCCCAGCCGTCCAGCGCCGCGCCTATCGAAGGCGGTGTAGACGAAGCCGAAGTCGAATTTGCCCACCACATGGTGATCACGCGCCTGTACGAATCGCCCCGCGTCACCAAGCCTTACACCGACGAGCAATGGGCCGACATCCTGGCTTTGGGCGAACAAGTCGATGAAAAGCTGGCCGCCGGCGACGTGCGCCTGACCATGGGCGGCGAGCCCACCTTCGTGGCCGTGAGCGACCGCGATGCCGCCGAATGGAACACCGATGCCCTGGGCCCGACAAAGCGCGCCTTCGCTACCGGCCTGACCCACAAACTGCGCGACCAGTACGGCCAAGGCGGCTTCCTGCACTTCGGTCAGGGCAAGTGGTATCCCGGCGAGCAACTGCCGCGCTGGGCGCTGAACATCTTCTGGCGCGCCGACGGCCAGCCCGTCTGGCGCAACCCCGACCTGTTTGCCGACGAGCGCGTGCCGTCGAGCTACACCAGCGAAGATGCCCGCCGCTTCACTGAAAAGCTGGCCACCAACCTGGGCATCACGCCCAAGTTCATCGTCGCCGCCCATGAAGACACCTGGTACTACCTGTGGCGCGAACGCCGCCTGCCGGTGAACGTGGACCCGTTCAACTCCAAGCTCGGCGACGAGATGGAACGCGCCCGCCTGCGCCGCGTGTTCGAGCAAAAGCTGGATGCCGTCATTGGCTACGTGCTGCCCGTCAAGCCCGCCGATACCAGCCGTGTCGCTGGCCCCGTGTGGACCACCGGCCCCTGGTTTGTGCGCGACGAACGCATGTACCTGATGCCCGGCGACTCGCCCATGGGCCTGCGCCTGCCACTCGACTCCCTGCCCTGGGTCAGCGAGGCCGAGTTCCCCTACATGGTCGAGCAAGACCCGTCCATCCCGCGCGAGCCGCTGCCCGAATCCAGCAGCATGTACGCCCGCTACGCGCAGCGCTCGGCGGCCAAACCCGGCGTGTTCACCACGAACATGACCGCCGTCGGCGGACCCGCCCGCCCCGGCGTGGCCCCAACGAGCATCCCCACACTGACCGAACGCGCCAACCTGCCCTTCCAGGCCGGTGTGAACCCCGTGGCCGAAGCCACTCGCCAGCGCCAGGACCAGGTAGCCAGCGCCTACACCGCCGTGCCGCCCCTGGCCAGCGCCCACAGCCCGCTGCAAACCGAGCCGAGCAGCTTCAGCACCCGCGTGCCCAACAAGAACGAATCGGCCCACTGGCTGACCCGTACCGCGCTCTGCGTGGAAGTGCGCGACCCGCGCCGCGCCAGCGGCCCCAAGGCCGAAGCCGTGGGCGAGAAGTCCGGCGTGCTGTACATCTTCATGCCACCGCTGGAGATGCTGGAAGACTACCTGGAACTGCTGGCCGCGATTGAAAACACCGCAGAGCAACTGGGCGTGAAGCTGGTGCTGGAAGGCTACCCGCCCCCACGCGACCCGCGCCTGAAGCTGCTGGCCGTGACCCCCGACCCGGGCGTGATCGAGGTCAACGTGCATCCCGTCGCCACCTGGGGCGAACTGGTGGCCAACACCGAGTTCCTGTACGAGGCCGCGTTCGAATCGCGCCTGAGCGCCGAGAAGTTCATGACCGACGGCCGCCACATCGGCACCGGCGGTGGTAACCACTTCGTGATGGGCGGTGCCACGCCGTCCGACAGCCCGTTCCTGCGCCGGCCCGAGCTGCTGACCAGCATGCTGCTGTACTGGCACAACCACCCCAGCCTGAGCTATTTGTTCAGCGGCATGTTTGTGGGCCCCACCAGCCAGTCGCCCCGCGTGGACGAAGCACGCAACGACCAGCTCTACGAGCTGGAAATCGCCATCGAACAGGTGGCCATGAACCGCGAAAAATACGGCCACGACATGCCGCCGTGGATCGTGGACCGCACGCTGCGCAACATCCTGATCGATGCCACCGGCAACACCCACCGCAGCGAGTTCTCCATCGACAAGATGTACTCGCCCGACAGCGCCACCGGCCGTCTGGGCCTGCTGGAACTGCGTGCGTTTGAAATGCCGCCGCACGCCCGCATGAGCATCTCGCAACAGCTGCTGCTGCGCGCCCTGGTGGCCCGCTTCTGGGACAACCCGTACAAGGCACCCGCCACCCGCTGGGGCACCGAGCTGCACGACCGCTTCATGCTGCCGACCTTCATCCAGATGGACTTCCACGATGTGATCGACGAAATGGTGGCTGCGGGCTTTGCCTTCGACCGCAGCTGGTTCGCGCCGCACCTGGAATTCCGCTTCCCACTGGTGGGCGACGTAAAGAGCAGCGGTATCGAGATGACGCTGCGCAACGCGCTGGAACCCTGGCACGTGCTGGGCGAAGAAAACGGCTCCACCGGCACCGCCCGGTATGTCGATTCCTCGCTGGAGCGCATCGAGGTAAAGGTCACCGGCATGAACCAGAGCCGCTACGTCATCACCTGCAATGGCCGCGCCATGCCCATGCAGTCCACCGGCACCAACGGTGAATTTGTGGCCGGTGTGCGCTACCGTGCCTGGAACCCACCGTCGGCCCTGCACCCCACCATCGGCATCCACGCCCCGTTGACCTTCGACATCGTGGACACCTGGATGAAGCATTCCATCGGCGGTTGCCAGTATTTCGTGAACCACCCCGGTGGCCTGAGCTACGACACCTTCCCGGTGAATGCCTACACCGCCGAGAGCCGCCGTCTGTCGCGTTTCAGCCGCATGGGCCACACGCCGGGCGTGATGCATGTCCCGCCCGCGACCATCAACGTACCCGCCAGCAAAGAGTTTCCGTTCACGCTCGATTTGCGCCGGTAAACGCTGCCCCGTAGCACAGAAGCGGCCCCGCACGGGGCGGCTTCTGTGCTTATGTCTTTATCACATACTTCCCTCCATTTTTGACGTCCTTCAGCGCTCCGTAAGTCCCATTTCTGGTGTGACAATCGGGTGACACGTGGAAAACAAGACCCCCCCCTCTTTTCAAATGCCGATGTCAGAAGACCCCCGCGCACTGGCGTCGGCGCTGGCACGTCCAGCGTTGGCCGGGCACTTCGACGAACTGCGAGGCAGGTCGCGTCCCGCCGATACACAGTCTCCCAAAACCGCCGAAGAACCCGCACCACTGACCACGGAATGGAGTGCGTTTTTTGAGCAACTCGGCTCCAGCGGCTTTGCCGACCTGAACCACCGCACCGAACAGCTCCAGCACCAGATCCACGACAACGGCGTGACTTACAACGTCTACGCCGACCCGGACAACCCGCAGCGGCCTTGGTCGCTCGATCTGTTCCCGATGATCGTCTCGCCCGAGAGCTGGAAACAGATAGAAACCGGCGTACTGCAGCGCGTGCGTGTGCTCGACCGGGTGCTGGCCGACATCTACGGCCCGCAGCAGCTGCTGGCGCGCGGCCTGCTGCCTCCCGCCCTGGTGCAGGGCCACCCGGGCTACCTGCGCCCGATGCACGGCGTGCAGCCACTGGGCGGCACACATCTGCACATCACCGCGTTTGACCTGGCACGTGGCCCCGACGGCAACTGGTGGGTGGTGTCGCAGCGCACCCAGGCCCCTAGCGGCTTGGGCTATCTGCTGGAAAACCGCCTGTCGATCTCACGGCTGTTTCCGCAGGCCTTCGAGTCCATGCACATCCAGCGGCTGGCGGCCACCTACCGCAGCCTGGTCGATGGTCTCAAACGCATGAGCCCGGCGGGCAAAGACGCGCACATCGCCCTGCTGACCCCCGGCCCGTACAACGAAACCTATTTCGAACACGCCTACCTGGCCCGCTACCTGGGCCTGACCCTGGTGGAAGGCAGTGACCTGACAGTGCGCGACCAGCGCCTGTACCTCAAGACCCTCAAGGGCCTGGAGCCGGTGCACGGCCTGCTCAAGCGCCTGGACGACCAGTTCCTGGACCCGCTGGAGCTGCGACCCGACTCGCGCCTGGGCGTACCTGGCCTGATGCAAGTGGTGCGGGCGGGCAATCTGGTGATGGCCAACCCGCCGGGATCGGCGTTTCTGGAGTCGCCCGCGCTGCTGGGCTTCCTGCCCGCCTTGTCACGCCATTTACTGGGCCAGGAGTTGCTGCTGCCCGCCTTGCCCACCTGGTGGTGCGGCGAACGGGCTGCGTCCGATGCCGCCCTGCCCGAGCTGGCCAACAGCGTCATCAAACCCACCTACCAGGGTGCGGCCAGCCGGCGCGCCTTTGATGCCGTGTTGGGCCGCAGCCTGACGCGCCGCGAGCTCGACGAATGGGCCGGTCGCATCGCCCGCCAAGGCGACGAGTACACGGTGCAGGCCTACCTGCCCCTGTCACAAATGCCGACCTGGAACGCCCACCCCAACCACCCGGCCCGCATCGCCCCACGCTCCATGATGCTGCGGGTGTTTGCCGTGTCCGACGGGCCGCAATCCTGGCGCGTGCTACCCGGCGGGCTGGCACGCATGGTCAATTCGCGCGACAGCGTGGCCTCCATGCAGCGCGGCGGCAGCAGCGCCGACGTGTGGGTCAAAACCACCGGCGAGGTAGACCGCACCACCTTGCTGCAGGCCAGCCTGTCACCCGAGGTCGTGACACGGCGCAGCCACCGCGTCACCAGCCGCGCCGCCGAAAACCTGTTCTGGCTGGGCCGCTATGCCGAGCGCACCGAAAACAGCCTGCGCCTGGCCCGCGTCACGCTGGACAGCCTGGGCGGTGAAGACCAGACCGCCACGCCGCTGCTGGTGTGGCTGCACGACATGGCCACCCGCCACGGCCTGGTGCTGGCGGCGGTGCCGTCGCCGCTGCAGGCCCGCCGGGTGTTCGAGCGCTCGCTGATTGCCGGGCTGGCCGACCCCGGTGCCGTGCCCAGCGTGGGCTACAACCTGCGTGCCATCAAGCAGGTGGCCTCCAAGCTGCGCGAACGCCTTTCGCAAGAGCACTGGAACGTGATCGTACGGGCCGAAGACAAGTTCTTCAGCCGCTGCGCCAAAAACGCCAAGGATGGCGACTTCTCGCCCATGGAAGCCCTGCGCGTGCTGGAAGCCACCAGCACCCATCTGGCGGCCATGACCGGTGCCCAAACCGACCGCATGACCCGCGACGACGGCTGGCGCCTGCTCAGCATTGGCCGCCACATCGAGCGCCTGGGCTTCTTGTCCACCGCACTGGCGCGGGGCTTCAAGGCCGGCTCGCTGGCCAACACCGGTGGCTTCGAGGCCATGGTGGCGCTGTTTGACAGCACCATCACCTTCCATTCACAGTACCAGCAGAGCCGCGATGTAGCCGCGCTGGTCGATCTGCTGGTGCTGGACCGCGACAACCCGCGTTCGCTGGCCTGGGTGGCGCACACACTGCGGGGCCGCCTGGCCAAGCTGGCGGGCAGTCCGGCAGGCGTGCTCAGCCCCATGTCGAACAAGGTGCTGTCACCCGACGCCTGGGACCTGGCCGAACTGTGCAGCGTGGATGCACAGGGCAAGTACACCGTACTGACCGACCTTCTGGCCCAATGCAGCCAGTGCGCATTTGACGTGTCGGACGAGATCAGCGCCACCTACTTCACCCATTCGCGGGACTCCAAGACCAGCCTGGGAGCTTGATGGACACGTCAACGGAACACGGCCATGCAACTTGAGATCACCCACGAAACCCACTACGCCTACCAGCCTGCGGTGGAAACCGCGCAGCACGTGGCGCATTTGCGCCCGCCAAGCACGCCCCACCAGCAACTGCTGAGCCACACCCTGACCATCGGCCCCACGCCCAGCCAGCTCACCCAATCGCTGGACGTGTATGGCAATCTGTGTTCGTTCTTTGCGCTACAGGCAGTGCACGATGAACTCAGCGTGATAGCCCGCAGCCTGGTGCACACCAGCGTGCCGGTGTGGCCCCGCAGCACCCTGACCTGGGAGCAGGTGCGCGAGCGCTTTCGCTACCGGGCCGGGGTCCAGTTCAGCGCCGCATCCGAATTTGTCTTTGCCTCGCCCTACGTGCCGCGGCACCCCGACTTTCTGGCCTACGCCAAGCCCAGCTTCGGCCCCGGCGTGCCCTTGCTGGCCGCCGCGCAGAACCTGATGGAGCGCATCTACAACGACTTCACCTACTCGTCGGAGAGCACCGAGGTCAACACCCCCGCCGTGGAGGCGCTGGCGCTGCGCAAAGGCGTGTGCCAGGACTTCGCCCACATCATGGTGGCCTGCTGCCGCGCCATGGGCCTGCCTGCACGCTACGTCAGCGGCTACCTGCTGACCCACCCGGCCCCCGGCCAGCCCCGGCTGATTGGCAGCGATGCCTCGCACGCCTGGGCCTCGGTGTACGTGCCCGACCAGTCGGGTGACCTGGGCTGGTGCGACTTCGACCCCACCAACAACCGCGCCCCTGGCGACGACTACGTCACCCTGGCCACGGGCCGCGACTACTCCGACGTATCACCCATGCGCGGGGTGATCCACGGCGGGGCCAGCCACATCCTCAGCGTGGCCGTCACCGTGATGCCACTGGAACCCGTAAGCCCACCGCCCCCGCGCCCCGCACGGCAAAGCGGCGACGGGTCGTCCCAATCGCAGAGCCAAAGTAGCATCTGGCTGCCTCCTGATCAGCAGTGGCAGTAGGCAAAAAATGCTACAAAATTTATAGCAATTCGCGCAGATCAAATAAGCGCGGAAAGCATATTTAACCCATAAAAGGAAATTCCATGGACATTTACGCCAAGTTGCAAGAGCTCAACATCACCCTGCCCCCCGTGGCCATTCCGGCAGCCGCCTACGTGCCGTTTGTGCAGACCGGCAAGCTGGTATTCCTCAGCGGCCACATCGCCAAGAAAGACGGCACGGTGTGGGTCGGCCAACTGGGCAAGAACATCGCCACCGCCGAGGGCAAGGATGCCGCACGGGCCATCGCCATCGACCTGCTGGGCACGCTGCACGCGGCCGTGGGCGACCTCAACAAAGTGACCCGTATCGTCAAACTGATGTCGCTGGTCAACTCCACCCCCGACTTCACCGAGCAGCACCTGGTCACCAACGGTGCCAGCGAGCTGCTGGGCGCGGTGTTTGGCCCGGTCATCGGTGCCCACGCCCGCAGCGCCTTTGGCGTGGCGCAGATCCCCATGGGTGCCTGCGTCGAGATCGAGCTGATCGCAGAAATAGCCTGAAAGCAGACGCTAATAGGCTCTAAGAGCCTCGCAAAACCAAGGTTATTGGGCAGTAGTGGAATAAGAATAGCTATCATTCGACAGTTTTCTGACCCTGCCCGCCCCGTCCTGGGGCTCTTATTCTTTGGACCATCCGCCATGACCTTGTCCCGCTTTGCCGTATCCGCCCTGACCCTGGCCTGTGCCGCACTGGCACCTGTGCACAGCAGCCTGGCCCAAGAGCAGAGCATCAACATCTACTCGGCCCGCCACTACCCTGGCGACGACCAGCTCTACAGCGGCTTCACCAAGGCCACCGGCATCAAGATCAACCGCGTGGACGCAGACGACGCAGGCATCCTGCAACGCCTGAAGGCCGAAGGCGCGGCCTCACCGGCCGATGTGATCTTGCTGGTGGATGCCGCCCGCCTGTGGAAGGCCGAGGTCGATGGCCTGTTTGCCCCGGTGCAATCCAAGCTGCTCGATACCGCCATTCCCGCCCAGTACCGTGGCAAGGCCAGCCCCGAGGGCACGCCCTGGTTTGGCTACAGCACCCGCGCCCGCGTGGTGGTGTATGACAAGGTCCGCGTCAAACCGGCCGATGTCGACACCTACGCCGAGCTGGGTGAGCCCAAAAACAAGGGCCTGGTTTGCACCCGTTCGGGCTCGCATCCGTACAACCTGTCGCTGTTTGGCGCGGTGACCGAGCATGTGGGCCCGGCAGCGGCCGAAGCCTGGCTCAAAGGCATGGTGGCCAATATGGCGCGCCCTGCCAAAGGCGGCGACACCGACCAGATCAAGGCCGTGGCCTCGGGCGAATGCGGCGTAGCCATCACCAACAGCTACTACGTGGCCCGCCTGATGCGCTCCGACAAAGCCGAAGACAAGGCCGTGATGGACAAAGTCGGCGTGCTGTTCCCCAACCAAAGCAGCTGGGGCACGCACGTCAACATCGCCGGTGGCGGCATGGCCAAAAATAGCAAAAACCCGGCTAACGCCGTGAAGTTTTTAGAGTACCTGGCCAGCGCCGAGGCGCAAAACTACTTCGCCAACGGCAACAACGAATGGCCCACCGCCCGGGGCGTGCAGGTCAACAACCCGGCTCTGCAAACCATGACCGGAGGCAGCTTCAAGAGCGAAACCATCCCGATCAGCGTGGTCGGCATGAACCAGGTCAAGGTGCAGCAGATGCTGGACCGCGTGGGTTACAAATAAGCCCCTATAACCCTAGGACTTACGCAGCGCCCTTGTATCGCCCTTCGGGCTTACAGGGGGAACTTGCGTAAGTCCTAAACCCTTAAAAACCGCTGCTAGCCCAGCGGTTTTTTTTATGCTGAACGGTTCAGGGAGCGGCTCAGCAGCAGCACCGGCAGCAGCCCCACCGCCACCAGGGCCAGGCAGGGCAAGGCCGCCTCGCCCAGCCGCTCGTCGCGGGCCAACTGGTAGGCCATCACCGCCAACGTGTCATGGTTGAATGGCCGCAGCACCAGGGTGGCGGGCAGCTCTTTCATCACATCCACAAACACCAGCAAAGCCGCCACCCCGGTGGAGCGGCGCAGCAAGGGCCAGTGCACCCGCCGCAGCAGACCCCAGCCGGTCACATTCAGCATGCGCGCAGATTCATCAAAACTCAGCGGAATACGGCTGTAGCCGCTTTGCACGCTTTGCAGGGCCACCGCGCAAAACCGCACCAGGTACGCCCACAGCACACCCAGCACGGTGGATGTCAGCACATAACCCACGCCCCAGCCCGGCTGCGCCGCCTGCAGCCAGCCCACCGGCAGCAGCAAGCCCACCACCACCACGGCCCCCGGAATCGCATAACCCAGGCTGGCCACCTGCAACACACCGCGTGCCATCCGGGCGGAGGCCGGACGCGACGCAAACGCCAGCAGCAGCGCCAGCCCCACAGCCAGCACAGCGGCCATGCCACCCAGTTGCAGGCTGTTCCAGGCCCAATGGCCAAACCGCGCCCAGGGCAAGGGCGCATCCTCCGACTGCCAGCCCTGGTAGAGCGGGCGCAGCATGAACAGCACTGGCAGCACAAAGCCCAGCAGCACCGGCAGGCTGCACAAAACCTGCGCCTGCGCCCGCTGCCAGCCCACCAGAGGCACCCGCCGCGCCTCGGCACTGCCCGCGCGGCTGCCTTTGGCCGCACCGAATCGCATGCGCTGCTGGGCCCGCCGCTCCAGTGCCAACAGCACGGCCACCACGGTCAACAGCGCGCAGGCCAGTTGCGCCGCCGCCACCGGGTTGTCCATGGACAGCCAGGCCTTGTAGATGCCCGCGGTGAAGGTCTGGATGCCAAAGTAGCTGGACACGCCAAAGTCGGCCAGCGTCTCCATCAGCGCCAGCGCCACCCCCGCCGCCACTGCCGGGCGCGCGAGCGGCAAGGCCACGCTGCGCACGCGGCGGCCCAGCGGCGCACCCAGCATGCGGGCAGCCTCCATCAGGTGCGCGGCCCGCTCTGCCAGCGCTGCCCGCACCAGCAGGTACACATACGGATAGAGCGTGACCACAAACACCAGCACCGCGCCGCCCAGACTGCGCACCTCGGGCAGCATGCGACCCTGCCAGCCGGTAAGCACCCTCAGTGCCGTCTGGGCCGGGCCGCTGTACTGCAAAAAGTCGGTATAGGCATAGGCCACCACATAGGCCGGCATGGCCAAGGGCAGCAGCAGCGCCCATTCCAGCGTGCGCCGGCCCGGAAAATCAAACAGGCTGACCGCGCAGGCTGTGACCGACCCCACCAGCGCCACGCCCAGCGCCACGCACACGCACAGCAGCACCGAGGTCAAGGCGTACTCGGGTAACACCGTGGCCAGCATCTGCTGCAAGATCTGGGCGCTGGTGGCATTCCATTGCAGTAACGCCGCCCATACGGCCAAAACCGGCAGCAGTACCAGCCCAGCCAGCAGCAGTAAAGGGAGTTGCAACAAAAGAAGTTGCACAGGGCGTTGAAAAAAAGGCATGGATATCGGTTGTGGTGGCGCCTGGGGAGATGGGCCACGCCAGTGCAAATGAGAATTGTAAGTATCTAAAATCTGGTGATGTTTCTAGACCTCCAAAACCTCAGCGTCACCTACCCGGGCCGCCCCCAGCCTGCCGTCAACAGCGTCACCTTCGGCCTGCCCGCTGGGGACATTGGAGTCTTGATCGGCCCGTCGGGCTGCGGCAAAACCACGCTGTTGCGGGCCGTGGCCGGGCTGGAGCCGGTCAGCGCAGGCCACATTACCCTGGCTGGGCAGACTGTCAGCGCACCCGGCCAGGCCGTACCCCCCGAGCAGCGGCGCATGGGCATGGTGTTCCAGGACTACGCCCTGTTTCCGCACCTGGACGTGGGGCGCAACGTGGCCTTTGGCATCCACCACTGGCCCACGCCCGAGCGGCGGGCGCGGGTGGCTGAAGTGCTTGAACTGGTGGGGCTGGAGGGCTTGCGCCGCCACATGCCGCATGCGCTATCGGGTGGCCAGCAGCAGCGCGTGGCCCTGGCGCGGGCGCTGGCCCCCCGGCCGCAGTTGCTGCTGCTGGACGAGCCTTTTTCCAACCTGGACGTGGACCTGCGCGAGCGCCTGGCACACGAGGTGCGCGGCATCCTCAAGGCGGCGGGCGCTACGGCCCTGCTGGTCACACACGACCAGTTGGAGGCGTTTGCGATTGGTGATCATATCGGCGTGGTGCAAAACGGGCAGCTGCACCAGTGGGCCGATGCCTACACCCTGTACCACCGGCCCGCCACCCGCTTTGTGGCCGACTTCATAGGCCACGGCGTATTTGCCCAGGCCCAGGTCAGCCTGTACACCGATGCCACGGGCAGCCACAAACAGGTCAACACGCCGCTGGGGCCGCTGCACGACATCCGCCCGTCCCTGCTGGCGGGTCTGCCGTTAGGCCCGGTGGAGGTGCTGCTGCGGGCCGACGACATCGTTCACGACGACGCGGCCAGTGTGCAGGCGCAGGTGCTGCGCAAGGCATTTCGGGGAAATACGTTTTTGTACACCCTGCAACTGGCCAGCGGCGAAACCGTGCTGGCCCATGTGCCTAGCCACCACGACCACGCACTGGGCGAATGGATTGGCATCCGCGCCGAGGTGGACCACGTGGTGGTATTCAGGTAGCACCGGACTACCTTGGACCGACAGTCAGTGGGGCCTTAAAAGCTTTCCCAATCGCCCTCGCCACCGGCAGCGGGGACAGCAGGCTTCGCCTTCGGGGCGGCCAGACTGCGGGGTGCAGGCGTGGGCGTGGCTGCACGCGCGGCAGGCCGGGCCGGTGCGGCCACGGCACGGGGCTTGGCCTCCGGGGTCGAGAGTTTGGCTGCGGGTGGCCGAGGTGTCAGCTTGGGTGCGGGGGTCTGCCGCACAGGCGCTGCTTTATAAGAGGACGCAGAGGGCGCATGGGTCGTAACCATGCCGCCATGCAGCGACTGGTTCACCTTGAACACCGCCACCGCTGTGGCCAGTTGGTCGGCCTGCTCGCGCATGCTGGTGGCGGCAGCGGCGCTTTCTTCGACCAGGGCCGAGTTCTGCTGCGTCATCTGGTCCAGGTTGACCACTGCACGGTTGATCTCATTGATGCCGGTGCTTTGCTCGGTGGCTGCGGCAGTGATCTCACCGACGATGTCGGTCACGCGCTTCACCGACTGCACGATGTCGCTCATCGTGCTGCCCGCCTCGGCCACCAGCCGTGCGCCGGACTCGACCTTTTCCACCGAGGTGCCGATCAGGCCTTTGATCTCCTTGGCAGCCTGGGCGCTGCGCTGCGCCAGGCTGCGCACTTCGCTGGCAACCACGGCAAAGCCCCGGCCCTGCTCACCGGCGCGGGCCGCTTCCACAGCCGCATTGAGCGCCAGGATATTGGTCTGGAAGGCGATGCCGTCGATCACGCCGATGATGTCGGAGATCTTCTTGCTGCTAGCGTTGATCTCTTCCATGGTGACCACCACTTGTTTGACCACCTCACCGCCTTTTTGCGCCACGCTGGACGCGCTGGCCGCGAGTGCGCTGGCCTGGTTGGCGTTATCGCTGCTCTGGCGCACCGTCTGGGTCAGGTGGTCCATGGACGCGGCGGTTTGCTGCAGGTTGCTGGCGGTCTGCTCGGTGCGGGCGGCCAAATCATTGTTACCGCTGGCGATTTCGGAACTGGCAGTGGCAATGCTATCGGTGCTTTGTCGCACCTGGTGAACCATACGGCCCAGCGACAGGCCCATGGTGCTGAGCGATCGCAACAAATCGCCGAACTCGTCCTTGCGCGACGAATCTAGCGACATGCTGAGGTCACCCTCGGCGATGCGGGCCGCCGCCTGGTTGGCCAGGCCCAAAGGCTGCTGGATGCTGCGGATCAGCCAAAAGGCCCCCGCCAGCAGGCCCAGCACCAGCACCGCCAGGCACGCGCCGATAATCTTAAACAGCAAAGACCGCGCTGAACTGGACGCGACATCAGACTGCTGCAAGGCCTTTTCCTGCATTTCGACGAATTTGCGTTGTTCGCCCAGGTAGGCCGTGACAGCGCCTTTGACTTCGCCTTGCAACAGTGCCAAGGCTTCTTCGGTCTTGCCGTCTTTTTTCAGCTGCTGGGCACGGGCACGGCTCTCAAGCACCTTGGTCCGGGCCGCGGCAATGGTGTCGAGCTGGGCTTTGTCCGCCAGGCTCAAATCCATGGCGGCAATGCTTTTTTGGATCTCGGTAATCTGGGCGCTGGTGGCGGTAATGGGCTCTTTGAAAGTCGCCGCCACGACCGGATCGGTGCTCAGCAAGGAGGCCTCGGCGCGCACCGCGTTCAGGCTGGTCAGGCCTGCCCAGCGGGTGGACTGGATCACGCGCTGGTCCATGGCGAGTTGGGCATCGTGGGTTTGGGCCTGCAATACCATGGAACGGTAACCAGCCACCCCGGCCAACACCAGCAATGCGACCACGATGGCCCCTACGGCGAGCCATAGTTTTGCTGCTACGCGCAAGTTGCTGAAGTTCATGATGTGTCCTAGTTATGCGAAATTTGTCTACCTCACAAATTGTGACATATTCACCCTCCAGGAAATAGCCTGAACACCCTTAGAAAGACCTATTCAACCCGTAATACGCTGCTGGGTTTAAAGCCCAGGTCGGCCAGCTTGCCCTTGCGTCCGCGCACGGCCCGCGCGTTATTCAAACTGCGGATTTCCAGCGTCTCGGAGCGTGGCTTGGCCCCACGCCCCATGCCGTCGATGCGGATGCTGCGGGTGTAGGCGGCGGCACCGGCCAGGGTGTCGGCATCTTCCAGCGCAATCAGCATCAGGCCGCGCCCGCCCTTGGGCTGCAGCTTCAAATCGGTGATCTCAAAAGTGAGAATCCGCCCGCCGGTGGAGGCACAGGCCACATGGGTGGCGGGCACCACCGGCTGGCTGCCGCTGCTACCGCTGGCGTGCGACGGCGGGTTCACCGTCTCGCCCTCGCCCACGGTGATGAAGGCCTTGCCGCTCTTGTTGCGGGCCTGCATGTCGTCCACAGTGGCTAAAAAGCCGTAGCCGCCCGAGCTGGACAGCAACAGCGTGGCGCTGCCCGGCCCGGCAAAATAGTGCGCCACCTGGGTGCCGCTTTCCAGCTCGATCAGCGTGGTGACCGGCTGGCCATCGCCACGCGCGCCAGGCAGCGAGGCCACAGGCACGGTGTAGACGCGACCCGTTTTGTCCTTGGCCGTGCCAAACACCAGCAGGGTATCCACTGTTCGGCATTCAAAGGTGCCATACAGCGCGTCGCCGGATTTGAAGCTGTACTCGGCCCCGCCTTCCTTGGCCCAGCCTTTTTGGGCCCGGACCCAGCCTTTTTGCGACACCACCACGGTCACAGGCTCATCGACCACCTTGACTTCGACCACGGCACGCTTTTCGGCCTGGATCAAAGTGCGGCGCGGGTCGGCAAAAATCTTGGCGTCGGCCTCGATCTCTTTGACCATCAAACGGCGCAGCACGGTGGGGTTGGCCAACAGCTCTTCCAGCTTGGCCTGCTCTTCGCGCAGGGTTTTCAGCTCCTGCTCGATCTTGATGGCTTCCAGCCGGGCCAGTTGGCGCAGGCGGATTTCGAGGATGTCTTCGGCCTGCCGGTCGCTCAAGTTGAAGCGCGCAATCAGCGCCGCCTTGGGCTCATCGGCCTGGCGGATGATGGCGATCACCTCGTCGATATTGAGCAGCACAATCTGCCGCCCCTCCAGGATGTGGATGCGCTCCAGCACCTTGTCGAGACGGTGCTGGCTGCGGCGCTGCAGCGTGGTCTGGCGAAAGGCAATCCACTCCTGCAGCATCTGGCGCAGCGACTTCTGCATCGGCCGCCCGTCCAGCCCGATCATGGTCAGGTTGATGGGCGACGAGGTCTCTAAGCTGGTGTGGGCCAGCAGCGCGGTGATGAGCTCCTGCTGTTCGATGCGGCTGGTTTTGGGCTCGAACACCAGGCGCACCGCCGCGTCTTTGTTCGATTCGTCGCGCACCACGTCCAGCACCGACAGCACCAAGGCTTTCAGCTGCGTCTGCTCCAGGCTCAGGGCTTTTTTACCGGCCTTGATGCGCGGGTTGGTAAGCTCTTCGATCTCTTCCAGCACGCGCTGGGTGCTGACACCGGGCGGCAGCTCGTTCACCACCAGCTGCCACTGGCCGCGCGCCAGTTCTTCGATCTTCCAGCGCGCCCGCACCTTGAGCGAGCCACGGCCCGTACGGTAGGCATCGGCAATGTCGGCGCTGCTGCTGATGATCTGGCCGCCGCCGGGGTAATCCGGGCCGGGCACCAGGGTGAAGAGTTCTTCTTCGCTGAGCTGGGGCGTTTTGATCAGCGCCACGCAGGCATCGGCAATCTCGCGCAGGTTGTGGCTGGGGATTTCGGTGGCCAGGCCCACGGCGATGCCGCTGGCCCCGTTGAGCAGATTGAAAGGCAGGCGGGCGGGCAACTGCTGGGGCTCCTGGGTGGAGCCGTCGTAGTTGGGCACAAAGTCCACCGTGCCTTCGTCGATCTCGTCCAGCAGCAGGCTGGTGATGCGGGCCAGGCGGGCCTCGGTGTAGCGCATGGCCGCTGCGCCATCGCCGTCGCGGCTGCCGAAATTGCCCTGGCCGTCGATCAGCGGGTAGCGCTGGCTGAAGTCCTGCGCCATGCGCACCAGCGCGTCGTAAGCGGCCTGGTCGCCGTGCGGGTGAAAGCGGCCCAGCACGTCGCCGACCACGCGGGCGCATTTGACCGGCTTGGCCCCGGTGGCCCCATTGGCCCCGCCAAAGCCCAGGCCCATGCGCGACATGGAATACAAAATGCGCCGCTGCACCGGCTTCTGGCCATCGGTCACGTCGGGGATGGCGCGGCCCTTGACCACGCTCAGGGCGTATTCCAGGTAGGCGCGCTGGGCGTAGCTGGCCAGGCTCAGGCCGTCGTCGATGGGAGGCTCAGGGGTGTCATCCGGCGGCAGCAAGGGCGGGTCTTCTGGCAGATCCAGTTCGGGTTGGTCGGTCATGGGAGGTAGAGAAAAAGAAAGACAGCGGCATGCAAGGCCGCGAAAGCTGAAACCTCAGGGCAGTACGGCTACCGGCGGTAGGTTGCCCCGGCCTGCGGCACCGCCACTCAGCTCCATGCGGATGCGCGACGGCAGGCGGCGCTGCTCGGCCACGGCAGCAGGCGGCTTGAGGCCGTTGTAGAGCTGGAGCACGGTTTTCACGTAGGCCTGGGTTTCCTTGTAATTGGGAATGCGGTTGCCCGCCCGCTGCACTGCGCCCTCGCCTGCGTTGTACGAGGCCACCGCCAGCTCCAGCTGGCCGGGGAACATGCGGATCAGGTCGCTGAGGTAGCGCGCGCCGATGCGGATATTGGTTTTGGGGTCAAACAGCTTTTGCTCGATGCTGAGCTTGGCATCGCCCACCAGCCCGTAGCGCTCGGCCGTGGCCGGCATGATCTGCATCAGGCCGACAGCACCCTTGGGCGACACCGCGGTGCTGTTAAAGCCAGACTCGGCCACGATCAGCGCCTGCAGCAGCTCGTAGTCCACGCTGAGTTTGGTAGAGGCCTCGCGCAGATGGTGTTTGACGAGCTTGTAGCTGGGCGAAATGTCAAAAAATGCCAGCAGCTTGGGCGGAGCCGTGGGCACCTCTACCGGACGGGTCGTGCTGGAGGCCTTCAGCCCCAGGGTGGTATCAAAGCTTTCATCGCCCTTGTAGAACAGCTCGTAGCGGTCGTCCGTGCGCTCGGTGGCGAAGTGCGCCATGCCCTGCGGGTCGATGTAGCCCCACACGTCAGCCAGGGCCATATGCTGCACTATTGATAGCAGGAAGCCGATACAGATTGAGCGACAGAGGCCTTTTTTATTCATAAGTTGTTTACACGTCGAGGTTACACGTCCAGCTCGACAGTGTCCCCATGCAGTTCCATGAGCTCGCGCCGCGATGCGGCTTCGCCCTTGCCCATCAGCTTGGTGATCAGGTTCTCAGTTTGGGCGAAGTTAACACTGCCCAACTGTACCGGCAAGAGGCGGCGGGTGTCGGGGTTGAGGGTGGTGTCCCACAGTTGCTCGGCATTCATCTCGCCCAGGCCTTTGAAGCGGCTGATGCTCCAGGCCCCTTCGCGCACACCTTCCTTGCGCAGTTTGTCCAGGATGGCGCTGCGTTCGCCTTCGTCCAGCGCATAGGCTTTGCTGGCGGGCTTTTTGCCGCGGGCAGGCGCATCCACCCGGTACAGCGGCGGGCGGGCCACAAACACGTGGCCGGTTTCGATCAGCTTGGGGAAGTGGCGGAAGAACAAGGTCAGCAGCAGCACCTGGATGTGCGAGCCGTCCACGTCCGCGTCGCTGAGGATGCAGATCTTGCCGTAGCGCAGGCCGCTCAGGTCGGGCGAATCGTTGGGGCCGTGCGGGTCTACGCCGATGGCGACCGAGATGTCGTGGATTTCAGTGTTGGCAAACAGCCGGTCGCGCTCTACTTCCCAGGTGTTGAGCACCTTGCCGCGCAGGGGCAGGATGGCCTGGCTTTCCTTGTTGCGGCCCATTTTGGCGCTGCCCCCGGCGGAGTCGCCCTCGACCAGGAACACCTCGTTTTGCGCCAGGTCTTTGCTTTCGCAGTCGGTGAGCTTGCCGGGCAGCACGGCCACGCCGGAGCCCTTGCGTTTTTCGACCTTTTGCCCGGCTTTCTGGCGGTACTGGGCGGCCTTGATGGCCAGCTCGGCCAGCTTTTTGCCGTAGTCCACGTGCTGGTTCAGCCACAGCTCCAGCGTGGGCCGCACAAAGCTGGACACCAGGCGCACCGCGTCGCGCGAGTTCAGCCGTTCCTTGATCTGGCCCTGGAATTGCGGGTCGAGTACCTTGGCGCTGAGCACAAAGCTGGCGCGGGCAAACACGTCTTCGGGCAGCAGCTTCACGCCCTTGGGCAGCAGGGAATGCAGCTCGATGAAGCTCTTCACCGCGGTGAACAGACCGTCGCGCAGGCCGGATTCGTGCGTGCCGCCGACGCTGGTGGGGATCAGGTTGACGTAGCTCTCGCGCATGGGCGCGCCGTCTTCGGTAAAGGCCACGCACCATTGCGCGCCCTCGCCTTCGGCAAAGGTGTCGTGGCCGCTGTCGGCAAAGCCTTCGCCTTCGAACAGCGGAATCACCGGCTCGCCGTTCAGGGTTTGCGTCAGGTAGTCGCGCAGGCCGCCCTTGTAGGCCCAGGTCTGCACTTCCTTGGTTTTCTCGATGGTCAGGGTGACCGTCACGCCGGGCATGAGCACGGCTTTACTGCGCAGCAAATGGGTCAGCTCGGCCATGGGCAGGGCCGGGGATTCGAAGTACTTGGGGTCGGGCCAGACGCGCACGCTGGTGCCCGCTTTGCGGTCGCCCGCCTCGGCCTTGCGCACCTGCAAGGGCTGAACCACATCGCCCGCAGAAAACACCAGGTTGGCCACCGCGCCTTCGCGGTACGAGGTGGCTTCCAGCCGCAAGGCCAGCGCGTTGGTCACGCTCACGCCCACGCCGTGCAGGCCGCCCGAGAAGCTGTAGGCCCCGCCTTTGCCCTTGTCGAACTTGCCGCCCGCGTGCAGGCGGGTGAACACCAGCTCGATGACCGGCGCATTTTCTTCGGGGTGCATGCCAAACGGAATACCCCGGCCATCGTCTTCAATGCCGATCGAGCCGTCGGCAAACAGCGTCACGCGGATCTTTTTACCGTGCCCCGCCAGCGCCTCGTCGGCCGCGTTGTCCAGCACTTCCTGGATGACGTGCAGAGGATTGTCGGTGCGGGTGTACATGCCCGGGCGCTGCTTAACGGGCTCCAGGCCCTTGAGGACGCGGATTGAGCTTTCGGAATACGCGGGGACAGCGGTGGTAGCGGGGTTTTGGGTGGCCATATTTTTGGGATTGTAGAGCACTGGATGCAACCACAGTTGCGCCCAGAGTTTGCGCCAAACTGGGTACAGTCAAGGAATGAACGCACTGAAACCTTCTCTTTCCCTCACCCAACTACTCATCTGCGGCGGTGCCATCGTCACCCTGTCCATGGGCATCCGCCATGGCTTTGGCCTGTGGCTGCAGCCCATCACGCAGGCCCAGGGCTGGACCCGCGAAACCTTTGCGTTTGCGATTGCCATCCAGAACCTGACCTGGGGCATCAGCGGTGTATTTGCAGGCATGCTGGCCGACAAGCTGGGCGCTTTCAAGGTGATGCTGGCAGGGGCCGTGCTGTACGCGCTGGGCCTGGTCGGCATGGCGCATGCACCCACGCCGCTGCTGTTCACGCTGAGCGCTGGTGTACTGCTGGGCATGGCCCAGGCGGGCACCACCTATGCAGTGGTGTACGGGGTGATCGGGCGCAATGTGGCGGCCAACAAGCGCTCCTGGGCCATGGGCATTGCGGCGGCAGCGGGCTCGTTCGGCCAGTTTCTGATGGTGCCCACTGAGGGGCTGCTGATCAGCCACCTGGGCTGGCAACAGGCGCTGGTGGTGCTGGGCGGTGCGGCCTTGCTGATCATGCCGCTGGCCTGGGGCCTGCGCGAGCCGGGCTTTGGCGGTGCCCAGGCCGTACCGCGCGACCAGACGATTGGCGAGGCGTTGAAGGAGGCCTTCAAGTACCCCAGCTTTCAGCTGCTGATGGCGGGCTATTTCGTGTGCGGCTTCCAGGTGGTTTTCATCGGCGTGCACATGCCCAGTTATTTGCGTGACAAAGGCTTGTCGCCCCAGGTGGCCAGCTACGCACTGGCGCTGATCGGCCTGTTCAACGTGTTCGGCACCTATGCGGCGGGCACGCTAGGGCAGCGCATGCAGAAGAAGACCATTTTGTCCTTCATCTACTTTGCGCGGGCGGTGGTGATCAGCATCTTCTTGCTGGCCCCGCTGTCGCCCACCAGCGTCTACATTTTTGCCGCCGTGATGGGCGTGTTGTGGCTGTCCACCGTGCCGCCCACCAACGCCGCGCTGGCGCAGATTTTTGGCATCCAGCACATGTCGATGCTCAGTGGCTTTGTGTTTTTGAGCCACCAGATCGGCTCCTTCATGGGCGTGTGGCTGGGCGGCTTCCTGTACGACCGCAACGGCAACTACGACATGGTCTGGTACATCGCCATCGCCCTGGGCGTGTTTGCCGGGCTGGTGAATCTGCCGGTGAAGGAAACGCCTATCCGACGTGCGCGCACCCTGGCGCAGGGAGCCTGAAGCCATGGCCAAATCCCTGCTGTGGTGGAGCGCAGCCCTGGCGGCGCTGGCCGGGGTGTTCGCCCTGTACACCCGGCCCGAGTTCCTGGTGGCCCTGGCAGACCAGCTCTGGGCCTGTTTTTGAATGAAATAGGCATTCTGCGCTTACTACACGGGCGCAATAAGCTATTAAATATATAGCAAATCGTTTTTTCTGGCGCTCTATTTGCCTTACACGCCCTCGTTAGAATGGCGATTTTCCCGTTTGAGACTGCGGATATGACACCCATTACTGGCAGCATCGTGGCCCTGGTGACCCCGATGCTTGAAGACGGCAGCGTGGACTACCCCACCCTGCGCACCTTGATCGACTGGCATATTGCCGAGGGAACGGACTGCATTGGCGTGGTCGGTACAACCGGCGAATCACCTACCGTCACCGTGGAAGAACACTGCGAGATCATCCGCGTGTCGGTCGAGCAGGCCAAAGGCCGGGTGCCGATCATGGCGGGCTGCGGCGCCAACTCCACGTCTGAGGCCATCGAGCTCACGCGCTTCGCCAAAAAGGTCGGTGCCGACTGCCATTTGCAGGTCGTGCCCTACTACAACAAGCCCACCCAAGAAGGCCAGTTCCAGCACTTCAAGGCCATCGCCGAAGCAGTGGACCTGCCCATGGTGCTGTACAACGTGCCCGGCCGCTCGGTGGCCGATATGTTGCACGACACCGTGCTGCGCCTGGCACAGGTGCCCGGCATCGTCGGCATCAAGGAAGCCACCGGCAACATCGAACGCGCCCAATGGCTGATCCGCGACGTACCCAAGGGCTTTGCCGTGTACTCGGGCGACGACCCGACCGCCGTGGCCCTGATGCTGTGCGGTGGCCAGGGCAACATCAGCGTGACGGCCAACGTGGCCCCGCGCCTGATGCACGAGCTGTGCGTGGCCGCGATGGCCGGTGACACCCGCCGCGCCATGGAAATCCAGCGCCAACTCATGCCGGTGCACAAAAACCTGTTTGTCGAAGCCAACCCCATCCCCGTGAAGTGGGCCATGGCCGAGCTGGGCCTGTGCGGGCCAACTCTGCGCCTGCCCATGACACCCTTGTCGGCCTCTTTCCACACCACCGTGAAAGACGCGCTGCGCAGCGGCGGTCTGCTTTAACTGAACTGAACCCTTTTAGGAACGCTACGTGAACCATATTGCCAAAGCTGGAATGAAAGTTGGAGTGTTGGGACTGACCTTGGCGCTGGGTGCCTGCTCGGTACTGCAAGGCGAGAAGATCGACTACAAAAGCGCAGGCACGGTAGGTCCGTCGCTGGACGTGCCGCCCGATCTGTCGCAACTCAACCGCGACTCCCGCTACGTGGTGCCCGGTGCCGCCGTCACCGCCAGCAACTACAAGGTCGGCCAGGTGGCCGCTGCCGCCCCTACCGCCGCCACCTCGCTGGGCGACATCCGTGTCGAGCGCGCAGGCACGCAGCGCTGGCTGGTGATCAACCGCCCCGCCGACAAGCTGTGGGGACCGGTGCGCGACTTCTGGCAGCAAAACGGCTTTTTATTGACCGAAGACAACGCCGGCCTGGGGATCATGGAAACCGACTGGGCCGAAAACCGCGCCAAGCTGCCGCAGGACATTATCCGCAGCACCATCGGTAAGGTGTTCGAGTCGCTGTACTCCACCGGCGAGCGCGACAAATACCGTACCCGCCTGGAACGCACTGCCACCGGCGGCACCGAGATCTACATCAGCCACCGCGGCATGGTCGAGGTCTACACCAGCCAGACCAAAGACCAGACCATCTGGCAGCCCCGCCCCACCGACCCCGAGCTGGAAGTCGAATTTCTGCGCCGCCTGATGCTGAAACTGGGTGCCAACGACGCGCAGGTCAACACCGCCCTGGAGCCCGAAGCCGCCAAGGCCAATGCCCGCATCGCCATGGCCAACAACCAGCCGGTAGTGCAACTGGACGACGGTTTTGACCGCGCCTGGCGCCGTGTAGGCCTGACGCTGGACCGTACCGGGTTCACCGTCGAAGACCGCGACCGCAGCAAAGGCACCTACTTTGTACGCTACGTGGCCCCCAATGCCACCAAGATCCAGCCCGGTTTCTTCACCAAGCTGTTCAGCAAGGACAACAGCTCGCCGCCGGTGCAATACCGCATTGCCGTGGTGACCGAAGGCTCGACCACCACCGTGTCGGTGCTGAACGCAGCGGGCGCACCGGAAGCATCGGACAGTGCCAAGAAGATCATCCAGATCATTGCGGACGATCTGAAATAACTACCCTACGCTTTAAAAGCCTGGGCAGTGGCAGCGCGGGCAACGGCACCATCGTCGAAGCCCGCAGCGGGGCCCACACCACCCGTGTGCTGGTGGACTGCGGTTTTGGCCAGAAACAGCTCGACCAGCGGCTGGCGCTGGCGGGCCTGCAGGCCGGGCAGATCGACGCGATTTTCATCACCCACGAGCACGGCGACCACGTCGGCTGCGCGCCGCAGTGGGCCGTGCGCCACCGCATTCCCGTGTGGATGAGCCACGGCACCCATGCCGCCATCGCCCACCCAGACCTGGACGGGCTGCTGCGCATTGCCCGCGACACCGAAACCATCGACCTTGGCAGCCTGCAGCTCACGCCCTTCACCGTACCGCACGATGCACGCGAACCGCTGCAACTGCGCTGCCATCAGGGCGATGCCACTTTGGGCATCCTGACCGACCTGGGCCACGCCACGCCGCATGTGCTGGCGCAGCTGATGGGCTGCCAGGCCCTGCTGCTGGAATGCAACCATGACCCCGACTTGCTGGCCGCGTCGCGCTACCCACCGTTTCTGAAGCAACGCGTGGGCGGCATGTACGGCCACCTGGCCAATCACGCCGCCGCCGAGATTGCCCAAGCCCTGGCCGCAGGCGGGCTGCGCTGCATCGTGGCCGCGCATTTGAGCGAACAGAACAATCGCCCCGAGTTGGCCCTGGCAGCCCTGGCCGGAGCCGAGGGTTGCGCCAATGTCACACTGGGCGTGGCACAGGCGGCTTTTGGCTGCGATTGGGTCACGGTCTGAGTGTTTACCCGGATTCGTCGGGTAGACTCGATGAGTTCATTGGGGAGTAGCCGCCCGGCGCTGCAACAGCACTGGGGCTTGCATCAACATACTTGGCCATTCAGGCTATGGTGCACGCGGTTTTTCTTGGCAAGACCTTTGACCATGCACCCTCGGTTTGGCCGGGAGGGGACGTGGTCATTCGTCTTAGATCCGGCTAAGGAAAATAGTACCCATGGAAGCATTTCTCCTCTCCACAGGCATCGTCGCCCTCGCCGAAATCGGCGACAAAACCCAGTTGCTGGCCTTCATCCTGGCAGCCAAATTCAAAAAACCGTGGCCCATCATCGCGGCCATCCTGGTGGCCACCATCGCCAACCACGCCTTTGCCGGTGCCTTAGGCTCCTGGATTACCTCACTGGTTGGGCCGGAAACCCTGCGCTGGGTGCTGGGCATTTCCTTCATCGGCATGGCGGGTTGGACGCTGGTGCCCGACAAATTTGAAGAAGAAGATGCCAAGCTGGCCCGCTACGGCGTATTCGGCACCACGCTGATCGCCTTCTTTCTGGCCGAAATGGGCGACAAAACCCAGTTTGCCACCATCGCCCTGGCGGCCAAGTACCACCACTTTGTGGCCGTGGTGGCAGGCACCACGCTGGGCATGATGCTGGCCAATGTGCCCGCCGTGCTGCTGGGCAACCAAATCGCCGAACGCATGCCGACCCAAATCGTGCACCGCATTGCAGCAGCCATTTTTCTGGCCATGGGCATATTGACATTAATGGGCGTTGGCGCTGGTGTAGGCTTGTAAAGCAGCTACACAATCAGGAGCATACATGCTGAACCCTTTTTCGCCAGAAGACGAACACGACAGTGCCCAGCAAATGGCCCTGAAAGCCGCTGCTGCATCCCGAAGCACCTGGGTCAGTGTGGTGGTCAACATCGCCCTGAGCACGGTGCAGATCGTGGTGGGCATCTTCGCCAAATCCCAGGGCCTGATCGCCGACGGGGTGCATTCGCTGTCTGACCTGGTAGCCGACTTTGCCGTGCTGCTGGCCAACCACCACAGCCGGAAGGATGCCGATACCGAGCACCCTTACGGCCACCAGCGCTTCGAAACCGGGGCCTCGCTGGTGCTGGGCCTGCTGCTGCTGGCGGTGGGGCTGGGTATGGTGTGGTCGGCGGTAGGCAAGCTGGAGCAGCCCGACTCCATCCCCAGTGTGCACCTGTCGGCGCTGTGGGTGGCGCTGGCCGCACTGGTGGCCAAGGAGTGCCTGTTTCGTTACATGCTGCGGGTAGCCACGGCGGTCAAGTCGGGCATGCTGGTGGCCAACGCCTGGCATGCCCGCTCGGACGCGGCTTCGTCCCTGGTGGTGGCCTGCGGCATCGTCGGCAACCTGATGGGCTACCCGCTGCTGGACCCGATTGCAGCGCTGATCGTGGGCTTCATGGTGGGCAAGATGGGTTGGTCGTTTAGCTGGGATGCGCTGAACGACCTGATGGACCGGGGTGCTGACGAACAAGAGGTAGAGGCCATCCAGCACACCATCGCCCAAACTCCGGGTGTACTGGGCGTACACGACCTGAAAACCCGGCGCATGGGCGACCTGCTGGTAGCCGACGCGCACATCGTGGTGGCCGCCGACATTACGGTGGAAGCCGGCCACGGCATTGCGGTGGAAGCCCGCCGCCGGGTGCTGCAGCAGCACGCGGTGCTGAACCTGATGACCCACATCGACCCGGCCAACCGGCCCGACGAGGACCATCCTGGCTCACTGGCATAATTCAGCCTCTTTTAAGCCTCTAGCGCATATTCTTAGAGCGCTGGCAGCTACTATTTAAATAGCAAACACTCCAAGGAACACACATGGCTTTCACCACCACCGCCTCCGGCCTGCAGTTTGAAGACACCATCCAGGGCTCGGGCGATGTCGCCACCAAGGGCAAGAGCGTTACCGTGCACTACACCGGCTGGCTGTACAACGATGGCGTGCAAGGCACCAAGTTCGACTCCAGCAAGGACCGCAAAGACCCCTTCGTGTTCTCGCTGGGCGCAGGCATGGTCATCAAGGGCTGGGACGAAGGCGTGGCCGGTATGCAAATCGGTGGTGCCCGCACCCTGATCATTCCCGCCGCCCTGGGCTACGGCGCACGCGGCGCGGGCGGCGTGATTCCGCCCAACGCCACCCTGAAATTTGACGTGGAACTGCTGGCCATCAAGGGCTGAAAGTTCCTTGGGTGGGGCATTTTGCCCCGCCGCCTCAGCCCATTTTTTCGACGCCGCCCCCTTGCAAAAGGCCTGGGCGGCACAAGTTTGCGTAGTTGGTTCACTCCACTCACTCTCCAGAACATGTCTGACAACAACACCAATCCCGACCACCAGCCCCTGGACGGCATGGCCCCCGCCGACGAGCAAGCGACCAGCGACGTGGAAGCGCTGGCCATGGCCCAGGCCGAACTGGCTGCCCTGAAAGCCAAAAGCGCCGATCTGGCCGACCAGTTCCTGCGCGCCAAGGCCGATGCCGAGAACGCCCGCCGCCGCGCCGAAGACGACATCGCCAAGGCCCGCAAGTTCAGCCTGGAAAGCTTTGCCGAAAGCCTGCTGCCCGTGGCCGACAGCCTGGAAGCCGGCCTGGCCATCAAGGACGGCACGCCTGCCCAGATCCGCGAAGGCGCCGAAGCCACCCTGCGCCAGCTCAAAAGCGCGCTGGAACGCAACAAGGTCATCGAGATCGCCCCCGCCGCTGGCACCAAGTTCGACCCGCACCAGCACCAGGCCATTAGCGTGGTGCCTGCCGAGCAGGAAGCCAACACCGTGGTCAGCGTGCTGCAAAAAGGCTATTTGATCTCGGAGCGCGTGCTGCGCCCGGCCCTGGTCACGGTTACCGCACCTAAATAAATAGGACTTACGCAGCGCCCCTGTATCGCCCTTAGGGCTTACAGGGGGAACTTGCGAAAATCCTGGTAAATAAAAAGTGCAGGGATTTCAATCACCCCACTCTTGAAGTGGCGAAAGTAATCCGCACCTTGAATGCAACAGGGCTTTGCTTGAAGCCCGCACCATTTACAGAAATCAAAGGACAAAATCATGGGAAGAATTATTGGTATTGACTTGGGCACCACCAACAGCTGCGTTTCCGTCATGGAAGGCAATGTGCCCCGCGTGATCGAAAACGCCGAAGGCGCCCGCACCACCCCCTCCATCGTGGCGTACCAGGAAGACGGCGAAGTGCTGGTCGGCGCATCCGCCAAGCGCCAGGCCGTAACCAACCCCAAGAACACGCTGTACGCCGTCAAGCGCTTGATCGGCCGCAAGTTTTCTGAGAAAGAAGTCCAGAAAGACATCGATCTGATGCCTTACTCCATCGTGGCTGCCGACAACGGCGATGCCTGGGTGGAAGTGCGCGGCAACAAGATCTCGGCCCAACAGGTCAGCGCCGACATTCTGCGCAAGATGAAGAAGACCGCCGAAGACTACCTGGGCGAAGCCGTCACCGAAGCCGTGATCACCGTGCCCGCGTATTTCAACGACGCACAGCGCCAGGCCACCAAGGACGCTGGCCGCATCGCCGGTCTGGACGTGAAGCGCATCATCAACGAACCCACCGCTGCAGCCCTGGCCTTTGGCCTGGACAAGCACGAAAAGGGCGACCGCAAGATTGCGGTGTATGACCTGGGCGGCGGCACGTTCGACGTGTCCATCATCGAAATCGCCGATGTCGATGGCGAAAAGCAATTCGAAGTGCTGTCCACCAACGGCGACACCTTCCTGGGTGGCGAAGACTTCGACCAGCGCATCATCGACTTCATCATTGCCGAGTTCAAGAAAGAGTCCGGCGTGGACCTGTCCAAGGACGTGCTGGCCCTGCAGCGCCTGAAAGAAGCCGCTGAAAAGGCCAAGATCGAGCTGTCCAACAGCGCATCGACCGACATCAACCTGCCTTACGTGACAGCCGATGCCTCCGGCCCCAAGCACCTGAACATCAAGCTCAGCCGCTCCAAGCTCGAAGCCCTGGTCGAAGAACTGATCGAACGCACCATCGCCCCCTGCCGCACCGCCATCAAGGATGCGGGCGTGAGCGTGGCCGACATCCATGACGTGATTTTGGTCGGCGGCATGACCCGCATGCCCAAGGTGCAAGAGAAGGTGAAGGAATTCTTCGGCAAGGAACCCCGCAAGGACGTGAACCCCGACGAAGCCGTGGCCGTGGGTGCTGCCATCCAGGGCCAGGTGCTCTCCGGCGACCGCAAGGACGTGCTGCTGCTGGACGTGACCCCGCTGTCGCTGGGCATCGAAACCCTGGGCGGCGTGATGACCAAGATGATCGTCAAGAACACGACCATCCCGACCAAGTTTGCGCAGACCTTCTCTACCGCCGACGACAACCAGCCCGCCGTGACCATCAAGGTGTTCCAGGGCGAGCGCGAAATCGCCAACGTCAACAAGCTGCTGGGTGAGTTCAACCTCGAAGGCATCCCACCGGCAGCGCGTGGTACGCCGCAGATCGAAGTGTCGTTCGACATCGATGCCAACGGCATCTTGCACGTCGGCGCCAAAGACAAGGGCACCGGCAAGGAAAACAAGGTCACCATCAAGGCCAACTCGGGTCTGTCGGAAGCCGAAATCCAGCAAATGGTGAAAGATGCCGAGCTCAACGCCGCCGACGACAAGAAGAAACTGGAACTGGTGCAAGCCCGTAACCAGGGCGAAGCCAGCGTGCACAGCGTCAAGAAGAGCCTGACCGAGTACGGCGACAAGATCGAAGCGTCTGAGAAGGAAAGCATCGAAGCCGCCATCAAGGCACTGGAAGAAGCGTTGAAGGGCGAAGACAAAGCCGCCATCGACGAGAAGAACACTGCCCTGATGACCGTCAGCCAGAAGCTGGGCGAGAAGATGTACGCCGACATGCAAGCCAAGCAGGCCGCCGACGAAGCCGGTGCAGGTGCAGCCCCCGAAGCCGAAGCTGCCAAAGCCGCTGACGACAACGTGGTTGATGCCGAAGTGAAAGAAGTCAAAAAGGGCTAATTGAGAAGCCGCAGGCTTGATCAAACCCGTGCCGCGTCCGGCTGGTCCCCCATGGGACTTCCGGCGCGGCTTTTTGCGTAACGAGCTATCCGGCTCCCCCCGATCTCCGTTGTGATTTCATTTCCAGATCAATTCGAGATTAGGCGCGAAGCCGCAGACAGTGCGCTAGCACGGCAAGTCGAAGCAACGACATATTCGGATTGATCTGGAAATGAATAAGAAAGTGATTGCAGCATGAGCAAACGTGACTATTACGAAGCCCTCGGCGTTCCCAAGAACGCCTCCGAGGAAGAAATCAAAAAGGCCTATCGCAAGCTGGCGATGAAGCACCACCCGGACCGCAACCAGGGAGATTCGGCCAAGGGTGCCGAAGACAAGTTCAAGGAAATCAAGGAAGCCTACGAGATGCTGAGCGACGCGCAAAAACGCGCCGCCTATGACCAGCATGGCTTTGCTGGTGTCGACCCCAACATGCGCGGCGGCCCCGGGGCCGATGGCTTTGCGGGCGGTGGTTTTGCCGAGGCCTTTGGTGATATTTTTGGCGACATGTTCGGCCAAAGCCGCGGTGGCCGGGGCGGTGGCCGCCAGGTGTTCCGCGGGGCCGACCTCAGCTACGCCATGGAAGTCACACTGGAAGAAGCCGCGCGCGGCAAGGAAGCGCAAATCCGCATTCCCACCTGGGAAGCCTGCGACACCTGCCACGGCAGCGGTGCCAAACCCGGCACCCAGGCCAAAACCTGCGGCACCTGCGCGGGCCAGGGTACGGTGCAAATGCGCCAGGGCTTCTTCAGCGTGCAGCAAACCTGCCCCACCTGCCGTGGCACAGGCAAGGTCATTCCCGACCCCTGCACCGCTTGCAGCGGCCAGGGCAAGGTCAAAAAGCAGAAAACGCTGGAAGTCAAAATCCCCGCCGGTATCGACGACGGCATGCGTATCCGCAGCGTGGGCAATGGCGAGCCGGGCTCGAACGGCGGCCCCTCGGGCGACCTGTACATCGAGATCCGCACCAAGAAGCACGACATCTTTGAGCGCGACGGCGGCGACCTGCACTGCTCGGTGCCGGTGAGCTTCATCACCGCCGCCCTGGGTGGCGAGATCGAAGTGCCCACCCTGTCCGGCAAGGCCGCCATCGACATCCCCGAAGGCACGCAAGCGGGCAAGCAGTTCCGCCTGCGCGGCAAGGGCATCAAGGGCGTGCGCGACAGCTCGCCCGGTGACCTGTACTGCCACATCACGGTGGAAACCCCGGTCAAGCTCACCGAACACCAACGCAAGCTGATGCGCGAGCTGGAAGAGTCGTTCAAAAAGGGCGGCGGCAAGCATTCGCCCACGGGTGACAGCTGGACGGACAAGCTCAAGAAGTTCTTTGCATAAGACGACTTGGCCTTGATTCAAAGCCCCTTGGTGCCTGCACCCAGGGGTTTTTTTCATGGCCTAAAGAAAATCTCTTTTACTATATTTTTTATAGCTACTTACGCCCATCCCATAAGCGACAGAGGCATATTTACTATAAAAATTCTCTTGCAGATCGGCATAGACCAGGTAGCGTCCGCTTATAGTTGAAGCTTTGCCAGCCGCAAGGACATCGCCATGAAAACCAAAGCCGCCGTCGCCTGGAAAGCAGGCTCCCCCCTGACCATCGAAACCGTGGACCTGGACGGCCCCAAGTTCGGCGAAGTGCTGGTCGAGATCAAGGCCACCGGCATCTGCCACACCGACTACTACACGCTGTCCGGTGCGGATCCCGAAGGCATCTTCCCGGCCATCCTGGGCCACGAAGGCGCAGGCATCGTGGTCGATGTCGGCCCTGGTGTCACCACGCTGAAAAAGGGTGACCACGTCATCCCGCTCTACACCCCCGAATGCCGCCAGTGCAAGTTCTGCCTGAGCCGCAAAACCAATCTGTGCCAGCTCATCCGTGGCACCCAGGGCAAAGGCCTGATGCCCGATGCCACCAGCCGCTTCAGCCTGGACGGCCAACCCATCTTCCACTACATGGGCACCTCCACCTTCAGCAACTACACCGTGGCCCCCGAGATCAGCCTGGCCAAGATCCGCAAGGACGCACCCTTTGACAAGGTCTGCTACATCGGCTGCGGCGTCACCACCGGCATCGGCGCGGTGCTGTTCACCGCCAAGGTGGAGGCCGGAGCCAACGTGGTCGTCTTCGGCCTGGGCGGCATCGGCCTGAACGTGATCCAGGGAGCCAAGATGGTGGGGGCCGACAAGATCATCGGCGTGGACATCAACCCCGCACGCCAGGCCATGGCCCGCCAGTTCGGCATGACGCACTTCATCAACCCCAAGGAAGTCCAAGCATCTGGAGGTACGGTCGTCGATGCCATCGTCCAACTCACCGATGGCGGTGCCGACTACAGCTTCGAATGCATAGGCAACACCCAGGTGATGCGCCAGGCGCTGGAATGCACCCACAAAGGCTGGGGCCGCAGCATCATCATCGGCGTGGCCGAAGCCGGGGCAGAGATCAGCACCCGGCCTTTCCAGCTGGTCACAGGCCGCAAATGGGAAGGCTCGGCCTTTGGCGGCGCACGGGGCCGCACTGATGTGCCAAGAATAGTGGACTGGTACATGGAGGGCAAGATCAGCATCGACCCGCTGATCACCCACACCATGCCGTTGGAAGACATCAACAAGGGGTTTGACTTGATGAAGAGCGGTGAATCGATCCGCGGCGTGGTGCTGTTCTGATGGGCGCGCTCACCACCCTCTCAGAGCATGCCTGCTTTGACGGCATCCAGACCTTCTACCAGCACGACTCGACCGAGATCGGCCTGCCCATGCGCTTTGCGGTGTACATGCCGCCCGGCGCGACCGGCCCGGTGCCTGCCCTGCTCTACCTCGCAGGCCTGACCTGCAACGAAGAAACCTTCATGACCAAGGCCGGTGCCCAGCAGTACGCCGCGCAACTGGGCATGGCCTTGATCGCACCCGACACCGGGCCGCGCGGGGCCAATGTGCCGGGCGAATCCGACAACTGGGACTTTGGACTGGCTGCCAGCTTCTACATTGATGCCACCGAGGCACCCTGGTCCACCCACTACCGCATGGAAAGCTACCTCATCCAAGAGCTGCTGCCCCTGCTGGTGGAAGAACTGGCGATCGATCCCGAGCGCATCGGCATCTTCGGCCACTCGATGGGCGGGCATGGCGCGTTGACGCTGGCGCTCAAATACCCCGGCCTGTTCAAGTCGGTGTCGGCCTTTGCGCCCATCTGCGCGCCCACCCAGTGCGCCTGGGGGCAGAAGGCCTTCACGGGCTACCTGGGTGCAGACAACACGCCCTGGCCTGCGCACGATGCCGTGTTTTTGATGGCGGCCCAAACCACTGCGCCCTACCCCCAGGGCATCCTCATCGACCAGGGCCTGGCCGACAAGTTTTTGGCCCCGCAGCTCAACCCGCACATCTTTGAAGCGGCCTGCCAGGCGGTGGGCCAGCCCCTGCTGCTGCGCCGCCACACCGGCTACGACCACGGCTACTACTTTGTCAGCAGCTTCATGGCCGACCACATGGCGCACCATGCGACCGCGTTGGGGCTGCAAGCACCCGAGGCATGTGCCCCGGAAATGCCATAAGGCGGCGCTTCAGGCGCTCTTTGCCTCATCAAACCCGTAGCGCGTGTGCGCCAGGGCCATCACCTCGCGTGGCGGCGAGGCCTTGAGGCGGTGGTCGCTCCACACCTGCCGCCAGCGCCGCGCACCGGGCAGGCCGTGGCGCAGGCCCAGCATGTGGCGGGCGATGCTGTACCAGCCCGTGCCCTGCTCTGCGGCCATGCGCTCCATGTAGACCACCATCTGCTCCTCGATGCTTTCGCGCGTGGCCTCACTGGGTGCTGCGCCGAAAAACGCCGCGTCCCAACCGGCCAAAAACCAGGGGTTGTGGTAGGCCTCGCGCCCCACCATCACGCCATCGAGTTGGGTGAGTTGCTCGGCAATTTGCTCCTCGGTAGTGAAGCCGCCGTTGATGGAGAAAGTGAGCGCCGGGAAGTCTTGTTTCAGGCGGTGCACCAGCTCGTAACGCAGCGGTGGAATCTCGCGGTTCTCTTTGGGCGACAGACCTTTGAGCCAGGCATTGCGGGCGTGCACGATAAAGGTGCTGCAGCCGCCTTCGGCCACCGTGCCCACAAAATCACGCACAAAGTCATAACTCTCGGTCTTGTCCACGCCAATGCGGTGCTTCACCGTGACCGGAATACCCACCGCGTCGCGCATGGCCCGCACGCAGTCGGCCACCAGTTGCGGCTCGGCCATCAGGCAGGCCCCGAACGCACCACGCTGCACCCGCTCGCTGGGGCAGCCGCAGTTGATGTTGATCTCGTCGTAGCCCCACTCTTCGCCTAACTTGGCGCAGCGGGCCAGATCCGCCGGTTCGCTGCCGCCCAGTTGCAGGGCGACCGGGTGCTCTTCGGCATTGAAACGCAAATGCCGCGGCACATCGCCATGCAGCAGCGCGCCGGTGGTCACCATCTCGGTGTAGAGCAAGGTGTGGCGCGACAGCAGGCGGTGCAGGTAGCGGCAATGGGCATCGGTCCAATCCATCATGGGTGCGACGGAGACGCGGTGGGCTTGAAAAGTCGTCATGGCTTGAAATGTCCGTTGAGCTGGTAGCGCGCCCCAGGATGCACCTGGCGGGCCAGGGTGATCGGTATGTCGGCATTGGCGGTTTTGCGCAGCACCACCAGGCAAGGGGTGCTGGGCGCAATGCCTAGCAGCTCGGCCTCTTGCGCAGTGGGCAGGCTGGCCTCTACCGCGTACTGCGCCTCCCACAACGGGGCCACGGTGCGCAGGTAGTAGGTGGGCGAGAGCTGGGTAAAGTCGTTTTGCAGGTAGTCGGGCGCGCAGGCGGGGTTCACATAGCGGTCTTCACACTGCATGGGTACGTCGTTCTCAAAATGCACCAACAGGGTGTGAAAGACGCGCGTGCCGGGGGCCAGGCGGAACGGCTGGGCGATGGTCTCGGGGCAGGGTTCTTCCTGCGCCAAATGCACCACCGCGTGGTGGCGGTGGCCGCGTGCGGCAATTTCCTGCTGCAGGTCGTGGATGGTCAGGTTCGACGACACCGAGCCCAGGTGTGCGGCAAAGGTGCCCACGCCTTGCAGACGGGTCACCAGCCCTTCGGACTGCAACTCGCGCAGGGCGCGGCTGACGGTCATGCGGCTGACCTGGAACTGCGCCACCAGCTCCGGCTCGGACGGCATCAGGCTGCCCGGCGGCCAACGGCCTTGCGACAGCTCTTTTTTCAGATGCGCCTTGACCCGGGCGAACGGTGCCTGGTTGGCGGGTTCGGAGGGAGCCAGTGGCGATTGTCGAAGGAAGACCATCTGTAAATTGTAGTTGTACGTAGTTGACTAGTCATGTCTACACAAGTACAGTTGCAGCCATCATTTGACGAAAGCGAGCCCACTATGCTGATCACCCCCGGCCTCCTCACCCTGGAGCAACTCCAACGCATCCATGCCAGCGTCACCCCCCTGGAGCTGGACCCCGCCTGCCGCGACGGCATCCGCGCCAGCGCCGCCCTGGTGCAGGCCGCTGCCGATGGCGATGCGCCGGTGTACGGGGTCAACACCGGCTTTGGCAAACTGGCCAACCAGCGCATCAGCAAGGCGCAACTGGCCACGCTGCAGCTGAATCTGATCCGCTCGCACAGCGTGGGCGTGGGCGAGCCGCTGGCCGCGCCCATCGTGCGGCTGATGCTGGCCACCAAGGCCGCCAGCCTGGCGCGCGGCCATTCCGGCGTGCGCGAAGTGGTGGTGGACACTCTGCTGGCGGTGCACAACGCCGGGCTGGTGCCGCACGTGCCGTCCCAGGGTTCGGTGGGTGCCTCGGGCGACCTGGCCCCGCTGGCGCACATGACGCTGGCGCTGCTGGGCGAAGGCGAAATGTGGGTCGACGGCCAACGCATGGCCGCCGCAGACGCACTGGCGCAGGCCGGCATCGCGCCGCTGACCCTCGGCCCCAAGGAGGGCCTGGCGCTGATCAACGGCACCCAGACCTCGGCGGCGCTGGCGCTGCACGGCCTGTTTATCTTCGAGCCGGTGCTGGAAGCGGCGCTGTTGATTGGTGCCCTGTCGGTAGAGGCGGCGCGCGGTAGTGACGGTCCGTTCGATCCGCGCATCCACGCGCTGCGCGGCCAGCCCGGCCAGATCGACGTGGCCCGCTACTACCGCGCCCTGCTGGCGGGCAGCGCCATCCGCCAATCGCACGCCACCGGCGACGACCGGGTGCAAGACCCGTATTCGCTGCGCTGCCAGCCGCAGGTGGTGGGTGCCTGCCTGGACCAGTTGCGCCACGCCAGCCGCATCTTGCTGATTGAAGCCAATGCGGTAACCGACAACCCGCTGGTGTTTGCCGAAGACGGTGTCATGGTCTCAGGCGGCAACTTCCACGCCGAACCGGTGGCCCTGGCCGCCGATGGCATGGCCCTGGCGATTGCCGAGGTAGGCGCAATTGCCGAGCGCCGCATCGCCATGCTGATCGACAGCAGCGTCTCGCGCCTGCCGCCGTTTTTGACGGCCGATGCCGGGCTGCACAGCGGCTTCATGATCATGCACGTCACGGCGGCATCGCTGGCTTCCGAGAACAAATCCCTGGCCCACCCCGCCAGCGTGGACAGCCTGCCCACCAGCGCCAACCAGGAAGACCATGTCTCCATGGCCACCTTTGCCGCGCGCCGCCTGCAGGCCATGGTGAGCAACACGGCGCACATTCTGGCGATCGAATGGCTGGCCGCAGCCCAGGGCATCGACTTCTTGCGGCCCCTGACCAGCTCGGCCCCGCTGGAGTTGCTGCACGCCGCGCTGCGTGCCGATATTCCCCGCATGGACCACGACCGCTACTTCGCACCCGACATCGCCCATGCCACCGAGATGGTGCGCAGCGGGGCCATTAGCAGCATCTTCCGCACCCTGCCCGGCCTGCCCGCGCTGTGGGCGGCGCTATAAGCCAAACGAGCGTCGTGGCGCGGGTAACATGCCGGAACCCAAAGATGGAGGAGCATCCACACCATGGTTTCCAGCAACAGCCCACGGCTCTCCCGCGCAACCCCCGCGTTCGCCAAACTAAGCCTCAAGGCTGCCAGCGCGGCAGCGGTCCTGGCACTGGTGGCGTGCGGCTCTACGCCCTTGCCGCCATGGCAGCCGATCGCCGCGCCCGTGGTTCCGCCCCGCCCAGCGCCTGCACCGGCCAAGCCTGCGTCGGCCACCGAGACCCCGGTCGTCATCCAGCCGGTCACCCGCTCCAGCGGTGCGACAGAGGCCGCCACCCCAGACGGCGCGCCCTACAGCGCGGCCGTGGCGGCACGCTTCCCCGACCCGTCCACGGTCTACAGCACGCCAGGCCTGCAACCGGGGCGCAACACCTTCAGCAGCAATGCCGAAATTGCCGCCTGGCTGGCCCAGCTCAGCAACAAACCCAGCCGTAACGTGCAGGCCAGCGTGCTGCGCATCGGCTATTCGCAACAGGGCGTGCCGCTGGAGGCCCTGTTGCTGACCCGGGCCAGCAGCCCGGATGCGCCCACCATCATCGCCACCGGGCGGCCGTTGGTGCTGATCGTGGCGCAGCAGCACGGCAACGAGCCTGCCGGTAGCGAGGCTGCGCTGGTGGTGGCCCGCGAGCTGGCCCAGGGCCTGCTGGAACCGCTGCTGGACAAGATCAACGTGCTGGTCGTGCCGCGCGCCAACCCTGACGGTGCCGCCGCCAACCAGCGCACCACCGCAAACGGCATCGACATGAACCGCGACCACCTGCTGCTCAACAGCCCCGAGGCCCGCGCCCTGGCCCAGTTGGGCCGCGACTACCAGCCCACGGTGGTGCTGGACGCGCACGAGTACACGGTGGTGGGCCGCTACCTGCAAAAATTTGGCACCATCCAGAAGTTCGATGCCCTGCTGCAGTACGCCATGACGGCCAACCTGCCGCCGTTTTTGACCCGCGCGTCCGAGGAGTGGTACCGCCGCCCGGTGGTGGCCGCACTCAAGTCGCAAGACCTGAGCAGCGAGTGGTACTACACCACCTCCACCGACATCGACGACCACGTGGTCTCCATGGGCGGCACCCAGCCCGACACCGGGCGCAACGTCAACGGCCTGAAAAATTCCGTCAGCATGCTGATCGAAACCCGGGGCGTGGGCATTGGCCGCCTGCACCTCCAGCGCCGCGTGCACACCCAGGTGACGGCCATGGTCAGCATGCTGCAAAGCACCGCCACGCGGGCCGAGCAGATGGGCCAATTGCGCTCGTTCATTGACCGCGAAGTCAGCAGCCAGGCCTGCCGCGGCCAGACGATGTTAGAGGCCGGCCCCACCCCGGCCCAGTACGAGCTGACCATGCTCAACCCCACCACCGGGGCCGACAAACAGGTCTCGGTGGACTGGAATTCGGCGCTGGAGTTGCAGACCCTGAAGGCGCGCCCACGACCCTGCGGCTATTGGCTGTCGGCGGCAGCCACCGCGGCGGTAGACCGACTGCAACTGCTGGGCGTGCAGGTGATGCGGGTGGTGGATGGCGGATCGGTGCGGGGCGAGCTGTACCGTGCCACCGGCCAGAGCACCGGCGCGCGGCAAGACGTGCGTGGCAGCATTGCCGATGCCCAGCCGATCCAGCGCACCGAAGTGGAACTGGTGCGCAGCCTGGTGGACACGCCGCAAGGTAGTTTTTATGTGCCGCTGGGCCAGCCCCTGGCCAACCTGGTGCTGGCCGCGCTGGAGCCCGATACGCAAAACAGCTACTTTGCCAACCACATCCTGGCCAACCTGAATGATGCCGCCCGGGTGATGACCGAGCCCACAGGGGCGTTGGAGAAGCTGCCCTGACCTTTTTTAGGTTTTAGGGCTTATTTTCAGGCACCAAATCGGCAACCTGTGCATACAACATCGGCGTGAGCAGCTCCTATTTTTATAGTTAAAAATAGGAGCTATCGCTTTCAGGGTGCGGGCTCTGGCAGCGGGGCTGCCTTGGGCTTGGTGCGGGCGGCATTGCGCTTATCGATGGCGGCCTTATGGTCGGCGGCTTCCTGCAACTTTTTGGCGTAGCGCGCGGGTTCGCTGGCGGCGGCGGCAGCACGCCGGGCACGTGCGGCCTGGTCTTCCTGGGCCTTGCGGGCCTTGCTCTCGGCGCTGGCCTTGCGCTCGGCCTGGGCCTTGGCGGCATCGGCTGCGTCGTAGGGTTTGCGCGGCTCGGCGGGGGTGCGCACCGGTGCGGAGGCCCGGGTACGCGGGGTGGCAGTGCCCACGGCCACCGGGGGGCCGTCTTTGGCGGCAGCGGCTTGTTCCATGCGCTGCAACTGCTCGGCGCCCTTGCGCTTGCGCTCGGCGTCGTTGAGCGAGATTTCCTGGCGGCGCAAATCAGCCATATCGACCCGGCGGCGGGCACGGCTTTCATCGCGGCAGTCGTTGACCACAAACTTCTGGAAGCAGGCGGCTTCCTCGTCGGCAAAGCGTTTTTCGATGCGCTGGCGCTCGGCATCGATGCGGGCGTGCTCGGCGGCAACTTCCAGGCCGCCATCGGCCACCTGCGCCAGCACCGCGGTACAGGCCAAGGTGCACAAGAAGCTGATCAGGGTCTTTTTCATGTCAGATGGGTGTCCACAATGCGCCGCTCCAGCGCCAAAAATTCAACCGACTGCATCTCGTTCAGGCGCGACACGGTGCGCGGAAACTCGTGCGCCATCGGGCCCTCGGTATATAACTCTTCAGGTGGCACGGCGGCGGATAGGATGAGTTTGACCCGGCGGTCGTACAGCACGTCCACCAGCCAGGTAAAGCGCCGCGCGGGCGAGGCCATGTTGACCCCCATCGAAGGCACGTTGCTCAGCAGCACAGTGTGGAACTGGCTGGCCAATTCCAGGTAGTCGTTTTGCGAGCGCGGACCGCCGCACAGGATATTGAAGTCAAACCAGACCACGCCACCGGCCTTGCGCCGGGCCTGGATTTCGCGGGCTTCGATGTGCAGCACCGGGTCTTCGTCCTGGGTTTCGGCCAGGCGGGTGAAGGCCTCGGCCATCTCCAGATCGGCCTGAGGGCCCAGGGGGGTGTGGTAGATCTTGACCTGCTCCAGCGTGCGACTGCGGTAATCGGTGCCGTTGTCCACGCTCAGCACTTCCAGCTTTTCATTCAGCAGCGCGATAGCGGGCAGGATGCGGTCGCGGTGCAGGCCGTTGGGGTAGAGGTCGTCGGGCTTGAAGTTGGAGGTGGTGACAAAGCCCACGCCGTTGGCAAACAGCGCGTCCAGCAGCCGGTGCAGGATCATCGCATCGGTAATGTCGGCCACATGGAATTCGTCGAAGCAGATCAGCTTGTAGCGCTTGGCCATGCGTGCGCCCAGCTCGTCCAGCGGGTTCACCGTGCCTTGCAGGTCGGCCAGCTCGCGGTGCACTTCACGCATGAACTCATGGAAATGCAGCCGGGTCTTGCGCTTCAAGGGTACGGCATTGAAGAAGCAGTCCATCAGAAAGCTCTTGCCCCGCCCCACCCCGCCGTACATGTACACGCCGCGCGGAATCTCGGGCCGGAAGATGAGCTTTTTGAAGCTGTTGGAACGCTTTTCTTTGTACGCGGCCCACTCGGTGGCGCAACGCTCCAAGGCGTCGACGGCACGCAACTGCGCCGGGTCGGCGGTGTAACCGCGCTGGGCCAGTTCGGCCTCGTAGGCTGCTTTAACGCTCAAAGAGAAACACTCCGGTTACTACAAATTAAATAGCTGCTAGCGCTTATGGAATAAGCGGTAGCAGCTATTTTTACATCTAATCTAGATTAGAAGTTCAGGGTGCGCTTATCCACCGCCAAAGCGGCTTCCTTGGTGGATTCGCTCAACGACGGGTGGGCGTGGCAGATGCGGGCGATGTCCTCGGCGCTGGCACGGAATTCCATGGCCATCACGCACTCGGCAATCAGCTCGCTGGCCTGCGGGCCCACGATGTGCACGCCCAGGATTTCGTCCGTCACTGCATCGGCCAGCATCTTCACCATACCGGTGGTGTCACCCAAAGCCCGCGCCCGGCCATTGGCCAGGAACGGGAAAGTGCCCGCCTTGTAGGCCTTGCCCGCCGCCTTGAGCTGCTGCTCGGTCTGGCCGACCCAGGCGATTTCGGGGTTGGTGTAGATCACCCAGGGCACGGTGTTGAAGTTGACATGGCCGTGCTGGCCGGCAATGCGCTCAGCCACTGCCACGCCTTCTTCCTCGGCCTTGTGCGCCAGCATGGGGCCGCGCACCACGTCGCCAATCGCCCAGACATTGGGCAGATTGGTTTTGCAGTCGCCGTCCACCACAATCGCGCCGCGCTCGTCCAGCGCCAGCTCCACCACCTCGGCACCCAGGCCAATGGTGTTGGGCACGCGGCCAATAGAAACGATGAGCTTGTCCACGTCCAGCGTTTGGGCTTCGCCCTTGGCATCGGTGTAGGCAATGCTCACGCCCTTCTTGGACTTCTTGATCTCGCCGACCTTCACGCCCAGGTTGATCTTCAGGCCTTGCTTGTCGAAGACCTTTTTGGCTTCCTTGGCGATCTGCTCGTCCACCGCGCCCAGGAAAGTCGGCAGACCTTCCAGGATGGTGACCTCAGAGCCCAGGCGGCGCCAGACCGAACCCATCTCCAGCCCGATCACGCCAGAGCCGATCAGGCCCAGCTTCTTGGGCACGGCACCGATGCGTAGCGCGCCGTCGTTGGACAGGATGGTTTCCTCGTCAAACGGCGTGCCGGGCAGTGGGCGGGCATTGGAGCCGGTGGCGATCACGATGTGCTTTCCGACCAGCGATTCCTCGCCGACCTTGATGGCATAGCCGCCGTCTACCGCCGCCACGAACGAGCCGCGGCCATGGAAGAAGGTGACCTTGTTCTTCTTGAACAGGTACTGGATGCCGTCGTTGTTCTGCTTGACCACGGTGTCCTTGCGGGCGACCATTTTGGCCAGGTCCAGACCCAGGCCCTTCACCTCAATGCCGTGGTCGGCAAAGTGGTGGGCGGCCTGGTCATAGTGCTCGCTGGACTGCAGCAGCGCCTTGGAGGGGATGCAGCCCACGTTGGTGCAGGTGCCACCCAGGGCTGGGCCGCCCTTGGCGTTCTTCCACTCGTCGACACAGGCCACGTTGAAGCCCAGTTGGGCTGCGCGGATGGCGGCGATGTAGCCACCAGGGCCGCCGCCGATGACGATCACGTCAAATTGTTTGGACATGCTGCGTCTCCTTAGATGTCAAACAAGATACGTGCGGGATCTTCGAGAGCCTCTTTCATCGCCACCAAGCCCAGCACAGCTTCGCGGCCGTCGATGATGCGGTGGTCGTAGCTCATGGCGAAGTAGTTCATCGGGCGCACCACGACCTGGCCGTTTTCAACCACAGCACGGTCCTTGGTGGCGTGGATGCCCAGAATCGCCGATTGCGGTGGGTTGATGATGGGCGTGGACAGCATGGAGCCGAAGGTGCCGCCGTTGGAGATGGAGAAGGTGCCGCCGGTCATGTCGTCCATGCCCAGCTTGCCTTCGGCTGCCTTCTTGCCGAATTCAGCGATCTTCTTCTCGATGTCTGCAAAGCTCATCTGGTCGGCGTTGCGCAGAATCGGCACCACCAGGCCACGGGGCGAGCCCACGGCGATACCGATGTCGAAGTAGCCGTGGTAGACGATGTCGTTGCCGTCCACGCTGGCGTTGAGCACCGGGAACTTCTTCAGCGCGTGCACCGCGGCCTTGACGAAGAAGCTCATGAAGCCCAGCTTGCAGCCGTGTTCTTTTTCGAACTTTTCCTGGAAGCGCTTACGCATGTCCATCACCGGAGCCATGTTGATCTCGTTAAACGTGGTCAAGATGGCGTTGGTGGATTGCGATTGCAGCAGGCGCTCGGCCACGCGGGCACGCAGGCGGCTCATGGGCACGCGCTGCTCGGGGCGGTCGCCCAAATCAGGGGCCACGGTGGCCACCTGGGCCAGCGACCTGGTGGGCACGCCGGTGGGGATCACCGAAGCCGTGACCTTGGGGGCAGCCACTGCCGCCAGCACATCACCCTTGGTGACGCGACCATCTTTGCCGGAACCGGCCACCGAGCCCGCAGCCAGGGCGTTGTCGGCCATCAGCTTGGCGGCAGCGGGCATGGGCACACCGGCCATGGAGGTGCTTGCAGCGGCAGGTGCGGGCGCAGGGGCGGCAGCAGCGGCGGTAACGGCAGCGGCAGCCGCTACCGAGCCGGGCACAGGTGCTGCAGCACCGGCTTTGGCTTCGGTGTCGATGCGGGCAATCAGCTGCTCGGCCATGACGGTGCTGCCGTCACCCATCAGCAGCTCGGTGATGACACCGGCGGCGGGTGCGGGCACTTCCAGCACGACTTTGTCGGTTTCGACTTCAATCAGGATTTCGTCGATGGCCACTGCGTCGCCAACTTTTTTCTTCCACTGCAACAGGGTGGCTTCGGCCACGGACTCGGACAGTTGCGGAACTTTTACTTCTACGATAGCCATTTAAATTTCTCCAAATCTTCCAACGAGGGGCGCAGGCACTGCACCGCATAGCAGCGGTGCAGTGGCGGATGCAGCCTAATTATTTTGTGAGGACAAAGCCTTTGAGCTTGCCGAACGCGCCATCGACCAGCGACTTTTGCTGGTCCTGGTGCAGGTGCGAGTAACCGGCAGCAGGCGATGCAGATGCCGCACGGCCCGAGTAGCCCAGCTTCTGGCCTTCGCTCATGTTTTCATGCAGGTAGTGCTGCACGAAGAACCAGGCACCCTGGTTTTGCGGCTCGTCCTGGCACCACACCAGCTCGGTCACATTGGGGTACTTCTTGAGCTCGGCGGCAAAAGCCTTGTGCGGGAACGGGTAGAGCTGTTCCACGCGCAGGATCACCACGTCGTCGGCGCCCTTTTCTTCGCGCTTCTTGGTCAGGTCGTAGTAGACCTTGCCCGAGCAGGCGACGATGCGCTTGACCTTGTCGGCCTTGAGTTCTTTGCTCTCCGGAATGACGGTCTGGAAACCGCCCTTGGTGAACTCGCTCAATGGCGACGCGGCATCCTTGGCGCGCAGCAGCGACTTGGGTGTCATGATGACCAGGGGCTTGCGCAGGTTGCGCACCATCTGGCGGCGCAACAGGTGGAAGATCTGGCTGGCGGTGGTGGGCTGCACCACTTGCATATTGGTATCGGCGCTCAGTTGCATGAAGCGCTCCAGGCGGGCCGAGCTGTGCTCGGGGCCCTGGCCTTCGTAGCCGTGCGGCAGCATCAGGGTGATGCCGTTGACGCGGCCCCACTTGACTTCGCCGGAAGCGATGAACTGGTCGATCACCACCTGGGCACCGTTGGCGAAGTCGCCAAACTGGGCTTCCCAGATCACGAAGGTGTTCGGGTCGTTGGACGCGTAGCCGTATTCAAACGCCAGCACCGCCTCTTCGGACAGGATGGAGTCGATCACGGTGAACGGTGCCTGGCCGTCGGCCACGTTTTGCAACGGGGTGTAGGTGCCTTCGTCGAACTTCTCACGGTCCTGGTCATGGATGACGGCGTGGCGGTGGGTAAAGGTGCCACGGCCACAGTCTTCACCGCTCAAACGCACCGGGTAGCCGCTGGCCACCAGGGACGCGAAAGCCATGTGCTCGCCCATGCCCCAGTCCACCGGAATGTCGCCCCGGCCCATGGCGGCGCGGTCGTCGTAGACCTTTTTCACCAGCGGATGCGGGGTGATGTTGGCGGGGATGGCCGTCATCTTTTCGGCCAGGCGTTTCCACTCGGCCAGGGGGATGGCGGTGTCGCCTGCGTCGGTCCACTTGCGGTTCAGGTACGGCGACCAATCCACCGCGTACTTGCTCTTGAAGTTGGTGATGACCGGGTTGAAGGTGTTGATACCGGCATCGAGTGCCGCGCGCATGGCCTTGACCATGTCGTCGCCCAGCGTGTCGCCCAGGCCTTGCGCGGCCAGTTTGTCGGCGTACAGCTTGCGGGTGCCGGGGTGCTTGGCAATCTTGCGGTACATCAGCGGCTGGGTCATGGCCGGGGTGTCTTGCTCGTTGTGGCCGAGTTTGCGGAAGCAGATGATGTCCACCACCACGTCGCGTTGGAACTCCATGCGGTAGTCCAGCGCGATCTGGGTAGCAAGCACCACGGCTTCGGGGTCGTCGCCATTCACGTGCAGCACCGGGGCTTCGATCATCTTGACCACGTCGGAGCAGTACAGCGTGGAGCGGCTGTCGCGCGGGTCGCTGGTGGTGAAACCGATCTGGTTGTTGATCACGATGTGCACCGTGCCGCCCGTGAAGTAGCCACGGGTTTCGGCCAGCGCCAGGGTTTCCATCACCACGCCTTGGCCGGCAAAAGCCGCGTCGCCGTGCACCAGCACCGGCAGCACCTGCTTGCCCAGCGGGTCGCCACGGCGGTCCATGCGCGAGCGCACCGAACCTTCGACCACGGGGTTGACGATTTCCAGGTGCGAGGGGTTGAAGGCCAGCGTCAGATGCACCGGGCCGCCAGGGGTGGACACGTCGGAGCTGAAGCCCTGGTGGTATTTCACGTCGCCAGAAGGCAGGTCTTCGGGGGCGGTGTGGTCGAACTCGGCGAACAAATCGGCAGGCACCTTGCCCAGCGAGTTGACCAGCACGTTCAAACGGCCACGGTGGGCCATGCCGATGACGATTTCTTGCAGGCCCTTGGTTCCGCCGGTCTGGATCAGTTCGTCCATCGAGGCGATGAAGCTTTCGCCGCCTTCGAGCGAGAAACGCTTTTGGCCGACGAACTTGGTGTGCAGGAAGCGCTCCAGGCCTTCGGCAGCGGTCACGCGGTCCAGGATGTGCAGCTTTTTCTCTTTGGAGAAATTGGGCTTGCTGCGGATGCTTTCCAGCTTTTGTTGCCACCAGCGCTTTTTGCTCTGGTCGCTGGTGTACATGTATTCGGCGCCGATGGTGCCGCAATAGGTTTCACGCAGGGCGTTCATCAGGTCGCGCAGCGACATGGTTTCTTTGCCGAAGAACGTGTTGCTGGTGTTGAACACGGTTTCCTGGTCGGCATCGGTGAAGCCGTAGAACGCAGGGTCCAGCTCGGGGATGTTTTCGCGCTCGGTGCGTTTGAGCGGGTCCAGATCGGCCCAGCGCACACCGACGTTGCGGTAGGCGGCGATCAGCTGCTGTACGGCGGTGCGTTTGCGGCCCATTTCGGAGTCGGCGCTGGCGACGACCACCTTGGTCTGGCCTTTTTTGGCGCGTTCGGCAAAGGCATTGACTACCGGCAGATGCGGCACGTCTTTGGCATTGCTGCCGTCCACGGCGGGCACATTCTGGAGCGCGTCAAAGTACTCACGCCAGTTGTCGGGCACGCTGCCGGGGTTGTCGAGGTAGTTTTCGTAAAGCTCTTCGACATAGGGCGCATTGCCGCCGAAGAGATAGGTGTTGCCCTGGTAGGCGCTGTACACCGAAGACACTGGATCACTCATATTCCGCTGACCTCCGTTTCCCTGTAGGAAACATTAGCTGGTTAAAGCTGGGTTTAATTAACCTTCCGCGACACGGCTGGACCGATTGGCGGATGCGACTGTGGCAGGAAGGGCCTAGTTCGGTGCGGATTATCACCCCAATGCACACAGTAACCGCAGGGTTACAGGCAAAGAACAGGTAAACGCTCTTTTTTTCATAGCTACTTGCGCCGATGGAATAAGCACAAGCGCCATTATTTATTTAAATTTGCGTGTGGTGCGGGTGAAACATCACCAGGACTTACGCAAGTTCCCCCTGTAAGCCCGAGGGGCGAAGCAGGGGCGCTGCGTAAGTCCTAATCACTTAACCAAAGCCTGGACGGCCTTGAAATCCGCATGCTCGGCGGTGCGCAGCCACTCGAACAGCACCATCTCGGTGGTCACCAGCTCGGCACCGGCACCGGCCAGGCGGTCAAACGCGGCATCGCGGTTGCGCTCGGTGCGCGAGCTGCAGGCATCGGTGACCACCCAGACCTCGAACTCGTCTTCCAGCAAATCGAGTGCGGTCTGCAGCAGGCAGATGTGGGCCTCGCAGCCCGCGATGACGATGGTGTTGCGCTCTTCCCCGGCGCTGGACTTTTGCAGGTGCTTGGGCAGGCTGCGGGCATTGCCCTGCACCGGTTTGGCGGGCGGACGCAGCCATTCGCCCAGGCCTTCTTCCACGCCGCTGAACTGCATCTTGCTCAGGGTGTTGCGGCACAGGGCGCGCAGCTCGGGCGGGTTTTCGCCCAGCTTGGACGGGTTTTGCTCGGTGCCCCAGGCAGGCACGTCCAGCAAGTCGGCGGCCTGTGCCAGGCGCAAGGCGTTGGCGACGACCGCCGCGTTGTCAAAAATGGCGGGCAGCAGGCGGGTTTGGTAATCGACCAGCACCAGCTGGGATTCGGAGGCATCGAGCAACATGGGGTTCCTAAGGAATGGCAGCCCCCAATTAAACCGCAGTTGCCAGCGCATCCTTGGGTTGCAAGGCCAGCCCGGTCAGCGAGGCCAGCAAAGCCAGCCCCAGCGGCCAGTCGCCGTGGCCCGAGGCGATATTGATGTGCCCGGCATCTGGCATGCGCACCAGTTCGCTGCCCCAGGCGCGCGCGTAGGCCCCGGCCAGTCGCACCGGGCAATACGGGTCGTTGCTGCTGGCCACCAGCACGCTGCGGTACGGCAAGCGGGCATAGGGTACGGGCGCAAAGTCGCTCAGCACCGCCCGGCGCTCCGGGTCGGCCGGGGCCACCAGCAGGGCCCCGTGGATGCGCTCTACCGCTTCGGGCGGCAAATGCGTGGTGGCAATGCAGCCCAGGCTGTGCGCCACCACCACCACCGGGCCGGGGCGGGCCAGGATGGCGCGGGTGATGGAGCGGGTCCAGGCAGCGCGGGACGGGGTGATCCAGTCGTCCTGGTCCACCCGCTCCACCCCGGCAAACTGCTCGGCCCACAGGCTTTGCCAATGGCCGGGGCCGGAGTTGCGCCAGCCGGGGATGATGAGGATGCGGGGCGTTGTCATGGCCCGGATTGTGGGCAAGATGGCGGCAAACTCAAACGACGGAATCGCAGTTTGCTTATGCGCATGAGCAAACTGCTAAAAAGTCTATGCCGCCCACACAGGAATTTATAAAAAAAGAGCTGCCAACGCAGATAGCACCTGCGCTGGCAGCTCTTAATTTGATAGTGCTAGCCGTTCCGCCGTGCAGAAGCCAGCCGCTTCACCACCGCCACCATCAGGTCGATCTCGGCAAAGGTGTTGTAGAACGCCAGCGAGGGGCGCACGGTGGTTTCCACGCCCATACGGCGCAGGATGGGTTGGGCGCAATGGTGGCCGGTGCGCACCGCAATGCCTTCCTCGTTCAGCGCCTTGCCGACTTCTTCGGTGCTGTAGCCTGCCAGCACGAAGGACATGACGCTGGCCTTGTCGTTGGCGGTGCCGATCAGGCGCACGCCGGGGATAGCCCCCAACGCCTTCATGCCGTAGACCACCAGCTCGTGCTCGTAGCGGGCGATGTTCTCGATGCCCACCTTGTTTACGTAGTCGATGGCCGCGCCCAAGCCCACCGCGTCGGCGATGTTGCCGGTGCCCGCCTCGAACTTGTTCGGGATGGGCTGGAACACGGTTTTCTCGAAGGTCACGTCGGCAATCATGTTGCCGCCGCCCTGCCACGGAGGCATGTCTTCCAGCACCGCGCGCTTGCCCCAGACCACGCCGATGCCGGTGGGGCCAAAGACCTTGTGGCCCGAGAAGACGAAGAAATCGGCCCCGATGTCCTGCACGTCCACCCGCATGTGCGAGATGGATTGCGCGCCATCCACCAGCGCCTTGGCACCCGCACGGTGGGCCAGTTCCACAATCTCCTTCACCGGCACCACGGTGCCCAGGGCGTTGGAGACCTGCGTCACGGCGACGATCTTGGTGCGGTCGTTGAGCAGCTTGCGGTACTCGTCCAGCAGCACCTGGCCCGAATCGTCCACCGGGATCACGCGCAGCTTGGCACCTTTGGCTGCAGCCAGCTGCTGCCAGGGCACGATGTTGGCGTGGTGCTCCAGGCACCCGCTGACCGATGCGCGCCGTCTCGCCGATCACCACGCCGGTGCCGTGGTCGATGAAGAAGCCCGGGCCGATGCTGGCACCGGGGTGGATGTCGATGCCGGTGGCGCTGTGTGCCAGCTCGGCCACGATGCGTGCCAGCAGTGGCAGGCCCTGGCGGTACAGCTGGTGGGCCAGGCGGTGGTGCAGCATGGCCAGGATGCCGGGGTAGCACAGCAGCACCTCATCCACGCTGCGCGCTGCCGGATCGCCATGGAAGGCAGCCAGCACATCGCTGTCGAGCAGGCGGCGGATGCCGGGCAAGGCCTGGGCAAACTGCTGCACCACCTGGGTGGGCTGGGTGCCTACCGGCACGTCCTCTACCAGGCGCAGCTCCAGCCGCAATTCCTGTTGTACTAGGGCCAGCAGGCCATGCAGGGCCGCGTCCAGGGTGTAGCCCACGTAGAAATCTTCGCTTTCCTGGCGCAGGTCCACCGGGCCCAGGCGCATGGGAAACAGCACGCCCTTGAGCGATTCGACTATGCCCGCCAGCGCATTGCGCGACGGAAATTCACGCCCGCCCGGCTCGCTGGAGCGCCCCTGGGCCGCCCGCCACTCGGCCCGTACACCGTGCAGGGCCTGGACGACATGCCCAATGTCAAAAACTGGCGTAGCCATCAGTCTTGCACCCACGGCAGGTTGTGGAAGCGCCAGCCGTCGTCGCCACCGCGGTGCTGCTGGCCGTCGATCTCGCCTTCAAAGCCTTCGAGCACGTTGAACACGCGCGTCAGGCCCGCCTTGGCTGCGGCTTCGGCCGCCAGCGCCGAGCGTTTGCCGCTGCGGCACAGCAGCAAGACCACCGCCTCTTTACCGCCGACCTTGGCTTCCAGTTCGCGGGCGAAGCGCGGGTTGCGCGTCAGGCTGGTGCCGGTGGCCCAGGCCACATGGGCGCTGCCGGGCACGTGGCCCACAAACTTGCGCTCTTCCGCAGTGCGCACATCGACCAGTTGGGCCGCACCGGCTTCAAACAAACGCCAGGCCACTGCCGGGCTGACACCGCCCGCGTAAGGCAAATTGGTAGACAGAGCAACCGCACGGGCGGACTCCAGTTCGGGGGGCAGGCTGATGACTTCAGCGGTGTCGGATGGCATGCAAACTCCTGTGGTTCAGACCCGGCACACCAGCGTGCGGGGTTGTTGAAAGCCACTGTAGAAGCCATCTCCCCAATCTCAAACGACTAAGAAATCAGTTCTAAACAACCAAAACATCCGTAGGAGAATCCGGCATGGAAAAAATCAGCACATCGCAGCGCCGCGTCGACATGGTGGTCTACCCCGGCTTCAAGGCCATCGAGGCCATTGGCGCAATGAGCGTGTTCGAGTACGCCAACCTGCACCTGGTGCAGGAGGGTCGCCCCACGGGCTACGCAGTGCACATCGTGTCCGTAGCGGCGGGCCCGGTGGCCTCTGACACCCACATGCTGCTGCAGGCGCAGGCCTTGCAGGCAGACGACCTGCCGCACACCGCCATCATCGTGGGCGCGCGGCAGATTGAAACCGCGCTGGCGGCCCACCCGGCTATCGTGGACTGGGCGGCGGCCGTGGCTCCGCGCATCACGCGGCTGGTGGCGCTGTGCTCGGGCAGCTTTTTTCTGGCGGCCGCCGGCGTGCTGGACGGCCTGCCCGCCACCACCCACTGGAGCGTGGCCGCCCTGCTGCGCGAGAAATTTCCCAAGGTACAGGTGCAGGCCGACGCGATCTACTTGCGATCGGGCCGGTTGTGGACATCGGCAGGGGTCACGGCCGGGATCGACCTGGCGCTGGCCCTGGTGGAAGAAGACTTTGGCCGCGGCCTGGCGCTGCAGGTGGCGCGCGACCTGGTGGTGTACCTCAAGCGCCCGGGAGGGCAGTCGCAGTTCAGCGTGCACCTGACCAGCCAGAACACCAGCCACCCCGGCATCCGCGCCATCCAGGACTGGGTGCTGTCGAACCTGTCGCTGCCGCTGGATGTGGCCCTGCTGGCCGACCGGGCGGCCATGAGCGAGCGCAACTTTCGCCGCGTGTTTGCCAAAGAGGTGGGCAGCAGCCCGCTGCAGTTCATCGAATCTGCCCGGCTGGAAGCGGGCCGTCGCTTGCTGGAAGAAGGCGACCTGCCGCTCAAGTCGATTGCCGGGCGCGTGGGCTTTGCGTCGGAGCAGCCGCTGCGCAAGCTGTTCCTCAAGCGCCTGGGCGTGGGGCCTCAGGCGTACCGGGAGCGCTTTGGCGGGGCCAGGCCCTGAACCTGTTTAAGCGGCTTTGCGCAGCTTGGCCACCTGCGTGGCCAGCACATCCATCAGCGTGGGCGACAGGCAGTCGTAAGTCTCCAACCCCACCCCGTGCAGCTCTTTGCGGATGTCGGCCATCTGCTCCGGCGGGGTGCCCGTTTCGATGATCGACGACACAAAGGCCGCAAACTCCGGCCCGGTCCACCCGGTCTCTTGGGACAACTCGGTGTGGATGAAGTCCAGCCCGTAAAACGCATGGTCCTTGTTCTCGATGCGGCCAAACAGGTGCACACCGCAGGCCTTGCAGGCATGGCGCTGGATGGTGGCGCTGGCATCCACCACGTGCAGCTTTTCCGGACGCGATGTGACGTGCACCTTGTCGCGCGGGACCACGCCCACGATGGAAAACAGCGCGTTCGCCGGTTTCCAGCACTTGCTGCAGCCACAGGCATGGTTGTGCGCCACCTGGGAACCCACCGTGACCACCACCGGGTCGTGGCTGCAATGGCAGGTCAGCGTGCCGCCGCTGAAGCCCGCTGCGCCGGGCTTTTTGCTCTGGCCTATGGCCGGGTGCAAAGCTAAGAGTGTCATTTTTTGTCTCCTGAATGTCCACGCGGAACAGCCGCGCACCGCTTGCAACTGACTGGGGTTAGAACAGCACCACGCCACGTATGGATTCACCGCTCTTCATCAAGTCAAACCCCTTGTTGATGTCTTCCAACGGCATGGTGTGGGTGATCAGCGGGTCGATGCTGATCTTGCCCTCCATGTACCAGTCCACGATCTTGGGCACATCAGTGCGGCCCCGTGCGCCGCCAAAGGCCGAGCCTTCCCATTTGCGGCCTGTGACCAGCTGGAAAGGCCGGGTGGATATCTCCGCCCCGGCTTCGGCCACGCCGATGATGATGCTGCGGCCCCAGCCCTTGTGCGTGCATTCCAGTGCTTGGCGCATTACCTGGGTGTTGCCTATGCACTCGAAGCTGTAGTCGGCCCCGCCGTCGGTGAGTTGGACGATGGCATCGACGACCGTACCTCCAGATGCTTGCACCTCTTTGGGGTTGATGAAGTGCGTCATGCCGAACTGGCGGGCCATGGCCTGGCGTGCGGGGTTGATGTCCACGCCGATGATCTTGTCGGCCCCCACCATCTTGGCACCCTGGATGACGTTCAGGCCGATGCCGCCCAGGCCGAAGACGACCACGTTGGCACCGGCTTCGACCTTGGCGGTGAACAGCACGGCACCGATGCCGGTGGTGACGCCGCAGCCGATGTAGCAGACCTTGTCAAACGGTGCGTCCTTGCGGATCTTGGCCAGGCTGATCTCGGGGGCGACGGTGTAGTTGCTGAAGGTGCTGGTGCCCATGTAGTGGAAGATGGGTTGGCCGTCCAGGCTGAAGCGGCTGGTGGCATCGGGCATCAGGCCTTTGCCCTGGGTGCCACGGATGAGCTGGCACAGGTTGGTTTTGCGGCTCAGGCAGAACTTGCACTGGCGGCATTCGGGGGTGTACAGCGGGATGACGTGGTCACCCTTTTTCAGCGTGGTGACACCAGGGCCGACATCGACCACGATGCCTGCGCCTTCATGGCCCAGGATGGCGGGGAAGATGCCTTCGGGGTCGGCACCGCTGAGGGTGTAGTAGTCGGTGTGGCAGATACCGGTGGCCTTGATTTCGACCAGCACTTCGCCGAACTTGGGGCCGTCCAGGTCCACGGTTTCGATGGTCAGGGGGGAGCCTGCTTTCCAGGCGACGGCGGCTTTGGTTTTCATGGGGTATGTCTTGGGGAGTCTTGTGCAATAAACATCGGGCTGGCAGCAGGTGCTGCCATCGCCGCGAATGTAATGCTGCATCGCCCCGCGCCCCGGTGCAAGCGGGCACGCCTTAGCCGACTTGGCCGCACCAGGGCGCAAGTTGGCCGAAATGAACCGCTGCGTGGTTTTCTACATTTGCTCTATTTTTAATAGCAATAAGCGCTTGTTAAATATGCGCCAGAGGCCAAAAAAGCATAAAAAATGGCTGGCAGCCTGTTGTCCAAGCCACCAGCCCAAAGTCCCACAGTTGCCCTCAATGCCGCTCTCTGCAAAAATTCGAACCAAAAGTGGCTCTAACGCATATTCCTTCTACGCTAGCAGCTATTTTTTATATAGCAATCAGTTCGCCAGCGCCTCCACCTGTTGGCTACCACCCACCAGTGCAAAGCCCGCCGCAAACCAGGCATCGGTGCCGCCGGTCAGCACCGACACGTTCAGCCAGCCCTGGCGCACCAGCGTGGCGGCAGCCAGGTGGGCGCGGGTCTCGTCGGTATCGACCAGCACGGTGCGGGTCCCCCGGTTGGGCACCAAACGCTCCACCACCTGCTCCAGCCGTTCCAGCGGGGCCGAAACGGTGTAGGGAATGTGGGCCACGGCGCGCTCGGCCTTGTCGCGCACGTCCAGCACGGCAATGTCGTGGCCATCCTCCAGCGCGGCCTGCAAGGCCAGGGGCGCGATGCGCGCGTGGCGGATCAGCGCCGGCGGCGCAAAGGTGCGGTAGGTGCCGCCGTCGGTACCGGCAAACACCACCCGGTTCACCAGACGGTCCAGCGCCAGGCCATACAGGTGCAGGTGCAGGCCGGGTGCGCCGTCCAGCAGCACGATGGTGTGTACTTCGTCGGGTGTCAGCGTGACCGAGGAGCCGGGCACCACGTCGATGGTGCGTAGCGGCACCAAGCGGTCTTGCGCCGGGTCGTCGGTGGGCTGGCGGCCATAGACCACGTTGCGCTCGTTGCCCTGTACCCCGGCGATGATGGCCCAGGTGGTGTGGTCGTGCGGCGGCTGGCCCTTGCCCGGCAGCGCGGCCGAGATGTACAGCGCGTAGCGGCCATCGGCATCTTCGGCCAGGCGGTAGATGTGGGCCGGGTTAGCAGCAGACACCGGGAAGTGCGCGGGCACAAACAGATCCTGGCGCAGGCCCAACTGCTCCAGCGCCTGGGCCACCGCGGCCAACTGCGCGGGCTGGGCCTGCTGCGGGTCGGGCAGCAGCTGGCGCACGGTGTCCAAAAATGCGCTGATGGCACGGGCACGCTGGCTGGCAATGTCGGAACCAAAGGAGGCGGGGTGGTGGGGCATGGTGGGCATCCGGTGTGGCTATGGGTTTAGTGTCGAGTCAAGCATGATCTGTCGGTTTGCACTTGCTCTCAACGCGCATTGCGTCGTTGCAGTCCTTGCCCAGGCACTAGCCTGGGCGGCGGCCCACGCCTAGCACTGCACGCCGATAGCCTTGCGCAAACTCGACACACCACACTTGACTCGACACTAGCGTAAGCCTGCGCCCTGCCGCTGCCAAGGAAGCAAAACGTTTAACCATATGCGGCTGCCCCACCCCCACCAACCTCTCAGATAGTTACGCCATATCGAATCTACGATTTGTTCGTTTGTGTAAAGCACAATTTGGCAAATAATCAAATTCAGTTATTAAATATGGCACTCTTATATGAATTTCCAGCAATTGCGCTCCGTCCGCGAGACCGTGCGGCGCGGTTTTAACCTGACCGAGGTGGCCAACGTGCTGCACACCTCGCAGCCCGGCGTGAGCCGCCAGATCCGCGAGCTGGAAGAAGAGCTGGGCATCGAGCTGTTTGTGCGCGCAGGCAAACGCCTTACCGGCCTGACCGACCCCGGCGGCCACGTGCTGCCCATCATCGAGCGCATGCTGCAGGACAGCAGCAACCTGCGCAAAGCCGGGGAAGAATTCGTCTCGCGGCAAAGCGGCATGCTGTCGATTGCCGCCACCCATTCCCAGGCGCGCTACGCCCTGCCCATGGCGGTGCAGGAGTTTCGCAGCCAGTTCCCCAACGTGACGTTGCACCTGCACCAGGGCTCGCCCGCGCACGTGGCCGAAATGCTGCTGTCTGGCGAGGCCGACGTAGGCATTGCCACCGAGGCGCTCACCCAGTACGACGAGCTGGTCGCCCTGCCCTGCTACCCCTGGACGCACTCGGTCATCGTGCCGCCCGGCCACGCGCTGCTGAACGGCCCGCTGACGCTGGAGCAACTGGCCCGCCACCCGCTGATCACCTACGACAACGGCTTCACCGGCCGCACCCGCATCGACCAGGCTTTTGCCCAGCACCAACTGGTGCCGCACATCGCCATTGCCGCCATGGATGCGGATGTGATCAAGACCTATGTGGAACTGGGCATGGGCGTGGGCATCGTGGCCTCCATCGCCTTCGAGGCCGAGCGCGACCTGTCCCTGCGCGCCGTCGATGCCGGCCACCTGTTCGGCATCAACATGACCAAGCTGGCCGTGCGGCGCGGGGCCTATCTGCGGGGGTATGTGTATGCGTTCATCGAATCGTTCGCGCCCACGCTGGACCGGGGGGCAGTGGAGCAGGCGCTGGCGGGGAATGCGGAAGCGATTAACTATGTGATTTGAGGGGCCGCCACTTCCCCGCATATCCATATCTGAAACCCTTCCTTCCCCCACCCCGCCCCCATTGCTAAGGTGCTGAAGTTCTTCAACTTCTCGGAAAGCGCCCCCATGGCCAGACAACTCAAATTTGGATTCGTGCTGCACGGGGTGGGCGCAGGCTGGGGCGATTGGCGCCACCCGGAGGCGGTCACCGATGCCAGCGTCAACTTCAAGTTCTACACCCAGCAGGCGCAGCTGGCCGAGCAGGGCCGGTTTGACTTCTTGTTTGTGGCCGACAGCGTGCACATCACGCCGCGCTCCAGCCCGCACTACCTGAACCGCTTTGAGCCGCTGACGATTCTGTCGGCGCTGGCAGCGGTGACCTCGCACATCGGCCTGGTGGCCACCGTCACCGCCAGCTACAGCGAACCCTTCACCGTGGCCCGGCAGTTCGCCTCGCTAGACCACATCAGCAATGGCCGCGCGGGCTGGAACGTGGTCACCTCGTGGCTGGACGGCAGCGCCCGCAACTACAGCAAGCCCACCCATTAGAACGTGTTCAAGGTCTTTTTGGGGTCGCGTTGGGGTGCAATCGGGATGAGTTGGTTGTCGCAGACCGCAGCATGGGCTCCCTGCCCATGCAAGGGCTGGGGCAGACAAATCGCCCGATTTCACCCCAACCCGAAGGGCAGGTGCCTGTTCGGGCGCTCAGCGTCGTTACAAAACCAGCCAAGGCAGTAAGCCTTGGCTTGGGTTTTGCGCCTAGCTGCGCATCCCGAACAGGCACCTGCGCGACCCCAAAAAGACCTTGAACACGTTCTTACGACCACGATGTGCGCTACGCACTGGCCAAGGAACACCTGGGCGTGGTGCAAGGCCTGTGGGATTCGTGGGAAGACGATGCGCTCGTGCGCGACAAGGCCACCGGCGTGTTCTTCGACCCGGCCAAGCTGCACCGGCTAGACCACAAGGGTGACTTCTTTGCCGTGGAAGGCCCGCTGAACATCAGCCGCTCGCGCCAGGGCCAACCGGTGATCTTCCAGGCCGGGGCCTCCGAAGACGGCAAGCATTTCGCCGCCACCCAGGCCGATGCCATCTTCTTCCACGCCGACACGCTGGAGGAAGCCCAGGCCTACTACCGCGATGTCAAAGCCCGCGTGGCCGCTGCGGGCCGCAACCCCGACGAGGTGCACCTGCTGCCCGGCATCCGCCCCATCGTGGGCCGCACCGCCGAAGAGGCCGAGCGCAAGTACGAAGAATCCGCAGCCCTGGTGCCCATCGAGAACGCCATCGCCGCGCTGGCCCGGCCCTTCAACGACCACGACTTCTCGGCCTACCCGCTGGATGCCCCCTTCCCCGACCTGGGCGACCTGGGCCGCAACAGCCAGCAAAGCGCCAGCGACCGCATCAAGCAGGTCGCCAAGGACAAAGGCTGGACACTGCGCGAAGTGGCCCTGTGGCACGCCCGCCCCAAGCGCAGCTTCGTCGGCACCGCCGAGCAGGTGGCGGACGAGATCCAGCGCTGGTTCGATTTTGGTGCCGCAGACGGCTTCAACTTCTTCGAAGCCCTGCCCAACACCTCGCTGAAAGACTTTGTGGCCCTGGTGGTGCCGCTGCTGCAGGCCCGCGGCATCTACCGCACGGAATATGGGCAAGGCACGCTGCGGGACAACCTGGATTTGCCGGTGCCGGTGAATCGGTATGTGGAGGTGGAGGAAGCCGAGGGTGGCGAGGAGGAAGTGAGCGCCTGCGGTTTTTAACGACCCAAAAGGGCTTGTCCGCCAATTGAATAAGCGTTATTAGCTCTTTATTTGATAGCAGAATAAGCTTTTGCAGAGACAGGCAGGTGACAGGGTTACCGGAGTTCGCACCCAACACCGCGCCCACCACCTTGCTGGGCCAAATGGGTGTGAATGGGTGTCTTCATGGTTCTGACGGGCCCGCTGCGATAGGCAAAGACTTGAAACCCGTCAACCCAAAGAGCTGCTTGTGCTGATGGAGCCAGCACGAGCAGCTCTCAATTAAGTAGCATGCAGGCCGAGGAGCCAAACGCAGGAGAATCCAGGGCGAAACCACTCCCAAGCTTGCCCTCCCATGCCCATCCGCCCAGAAACGCCCGCCGACACCACTGCCATCTTCGCGCTGACCGAACGCGCGTTCACCAGCCACCCCCATTCCGACGGCACCGAGCCGCACATCGTGTCCGCGCTGCGTGCAGCGGGCGCATTGGCGCTGTCTTTGGTGGCGGAAGTCGATGGCGCTGTGGTCGGCCACGTGGCCCTCTCGCCCGTCACCATCAGCGACGACACGCCGGGCTGGTACGGGCTGGGGCCGATCTCCGTGGAGCCCGCGTTCCAGGGCCAGGGCATCGGGGCAGTGCTGGTGCGCGAAAGCCTGGCGCGACTGGCGGCAAGGGGTGCCGCGGGCTGCGTGGTGCTGGGCGACCCGGGCTACTACACCCGCTTCGGCTTTCGCGCCCTGCCCGGCCTGGTGTACCCGGGGCCTCCGGCGGAATACTTTACGGCGCTGGCTTTTGGGCTATCGAATCCAGCGGGACGGGTTGCGTACCACGCGGCATTTGGCGAGGATTGAACACCTTGTACCGGTGAACAGCGTTTGTCAAAATAACCAGCCCCATAACCCGCATTCCCCCATAGGAGCATCCTATGCAAATCACCGTATCCACCGTTATCGCCGCACCGATCGCCTCCGTCTGGGCCGAGTACAACGCGCCCGAAGCCATCAAGGTCTGGAACACCGCCTCGCCCGACTGGCACACCACGGCCTCCACGGTCGATCTGCGGGTGGGCGGCCAGTTCTCGTCGCGCATGGAAGCCAAGGACGGCTCGTTTGGCTTCGACTTTGCGGGTGAGTACACGAAAGTCGAGGCCCCCCATTTGCTGGAGTACCGCTTTGGCGAGCGCACCGGGCGGGTGGAATTTGCCGACGGCCCCGCCGGTGTCACCGTGACGGTGACCTTCGATGCCGAAGACACCTACCCCGAAGAGCAACAGCGCACGGGCTGGCAGGCGATTCTGGACAGCTTTGGGCGGTATGTGGTGACGGCCAAGGCTTGAGGTTTTCTGTCAAAAATAAGGTTCGATAGAAAAAGTGCTGCCTGTGCTTATATAACTGTCGCTGACAGCTACATATTCGAGAGCAGTCACACAAAATGCTTGTCCATCTGTAGATCGGGTCACTACAGGCTCTAGACGACAAATATCGACACCATTGAGCACAGCGAACTTCTAAACCATCGTCCATCATTGGCCGAGACATTCTGCTGAACGACAATCCTGAAAAATCAGAACTGTCTATGCTCAAGATCACTAGCACCCTTATCGCACTCCTCCTGAGCTTCTGTGTTCATGCCCAAGAAATGACCATCAAGGTCTGGAAGCCAGGAATGGGCTCCATAGTTATGAATATCAACAGCTATATTGTCCAGCTAGAAGGAACGATTGATGCCGGGGCCCCAGCCCGCCTACAGGCCCAGCTAGACCGGCTGCCGCGCAACCAGACCACTTACTACCTAAATTCACCTGGTGGCAACCTAGCTGCTGGCCTGCAACTCGGACGCATTATCAGGAAGACAGGCATTTCCACCAATGTTGGAACCTTCAACGGCGAAGGAGAGAAGCCTAGTCCCGGTGTTTGCTATAGCTCATGCTCCCTTACTTTCTTGGGTGGCCTCTACAGGTATCCGACTACTGGATCAAGGTACGGAGTGCACAGGTTCTCCAGTACAAGTTCGTCCCCACGGGATCTGGAGCTGGCCCAAATCGTCTCCTCCCAAATCACGGCCTACATGAAGGAAATGGACGTGGACACCGGTCTATTTGACCTGATGGCAACCGCCTCCAAAGACGAAATCTATGTGCTGACCACCAAGCAAATGGTTGACCTGAACGTGGTCAACAACGGCAGGCTGAAGCCCAGGTGGAGCATTGATGCGATAGACAACACCCTTTACCTCCGAGGCGAGCAATCCACGGTCTGGGGCTTAGGTCGACTCCTCTTTGTGTGCGGCAAGGGAGTGGTCATGACGGCGATCACAGGGGTAGACAGAGAACAAGCCGCCTCCATGCAACGGGGTGAATGGCTTCACTCCATGTTGCTTGACTCCGAAACATCTCCACTCGAGGGCGACAAAAAGGCCATGCGGTATGACGGCAACTACCTGTTCACCTACAACACTTTGTCTGTAAGCCAAGCCAGAGGTCTGAGCATGGCAAACAGTATCGGTTATGCCATGCAGATATCAAGAGAAGCACCTAGCTTCGTAGGTCTCATGATCGACGTGCCCCAGCAGGACAAAGGCCGAATCTCAGCTTTCGTCAGTAACTGCAGGCAGTGAGACAAATGCTGCATCAACATAAAGCGCCTGCGGGTGGCTCAATTAAGTATTTGTACGAACACATCGACTCCATAAATATGAATTCATTAGTTGAGCGCGGACTCGCATTCGCAAACTGGCTCGTCGTTGCACTATCTTCCATCTACATATACAGCATGCTTCTCCATCCTTGGTTCAACGGGGGGTGGAAGTACGTTCATGCGGTTTGGCTGGAGTGGCAATCCCTTAATGTTGGAATCCTTGCATTTGCTGCCAGCGTTATTGCGTTCAACATCTCTAGATATCAAGCCACACAACAGCGGAGGCGCGAACTTGTGGCAGCACGCGCATTCCTTCCAGATTCACTCAGCGAACTAACACAGTACTTCAAGGAGTGCAGCGGCCTTCTGTTAACGGCATACCAATTCGCCAAGCGACATGATCGAGATACGGCTAAAGCTCTCGATGCAAAACCTATTCCCCCGCCAAATCACCACAAAGAGGTTTTTAGTCGCTGTATTTCTCTTGCCGATACGGCGCTTGCGGAGCATCTTTCCTACATCCTCACATGCCTACAAATTCACCACTCAAGAATCTCCGAACTGATTGAAAGCCAGAAACCAAACAGTCACAGGATCACCATTACCCAAAATGTAGTCACATACATCTTCCGCTTAGGAGAACTTCAAGCGCTCATCAACAATACTTTTAATTACGCCAGAGGAGAAGAAGAGTTTTCCTCTAAAGTGCTGGACTGGGATTCATACAAAACAGCATACGCAAACCTTGGCATATTGATTAATAGCGTTGATGATTTGGAAGGTTTCACGAAACGAAATCTTAATCGCAATATATGAACCCGTACGGAGTCACACCTAGTACCTAACTCCACATGAGGTGTTTATGGGCTTAGAAATTCGATGTATTTTTGGCCAAAATTCAAACAAAAACTGCCCCCCGCGCCCATCCAACCAGCACGAGCAGCTACTCATTCAATAGCAATCTCAAGACAGCCCCGTTCAAATCACCCTGAACCCATGCGTCCCATCCCGCCCCAGTTGCTCCACCAGCCCGTACTCCCAATCCAGATACCCCTGCATCGCCGCCCGCGGGTTGTCGGTACCTTCGTAGGGACGGCGGTAGCGGTCTGTACGCGGGGAGGCCAGGCGGGTTTCGCCTTCTTCCAGGGGCAGGCCTGCGGCGATCCAGGCGGCGGTGCCGCCTTCCAGAACATGCACTTCCGCGCCGGTTAGGCGGGCCACATCCGCGACCGCGTAGCGGGCCAGCAGGCTGCTGCCGCAGGTGAGCACGTAGCGGTGGGCGGGTGGAATATTCGCCAACGCTGCTGCCAGGCCGGTACGGGATACGTACCAAGCACCGGGGATGTGGCGCTTCACGTAATTCACGCTGGTGGTCAGGTCCAGCACGGCGGTATAGCCGTCGGGGCCAGCCTGCAGCCAGGCGGAGAGCTGGGCCGGGTCGGTAGCGGCGATGGGGCCTTCTGGCGCGGGCAGTGTGTCTGCAGTGGGGCCAGTGGCGCTCCAGTCGGCGGGCTGGGTGCCGTCCAGCACCCACACGTCCCAGGCCATTTGCGCCAGCCAGGAGGCGGTCATGTTGGCGCGGACTCCGTCGGTATCGGCCAACACGATGCGGGCACCGCGCACCGGGGCGGTCACGTCGGTTTCCTGTACCAGTTGGCCGCCGGGGGCGTTGCGGAAGCCGGGCAAGTGGCCGGTGGCAAATTCTTCGGCGGTGCGCACGTCCAGCAGGTAAGTGGTGCGTGGGGTGTCGGCTTTGAGGCGAGCAAGGTCGCTGGCGTGCGCGCGCTGCACACCGGCGCGGTCGGCCACGGCGCGGGCCTGGCGGGCGGCATCGGGGCTGGTCTGTTCGGTGGTGGTGCGGCCCTGGCGGGTGGCACCCCGGTCCAGCACCTGACCCGCCAGTGTCCAGCCTATGGTGCCGTTGCGCAGGGCCGATACGGGGTTGGGAATGCCCGCATTCACCAGCGACTGGGTGCCGATGATGCTGCGGGTGCGGCCCGCGCAGTTGACGATGATGCGGGTGCCGGGGTTGGGCGCCAGGGCCTGGGCGCGCAGCACCAGCTCGGCCCCGGGCACGCTGATGCCGGTGGGGATGCTCATGGTCTGGTACTCGTCGAAGCGGCGGGCATCCAACACCACCACATCGGCCTTGCGGTCGATCAGGGCCTTGACTTCTTCGGCCGAGAGCGACGGCGTATGGCGCTGCGACTCCACCAACTCGCCAAAGGCCTTGCTGGGCACGTTCACGTCCTTGAAGATTTCGCCACCCGCCTCCACCCAGCCTTGCAGGCCACCGGCCAACAGCGCCACATCGGTGTAGCCCAGTTTTTGCAGCGTGCGCGCCGCCGATGCGGCCAGGCCTTCGCCGTTGTCCAGCAGCACGATGGGGGTGTCGCGGCGGGGGATGCGGCTCCAGGCATCCAGCTCGATGCGCCCGGCGGCGATGTTGCTGGCAAACAGCGGGTGGGCCTGGGCGAAGGGGTCTTCTTCGCGCACGTCGATCAGGGCAATCTCCTGCTTGGCGAGCAGGGCCTGGCGCACGTCCAGGTAGGTTTTAGTAGGGAGCGGGGTGGTCATGGCAGTCCAGTAAAGGTGGCTGCCATTGCAACCCAAACCACCGCCCTTGCAGGCTGATTCTTTGCATATGGATTCCTGTTTTTCTTCGTTGCCTCGGGCGGGCAGCGCTTCTATCGTGGGCCCATCCAATCCACCACCACAAGGAATTCACATGGGTGTCCAGTTCATCGGCATGGTCCAGCCGCACGAGGTTTCTGAAACCATTCCCCACACCGGCCCGGCGGTCGACCCGGCGTATGTGCGGGTGTTTGCCCAGGCGCACGAGCACGCGGGTTTTGACCGCATCCTGGTGCCCGCCAGCGCCACCAGCCCCGACACGCTGCTCACGGTGGCCTACGCCGCCTCGGTCACGCAGAAGATCCACTTTCTGCTGGCACACCGCCCCGGCTTTGTGTCGCCCACGCTGTCGGCCCGGCAACTGGCCACGCTGGACAACTACACCAACGGCCGCGTCGCAGTGCACTACATCACCGGCGGATCGGACGAAGACCAGCAGCGCGACGGCGACTTTTTGGGCCACGACGAGCGCTACGCCCGCAGCGACGAATACATCGGCCTGCTGCGCCGGGTGTGGACTTCTGAGCAGCCGTTTGACCACGAAGGCACCTACTACCAGGCCAAGGGCGCGTGGTCCGAAGTGAAGCCGGTGCAGTCGCCCTACGTGCCGATTTACTTCGGCGGAGCCTCCGCCCCCGCGCTGCAGGTGGCGGGCAAGCATGCCGACGTGTACGCCCTGTGGGGCGAGTCACTGGCGCAGGCCGGGGACCTGGTGCGCCAGGTGCGCGCCGCCGCCGCCCAGCATGGCCGCACGGTGGAGTTCAGCATCTCGTTCCGCCCCATCCTGGGGGCCACCGAGGAGCAGGCCTGGGCCAAGGCCGAGCAGATTCTGGAAGACACCCGCCGCCTGAAGGTCAGCCAGGGCTTCTCACGCGGTGGCCCGCAACAGAGCGAAGGCGCGCGCCGCCTGCTGGCCGATGCCGCCCAGGGGGACCGCGTGGACGCGCACCTGTGGACCGCGCTGGCGCGCGAAAACGGTGGCCGTTCCAACTCCACCTCGCTGGTGGGCACGCCCGAGCAGGTGGCCGATGCGCTGCTGAAGTACTACGACCTGGGCATCACCACCTTTTTGATCCGCGGCTTTGACCCGCTGGTCGACACCATCACCTATGGCCGCGACCTGCTGCCCCTGGTGCGCCAAAAGGTGGCCGAGCGTGAGCAGCAGGCAGAACACCTGGCGCGCAAAGCCGCCTGAGCCCGCACACATCCTGACACCTTAACCACCACCGCCACACCATGCAAAGACGTACCTTCCAACAATTTCTGTCGGCTGCGGCCTTTCTCTCCCCCGTGCTGGGCCACAGCCAAACCAAGCTGCTGCTGCGCGCGGGCGACCAGAAAGGCGGCCTGCGCGCCCTGCTAGAGGCCGCAGGCGAACTCAAAACCCTGCCCTACGACATCCAGTGGACCGAATTCCCCGCTGCCGCCCCGCTGGCCGAGGCGCTGAACGCCGACGCGGTGGACTTCGGCCCCATCGGCGATGCGCCTTTGCTCTTCACCCTGGCCGCAGGCAGCCGCGTCAAGGCCTTTGCCGCGAACCGGTCCGATGCGTATGGCACGGCGGTGCTGGTGGCACCCAACTCGCCGCTCAAAGATGCCAGCAGCCTCAAGGGCAAAAGCGTGGCCACTAACCGCGGCTCCATCGGCCACTTCGTCACCCTCAAAGCCCTGGCTTCGGTGGGCCTGAAGCCTGACGACATCAACCTGCGCTTTCTGGCCCCGCCCGATGCCAAGCTGGCCCTGACCCAGGGCTCGGTCGATGCCTGGGCCACCTGGGAGCCCTACACCGCGCTGGCCGAAACCGGCGGCCACGCCCGCGTGCTGGTGAACGGCCGCGGCCTGTCCACCGGCCTGAGCTTCCTGGCCGCCACCGACAACGCCTTGCGCGACAAGCGCGCCGCGCTCAAAGACATCCACCAGCGCCTGGTGCGCGCCCAAGCCTGGGCCACCCAGCACCCGGCCGAATTCAGCGCCAGCCTGGCCCGCATCATCGGCATCCCCACTGACGCCGCCCGCCTGCAGTTCGAACGCCGCCAAACCCGCTGGCAGCCCATCGACGCGCCCGTGCTGGCCGACCAGCAGCGCACGGCCGACTTCTATCTGGAGGCGGGGCTGCTCAAGCAACGGCTGGATGTGCGGGAGACGTTTGACACGGGGTTTCCGATCGCGGCGTGAATGCCATGGAATAAAGAGCTACTCGCGCTGGTGGGATAAGCGCTAGCTGCCAATTTCTTGCAAAAATTCAGCGTTTGCCCAGCAAAGGGGAGCGACCGATCTTCGGGCTGTCGGTCTTCAGCTTGGGTGGTGGTGAAAAATCTTCCCATGCAGCACCTGCAGCCCAGTCGCCCACGGCGTACACCCGCTGGTCGCGCAGGCCCTGCACGCCCTCGGCCCAGGCCAGCAGCATACGTTTGCCAATGTCGGCAAAGCCGGGGTGTTGCAGCATGGCCTGGCGCACCAGGGGGCCAACATCGGCCACGGCATCGCTGATGGCTTGCACCATGTGCTGTTGCTCCTTGGGCGGGATGCCGAAGGTGGCGGCGATGAACTTTTGCAGGTTCTTGCCCGGTGTCCAGGTCTTCTTGCCCATGAACTCGATGCCCGGCGGGTTGTGCTGGTAGCCCGCATACACGCTGGTGGTGAGCATGTCGTAAGCGGGCGACAGGTGGGCATCGGCACGCCGGGTGTAGAGCAGCGCCAGGTTTTTGGCGTGGCAGTCGGCGTTGCGCAGCGCGTAGGTGAGCAGCAAGGTGGTGGCGAGCTGGCGGTAGGTCTGCAGCCGCTGGGGGCCGGGCACATGGTCGCGCACGGCGCGGGCGATGCGCTCCCAGGTGGTGTCGTACTTGGCCGCAGGGCGTAGTCCCAGCAAGGCGCAAAAGTCTTCCATGCCCCAATATGCCTGGCCTTCTGCGTCCACATCGAAGCGGTGCACCACCAGGGCCTGGCCGTCGTCCGACACTTCGGTATGGGCGGCGGGCAGTACGCGGCGGGCTACCTGCATGCACAGGTGTTCGTTCAGGGCGACAAAAGGCAGTTGCGCACTGGAGCCCTTGATGATGTGGCGGCGGGTGACGACGCTGGCCTTCTTGTGCGCGGCCAGCGGGCTGGCAAAGTCTTCCAGGTCAGCATCCAGAAATTTGGGCACCACGCCCGACACCCCACTGGTGGCGTGCGCCCGCACCAGTGCGGCAAAAGCGGCCTCGGAGTTGTCGCCCTTGAGCAGCGCGGCCACTTCCAGCGGTTGCGCCGGGATACTCAGATCTGCACCCGCGGCGGCCACCTGCACCCGGCCCACCATGTTGCGCCCAATGACGGACAACAAGGCCAGCGGGCTGGCCCCCACGTGCGGACCAAACTGCTCCTGCAGCACCTGGAGCAAATAGCCCTCGGGCAGGTTCATTTGCAGCACGGGCGGCAAGGTGTCGTCCCACACATAGGACTCGGTACGGACCGGCATGGTGAGCGACACACAGTCGTCCTCAGCCACCTGCGGGTGGTAGGTGAGAACGCTTTTGAAGTCGCCCACCTGCTCCAGCGTGGCAACAGCGCGGCCCTGCACGTAAACGCACAAGGGCATCAGATGCTCCCTTGGCTGCGCTCACGCCGCAGTTCGTCCAGCGTGCCAGACTGGCCATGGGCCACGATGTCCAGCTCGGCCCCCAGCACGGCCAGCACGGCCAGCAGTTTGCGCGAGCCGAATTCGGCCGCCCGGCCCCGCTCGAAGCGCGACAAGGATTCGGCCGTCACCCCGGCCTGCGTCGCCACATCGGCCTGCTTCAGGCCCAGTAGCTTGCGGCGTGCAGCCAGAGCGGCACCGAGTTCTTGGAGGGTTTGCACTTGATATTTACGTCAATTAAATCTAAATTTAAGTAGATTATTGATGTAAATATCAATTTTTACAAGGCGACGGAGGGCTTTTCTCGCCGTCGCCCCCTAGCGCCTACAGCTTGGCGATAGACACCTCAGTGGACTTCACCAGCGCCACCACTTCGCTGCCGACCTTGAGCTCCAGGTCATTCACCGAGCGGGTGGTGATGACGGATGTGACGATGCCCCAGGGGGTTTCGACATCGATTTCAGAGACCACGTCGCCGCGGATGATTTCTTTGATCTTGCCGCGAAACTGGTTGCGGACGTTGATGGCTTGGATGGTCATGGGAATACTCCTGGTGGTTAAAAAATCAAATAGCCCAGTTCAGGCCGAAAATAGGAGCCAAATCGCCCCCCCGCGCTGGTGGTATTTGCGCAGGACGCTCTGGTTTTTGTAGCACGCGGTCGAGGATGCGCTTTTCGATGCGGGCAAATTCAGCATCGCCATGCCAGCGTGGGCGCGCCAGGGCGATGTTTTCGTCCAGCGCGATACGGCCATCCTCGATCAGGATCACGCGGTCGGCCAGGGCCACGGCCTCTTGCACGTCGTGGGTAACCAGCAGCGCGGTGAAACGGTGCTTCTCCCACAGGCCTTCGATCAGACGGTGCATCTCGATGCGGGTCAGCGCATCCAGCGCACCCAGGGGTTCGTCCAGCAGCAGCAGGCGCGGGTTGTGCACCAGGGCGCGGGCCAAAGCCACGCGCTGGCGCTGGCCGCCGGAGAGCTTGGCGGGCCAGTCCTTCTGGCGGTCGGCCAGCCCCACCTGGGCCAGCACTTTTTCCCCCTGTTCGCGCGCCGACTTGGGCAAGCCGATGAGCACGTTGTCGATTACCTTGCGCCAGGGCAGCAGACGTGCGTCCTGGAACATGATGCGGGTGCTTACATGGGCATCTCGGCGGATACCGTCGATGGCTTGCGCGTCCAGCTGCAGGCTGCCGCCGCTGGCGGCCTCCAGCCCGGCCACCAGCCGCAGCAAGGTGCTTTTGCCGCAGCCGCTGCGCCCGACGATGGCCACAAACTGGCCGGGTTCAATGGTGAGCTGGGTGTTGTGCAATACCGTGCGCTCGCCGTAACGTTTGGTCAGGGACTGCAGTTGCAGGCGCACGCCTTTAGATGGTGTGGAATCAGACATGGTTTTCTCTCAATGGGTCGCGGCTTGGTAGCCGGGGTGCCAACGTAAAAAGTAGCGCTCCAAGCCACGTGCAAACACGTCGGCCAGCTTGCCCAGCAGCGCGTAGAGCAGGATGCCGACCAGCACGATGTCGGTCTGCAAAAATTCGCGGGCGTTCATGGTCAGATAGCCGATACCGGCCTGGGCCGAGATGGTTTCGGCCACGATCAAAATCACCCACATCAGGCCCAAACTGAAGCGCAGGCCCACCAGGATGCTGGACAGCGCGCCCGGCAGGATGATGTCGCGGTACAGCTGCCAGCGCGTGAGGCCGTAGCTGCGCCCCATCTCGATCAGGGCCGGGTCCACGTTGCGGATGCCGTGGAAGGTGTTGAGGTAGATCGGAAAAAACACCGACACCGAGATCAAAAACAGCTTGGCCGTCTCGTCAATGCCAAACCACAGAATCACCAGCGGAATCAGCGACAGCGCCGGGATGTTGCGCACCATCTGCAGGCTGGAGTCGAGCAGGGTCTCGAAGAACTTCACCGAGCCAGTCAACAGGCCCAGCACCAGGCCCAGCCCACCGCCGATGGCCAGGCCGGTCAGCGCGCGCCAGGCGCTCACGCCCACATGCTGGGCCAGTTCGCCCGAGGCGGCCAGAGTCCACGCGGCCTTGAACACATCCACCGGCGCAGGCAGGATGCGCGTAGCCAGCCAGCCCACGCTGCTGGCAATCTGCCAGGCCACCACCAGCACGATGGGCAGCAACCAGGGCAGCAGGCCCTGGCCCACGCTGGTGGCAAACGCCTTGAACGGGAAAGGGGTTTCCGGCGTATCCGGTGCTTCGGCCACCGTCGTGGGGAAAGGCGTGGTTTGCAGTTCACGCTCGTAGGTCAGGGGGCCGCTCATACCGTGCTCGCCTGCGATGCGTCGGGTTCCAGAAACTCCAGCTGGTTGCCCGCCGGGTCTTTGACGTAAAAGCGCAGGTAGCCCACCAGCGGGCGGCTTTCTTCCAGCGGCACATCGGCAGACAGCAGGCGGTTGCGCAGCGTGGGAAGGCCTTGCACTTCGAAAGCCAAATGCGAGGGAATGGCGTTCGGCTGCCAGTTGTCGGTGGGCACCAGGTCAATGCGCTGTTGGCCGGCCACAAAACGCAGGGGCGTACCGGTTGGCCCGCCCGCATGGAATTCGGTCAGGCCGATCAGCTGGTTGTAGAAGCGCCGGATCTGCGCCTCGTCGCCCGCGCGGAACGGCAGCTGGGCATGGTGGATGGAATGGATGTTCATAGTTTTCCTTGAGCTTTGTGACTAGCTTTGAGAGACACGGGGCAGGTATTCGTTGGCCACCACCTCGCCGAAGGGCCCGGTCACGCGCTGGCCGGGCAACTGGTCCTGCAACTTGCGCGGCAGCAGCGGGAACACCAGTTCGGCGAAGCGGTAGGCCTCTTCCAGGTGCGGGTAGCCCGACAGCACAAAGGTGTCCAGCCCGATGTCGGCGTACTCCTGCATGCGAGCGGCAACGGTATGCGGGTCGCCCACCAGGGCCGTGCCCGCGCCACCGCGCACCAGGCCCACGCCGGCCCACAGGTTGGGGCTGATTTCCAGGTCGGCGCGGGTGCGTTTGGTGCCACCCGCGTGCAGGGCGGCCATGCGGCGCTGGCCTGCCGAATCCATCTTGGCGAACGCCGCCTGGGCGCGGATGACGGTGTCGTCGTCCAGCTTGCTGATCAGGCTGTCGGCGGCGGCCCAAGCCTCGGCCTCGGTTTCGCGCACGATGACGTGCAGTCGGATGCCGAACTTGACGGTGCGGCCATGCTTAGCGGCGCGAGCGCGCACATCGGCGACTTTCTTGGCTACGTCGGCCGGTGGCTCGCCCCAGGTCAGGTAGGTATCGACCTGCTCGGCCGCCAGGTCGTGCGCCGCGTCGGACGAGCCGCCGAAGTACACGGGCGGATACGGTTTTTGCACCGGGGGGTACAGCAGCTTGGCCCCCTTGACGCTGAGGTGCTCGCCCTCAAAGTTGTAGGCCTCGCCGCGGTGGCTGTGGGCCAGAATCTCGCGCCAGATACGGATGAACTCGGCCGACTGCTGGTAGCGCTGGGCGTGGTCCAGGTACACGCCGTCGCCTTCCAGTTCGGTCTGGTCGCCGCCGGTCACCAGGTTGATCATCAGCCGCCCGCCCGACAGCCGGTCGAACGTGGCCGCCATGCGCGCCGCCAGGCTGGGCTGGTGCAGGCCGGGGCGCACGGCCACCAGGAACTTCAGGCGCTTGGTCACCGGCAACAGGCTGGCCGCCACCACCCAGGGGTCTTCGCACGAGCGGCCGGTGGGCAGCAGCACGCCTTCATAGCCCAGGCTGTCGGCGGCCTGCGCCACCTGCTTCAGGTAGTCATGGTCGATCTCGCGCGCGCCCTGCGCCGTGCCGAGGTAGCGGCTGTCGCCGTGGGTGGGAATGAACCAGAAAACTTGCATGCAACTGTCCTCGATGGGTTAATCAAAAGCGCGATGGCTGCGGACTGCAACGCGGCAAGCGCAGCGAAGCCCCCTCCAGAACACCACGGAACTGGCTTTGCCAGGCCGTCGGTGTTGCCCCCTGCAAGGGGGTTGGAGGCCACACGAAGTGGGCAAGCCTGGGGGTGTTCCATCACCTGCCCAGGCATCCACGCTTTTGCGCTCGAACGCGGCCCTCGCATCGGCGGGGGTCAGGTAGATGGGCTGGATGTCGCTCCACTGCAAACCGGCCTTTTCCACCGCCCGCACCAGCAGGTAATGGGCACTCGACCCCTTTTGCAGCGCCACCTTGCGGCCCTTTAGGTCGGCCAGGGTGCGCAGCGGGGAATCGGCCTGCGTCAGGATGGCCGAGCTGTCGGGCTTGGGCGGCTCGGCCCCCACGTAGACCAGGTCCTTGCCTGCGGCCTGGGCGAACACCGGGGGCGCGTCGCCGGTCAGGCCAAATTCCAGACTGCCGACCGACAAGGCCTCTAGCAGTTGCGGCCCGGCGGGGAATTCCAGCCAGCTCACCTTGGTGGCGGGTAGGCGCTTTTCCAGCCAGCCCAGCTGCTTGGCGATGACCAGGTTGACGGCGGATTTCTGGTAGCCGATACGGAGTTGGGTTAACGGCACATCTGCTGCGTTTTTAGTAGCCGCTTGCGCCGATGGAATGAGCGCTAGCGGGCTAAAAATACCAACACTGGCGGCCCCGGTGGCGAGTACGCGCAGCAAGGCACGTTTATCGATGTCTGCGTCCATGGCGGTCTCCTCAGGCCACGCCGGCCTGGGCGGCTTCCAGAATGCTGATCTTGCGCGGCAGCAGCTTCAGCTCAAAGAAGGTATCGGCAATCACCTGCTGCTCGGCCAGGATGGCCTTGGTGATGGGCACGGTGCCAACGGCGCGGCGTTGCAGGGTCAGCTCGGCCACGCTGCGGTCCAGGCCCAGGATGGCCGCGTATTCCGCCGCGGCGGCGGCGCGGTCGGTGCCAAACCATTTGTCGATGGCCGTCACCTCTTCCACCGCAATGCGCAGGATGTCGGGGTTCTTGTCGGAAAAGCTGCGCGAGCTGAAGTAGTAGCCGCGGTTGTTGACCACGCCGGTGGCATCGGCCAGCAGGCGTGCATCCAATGTCTTTTGCGCTGCGGCGAAGAACGGGTCCCAGATCACCCAGGCATCCACCGCGCCCTGGGTGAAAGCGGCACGGGCATCGGCGGGTGCCAGGTGCACGTGCTGCACATCGCTGTAGGCCAGGCCGTTTTTCTCCAGCAGCTTGGCCAAGAAGAACTGCACGTTCGAGCCCTTGTTGTAGGCCACTTTCTTGCCCTTGAGATCCGCAATCTTCTGGACCGTCGAGCCTTTGGGCAGAATTACCGCCTCGCTGCCGACCAAGGGCGCGGTGGCCGCTACATAGACCAGCGGTGCACCGGCGGCCTGGGCGAAGATGGGCGGGGCTTCGCCCACGTCACCGAAGTCGATGGCGCCGACGTTGAGCGCTTCAAGCTGCACCGGCCCGGCGTTGAACTCGGTCCAGGTGACGCTGACACCCAGCGGGGCCAAGCGCTTTTCCAGCGTGCCACGGGCTTTCAAAAAGCTCAGCACGCCTTTCTGGTTGCCGATGCGCAAAGTGCGTGGAGCCTGGGCGAAGGTACTGAAAGCGGGTACGGCCAAGGTGGTGGCGGCCAGCACGTGGCGGCGGGAAATCAGGGGCAAGTTCGTCATAGCAATGTCCTTAGGGTGGCGCGCAGGCAAGGCTTCGCCCTGCCGCGCTGCAGCCATATCAAAAAGAAGGGGAAACCTAGGCGCGTTTAAACGCTACAGCGCACGCGCGAGAAATGGATGGGCGCGTTGGCCGCATGCTTGCCCCAGTCTTTGGACACCGGCAGCAGCCCAGCCGCACGGTGCAGGCGCTGCGCCAGGTCGTCGTCCAGCTGGTGGCCATCGGGTGGCAGCAACACCACCTGGCCGTCGGTGGCAAACACCCCCGACAGGATGTGGTCGGCCCCCAACGACTGCAGCACGGGGCGCAGCGCGTAGTCCAGCGCCAGCATGTGGTTCGGGCTGCCACCGGTGGCCATGGGCAACACGGTTTTGCCCTTGAAGGCGGTCTGCGGCAGCAGGTCCAGAAACAGCTTGAGTACACCGCTGTAGGCCGCCTTGTAGATCGGCGTGGCCACCACAATCGCCTGCGCCCGCGCCACCTTGGCCACCGCCTGCGCAATGCTGGGGTGGGCCACGTCGGCCAGCACCAGGGCCTGGGGCGACAGGTCGCGGATCAGTACCCGCTCCACCTCGGCTCCGCGCAGCGCCAGATGCAGTTGCACGGCATCCAGCAAGGCGGCGGAGCGCGAGCGCTCGGACGGGCTACCGGCAATCAGAAGAATGGACATGCCGGGTTCCTTACTTTTTGCCGTAGATCTGGTCGAACACGCCGCCATCGGCGAAGTGGGTTTTCTGGGCTTTGGTCCAGCCACCGAACAGTTCGTCGATGGTGAACAGGTTCACATTGCCGAACTGCTTGGCGTACTTGGCGGCGGCCACCTTGTCGCGGGGGCGGTAGAAGTTCTTGCCCGCCAGGTCCTGGCCCACGGGGCTGTACAGGTACTGCAGGTAGGCCTCGGCCACCTTGCGGGTGCCGCGCTTGTCCACCACCTTGTCGACCACGCTCACCGGTGGCTCTGCCAGGATGGACAGGCTGGGGGTGACGATCTCGAACTTGTCTTTGCCGAACTCTTGCAGCGCCAAATACGCTTCGTTTTCCCAGGCGATCAGCACATCGCCCTGGCCACGCTCGGTGAAGCTGGTGGTGGCACCACGGGCACCGGAATCCAGCGTCACCGCGTTGCTGTACAGGGCTTTCACAAAGTCGCGGGCATGGGTTTCGTCGGCACCGTTCTTCTTCACGGCGTAGCCCCAGGCGGCCAGGTAGTTCCAGCGTGCGCCGCCCGAGGTCTTGGGGTTGGGCGTGACGATGCCAATGCCGGGGCGCACCAGATCGGACCAGTCGGCAATCTTCTTCGGGTTGCCCTTGCGCACCAGGAACACGATGGTGCTGGTGTAGGGCGAGGCGTTTTGCGGTAGGCGCTTTTGCCAGTCGGGGGGGATCAGCTTGCCAAATTGGTTCAGCGCATCCACGTCGTAGGCCAGGGCCAGGGTGACCACATCGGCCTCCAGCCCGTCGATCACCGAGCGCGCCTGCTTGCCCGAGCCGCCGTGCGACTGCTTGATGGTGACCTCTTGCTTGTTTTTGCTTAGCCACTCTTTGGCGAAAGCCGTATTGAAGTCTTTGTAGAACTCACGGGTCGGGTCGTAAGACACATTGAGCAAGGTAATGGGCGCAGGGGCCTGGGCGTGTGCAAAACCAGCGGCTGATAAGGCAATGGTGAACAGGGCTTGGGACAGGTGGCGGCGGGTCAGCATAGAGATTCAAGGTTCCAAAGTTGTGCGATGGGTTGAATTCTGTAAGCACATCGTCAAAACTGGAACGAATGAATTCTCAGTTGTTTATTACTTAAACGTCTCAAGTACCCAAACCCCGCCTTCCAGGTTCCAAAAATAAAGATGTCGCCGAGCGGACATAGTTGGCATACGGCATGGGGGGTGTGCTTGTGCTTTGCTGCCCTGAGACTACATTCCCATACATGTCGGTGCCGGGGCGCGTCACCCCCGGCGAGCAAAGCGCCAGTGTCCGAGAGTCTGTTTACGATGTGTTGGGGCTTGGAATAAATCGTAAGCGGGTTCTGAGAGCGTGGTGCCACCGGCGCCATATTTGCCGTGTCGGCCCCCTTTGCCCGCCACCGGTCGCTGATTCAACAGCGTATTTAATCCGGCTGAATTGCTATACAAAAAATAGCAATATGTGCACATTAGATATACGCAAACTGCCCAAATTCCATACAAACCCTGGTTCTACCGCGTAAACCCTGAAACGCTGTACCCGCACAGGTAGGCTACGCGCCTGCAAACCATCTTGTATCCTGAATTTTACAAAGCGTATGGTAAAGTTCATTACAAATCAACAGCTTACGTAGCCCTCCAGACTTGACTAATACCGCTACAGCCTCTAACCTTCGCCCGATGCATAAATGGCTCGCTGTTTTATCTCTTGTATGCGCGTCTGTACACGCCGCGCCCTCCTCCACCATCCAGGAAGACATGGACAAGTTACTGGCCGATCGCGGCCTGCTGACCCACACCATCGACCAGCTTGAACAGGTGCGGCAAACCGTCAGCACCCGGGCATCAGACTTGGTGGTCAACGCCATGGGTTTCCTGGGCGTACCTTACAAATTTGGCGGCACTTCAGCCGACACCGGCTTTGATTGCAGTGGCTTTGTCCGCGCCATGTACGAGCAGACCATCGGCCTGGTTTTGCCCCGCCGCGCCAACGAACAGGCAGCCGCCACCGCCCGCATCGACAAAAGCGATCTGCGCCCTGGCGACCTGGTTTTCTTCAACACCATGCGCAAAGCCTTCAGCCATGTGGGCATTTATGTGGGAGATGGCAAATTCATCCACGCACCGCGCAGTGGCTCCGAAGTGCGCGTAGAAGACATGCGCGCTGCCTACTGGCAACGCCGCTTCGACGGTGCCCGCCGCGTCACGCCCAGCGCCGAAACTGATTCCAAACTGGGGAATTAAGCCCCGCAGTTTTTGACGGTCTTTGCGGAAATCGGCCCAGCCGATAAGCTCCGTCTCTTTTGGAGACACCGTATGCAGCGCAAAACCGCCCAAGATTTCGACCAGGAACTGCTGATATTGTTCGATGCCTATGTGCACGGCACGTTGGACCGGCGGGGCTTCCTGGAAAAGGCCCAGAAGTTTGCGGTAGGCGGGGTCACCGCCACCATGCTGCTCGGTGCGCTCAGTCCTAATTTTGCAGCTGCCCAACAAGTCGCACCCACCGACCCTCGCATCCATACCGAAACACTGTCCTTCCCTTCCCCCAACGGCTCCGGCACGGTCAAGGGCTACCTGGCCCGCCCCGCCAGCGCCACCGGCCCCTTGCCTGCCATTTTGGTGGTGCACGAAAACCGGGGCCTGAACCCCCATATTGAAGACATCGCACGCCGCCTGGCGCTGGACAACTTTGTCGCCTTTGCCCCAGATGCTCTGACGCCCCTGGGCGGATACCCAGGCGACGAAGAGAAAGCCCGGGAGCTGTTTGCCAAACTCGATCAAGCCAAGACCTCTGAAGACTTTGTGGCTGCAGCCAACTTCCTCAAGGCCCGCCCCGAGGTAGTGGGCAAAATCGGAGTGGTCGGCTTCTGCTACGGCGGTGGTGTGGCCCATATGCTCTCGACGCGCCTGCCCGACTTGGGTGCCGCTGTGCCCTTCTACGGTAACCAACCTGCTGCCAGCGCCGCCAGTCAGGTAAAGGCCCCGCTGTTGATTCAATTCGCCGCCGTGGACGAACGCATCAATGCCGCCTGGCCGGTATACGAAGCCGCCTTGAAAGCCGCTGCCGTACGCTACACCGCCTACCAGTACCCCGGCACCCAACACGGCTTCAACAACGACACCACGCCCCGCTACGACGCTGCAGCTGCCAAGTTGGCATGGGAGCGCACGCTGGTATTCTTCAACCAGAACCTGCGCGGCTGAGCAGCCTTTGAACTATGGGCGATTTCTCGCGCCCATGAAAAAACCCTCTAAGACACTAGTTCTTAGAGGGTTTTTTAGTATTAAATGGTCGGTGTGAAAGGATTCGAACCTTCTACCCCTTGCACCCCATTTAATTAAATTAATGTCCAAAGAAGTCCAATCAAGTCCAACCAAAAGTATTTTTTTATTTAAAATCAACACGTTACAACGAAAACCCATCCAACCTCATTCAAAGAAGTACACTCCAATCCTACAATAATCCGGACACCTGCCGGACACGGAAAAGAGCACGAGGGGCACGCATGGGAAAACTGACGGTCAGAGCAATCGAGAATGCCAAGGCAAAAGACACGCCATACAAAATCATGGATGGTGACGGGCTTCAGCTACGAATAGCTACAGATGGTCATAAAACATGGCTAGTACGGTATGTGATTCAAGGTAGTGAGCGCCAGTACCGCCTGCCAAAACTCTACCGTGACGTTGGCGGAGCAGGGTTCTGCTCTCTTCAAGATGCCAGAGATGAAGCCTCAAAAATTCGCGCACTAGCACGACAAGGCATCGACTATGCAATCAAACTTGAACAGGAACAACAAGCCGAGTTAAAGCAACGACAAGCCGAAGTCGCACGACTTTCCGCAGTGGCCGAAATAGCAAAAATAGAAAATCTTACGGTGCAAGATCTATTTGAGGCATGGCTTGTCGATGGCGTTCGACGCAAGGATGACAACTTTGAGTTACAGCGGTCATTCAAATCAGATGTACTACCCCATATAGGTAGCAAGCCGATCAAGGACATATCAGAGCATGACCTTCGCGGCGTCTTACGTTCAATGGTGGGTCGTGGCGTCAATCGTGCCGCAGTGGTCATGCGAAACAACCTAAAGCAGATGTTCGCTTGGGCAGAAAAACGCCAACCATGGCGCAAGCTATTGGTCAACGGCGACCCCATGGACTTGATCGAGATCGCCAAAATCGTAAGCCCTGAGTACGACCTGAACAACCAGCGCGACAGAATTATCTCCCCTAGCGAAATCCGAGAACTTCAAGACATTTTCCAACGCATGCAATCGGCGTATGCCGCAGCCTCGAACAAGCGAAGCGCGGAGCATCCTATCGACGAAGTTTTTCAAAGTGCGATTTGGATCATGCTTTCTACCATGTGTCGCATCGGAGAAATGTCAATGACGCGGTGGGAGCATGTTGATTTCGACACCCAAACGTGGTTCATCCCCAAGGAAAACGTCAAAGGCAACCTCGATGATTTGACAGTATTTCTTTCAGATTTTGCACTGCAACAGTTCCGCCGGTTGCATAAAGAGACGGGGCATTCTGCATGGTGCTTTCCCGCCAGAAACAAGGATGGCCACGTATGCGTGAAGTCGATGAGCAAGCAAGTTGGCGACCGGCAATCCATGTTCAAAAAGGGCAAGGACGGGGAACCACGACAACCCATGAAAAATCGTCGGCACGACAATTCCCTTGTTCTCACTGACGGAAAAAGTGGAGCATGGACTCCTCACGACTTACGCCGTACTGGTGCAACGTTGATGCAAAGTTTAGGCGTTTCGCTTGAAATCATCGATCGCTGCCAAAACCATGTGTTGCCTGGAAGCAAAGTAAGGCGGCACTACCTGCACCATGATTATGCAGATGAAAAAAGAGAAGCATGGGGGATGCTAGGAAAACGAATTTCGTTGATTCTGAACCCGATGGGTTTGCCTCCTCCGTCTGCTGAGAAATAGACCCTCTGGATAAAGGTTAAAGATCATGGAAAGACTATCAAACTATCTCATTCGCTGAATCCCCAATTGGAATCCGTGTATTGAGTTCCAATTTGAATCCTAAGGGCGGATTGACATTAGGCCGTCCTTAGATAGCCCGACTTCAGGACATTCTCAGCAAGCCGAGATGGCGTCTACCTTTCCCCCACCTGAGCAGGGCTGTCCAAATTAAAAGTGGCAACAACGATGAACACTTCGGCCTCTTTAAGCGCGGGCCACTGCGATATCCGCCCAACAGGTGGTGTAACCCGGTGTCCGTCGCTCCTGCTTCATGGACCACGCACGCCGGTCGCCCGCCAGACCGGCACTGGCCATCAACACCGTGCCCCGACCATATCGTTGGTTGAGCGTGTCTAGCGCAGTCATTAGTCGGCTGCGGTCAGGCTCCTCCGCATCGTCCTCCAGCGCCAATTCTCCCTGTTGACGGGTATCGGGCTGGAGGTCCAGCAGCATCACCCCCGCCTTGCACAGTTTGAAGCCTGGCCGGTAGATGGACCGTAAGCCCGCCAGCGCCGCAGATACGATGGCCGCAGTGTCTGCACTGGGTCGGCGCAACGGCACGCTGATAGAACGGCTGTATTGCGCGTCCTTCCGAAACGGGCTGGTGCGGATAAAGCAAAGCACTTGCCCCGTGAGGCTGTGTTGCCCACGGAGCTTTTGGGCGGCACGGCTGGCGAACTCGGTGACGGCCTCGGTCAAGTCGGCCAACTCCGTCACCGGATGTCCGAACGACCGCGTACAGGCAATCTCCTGTTTGGGCGGTGGTGCATGCTCTAAATCAATGCACGGTATTCCTTGGAGTTCCCGCACGGTTCGCTCCAGCACCACGGACCAGCGCCGCTTCACCATGGCGGGGTCCAGCCGGGCAAGGTCCAGCACGGTACGCACGCCACCCTGCACTAACTGTGCACCGATACGCCGCCCCACGCCCCAGACTTCGTTGACGGCGGTTGCAGCCAACACGGACTCAAGCTCTGGCGAAGTTAGCGCCGAAAAATCACACACCTGTGCTAGATGGGCGGGATAGCTGCCGGGTTTACGCTCGGCGGTCTTGGCGATATGGTTCGCCAGTTTGGCCAGGGTTTTGGTGGCCCCGATGCCGATACCACAGGGGATACCCACCCACTGCAAAATGCGAGAGCGGATCTTGTGGCTGCGTTCCACCAAATCGCCACGCACCCCGGTCAGATCAATGAAGCTCTCATCGATCGAGTAAATTTCTTGCTGTGGCCCCAAGCCCGCCGCCAGACTCATCATGCGGTCGCTCAAGTCACCGTAGAGAGCGAAGTTGGCTGATAACGCCACCAAGCCATCGGACTCCTCCATGTGCTTGATCTTGAACCAGGGTGCCCCCATGGCGATGCCCAGTGCCTTGGCTTCGTTACTGCGGGCAATGGCGCAGCCATCGTTGTTGCTGAGCACCACGACCGGGCAGCCGTTGAGGCTAGGACGGAACACCCGCTCACAGGAATTCTGAATGACCCTAACAATTAGTTAGACCTAAGTCGTTGAATTCATTCGTAGAGCTAAGACTAACAGTTTTTCATAAAATTTGAGTCTCTGCTAGAGCCCATTTGATCCAAATATTGGCTGTTTGGAGTACCGTACGCAACAATTTCGAAAGTCAACTTCGCCGCGGGAGCCGACTTAGAGATTCACGATCCGCCTACTCCATTGCCGACGTTCGCAACCAGTGATCGACCGGCAGCTATGGGCGATCCTTTCGTCAATGCGGAAGCCGGCTAAGCCATAACCAGCCACTTGCAGTGATCACTCAAAGCGGTCAATCAGACGGCGTTCACTTTGGATGTAGCGCGGTCCAAATGTAAAACCGCCATGGCATTGGTTGCGGTGGTGGCAAGTGTATTGATGGTGCCGGTGCGCAGCGCACCAAGAATTGCAGTAACCTTGCTGGATTCGGAGGCGATAGCAACCACGTTGGGAATGCGGCGCAAATCGTTGGCGGTCAGACCGATCACACGGCCTTGGATGGGTGTCATGGCCGGTTTACCGTTGATGTCGATGAAGTCGTAGCCCATCATGTCGCCCACAGTGCCAACGCGTTTGGCCTCGTTGATTTCCTGGGCGCTGAACCATCCCATGCGCACCATATTGCTTTCCTCGCTCATGTCGCCAATGCCCACCAGCGCCAAGTCGGCGCGGCGTGCTTTGTCGAGGCATTGACGCACCGTGTCGTTCTCCAGCAGGGCCGAGCGCAGGGCGGCGTCATCCACCATGGCCGGGGCATAAAGGGTCTGGCTCTCCCCGCCAAAGCGAGCCGCAAGACGGCGACATATGTGGTCAGGGTTCATGGTTTCACCTCCCCGGTAGCTACCGCCAATGGCGCATACAAAGGTGGCGGCGCGCCGACTGCTGCTGATGGCGTGTTCACTCACGGCGCTTACATTGCGGCCCATGCCCACGGTGACAATCGCGCCCTCGCTCAGGTTGCGCTCTAACCAGGTGGCAACCAGGCCGGCCAGAATGGCGCGCTGCTTTTCCGCATCAGCATGGTCTACCGATAGCAGGGCACGGCTGATGCCAAAGCGCTCCATAAGCTCGCGCTCCAAGTCCACCGTCAATGTCGGATGGTGCTGAACCCGGATTTCCACAATGCCCAACTCTTGTGCCCGCTTGAGCATCCGACCCACCGTTGCGCGGCTGATGCCAAAGCGCGCCGAGAGTTCTTCCTGGGTTTGCCCGTCTACGTAGTAGAGCGTGGCCATGCGGGTGAGCTCATCCTTGGACATGGCCGAGGAACTCTCCGCCGTGCGGCTAGATGCTGGTGTCTTGGGGCTTGAGCGGGGGCGAGCATTGGTGGTCATTTGTCCACAATTATCTGCTAGCCCCGTGTTGCACCCTAGCGTGCTTTGTGGATCCGGTCCTCGTGCGCCGCCAGGGCGTCGATCTTAGGCTGCGAGCGTGGGCTGCTCTCATATTTCGCCGCTAGAAAGGCCAGTACGATGGCCCGGGCCAGTTCGGTGCCAACCACGCGTGCACCTATGGTGATGATATGCGCGTTGTTGCTCAGCGCAGCACGCTCGGCGGAGTAGGTGTCATGGGCCTGGGCAGCCCGTATGCCGGGCACCTTATTGGCCGAGATGGCCATACCGATGCCAGTGCCGCAAAACAGCAGGCCGCGCTCTGCCTCACCACGGGCGATGGACTCGGCCACCGCCACGGCGATGTCGGGGTACAGCACCGGCTGATTGGCATGGGTGCCAAAGTCCAACATCTCATGGCCCAGAGCGCTAAGCGCACCTAGGATTGTGTCCTTGAGTTCACAGGCCGCCTCGTCGCAACCAATCGCAATTTTCATGTCGCTCTCCTTTGATCATATGCTCAGTAGATGATCATAGTATCACTCAAATTATCAGCAATTAGTACGAATGTGTACTAATTTGCGACGATGGCTTTAGTTTTTTGCCGAAATTAACAAAAAATAAGCGATGCAGATGTTCTTTTTCTTATCTACTGAGCATATGATCACCAAAAAAGGAGACATAGATGACCCAAAATCGTATCGTGAACAACCGCGACCTCGTAGTCGAAGACATGCTGAGCGGCTGGTTGATGGCCCACGCCGACACCCTAGAGGCCACGCCGGACAACCCCCGCGTCGTAAAGCGCAAGAGCGCACCGCAGGCCGGCAAGGTCGGCATCGTCACTGGTGGCGGATCTGGCCACGAGCCAGCCTTTCTGGGCTATGTGGGGGATGGCCTGCTGGACGCGGTAGCTGTGGGTGAAATTTTTTCCTCGCCCACTGCCCGCAGCTTTCTGGATGCTCTGCGCGCCGCCGATGGCGGCGCAGGCGTGGCCTGCCTGTATGGCAACTACGCTGGCGACAACATGAATGTGAAGATGGCCATGCAGATGGCCCAGCGCCAAGGCCTGGAGGTGCAGGTGGTGGTGGCTAACGACGACGTGGCTTCCGCCCCAAAGGGCGACGAAGCTAAGCGCCGAGGTGTGGCCGGAGAAATTTTCATGTGGAAGGTGGGCGCTGCCCGGGCCGCCCTGGGTGGCAGCTTGGAGGAAGTCATCGCTGCGGCACGAAAGGCGATTGCCAACACGCGCAGCATTGGCATCGGCCTGTCGGCCTGCATTATCCCTGCGGTGGGCAAAGCCAACTTCACGATTGAAGCCGGCACCATGGAAATGGGCATTGGCCACCACGGCGAGCCGGGCATTGATGTGCGCCAGACCGTTAGCGCCTCGGACATGGCTGAAATGATGCTGGGCGTTGTGCTGCCGGACCTGCCGTATGCGGCTGGTGACCGGGTTGCCGTGCTGGTGTCCGGCCTCGGCGCCACACCGGTCATGGAGCAGTACATCCTGTACGGTGAAATTGCCAAACGCCTGCAAGCGCGCGGCATCCACATTGCATTCAACCGAGTGGGCAATCTGTTTACCTCGCTTGAGATGATGGGCGTCACCCTCACCGTGATGAAACTAGACACAGAACTTGAAGCCTGCCTGCTGGACCCATGCCATTCTGTGGGCCTGAGCGTTGCAGGGCCCTCCGGTTCTGCCGTGCGCAACGCAACTCGGGCGCAGGACCGCAGCAGACCCGTCGTCCTGGCTGAGCAACCGTCCAACAACGTAGTGGCCGAGCGCACCTTGCAAGGCCCTGCAATTGCAGTGGCCAATTCTGGCACCCTGGTGCGCAACCTGATCCGGGTCATCAACGACAACCGCCAGTACCTCAGCGAGATCGATGGTCTGATTGGCGATGGCGACCACGGCATCAACATGAGCAAAGGTTTTACCGGCTGCGGCACCCGCCTGGACGGGCTAGACCCAGCCAACGCCGCCAACCTCGCACGCGCGCTGGAGCAGCTCTCACAAGCGCTGATGGATGACATTGGCGGCTCCATGGGGCCTTTGTATGGCAACTTCTTTTTGGGTTTTGTGCAAACGCTGGAGCGCTACCCTAGCTTCGATGCCCGACTGTTTGGTGAAGCGCTGGCCGCCGCCGTGGCCAATGTGCAGAGCATGGGCAACGCCGTGGTGGGCGACAAGACGCTGATAGACACCCTGGTTCCCGCCCGCGATGCGTTCAATAGCAGCGTGCAAGACGGTAGCGACTTCGGGCAGGCGCTTGATGCCATGCGCGCAGCCGCCCTTGCCGGCAAAGACTCCACCAAAGACCTGCAGGCCCGCATCGGGCGCTCAGCACGCCTGGGGCCGCGCTCCATCGGCGTGCTGGATGCAGGCGCCACTTCCTGCTACCTGATTCTTGACGCCATGGCCACTTCGCTGCAAGCGCTGCTGGCCGATCCCGCCCACACGACCCCTGCGAGCCACTGAACAAACCATGACCCCCACACGAACCGAACTGGCCCATGCCTTGCGCATGCTGGCTGTCGATGCTGTCGAACACGCCAAATCCGGCCACCCCGGCATGCCCATGGGCATGGCCGACATTGCCGAAGCACTGTGGCGCCAGCAACTGCGCCACAACCCGCACAACCCGCACTGGCCTAACCGGGACCGCTTTGTGCTGTCCAACGGCCACGGCTCCATGCTGCTGTATGGTTTGTTGCACCTCACAGGCTATGACCTGCCCATGGCCGAAATCAAGCGATTTCGCCAGATGCACAGCAAAACCCCTGGCCACCCGGAGTTGGGCTACACGCCGGGCGTGGAAACCACTACCGGACCGCTGGGCCAGGGCCTTGCCAATGCGGTGGGCATGGCCATGGCAGAAAAAATGCTTGCGGCCGAATTCAATCGCGAAGGTTTCCCGCTGGTGGACCACCACACCTACGTCTTTTTGGGTGATGGTTGCCTGATGGAAGGGGTCAGCCACGAGGCCTGTTCACTGGCCGGAACATGGGGCCTGGGCAAGCTGATTGCCTTCTGGGATGACAACGGCATTTCCATCGACGGTGATGTGAAGGGCTGGTTTACCGACAACACACCGCAGCGCTTTGCGGCCTACGGTTGGCAGGTCATTGCCGCAGTGGACGGCCACGACGTGCAGGCCATTGACGCGGCCATAGCCCAGGCCAAATCCGACACCGGTCGGCCCACCTTGATTTGCTGCAAAACCACCATCGGCTTTGGCTCGCCTAACAAGGCCGGTTCACATGACAGCCATGGCGCGCCACTGGGTGCTGCGGAAGTGGCCGCCGTACGGCTGCAACTTAACTGGCCCCACCCGCCCTTTGAAATACCCGACAACGTGCGTGCCGCGTGGAGCGCCGTGGCCAGCGGTCAGCAGGCCGAACAGAACTGGCTAGCGCTGCTGGAATCCTACCGCCTGCGCTACCCGGAACTTGCCCAGTCGTTTGAGCGCCGCGTTGTGGGCACTTTGCCACAGGCCCTGACCGATGCCCTGCCTGCATTACAGCAAAGCGTGCGCGCGCGCGGTGAAACCATTGCAAGTCGCAAGGCCAGCCAGAACGCGATCGCTCTGCTGGCCCCGCTGATGCCCGAGTTGGTGGGCGGCTCAGCCGATCTGGCCGGTTCCAACCTGACCTTTTGGCCACAAGCCCGCAACGCGAACAGTGCGGGCGGTGGCAACTACCTGCATTACGGTGTGCGCGAGTTCGGCATGGCAGCCATCATGAATGGGCTGATCCTGCACGGCGGCCTGCGCGCCTTTGGCGGCACCTTTCTGATGTTCTCGGAGTACGCCCGCAATGCGCTGCGCATGGCTGCGCTGATGAAGCTCAACCCGGTGTATGTCTTCACCCATGACTCGATCGGGCTAGGCGAGGATGGCCCCACCCATCAACCGGTGGAGCAAACCGCCACCTTGCGCTTGATGCCCAACATGGATGTGTGGCGCCCTTGTGATGCTGTGGAAACCCAAGTGGCCTGGCACCGCGCGATTCAAAGCCAGGACCACCCCACCTGCCTGATTCTGAGCCGCCAAAACCTGCCCCACAACGCCCGTTCTGACAGCCAGATGGAAGCGGTGGCACGCGGCGGCTATGTGCTGCAGGAGGCCGCCGGCACTGCGGTGGCAATACTGATTGCCACCGGATCCGAAGTCATGCTGGCTCTGCAGGCGCAGCGCCTGCTGGCCGACCAAGGTGTAGCTGTGCGCGTAGTGTCCATGCCCTCGTCCTTTGCCTTTGACCGGCAAGACCAGGCTTGGCGCGATGCCACCCTACCCCGCCACCTGCCAAAAGTCGCCGTCGAAGCCGGTGTGACGGACTATTGGCGCAAATACGTCGGACTAGACGGCGCCGTAGTGGGGTTGGATCACTTTGGTGAATCCGCCCCCGCTGGAGAACTCTTCGCTCACTTTCACATTACCGCTGACGCGGTGGTAGCTGCTGTCAGCCGCGTCTTGATCACTCTCATCTCTACCCCTCAGGAAGCACACATATGAGCACGCTACAAGCCGTCGTTTTTGACATGGATGGAATCCTGGTGGATTCCGAAGTACTTTGGAAACTGGTACGGGAAGAGTTTGCAGCCGATAACGGCTTGCACTGGAGCACCGAAGACCAGGAATCCACCATGGGGTGCAATACCGCCATGTGGTCACACATCATGGTGGACCGCTTGCAACTCCAAAGCCGACTGGGCATGGACGAAACGGCCATTGCCAGGGAAATCAAGGCCCGGCTGCTGGCGAAGTACGAGGTGCAGCTGCCCGAGCGCGAGGGCGCAATTGCTGCTGTGCATTTGGCCGCCAGCCGCTACAAGGTCGCCCTGGCCTCTGGCTCCCCCAACGAACTGGCGGAACATGTGCTCCGGGTCACAGGGCTGGACAAGGTGTTCTTGGCCACAATGTATGGCGATGACGTGGTGCACGGCAAGCCGGCACCCGACATCTACCTGAAGGTGCTGGAGAAGATCGGCGTCGCACCGCAGGATGCAGTAGGCGTAGAAGACTCGGCCAACGGCATACGCTCGCTCAAGGCTGCCGGAATGGGCATCATTGCCGCGCCGGGGCCGGAGTTTCCCCTCACGCAGGAAGTGTTGTCCATGGCCGATGTGCACATCACCGCTATGACCGCATTCAACCTGGACCTGGTGGAAGCCGCAGGCCGCAAGCGCATGCGCGCCTGAGCCCGCACAGGAGCAATCTGATGGCATTCATCTCCCTACGCCAGCTGCTGGACCATGCGGCTGAATTCAACTACGGCGTGCCCGCCTTCAACGTCAACAACCTGGAGCAGATCCAGGCCATCATGCAGGCAGCCTCGCACACCCAAAGTCCGGTCATTCTGCAAGCCTCGGCCGGGGCGCGCAAGTATGCGGGTGAAGCCTACTTGCGCCACATGATGCTGGCGGCCGTGGAGTCGCATCCGCATATTCCCGTGGTGCTGCACCAGGACCACAGCACCTCGGTAGGCGTGTGCATGCAGGCCATACAGTCGGGCTTTACCAGCGTGATGATGGACGGCTCGCTGATGGCAGATGGCGCCACGCCAGCGTCCTACGACTACAACGTGGACATCACCCGCACAGTCTGCGCCCTGGCCCACACCATCGGCGTTTCGGTGGAGGGCGAACTAGGTTGCTTGGGATCGTTGGAAACTGGGCTGGCCGGTGAAGAAGACGGCGTGGGTGCCAGCGGCACGCTGACGCCCGAGATGCTGCTGACCGATCCGGTGCAGGCCAGGGACTTTGTAGAACGCACCGGGGTGGACGCGCTAGCCATTGCCATTGGCACCAGCCATGGCGCCTACAAGTTCTCGCGGCGCCCCACCGGCGACATCCTCGCGATTGAGCGCATAGAGGCCATCCATCGGCAGATTCCAGCCACCCACCTTGTCATGCATGGCGCCAGCAGCGTGCCGCAGGAGTGGTTGCAAATCATCCGGGACTATGGCGGTGACATCAAGGAGACTTATGGTGTGCCGGTGGAGGAAATCCAGAAAGGCATTCAAAGCGGGGTGCGGAAAATCAACATCGATACCGACATCCGCCTGGCCATGACCGGTGCCATGCGCCGCTCGTTCAAAGAGAAGCCTGGTGAGTTTGATCCGCGCAAGGCACTGGCTGCCGCCCGTCAGGCCGCCGCCGCCATGGCCACACAACGCTTCGAGGCCTTTGGCTGCGCCGGCATGGCCGCCAGGATACGGCCTGTCGCCCTGGACACCATGGTGCGACGCTATGAAAAAATTACCGTTTCTTAAGACGCCGCAATGGTTGCGCTCCGCCCTGCAGTTTCATCACATGGGCATTGCGGCACGCCTGGGCGTTCTGTTGGGCACGCTATGCCTGCTGTTGGTCGGCATTGGCGTGGCCGGCTTGCAAGGCATGCAGGGAACAGCGTCTGGACTTGACACGGTTTACAGGGACCGTATCGTGCCCTTGGAGCAAATCAAGTCCATGTCCGACGGCTATGCCCGCATCTCCGCCGTGGCCCTGAAAATCCGCTTTGGCGATCTGTCGAGTGAGCAAGGTCTTGAGAGCATCGGGCGGGCGCGCAAGACCATTACCCAAAACTGGAAGAAGTACCAAGTACGGCCGAAGGTGGGTGAAGAGTCAGAGCTCAACGTCCACTTCCAGCAGCTGCAAGGCCCCGCCAACGAGGCGGTGGACCAGCTGGAGGCGCTGGTCAAGACGGGTGATGTGGCGGCGCTGGGGACCTTCACCTCACAGATCATGCTGCCCTCGCTGGACCCAATGCAGGGCATGCTGGAGCAACTGGCCAGCGTACAACTCGACAGCGCCAAAGCGGTGTTTGAACGCAGCAACCATGCCTACGAATGGACCCGCTCTATCGTCTGGCTGGCGATTGCGACAGGTGTCGTACTGTCACTGGCCCTGGGCCTTGCGGTGAGCCGCAGCATTGTGTCGCAGCTCGGTGGCGAGCCGGACGATGCCGCGCGGCTGGCACAGGCCGTCGCCACCGGCGACCTGACACAGCAGGCCCATGCCCACAGGGGGGGGCCGACGAGCTTGATGGCCCAACTGTCTACCATGCAGCGGGGAATGGCAGAACTGGTGCGCTCGGTCTGCAACATCTCCCACAACGTGGCGAATGCCAGCCAAGAGATTGCGCAAGGCAACTTCGACCTGTCCACGCGCACCGAGGAACAGGCCAGCACACTGCAGCAAACGGCGGCATCCATGGAGCAACTCAGCGCTATCGTCCGGAGGAATGCCGACAGCTCCCGACAGGCCCATGGCTTGGCCAGCTCCGCGTCGGCTGTTGCGCTGCGCAGTGGCCAGTTGGTGGGGCGAGTGGTCGACACCATGAAGGGAATCCACGAGAGTTCACAGCACATCGCGGACATCATTGCTGTTATCGAGGGCATTGCCTTCCAGACCAATATCCTGGCGCTGAATGCCGCCGTGGAGGCTGCGCGGGCCGGTGAGCAGGGGCGCGGTTTTGCCGTGGTCGCCAGTGAGGTGCGTCATCTGGCCTCGCGCGCAGCCGCAGCGGCCAAGGAAATCAAACAGCTCATAGGAACCAGCGTGGAGCGCGTTGCGGCGGGCACCACCCTTGTCAACGAGGCCGGCAACACCATGGCAGACATGGTGGCCTCCATAGGACACGTCTGCGCCATCATGGGCGAGATTAGTACCGCCAGCCATGAACAGGCCAGCAGGGTTGCGCAGGCGGGTGAAGCGGTCAGCCAGATGGACCACGCCACACAGGCCAATGCCGCGCTGGTGGAGCAAATGGCCGCCTCGGCCGCCAGCCTCAGCGGCCAGGCGAGCGAACTGGTGCAACTGGTCTCGGTCTTTCGCATTGACGCCAACCCTACACCGCATATTCAGCACTAACCCTAACCCAACCCATACATCTCCCGCCATGCCTCTAAACATCCAAGCCCACCAACAGACATTACCGCAATTCCTGAGCACACTGGAGCCAGCAGGTACCAGTGACTGGGGCGATATTTCCGCCATCGTGATGAATGCATCGCGTGCCTGCAAAACCATCTCGTTGGGCATTGCCTATGGCGCCCTGGGTGGCGTGACCGGCGACTACCAAGCCGAAGCTGGCCAGTCCATCAACGTGCAGGGCGAGACGCAGAAGAAGCTCGATGTGCTGAGTAACAACATGTTCATCCACTGCACCGAAAGTGGCGGCCAGTTGGCGGGCATGGCATCCGAAGAGCTGACCCTACCTCACCAGATACCGGCACCACATAAGCGCGGCAGGTTCCTGCTGCTGTTTGATCCACTGGACGGCTCCAGCAACATCGACATCAACACCTCCGTAGGCACCATCTTCTCCATCCTGCGCTGCCCCGAAAGCCACGTAGACGGAGACGTCAGCGAGGCCGACTTCCTGCAAGAAGGCCACGCTCAGGTGGGCGCAGGCTATGCCATTTACGGCCCCTCCACCATGCTGGTGCTGGCCCTGGGTCAGGACGTCAATGGTTTCACCCTCGACCCGCGCATGGGCGAGTTCGTGCTCACGCACCCGTCGATGCGCATCGCCACCGAGACGCAGGAATTCGCCATCAATGCCTCCAACAGCCGTTTTTGGGAGGCCCCGATATCACGCTACGTGGACGAATGCCTGGCTGGCAAGAGCGGGGCGCGCGGCAAGGATTTCAATATGCGCTGGATTGGCAGCCTAGTAGCAGAAACCCATCGCATTCTCATGCGCGGCGGCGTGTTCATTTACCCGCGCGACACCAAGGACCTGAGCAAGCCCGGGCGCTTGCGCCTACTTTATGAAACCAATCCCATCGGGTTGGTTGTGGAGTGGGCTGGTGGACGCGCCAGCACGGGCGAAATGCCCATGCTGCAGGCTACTGCCAAGTCCCTGCACCAGCGCATCGGCTTTGTATTTGGCTCGCGCAGCGAGGTGGAGCGTATTGAGCGTTACCACGCAACCATCTCCGCCGCTGAGCCGTCCCTCTGAGCGGGCGGCGAGCTCAGAAGTTCTGAGCGTGCAGACTTTCCAGCGTCTGGGCCAAAGCATTCGCTGCTTCGCGCCCCTTTTCTGCAAAGTGGCCAAAGAAGAATCGCGTGTGCTCCTCTGTCTCAAACTGGTGCGGTGTCAGCACCACCGAAAATACCGGCACCAGGGTTTCCAGTTGCACCTGCATCAGGCCGGAGACCACGCTGTGGGCCACAAAATCATGACGGTAAATGCCCCCATCCACCACCAAGGCGGCCGCCACGATGGCCTGGTAACGGCCCGTTCGCGCCAACAGCTTGGCGTGCAGCGGGATTTCAAAGGCCCCGGGCACGCTGTAGACGTCGACATCGGAGCCTGCATGACCCAACTCTACGAGCTGATTCATGAAGCCCTCCAATGCCTGGCCGACAATGGCCTTGTGCCAGCTGGCCTGCACAAAAGCGATGCGTGAGGGCGGCGGCATAGGTTCAGTTTTCAATGGCATTAGCAACTTCCGTATTCAGGGGTGCTGTGTGGTTGCTGCTTGCAGGGCGGTGCGTTCGGCGTCAATCAATTTGCCAAAGGCCATCAGCTCCTTCTGTATCCGATCATGCGACCAGCCCAAATGCGGTGCAATCAGCGCGGCCACTTGTGGCGCGACGGCGAGTGCGCCATCAGGCAACTCGATCGATAGATGGGTGCGCCGCACCAGCACATCGACTAGGGACAGGGCGCCTTCGGCACGCACCGCGTAGACAAACTCCGCTTTTAAATAGTGGATTGCACCGGGCATGGGCACGCCCAAGCTGGCATCGGCATCGGCCAGCGCTACAAGGTCACTCACCCGGTCTCCGTGGCGCTGCAGCAACCGCTCCACATCCATGGGCAGCATGCCAAAGCGGCTGGCCAGTTGGGGGCCAGTGTTGCGAACGTTGTTCCATTGTTGTGCCCCGACAAGGGGGAGCGTGGCGGTCACAGAGGCGGTCTTGATGCCCAGGGGTTGGACGGCTGCATCCACCGCATCTCGGGCCATGCGCCTGTAGGTGGTGTACTTGCCGCCCACAATGGTGGTCATGCCCACCGGGCCGGGAATGACTGCATGGTCGCGCGACAGCGCGCTGGTGGCGTCAGCATCGCCCCCCACCGATTTGAGCAGAGGCCGCAGGCCAGCAAACACACCCAGCACATCCGAACGACTGACCTTGCGGGCCAAGTAGTGGTTCAAGTTGTCCAGCAGGTAGTCCACATCGGCCGCCTCGGCCACCGGGTTGGACTTGCCACCTGCCCAGGGCGTGTCGGTGGTACCCACCAGCCAGTAGCCGTACCAGCGTCGGGCGATGATCACCGAGTCGGTGGCGCGCGCCAGAATGCCCGTATCGGACTGGATGGCCTCTGCCTTCAACAAAGCATGCACGCCCTTGGCCGGCTGAATGCTAAAGGTGTTGGCACCCGCGCGTTGCTGCAATTCATCTGCCCAGATGCCCGCGGCGTTAATGATGGAACGGGCCGCAATAGTGTAGTGCTCACCTGTCTGGGTGTCCTTGATCTGAACCCCAGTGACGCGCGCGCCCTCATGCAAAAAGTCCACTACCGGCGCGCGCGTCACCACTCGGGCTCCCTGGCCGGCCGCGGTGCGCACCAGCGCCAACGTGTGGCGCGCGTCGTCCATCAGCGCGTCGAAGTACTGGATGCCACCAACCACGCGCGACTGATCTATGGAGGGCACATGCGCCTTAAGCCCTTTTCGGCTAAAGTGCTTTTGCAAGGGCACGGCACCGCCTTTGAGGCCCATGATGTCATAGACCAGCACACCCGCACCCACGTAGGGGCGCTCCCACCAGGCGTGTGTCAGGGGATACAGAAAAGACTCAGGCCGCGCAATGTGGGGGCACAAGGTCTTGACCATGAGGTCGCGTTCCTGGATTGCGTGGGCCACCAGCTTGAAGTTGAGCTGTTCCAGATAGCGCAGCCCGCCGTGGAAGGTCTTGCCGGAACGCGAGGAGGTTCCCACAGCAATGTCGCCGGCGTCCAACAGCAGCACCGACAGGCCACGGGTTACGGCGTCCAGTGCCGCACCGGCGCCCGTGACTCCTGCGCCTATGACCACCACATCAAAGACCTGGGTGCGTGCAGTCTCCAGATCGCACTGCCGCTGGGCTGGGTTGAGCCAGGTGGCATCAACTTGGTCGGCCGGCAGGAAAGGCACGTTGGAATTGAGTTCGTTCATTTCAGGGCTTCGAATGGGTTACATCAAATACGGTTTTCTGGTCCGGACCAGGGACGCAGAGAGGGGGCGACTGGCTACCGAGGCTTGCTGGTACAGCGGAAACAGACGCTCGTACAACGGCATGTGCAGCGGGTCGGGCTGGGTGAGCTCGCTGTCCAGACAGGCGTCCACCCATATAGGCAGCGCAGCGCGCACATTCTTGTAATGGCTCAGGGCGACTGCTGCCATTACAGCGGTGCCGGCGGCGCCGCATTCTTCGCGGTGGCTGACCCGTACCGGTCGGCCCAGGATGCTGGCCAGCAACTGGCGCAAGGCCGGGCTTCTAGCTGCGCCGCCAGTGAGGCGGATTTCATCAGGAATATCGCCCAGTGCGGCATAGCAATCCCGTGTAGCAAAGGCAACGCCTTCAAACACAGCACGCGCCATACCGGGCAAACCCAGTGAGCTGCCAAAGCCAGACAGTTGCGCGCGCGCATAGGGATCTACAAAGGGACCACGCTCGCCGTTCTCTGCAACATAGGGGTGGTAGAGGGCCTGTGCAGGTGCAGCCTCCAGCACTAGCTGGTTGAGCCGATCCAGCAGGCTCGCACGGGGCGGCAGGGCAAAGCCTGAAAACTCGGCCACCTGGGCCATCAGACTCACAAGCCAATCCACATTCAGGGTAGCTGCCATGTGCGACATGATGCGCATGCGCACGTCAGGAATGGGCAGCATCATGGTGTAGCCAGCCTCGGCACTGGGGCGAATGCGCTGCAGCCCTTGCGCAGACCAGCCATGCATGCCGGTGCTGCCCAGCACCGAACAGCCGACATTGCGCAGGCCCTCAGGTCCATCCGCCACACCGCCACCGCCCAGCAAGGTGGCCGGTACGTCCATGGGGCCTAGCACCACGGGGGTACCTTGCAGCAGTCCCGTCTCTTGCGCTGCCGCGCGAGTAAGCAATGCATGGCTGCTGCCAGGCACAAGAATTTGGGGCAGCAGGTACTGGCGCGCGGATAGCCCAAGCAGTTCCAGAACTTCTGCGTCGTAAGCGCCATTCAAGTAGTTGCCAAAGGTGAAAGTGCCTTCGGTGTTGCAGGTGGCGCGTTCGTCTGTGGCCTTGAAATAAAGCCAGTCCTTGCAGTGCAATGCGGTTGCAGCCTGGTCGAGGCGCTCGGGTTGGTGCTGCTGCAGCCAAAGCAGCTGGCCGCTTTGCATGGCCGGGTTGAGCGCGGTGCCGGTGCGTTCAGCGATACGCGCAGCATGGCCGTTGGCGCGCAGGTCGGCGATAGCGCTGGAAGCACGAGCATCGAGCCACAACATTGCGGGCCCCACGGGCTGGCCTGCTGCATCCACCAGCCAGGTTCCGTCGCCTTGGCCGGTGATTGCAACAGCCTGGGTGCGGGCGGCTAGGTCGGGCACTTTCAGGGCCAACAGCTGCAGGGTGGCGGCGGTGTCGGCCCAAGTGCGTTGCATGTTCTGCTCGGCCACGCCGTGTGGACCGAGCTCGACGGCATTGGGTGTGCTGGCTATCGCAATCTGATGGCCGTCGAGATCAAAGGCTACGGCCTTGATGACTGAGGTGCCGGCGTCTACGCCGATGATGAGGTCGTGGTTCATGGGGCCACTGTGCGCGCGATCTTCATGTGCTTTCCTTTTCTTCCTGCAGCTTCTTGGTGCGATAACGATGTCGCCGGCCACGACGCCGGGATGTTGTCGGTGCAACGACATCCCGGCGTGGCGTGCCGCTTACTTGCTCAGGACAAACGGTGCCGAGTACTTGGCGGCGTTGGCCTTGGTGATCAGCAGGCAATCAAACAACTGCTTCTCGGTCTTGGCACCGGTCTTGCCGGTCCGAATGAAGGAGTCAGCTTGCTGAACTGCAGCGGCAGCAAAAACTGCTACCGGCTGAAGCACTGTGTACGACAATTCGCCGGCCTTGACGCTGGCCACCGCATCGGGTGATCCATCAAAGCCGCCGACGACCACGCCCTTGAGCTTGCCGGCTTCCTTCAGTGCCGCAATCGCGCCGAGTGCCATTTCGTCATTGCCGCTGATGACACCCTGGATGCCGGGGTTGGCCTGCATCAGGGATTGCATCTTGTTGTGGCCTTGGGTGCGATCCCAGTTCGCCACTTCCGAGCCGGCTTTACTCAGGTCTGCATACTGGCTGAGCACGGTTTTGAAGCCATTGGAACGTGTGGCCGCATTGTTGTCAGAGGGCGCGCCCACGAGTTCGACGTACTTGCCCTTTTCAGCCATCACTTCAACCCACCGCTGTGCGCCCAGTGCCGCACCCTGTGCGTTGTTAGACACCAACTGGGCCTTGGCCAAACCTTCACGGTTGATTTCGGCATTAACCAAAATCACGGGAATGTTGGCGCTGACAGCCTTTTGCACAGCGCCCACGGAGCCACTGGCATTGGCCGGGTCAAGAATGATTGCCACCGATTTGTTGGTGATGGCCGTGTCGATCAGTTTGCTCTCGGAATTGGTATCGCCGGTGTGCGCCGCCACTATGGCGGTATAGCCCAGCTTTTCGGCCGTGGCTTTGGCCACATTTCCTTCTGTCAACCAGTAGGGATTGGCGGGGTCGTTGACGATGATAGTTATCAGGCCCTTGCCCTGGGCCAAGGCTGAGCCGATCATGAAGGGGGTGAGCAGCAGTGCGGCGACTAGCTTGCGACGGGTAGCTTTGAACATGGTGTGGATCTCCGGATTTAGTTATTTACAAGTGCCGAAATTTCGGCTGGGGCTTCCATCAGTCGGGCTACCATTTAGGTTTAGTTTCCCGCTTGATGAGAGTTAGGGGCAGTCGCAGCGATGACGGACACAGGGCGTGCGGGCCGGCGTGCATACTGGATGGAATTCATGAGCACGGCGAGCACAATCACCGCGCCGGTAAAGACGGTCTGCCAGTACGACGACACGCCAATGATGACGAGACCGTCCGACAGAAAGCCGATGACAAAGGCGCCCAGCAACGTGCCGCGTACGTTGCCGCGTCCACCTGTCAAAGCCGCACCACCGACTACCACGGCCGCTATGGCAGTGAGCTCGTAGGTTGTGCCGGCGGTGGGGCCAGCGGAAGTAAGTTGGGAGGACAACACCAGCCCGGCAATAGCTGCGCATACACCTGAGAGCACGTACACGGTGATGGTGGTGAAGCGTACCGGCACACCCGAGAGTTCGGCGGCACGCATGTTGCCACCGGTGGAGTACACCCAGCGCCCAAACGCGGTGCGGTTCAGCAGTACGATGGCCACCAGTGCAACTACGGCCATCACTAGCACGCCGATCGGCACATCCATCAGGCGGTTGAAACCCAGCCAGTCAAAGCCGGTGTTGCCAAGCTCGGGTTGGCCCGCAAGTGCGTTGAAGGTCAGGCCGTTGGTGATAAGCAACGCCACACCCCGGGCCACATACAGCACACCCAAAGTGGCCACAAAGGCCGGCACTTTGAAGTAGGCAATCAGTATGCCGTTGACTGCGCCGACCAGGGCGCCCAGCGCACAGGTGAGCACCACTACCACCCAGACTGGCGGGTAGACCACCAGCCCCAGAGCGTCGATCTTCACGCCCTGCATCAACAGGCCGGCAATGACGCCGCATAGACCCAGGGTGGAGCCTACGGACAGGTCGATGCCGCCGGTCAGGATCACGATCATCATGCCGATGGCCAGCAGGCCAAAGATCGCCACATGGGAAGCCATGGTCAGGAAGTTGGCGGTGGAGAGGTAGAAGGGCGACAAAAGCGAGAACACCACGATGATGGTGATCAGGGCAAAGAAGGCGCGCCCCTCCAGCAGTAGGCGGATGATGTCGATTCCGCCGGCAGGCTGGGTCGGGCTTGGGCTTGGGCTCCGGGCGGGTGAAGTAGCTTCAGTCATTGGGGTTCCGTTCAAAGTGACGTTAGGTAGGCAGGGCTTCGCCAGAGGCGGCCATGATCATTTCTTTGGTGACGTCTGCGCCGAACTGGGCCGATATGCGGCCTCGGCGCATGACGACGATGCGGTGCGCAACACTCAGGCATTCACCGACTTCAGAGGTGGAAAACACCACCGCCAGACCCTTGCGTGCTCGCTCTGCGAGCAGACGAAAGACCTCGGCCTTGGCACCAATGTCAATGCCGCGGCTGGGCTCATCCAGAAGTAGGACCTTGGGGTGTGTGGCCAGCATCTTGCCGATCACCACCTTTTGTTGGTTGCCGCCTGACAGGGAACCGATAGCTGCCTGGCCGCCACTGGTCTTTATGGTGACGCGGCGTATGGACTCGTCCACCAGCGCGCGCTCGCGTGCCTCCGAAGTGAACAGCCCTTTAACAAACGCGCCAATGCTGGCGAGTGATAGGTTCTGGCCCACGCTCATGGTCTGCACCAGACCGTCACGCTGGCGGTCTTCGGGCACCAGCGCCAGGCCCTTAGCAATGCGCTGTGCAATGGTCAGCCCGGAGACGTCCTGCCCTTCCAGTAGGACACAGCCGCCATCCAGTGCCGTGCGACCGGCCACAGCCTCCAGGAGTTCAGTTCGGCCCGCGCCCATGAGACCGTAGATGCATACAATTTCACCGGCTCGCACATCGAGTGACAGGTGGTCCACCACATCGGCGCCCGAGTTTTCGGTGATGACAGCGTCCTGGATGGAGAGCGCTACCGGGCCAAATGCATAGCCGGTTGGTGGGCTGCCGAGGTCGAAGTTCTCACCCACCATATTGCGAACGATCCATTCCAGATCGATCTCGGCTCGCGGCGCCTTGGCCGTCATGGTGCCGTCACGCAGCACTACCGCGTGGTCGGTGATCTGCAAAGCCTCTTCCAAGTGGTGCGAGATGTAGACGATGGAGACACCACGGGCTGTGAGATCGCGAATGACTTTAAACAGGGCCTCCACCTCGGCCGCCGAAAGTGCCGATGTGGGCTCGTCCATGATCAGAATGCGGCTGTTGACGGACAGTGCCCGGGCAATCTCGACAATTTGCTGCTGGCCCAGGCGCAGGTCTTCCACCAAGGTCAGGGGGTCTATGTCTTCTTCGAGTTCCTCCATCAATACCTGGGTGCGCCGTGCCTCCTCGGCAAAATCGACCCCGGTCAGGGTGCGCAGTTCGCGGCCCATGAAGATGTTGTCGCGCACCGACAGGTTGGGCGCCAAGCACAACTCCTGGTGGATGATGGATATACCGCAGTCCCTGGCCTCTGCCGCAGAACGGAAGTGGACAGGCTTTCCATCCAGCAAGATCTCGCCCTCAGTGGGTGTGACCACGCCCGACAGAATTTTCATCAGAGTGGACTTGCCTGCACCGTTCTCGCCGAACAGTGTGGTGACCTGCCCGCGGTGGATGTCAAAGTTGACGCCTTTGAGTGCGTGCACATTGCCGTAGGACTTGGCCACATTTTTGGCCGAAAGCACAATTTCGTCGTTCATTGCGCCGTCATCCGCACCGGTGTTACCAGCCAGTTGGTCGCGTTGATAAGCTGGAACACGCCGACCACCTCCACCTTTTTGCCGCTGAGGCGCTCGCGGTCCAGCAAGGCAAGAACGCTGGTCTTGACCTCGTTGTTGAGCGCAGAACCGGCGTCCTGGTATTCGATCTGGTTGGTGAAGCTGCCAAAGCTGACGGTGCCGGTGGCGTCCCGCACGTCGGTGCCGTTAATGGCCGGACCGGTTTGCACCCGGATGCGCAGACTAGCTGGCAGGCCCTCCACGGAAACAGTAAGGGCGCCGGACTTGAGCTCGCCCGCCACGCCACTGAATTTAATGGGGAAAATCGGTCCGACACTGCCGGGCTTGCCGAACTTTTCGGCCGCTGCGGCCTTGTCCAAGCTGATGGCCTCCGCTAGTACCCGGGCCTCGACGGCACTGTGTTCGATGGCCGATTGGATTACCGGAAAGGCCTTGTGCCCATAGGCTTCGGCAGAAAATACATTGGCATGCACATCCTGCTGGGAGCCTATTCGAATCACATGGGTATCGTGCACCATGGCCGCAAGCAAGACCAGCGCAGCCACTGGCAGGACGTATTTTTTGGAACGTGATGCTGGAGTCGCGTTCGCAGGTTTCTCGGCTTGTGCGCTCATGTGAGGCATCCTCCAAAGTAAATCGGTCAATGGGACCCGGACCCGGTGCAAGGCATGCGCCGGATTGGGTGGAGTCTCAGGGGACTTTTCGGCCGCCTGTGCTGCGCATAGGAGCACGCAGCTGCTTCAGTGCCTGCTCATTGCGCAAACATGTCTGCGCCGTGGCTTCGTCAACGATCAGCTCGGTAATTACGCCCGTCTTAAGCACCGCACTGATTGCATCGGCTTTGCCCTGGCCACCCGCTACAGCCAACACATCGCGGCCACGCAGATCGTCGAGCGTTGCGCCGACCGCTCGCTCATTCATTTCGCACTGAACGGGCCTACCGTCCGCCGCAACGAAGCAGCCGGCCAATTCCCCAACAGCGCCGGCCTCGCGCAGGGTGGTCAATTCGTCGTCGGTGACCGATTGGGTGCGTAGCAATTGCGTGCCTAAACCCAACTCGCCTACACCCACCACGCACAACTGGCACTCGCGAACCAGAGCAAGCACGTGCTGGACGCCACGCTGGGCACGCAGCACTTGCGCATCCGCGTGGCTGTCGGCCAGGAAGGGCACTGGCATGAAATAGCACTCACCGCCAGTACGCTCAGCCAGCTTGGCGATCACGTCATAAGGGTTGGCTGCTGAGCGCCGCGTCAGACTACCCAGCAGCGACACAAAGCGCGTGTTCTGTCGGTTGGCTGCTGGCAACTTTTCGACTATGGCAGCAAGCGTTCGGCCGTGGCCCACACCGACTGTGCGCACCTCGCCAGACTCCAGCACTCGCGTCAGGTGCCTGGCCGCCGCCACCGCCAGGGACGGGATAACGCCCACTGACTCACTGTCCACGTCATCCTGCATGTTGGGGACGACCACGCAGCGCTTAAGTGCGAATACCTTTGTGAGTTGCTCCTCAAGCGCCATGCACTCGGCAGGCACGCCCTCCACAAAAAATTTGACCAGCCCGCTTTGGGTCGCCAAGGCGATGAGGCGCTGTGCTTTGATGCGGGAGAGACCCAGTCGCTCTGCAATCTGCTCTTGCGTGTGCCCACCGACATAAGCCAGCCACGCGGCACGAATGGAAAGACTTTGCTCTGAATTCATTTCTTTGCCTCGTTTGAACATTTGATCAGTAGATGTGCTTTTGTTCATTGGCGGTATCCTACGAGACGAAAATGTGTCGGTCAAGGATAGTTTTCTAAGTGTTTTCCCTGCTTTTGAAGCCTGTCTAAAGCAGGTGGTCGATCGCTGGAATCAACCTAAAACTGATGTTCGCGAAGCGGGGCTTTGCGAAATTGGCTAACTTGCGCGGATGCACTGGCTATGGCAACGGTAAAGGTGGTCCCGGCTAAATGACCGCTTTTTTTGAAGACCTAAGACCGGAATGGGCACGATGCCGACGGCCAAAATTGGCTGCTGAATCGGATTGAACGGGACAACCGGAAAGCCGACTGTCGGGAGCACCCGCAATCAGCCCATCAGAGCCATTCAAGGTCGAATCCCAATGACACCGTCAATACAACTGGGAACTATGCTCGAGCAACCGGCAAATCGCTCCATTTGGTCGTGTATTGGGGGGTTAGCCGGTCCTGACGCATGGCCCAGTCGCGAGGCGGTCCTGTTCCGACTGCACTGCCAACATGTATGGCGCCACGCCCAAACCGATCGTTGATGGAGTCCATCGCCGCCATCAATTTGCTGCGATCCCGTGTTTCAGGCGCATCGAAGTCAAACTCGCCTTGAGAGACGTTGTCTGGCATCAAGTCCAGCAGCATGACGCCCGCTTTCGAGAGTTGGAATCCTGGCTTGTAAATCTGCGTGACACCCATCACTGCGGCCTGAACCAGATGCCTTGTATCCGCCGTGGGTCGACGCAGGGGTATGACGATGCTTTTGGAGAAGTGTGGTCCCTGCCGGAAGGGGGACGTGTGGGCGAACACAAGGATCTGAGCAGCCAAGCCGGATTGACGCCGCAGCTTGGTTGCCGCACGGCTGGTGAACTCGCTCACCGCCTCGATGAGCGGTGCAATTTCAGTGACGGGCTGTCCAAATGACCGGGTGCAGGCAATCTGCTTTTTAGGGCTGGGCGCGTCATCCAAGCTGATGCATGCCTCACCCTGCAATTCTCTGACCGTGCGCTCCAATACAACGCTCCAACGATCACGAACCATGGATGGACTCAATCTTGCGAGGTCGAGAACTGTCTTCACCCCTGCGTCACGCAGTTGCTGTCCGATGCGCCGACCGACCCCCCACACTTCGCCCACATCAGTCGCAGCCAGTATGGCATTCACATCAGCCCCAGGGAGGTTCACCAGATTGCAAACCGTAGCTAGATTGTCGGGGTAGCTGCCGGGCTTTCTTTCGGCAGTTTTGGCAATGTGGTTGGCAAGTTTGGCCAGTGTCTTGGTGGCCCCAATACCTACGCCGCATGGGATGCCGATCCATTGGTTGATCCTGTCGCGCACGGCATGCGATCTCTTGGTTAGATCGCCGCGAACCCCATCAAGCCCAATGAATGACTCGTCGATACTGTAAATCTCCTGGACGGGCCCGAGCCCAGCAGCAATGCTCATCATGCGGTCGCTCATGTCCCCATACAAGGCGAAGTTGGCCGACAGCGCGACCAGACCTTCCCGTTCTTCCAAGTGTCGGATCTCGAACCACGGCGCGCCCATCTTGATTCCCAGCGCCTTGGCCTCATTGCTGCGCGCAATCGCGCATCCGTCATTTGAGGAGAGAACAATCACTGGACGACCGTTCAAGCTGGGTCGAAACACGCGCTCACAACTGACATAAAAGTTCGACGCGTCAATCAATGCGAACATGTGATTACCTTGCCGGGATAGTCGGACTCACAAAAGACACGACCTTGCGTTCTGACGCTGCTTCGTAAACGGCAAGCTTGCTCAAAAGGGTCAAGTTGATCGACGCCAGTTTCGCCGCTTCAATACGCAAGCGTTCAACTTCTGAGCGCAGTTCTCGATTGCGCTCTTTCTCCTTGACCAAGGCTTCATGCTTCGCGTCCCGCTGCAATCGGGTAGATTTCCCAACGACTCCACGGATTCGCTCGGCGACGTCGGGGTAAGTGTTATGGATCAGCGCGGGGGTGACCTCCGCTGCTTTGGCGACCGCAGAGATGCTGACCTTGGTGCCCGAAATTTGAAGGTGATCAATGGCCTCCCTGAGCCGCTTTTCCGTCTGCTTGCGGCTTCGGGTGGCGGCTGATCCGTTCGATGCTGATTGGTTCATATTCGGTTGCTTTCAATGGATTGGATCTCGGCGGTCTCACCATTCACTGCGACGCCAAAGTCTGCAATCACCTTTGCGGACAGTGCAAGGTCCCGGCGAATGCGAGCGTTGGCGACTGGCCCCAAATCGTCCAGCTCCAGCATTTCCCGATGCTGCTCATGGATGCCTTGCCACATGGCAATGTGTTCTTCGTCGATGACGGAATTCTTGCAATCTACACACCGGGTGCTTTCATAGAGGCCGGCGCCGCCGCAACCTGAGTCCTGCGCAATGCACCAACCATGCCCCGTTGCGCGAATGTTGATCTGCATGGCCGTGTTGGCCACAAGCCGCTCCCGGTCAGGCACCGCGCTCGCCCTCATTTCGAGGATTTTCCGACCTGCGCCGCCACTCAGGCGCTGATCCGGAGTGCTCCAACCTTCCAACAGATCCCTCTTGATGTCGAAATACTCAGCCAGTATGTCTTCGTAGAGGGCAGGGTCCTGAGCCGGGTTTGCGGCATAAAGCTGGGACATGCTGATGCTCGAATGCTTGAATTGCCATTTGAGAAACACCAGCGCCTGGCGTCCCATCCTGGATTCCACAAAGGTTCTGGCATAGGTGCGTCGACATTGGTGAGGGCTGAGCTTCCAGTCCTGCCCGGCCTTGCTGGCCAGCCGCAGCATGGCTACGCGAGAGGCTACACCGCTCAACGCTGTAATTTGGTTGTATTTGCCATAGATCACGCCCAAGAAGACCCGCTGGCTATCCCATCTGGCCTGATTGAGTCTCTTGACGAGATTCCTGCGTTCTGCGACATCTTTCATATCGGCGATGGAGGTCTCAAGAAATCGAATCTCCTCATTTAGGGCAGTGCGCAATGGTTCAGAGTAACGTTCCAAGACTTCTACGACTTTGATAGTCATCGCCGGCACCAGGTATTCAACACGGCCTTTTCCAGTCTTGTGCTCAACCGATCTAACCCAGCAATATTCGACTCCGTCTCGCAGCTCGCGCCGACCCGATCCCACCTCGATACCGATCACCTCATCATTGCGCATGCCTGATGTGATGGAGAGCAGGTAAAGGCAAGCATCGCGTAAGTCGCGCATAGGTTCCGTGGATGGCCCAAGAATGCCTGCATCGCGCTGGCTGAGCAAATTCTCGGCTTGGTTGAAGATGCACTCGCAATGAAGAAACAGAGCGCTCTGGACTTCTCGCGGAATCACGGGCGTTTTGCCAACGCCTAACCCTGCAGACGATCTAACCTCGTGCCCCATGAGACCACTGTAGGCCGCGAAAGGCATGTCACCCCATGGATACTGACTGGGTGGATCATGCAGTTGGTCCCGAAACACCCACGCCAAGTCAACGATCTCCAGTCTGGATTTGATCCCGCGCGGAAGTAGACTTTCCTCCTTGCACAGCTGACGATAGGTCGACAGGTGTAATGGCTTGATCTCATCGAAGGAACTAATGCCATGCTGCGCAAGCCAGCGAAGAAGCGGGCCGGCGTTTACCGCCGCGATAAAAATGGTTCTGGCAATTGCAGCCTTGTAGCCAGGACGCCCGTCCTTGAACCATGCAAAAAGTGCAGCTTTTGTATCCTTGAGAAGGGATGGCGGCACATCCACAGGCCAGACGATGGTCTTCATGGACTCTGGAACGTTGGACTGCTCGAAGTAAGGTGTCAGATCCCATCTGAGATCGCCAAAGCGGCTGAGCACATGCTTGTGCCCATGGTCATCAATCACTTCGCTGACTACCGCATGCGTTAGATCAGGAGGTCCGACTTGGTGCGCTGTGGCGACAGTGGCAAAGTTATCCAACATGAGTGCCTCCGTTCGCATGCCTGACGGCCTTCATTCGCGCCGCCCAGAATGGGTGTGGCGTGTTGAGAGCCAATGACTTTGCCTCCTCCAGAACAGAGCGTGCGAACTTCGCTGCTGTAAACCGGTCTATTAGCGCTATCAGTTCACGTTTGTGGTCACGCCATGACTCAAGATCAGACGCGACCATGTATTCAATTTCAAATTGAAGGAAGCGTTGGAAACTGAACAAACGGTGCAAGTCCTTGACGCTCCCAACCACCACATAGGTCGGACACGTCAGGCATTCGGTAAATCGGTCGCAGTGGTCAACCCCATTTTTTGGAGCCCACTTGCCGTCCAAGGAACTTGCGCACTTCCCAACGGGTGTGTTCTGAACAGTCTTTCTGATGGACACTGGCATGATGGATTGCACAGCCACGTTGCCACGCAAAACCTCGGGCAAAGCAAGGCCAACAAAGCGTGCCGCATCAACCTTCATGTCCTCGGTCAAGCTCAAATAGTGTTGATCCGCCACGTCAGGGGTATGGCCGATGGCGGCTGCTACTGCAATGAGATCGCCATCGCTCAGCTTCCAAAGCTTGGCCTCCATGGTCTTGCGCAGGCGAGTCGTGGTTGGCGCCAGTGGCGTCCCGTCGTCGCCTAGCAATCCATGACGAGCGACAAATCTGCGGATTCCAACGTTCAAGCTGCCTTCTGACAGCGTGAATAGTTCACCGTGGGCCTTTCGTGATCGGGATCGATACAGCCATATCCGGTCTCGGATCTTTGGTGGAGCTTCTGCACATAGGTGCTCCGTCCTGGCGATCACGCCTCGCAACACAGCAACGCCGTCCATGGGAACAACGGTTGTGCCCAGTTCGCCAGCGGACTGGCGTAGTGGATTCGATTGCTGGCCTTTTCCACGTCGCTTAAAGGTCCGCATCACCATCATGTTGGGAGTGAATGGATTTGGCGACAAACAATCCCGCGTGGCTTCAAGCAAAGGGGTGGTGTTGATTCCTGTGCGCAAGGCAATCACCAGGAACGACACGACCAACGCTTCCGAGTCGGGGCTACTGAACTCGCCGCGGTGAATGGCAATCAGGTCCATTTTCAATGCATCTGCCAAGCGAAGGATTTCCGCATGGGACAAAGCGGTTGGACTTTGGCGCTGCCCTGCTCGATTGGCCAATGCCTTGACAGGAAAGAGGCCCTCGATTTGGCTGGGTCCCATGCCACGCTCACAAATGGCGACAAGCATCGGTTTGACCTGGGCGTAAGTCGAATGGGCACTGGTTCTGAATGGATACTTGCGCCGTAACCAATTGATGAAACTTTTGACATGCTCAGGTCGCAAGTCCGTCGGTGCAGATGGACCATGCGTTTCAGACAAAAATTCCAACCAACGCGGCCAACCTGAACCTGCATAGTTGAGAATCGTCCGACGCGAAACCGTCCCGGAACCAGCAAATGCTTGCAGAACAGTGAGGCCTGCCCAGATCCACGCATCATTGCCTTTTCCCAGATGAATACCGAAATCCACTCTTCGCCGCGAAGTGGCATCGACCTCCAGTTCAAAAACGGAATTGGCCGGGGGCTCAACTTTTGGCAATGTCCCCGGCATAGCAATGTGGTCTTGAACCGCTGTTGACACTTGGTATGACTTTGGCTTTCTCATACCGTCGCCTCCAGGTCAAAGATGCCGTCGATAAAGTCTTCATGTGCGAGCACCAGCTGTGCTTCCAACTGATTGATCAGGTGCAGATATTCAGCCGTCGTCTGGACGTCTGAGTGGCCCAATCGATCGCGCACATACAGCAGTGGCTCGCCCATGAATGAGGGGTTCTTGCGAAGCGCGGCCAGGGTATAGGTGGCGTAGGTGTGGCGCAGCATGTGGGCAGTGACTGGAAACCCCACTCTTTTGGATAGCTCTCCGAACAGTCCCACGACGCTGGTTCTGGCCATTTCTGAACCGTATGCCGTCAATATCAAGGTGTCGGGTTCACCCCCACCACGGTTTTTTCTCAGCTCACGCTCCAAGTTTTTATAGGCATTGAGCTCCTCCATCAATCGCCACGGAAGGTCGACAGCGCGAGGGCGCTCAAATTTGATCCACAAATCCTGCGGGTTCAAATCCACGCGGATCACCTGTCCTGAAACAAGGTCTTTTCGTCCTGCTGGGTCGAATACGTATTTCGCGGGGAACGTCCGGGCCTCGCACGACCGCAGTCCGGATCGCAACATCAGCTCGAAGAGGAGACGATGACTTGGGTTGTGCAAGTGCTGGCGGCACACCTGAACTTGGTGATTGGTGAGAAACTTGATGGGCGAGCGGTATTCCCAAAGCAAGACCGATGCGCGTGCAAACGTTGTCTCTCCTGCTTTCACATGCGCAAGCATCCCGCGCTTGCCATGCGCGCGGATCTGTCGATATGAGAAGGGCGAACTGGTGATGTATCCCCTTTGGCACGCCCATTCATAGAACCGAACAACCAGGGCAAGCCGCTTGTTGATGGTTCTTGGAGCAAGCCTCAGTTCACCGGCAGACCAATCGCGGTAACGACTCAGTGGCGATGCGCCTACTGGCGCATCGGTTTGATTCCACGACAGCCCGTTGGCGTTCAGGAAGGCAAAGTAGTCGTAGAGTCGCCGACCAACTGCCTCCCAGGTCAACTTGCTGCGCGTCGACCCGCTCTCCAACAATGCGTGCAAGAGAAAGTTCTGAGCTGGCTGCAATGGCATGCACTCGTCGTCAATCAGCAAGGGAAAGCCTTCTATCGGCCGGCCACCAATTTCCAAATCACGCGTCGAGAAGAGCAGTTTCATAGATTGCGTTCTGCAAGCAAGCGGGCCGCCTTCTTGAAGCTGATGCCAAACAGATGCATGGCCAAATCCAGCGCGCCTCCGCCACCGCTGTTGGCTCGGTCATCCCAGAACTTTGGGCCAGTGCAAAGAATCTCGTAGTCAATGCCAGCCACTGAGACGTGCCAACGGGTCGACTTCGTGCTGAGCCGAGGCACATACGACGCGTCTTCCTTCGCGTAATCGGCCAGTGCATTTAGCGCAGCGGCGGCATCAAGCGAACGCCAACGTTCCAGATCAGAGTTATCAACAGGCATCGTCCTCCCCCATACCCCCACCCGCTACTCGTCTCAAAGAGACGAGGAATCCGAAGTCAAAAGACAGGAATACATCGCTGAATGCTACTAACAATCCCATAAAGTCAGATCAGCTCACAAAGAAGTTGTTGCCATCCACCAGCGCGTACATACCCCACCCTTCAAACCAAGAACTGCTTGATGGAACTGGTCACCACACCCCAGACTTCGATCGTTTGGCCATCCTTGGGCACGATGTCGGGGTACGTAGGGTTGGCGGCTTTGAGCTTGGTGCGGCCAGAACGCTGGAACAGGTATTTCACGGTGAAGTCACCGTCCACGACCGCCACCACGATATGGTTGTGCCTGGGCTTGACGGCCCGGTCCACCACCAAGATATCGTTGTCAAAGATTCCGGCTTCGATCATCGATACACCGCTGGCCCGCAGAAAATAGGTGGCCTGGGCATGCACCATCAGCACTTGCAGCAGGTCAATGCGTTCGGCCCCCAAGTCTTCAGCGGGTGACGGAAAGCCTGCGCACACCCGGTTGCGTATCAACAGGGCCCACTGCGGCACGTCGGAGACGAGCACCGGAGTTTGGGATGAAATGATACTGTTCATTTATCCAGTATATTTCACAAGCCCGTCCAAGACCAATTGAATCTACGATTACCCCCATGTGCAGCCATTACCAAGCCCTCAAAGAACGTGAACGCTATCGGCGGCACTTCGGCGTAGAGCCACCGCTGGACCCCAGCAAAACAGACCTGTGGCCGGGCTATCTGGGCACTTTTATCCGTCGGCACCCGCATGCGGATGTGGGGGATGCAGCCGTGCCCGAACGCGAAGCGCTCAACGGGCTGTTTGGTCTGGTGCCCCACTGGTCGGAGGACACCAAGATCACGCGGCACACCTATAACGCCCGGACCGAAACGGTGGCGACAAAGCCCAGTTTTCGCGATGCATGGAAGAACGCACAACACTGCATCATTCCTGCCGATGTGTTCTTTGAGCCCGATTGGCGGAGCGGCAAGGCGATTTCCACCGGCATTGCACGGGCAGATGGGGAACCTATCGGTATTGCGGGGCTGTGGTCGGTGTGGAAATCACCCAAGGGTGACGACATCCACAGCTACACCATGCTCACGGTGAATGCCGAAAGCCATCCCTTGATGCGTGAGTTTCATAAGCCTACGGATGAAAAACGCATGGTCGTCATCGTGACGGAAGACCGTTACCTAGATTGGCTCAAGCTCGGTGCTGCGCAGAGCATGGCGTTCTTGCATGACTGCCCAGGCGTTCCGCTGCTAGCGATGCCCACCACCCCACCCACTGCGGATCTATTTTCATGGTAAGCGCGCGGCGAACCCATCTTGATCTGAGTGGCTCCCTCTCGCAAGATCGTGTGCACGCAACAGATCGTGCACACCATGCTCAAAGAATCAGAGGTTTCCAGATATTCGACTCGGCGTACTCATCGGACGTACACGCCGGAGTTCAAGGCCGAGTTGGTGAGGAATTGCCAACAGCCTGGTACCTCCATCGCGGCATTGGCGGGGGAACATGCAATGAACGCCAATGTGCTGCACCGCTGGCTCAAGGAACACCAGCGCAGTGGCTGCCATCAACTGGTCAAGCCCTGCATGCCCACCATCGCGGAGGCCCCATCCCCGGCTGCCGCTTTCATTGCATTGGCGTTGCCCCCGGTAACTCCGGTGCACAAGGAGCAGGAGATCAAGGTTGAGCTGCGCAAGGGGGCGCTATCCATGACGATGACGTGGCCCCTGAGTGCAGCGGCAGACTTGGCGGACTGGACCGCAGCCATCCTCAAATGATCACTCAAGTGATCCACACATGATCCGCATCGACGCGGCCTGGCTGGCCACCGCCCCGCTGGACATGCGAGCAGGCGCCGACACCGCCTTAGCCCGGGTGATCACCGTCTTCGGCGCTGCCCACCCCCACCACGCCTATCTGTTCGCCAACAAACGGGCCAACCGCATCAAGGTGCTGGTGCACGACGGCATCGGTATCTGGCTGGCGGCTCGGCGCCTTCACCAAGGCAAGTTCATCTGGCCGGCACCAGGCAATGCGCAGTGGCAACTGGAGCGCGCCCAGCTCGACGCTCTGGTGCTGGGCCTGCCGTGGCAACGCATGGGAAACGCCGGCATCATCACCATGGTCTGAAGGCTGTGAGGCCTCCCGCCAAGTGCGCAATCCGTGGATCTGCGCATGACAGCGCAGGGCCTTCGTTGGCACACTTGCTGCCATGGTGGTACAGCAACAATCCCTGAACAATCTCGGCGCAGAGCAACTGCGTGAGATGGTCACCAGCCTCATGGGCCACGTGACCGACAAGGATGCGCAAATCGCCCGTCACCAAACCGAACTGCGCCACAGCCAGGCGCTCAACGCCAAACTCACCCACGAGAACGCGCTGCTCAAGCGCATGAAGTTCGCCGCCCAGTCCGAGCGCTTCAACGCCGAGCAGCGTAGCCTGCTTGAAGACGAGATCGAGGCAGACCTGGCAGCAGTTGCCGTTGAGATCGAACAGCTCCAGCCACCGACGGCCGCGCCTGATGCCAAACAACAACCCAAACGCCAACCGCTACCGGCCAACCTGCCCCGCCGCGAGATCCGCCACGAACCCGAGTCCACCACTTGCCAATGTGGCTGCCAGATGCAACGCATCGGAGAAGACGTGGCCGAGAAGCTGGACTATGTGCCCGGCGTGTTCACGGTGGAGCGCCACGTTCGTGGCAAGTGGGCCTGCGCAAAGTGCGAAACCATCACCCAGGTGCCGGTCGACGCGCATGTGATCGACAAAGGTATCCCCACGACCGGCCTCTTGGCCCAGGTGCTGGTAGCCAAGTACGCCGACCACCTGCCCTTGTACCGCCAGGAAACCATCTTTGCACGCGCCGGCCTGGCCATCCCCCGCTCCACCCTGGCGCAGTGGGTGGGTACCTGCGGGGTGCGGCTGCAACCACTGGTGGATGCCTTGAAGACCGAGATGCTCACCCGCCGCGTGTTGCACGCCGACGAGACGCCAGTGCAAATGCTCAAACCCGGCAAGGGAGCGACACACCGTGCCTACCTGTGGGCCTACGCACCAGGGGTGTTTGAAGACATGAAGGCCGTGGTGTACGACTTCTGCGAGTCCAGGGCGGGTGAACATGCCAGGCACTTCCTCGGAGAATGGCGGGGCAGTCTGGTGTGTGATGACTTCAGTGGCTACAAGGCCGGGTTTGCCCATGGCATCACGGAAGTCGGGTGCCTGGCGCATGCCCGGCGCAAGTTCTTCGACCTGCATGCGGCCAACAAGAGCCAGATAGCCGGGTTCGCACTGGAGCAATTAGGCAAGGTCTACGACATCGAACGCGAGGTCAAAGCGCTGAACGCCGATCAGCGACAGGCCATTCGACAGCAGTACACCAAGCCCGTGCTTGATGCCCTGCACGAGTGGATGGTATTGCAGAGGCAGAAGCTGCCAGACAGCTCGGCAACCGCCCGGGCACTGGACTACAGCCTGCGGCGCTGGGTGGCGCTCACGCGCTTCACAGATGACGGGCAGTTGCCCGTGGACAACAACTGGATCGAGAACCAGATCCGGCCAATTGCTATTGGCAGGAACAACTGGTTGTTCGCTGGCAGCCTGCGCGCGGGCCAGCGGGCGGCGGCGGTGATGAGTCTGGTGCAGTCAGCTCGTATGAATGGGCATGATCCCTATGCCTACCTCAAGGACGTGCTGACCCGGTTGCCTACGCACAGGGCCAGCCGCGTGGAGGAGTTGCTGCCGCACCGCTGGCAAGCTGCCCAGTGGTAACTGACGTTGGTGGTCAAGATGGGATCACCGTTTGCTTACTTTTCATGAGCACTTACTCTGTATTGTTTGTCTGCATGGGCAATATCTGCCGCAGCCCCACCGCCCACGGCGTATTTCGCCAAAAGGTGCTTGAGCAAGGTCTTGAACACTGGGTCAAAGTGGACTCTGCCGGTACGCACAACTACCACCCCGGTAGCTCGCCAGATACGCGCTCACAGGCCCACGCATCCAAACGTGGCTATAACCTGTCGGACCTGCGCGCTCGCCAGATACAAGACGCTGATTATGAAAACCACGACCTGATACTTGTCATGGACTGGGACAATCTGGCCCTCGTGCAAAGCGAAAGCCCGTCCCGCCACCATCCCAAGATTCGACGTTTGACCGAATTCTGTGAAACTCACAACGGCACAATGGTTCCAGACCCCTATTACGGCGACGAATGCCGATTTGAGGAGGTGCTGGACTTGGTGGAGGATGCCTGCAATGGCTTGCTCAAACACCTGCAGCGTCATTGGACTGATAAACAAAGCGCCGTCACTGTGCGTTGAGACTCTCGTAAAGCCTCAACCATCGCGCCTATCAATGTAGACCGCCACTTTGCAACGCAAGCCATTAGATCTCGGCTGAGGTCTATTATCAAATGAACAGAGGAAGATCTTGTTCTACGAGACTTATCAACTTCGGTGCAACTTGACCACTAATCTTGACCGTCCCGTTCGCAGCGAATGCAATTTGTCCTTTTAACCCACTTAGAAAAAGCTCAAACACTGCAAGCTCGACCTTGTACTTCAGACCGTCGAGAACTGCCATGTTTTCAATCATCATCCCCTCCTTGGATGCAAACTCCATTCGAGCCACGAGGTCGTCGGCGAGAACTGCACCAACGACCTTCAAGCCTACAAGCTTAAAAGAGTCAACCGAATTGAACACGGTTGAGGGGTGTCCTCTCTCGAACATCACAGACTTAACAGTGAAGCCCATACCGGCCAGAGTCTCAAGCGCATTGAGGATATCTCGAATGTTTCTTCCGGGGTTCTCAACCCGCAGGAAGGTCATGTCACCCAGTTTGACGACCGCAAAGTCTGTGAAGCTAACGCTTTCTATCTGCTCATAGGTAGGCACTCCTTCAGTATCAAGCCTAGTTACAACAACTTGCGACCGCCAAAAAAACCGGTAGGACGCACTACCGCTTACCGTTCTCGCAAACCCATAAGCAGACGTGGATTCGAAAGGGCAGGTGGCAATAAGCGCGGTCAGATCCCGAGAACGAGTTGGAAGCTGAATTCGAAACCAGCGATACCTAATTTGCATCACTCGCTCCCGGTATCGGTCGCAAGAAACTCAGCTCTAAGCGTGGTCACTAGATCCCGCGCCTTCGACTCAATGACTCGCGAGAAGGCATCATTCTCGTACTTGTAGGGTGCTCGCCGTCGCGTTGAGACTTTCCCATCCTCTATCGGGAACACACCGCTCAAGATAAATGAGAAGCCCGTGCAGTCCTTGGGATCAGAAAAGCCTGCCTCTATGTCGTAAACACTGCCTACTCCCATAACCTCGGTTGCGGTCCAACCCATCTTGATAATGTAGTAATTCTCTTCATCAAGTAGCTCATTCAAGATCTCCGAGCGACTTACCCCACTGCCACGAAGAAAGACTCGCTCCACGTGAGTTTCCGAACCGTCAGCATCTTCTTCAATGCCATCTTCATCCAAATCTGGCTTCGCTTTGAATACGTACACGTCGGTAACATCGCGCCGAACAAAACTGGGCAACGAATTTGCCAATTCATGAAAAAATTTTGACCGAAGTTTTGCCAATGGAATGTCAAACAGCGTAACGACAATCTTGATTAAGGGTGCTGAGGTCGCCTTCTCGACCTTTGCCAGTAGTGTCTCTCTGACTCCATTTAGATAGTCGTTTTGCGTGTTTCGCACGGCATAGCCTGTTGGGGACTTGACGAATTCAATGGTGCCATCACGAATTTGAACCTGCGAAAACTCGTTACGCTTGTAATCGATCTCGGAGTATTGAATTCCAATGCTGAGATTGTTACCTTCTCGCGTAACCTGTACGGTGTCGCCACTCGCCTCCATCTCTTTCTTCAGTTGCTCGACGATGCCCTGTAGTTCATCAATATCGCCCACTCCTGAAACGTCCATTGATGTTGTGCGTTCGCGCCTCGCAGCTATCCCGAGCCGTGCCGAGATCTCCTTGTGGTCGTAGTAGTCATGCGTCAGGGTAGAGAAGTACTTCGCAAGATCTTCGCGCAGCGTCTTCTTACTCACCACAATATTTCGGCGCTGGAAAAGTCGAACGACCGTCGGCGTATCCACCTTGTGCTCATTTAATGCATCAAACACGTTCTTATCGCTCGCATAGTAAAGCGACGGACCATGAGCCCGCTTTTTTATTCCCGCCATCCCATATCTCCCGGGTTATAAGTACTGGTGACGCTCGTGATCCTCTCGATCTGAATCTGCCCTAGGATCTCTTCGCGTGCGGGGTCAAATCCCCAAGCTTTCACGTACTTTTTCTGCGCTGTTCGAAAAATGGATTTAAGGTCATTGGGGGCATTCGGATGCGTCACCCGCAACAAAATTCGCTCGCCGGACTCCAGCATCTGAAACCTCGATAAGCTATCCAGGAAGTACTCAAACTCCTCTGGACAGGATGCAGGTGCGTTGTAGTAGATGACATAGCCTGCACTCCGATCATCGGTCGCGAGATGCTTAATAATTATGTAAGGTGCAGTCAAAGTCTCAACGGTCGCCGACTGCTCCCAAACATCCCCTTGCCGGCGTGACATTACCAGATCAGGGTAATAGAACGTGTAGGTCTGGGGCAGTTCACCTTCGCCCTTGAGACGGATGATGTCGTTCGTTACGTTATACAAGCGCTGTATATCTTGCGGCCCAAGATAGTGCAACTGGGTCCCAGGGGCCACCGGAAGTGCTTGCAAATCAACCTTGTCAAGAGCCTCGTAAAACGGCTTTTCATAGCCGTTATCATGGTTGTGAACGAATAGCAGCCCGCGAACTTCATGCGCCTCTGACTCGTCCACAGAGTACTTCGCGCGCCACGAACTCGAACATCGCGCACAGTCGATCGTCATGCACAGCGACTTGAATGCACCGCGCAACCGCGTAGGAGTGATCGAATCCGCAGCGTAACTTTTCAAGTCTGTATGGAGATAAACAGTCTTACCTAAGTACGGATCGCGGTACAAGAAAACCACATCGCCAGGGTGTGTTGCTTTCGGTTTTCCGCCCTCGCCAACATGCTTCTCATTCGTGCACTCGAAGTTGTCGTCCATCTTAGGATGGATTTCCCAGAGAAAGTGCTTAAAAATGTCTTTTGAAAGACGCACTGCGATCTCACCAATGTTTATGGTCTCCGCCACGACTCCTCCTTGTTCGGCTGCGGATGGTCGGGATGCCAAATACGCAGATTACCGAAAGTCTGAGCAATTTAAACACATCGCCCACTCGCGCTTACACCTTGAAACCAGCCAATTAAGGTTTTGACCTAGGTAAAACGTGCGAGTAAGTGCCAACTATCAAATGGAGGCTTCAGCCCTCAAGAACAGCTCGTTCAGTTCAACACAAGTTGGACACATAGACCGAAAGTCAGCAGTCAGTCTAAGTTGATCATTTCAAGCTTCAATTTGCATAACGGCTTCAGGCCGATATTTGCAGTTCACTGGTGACAAAGCTTCCGTATCCGCAGTAGTCACACCAGGCATAGCCAAAACAATCTGCGAAAATGCCTTAGGGGTACAGGAACGTGGTGCATGGTTATTACCCTAGTCGTCGAACAAGCTACGCTTGCGAGTTCAAGCCAGGTCACTAAATACTCACTGATGCTCCGGTGCAGCCGCGTTTGCTTTGGCCGCGCAGGTTTTAGAGCATGGGTTTGGTCGCTAGCGCTCCTTAGGCCGAATCCCAATGCAGGGTCAATGCTGATAGTGTTTTGGGGCTTTCCTGTGCCTACACTACCCTTGCGAATTGACGCCCTCACCTTCGTTAAGATGCACCCAAGGAGAGTCAAAACCGAGTGAAACTCATCGACAACATCAACGACCTGCTGGGTGACGACATTAAGAAGTCAGTTCAGCCAGGTGCACGCCTCAAAATTGCCGCATCCTGCTTCTCCATCTATGCCTTCGAGGCCCTGAAACGGGAGTTGCAATCTGTCGAATCGTTCGAGTTCATATTCACCTCGCCGTCGTTCATGCCCGAAGAAGTAACGGATGCTGCCAAGAAGGAGCGGCGCGAGTTTCACATTCCCAAATCTGACACCGAGCGCAGCTTCTATGGCACCGAGTTCGAGGTGCAGCTCAAAAACAGGCTCACCCAGCGAGCCATTGCCCGCGAATGTGCGGACTGGATGCGCCGCAAGGCCAAGTTTCGCTCCAACAGCGGCGGCGCTCCAATGCAGCAGTTTGCGGCGCTCCAGACCTCCGCAACGGCAGCAGCCCCGAACGCCGTTTACATGCCGCTGCATGGCTTTACAGCCGTCGATTTGGGCTACCAGCCGGGCAACGCGGTATCCAACATCGTCAACAAGTTCGACGAGCCCGCCAATACAGGCGTTTTCCTGAGCTTGTTCGACCAGATTTGGGCTGACCCGGACAAGCTCAAAGACGTAACCAGCTTGGTGTGCGAGCACATTGCGTCTGTTTACCAAGAAAACTCGCCTGAGCGCATCTACTTCCTGATGCTGTACAACATCTTCAATGAGTTTCTGGAAGACCTCAACGAAGACGTGTTGCCCAACGACCGCACGGGCTACCTGGACACCCTGGTGTGGCAAAAGCTGTTCAACTTTCAGCGCGATGCCGCCACCGGCATCATCAACAAGCTGGAAACCTATAACGGTTGCATCCTGGCCGACAGCGTAGGCTTGGGCAAAACCTTCACGGCGCTGGCCGTGATCAAGTACTACGAGCTGCGCAACCGTTCCGTCTTGGTGCTGTGCCCCAAGAAGTTGGCCGACAACTGGCTGACCTACAACCGCAACCTCAAAACCAACATTTTCGCCAAAGACCGCTTCAACTATGACGTGCTGTGCCATACCGACTTGCAGCGCACCCGTGGCGAGTCGTTTGGTATGCCACTCAACCGAGTCAACTGGGGTAATTACGACCTGGTGGTGATTGACGAGTCGCACAACTTCCGCAACAACGATGCCTACAAAGACAAGGAAACCCGTTACCAAAAGTTGATGAACTCCGTCATCAAGCAAGGCGTGAAGACCAAGGTACTGATGCTGTCGGCCACGCCGGTCAACAATCGTTTCGATGACTTGCGCAACCAACTCGCATTGGCCTATGAGGGCAACTCCTTACAGCTTGGAGAGAAACTGCACACTGAGAAAAGCATCGAAACGATCTTCAGCCATGCCCAGGCCGCGTTCAACAATTGGACCAAATTGCCGCCAGAAGAGCGTACTGCCAACGCCATATTGGCCGCTTTGGACTTCGACTTTTTCGAGCTGCTGGACAGCGTCACCATTGCCCGATCCCGCAAGCACATCGAGACTTTTTACGACACCAAAGACATTGGCAACTTTCCGGAACGTCTCCAACCACTTTCGTTTCACTGTCCGCTGACCCAGCGCACCGATGTTATTGGCTTCAACGACATCTTCAACCTGCTATCGCTGCTGAAGCTCGCGGTTTATGCGCCTGTGAGCTACATCCTGCCCAGCCGCATCAAGAAGTACGAAGACATGTACGACACTAGCGTGGGCGGTGGCGGTGGCAAGTTCAAACAGGCTGACCGCGAAAAGAGTTTGCAGGCGTTGATGACCGTCAATTTGCTTAAACGCTTGGAGAGTTCGGTCGCATCTTTCCGGCTCACTTTGCAAAGCCTGCAAAGCAAGCACCAAAACGCGCTGGACAAGATCAGTATGTTCAAAAAATCGGGCAAATCCGTGACGTTCACTGACCAGGCATCCGTGTTTGAAGACGCTGATTTTGATGACGAAACCCTGCCAGACCAAGATGATGCGAGCGACCCGGGCGAGAACACTACGGGCGGCAAAGTCAAAATCGACTTGGGCGACATGGACTTACCGTCATGGCAATACGACCTGAGCGCTGACTTGGGCGTGATTGACGGGCTGCTGGCTGAAATGGCCAAAATCACCCCGGCTGACGATGCCAAGCTCCAACACCTCAAAGCCCAGATTGAGCACAAGCTGTCCAACCCCATCAATCCTGGTAACCGTAAACTGCTGATATTTACAGCCTTTGCCGATACCGCCCACTACCTGTATGACAACCTAGCGACAGGCCTGTTCCAGCAACATGGCATCCACACCGGCAAAGTTACCGGTTCGTCTGAGCCCAAAACAACACTCCGTTTGGCTGCAAACCCGCGCCAGGGCGTGGATTTTCAGACCATGCTTACCCTCTTTGCGCCGCGCGCCAAAGAGAAGGCGCTAACCATGCCGCATGAGCCCGGGGAAATTGATGTGTTGATCGGCACAGACTGTATCTCCGAAGGCCAGAACTTGCAGGACTGCGATACCGTCATCAATTACGACATCCACTGGAATCCGGTGCGCATCATCCAGCGCTTTGGCCGTGTGGACCGTATTGGCTCACCCAATGCCTGCATCCAGTTGGTCAACTACTGGCCCGATATCAGCCTGGACGAGTACATCCACCTGAAAGAACGGGTTGAAAGTCGCATGATGATGACCGACCTGACCGCCACGGGCGATGACAACGTGCTTTCTGCCCAGTCCAATGACGTAGCCTACCGCAAGGAACAATTGCGTCGCCTGCAAGAAGAAGTCATTGAAATGGAAGACCTCAAAACCGGCGTGTCCATAACCGACCTGGGGCTCAACGACTTTCGCATGGACTTGATGAACTACGTCAAAGCCAATGGCGACCTGTCCCGCCTGCCCAGTGGCTTGCATGCCGTGGTGCCTGCCAATGTAGAAAAGGGCCTGTTGCCTGGTGTGATTTTTACTTTGCGTAACCGGTTTTTAAGTGCTGCGTCGGACGTGCTTGGCGCGGCCATCCAGCAGAAAAACCGGCTGCACCCGTACTACCTCGTCTATATCGGCATGGATGGCACCGTGATTGCCGACCACACCGAAGTCAAAAGTTTGTTGGACTTGGCCCGCATTGCCTGCAAAGGCCGTGCTGACCCGCTGCCCGCCGCGTTTGAGCCCTTCAACAAAGCTACCGACGATGGCCGCAACATGAAGGTGTACTCCACATTGCTGGATCAGGCCATCCGCTCCATGATTGAGCGCCAGCAAGAGCAGGAAGTGGACAGCCTCTTCTCGCCGGGCAAAACCAGCGCATTGACCCAAAATCTGAACGGCATTGAAGACTTCGAGCTGGTCAGCTTTTTGGTGATTCAGGCTCCATGACCGCCACTTTGGACCCAGCCCCGGTTGCGTTGTTCGCCTGGCCCTCGCAGGCCGCAGTGGACCGGCCTATTGCCAAGGCCAAGATCTACGCACACGCTAAGCCCAGCGCCGCCTTGCGTGCGCTGTTTGTTGAGCAGGTCGAGAGCATCACATGGGCCTACAAGCTGGCCCCGGGGAGTGTCAACCTGCCCGCCAAACCAGACGTGCCCGAAATCGAGGTATTCGAGATCGCCTTGAAGCTGCCTGATGTCAGTCATTCGGTGCTGCGGTGCATCGACAAGGCTATCCCATTTCCCATTTTGTTCGTCCTGCGATTTGAAGGCCGTAGCCAACCCGTTGCAGCCTATAAGCGCCCCAGTGATGCCGCCAGCGGCCAATGGGTGGTGGGTGATTACCATGCCGTGCCGTGGCAAAAGGACGATTTGCCCCGCCTTAGCTTGCCCGTGGCGCTGGACTTGCAGGGCCTGTATGAGCAGCTTTTGCGCCAACACCTGGCCGTGGTGGCCCGCGCTGGCGAGTCCTTGCGCGACCAACTGGACCGGCTAACGCTCTTAACCACCAAGCAGGCAGCAGTAGCCAAGCTGGAAACGCGCCTTGCCCAAGAAAAACAGTTCAACCGCAAGATAGAGATCAACGCCCAGATGCGTACCATTCGCACCGAGCTTCACGCGCTGGCCGCAAAAACAAAGCTAATACTTTAATTGCTATATTTTTAATAGCTTTTCACGCATATTCTGCGTGCGCGACAAGCCAATTTGACCATGAATAAACTAAAAATGCACAGCCCCGACCTGACTCAGGCCAACATCGACAAGCTGGCCCAGCTTTTCCCGAACTGCATAGCTGAGGCCCTTGGTGCCGATGGCGTGGTGCAACGCAGCATCGACTTTGACCAGTTGCGGCAGGAACTTTCCACGTCCATTGTGGAAGGTCCGCAAGAGCGTTACCAGCTTAATTGGCCCGGCAAACGCGAGGCGCTGTTGACGGCCAATGCGCCAATTGCCAAGACCCTGCGCCCGTGCCGTGAAGAGAGCGTGGATTTTGACGCTACGCAAAACCTGTTTATTGAGGGAGACAACCTCGATGCGTTGAAACTGCTGCAAGAGACTTACCTGAACAAGGTCAAGCTGATCTACATCGATCCACCGTACAACACCGGAAATGACTTCATCTACGAAGATGACTTTGCAGTGGATGCTGAGTCGTACAAAAGACGTTCGAACCAAAAGGACGAATTGGGCAATCGGTTGATTGCAAATACCGATTCAAACGGGAGATTTCACTCCGATTGGTTGAGCATGATCTATTCGCGATTGAGATTGGCACGCAATTTATTGAGTGAAGATGGCGTCATATTCATAAGTATCGACGAAGGGGAAGTTGCATCATTGAAGCGAATGTGTGATGAAATTTTCTCGGAAGATAATCACGTGAACACATTGATCGTAAAGATGAAAAATGTAGCTGGTGCGTCAGGCGGCGGTGAAGACAAGAAATTAAAGAAGAACATTGAATATTTACTTGCCTACGCCAAAGATTACTCAGTATTTCCATCGTTCAAAAATGCATACACCTATACACCAATAGGTGAGCTTGTGCAGCAGTATCGAGACGAGGATGTGAGTTGGAAATATACGACCGCCCTTGTTTATGAGGGTGACAAGGAATATGTCGGATCAACTGTCGATGGCGACGGCAACGAGATAAAAATCTATTCAAGAACAAGTCCGGTAATCAAGTCTATCAACCAAATCATGCGGGACGAGGGCATATCAGAAGTGGCCGCATATGCGAAGTACTCAAAGAAGCTATTTCAAACGCAAATGCCCCAAAGTTCTATTCGCCCACGAGTCATGAAGAAAGTCCAGGAGATCGGTGCCGTCTCCGATTTATTTTCAATTGAATATGTACCTAGGTCCGGGCGAAATAAAGGTACTATGTATGAACAGTTTTACAAAGGTGACTCATTCCGACTTTTTGCCTGGTTGAGCGACGTATCGGAGGAAGTGAATGGTGTTCTTTGCAAGAAGGATTTGCAGGGGACGCTGTGGGATTTTGTCGGTGAAACAAAAAATTTAGCTAAGGAAGGAGGCATTGCTTTCCCCAATGCAAAAAAACCTTTGGCAATGATTAGGCGCCTGCTAGACATGCAGACTAACTCCGACTCACTTGTTTTAGATTTTTTTGCTGGATCATCTACAACCGCACATGCAGTCATGAAATTAAATGCAGAAGATGGCGGGTCCAGAAAATTCATAATGGTTCAACTTCCAGAGCCATGCGAAATAAATGTTGATGCAACAGATGGTGTATTCAAAAGCATTGCCGATATTAGCAAAGAGCGTATTCGGCGAGCCGGTAAAGAAATCCAATCAGCAAATGCTATTACTGCTCCAAACATTGACGTTGGCTTTCGCGTCTTGAAAATTGACACATCGTCAATGAAAGACGTCTACTACACCCCTGATACAGTCACACAGGAACAGCTAATTGGTATGGTCAGCAATATCCGCGAAGACCGCACTTCAGAAGACCTGCTGTTCCAGGTGCTGTTGGACTGGGGTGTTGACCTGGCGTTGCCCATCACACAGGAAGCCATTGCTGGCAAAGCCGTGTTCTTTGTGGATGGCAACGCGCTGGCCGCATGTTTTGAAGAGGGTATCAGCGAAGAGTTCGTCAAGCTGCTGGCCAAGCGGGAGCCGCTGCGCGCGGTGTTCCGCGATGCAGGCTTTGCGAGCGACAGTTTGAAGATTAACGTCGAACAAATCTTCAAGCTGATGAGCCCCGGCACCGAAGTCAAGACGATTTGAGCGGCGCGGTCATGAAACTCAAATTCAAAAAACAGGCCTACCAGACTAACGCCGTCGAAGCCGTGGCAGATTGCTTTGCCGGGCAACCCAAGCGCGAGGGCTTGAATTACCGCATGGACCCAGGCCGCGCGGTGGATGCTGGTGGCCAGGTGGTGACACCGTTGGAGTCAGTCGGCTTCAAAAACTCTGATCTGGCCTTGACCCCTGGCCAGATGCTGGAAAACATACATGCCGTGCAGCGCAGGCAAAACCTGCCCCTTTCAGCCACGCTGGTCAAAACCAAGGTGTGTGACATCAATCTGGACGTGGAGATGGAGACCGGCACGGGCAAGACCTATTGCTACGTCAAAAGCATGTTTGAGCTAAACGCCCGGTATGGGTGGAGCAAGTTCATCGTGGTGGTACCCAGCATTGCTATTCGTGAAGGCGTGTTCAAGTCGCTGGAAATCACCGCCGAGCACTTTCTGGATGATTACAAGAAGCGCGCCCGCTTCTTCATTTACAACTCCAAGCAGTTGCACAACTTAGAGAGCTTTTCCAGTGACGCGGGCATCAACGTCATGGTGATCAACGTGCAGGCATTTAATGCTACGGGCAAGGACGCACGCCGAATTTCTATGGAGTTGGACGACTTCCAGTCGCGTGCGCCCATTGATGTCATCAGTGCCAACCGCCCCATTATGTTCATGGATGAGCCGCAGAAGATGGGGGGCGCGGCGACGTTGGAGTCTCTGGCTAAATTCAAGCCACTAGCGGTGTTGCGGTACTCGGCCACTCACAAGACGGAGCACAACAAAATCCACCGACTGGACGCGCTGGATGCGTACAACCAGAAGCTGGTCAAAAAAATTGCGGTACGTGGCATTTCGGTCAAGGGCCTGACCGGGACCAATGCCTATCTGTATTTGGAGTCCATCGAGGTTTCCACCGCTGCGCCCGTGGCGCGGGTGGAGTTGGAAATCAAGCAGAACAACGGTATCAAGCGGGTGCTGCGCAAGCTGTCCCGCAATGACAACCTATTTGATCTGTCTGGCGATTTGGAGCAGTACAGGGGCTTTGTGGTGGCCGACATCAATGCGCTCACCGATTCGGTGACTTTCACCAACGGGCATGAACTGGTAGCGGGCGAGGCTACAGGCGATGTCAGTGAATCTGCCTTGCGCCGCATTCAGATCCGGGAGGCAGTCAAAGCCCACTTTGAAAAAGAGCAGGCGCTGTTTGCCCAAGGTATCAAGGTGCTGACGCTGTTTTTCATTGACGCAGTCAGCAAATACCGCAGTTACACCGATGCGGGCGAGCAACCCGGCGAGTACTCCCAGATGTTTGAAGAAGAGTACAACCTGCAATTGGCCGAAGTGCAGACGCTGGAAGACACTCCGTACAACCATTATCTTAAAGGCATTACAACCACCAAGACGCACAACGGTTATTTCTCCATCGATAAGAAGACCAAACGCATGGTAGACCCCGAGACAGGAAAAAAGTCCACAGAAACTGACGACGTGGATGCGTATGACCTGATTTTGAAAGACAAGGAGACACTCCTGTCCTTCCAGTCAGACAAAGATGATGCGTTGACCAGAGACAAGAAAAGCATTCGATTTATTTTTTCTCACTCCGCTTTGCGTGAAGGCTGGGACAATCCCAATGTGTTTGTGATCTGCTCATTGAAGCACAGCGACAAAAGTGACAGCGATAGCGGTGACCGCCGCCGTCGCCAGGAAGTTGGGCGAGGGCTGCGTTTATCTGTCAATCAGCTTGGCGACCGCATGGACAACCCGTCCACGGTGCACCAGGTCAACGTGCTCACCGTGGTCGCCAGCGAGAGTTACAAGGATTTTGTAGCTGCCTTGCAGCGTGATATGCGTAAGGAATTGTCTGAGCTGCCACGCGTGGCGGACGAGTCCTATTTCACCGGTAAGGTGCTCAAAACCGCAGCCGGAGACGTGGCCGTGACCCCGCAACTCGCCAAGCAGATATACAAGTACTTGCTTAAAAACGACTACACGGACGACAAAGACCGCATAGTCGATGGATACCATGAGGCCAAAAAAGAAGGCACGCTTGCAGCCTTGCCGCCCGAGTTGGCCGCGCATGCCGATGCCGTGTTTGCACTGATCGACAGTGTGTTCAGCGACGCGAAATTGCCATTACCGGAGGACGACCGCAAGGCAAAAACCAATCCGCTAAACGCCAATTTCCACAAAACCGAGTTCAGGGCGCTTTGGAATCGCATCAACCGCAAGGCTGCATACACGGTGGAATTTGAAACGCCGGAATTGGTGGCCAAGTGCGTGAAGGCCTTAGAGGCTGAGCTGAAGGTTAGCCCCATGCAGTACACCGTGGTGGCCGGGGAGCAGACCGACACTGCAACGTATGACGGAATTCAACAGGGCGAGTCGTTCAAAGTAACCGAGTCCACGACGGATTTTCACCGTGCATCAGCCCATTCCGCCGTCAAATATGACCTGATTGGCAGGCTGACAGGAGAAACGCAACTTACCCGCGCGACCGTCGCAAGTGTCTTGCAGGGCATCAACAAAGCCGTGTTCAGTCAGTACCGCACCAACCCGGAAGACTTCATGCAGAAGGCTGCACGTTTGATGAACGAGCAGAAGGCGACCGTGATCGTGGAGCACATTGCCTACGACCCTACAGGTGACACACACACTATGGATATCTTCACCCAGGATAAAGCGAAGGAAGATTTCAGCAAGGCGGTGAAGGCCAACCACCATATCTACGATTACGTGTTCACCGACTCCAAAAACGAGCGCGATTTTGTGCGGGAGCTGGATGCAAGCACCGAGGTGGTGGTGTACGCCAAACTGCCGCGCGGTTTTTTTATCCCTACCCCAGTTGGAAACTACAACCCAGACTGGGCCATTGCATTCCAAGAAGGCAAGGTCAAGCACGTGTACTTTGTCGCAGAAACCAAGGGCTCCTTGTCCAGCATGGATTTGCGAAAAATAGAGCAGAGCAAAATCGAATGCGCACGCAAATTTTTCGCCAAAATCACATCTGACCAAGTTAAGTACGACGTGGTGGATGGGTATGGAAAACTGATGGAGCTGGTCGCTTAGCGACTGATAACCAGTGTTGATGCGATGAGATTTACGCTCGCTGAACGACCTGACTGGTAGTTCTGGAGCAAAACGATACCAAAGCATAAAGCACAGTGGGTTTCCCCACCGTGCTTTATGCCTACGTTGTCAAGACGCTCGTAAATACATTAGGAACGCCAGAACGTCATTTTCAGCTTGCGGTCGCCTTTGAGACTGACGTAGCTTAGGAGTCTGGGTAAGTGAAAAAATTTACCCAATCTGCTCCGCGATTGGCATTGACAAAACACGCAGTAGAGGTGCAGCATGCACATTGCGACCAAAGAAGCCACGCAATCCGCGTGGAGAATTGTTACTCCGTCTGATTCAAACACGGCCACCTAATTCAATTAAAAACGCCGCTTCACAGTGGCGGTTTTCCTGTTAGTTGTTGTTGCCCTTGCCCAAGATCTGATCGGCAGCTTTATTGGCCGCATCAAGAATTTCATCCGGCGCATCCTCACCAAGGTGAATACCGTGGGCCAGTAAGAATTCGGAAATCAGAATGTCTCGCTTTGAGGTCGTAAACTCGTCGTTCATGTTGTTCACTCTCTCGTGATTGATCCGATCAATTTTACCTCCCAATAAACACAGAGTTCAAAGGCTCGGCCGTTGCCAACGATGTGCTGAGCATCTAAATCGTCAAGCGTTGAGCGTTTCTGCCAATTTCACTGAAGACGGGCATGTTCACCAAAATTCCGGCACCTTGGTCAGAAAAGCACTAGCATCAGTAGGAATTTGGTCGAAAGCACCTTACGAAAAGTAGGAGTTCATACTGAAACTAGCTTGATTCGAAAGCCGATAAATGGTCTACAGTAGCTTTGATCCACGGCCCTGCGACACGAGCTGCGCGCGCGAATGGCATCGTTGTTCCACGACCCGCCGCGCACAGCTCGCAGCCGTTCCCCGTAACCACCATGCGGATCGGAGACCAGTGCCGCTTCATATGTTCGCAGAGCATCGTCGCACCACTCCCATACATTCCCATGCATCTGATAGAGACCGAAGGCGTTGGCACGATGCCGCTTGACGGCAGTCGTTTGGCCGACACCGATGGGCAAAACGGTTGAGTCCCCCAACTCAACGTTGGCCTCGTCTGCACCAAGAACGTCCCCCCACGCGTAGACACGTTGAGATCCTGAGCGACATGCATATTCCCACTCCGCTTCCGTCGGCAAGCTCAGTCGCACACGCGCCAGCTTGCTCTCCAGTTGTGGGACGAATCGATTGGCGATGTCGTTCCAACTCACGCATTCCACGGGGTTCTCGTCCAAATCCTTAAATTGACTAGGCCTGTCCTTGGTTACGGCGTACCACAACGCCTGCGTACAAACTGTGTCGGCAAGCCAGAACCCACCGGACATCACGACCGGATGGCTTGGTTCTTCAATTTTTCGACGCCCAAATTCATTTCGACTTGCTCCCATAAAAAATTGTCCGGGCGGAATGAAACGAAACCTTTGTCTCACTCCTGAGAATACGAGATCGGCCCAGCGCCCGTACTCATCACTGCCAGACGCCATCGCCCATTTTGGTAGTGGCAGCGCGGTGGGCGGTCCCGTCAAACTTCGCGCAGCGGAAGGACTTCGATGAGAGCCTTCAATCGCTGAATCTGGCTTGGTTTTAGGCAACCCTGACTCAGGGCTCAAGTCCTTCCCGCTTAGCGCCAGTACACCATCAGGCGCACTGCGATAGATGTCGCTGCCTTTTGCCCAAAAGCGCCCAGCTGGGGACCACTTGTGAAAGTGTATGGCACCAGCATGCGAAATGGGATCAACCTCGATGACCTGAAACCCGTTGGGCCAGTTTTTCCCGAAATCCCCCTCGATTAGACATCCCGCAGCTACGACGCGTAGGTTCGCCCCCGATTCTCGGGTCAGGATCGAAAGCGGCTCGTGCTGGTGACCGTGCATCAGCAAATCAACTCCGTTGTCTCCGAGCAGTCTTCGCACTCTTGCATGATCCGCAAGATGGTCCAGAGGATGATGGATTAGTCCAACTCGGTATCCATGAAGCCCACACTCCCCTACGCGAATATGCGCATCCACTTGTTCTTCTGTGACGATGATGCTTCCTTGATCTTTCAAGACACCATCACCGTGGGCAACGTCAGCACCGCAAAGCCAAGCCGAATCAAGACCCACGATGTGGATTGGAATGTCGATATGTTCGAGTGTTCCCGGTTGCAAAGTAGTGCGGTATCCCAAAGGCTCAGATTGGAGGCCGCGAAGATCATCCCCACGAAATTCGGCCAACCACTTCCAGAAAGCGTTTGTTCTCTCGAGCACGAGCGGAATCCAATCGGCCTGGGTTCCTGGGGGTGGCCCCTTGGCCCCCATAAGCCACTGCCCCAACCTCGTGATATCGCCAGACTCTGCCAACCAGGAGCGCAGTGCAACCCATGCATCAGCATTAACCGATCGTCTAACGTCGTGATTCCCCGGAACAGCAAAAAAACGAGATCGAGGAACTCCTACAAGGTCCAGGATGATCCTAAGACGCTCTGATGCCTTTTTGTACTCTGAATCAATTCCCCAATCTGCCAAGTCCCCTGTAAAGCACACCAGATCGATTTGCTTGGCGGCGATCTCAGCCAGAACGTCTTTGAAGCGGTCGCCCAGGACTTGCCCACGTTGTCGGGCATCCCACTTGAGCGTTTTCAAGCGGCTCCCCGGCATGCCATCAAACTCAGCCCTCTCGTGAAGGTCAGAAATGTGCAATATGCGTAATCGGCGCATGGTTCAAGCTTCCAAGGAGAAAGAAGAAGGCGGGCACAAATGCAAGATCGGGGAATGTAGCCAAACAACGGCGGACGACAGGCGTCAACTCATGCTAGCGTTTCAATCTCCCACGACCACCTGCTTTACATAAATAGTAGCATTGATCATATTTACATATCGAAGCGGCTCCGTTTGATCGCCTGCAATGCCCACGCTCCACAGAACTGCGCGGATACTCCCTGCGGCCGTTTCACCGAATTTCCGGCACCTTGGCGGTTTATTGGTCAGTTTTGGATCGGCACTAACACTTTAGCTTTCCATTCAAAAAAATACTCAAGGCAGAACCCCACCCCGGCTTGAGGCCAGGGTGGGTATGCTTTTTCGGGAATTCACTCTAGCCGATAGCTACTCTTGGGCCGGTCCGCAGTTCCATCTACACAAGCCTCAATTAAAGCAAGGGATGGCTCGACCTCCCATAGACTTAGTTCAAAAGCAGAACCGCAGCAATCGCTACGACGATGATGATCCCCGCCACCGCCTGCCCAAACGCCGGGAACATTACCGCAGGCCACGCCAACCCTCGTCCCAGGTTGAATGCCAGGCCTTTGTGGGCTACCTCCCCCCAAATCCACTGCTGCAGCCCAAACAGCAGGCCGATAACCAAGTAGATCGCGATCACTTTGTGTGTTTTTGTCATTTGATTTCCTTTCGTTGATTTGAAAATGGATTCACGTACGAAGAGCGTGAATCGTGTTCCTTCAGTCCGCACCAAAATACCGATCCGCTTTGCTTCGGACCTGTGTTGGTTGGCTCTCCGGGCCAAATCGCCTCAAGATGCTGCTCAGCAAGTTCAAAAGCGGCCCATCCCCCTCCTCTTTCCGTAATAAGTTGGTGTTGACCTCTGCTTCGCCCTGCATCACCTCCAAGAGGTTGCAGGTCAGCAAATACACCTTGCCCAATTGGTTAAACGCAGCCTCGTCCAGGCGGCCACTGGACAAACTGGCTTCCGTGGTTTCGAAGTAGCGCAGCGCCAACGCAGCGAAAGCCTGCTCGACCTCAGGATCGTCCATGTCCACAGATTGGATAGATCGGTACAGCGCACCAAACTGCACCTTGGTTGCCGCGAAGAGCTGTTCAGGCGTGGGCAGCTTCCCTGAAGCCGTTGGGTCCGCAGTCCCGAAGGCCTGACTGCCCGCATCGTTGGTGAACGCTTGGGACGCAATGCTGTATTTCTGGATCGCAAAATCCCGAATCCGCAAGAACAGTGCGTCCACGCCCTTTGCATCCGACATGTTCAGCTGGATCAGTTTTCTGCCATTGATATACAAAGCGTTCTTGCTGGTCTCCAGATCCGTCAGACTTTTCAGCGGGAACTGTCGTCCATCGTCTCCCAGGGATTTCACGAGCAGTGCGTTCTCTGTCACTAGAATCCCGTCACCGCCACCGCCAAACACGGTGTCGTCGATGAGGACAAGCACATCCGCAGCGTCAAGGTCCTCTCCATAGCTCTCCAAGGCCCCGCTGAGCTTCTTCAGAGGAATATTGGGTGCCAGATAAATCCGGCCAGACCCTGCGAAGTTAGAAAAGTTTTGCACCAGGTACTGCCGCAAACCCAATCCGGACGCGGCTGGCTGGGGATTGCTGGCGCTAGGCGGCTCCGAAGGTCGATGGCTGGCCTGATCCCTTGCCTGCTCATATGCCGCACGGGTGCTGGGATTGGACAAAACCTGGTAAGCCGCATTGACTAGCTGCATCTGTTGTGTCGCCCACTGGATGGTCGATTTCTCGCTCTGGTTGTAGCGGTCCGGGTGGTACTGCGAACGCCGTGCTTTGAAAGCTAGCTCGATTTCCTCGATCGAGGCATTGGGTCGTATCCCCAGGCTTGCATAGTGGTCTGGTGTATTCATAGACGGGAATAGTTAAGTAAGGAAGCCATCAAGGCGACGATCCTGGATATCAGCCCTTGCGATTGACTGGCCAATAAACCAAGATCTGCGACACCGTGACCGCGTTCTAGGGCTCCCCGGCATCAACACCTTGTTGCTTCATGTCTTTGCAGACACTGGAGTTCGCCCATTTGGTCAGCGTTTTGAGCACACGGGCTGGGTCAGTCGAGGAGCCCTCGGAGTACAGCTCGTCGTTGATCTTTTCATTGATCAGCATGGCGAACATGGCAGGACTCACCTCGATCTTTGAATCCCGAATGGTCTTCTCGGATGTGATCTCTACACCCCGAAGCAGGACACGGTCTTTGAGGATGGCCCCCGCCTTGTAGCAGCGGCCCAGCTCCACCAAGCGATCCTCCGGACTTTGGGAGCACGCCGACAGCAGGATGAGTACGGGCAGCCACAGACTGCGCACCTTGGGTAAATTAACTTTCATAGAACTTCGTCCCTTACGTTAAAAATTGTTGACTAAAGGTCACATACACAACCAAAAAAATGCACCCCAAGGGTGCCTGTATGGATAGCCAGATGGTTGAACGGCATGACAGGCCGCATCCGAAGTACGCATCAAGTTGCGGTAGCTCTATCCTCGTCTATGCCCGATATGAAGCAAATGTGACTCTTAGTCCGTAGTCCTAAAGTCCACCATTATTCACTATGCCGAGGTGACACAAAAGACATCGGCACACGCCCCAGTAAAGACATCGACCAAGCCCGTAAAGCGGGTGGTAGCTGCTGGCCTCCACACTCCCGTGAGACCAGTTGCCAAGCCAGCGCTGAGTCCCAGAGACAGGGGTTCTGTTGCAACTTCAGTGGATAGCGATCGATTGCTGGCGCTGTTTGCAGCCAACATGCGACAGCTACGCAAGTACCGGCAGCTCTCACAAGAAGATCTGGCAGACCTGTGCGACCTGGACAGAACCTACATTTCTGGCATCGAACGCAAACGTCGAAACCTGGGCATTCGCAACATCCAACGCATTGCCGATGCGCTGGATGTGGATCCTCGATTGCTGCTCGATCCGCTGTTGCACCAGGACCCGCACTACCTCAGTTGACGCATGCCGCGATGAACCTGCTGTGTTCAGATGGCCTTGCTTACCTGGTGCAGCTGTGCCGCCTTCCGCTCCAGCTTGTCCGCCAAGCGAGGTTTTCCAACAGTTAGGGATGACCGTGGCATGGGCACCAAGGCCAGTCCACCGTCGTCAGATGCCCTGGCCCCAGCTCCATCGCTCTGCGGGTAGAACTCCTCCACGATCGCAACGCCCTCCTCCTCAGATTCATCAAACGCACCGTTGGCATAGCCTTGGCGCGCAGCCTCGTCCAAGGCAGCCTGGTCAAAGCCCGCCGCCTTGCGGAGATCGGCTTCCGCTCTGGCAATCGCCATCGCATCCACCAGGGCCATACCGGTTTTGATGGTCAGATCGACGTAGTAAATCGCGGCCCGGTGCGACTGGGCTGTCGATTTCCCACGCAGCCTTAATTCCAATGGCAGGGTCGAGAGCAAGCCACCCGATACCGCCTGAAAGTATTTGAGGCGCGCCGACAGGGTACGGATGCTGTTGAATCCCGTGGTACGGAACACAAAGCTGCCCAGTTCGTCGTCACCGCCCATGCTTCCACTTCCACCTACGCCACCACCACCATCTGCGGTAGATCCCACTTCCCCGCTGATACGCACATGCAAACGCCCATAGGGCTTGCAGTAACCCCCACGGGCGAGCTCACAGCTATCCGGGGAAGGACAGGGCAACGTCTGGATCCCGTCTGCGGTGGAGCGTTTGCAGGTCTCCCCGTTGCCAACACAGAGGGGCCTGCCAGTCTGCCGGTCAAACAGGCTGTAGTTCGCCCGCAGGTTCAGGTCCGGGTCATCAAACAGCAAACGGACCGGAATGGTGCGCAGCTTGCCACCGACGTTGCCATGGGCTTTGCCATTGGCATTGGCATTGGCATGGCGCAAGGCTTCGTCCACAGGGTGGTTGACCCAACCGTCCTTGTTTTGTACCTGGCTGGTGACGGTGAATTCATCGTCTTTTTCTGGGAGACGCTTACCGGCCTTTTCTACGATCTTGCCGATGGAGATCCGGCCAATGACCGGGGGCGTTAAAGCCAAACCTTTGAGCATGGTGGTTCCTTGTTTAGTGTGGGAAGTGAATTTGCAGAATGGAAGAAGACCGCCCGAGCGTCTGCCTCCCGTGGGATGTAGGCAGGCGGGCAAGGAGGCAGACAGTGATGGTGTGGTGGCTGTGCAGACGACAGTGGGTCCAACAAATGGCCCGGCAGTTAGCCATTCACCAGAAAGCGCCGGGATCCAGGCTTGACCAGGGAGTAGCGCTGCAGCAATTCAGGTTGTTCGGCCAGGAGACTGGCGACGTCCAAACCGCTTCCATCCTTGCTGCGCTTCCAGGTCACATCACCGGTTTCAAACACCACCTTGGTAGCGTCGCCCATGCGTTGCTGGATGCGCTGCTTGAGTTGGGCTTCCTGTTCCAGGTGGTTGGAGAGCTGTTGGCGAACAGCCAGCAGGTCCGAGAACGCTGCCGACATCACCAGGTCAGTGGACAGGTCCAAGGTCTGGCCGCTGTCCTGCGGGTACAGGCACCGCAAGGCCACATCGGCAGAATTCGAGCCATCGGCGGGCGGGGCGATATCCCGCTCCACATAGCTCCAGAACTCGCGTTCCAGCTGGATCAGGCGGGTGATCATGTCGTCGTCGCGCAGGATGCGGTGCACTTGCAGTTCCTGGCCACAGATCAACACCGCCACGTCGGCCGCCTGTTTACCGGTCACGGCCAACTGGTGCATCACCTGGAGCTGGATGTATTCCGGTACGCCCTCCTTCCACAATCGGGCTCCATTCATCCCTGCGGTTTTGCATTCCAGTATCTGTACGTCGGGTGCGCCCACCACCTCCCGGTCGAGGTTGGCCAGCATCCAGGACTCCTTCGGATGCTGCAAGACCGCATTGATGCGCCGGACCTTGTGGCCGGTACGCTTGGTGTAGTGCGCCGCCACAATCGGCTCCAGCAAGGTGCCCCAGTACATGGGACTGGTTTCGTCATTGGGATCGGTCTTGGGCAGGTTGCCATCCCGGCCGGTTTTCTCCATCCAGAGTTCCAGTTGGGACTTGTAGGGATTGAGCCCCACAGCGGATCCAGCATCCGAGCTACCGATACCGCCCTTGCGGACGGTCAGCCACTGGTCACGGCTGAGGTCCTGGGTCTTGACCAGTTTGAGCGCAGGCTTCTGGCGGATGGATTTGTCGGAGGTAAGAGGGATAGCCATAGAGATGCCTTCCTGTCGTTAAATTTGCATGGGTAGAAACAGAAAACCCCAGTCCCTGCGAAAGGGACCGGGGTCGGTGGTTGGTGGCCGGTGGCCGGTGGTGAGCGTGAGACCCGACGGGCCCATGCACAGAGGTCGCCCGTCTAGGCCGCCAGTTGGATCGCATAATCGAGCGCCCGCTGTTTCAGGCTGGCCCCTTGGCCGAACCAGGCACTGTCGAGGCGGTATTCCTGGCTACGGGCCCGTTTCTCGTGGTCCACATACTCGGTGACCGCATTCAGCAGGCCCCAAGCGGTGCCCTTGGCCGAGGCCAGTTCCGCACCTTTGCCCTGCCCTTCGTACATCGCCTGCACCTTTTTGAGCGCCCGCTCGTTCACCAAGCCCTGCGCCGGATCGACTTGGTTGTCGATCTGGCACAGGACTTTGAGGAAGTAGTTCAGAGACTCGTGGCTTTTGACTTTGCATTCCGAGAGGGTTTTCATGCGGTACATGAAGCTATCCCATTGCGAAACGGCGATGCCGAGTTGCTTTTTGACGGCTTGGGCATCAAAGCTGGTGCTGTGGGGTACTTTGATGGCGTTGGTGGCTCCTTGCAGGGCGATAGCCAGGGTGTTGTTACAGACCACCCGGATGGTGGTGGGTGTGGCCGTCGTCGCCAGGCTGCCGTCGCAGGAAGTGGCCAGCAGGATGTAGCCTTTGACCAGGTCTCCCCCTTTGAGCATGGACTCCTTGCCGGTCTTGGCCAAGGCCCAGAACTTCTTGCCTTCCTTGAGCACACCGGCAGTTTCCAGTTCAAAGCCGGAGACTTCCGACAGATCCCGGTAGAACTCCAACACCGCTTTGGGTTGCACCACCTGGTAGCGGCTGCTGACCACCGACAAAGCGGCTTTGGTATCGCTGCGGTACAGCACTTTCTGGTCTTCGAACGACATGATGGAGCCCAACGAGCCGATTTGCTCGGTCAGGTAGCGCACCGGGGTTTCGCAGATGGTCCAGTCCATGCCGGCTTGTTTTGCCCAGACTTCAATGGATTGTTTGGCGGGTAAGGCGTTGCCGAGCTGGTGCCAGGGGGTTTCGCCGGTATAGGCCATAGAGTTGATCAGGTGTGCCATGGTGGTTTCTTTCAGATAGGTAGGGACGTGACAAAGCCGCTGCAGGTATGCAGCCAAAGCAAAAATCTACGTCTGGGGGTTGGGGGAACTAAGAGGGAGCTAGGGAGAAACTATGGGAGGGGTGCCGACGGTATGGTTATGTCGGTGGGGTTGTATGCGCTGGACATACCGGGATTCAAGCCGCTCTCAGCTAAACCGGATACGGTGCTTCGACATTATGCCGATCAGTGCCACTCAGGGTCGAGGTCTACATTCTCAAATGGACTGCGTACCAAAGCGGTATCCACAGCTGAGGCAGCGGCAGTTATCCAGGATATTGCTATCCACCACTTCGCCCAGCTTGGCCCCCATGGTGCAACCGGCTACGCCACCCAATAGGCCGCCCAGCACGGCGCAGGCAATCACACCCAGAACAGAATTTCCAGGATCGAGGACCGTTCCGGCAATCAGGCCGACTTCTGCGCCGCTGAGGGCACCTGCCATGCCGCTGGCGGCACCGGCCACCGTGCCGATAGTGCCACCCACTTTCTTGGCGTAGTCCTGGGTGTCGATGCTTTTTGAATGGCATTTGGGACATTGGATCGTCATCGGGTAAATCTCCTTTTGTAGGATTGAGGGAAACAGGGTTCTTCACTAGGTCGGAGCCGTTGGATGAACGGGCGGCATAGACCCCCGTACTTTTTGAAGGTACAGGACAAGACACGCAAGGGACAAAGCCCCGACGACAAATGCGATGGCAAATGCGGCGAGGCTTTCTAGGGGGGAATTGGTGAACATTAAATGACTCCTTTTAAAAATATAGTTAATCGCACCGACTTACTTGGCAAGCGTGCATAGAACCGGTTTTTGCCACGAGCGACGGGCACGTTGCTGTGCTCACAAGCTGCTCCTTCTAGGCTTTGACGATGTACAGCTTCTGCCTGCCCCAGATATTTATGCGGTAAAAAAATACGGCACAAATCCATGCTGTAGTGGATATTTCTGTCGGCTGCGGATGCAGTACCTAAACATCGCCAGATTCAACCAGCTTGGTGGACTGCAAACGCCATACAGCACTTCTAATCCTGCAAGCACTGTTCGCCAAAGTGCAGGCTAGACATGGTGCACAACAAGCTTCTTTCCTGCCGATACATGTAACGTTCGCGTAGGGCCGAGCCACTGCTGGACACCGGGATGCTTTCAGCCATGCACCGATGCAGCAACCTGTGAACTGCTACACGACGCGCTTCAAAACGATAAATGTACGCATACAAGTTACGTATCTTGTGAGTGAAAACAGCTACTATTGATGCCATCGAATAGCAAGTGCATCCAGACGCTGAATCGCGACCGATGATCGATGGATCGAGGGAGGGGTAGTCCTGGGACGTGGGCAGGTAGATGCCAGCAGGGACAGATCAGAAGCAGCAAATGTCGTCACCCGGCATGTCACTGGTAGCGCCGTGAGTGCCTGTAAGTTGCACAGGTTGCGCTTGTCTTCAGGATGATCTAGACAGTGATATGCGTCTGAATTTTTCTAGCTTTCAGATACTTAACTCTGTATATCTTGTGTAGAAAAATAAATTGCAAATTTGCAGAGATTTAATGGACAACGCGTAGCATCATCGAAATAAATTTCGATTATTACTTTGGGTTATTAATGTTATTAAATAATTAAATTAATTACAAATATTATAAATTATAAATACAACAAAAAATCACAAATAAATATCAATTAAACAATTTCTACCCACAACACATAATTTATCAACACTTAAGCAAAATAACAAGCCATGAATAACAAGACTTACGACGAAATATCTACATCAGAACTTTATGAGTGGATAAACCACAGTCAGAACGTATACCTAGAGGAAAAGGATGGAGAGGTACATAAACTTATTGACAACAAATATCTTTGCACTCCAACACCCATTGAGAAATTTATTGAGCAGATCTCGCTTACTGAGAAATTAGGATTTGAATGGAAAGAAAATAGGAGTGGTAGACTTGAACTGAGAACCTTACCATTAGGAGAAAGTTTCAGTCTTCTATTTCAATCGCAACTAATATACTCCGAAAAATATATATTTAGCGAAAAAGTTGAACTATTTTTTAGATCACTTATTTTGTTAAATTTGGATGGTCATCAAAAATGTGACCCCAATACTCCATTCAACTATGGAATCGGTGGTACTTTTGCTTCTAAATTCAATGAATTAATCGTGCAGATTCGTACGGAATTAAATAATCCGGACTTCAAAAAGAGACTAAAAGACAGAGTAGCCAACTCGAGACGAAACTTTAACTCAGCGAAGAAATATATTGATGCACTGTTTTCCAAACATGCTAGGCTGCTAGTTTTGAGAGTTGATTTTGGCTATAGAAAAGATCCACTACTAGGGCCATCAAAAATTACTTTGGACCAAGCAAAGGGAGATCTTCGCCATTTCTTTAACAACAAGAGAGGGAAAACTTTTTTATCAGCAATCAAAGGCTACATGTGGAAGCTTGAGTATGGAGAAGCTAAGGGCTACCACTACCATCTCATTATTATTTACGACGGCTCAGAACACTGCAAGGATGTCTATTTGGCAACCCAAATATGTAAATACTGGGATGAAAATATCACCAAAGGCCAAGGAACATCACACAACTGCAACTTAAACAAAGGTCAGTATCGATTTCCAGGTATTGGACAGATTCACCACACTCAAGACACTATCAGGGAGAACCTGCTGTATGTGGCTGCATACTTAACCAAAAGCGAGCAGTACATCCGCGTCAAAGGTGACCAGAAACTCAAGGTTTTTCAGAGGGGGATGATGCCAAGGAAGACACTAGGAAAATCGGGCAGACCACGCACAAAAATGAGTTTTTTCTGATCGGACCTTCTGTATCGCCGTGAATTTAATTGAACCTTGTGGCATCGCAATTTTTAATTGAATTCAAGTACCCTTGCTTTTTAAACTGTGCTATCAGAGGTCATGAGGTTATCTACTAAAGTCGATTGCAATGATTTGTACAAATACACTCGCAAGATCATAAAACCGAGAATAAAAACGACATTCTCAAAGTTGTCAATTTAATTCGTCTACACAGTGATTCACTAGAGGCCGCTAGTCGTAATGTCCGATGTATGTACAGGGCGCGAGGTGCACTTTTGCTGCTACTAAGGCTCAATAGGCATAATGCATTGGATTGGCATCGCCAGTTGGTGGAACTGAACACCAGTTGACGATAGAGTTTGCGGTCAAGTACAAATGGAGGCGGTGTATGGGAGAGGCGCGGTTTGACATTGCAATGGCTATTGCATGGACTATTGAGGTCAACCTTGAGGATTTCGTCGCGGGCGCTAGAGCTTTCGAACTCGATGGTGAACTCTGGGTCTTTGTTGATGATCCATCTATTTCGTCACCTGAACAGTTGAAGGCGACTACGCGCATTTCTCAGGCGGCCTTGCCGGACAGCGTTACCGCAGTCCACTATGTATTGATTTATTGGGTCCCTACCGGTCAAGAAAAGGTTGCGCTCGGTCTTGGCCGCACGGCCAAGACCGTTAGGATGGCTCTGCGAAAAATTCTCGACCTTCCCTCTACATTTGATGCATCGCAGGAGACAGTAATTACCGAGGCATTGGCACCCATTCGCGCACTTGGAACTGAGCCGGTCCGAATGACCTTGGTTGACCAACAGGCGAACAGGTATCACGACGCTGCGCTTGAGTTGGCAGAGCGCGTTCGCTCTGGTGGAGGGCTCGTGTTCGTTGAGGCTGAAGCGGGAAAGGGCAAGACGATACTGTTGGCATCAGCCGCGCAGAGTCTGCGGTCGGACACGCGTGGCAAGCTCCCGGTCTACATCCCGCTAAGGAAGCTACCTCTTGCATCTGGTATTGGATGGGACGGTATAACCCAGTTAATTGGCATAGTGGGCAAGGGGGCAGATCGCCTAGTGCGGGCAGTCAAATCAGGACTTGTTGCGATTTTTCTCGACGGCATCGACGAGGTGTCGGGGCGGTACGATAAAAATCTCATTCGCGATTTGCTCAACTTGATCACCCAGCGTCTAGGCTCGTCGGAATCGGTCGTCGTTTTGTCGGGGCGACGTACTGAGGCACGTCACGTAAACAACAGTAGTTGGACAATCCTAAGCGTTGATCTGCCCGAAATTTCGAGCGATGACTTTAAGAGCTACGTAGGCGCAGTGCTAGACGACCTCATATCGCAAAGTAAGCGCTTGAGTGAGATAGAACTACCTGCCGAATACAACGAACTTATTGGGAACCGACCGGCAGACGAACAGGTCGTCCGAGAAAGAAGTGATATTGTCACTTGGATTCTGGACGTATTTCCTGAAGTTGCGAAGGAGCCATCGCTCTTTTTCGTTCAAGGCTTAGCAGCGATCGCTATCGGTCGACGATCTGGTAACCGCGCGCCTCTTCGCCTTGACGGGAGACCGTTCGTTCCCATCGTTAGAGATGTCTGCCTCAGCGCGGCCGTGTTCGCATGCATACGTGAAGCTTCAAAAGTCGACTCGATCGCCACGAAGGAATACTCGGTCAAGAATCAAATGCGGGTGCTTCAGGGTTTGGCTGCGCTTTCGTCGGCACCAGAGGCCGCATCGGCCCCCACGCCGAACGAACTGGTGCCCAAAGCATTTGATGTTGATCCAATCAACTCGCCGGAAATCCTTGTTGCCATCACGCGGCAGAACGCGAAACACGCACTTATCTATGCTACTGAGGCGGCGGGCGCCTACAGGCCACAGTTCCTAAGCGACTGGGTACGCTGTGCCCTTCTCGCCCAGATATTCATGCGAGAAACCTCCCTAGGTTACTTGCAAGCAAATGAATCCCTGACACTGGCGGTGTCTGCAGAGCGAGCAAAATATACATTTGAGTCCCTTCTCCCTTCGGCGCTTGGTGACAACGCCGTGGACGAGCAGTGGTGCCAGGCATTTGACCGTGCGATCTCGGCCGGTTTTGAAGCGGCCAGTGCAAATTTTTGGTTTCTTCGTGCGGCGGTGGGAGATGAGCGTTTGTCGGGCACGATGCACGCTCCTCTGCCTCTAGCGGAGATTACAGACGTCGAGTTTGCTGGTTTCGTCATTGACAAAGAATTGAGTGGCAGTGACTTCATTCTTGATGGCAACCGATTTGTTAACTCATCCGTCTCGAACGTACGTCTCAAGGATGTCTCGTTACGCGATGTGTCGTTCGAAAACTGCACCGTCTCGAACCTTGAGCTGATCGATTGCGAAGGCCCAATTTCATTTGAAGGCTGCGACCTAACTCACGTTAAGATTAAGAATACGAAAGCTAGTAAGAAACCGGCGCTGCACTTTAACAACTGTATGTTCAGGGGTAATGGGAACCAGATCTCGCAAGATGTCCCAGCTTACGGTGAATCTAGCTATGACCCTCCAGCGGTTTTTGTTGAATGCGTCTCGGAATGCGCCGTTGATGGGATAGTCAGTGGCGACTGGTCAGTCAAGGAAAACATGTTGAACGGCATCAGCACAGAGATAGTGCAGGAAACCAGCGCTGCCGAGGCTTGCCTACGACGTGCGTTGCGCGCCTTCTTTCCATCGCATATTGGCGACGGAAGCACATTACAAGTTCGCCGGTACATCAGGCTCTCGGCTCTCGGTCGAGGAAGCATGCCAACTGGTGCACCCGGGCAGGAAGAGCTGCAAAGGATCTTTGAGAGTTTCGGCTTTACGACAGGTGGTCGATCGGACCACCTGTATGCCCCTTGGTCAGGCGTAGTCGGAGCCACTCAATCTAGCATGGAGCTAAGGGCTGAGCTAACTGATTTTCTTCTGCGTAAGACTGATCCCGGTCCTTCAGTTCAACGGATGATTGCACGACTTGAGGCTCGTTTCTCATAATTGATGGACGGAATTTTAAGTGGGCAACCGTGTGGCTACTTTGCCCGTCGTTTGTGTGGCCGCAGTATGTTGGGATGCGATCGCCGGTGCTAGGTCAGCGGTCGGTGAACCCATCGTGAAGTAGATACTCTTCGTTTCGCAACATCGTGTGTACGCAAGCCAATTAGATAAAACAAGCTTTTTGAATGGGCGAGGGCATCACGGTGGGTTTTAAGCACTTGAAGCACGAAAGTTACAAGCGTGTGCTGCGCCTTGCGGCCACCGTCTTTGCAGTTACAGGCTCCGCTGGATGCGCGCAGCTCATTACACATGAGTTGCGGCCCTATGCCTATACAAGTCCATACGAAAGCAAAGTAGAGCATCCGCTCAATGTGACCTACTTCGGCACGACCACCTTTCTGTTTGATGACGGGACAACCAAAGTTATCGTGGATGGATTCGTGTCTCGCCCCACCGTCGCGCAACTTCTTTTCACTTGGCTGAAGCCAGACGAGGAATACATACGCAAGTTAATAGCTTCGAACACAATTCCCAAGGCCGTCGACTTGTTGCTTGTGACGCACGCGCACCATGACCACGTACTTGACTCAGCTCTCATTGCTTGCCTCACTGGCGCGCAGATCCGGGGGCCCACCTCGACGTTGGTCATAGCAAAGGCGCAGGCGACGACCCGATCTGGTGCTGCGCACTGCACACCCGACACTAAAGAAGTGCAGTCAGAGAAGTCTTTCCCAGCAGGGCAGTTCACCGTAACGCCATTTAATGTCTACCACTCGCCCTTGCAGCTTTTCTCCGGCGAGGTCGACACTACACCTGAGTTACCTGCGGGGCTGACGACCTACCGGTCGGGTAGCACCATGAGCTATCTTTTGCAACAGGGGGAAACGAAGATCCTGGTGAGCTCAGGTCTGCCCATGAAACCAGTCAGTTCCATGATTCAGTCGGCCGATATCGTCTTCCTGAGCATCGGTGGGCTGCTTAAAAAGGACAGTGGCGTTATCGAAGAAACCTGGGACGAAGTGGTGTGCAAGACAGGAGCGAAGGTAGTGGTTCCGACCCATTGGGACAATTTCACCGCGCCGCTCAGTGAGCCATTGCGAGTTATGCCATGGCCATTTGCCAATTTTGACGCAGTCATGGATGTAATAAAAACACTTGCTGCACGAGACGATGTTGCGCTGCATTTTTTACCCCCTCTGACGCGGTTCGAGGTCAGGGAATTGGTAGGGTCAGCACACCTGCCTAAAAAGAGACCGCGCCGTTGCGGACAGGGTATTGCTAACCCGCCAACGTCTCGTTGAGCATCCCTTTGTTTGTCGCGCTTACCATGCCTTAACCCAAAGGTCGCAGTGACTCGCTATTTGTGAAATCGATACGCACTATTGCTCAGACGAGGACATTCATACAGAGCGTGACGCTCACTGGGTTGTTCCATGCGAGCCGGATTGTGCTGTTACAGAGCGTGCGCTGCGGTGATGGCGTTTGCTCTACTGCCGATGAATCCACAATAACCCGACGGAGAACCCACTGCCAAGCGTTTACCAAACTCATAACGGCGCAACACTCTGAACACAGGTACAAGAGGCAGAGATTATTGTTGATATACGGAGGCAAATAGATGGAGAAACCGCCGTAGGCAGGTTACAAAACTGTTGCCTGAATTGCACTATTTGAATTTGAAGAAGACGAGTTTCTTGACCTTTCGATGTACCTGCCTAAAACACTGAAACCGGTCCTAATATAGAAAGCTATGCGCGCATGAGCTAACGCGAGACAACGGAGGTGCATACCCTCCGTAGTCCCAGTTTTACATCACAGACTGCAACCAGTTTTTGCTCTTTGGCATCTTGCATTCGCCTACATCTTGTTTACGGTCGATGGCGTTACTGACTAGCCTCCCATGTTCCACGCGAAAGATGTCATTGTGAGAGCCGCCCCCGGTGTCGTACGCATTCTCGCTGACGAGACGAGTCGCATCAACGTACCAAACTTTGGGGTATTTTCCCTTCTTGGAGACAGTTAAGTTTCCATCTTTGTCCGAACAGGCGCAGTTTGCCAGAGTGCTCTCCTGGGCACATTGCGCTACATAAGCCCTTGAAGTCCCAGCATAGTCGGCCCAGAACGGCAGACTATTTGCGGTATCCCCCTCCGAGGCAGTCAATACAAACCTAGCTACGTTCTCGCATCCTTTTGGAAAGTTAATGCCCTTGTCTGGCTCCCCGAATGCACGGCCAGCGTCATAAGCCCCCTGGAAGTTCACCAGAGTGTGAATGGCTGCACGATGGCTGTCGGGTACCTTGTCATAGATGGCAGGCCCGATACAGGAGGCAACGCTGGTGGCGCGAGCACCAAAACTGTGACCTATAACGATGACATCTTTCCCGGTCGCGTGCTGCGGTAAGGTACGGTGCAACAATACGCCCAACCAGGTGTATCCCAGCTCATCCGCGTCATAGGCCTTGGTATTGAAGCTGAATGCCTTGTAGGCAAAATCCAACCAGGCACTGTTCCATTGGCTAGGCCAAGTGACGGCAATGACCAAAGGATTGAAGTCGTTGCCTCGCGCAGACTTAAGGTTCATGACGATAGAGTTGACGTTGCGGACCGCCTGTTCCTGCGGCGTGTTCCAACCTAATACCACCACCAAAACCGCGGAGTAGTGGGGTGCTCTTTCGGCAATATCTTTGCCGAGTGAATCCATGGCCGTCCAACTGTTTTTATAAGTAGACTTGGCTGTACGAAGCCCCCCGTCGTTAGCGACTGTGACGGTTTGGAAGACAGGAGGCTGGCCTTCACAAGGTACGACCAACTGTTTTTCTAAGGCCGCCGCATCATAGGCGTAAGCGTTGTACAACGCACAGTTCTTGTTGTCCGGTGTCTGATTCGAAAAGGTCTTCAGCACATGCGACACATAAAGCAGGGACCGATCTCTCATCTTTTCGCGGAGCTTATCCATGGTGAAACTGGCATCAGGGATTGCTTGAAGGTGCAGGTCTCCTTCTTCCATGATGAGCTCGGTCCAGGTCTTCTCCACACCCAAAAGGTATCCGTCATAGCGGGGTGCAATCTCTACCGGATAGTAGAGTGATGCATGGTATAGCCGTCGGATGGGGCCTCCCGTATCGAATAAGTCTTCTGCATCAGATAGCCGCGTCGGTGGACTTGTAGAGCATCCGGCTAATACAAACGCCACCGCCAAGGCAAGAATCCATTTCTGTTTCATATCGTTCCTCACTCCACATTGTTGTTACAGAAGACCCGAACATCCTTATTTTCAGTTTTAGATTTAACCAGCAGCGACACAGTCGCAGCTGGTTTAGAAACTCAATTTTTACGATTTATCATCAAAACTATGGAAGGTTTGGAGACTCGTAAGATTGTCCGCAATTGGACAAGAGCTGGCCGATAGCACCAATCACGGTGCCTGGAGGATCACAAGCAACAGAGTCGGCAATGCAGGTTCATGATAGGTCTCGGGAAATGTGGCAGTAAGCTCTCCCAACTATACGGACTATCCAAGTCCTATCTCTATTGGATCCGGTCATCAGCAATAGCGAATCTGTTGGACTCGCTTCTGGCGTAACACTCTGCCGAGACGTATATGCAGGCGTAAGTCTTTATGCGTCAAGTGAACGGTGGTGCACGGCGTAATCTCGACCACGTTCGCCATGGGTAGAAACAATGGTATGAAAAAAAGCACTTCGGAGGGCGCGTTTTCATTAGGTACTTGGAGGAGACGGAGCGACCCAAGCAGCATGCGATGAGGCACGCGCACTGCGCCCGCTGTTGATCGAGGAATTAGGCCCGCAAGCCAGGCAGGTCCAAGCTTTTGACCTGTTCCCGCATACAAACTTGTCAACTTCCAACGCAAATTGATAACTAGGACTGGCCAGATGCGGAGCCTGACCAGATATGTCGAGCACCAAGTCAAAAGCCATGGCGAACTGATCGGGCTTCATCGTTACCCGGAAATCAGTGCATCGAGCAAACTCGAATAGACCAACATTCGAAGTCCAAGCTTTGTGAACAAAATTAGCAAAAAATAAAAATTTTAAGCGTTTTATTTTTGCAACACTCTTCAAAACTTGAGGTTGAAACAAGATCCTTGCTGAGTCATACAGTTGCGCATCACTCACTTAGTGGAATCAGATCGTGGAGGAACTTGCACCCTCAGGTGTACGCCCATACTGGGCGTAACAAAAAATTGACTCGGCCAAGCCATGCTTGAAATGCGCCTCTCTATGGCCGGAGTCCATGCCTTTTCAAACGACATAGAGCAACTTTAAAGGCCGTGGGTTGCTGAATTTGGCAGCAAAAGACGTTCCGCTCTAGCAAAGCTATATACCGCCGCAACGGCTGCGGCTGCGGCTGCGGCTGCAGCTGGGTCAGTGCTTAAGCCCATTGCTAAGCAATAAAAGTAACAAAAGCAGCCGCCAGTGCACTTTCACGACTTCCCACTTGCACCTCAGCCAGCAAGGCCGCCACATCTGACAGCAGCGTGACTTTGCAGCAGCTTTACTGTCAAAAAAATTGAACACACTTTTCACAATAAATCAATACATCTGCATCGACCTCTATCCTGGACACATGCAGGTCTAAAGCATATCTGGACTGAAAGGCAAACACTCGGGGCAACTCACAAGGACTCAAAGGAGCGAAGCCCATGAACTACAAATCCGTCTTACGTATGCAAGCAGCCGCCGAATACCTAGGCTTATCACGAAGCGGTTTTTACGACCGTTTGAACCCCGCCTCATCCCGCTTTGATTCAACGTTGCCTCGGCCCGTACAACTGGGCAGCAACTCTAGAGGCCTACTTCGGGAGGAACTGGATCAGTGGCTCCAGCAACGGCCACGAACATAAAACACACACAGGAGGTAATGTATTTTCCAAAGTTTTCAAGCTATTTTTACCTAACTAGTTGCATATATAAACTAATCTTTTTACAAAAAATTCAAATTAAAAAATAGGCATCACTTTTTATTTTCCAAAACAACGCTCTTAGGCTTCATTTTTAAATTAAAAAACTCATCCATACCAACCCTAAAATTATCATCATCACTTCGCCATCGAAAAATTGCGTTAACAAGATTATCCCGGTCAGGTGGCATATACGAAGAATTTCCTAATTTCCACCTCTCTCGAAACGGCTCCACAATTTCATTTAATGCTTTGGTATGTTTTTCCAAAAATCTCGAAATAGATGAATATAAGATAATTTCTTTATGATCACTTAAATAATCTAGTATTTTATTTTTTAATAAATCTAGATCAAGATACCTACTCTTAGCCGCCTTAGACTTACGTCTACTAAGCTCTTTATCTACGATAAGTTTAATTTCCACATGAAATTCATTTCTCCAGTCTTCCAACTGCCTTACAGGTACTGACAACGCAGGCCAATCTTTACGCGAAATAATATCTTTTAACCTACTCACGCACAGCGCCGCATACCAGAATAAATTATTAATATTTTTATCATCTTTGTTTTTTTCATGAAAATCTTTTAATCCAATAGAAAAAAACATACTGCCATAGAGCTGACCTTTTTTACGCCATGTATTTTCAAAATATATTACATAATCACCAAAGTCTTCCCCATTTGAATAAAAATACCATTTTTCTATATTTTTCAAATATTCGGCAAAAGTATCCAAAAGAGCAACCCTCTCTTGTTCATCAATTTCATATCTTAACATAGCATCGAAATATTATATTAGGTAAAAATTATATTGAAATTAAAACAAAAAATTAAGTCTGCAATTTTATTATAATTTAACACACAAAAACAGGCGCACAATGAAACCATCGAAGATCCAAGAAATACGCCAAGCTCAACTAGAGCGCTCAGTATCCCTTGATAATTATTCAGCATTCTTATATCCCAATTACTCTCAATCACAAAACTTGGCTTTAGCTACTGAGGATGCAATTTCATGGGTAGATAAAGCTAGTCGAAGTGCAAGCATTTTTTTTAAACTTAAGAATGATGGAGGTTCACAATCTATCTCTTGTACGAGCTTGGGACGACAGTTTTTAGGGCTTTTGCCGTATTGTCTATGGCTAATCCAAAACCATGTGCCACAACGCCGTTTTGACACTCGGGTTGAGCTCTTGCTAGAAGTAATCTCAAGCAGAAGATTGAATTATTGGCCAGACTTTGATGCGGAAGTCGCCATACAAAAAAACCCAACGTTCTGGGTGGATACGCTCAACGCTTGCGTTCTGGAAATCCGAAGCATTTCCAATCGTCGTACTTTCACGTCAGAATTGGAAAAACACCGGAACACCATCGATCAACGCTTTAGGACGCTTCGAGACTACTTCAATCAACTCGACAAATCGTTTCCCTGCTGCGTAGTGCTACGCTTGGATCTTGTTTTGAAGTGCTCAGCCTGGAACTTCGACACGCGTTCAGACGAGAAATACGCCATGCTCAAGTCCTACAGTACGGATTGGCTTAAAAATACTGGAAAATTTCTGGGCGTATCACTGGTGGGCAACGCCTGGAAGCATGATGTTAGCTGGGACGGAGCCTATAGGACACATATTGCACTAATATTGAATGGTCCCCAAGGAACCGAGATACCGAACATCATTTCCATGCTCGCAAGTGAATGGGATAAGTTAAGCGCAGGCTCAGGCTACTGCGTCGACTGCCACTCAACGGTACACCCGTTTGAGTTTAGAGGATTGCACTACCAAGCTGCGCAGCATTTCTCTATGCGCGCGGAACTGCACAATTGCGCCGTCTACATTGCTAGGACCGACGGAACCATGAGAGTGGAATTTAAAGATAGGCCACCGGCTTATGGGATGGGGGCAACGCAGCCTCAACTCGACACTAAAAGGAAGTGGAAACAGTTGCACCATACGTCATCTCTCTATGCACAAATTCCTTGAGCTGGGACTTCGCCTGAGAACCTGATGCCAGCGGCAAAGTCGGCGATGCGCTGCATGCCCAGCCAGATGGACTTGACACCCAGTTCCGCTTCACCTTTACCCGCCCAGAAGCCTTCAAAGCGAGCGACGAGGCGTACCACCTCGTTAACGCTAGGTACCTTCTTGTTCAAGATACAGGTGGATCATCATTCATCCTCCTTAAACATATGCGCCACATTCATGCCGGGACAACTGCGCCCCTGCCGCATCAGCCGTGCAATGCTCGGCTTGACGACCCAACTCATCACCACCACGCGCTCAGTTCTAAGCACCGCCCCCCCACCCCCAACTGCGAGACCTCCACATGGCAGCCGCTCTTGAGGGTAAGGAAGAATATTCTGATCTCACAGTTTGTCCGGTCTCCAATGCGGCCGTTGCCAGCCATGCCGCTTCAATTCGAATCATGTGCGGATCATCTTTGAGCATGGTGTGCAAGATGGGTTGTATGCATACTATCTTGCGAGGCAGACGGCCTCAGCTCAAGACAGGTTGGCTGGACACGTACTACTCGCTCGCTAGTGCAATGCCTGCAAGTTCAAGCGCGGTGCAGCACTGAATAGACTATTGATGCTAAGTAGGCTTGCGATGGGCGAAGCGAATCTGTTAGCGCCTGCATTAGGCGATACCAGTTAGGACAGAAGACCAATTTAAAACACGTTCACCACTGGCAACTCCCCATGCATCGTGGAGCACATCGTTGAGCACCTGCAGAGCAGCAAAATTGGTAGCTCAGCATCGAGTCACTGCGCAGAACCCCAAAATCGCAAGCACGATCGAGTTGGCGACAATCCGGACACCTGCCGGACACGAACGCCAGAAAAAAGAAAGGGTTACAGACCGAAGTCTGTAACCCTATGATTTTAATGGTCGGTGTGAAAGGATTCGAACCTTCGACCCCTTGCACCCCATGCAAGTGCGCTACCAGGCTGCGCCACACACCGATCAAGCCTCGAATTATAGCCTGCGTTTAGAGCACTTCTGAGAGCAGATCACGAATTTCGAATAATTCTTGGCGGACCGACAAAAGATGCTGGGTGGTGGCCTCATCGTAATCCAGGGTGACCACGTCTTCCAGGCGCTCAAACGACGTGTCTCCGTCGTCCAAGCCGTCCAACTCCACATCACCCAGGCGCTGCCTGTCGCGCTCGCCCTGCACCAACTCCTGCAGCTTGTTGCGTGCACCGCTGATAGTGAAGCCTTGGTCGTACAGCAGGTCCCGGATGCGGCGGATCATCAGCACTTCGTGGTGCTGGTAGTAGCGCCGGTTGCCACGCCGCTTCATAGGCCGCAGCTGGTTGAACTCTTGCTCCCAATAACGCAGCACATGCGGTTTCACGCCGCACAGGTCCGCAACCTCGCCGATGGTGAAGTAGCGTTTGGCGGGGATGGACGGGAGGGGAGTTCCCATAAAAATGAATGTGGTCCTGTGGAATACGCGAGCAGCCGACGAGGTTACCCGAAGTAACACATGGACGGAAAATTAGTTCGCAGCGACCAGTCCACCAGCGTGATAAATATCACACCGGTATGGGTGCTGCGACAAGTCTTTCAGCCTTGAATTTGCTCTTTGAGCTTGTGGCTGGCGTGGAAGGTGACGACCCGGCGCGCATCGATGGGAATGGCTTCGCCGGTGCGCGGGTTGCGCCCGGGCCGGGGGGCCTTGATGCGGATCTGGAAGTTGCCAAAACCGGAAATCTTGACATCCGTGCCCTCGACCAGGCTGGTGCTCACCAGATCAAAAAAAGCATCCACCATGTCTTTGGACTCGCGCTTGTTCAGGCCGATTTGCTCAAACAGCAAATCGGCCAGTTGGGCCTTGGTCAGGGCTGGGGTTTCCAGACTTTCAACCGCAATTTCCACGGCTTTCTCCAGGTTGTCGTGTAAGGGCTCAAGCACGCAGACGCGCACCGCATTGCGTGCCGAGCTGGGCCAGTATCGCCTGCACCGCAGACTCAATCTGCGGCTCTGTCAACGTGGCATCCGGACTGTTGAGTGTCAACCGTAATGCCACACTCTTTTCGCCCTGGGCCAAGCCGCTAGTAGAAATCGGCTCAGTGCCTTTGGGCACCGGCTTGGGGCGGTAGATGTCGAACACCACGGTGTCGCGCAACAGTCCGTCTGTGGCTGCCGCCTGGGTGGCTGCCAGCAGCGCGCCATGACCCACCGCTTCGGCCACGATAACGGCGATATCGCGCTCGACCGCCTGGAACTTGGCCACCGGCGCAAACACCGGCACCGGGCGTTGCAGTACCGCATCCAGTTCCAGCTCGAACAGCATTGGTGCCTGCGCCAAGTCGTAGGCCTGGCGCCATTGCGGATGCAACTCGCCAATAAAGCCAATCGCCTGCCCAGCCACCAGCACCCGGGCGCAGCGGCCAGGGTGCAAAGCAGGATGCTCCGCCGCCTCGAACTGGACGGCCAGCGGAGCCAGCAGCGCCTCTACATCACCCTTCATGTCGAAGAAATCGGCGGCTTGTTCGTTGCGGCCCCATTGCAGGCGGTCGGCCGCGCCGAAGCTGATGCCCGCCACCCGCATGGGCTGGTGGAAGCCCGCCACGGTCGTGTCGGAATTCACGGCATTGGCATCGCGCAAAAACACGCGGCCCAGCTCGAACACCCGCACCCGGTTGGCCTTGCGGTCCAGGTTGAACTTCAAAACTTGTAGCAAGGAACCTATGAGGGACGAGCGCATGACGCTCATTTGGCTTGCAATCGGATTCAGCAACTGGATGGGGTTGGGGTTGCCCGCCAGCTCCTTCTCCCAGCGTTCTTCCACAAAGCTGAAGTTGATGGTTTCCTGGTAGCCCAAACCGGCCAGCGCACGGCACACCGCAAACGGACTGCGTTGCGCTTCCGTACGGATTTTGGCGGTGATGGGGGCCAGCGGCGGCGTGGTGGGCAACTGGTTGTAGCCCACCATGCGCACCACTTCTTCGATCAGGTCTTCTTCGATGGTCAGGTCGAAACGGTACGACGGCGGGGTCACGGTCAGCACGCCATCGCCCTCCACCACGGGCAGGCCGAGGCGGGTCAAGGCATCGGCGCACTGCGCCTGGGTCAACGGCATGCCGATGACTTTGACGGCACGCGCCACGCGCAGAGTGACGGGCACGGCCTGCGGCACGTTGACCTGGGTATCGTCCATCGGGCCAGCTTCGCCGCCGCAGATGTCCAGAATCAGCTGAGTGATGCGCTCCAGGTGCTCTACGGTGTGACTGGCGTCCACGCCGCGCTCGAAGCGATGGCCTGCGTCGGTAGAGAAGTTGTAGCGACGCGAACGGCCCGCAATCGACTTCGGCCACCAGAACGCTGCTTCGGCGTAGATGTTGACCGTGTCGTCCGACACGGCCGTGGCATCGCCGCCCATGATGCCGGCCAGCGATTCGACCTGGCGGTCATCGGCAATGATGCCGACTTTTTCATCGACGGTAACCGTGTTGCCGTTGAGCAGCTTGAGCTGCTCGCCAGGCTGACCCCAGCGCACGTCGAGTCCGCCGTGGATTTTTTCCAGGTCGAAAATGTGCGACGGGCGGCCCAGCTCAAACATCACGTAATTCGAGATATCCACCAGTGCCGTCACGCTGCGCTGGCCGCAACGTGCCAGCCGGTCCACCATCCACTGCGGCGTGGCAGCTTTGGGATTGACATTGCGTACCACGCGGCCTGAAAAGCGGCCACACAGGTCAGGGGCACTGATCTTGACCGGCACGCGGTCGGTAATTTTTACCGGCACCGCAGGGAAACTGGGCTGCAGCAAGGGTGCACCGGTCAGCGCAGCCACTTCGCGGGCTACGCCGTAGACGCTCAGGCAGTGCGCCAGATTGGGCGTGAGCTTGAGGGTGAACAGCGTGTCGTCCAGCGCCAGGTGTTCGCGGATGTTCTGGCCCAGGGGGGCATCAGCAGCCAGTTCCAGCAGGCCCCCGTGGTCTTCGGACAGCTTGAGTTCGCGGGCCGAGCACAGCATGCCCTGGCTTTCCACGCCACGCAGCTTGCCGACCTTGATCAAGAAGGGCTTGCCGTCTTCGCCAGGGGGCAATTCAGCACCCACCAACGCGCAGGGTATGCGGATGCCCACGCGGGCATTCGGCGCACCGCAAACGATGTTGAGCAGCTCGGCCTGACCGACATCCACGGTGCAGACGCGCAGGCGGTCGGCATTGGGATGCTGTTCGGCCGTCTTGATTTCACCCACAACGATGCCGGTGAACGGCGGGGCCACGGGTTTGAGTTCTTCGACTTCCAGCCCGGCCATGGTCAAGGTCTCGGCCAGTTGCTCGGTGGTCAGGTCGGGGTTGCAGAAAGCGCGCAACCAGGATTCAGGAAATTGCATGGTTTGGTCTATCTAGTACGGCTGAAGAATTATTGAAACTGACTGAGGAAACGGATGTCGCCATCAAAAAACAGTCGCAGGTCGTTCACGCCGTAGCGCAGCATGGTCAGGCGGTCGGGGCCCATGCCGAAGGCAAAGCCGATGTATTTTTCGGGGTCCAGGCCCATGTTGCGCACCACGTTCGGATGCACCTGGCCGGAGCCCGCCACTTCCAGCCAACGGCCCGACAGGGGGCCGCTCTGGAACTGGATGTCGATCTCGGCGCTGGGCTCGGTGAACGGGAAAAAGCTGGGACGGAACCGCAGCACCAGGTCGTCAGACTCAAAGAAGGTGCGGCAGAAATCGGTAAAGACCACTTTCAGGTCTTTGAAGCTGACGTTCTCGCCGATCCACAGGCCTTCGCACTGGTGGAACATGGGCGAGTGGGTGGCATCGCTGTCCACGCGGTAGGTACGGCCAGGCGCGATCACGCGGATCTCGGGCATCACCTGACCGGCATCGATCGCGCCGCGGTGTTTCTTGACATGCGTGACCGCATGGCGGATCTGCATCGGGCTGGTGTGGGTGCGCAGCAGGTTGGGTGCGGTAGCTGTGCCGCCTTCGACATAAAACGTGTCGTGCATGGAGCGCGCGGGGTGGTCCTCGGGCGTGTTCAGTGCGGTGAAGTTGAACCAATCGGATTCGATCTCGGGGCCCTGGGCCACTTCAAAACCCATGGAACCAAAGATGGCCTCGATGCGCTCCAGCGTCAGGGACACAGGGTGCAAACCGCCCTGCCCGCGCTGGCGGCCTGGCAAGGTCACGTCGAGGGCTTCGGCCTTGAGCTGCTGCTCCAGCTCGGCATCGGCCAAGGCTTTGCGGCGCGCGGTCAAGGCGGCTTCAATGGCTTGCTTGGCCAGGTTGATGGAGGCACCGCGTGATTTTTTTTCTTCTACGCTCAGGGCCCCCATGCCTTTCATCAGCTCGGTGATGCGGCCGGATTTACCTAAAAACTGGGCTTTGGCATTCTCCAGATCGGCGGGCGTGCTGGCCCCCTGGAAACTGCTGTGTGCTGCACTGACAATCGCGTCCAACTCGTTCATAAGATCTCTTGGAAATGACAAAGGGCTAGCGCTCTTTCAAGCTCTAGCCCTTGGTTTACTTGCACAGAATGCTACTCAAAGAATAGCAAACTAGCGTGGGGAATCAAGCAGCCAGACGGGCCTTGACTTGCTCCACGATGCTGGCAAAAGCCGCCTTGTCGTGCACAGCGATATCGGACAGCACTTTGCGGTCGATCTCGATGGCCGCCTTCTTCAGGCCATTGGCGAACTGGCTGTAGGTCAGACCGCATTCACGCGCAGCGGCGTTGATACGGGCAATCCACAGCTGACGGAACACTCGCTTGCGGGTCCGACGGTCACGGTAGGCATATTGCCCAGCCTTCATTACCGCTTCTTTGGCGACGCGGTAAACATTACCGCGGCGACCGCGGAAACCTTTTGCAAGGGCGAGAACTTTTTTGTGGCGGGCGCGAGCCGTTACACCACGTTTGACGCGAGGCATGTATTTACTCCTTGTTCGTCGTTAAATTAAATGCCACGGCCGGGCAGCATCTGCGCCATGTGACCCATATTGGTCTCATGCACTGCAGTCGTACCGCGCAACTGGCGTTTATTTTTGGTGGTCTTCTTGGTCAAGATGTGACGTTTGAAGGCGTGGCCGCGTTTAACGGTACCACCTGGACGAACGCGAAAGCGTTTTTTCGCCGCGCTCTTGGTCTTCATTTTGGGCATTTCAATGCTCCTGTTCATTGTGCTCGTGAGGCGCTGGAAACCGATCCCAGACTTGTTGGCCCCGAGCCACTTCTTAGTGAATCACTTACGCTTTTCACTTTCAAAACAGCGGTTTGACCCGCCGTCTTGGGCAGAGAAGCTTGCACTTCTCTGCATTTACAACCCACAAGCCAAGGCCTGCAGGTTGAAATTCTTACGATGCCGTTGCGGGCGCTGGTGCGGCTTCTGCTGCGGGCTTGCTGGACGCGGGCTTTTTCTTGCCGGGTGCGATCATCATGATCATCTGGCGGCCTTCCAGCTTGGGAAACTGCTCCACGATGATCAGGTCTTGCAAGTCGTTGCGGATGCGTTGCAGCAAGGCCATACCGATTTCCTGGTGGGTGATTTCTCGCCCCCGAAAACGCAAAGTGATCTTGCACTTGTCGCCGTCAGCCAGGAAACGCTTGATATTGCGCATCTTGATGTTGTAGTCGCCATCGTCGGTACCGGGACGGAATTTGATTTCCTTGATCTCGATCACCGTCTGCTTGGACTTCGCGTCGGCCGCTTTCTTTTGCTCCTGGTATTTGAACTTGCCGTAGTCCATCAAACGACAGACCGGCGGGTTCGCCGTGGCAACAATTTCAACCAGGTCCACATCATATTCACCGGCCAAACGCAAAGCTTCCATCAGGCTGACGATGCCTAAGGGCTCATTCTCTGGGCCGGAAAGACGAACTTCCGGTGCCATGATTTCACGGTTCAGACGGTGTTTGCGTTCTTCGCGGTGACGGCGGTCACGAAATTCAGTAGCGATGGCTCAAATCCTTAAAAATCAGAATGCTATAGTAACAATAGCAACTACCGCAGACAGCACGTGCGCTAAAGCCTAGGTTTATTTAAAAACTACAGTTTTAGAGTGATGTCGCTGGCAATTTTGGACTGAAAGTCCTGTAGCGACATCACACCGAGGTCAATATTGCCCCGGGCGCGCACTGCGACGGACCCAGCTTCTTTTTCTTTGTCACCGACGACAAGGATGTAGGGAAGCTTTTGCATCGAATGCTCTCGTATTTTACGCGTAATTTTTTCATTGCGTAAATCCAGCTGAACCCTAAGCCCTTGATCTTGCAGCGTTTTGGCAATTTCACGACAGTAATCGTCTTGCGACTCGGAAATATTGAGGATGGACACCTGCGCAGGAGCCAGCCAGGTAGGCAACGCGCCCGCGTGCTGCTCAATCAAAATGCCGATGAAACGCTCCAGGCTACCGAGGATGGCGCGGTGCAGCATGACCGGGCGGTGGCGGGCACCGTCTTCACCCACAAACTCGGCATCCAGGCGCTCGGGCATGGAGAAATCAACCTGCATGGTGCCGCACTGCCACTGGCGGCCAATCGCGTCTTTCAGGGTGTATTCGATCTTGGGGCCGTAGAAGGCACCGTCGCCAGGGGAAATTTCAAACTCGACCCCAGAGGCGCGCAGGCATTCCATCAGGGCGTGCTCGGCCTTGTCCCAGCTCTCGTCCGAGCCGATGCGCTTTTCCGGGCGCGTGGCCACTTTGTAGATGATGTTGCTGAAACCGAAGTCGGCATAGACCTTTTGCAGCAGCGCGGTGTAGTTCACGCACTCTTGCAGAATCTGGTCTTCGGTGCAGAAAATGTGTCCGTCGTCCTGCGTAAAACCGCGCACGCGCATGATGCCGTGCAGGCCGCCCGAAGGCTCGTTGCGGTGGCACTGGCCGAATTCGCCGTAGCGCAGCGGCAGGTCGCGGTAGCTCTTGATGCCCTGCTTGAAGATCAGGATATGGCCGGGGCAGTTCATCGGTTTCAGGGCGTATTCGCGCTTTTCCGATTCCGTGGTGAACATGTTTTCGCGGTACTTGTCCCAGTGGCCGGTTTTCTCCCACAGCGTCTTGTCGATGACCTGCGGGCCTTTGACTTCCTGGTAGCCGTTGTCTTGGTACACGCGGCGCATGTACTGCTCCACGCCCTGCCACACCGTCCAGCCTTTGGGGTGCCAGAACACCAGGCCGGGAGCGTGGTCGTCGATGTGGAACAGGTCCAGCTCGCGGCCCAGCTTGCGGTGGTCGCGCTTCTCGGCTTCTTCGAGCTGCGTCAGGTAGTTTTGCAGGTCGTCTTTGCTGGCCCAGGCCGTGCCATAGACGCGTTGCAGCATTTCGTTGTTGTGGTCGCCGCGCCAGTAGGCACCGGCCAGCTTCATCAGCTTGAAAAACTTGAGCTTGCCGGTACTGGGCACGTGGGGGCCACGGCACAGGTCTTCGAACGCGCCTTCGCGGTACAGCGACACATCCTGGTCGGCCGGAATGCTGGCGATGATCTCGGCCTTGTAGTGCTCACCCAGGCTTTTGAAGTACGCCACGGCCTCGTCGCGTGGCAGTACGCGGCGGGTCACGGGCTCGTCCTTGGCGGCCAGAGCGGTCATCTTCTTCTCGATGGCGACCAGATCGTCGGGCGTGAACGGGCGCTTGTACGAAAAATCGTAGAAAAAGCCGTTTTCGATCACCGGGCCGATGGTGACCTGCGCGTCGGGGAACAGGTCTTTGACAGCATAGGCCAGCAAGTGGGCGGTAGAGTGGCGGATCACGTCCAGGCCGTCCGCATCCTTGGCGGTGATGATGGCCAGCGGGCTGTCCTGGGTGATCTGGTAGCTGGTATCGACCACGGTGCCGTTGATCTTGCCGGCGAGCGCGGCCTTGGCCAGGCCGGTGCCGATGGACGCGGCTACTTCGGCAACAGTCACAGGGCCAGGAAATTCGCGGACGGAGCCATCGGGGAGCGTGATGTGGATCATGGGGTTCTGAAATAGGTAAAGCGAAAAGCGCGGCCTGTAACGTTAATGTTGAACGTAAACGTTAAGCCGCGCTAGCTTGTGAGCCCTTGAGTTTAACCGTCAATGCGCCCCGGCCGCCGCCTCTGCCGCCGCCTTGCCCATGGCCGCCGGGCGCTGGGTGATCCACACCAGCGGGATCAGCAGCAGGAACAGGATGGACGACGCAAAGAACACATCGTTGGCCGCCAAGGTGGCTGCTTGCTGGCCGATCAGGCGGTTCACCGTTTCCAGCGCCTGCTGCGGTTCCATGCCTGCGCTGGCCAGGCCGTTCAAGGCACCGGTGGCGGTTTGCCGCCCCACGTTGATGTACTCGGTCAGTTGCGCATGGTGCAAGGCGGTGCGGCTTTCCCACACCGTGGTGACGATGGACGTACCCATGGCACCGGCGGTGATGCGCACAAAGTTGGTCAGACCCGAGGCTGCCGGAATGCGGTCTGGCGTCAGGCCGGACAGCGTCAGGATGCTCAGCGGGATGAAGAAGCACGCCATCGCAACGCCCTGGATGATGGTGGGCACCATCAGCGTAGCCTCGTCGGCCTGGATGTTGAAATTGGAGCGCATCCACAGCACCACCCCGAACACGATGAAGGCAAAGCTGGCAAACAGGCGCGGGTCGAACTTGGCAATGTTCTTGCCCACCAAGGGCGACAAAACGATGGCCAGCAGCCCCACGGGGGCCAGCACAAAGCCAGCCTGCGTGGCGGTGTAGCCCATGTACTGCTGCAACCACAACGGCAGCAACACCACGTTGCCAAAAAACAGGCCGTAGCCCACCGAGGTGGCCACCGTACCGGCCCAGAAGTTACGCCGGGCGAACAGGCGCAGGTCGGTCACCGGGTGCTTGTCGGTCAGCTCCCAGGCCAGGAAGAACAAGAAGCCTACCAGCGCCACCGCAGCCAGAATCTGCACCTCGGTGGAATGGAACCAGTCCAGCTCCTTGCCTTTGTCCAGCATGATCTGCAGCGCCCCCACCCAGACCACCAGCAGCGCCAGGCCCACACTGTCGATGGGCAGCTTTTGCGTAGGCGTTTCGCGTTTGCGGTACAGGTTCCACGTAGCTGCAGCGGCCAAAAAGCCCACCGGGATGTTGATGTAGAAAATCCACGGCCAGGAGATGTTGTCGGTGATCCAGCCGCCCAGCAGCGGCCCCACCACGGGCGCGATCAAGGTGGTCATGGCCCACATGGCCATCGCCGTGCCCGCCAGCGCCTTGGGGTAGCTGGAGAGCAGCAGCGCCTGCGACAACGGAATCATCGGCCCGGCCACAAAACCCTGCAGGATGCGGAAGGCGATCAGCGTACTCATATTGGGGGCCAGCCCGCACAGCCAGGAGGCCAGCACGAACAGGATGATGCTGATGGTAAACAGCCGCACCTGGCCAAAGCGCTGCGACAGCCAGCCGGTGAGCGGCACCGAGATGGCGTTGGCCACGGCAAAACTGGTAATCACCCAGGTGCCCTGGTTGGGGCTCACACCCAGATCCCCGGCAATGGCCGACAGGGACACGTTGGCAATCGACGAGTCCAGCACGTTCATGAACGTGGCGGTGGACAAGGCGATGGTGCCCCACATGCGGGCCGAGCCCTCCAGCGGAGGCGGTGGCGTGTAGGTAAAAGCGGTCGCCATAACGGGCTCAATGCACCTGTGCGGCAGGGGCGATGGGCATGGCAGCCAGCTTGACCGGCGCATGGGCGGCGGCCACGGCCTTGTGGCCCAGGTTGGCGGCAATCACGCGCTGCACGTCGGCATCGGCACCGCTTTCGGGCGTGGGACCGACCTGCATGGAAGACAAGGCGGCGGTGCGCGGCGCTTCGGCCAGCATCTGGCCATCTTGCTTGGTGATGTCGATCGTGGCAGTCATCGACAGACCCACGCGCAGCGGGTGGCTGACCAGTTGCGCCGGGTCCAGGGCGATGCGCACCGGCACGCGCTGCACCACCTTGATCCAGTTGCCGGTGGCGTTTTGCGCGGGCAGCAGCGCAAAGGCCGCACCCGTGCCCACGCCCAGCCCGGCCACGGTGCCGGTGTATTCCATCTTTTTGCCGTACAGGTCGGCGGTCAGCGCGACGCTTTGGCCGATGCGGATGTTGCGCAACTGCACTTCCTTGTAGTTGGCATCCACCCACACCTGGTTCAACGGGATGATGGACATCAGGGGCGCGCCTGCGGCGATGCGCTGGCCGAGCTGCACGGTGCGCTTGGCCACGTAGCCGTCCACCGGGGCCAGGATGGCGGCGCGCTGGCTGGCCAGGTAGGCCTCACGGACCTTGGCAGCAGCAGCCAGCACGCTGGGGTGCTGGTCGATGCTGGTGCCGTCGGTCATGGCCTGGTTGCTGGTGAGCTGCTCTTTGGCTGCGGCCACACCGGCCTGGGCGGCAGCCACGCTGGCCTGCACGGTGGACAGGCCGCTTTGGGCATTGGCCAGCTGGGTTTGGGCGTGGCTGAGTTCTTCTTTGGACACGGCACCGTTGCCGGTCAGGGCCTGGCGGCGGCGCAGGTCGTCTTGCGCACGGGCGACTTCGCTTTGGGCGCGGGCGATGTCGGTCTGGGTGCGGGTGACGTCGGCCGTGCGCAGAGCGATCTGGGCGGTCAGCGTGCCGTTGTTAGCGTACAGGGTGCGCACCTGGCGCACGGCCTGGGCCAGGTTGGCCTCGGCCTGGTCCAGGGCCAGCCTGGAGTCGGCGGGGTCGAGCTGGACCAGCGGCTGGCCGGCCTTCACGAAGTCGGTGTCGTCGGCCAGGATGGCCATCACGGTGCCGCTGACCTGCGGGGTGATCTGGATCACGTTGCCCTGCACGTAGGCGTTGTCGGTGTCTTCATAGCGGCTGGCGACGACGACATCGTAGGCCGCCCAGCCCAGCCCGGCCAGCACCACCACGGCGGCGATGGTAATTAGGGATTTTTTGCGTTGGGGGTTGGCTGCGGGGGTGGCGTTGTTTGCAGATTCAGACATGGTATTCACCTGGTAAAAATTTATAAGAAATCGGGCTCTAGCGCTTATTTAATGGGCGATAGCAGCTATTGTTTCGGTAGCAGATGCGCCGTAGCCACCACCCAGCGAGCGCACCAGCGCCACCTGGGTGTCGAGCGCGCGGGCGGCCAGATCGACCTGCAGGCGGCGCTGGGCCAGCACGGCGGTCTCGGAGCTCAGCACGTTGAGGTAGTTGCCCAGCCCGGCGCTGTAGCGCTGTACCGCAATCTCATAGGCGGCTTCGGCGGCTTGCTGGGCGGCGCGCTGCTCGGTTTGCTGGCGGGCGATGGACTGCTGCGAGGCCAGTTGGTCGGCCACATCACGCACCGCGTCGATGAGTGCGGCGTTGTAGCTTTCCACCGCCGCATCCAGGTCGGCAGTTTTGGCCTTCAGGCCTGCACGCAAACGGCCTGCGTCAAAAATCGGCAGGTGGATGGCCGGGCCAATGCCCCACTGCTGGCTGCCCGCATGCAGCAGATTGCCCAGACCGATGCTGGAGAACCCGGCAAAACCAGTCAGGCTGACGTTGGGGTAGAACTGGGCCTGGGCGCTGCGGGCATCGGCGCTGGCGGCTTCCACGCGCCAGCGGGCGGCGGCGATGTCGGCGCGGCGGCCCAGCAAGTCGGCAGGGATGGCCTGTGCGTTTGCTGCGCTTTTGATAGCTGACAGCGCAGGTAAAACCAGCGCGTCTGCCGCATTTGACTGCCCTACCAGGGCCGACAGGCCGTTGCGGGCCAGGGCGATTTGTTCGTGCAGGGCTTCGATCTGCTGGCGGGCTTCGGGCAGGCTGCCCTGGCTTTGGTTCAGCTCCAGGCGGGTGTCCAGCCCAGCGTTGACGCGGTCGCGCACCAGGGTCAGCAGCTCGCTGCGCTGGGCCAGAGTGCGCTGGGCCAGCGCCAGTTGGCCGTTCAGGCGCAGCAGCTGGAAGTAGCTGCGCGCCACCTGGCTGACCAGCAGCACGCGGGCGGCCTGGGCATCGGCCTGGGCGGCTTGGGCCTGGCCCAGCGCGGCCTCCAGGGCGGCGCGGTTTTTGCCGAAGAAGTCCAGCTCCCAGCTGGCCGCCAGCCCGAGGTTGCCGGTGTCGTAGACCTCGCCTGCCAGCGGTGCCGGGACCATGCCGTTGGCCGTGAAGCGCTGGTGCGTGGCATCGGCAGAGGCTGTCAACTGGGGCCGGTCGGCGGCACGGGTGCCATCGGCAGCGGCCTGGGCGCGGCGCAGGCGGGCCTGGGCCAGCTTCAGGCTGGGGCTGCCGTCCAGAGCCTGGGCGACCAGGCGGTCAAGCTGCGGGTCGGCAAAGCCGTGCCACCACTCGGCATCCACGGCGGCCACGGCGGATGCACCGGCCACGGTGGCGGGTTGTGGCTGGGCCTGCATTTGGGCCTGGGGCACGATGCCCGAGAAGTTGGCGCAGGCCGCCAGGCTGGCCAGGGCGACGGCGGCCAGGGCCAGGCGTGGCACGGGGAAAGATTTAAACGGCATTGTTTTCTCCGCCAGCGGATGGGGTTTGTGGGGCTTGTTGGAAGTCATTGGCGTTGTCGAGCATGCGGCGCAGGTAGCTTTTCAGGGCCTCCCACTCCTCGACCGAGAAGCCCGCGAGGTAGGCGTTTTGCACCCGGCTGAGCACTTCGGGGATGACCTTGGCGGCATCGCGACCGGCATCGGTGATCTCCAGGTTCACCACCCGGCGGTCTTCGCTGGAGCGCACGCGCTGGCACAGGCCCTTGGCCTCCAGGCGGTCGAGCATGCGGGTCATGCCACCGGCATCCAGGGTGCACACCCGGGCCAGCTCGGCCACGGTGGACACCTCGCCGGTGGACAGCTTGAACAGGGGTTTCCACTGGGCATTGGTCAGGCCGCTGGGCTCGAACTGGCGTTCCAGCTCCTGGGTCATGGAGTTGAAAACCCGCGACAGCAGGTGGCCGACACCATGGCCGCCGGCAACATAGCTATCCGCCGCATAGAAAGTCGGTGCAGACGCTGGCGGTGGGGTGGATTGTGTAGTCATGGGCTAGATTATTAATTGTCTAAGCAATTACTGTCAAGTCTTTGTTTGTTTGGGCATTTGATTTGGCTACACTCGGGGCATGGCCACCTCTGCAATTCCCTCCACCCCCTCCCCGTCCACCACTGCGGGGGCCAAGGGGTCGCCGCGTTCGCTGTCGGGGCTGCTGCCGTTCTTGAAGCCCTACCGCTTTCGCATCGGTCTGGCCATCGTGTTCCTGGTGCTGGCGGCTGGCGCCACGCTGGCGTTTCCGCTGGCGCTGCGGGCGCTGATCGACCAGGGCCTGGTGCAGACCGGCTCCGACGGCGGCGTGGACCGGGGCGCACAGGTGCTGGCGCTGCGCGACCATTTCTTTGAGCTGTTTGCGGTGGCGGCGGCGCTGGGCCTGTTCTCGGCGGCGCGCTTCTACACCGTGAGCTGGCTGGGCGAGCGCGTCACCGCCGACATCCGCAACGCGGTGTACGCCCATGTGCTGCGCCAGAGCCCGCAGTTTTTTGAAACCACCCAGACCGGCGAGGTGCTGTCGCGCCTGACGGTAGACACCACGCTGGTGCAGACCGTGGTGGGCTCGTCGCTGAGCATGGGCCTGCGCAATGCGGTGATGGGCCTGGGTGCCCTGGGCGTGCTGGTGTGGACCAACCCGGTGGTGATGACGCAGGTGTTTGGCATTCTGGTGCTGATCGTGCTGCCCAGCGCCTGGTTTGGGCGGCGGGTGCGCAAACTGTCGCGGGCCAGCCAGGACCGGGTGGCCGACAGCAGCGCCATTGCCGCCGAGGTGCTCAACGCCATTCCGGTGGTGCAGAGCTACACCGCCGAGGGGCGGGAATCGGAGCGCTTCAACGCCTCCACCGCCGCGGCCTTCCAGACTGCCGTGGGGCGCAGCAAGGCGCGCTCGGTGCTGGTGGCGTTCATCATCATTGCCACCTCTGCCGCCCTGCTGTGGGGCCTGTACCAGGGCACGCAGGCGGTGTTGCAGGGCAGCATTACCGCCGGGCACCTGGGGCAAACGGTGGTGTACGTGATCATTCTGGCCAGCGCCACCGCGGTGCTGGGCGAGGTGTACGGCGATGTACTGCGGGCAGCCGGTGCCAGCGAGCGACTGATGGAACTATTGGCCACCGAATCGTCGATTAAATCCGCACCCAATCCGACCCCAGCGCTTATTACATCAGCGGGTAGTGCTATTGTTTTTGATAACATCAACTTCAACTACCCGTCGCGCCCGCTGCAGCCCGCCCTAGCCGATTTCAGCCTGGCCGTGGCCCCCGGCGAAACCGTGGCCCTGGTGGGAGCCAGCGGCGCGGGCAAGAGCACGGTGTTCCAGCTGCTGCTGCGCTTTTACGACCCGCAAAGCGGCAGCATCCGGCTGGACGGCGTGGCCACCCGCGACCTGGCGTTGGAAGACCTGCGCCAGCACATCGGCATCGTGCCGCAGGATGCGGTGATGTTCTCGACCAGCGCGATGGAAAACATCCGCTATGGCCGCCCCGACGCGACCGATGCCGAGGTGATGGCGGCGGCCGAGTCGGCCTTTGCCCACGCCTTCATCACCGCCCTGCCCGAGGGCTACAACACCTTTCTGGGCGAGCGCGGCGTGCGCCTGAGCGGCGGCCAGCGCCAGCGCGTGGCGATTGCCCGCGCCATGCTGAAAAACGCCCCGCTGCTGCTGCTGGACGAAGCCACCAGCGCGCTGGACGCGGAAAGCGAACGCATGGTGCAGGCCGCCCTGGAATCCGCCATGCGGGGCCGCACCACGCTGGTAATTGCCCACCGCCTGGCCACCGTGCAGCAAGCCAACCGCATCGTGGTGCTGGAGCATGGCCGCATCGTCGAGCAAGGCACGCACGCGGCGCTGGTGGCGCAAGACGGGGTGTACGCCCGCCTGGCGGCGCTGCAGTTCACGGCATAACAACCAAACTGCCGTTAGCGCCCGCAAGATATACACCACACGCCATAAAAAATATAGCAAACACACAAAGGCCGCCACGAAAAACCGTGGCGGCCTCCCGAGGCACTGAACTACTGCCAGTTCGCCGCCAGCACCGGCGCCAGTGCCGTGGCGTAGTTGCTGGCCAAGGTGGTTTGCCCCGCCGCCGGTGGCGCAAACCCCGCCATGGCCTGCACCAGGTTTTGCACTTGGCTGTCGAGCAGGGTTTTGCCGTCGCTGGTTTTGAACTGCTCCACGTGGTACTGGTTGCCCAGGTACCAGTTGCTGATGCTGAACTTGTCGATGGTGCCAATGATGGCCACATCCAGGTTGTTGCCCGTCTGGGTAAACCACAGCTGGTCGGTGGTAATGCCAGCGCCGAACAAGGCCACGTCGGTATTGCCTGCGGTGGCATCGTTCTCGGTAATGGTGTCGGCCCCATCGCCACGGTTCAGGATGTAGCTGTCGTTACCCGCGCCGCCCGCCAACACATTGGCCCCGCTGTTGCCCACCAGCACGTTACCCAGCGCATTGCCGGTGGCATTGATCGCGGCGCTTCCGGTCAACACCAACGTCTCCAGGTTGCTGCCCAGTGTGCTGCTGATGCTGGAAAACACCAGATCCGTGCCTTCACCGGCCAGCTCGGTCACCACATCGCCGGTGTTGTCCACGTAGTAGATGTCGTCACCGGTGCCACCCACCAGGGTGTCGGCACCGCCGCCGCCGTTGAGCCAGTCGTCACCGGCACCGCCGGTCAGGGTGTTGGCGGCGCTGTTGCCGTCAAGGTTGTTGTTCAGCGCATTGCCGGTGCCGTTGACGGCAGCGTCGCCGATCAGCATCAGCTTCTCCAGGTTGTTGCCCAGGGTGGTGCTGATGCTGGAGAGCACCGTGTCGATGCCTTCATTGGCCAGCTCCGTGACCACGTCGCCGGTGTTGTCGGCGTAATAGACATCGTTGCCCACACCGCCCACCATGGTGTCTGCGCCACCGGCGCCGTTGAGCCAGTCGTCACCGACACCGCCGGTGAGGGTGTTGGCGGCGCTGTTGCCGTTCAGGTCGTTATTGAGCGCGTTGCCCGTGGCATTGATGGCGGCATCGCCCATCAGCGTGAGCTTTTCCAGGTTGGCACCCAGGGTGAGGTTGACGCTGGAGAACACCGTGTCGGTCCCTTCGCCCGCCAGTTCGGTGAGTACATCACCGGCGTTGTCCGCGTAGTAGATGTCGTCGCCTGCGCCGCCCAGTAGGGTGTCGGCACCACCCGCGCCGTTGATCCAGTCGTCGCCCGCGCCACCCGACAGGGTATTGGCCGCGCCGTTGCCATCCAAGTTGTTATTCAGCGCATTGCCCGTGCCGTTGACGGCATCCGTGCCGATCAGCTCCAGCTTCTCCACGTTGTTGCCCAAGGTGTAATTCACGCTAGAGAACACCGAGTCCAGGCCCTCGCCCGCCAGCTCGGTCACCACATCGCCCGCGTTGTCCACGTAATAGGCATCATTGCCCGCGCCGCCGAGCAGGGTGTCGGCCCCACCGGCACCATTGAGCCAGTCGTCCCCGGCCCCGCCGGTAAGCGTGTTGGCGGCGCTATTGCCGTCCAGGCTGTTGTTGAGGGCGTTGCCGGTAGCGTTGATGGCAGCCGTACCGGTGAGGGTGATGTTCTCGACGTTGGCACCCAGCGTGTAGGTGGCGCTGGAGAGGACCATGTCGGCGCCTTCGTTGGCGGCTTCGGTCACTATGTCGGCAGTGGCATCGACCACGTAGGTGTCGTTGCCTGCGCCACCCGCCATGGTGTCATTGCCGGTGCCGCCGTCGAGGGTGTTGTTGCCGGTGTTGCCGGTCAAGCTGTCGTTGTAGGCGCTACCGGTCAAGTTTTCCAGGTTGAGCAAGATGTCTGAACCCGACCCTCCGGTAGCCTGCGCGGCTGTCGTGGCCAGGCTGGCCGTTACAGCTGCCGTAGATGTTTTGTAGCTGACCGTATCGTTACCGGCACCGCCATCGATGGTGTTGTTTCCAGCACCAGCGTGGATGGTGTTGTCCTGCACATCGCCCGTGGCGTTGATTGCCGCCGAACTGTTAATAACGAGGTTTTCTACGTTGCCACCCAGGGTGTAGTTGACGGCGGCGTAGACGGTGTCGATGCCCTCGCCTGCAAGTTCGGTGAGCACATCCCCGGCAACATCGACGTAGTAGGTGTCGTTACCTGCACCACCGGCCATGGTGTCGGAGTAAGTTCCGCCATCGATCACGTCGTTACCCGCACTGCCTATGATCGTGTCCCAACCTATACCCGTGCTGATAGAGGCAATGTTGACCACCTGGGTCCCGGACAGATCGATAGTGTCGTTATCGTTTGTGCCCGCAATGACGTTGTAGCCAAGGCCGCCGTCAATTTTCTCAACGGTCTTGGCACCCGAAAAGATGTTGAGACGGACAGTGTCATCACCCGAACCGCCCAACACCGTGTCAAAGCCGGCATCACCTTGAAACTGGTTAAAGCCACTGTCAGTGCCCTTCACCAAAAAGGTATCGTCGCCTGCGCCACCGGACAACCAGTTTGTATGGGTTCCGCCGTCAATGGTGTCGTTCCCGGCGCTACCGATAACGGTGTCATACCCTGCGCCAGCACTAATCTCGGAAATGTTGACTACTTGGGTACCAGAAAGGTCGATAGTGTCGTCATTGTTGGTCCCGGCAATGACATTGCGGCCCAAACCGCCGTCCATTTTTTCTACTGTATTGATACCGGTAAAGTTATTGACGCGAATGGTGTCGTCGCCCGCTCCACCCAGGACAAGGTCAACGCCCGCATCCCCCCGGAATTGATTGAAGCCACTGTCGGTACCGTTGACCAAGAAAGTGTCATTACCGGCCCCTCCGGATAACCAGTTTGTATGGGCTCCACCGTCAATGGTGTCGTTCCCGGCACTACCAATCACGGTGTCAAACCCCGCCCCAGCAAGGATCGTAGCAATATTGACCAATTGCGTACCCGAGAGATCAATGGTGTCGTCATACACCGTTCCCGCCAGGACGTTGTATCCACCGCCACCATCAATTCTTTCTACCGTGGCAACTCCTGTGAAGTTACTGACACGGATGGTGTCGTCACCATCGCCGCCCAGCACGGTATCAAAGCCCTCATCGCCTTGGAACTGGTCATGGGCAACATCTGTTCCGTTGATTCCAAACGTGTCGTCTCCAGCGCCACCTTGCAGGATGTCAGCACCAGCGCCTCCCCACAATTGGTTCGCACCTGCATTGCCCACCAGTACATTTTTCAATGCATTGCCATAAGCATTGAGATTGGCATTGCCAAGCAGGGTTACGTTCTCCACATTGTCTACAGCAGTGAAGCTAATGCTCGCACGCACCGTATCTACACCTTCGCCTGCAATTTCCAAAACCTGATCACCCACTTCGTTCACTGTATAGGTGTCATTGCCCGCGCCCCCCGCCATCACATCCGCGCCCAACGCGCCATCCAATACGTTGGCCAATGCATTGCCGCGCAAAGTGTTGGCCAGAGCGTTACCTGTGCCACCCGTGGCAGCCACCCCCAGCTCCAACGACTCCACGTTGTCCGCCAATGTGTAGCTAGCAAGGTTCGACAGCACACTGTCGTAACCATCGGCGAGCAACTCCAGCACCACATCGCCCGCATGGTCCACCACATAGCGGTCATTGCCACCACGTCCCGCCAGCGTATCGGCTCCTGCGCCACCGTCCAACACATTGGCGCTGCCATTTCCGATAAGGGTATTGTTCAAAGCGTTGCCGGTGGCACGGGTGGCGTCCATGCCTGTCAGGGTGAGGTTTTCAACATGGGCGCCCAGCACGTAGGAAAGACGAGTCTGTACCGTATCAATGCCTTCGCCTGCTGCTTCCACTACCTGGTCGCCAAGGGAGTCAACGGTATAGGTGTCATCTCCCAACCCGCCAAACAGGGTGTCCGCGCCTAGGCCACCATCCAGTAAATCGTTGCCGTTCAGCCCCATCAAAGTGTTGGCCGCAGCATTGCCCACCAGCGTGTTACCCAGAGCGTTACCGGTTGCGTTTACGGCTGCTTCACCGGTAAGTACCAGGTTTTCCAACGTGGCGGCCAGGGTATAGCCGATGCTGGCGCGGACCGTGTCCAAACCCTCACCCGCCAGCTCGGTCACCGTGTCACCAGCGCTATCCACCTGGTAGGTGTCGTCGCCCAGCCCCCCCTCCATCACATCATCGCCCGCGCCGCCGCCCAGCAGATCGTTGCCCGCCCCAGCGTACAGCTGGTCGTTGCCATCCATGCCCCACAGCTCGTCGTCGCCCTCGTTACCAAACAATGCGTCCCACCCAGCTTCGCCAAACAAGCGGTCGTCGCCCGCATCGCCCGAGAGCACGTCGTTGCCGTCTCCCCCGGTCACCATGTCATTGCCTTCGCCGCCAAACACCACATCATTGCCGCCTTCACCCAGCAGCAAATCATTGCCCGTACCGCCCAGTACCAGGTCGTCGCCGTTGCCCGCATACACCGAGTCATCGCCCTCCCCGGCATCGATGTAGTCTTTGCCGTTGCCGGTATAGAGCATGTCGTCACCCGCTCCGCCTTGGACCGCATCGTTGCCGCCGTCATCGACCACCACATCATCCCCTGCACCCAGTTGGTAGGAGTCATTGCCACTGGTGCCCAGGGCCAAGTCTTTATTGGCGGTGCCCACCAGGTCCTGTCCAGCCTGGTGAGCAGGTAAGGCCACCGTAGTGGTGGTGCCGCCCTGGGCGACTTGGGTTTCATTACTGATGTTCAGCGTGACATCTCCCACGGCCAGTTGTGCGCCATTGGTGCGCGTAGCTACGGTCATACCATGCACCGTTTGGCCATCAATGACCTGGAACTTGCCATCAGTAGTGAGCTTGATACTGGCAATGCCCAGTTCGGTCAGGCTCTTGTATTCGCCCGCGTCGGTCACACCGTTGCTGTTTGCGTCTTGCCATACACCGAACTTTGCCCAGGCTTCGTCGGCTGCAGTAAATAGACCATCGCGGTTGGAGTCAAACGCCAGTTTCAAGCTCTCCAAGTCGGTCTGCCCCTGCGGGGCATAGGGCACAAAGGAGATTTCATCCCATTGGTCAATCTTGCCGTCTTGGCTCTTGTCATACGCCAGCAAACCATCGCCAGGCGATGTCCATGCCATACGGCGGCGCCAGCCATCGCCATTGACATCAAAGAACACATTCGAATCGTCCACGTCTATGAAGTGCAAGCCATCGCCATTCATATCGACGGCAATCGGTTTGCCACCCGATGCCACGTTTGGATTGGGGCGCGGTCCAAAATGGGGGACGGCTATCTCCTTGTCGGTATAGGTCTGGTTACTGGCGTCGCTGGTGTCATAGATGCGCACGATGAATACGTCGTTGAAGACCTCTTCGCCGTAGCTATGGTCATCGGTGCTTTGATTGCGGAGTATGGGGTTACCAGCCATGTCTTTTTCTACATAGCGGTTACCGGTATATGCAAAATGACCCGTGTCTGCATCAATAGTGGCATGCCCGTATAGGCCGTCACTTACCACTTCATAACGGAAACTGCCGCCGCCTTCTGTAGCCGTAATCTGCCCATCATTATTGGTCTCGTAGAACAAAGGGATGGCGGGGTCAGAGTAGCCCAGCGGATTGATATCGCTACTCGTCGGCATCAATGCCCGATACGGTACCCCCTTTACGAAAACAGTGAATGAGCTTGGTACACCAAACCCTTCATAGCCCGGTTCAGCCGCCAGTCTCCGAATATCGGCTACCTGCGCCACATAACTGGACTCGTGGTAGAGCGTATCCTCCACCGGCCCATAGACAACGGCTCCCTCCCCCTCTCCTGCAAGAATGCGCTGCATTTTGACGGTACGAAATGACTCGTAAATTGGACTACCTTCACCATACATGACTATCTCAGGCTGAACTTGCCCGCCATGGTCGCCCCCTGAAGTGTCAGAGTATTGCTGTACCACCTTGTCCCCCCACCCATACACAGCCCGCTGCTCCAACACATAGCCCACCACAGGCGCGTCCGTCACGGAAGCCAACGGCACCGTCACCGTCGCGCTGCGCACCAGGCCCTCCGATGAAGTCACCGTATAGGCAAACGAGGCATCGCCGAAATAATTGGCCTCTGGCGTAAACAGTACTTCGCCCGTATCGGCCTTGTAGCTCACGCTGCCATGCGTGGCTGAACCCACTGCCGTAATGGCCAGCGTCTGCGCCCTGCCCGACACCTGGTCGTTTGCCAGCAACAGGCTGGCCGCGATGCTGATGGTGATAGGTGTTGTGCGCGGGCGCGGGTCACCGTCTTCAAACTGACCGGGCACGATGTCGTTGCCCGCCACCAACTCTGTAGCCACCGTCTGCCCCACCACCTGGGTCACCACCACCTTGGCATCGCCATTGCTAAAGTCAATGCGAATGCCCGCCGGGTTCACCGATACCTGCAACCCGTCTGCCTCCGCCTCTAACTCAGGGCTCTGCATGGCGTAATTTTGCCCATTGCGCGTAAAACGACCGGTACCGTAGGCCAGCTCTGTAACACCCAGCTCGGCCAAGGTATGCACCTCACCCATATCGTTAACAAACGTGCCATTGGCCGCATAACTACCGCTTTGGCCGTCACCATCCAGGTCTTGCCACACCTTGATCTGCGCAAACACCGGGTCCAGGCTGTTGATCACACCATCGGCATTGGCATCCACCCAGCCCATGCTGCGCACACCCTTGTTCGCGTCCGCGACCACCGCATTGCTAAACAGCTCGCGCCCGCCATCCACCGCACCATTCGGGTTGCGGTCCAGAAACAGCATGCCTTCACCGGCCCCTACCCAGCCGGTCTGCTTCAAGAAACCGCTGTCATCCCAATCAAACACCCGGTTGGTGTTGGCGTTGGTAATGGTGGTGATGGTGTTGTCGCCATTCAGGTCCAGCACCACCGGGCGGAAGTGCCCAGTGCGTTCACCTTGTGCATCCAGTGCGGCCAACTGGCCCGCCCTGGCAGCGCGCTCTTCTTCGGTCAACCCCGCATTGGGGTCGCCCGCGTCCTGCTGCATCCGGGCCGTCTGCACCTCCCACAGGGGGGCAATCGCGCCGCGCTGCACGGCGCTGATGATCATGCGCTCGAACACGTCGCGGCGCTGCTCGGGGTCTGCCGGGTTGGCGTTATAGGGGCTGAAGTCGTCGTTGTATCGCAGGAAAGCGTTCCGCTGCTCACCGGTGAGTGCGTCCACATCTACCACTGCGTAGCCAGGGTCACCCTGGCGGGCTTCGCGCCAGGTCACACGCGGCAAGCGCTGGGCGATGATGCCGTACTGGGTACCGCTGGCCTCCAAAGCGTCAATACGCTCGTTCAGGTAACCCAGCATGCCGCCAAAGTAACCTTCTTGCCCGGGCTGCTTGCCATTGCCTTCCATCAGGAAGCGCACCCGGTCGGGTCCAAAGGCCTCGCCCACTACATCCAGCGCAATCTCGGTGCCATCACCAAACTTGTAGGTCGCCATGCCCCAAGCTTCGGGGGGTTCGTCGCCCAGCGCAGAAATGAGACTGTAGGCGGCATACACCCAGCCAACAACGGGAAAGCCCATCATGGTGGCAATGCTTGCTGCTGCCCCCGCATAGTCTCCATTTTTGAGGCTATAGATCACGCCAATAATCGGCACCGCTTCCCCCACGGTATTGGTAATACCCGTCGATAGCCCCTGCGTAACCGCCGTGCCTGTAACTTGCTGGTACACCGCCTGGTAGGCCACATTCACCGCATGCACGGCCCCAAGCGTGGCCTGGAACTTGGTGAAGTCGTCACCGTTTTCAAAGGCTTGGTCCAGGTTGTACAGGCTCAATATGCCCGAGGCGACTGCACTGGTCGTGTTCAAGTAGGGAATCTTGTCGCCGTTCAAGATGCTTGTATCGTTCAGCAGCTTGATACCGCTGACGGCGATCGGCAGCGGCACACCCGCCTTGATGGCGTTGACCAGGCTGGTGAGGTCGTTGAGGATAGTGGTTTGCTGCTGAATGGAAACCGTTGACATCACTGCGGGAGTGGCCTGTTCGGAAAACAGCGTGCCATCGTCATTGAAGTTGCGCTGCACTACCGATCCATCTGCGAGGCGGTAGCTATCAATACGCGAACCATCATCGAAACGTTGCGTCGTCTTGACCGCAGCCAGTTGGTTCTGAGCGTTGTAGTACTCAACGCGATCGTCATTGCCGGAGTACTGCACTTCCCGCGATGTCATGACCCGATTGGCATCCTGGTACACCGTCTCTACATGCAGATCCGCATAACTCGTTTGCTGTGTAGAGGTACCGTCAAAGTTTTTTACGGTTAGTCGATTGCCCCCCCCCTCCATGGATTCAATGGTGCTTTGCCGCAACTGCCCCAGAGCATTTACGGTCACGACTTCTCCACTCGCCAAATGCACACTGAAACCAGCACCCACTGTGTAGGAAGCAAAGGCGCCCGCAAGGTCTTTACCCGCCAACGCACTGGTCAAATTGTTGTCGATCAAACCGGCTTGCGAGTCTGCCTCTGCCCGCAAAGCATCTACCGCCATGGTTACTGGGTCCAACTGCCCAACACTTTCCGGGCTGTAGATAGTGGTGCCGTCGCCGGCAAGGCTGGCATCCAGCGTGAAATCCACGGGTTTATAGCCGCTAGACGAATTACCAGGCTGCGCAGTGCGGCGGTTGGCACGTTCCACCTCCAGCGGATTGATGTTCATCTCAATACTTGACATGCCCTCGACATTTGGCTGAAAAGACATTCGTCCGTTAGATAACTGCGTGACAGTTGCGGTCAACACCCCTTCGCTGTATCGGCGGAATTCCGAAAGACCGGTACTGTTGTTGCGCACCTCAACAATGACAAGCGTGCCAGAGTCAAAGGTATCGACACGCAGTACGTCGTAGGGCAGATTGACTGGGGTCGATGTACCAATACCAAAGCTGCCAAGTGTGCGTTCGCCAACCGCAATCTGGGTAACCCCCAACGATAGCGAAACCACTTTAAAGGCCACGCCGATTTCGGCAAATGCAACGGATCGCAGTAAAGGAGCGGAGGCTAAGTCGGTCAGACTGGCGAGTACGGCCAAGACGTCTGCGGCTGGGATATTCTCCAGATCACCTTCCGAGCCAGTTTTACGTAAAACGCTCACAATCTTGTCAATATTATTGCCAAGATCAACCATTGGACGTCCCGCAATACCAAAAGCTTTTCCAAAAACACCTGTCGGCTGCGCATTTGCAAGAGCACTAATTCCATCGACAACTTTGCTTGCACCGATGAGAACAGCGAGCCAATCATTACGCGAAGCTCCTTTCTCGTCTTGTAGATTCGCGATCAGGGTCTTGATGGACAGCGTGAGAGCCACGGCATCAGTTTGTACGGCGCTGAATGTAACGGGAATAGGCAAACCTGACATTTATTTTTCTCCTTTGAGTTGATTGGACGCAGTTAACACTGCGTAAAAAAAGAAACCGACCATAAAACCATAAAAAAGTGCATCATAAAATGATGCATCAAACCACACACTACGGAGTTCTTTTGGTGATGACTCATAAATAACCTGATCACCATTACTCGCACGTACCGCGACGTCATATCGACCAAATAAATTATCGAGCTTCACGAATTCCACTCTGATCACCTGACCAGTTTTCGCCAAACTGCAGCCTGTTGAGCTGGCTTGTGCGACTGACAAAACACACAAAACTTCTACGCCACCCAGCGTTGAGTTGGCACTGGAACGCACTGCCCCATAGTGGTAAATAAACACCCCGGTGCGTTCTGAAGTGATCTTGATATCATCGACATTCGGTGCGATGACATAGGCCGATATAAGTAATCCAAATCCGATAATCAGCCCTACTGCCGAAGAAATTAGCAATATCTCTTTTTTGGAAAGATGGCGCAAAATCTGGATAACATTTTTCATTCAGCCTGCTCCTACGCACCATGATTTCTGGCTACTTGATGCTGGAGAGCATTGCCTCGATCATTGTTGATACCAATGAATTCCGCAAAAACGCCGAACTGGTTGGAATGAACGGTTTGCGACGCTGTGGCAAGCACTCGTCCGGTCCGCTGTGATGCTGTAATTTCTTCAAAATTAGATTTACGTACAACTGGCATATAGACACTTCTTTCCTTAGGACAAAACCTGGGATTACCTAGATCTTTCTAGGCACTTTTCAAATATTGATTAACTTCAAGATAAGGTATAAAAAGTCGAACCCTTGGTTCCAGTGATTAATCAATCCGCGCGTTTCAAGCCGGCCAGATCAGTCAAAGCCTGCGCCTCCGGCTGCAACTGCGATAGGCACGACACATACAGCGTATTGGCATCCCTCCATCGAGAAACAATCTTGTTTTCGATGTAGCGTGTTTGCCCCGCTTCCATTTGGACAAGCATCAGAAGAGGCGTGCATTTGCGCCCCCCCCATGGGCCGGTGATGGCCACGGTATGGGTGCCCGGGGTGAGCAACACGCGTTGCCAACCGGTATGGGGCAGGCGCAGGTGTTCCTTTTGCCCGTCGATCGTCACTTCATGTACGCCCTGGCCGGGCATGCTCCAGTCAAATTTGCGATAGATATAAAGTTGCGCCTGGTCTGGCGCAAGCGGCTCCAACGCCTGGAATGCTGGCCCCGTAGCACACCCGGCCAGCGTGGCCACAGCGGAAATAGCAACGAGCGGCCCCAGCAGGCGGCTGCAAAAACGGTTTCTCAAGAATCGGTACATAGCTACTTTCTCCAGGGGGTTAACAAAACATTTTTTAAGTGCATTACGGCGTCTTCACAAAATTGCCGCCTACAGGCTCGCACCATTGAGCTGGTTGTCCATCACCAGGTGCGCGCCGTACCACAGGGTGGCGGCATTGACGAGTTTGCCAATGAGGTTGACGCCCTCGTGGGCCACGCTGGCCAGGTTTTGGGTTTTGAAACTGGCGGACAC
>CAUPPH010000004.1:0-430470 GCA_963513125.1 uncultured Albidiferax sp.
GCACTTCCACGGCGGCAGAGCCTCCGGTGGCTGCTGCCGGGTCAAAGCCGGTGGTGCGCACGGTGAGCACCTTGGTGCCGTCCAGGCTTTGCACGGTGGCGATGGCGTTGCCGGCGTAGATGGGGCGCTCGAAGGTGTCGGTGCTGATCACCTTGGTCACGTCGCTGATCTGGCCCACGTCCAGCTTGGCAGCCACACGGGGGGCGATGTTCTTGCCCGAGGCGGTGGCGGGGAAGACGATGTGGCTGTAGGCAGAGGCCAGGGCCAGCACCTGGGCGGTGACGTTCTCGGCCAGGCCGTTTTCAAACCCGGGGGCATCGGCGTGCAGGACCTTGGCGACTCCGGCGATCTGGGCGGCAGCCGCCGCCGCCGCACCGGCGTTGCTACCGGCGATGAGGATGTGCACATCGCCGCCGCATTGGAGTGCGGCGGTGACGGTATTCAGGGTGGCGCCTTTGACGCTGGCGTGATCGTGTTCGGCTATTACGAGAGTCGTCATGTCAGATCACCTTGGCTTCGGTTTTGAGTTTGGCTACCAGGGTGGCCACGTCGGGGACTTTGATACCGGCGCTGCGTTGGGGCGGCTCGGAGACTTTGAGGGTCTTGATGCGCGGGGACACATCCACGCCCAGGTCTTCAGGTTTGAAGACATCGAGCTGCTTCTTCTTGGCCTTCATGATGTTGGGCAGGGTGACGTAGCGGGGTTCGTTCAGACGCAGGTCGGTGGTGACCACGGCGGGCAGCGTGACGCTCAGGGTTTCCAGGCCGCCGTCGACTTCGCGGGTGACGCTGGCTTTGCCGTCGGCCACTTCAATCTTGCTGGCGAAGGTGGCTTGGGGTAGATCCGCCAGGGCGGCGAGCATTTGGCCGGTCTGGTTGCAGTCGTCGTCAATGGCTTGCTTGCCCAGGATGATGAGGCCGGGCTGTTCTTTATCGACCAGGGCCTTGAGGAGTTTGGCGACGGCCAGGGGCTGCAGTTCTTCGCTGGTCTCGACCAGGATGGCGCGGTCGGCACCGATGGCCATGGCGGTGCGCAGGGTCTCGGAGCACTGGGTGACACCGCAGGAGACGGCGATGATCTCGGTGACCACGCCCTTCTCTTTGAGGCGGACGGCTTCTTCGACGGCGATTTCGTCAAAGGGGTTCATGCTCATCTTGACGTTGGCGATGTCTACGCCACTTCCGTCGGTTTTGACGCGGACCTTGACGTTGTAGTCCACAACGCGTTTTACGGCTACCAGTACCTTCATGCTTTTGGCTCCTCAAAGTTATGCAATGTAATTGTCGAGCGTGATTTTATGCCGCAACCCCAGCGGAACAAGAAAAAATAGTACGGTCGTTCTTTTTTAAATTATAGAAGGCAAACGAGATTTTGTAGCTTGCTATTTGGTAGCGAAGCGTCAAGTAGGCGACACCAAATCGCCGGGTATCGGCGGATGGGCGCTTTGCAGCCGGATACCGATCTGCTGCGCGCGCAGCGCCTGCAGGATGCGCAGGTTGATGGCCGAGCGCAGATTGCCCTGGCCGTTCTCGGGGTCGCTGATCCAGTAGCCCAGGTGGAATTCCAGCCCCTCGGGCGCAAACTCGGCCAGGGTGGCCGCCGGGGCCGGGTCGCGCAGCACGCGGGGTTCCTGCAAAGCGGCCTCTTGCAGCACCGCCATCACCACCTCGGCAGAGCTGTGAAAGCCCACCGTCACCGAGGTGGACTGGGCAATGCGGGGGGTGTTCAGCGACAGGTTTTCCACCCGCTGGATCAGCAGCATCTCGTTGGGCACGATGGATTCGCGGCCATTGGGGGCGCTGACCACGGTGTAGCGGGCGTTGATGTCCGTCACCCGGCCTTCAAAGTTGTCCACCTTCACGAAGTCGCCAATGCGGATGCTGCGCTCGGCCAGAATCACAAAGCCGCTTACATAGTTGGCCGCCAGCTTCTGCAGGCCAAAACCGATACCCACGCCCACCGCACCGCCCAGCACCGACAGGGCCGTCAGGTCGATGCCCACCGACGACAAGGCCACCAGCAAGCCCACAAACATCAACAAAGCCCGGGTGGCGTTGCTGATGGCCTTGCGCAGCGACAGCGCGCTGCCGGTGGCCGACTTGAGCAGCCGCGCCTCGATGGCGGCCGAAATCCACAGCGTAAAGATCAGCACCGCACCGGCGGTGAGCGCGCCCTCCACCAGGTTACGGGCCGACAGCATGGAGCCGCCCATCTTCCACTTGAACTGGTCCAGCTCGTCCAGCAGCACCGGCAGCAGGCCGCTGACCCACAGCACCATGGCCAGCCAGGCCACCCAGGAAATGGTGCGCTCCAGCAGCCGCACGATGGGCGCGTTGTTGAACGCCACCTGCAGCACCTTGACCCCGGTGCGGATCACCGCCAGCGACACCAGCACCGGCATGGCGATCTTGAACACCGCCAACGGCATCCAGTGCCCCACCAGCAACTGCGCCAACAGGCCCAGGCCCAGCAGGAGCAGCGGAAACATCACGCCATCCACAATGCGGCGGCCAAACAGAATGGACTTTTCGTCCGGCGTGCCCACCGCGCGGCGCACCAGCCACACCAGGGTCCAGGCCAGCAGGATGCAGGCCCCTAGCGATGCCAGTTCCACCAGGGCGGTGGGGCGCAACAGGGCGGCAATCCAGCTGTCTAAATCGGTAATGGGGGCGGGGTTGGAAGCAGCGGTTGCAGTAGAAACAGAAGTCATGGAACTCAGAGAATACAAAGGCAAAATAGGTTCCCGTGCAAGCGGGAGGAGCGTTGGCAGCTACAAATCCGCTAGCACCCGCAAGAACTTACAAATCCGCGAGAACGCGGATGTGGGCTTCTACGCTGCGGCCCAGCGCGCTCAGGTCGTAGCCGCCCTCCAGGCTGCTGACAATGCGGCCCTTGGCGTAGCGGCGGGCGATGTCCTTGATACGCATGGTGATCCACGCATAGTCTTGCTCGACCAGGCCCATCTGGCCCATGTCGTCCTCGCGGTGCGCGTCGAAACCGGCGCTGATGAAAATCATCTCGGGCCGGTGTTCTTCCAGGCGCGGCACCCAGTACATCTCCACCAGTTCGCGCACCTCCATGCCCCGGGTATAGGCGGGCACGGGAATGTTCACCAGATTGGCCGCGTCCGACTGGGCCCCACCCTCAGGGTAGAACGGGTGCTGGTAGAAGCTGACCATCAGAATGCGGTCGTCCCCGGCCACGATGTTCTCGGTGCCGTTGCCGTGGTGCACGTCAAAGTCCACAATTGCCACCCGCTTGAGGCCGTGGCGCTCCAGCGCGTACTTGGCGGCAATCGCCACGTTGTTGAAAAAGCAAAAGCCGCTGGACGTGTCGCGCCCCGCGTGGTGGCCGGGCGGGCGTACCGCACAAAAGGCGTTTTCCAGCTCGCCCGCCATGACGGCATCTGTGGCGGCTAGCGTGGCCCCGGCGGCGGCCAGCGCGGCATCCCAGGTGTGGATGTTCAGGCTGGTGTCGGGATCGACCTGCGCATGCGTAGGGCCACCGGCATTGATGTCTTCGCGCAGCGTATCGGTCAGGCCGCGCAGAGTGGACACCAGACTGCGGCTGTGCGCCAGCGCGATATCGGCCAGGGCGGCAGGGGCGGCCTGGAAATGCTCCAGCGCATCGCCCACGCCGCTGATCAGCAAACGGTCGTCTATCGCGTCCAGCCGCGCCGGGCATTCAGGGTGGCCTGCGCCCATTTCGTGTTTGCGGCAGGCGGGGTGGGTGAAGTAGCCAGTCTTGTTCACGGTAACTGCTTTTCTTGGAAATTAGAGGTCTTTGTATTTCGGGTAACGTCAGCAAATGCACGTACAAAACAAACTCAACGAACTGCTAAAACAGCTTAACACGGTGATTGTGGGCAAACCCGCGCAGGTGCAGGACTGCGTGGCCTGCCTGCTGGCCGGGGGCCACCTGCTGATCGAAGACGTGCCGGGGGTGGGCAAGACCACGCTGGCGCATGCGCTGGCCCGCACCTTTGGCCTGCAGTTCTCGCGCGTGCAGTTCACCGCCGACCTGATGCCCAGCGATCTCAGCGGTGTGTCCATCTACGAGCGCGGCAAGGAAGCCTTTGTGTTCCACCCCGGCCCGCTGTTTGCGCAGATTTTGCTGGCCGACGAAATCAACCGCGCCAGCCCCAAAACCCAGAGCGCGCTGCTGGAGGCCATGGAAGAAAAGCAGGTCACGGTGGAAGGCGCGACCCGCCCCCTGCCCTCGCCCTTTTTCGTCATCGCCACGCAAAACCCGCTGGACCAGCTCGGCACCTTCGCCCTGCCCGAGTCGCAGCTCGACCGGTTTTTGATGCGCATCTCGCTGGGCTACCCCGACCGCGCCTCCGAGCGCCAACTGCTCGCCGGGCAGGATCGGCGTGACCTGGTGGAGCACCTGCCCAGCCTGCTGAGCCCTACCGAGCTGCAAGCTCTGCAGCAGCAGGTGCTGCAAGTCCACGCCGCCGATGCGCTGCTCGACTACGTGCAAGACCTGGTGGCCGCCACCCGCTCGGGCCGCTGGTTTGTGCAGGGCCTGAGCCCCCGCGCCGGTATCGCCGTGGTGCGCGCCGCCAAGGCCCAGGCGCTGCTCAGTGGCCGCGACTACGTGGCCCCGGACGACGTGCAGGCCATCCTGGCGCAAACCGTGGCACACCGCCTGGTGCCGGTGGGCGATGCAGGCCGCGGCGCGGTGGCCCAGGTGCAGGCCATGATCGCAGGCACGCCACTGCCGTAAAGATGGCACACCCCCAGGCTGCAGCGCAAGCGCTTTTCGCCAACCCCCTTGCAGGGGGCAACACCAGCAGCCTGGCAAAGCCAGTTCTGCGGTGTTTGCTGGAAGGCTTGCCCATTGCCCCCCGTGAGTTTGAACCACTGCCATGATCAACCCATTAACGCCTCTACGCGCCCGCTTCCAGCGCTGGTGGCAGGCGCGCATCCAGCTGACCGACACCACGCTGCTGACCCAGCGCAACGTCTACATCCTGCCCACCGGCCCCGGCTGCATGCTGGCGGCCACGCTGCTGGTGCTGCTGGTGGCCAGCATCAACTACCAACTCAACCTGGGCTATGTGCTGACCTTCATGCTGGCCGGTTGCGCCGTGGTGGGCATGCACGTAGGCCACGCCACGTTGCGCGGGTTGACTCTGCATTTGATAGCACCTAACGCCCAGTTCATGGGCGGTAACGCCCTGATTGACATCCAAATCAGCAGCACGCGCAAAACCACCCGCCACGGCATTGGCCTGGGCTTGCTGGGTGCCGACCACTGGGCCTGGACGGACGTGCCCGCCCAGGGCAGCAGCCGGGTGCAAATCGCCTTCACCCCCACCCAGCGCGGCCTGCAGCCCCTGCCCGCCATCACCGCGGAAACCCGCTTCCCGCTGGGCACCTTCCGCGTCTGGACCTACTGGCGGCCAGCGGCGCAGTTGCTGGTCTACCCCCGCCCCGAAGCCCACCCGCCCCCGCTGCCCCCAGGCCAGCCGCGCGCCGGTGGAGCCAGCCACAGCGCGCCCAACGCCAGCGGCGAATTCGACGGCGTGCGCCCCTACCGGCGCGGCGACCCGCTGAAGCTGGTGGTCTGGAAAAAAGCCGCCAAGGCCGACGAACTGGTCAGCCGCGACAGCCAGCAGGCCCAACGGCACGAGCTCTGGCTGGACTACGCCCAGGCCGGGTCGCTGGGGGTGGAGGCCAAACTCTCGCGCCTGTGCGCCTGGGTGCTGCTGGCCGACCAACGGGGGCTGGATTACGGGCTGCGCCTGCCGGAGCAAACGCTGGCACCTGGCGCAGGCGAGGTGCACAAGCGGCGCTGCCTGGAGGCACTGGCTTTATGCAAAATTACCCTCTAGCGCTTATTGCACCTGCGCAAGCAGCTATTTATTCCATAGCAATTACCTTATGAGTTGGAGCACCCTTTTCAACGTCCTTCCCCGTGACAGCCGCGACACCCTGTTCCTGCTGGCCGTCATCGCCTGGGTGGTGCTGCCGCAGCTGGGCAACCTGCCCGTCTGGTGCGCATTGGCGACGGCTGCGGTGCTGATCTGGCGTGGCTGGCTGGCGTGGGGCTCCCGGCCGCTGCCGTCGCGCTGGTGGCTGGCGGTATTGCTGGGGGCGGCGCTGGCGGCCACGCTGGCCACGCACAAAACCCTGCTGGGGCGCGATGCCGGGGTGACGTTGATCGTGGTGCTGCTGGCCCTTAAAACGCTGGAGCTGCGGGCCCGCCGGGATGCGTTTGTGGTGTTCTTTCTGGGCTTTTTTACCATGCTCAGCAACTTCTTTTTCTCGCAGTCGCTGCTGACCGCCGTGGCCATGTTGGTGGCGCTGCTGGGGTTGTTGACGGCCCTGGTCAACGCCCATATGCCTGTGGAGAACAAGGCCCCGCTGCGCGAGGCGGCACGTATCGCAGGCGGCATGGCGCTGCTGGGCGCACCCATCATGGCGGTGCTGTTTGTGCTGTTTCCGCGCATGGCCCCGCTGTGGGGTGTGCCCAGCGATGCCATGGCCGGGCGCAGCGGCCTGTCCGCCAGCATGCAGGTAGGGACCATGGCCAGCCTGGCGCTGGACGACAGCATTGCCATGCGGGTGCGGTTTGACGGGGTGCCGCCCGCGCAACGCGATCTGTACTTTCGCGGCCCGGTGCTGTCGCTATACGACGGGCGCGAATGGCTGCCCCAGGCCAGAGACTTTGCCCGGCCCGCCGCCAGCGACCTGCAGGTCTCCGGCCCGCCGGTGCGCTACCAGGTGACGCTGGAGCCCAACAACCGCCCCTGGCTGCTGGCGCTGGAGGCCACGCCCCAGGCCCCTACCCTGCCCGCAGGCGTGTCCGCGGTGATGACCAGCGACCTGCAATGGCTGGCCAGCCGCCCCACCACCGACCTGCTGCGCTACCAGGCGCAGAGCTACCCGCAGTTCCGCTACGGCCCACAGCGGGCCAACCTGGACCTGCAGCGCTACGTGGATCTGCCGCCCACTTTCAACCCGCGCACCCTGCAACTGGCGGCGGATCTGCGCCGCGCCCAGCCCGGTGCCGATACCAGCGCGCTGGTGCAAACCGTGCTGACCCGACTGCGCACCGGCGGCTACGTCTACACGCTAGAGCCCGGCCTGTATGGGCGCGACACCGCCGACGAGTTCTGGTTTGACCGCAAAGCGGGTTTTTGCGAGCACATCGCCTCGTCCTTTGTGGTGTTGATGCGGGCGCTGGACATTCCGGCCCGCGTGGTCACCGGCTACCAGGGCGGTGAGCTCAACGGTGTGGACGGCTTCTGGGTGGTACGCCAAAGCGATGCCCACGCCTGGGCCGAGGTATGGACGGCAGGCCAGGGCTGGACCCGGGTGGACCCCACCGGCACAGTCTCGCCGGGCCGGGTGGGCAGCTTTACCCGGCTGCAGGCCCCGCGCGGAGCCATCGCCAACACCTTGGCCACCGTCAGCCCCGACGTAGCCCGCCGCCTGCGTGCCACCTGGGACGCGGTCAATAACGGCTGGAACCAGTGGGTGCTGAACTACAGCCAGGGCCAGCAGATGAACCTGCTGAAAAACATCGGCTTCGACAGCCCCGAGTGGGAAGACCTGGGCAAGCTGCTGGCCGGTCTGCTGGTGCTGGCCAGCCTGGGCGGTGCCGCCTGGGCCCAGTGGGAGCGCCGCCAGCACGACCCCTGGCTGCGCCTGCTGGGCCAGGCCCGGCGCAAGCTGGCCAAAACCGGCATCCAAGTTCCCGCCAGCGCCGCGCCCCGGCAAATGGCCGCGCTGGTGGTAGACCAACCCGCCCTGCACGACTGGCTGCTGCAGCTGGAAGCCATACGGTATGCGCCGCACCAGCCCGGCAGTCTGGTTGCGCTACGGCGGGCCTTCAAACGGCTGGTGTGGCCGCGCTAGACTCCTGCGGTCACCTTTCCACTCCCATGCACAAATTCCTCCCGATTGCTCTCGTTTTAATAGCTTCTTATGCTGTACCTGTAAGCGCCAAACCTCCCAAAAGCACTAAATTCAAGATAGCCGCCAGCGCCACACCCAGTGGCCCGCTGTATGCCAGCCGCATGGATGTGCAGGCCGCCGCCGACGACATCGCCGAGCGCCGTGGGCTGGACCCGGCCTGGGTGCACCAGGTGCTGGCGCAGGCCCGCTTCATCCCCAGCGTGCCGCGCCTGATGGCTCCCGCACCCAAAGGCATGGTCAAAAACTGGCAGGTTTACCGCAGCCGCTTCATCGACCCGGTGCGTATTGCCACCGGGGTGCGCTTCTGGCGGGCGCACCGCGCCACATTGGAGCGGGCCGAGCAGGAATACGGCGTACCGGCTGAAATCATCGTCGGCATCATCGGTGTGGAGACGATTTACGGCCAGAACATGGGCAACTTCCGGGTGCTGGACGCGCTAACCACGCTGGCCTTCGACTTCCCCGCCAACCACCCGCGCGCCCAGGAGCGCAGCGCCTACTTCAAGGGCGAGCTGGAGCAGTACCTCAGCCTGACCCAGCGCGCAGGCATCGACCCCTTGAGCCTGCGCGGCAGCTACGCCGGGGCTATGGGTCTGGGCCAGTTCATGCCGACCAGCTGGGTGAATTTTGCGGTGGACTTCGATGGCGACAGCCGGGTCGATCTGTTCAACAGCCCCGCCGATGCGATTGGCTCGGTGGCCAGCTACTTCAAGGCCTTCCACTGGCAGCCTGGCATGCCGGTGTACTACCCGGTGCAGTTCGACCCCAAAACCCTGGACATGGATACGCTGATGGCTCCGGACATCCTGCCCACCTTCAGCGTGGCCCGCTTCCAGGCCTTGGGTGCCGTGCTGGACGGCCCGGCCCTGCAACACACCGGCCCACTGGCGCTGGTGGAGCTGCAAAACGGCGGCGACCCACCGCAGTATGTGGCGGGCACCGAAAACTTCTACGCCATCACCCGCTACAACTGGAGCAGCTACTACGCCATGGCGGTGTTCGAGCTGGGGCAGGAAGTGGCCGCTGCGGTGAAGGCCCACACTGCGCAGTAGCCCGCCCGGGCAGAACGCCAGCCCGGCAGTGTCGGCAGTGTCGGCTGTAGTGGGTACGACACTTTAGAAGCTCGACTAAGTCACACAAACCGTCTTCATTGTCCTGAAAGCTATATTTTTCAATAGCTTACGTGCGATCCCATGTAACACTGCGTTACAGAAAATTACATAACCACAGGATCACCATGCGCTTTGTACAAAAATTACTAGCCACTTCCGCTATCGCTTTTGCCGGAATGGCCAACGCCACCGTAGTCACTTTCGAGGACCTCAACGGCAGTGGCGCGCTGGCATCCAACTACGCGGGGCTTACCTGGGGCGCGGGCTGGAACCATTACGACTCGGCCCAGCCACCCTACAAAGCCGCTTCGGGCAAGACCCGCATCTACAACAACACCGGCGCGACCACCGACTGGTTCAAATTCTCCAGCGATGTCATTTTTGACGGTGCCTACTTCGCGGGCAACCAAAAAGCCGGGTTTGAACTGTTCAACGACGGGCTGCTGGTGTTTACCTCGTCTCTAATGAATTTGTCGGGCAACGCCAGCTTCCTGGCATCGGGCTACACAGGCTCTGTGGACGAAGTACGGCTTTCCGTCAGCAACGGCAGTTTCGTGATGGATGACGTGACTTACCACGCTGCGGCTTCGGCTGCACGCAACTCGGTACCAGAACCCAGTTCGCTGGCCTTGATGGGCCTGGGCCTGGCGGGTCTGGTTCTGGCAAAGCGTCGCAAGGCCTGAGCCCTGCTCACCCACACCAAAGCGCCCTACGGGGCGCTTTTTTCATGGGGGATCAAGAGAAAATCCGGGCCTCCAACGCACTTCGGGCCTGCTCACCGTGAGGTCAGCAGGCCCGAAGCGGGACTTATCGCAGAGCGATTAGTTGCGGGTCTGGTCGACCAGCTTGTTCTTGGCGATCCAAGGCATCATGGCGCGCAGTTGGGCACCCACGATTTCGATGGAGTGCTCGGAAGTCAGGCGGCGGCGGGCGGTCATGCTGGGGTAGCCGGTGCGGCCTTCCAGGATGAACATCTTGGCGTATTCGCCGGTCTGGATGCGCTTCAGGGCATTGCGCATGGCAACGCGCGACTCGGCGTTGATGACTTCGGGGCCGGTCACGTACTCGCCGTACTCGGCGTTGTTCGAGATCGAGTAGTTCATGTTGGCAATGCCGCCTTCGTAGATCAGATCGACGATGAGCTTGAGCTCGTGCAGGCACTCGAAGTAGGCCATTTCAGGGGCGTAACCGGCTTCGACCAGGGTCTCGTAGCCCATCTTGATCAGCTCGACCGCGCCGCCGCACAGCACGGCTTGTTCGCCGAACAGGTCGGTCTCGGTTTCTTCCTTGAAGTTGGTCTCGATGATGCCGGCCTTGCCGCCACCATTGGCCATGGCGTAGCTCAGAGCCAGATCACGGGCCTTGCCGGTCTTGTCCTGGTGCACGGCCACCAGGTGGGGCACGCCGCCGCCCTGGGTGTAGGTGTTGCGCACGGTGTGGCCAGGGGCCTTGGGGGCGACCATCCACACGTCCAGATCGGCGCGGGGCACGACCTGGTTGTAGTGCACGTTGAAGCCGTGGGCGAAGGCCAGCGAAGCGCCTGCCTTGATGTTGGGTTCGACGTTGTTCTTGTACACGCCAGCGATGTCTTCGTCGGGCAACAGGATCATGACCACGTCGGCGGCCTTGACCGCGTCGTTGACTTCCATGACGTTCAGGCCAGCCTTGCCAACCTTGTCCCACGAAGCGCCACCCTTGCGCAGACCGACCACGACCTTCACGCCGCTGTCGTTCAGATTTTGCGCGTGGGCGTGGCCCTGGCTACCGTAGCCGATGATGGCAACCGTCTTGCCCTTGATCAGGCTGAGGTCGCAGTCTTTGTCGTAAAAAACTTTCATGTTCTTCTTTCAGTAATTTAAAGGTTTGGCGAAATGCCCATCGACAGGCCCAGGGCGAACGTTTACCGAAATCGCCAAAAAGAGTCCGTTCGCGTTGAGCCCGTCAAAACGCGCGTACGGACGACTCAAAACTTAAACCCGCAGGATCCGCTCACCCCGGCCAATGCCGCTGGCACCAGTGCGCACGGTTTCCAGGATCGCCGTACGGTCCAGGGCTTCCAGGAAAGCGTCGTTCTTGCCCTGGTCGCCGGTCAGCTCGATGGTGTAGCTCTTCTCGGTCACATCGATGATGCGGCCGCGGAAGATGTCGGCCATGCGCTTCATTTCTTCGCGCTCTTTGCCGACCGCACGCACCTTGACCATCATCAGCTCGCGCTCGGTGTAGGCACCTTCGGTCAAATCGACCACCTTGACCACCTCGATGAGGCGGTTCAGGTGCTTGGTGATCTGCTCGATCACGTCGTCCGAGCCGGAGGTCTGGATAGTCATGCGCGACAGCGTCGCGTCTTCGGTGGGGGCCACCGTGAGCGACTCGATGTTGTAGCCCCGGGCAGAAAACAGGCCCACGACGCGGGAAAGGGCACCGGGCTCGTTTTCCAGCAAGACAGCAATGATGTGTTTCATATGGCTAGATTCCTCTTTTCGCTGCCCTCCCCCGCACACGGTAATGTGCAGGCTCGGCAAGCAATAGATTCGTCAGAAAGTTAATACTATCGAAATAATAGCTGCTAGCGCAGGCAGAACCTGCGCTAGAGCCTGATTTGGCTTAAAGATCTTCGCTGCCGAGCAGCATCTCGGTAATGCCCTTGCCGGCCTGCACCATCGGGAATACGTTCTCGGTGGGATCGGTGCGGAAGTCCATAAACACCGTGCGGTCCTTCAGTTTGCGGGCTTCGCGCAGGGCGGGCTCCACGTCTTCGGGGCGCTCGATCAGCATGCCGACGTGGCCATAGGCCTCGGCCAGCTTGACGAAGTTGGGCAGTGCGTCCATGTAGCTGCTGCTGTAGCGGCCGGCGTATTCCACCTCTTGCCACTGGCGCACCATGCCCAGGTAGCGGTTGTTCAGCGAGACGATCTTGATCGGCGTGTTGTACTGCAGGCAAGTGGACAGCTCCTGGATGCACATCTGCACCGAGCCTTCACCGGTGATGCAGTACACCTCGCTGTCGGGTTTGGCCAGCTTGACACCCATGGCGTAGGGAATGCCCACGCCCATGGTGCCCAGACCGCCGGAGTTGATCCAGCGGCGGGGTTCGTCAAAGCGGTAATACTGCGCGGCCCACATCTGGTGCTGGCCCACGTCCGACGTAATGTAGGTGTCGGCATCCTTGGTCATGTTCCACAGGGTTTCGACCACGTACTGCGGCTTGATCACGTCGCTGGAGCCCATACTGAACTTCAGGCAGTTGCGGCTGCGCCAGCCTTCGATGGTGCTCCACCAGCTACCCAGCGCATCGGCATCGGGCTTGGTACCGGCTTCCTTGATCATCGCGATCAGCTCGGTCAGCACTTCTTTCACGTCGCCGACGATGGGCACATCCACCTTGACGCGCTTGGAAATGCTCGACGGGTCGATGTCGATATGGATGATCTTGCGCTCGTTTTGCGCAAAATGCTTGGTGTTGCCGATCACGCGGTCGTCAAAACGGGCACCCACGGCCAGCAGCACGTCGCAATGCTGCATCGCGTTGTTGGCTTCAATGGTGCCGTGCATGCCCAGCATGCCGAGGAACTTCTTGTCGCTGGCAGGATACGCACCCAGGCCCATCAAGGTGTTGGTGCAGGGGTAGCCCAGCATGTCCACCAGGGTGCGCAGCTCTTGCGAGGCGTTGCTCAGCAAGACACCGCCGCCGGTGTAGATGTAGGGGCGCTTGGCGGCCAACAGCAGTTGCAAGGCCTTGCGGATCTGGCCGCCGTGGCCTTTGCGCACCGGGTTGTACGAGCGCATGCTGATGGTTTCGGGGTAACCGTGGAAGGGGGTCTTCTTGAAAGACACGTCCTTCGGAATATCCACCACCACCGGGCCGGGGCGACCGGTGCGGGCAATGTGGAAGGCTTTTTTCAGCGTCTCGGCCAGATCGCGCACGTCTTTCACCAGAAAATTGTGCTTGACGATGGGGCGGGTGATACCCACGGTGTCGCATTCCTGGAAAGCATCCAGGCCAATGGCGTGCGTAGGCACCTGGCCACTGATGATCACCATGGGAATGCTGTCCATGTACGCCGTAGCGATGCCGGTGACCGCATTCGTCAGGCCGGGGCCGGAGGTGACCAGCGCCACGCCCACATCGCCGGTAGCACGGGCATAACCGTCGGCGGCGTGTACGGCGGCTTGCTCGTGGCGCACCAGCACGTGCTGGATGGTGTCTTGTTTATAGAACGCGTCGTAGATGTAGAGAACTGCGCCACCGGGGTAACCCCAGATGTGCTTGACGTTCTCGGCCTGGAGGCACTTCACCAGAATCTCGGCACCCATGAGCTCGACAGGAGCGGCGCGCAAAGTACCGGATGCGGTGGTGTTGGAAGAAGATGCTGCGGCAGCCGAAGCGATTTCGGCTTTGTTGATTTCCATGATGAACCTTTGTGAATTTCTCTAACGAAATACCTTGGGTGCCCCTTCACGCACTCTTTTGGAGTTGTGTCGGAACTTAAGACCAAAGCCATGGGCGAGCTGCTTGCATCGCCGAACCATGATCCGTTTGCTTTTTGACTAGCAAGGCGGATTATGGCATTCTCTTTCGCGAAACTTGGCTGCCACACCAAGAAAATCGCCGGTCAATGCCATAATCCGCCCGCAAGCGCCCCAGACCGGGGCATTGGGTTTTACAAAAAAACACGCATTCCACCGATCCGCTCCACAGGCAACTTCCCTTTTGGCCACTGAACGCGAACTTTCCGATTTCCTTAAAAGCGTCGAAAACCGGGCCTTCAAACGCTCGGTCTATCACGTACGCAATGAAGAATCGGCGCTGGACATCGTGCAAGACAGCATGATGAAACTGGCTGAGCACTATGGCGACAAGCCGGTGACCGAGTTGCCCATGCTGTTCCAGCGGATTTTGTCGAATTGCACACTGGACTGGTTTCGCCGCCAAAAAACCCGCAATGCCCTGTTTTCGAACATGAGCGACTTCGAATCGGCCGACGGCGATGGCGATTTCGACCTGCTGGAGACCTTTCAGTCATCGGACAACACCGAGCGCAACGAAAGCGCCGAAGACACCACAGGCCGGGCACAGGTATTGCGTGAAATTGACACCCAGATACAAGAGTTACCAGCGCGTCAACGAGAAGCGTTCTTGATGCGTTACTGGGAAGAGATGGATGTTGCCGAAACCGCCAGCGCCATGGGCTGCTCGGAAGGCAGCGTCAAAACCCACTGCTCCCGTGCAGTCCAGTCGCTCAGCAAGGCGCTCAAGGCCAGAGGAATACATTTATGACACAGCTGCAAACCCCCTCCATGCTGTCGGCGCAAGACCGTTTTGCGCGCAACGTCACGGCGCGCCTGTCGGAAGGCTCGGCCACCCTGCCGCACGACATTTCTGAACGCCTGCGCATTGCGCGCATGCAGGCCCTGGCCCACCGCAAACAGGTGGTCATGCGCAGTGCTACCGTGGTGGCCAGCCAGGGCGGCGGCACGGCAACGCTGACAATGGGCGGCCAGGGCGGCAACGACAGCCCCAACTGGTGGACCCGCTTTGCCACCGCCCTGCCGCTGGTGGCACTGGTAGCCGGGCTATTGACGATTTACGTGGTGCAAAACGACATGCGCGCCGACGAACTGGCCGAAGTCGATACCGCCCTGCTGACCGACGACCTGCCTACTGCGGCGTACACCGACCCTGGTTTTGTGGAATTCCTCAAGGCCAACCGAGACACCACCACCCCCTGATCGAAACGGATACGGATGCTGATATCGCCTTGGAACCTGTGGTTTGCCTCCTGCGTGGCGGTAGTGTTGTCCCTGGGCGTGTTACCTGTGGTGTGGGCCGAGTCCGCCCCGGATTTCGGCCCGGCCTCCATTCCTTTGGCATCCGCCAGCAAGCCCGATCAAAGGCCGCTCTGGAACGAGCTCACCCCGGCGCAGCAGCAGGCGCTCAAGCCCCTGGCCAAGCACTGGAACAACATCAGCGAGCAGCAAAAGCGCAAATGGGTGGCCTTGTCCGTCAACTTTGAAAAAATGTCGCCCACCATGCAGGCCGTGTTGCAAGAGCGCATGCTGGATTGGGGAGCCCTCAGCGTCACGCAGCGCAGCCAGGCACGGCTGAATTTTGCCGAGGCCAAACGCCTGTCACCCGCTGAAAAGCAGGCCAAGTGGGAGGCCTACCAAACCCTGGACCCGGAAGAAAAGGCCAAACTGGCCAAGCAGGTGCAAAAGAAGCTGCCCGGTGCCGCCACTGGCGTGAAACTCATCCCGGCGCAAAAGCTGGCCATCGTGCCGCCTGAGCGCAAAAACGAGCCCAAGGGCCCGTCGATTGCCACCGGTTCGCACCAGATCAACCCCCGCACCCTGCTGCCGCTGCCCGCCTACCGGTTCAGCACCGCCAATTCAGTCGTGCCCCGCCCGGCCCAGCCCGCCGGACAATGACAGTTAGTGCGGCAACAGCCCCTCTCCCCACAGCCCCGATAGACCTGACCGCGCCCAGCCTGCGCCGCCGTATGGCCTGCTGGCTGTACGAGGGCATGCTGATGTTTGGCGTGGTGTTCATCGCCGGCTACCTGTTTGGCACGCTCAGCCAGACTCGCAACGCATTGGACAACCGCCTTGGCCTGATGGCCTTCTTGTTCATCATTTTCGGCATCTACTTCACCTGGTTCTGGTCCAAGGGCCAAACCCTGGCCATGAAGACCTGGAACATCCGCGCGGTGGGCCGCGACGGCCAGGCTATCAGCCAACCCCGTGCCTTGCTGCGCTATGTATGGAGCTGGGTCTGGTTTCTGCCGCCTTTGAGCGCCTTCACCCTATTCGGTCTATCTGCCATTGAAACTCTGGTCATTCTGGGGGGTTGGGTGCCTTTTTGGGCGCTGCTAAGCCGCTTTCACCCGCAACGCCAGTTCTGGCATGACGCGCTGGCGGGCACACGGCTGGTAGGCTCACTTCCCCTGAGCCGTTGAACCACTATGGAATCGCCCACTGCCCAAAAATCCCGCAAGGGCTTCGTCCGCCTCTGGTACGCAGCGGGCTATTCGCTGGCGGGGCTGCGGGCCGGTTGGCATGAGACTGCCTTTCGACAGGAAGCCATTGCCGCCATGGCGTTGGTGCCGCTGGCCGCCTGGATAGCCCAGACCTGGGTAGAGTTTGCCCTGCTGGCGGGATCGGTGGTCTTGTTGATGGTGGTGGAACTGCTCAATACCGGTATCGAGACCGCGATTGACCGCATCGGCCCCGAGTGGCACCTGCTGTCCAAGCGCGCCAAAGACATGGGCAGCGCTGCGGTGCTGCTGACCGTGCTGATGACGGCCACCATCTGGATATTGGCGCTGGTGCAGCGCCTCAGCGTCTAAACGCCTAGAAAAACTTAAACCGCAGCCTAGACCGCCGCTTCATCCTGCTCGCCAGTGCGGATGCGCACTACGCGTTCCACGCTGGTCACAAAGATTTTTCCGTCACCGATCTTGCCGGTGCGGGCGGCGCGGACGATGGCTTCCACGCAGCGGTCTACCTCTTCGGTTTTCACCACCACCTCGATCTTCACCTTGGGCAGAAAGTCCACCACGTACTCGGCACCGCGGTACAGCTCGGTGTGGCCTTTCTGGCGGCCAAAACCCTTGACTTCGGTGACGGTGAGGCCGGTGACGCCGCATTCGGCCAAGGCCTCACGTACTTCTTCGACTTTGAAGGGTTTCAGGATGGCGGTAATTTGTTTCATAAGGCTCAGGTCTCGTTGATTTGGCTTGCAGTCAAGCGCGGAATTTGCTCGTAATAGGATAGCGCCAATCCTTGCCAAAGCTGCGGTGGGTTACCCGGATTCCGACGGGCGACTGGCGGCGTTTGTACTCGTTGATTTTAATCAGCCGGGTCACGCGCTCCACGTCGGCGGGCGCAAACCCGGCGGCGATGATGGCCTCCAGGCTTTGGTCGTTTTCCATGTAGCGCTCCAGAATCGCGTCCAGCACCTCGTAGGGCGGCAGGCTGTCTTGGTCGGTCTGGTCGGCGCGCAACTCAGCGCTGGGCGGACGGGTGATGATGCGCTCGGGGATGGGGTTGCTGCCGGTGCCGTATGGGTCGTTGGCGTTGCGCCAGCGGGCCAGCGCAAACACCAGGGTTTTGGCCACGTCCTTGATGACTGCGAAGCCGCCCGCCATGTCGCCGTACAGCGTGCAGTAGCCGGTGGCCATCTCGCTTTTGTTACCCGTTGTTACAACAATACTGCCAAATTTGTTGCTCAAGGCCATCAGCAACGTGCCGCGGATGCGGGCCTGGATGTTTTCTTCAGTGGTGTCTTCGTCGCGGCCAATGAAGTGCACGGCCAGCGAGGCCTTGAAGGCTTCGAACTCGGGCAGGATGGAGATTTCGTCGTACTGCACACCCACCCGGGCGGCCATGTCGCGCGCGTCGATCCAGGAAATATCGGCGGTGTAGGGCGAGGGCATCATCACCGTGCGCACCCGGTCCTTGCCCAGCGCGTCCACCGCAATCGCCAGCACCAGCGCCGAATCGATGCCGCCCGACAGGCCCAGCAGCACGCCGGGGAAGCGGTTTTTGCCCACATAGTCGCGCAGGCCCAGCACCAGCGCGTCCCACAGCTCGGCATGCAGGCTGCGCTCGGGCTCGATGCTTGCTATCAATTTAATAGCTTCTTGCGCCCGTACTGCCTGCACAAAGAACAGATTTTCTTTAAAACTGGGGGCACGGCCACTCAGGGCACCGTCGGCATTGACGCAGAACGAGCCGCCGTCAAACACCACCTCGTCCTGCCCGCCCACGATGTGCGCGTACACCAGCGGCAGCGCCACGCTGCGGGCGCGGTCGGCCATGCGCAGCACCCGTTCACCGCCCTTGCCCATGTGGAAGGGCGAGGCGTTGATGACGGCCAGCAGCTCGGCCCCGGCCTGCTGGGCGGCGCGCGCGGGCGCGTCGAACCAGGCATCTTCACAAATCAGCAGACCGACCCGCACGCCCTCGACCGCAAACACGCATACGCCTTGCCCCGGCGTGAAGTAGCGGCGTTCGTCAAACACCTGGTAGTTGGGCAGCTCACGTTTGATGTGCTGGGCCACCAGTTGGCCTTCGCAGAACACGCTGGCGGCGTTGAAACGGTACTGCACCGCCACCGATTTGGTGCGGTCGTCCCCGCCCTGCGGGTGGCCCACCACCACGTGCAGGCCTTTTAACCCGGCGAGTTCGCGGGCCACTGTTTTCACGGCATCATCACAGGCCGCAGTAAAGGCCGGGCGCAGAAACAAATCTTCGGCCGCGTAGCCGCAAATCGACAGCTCGGGGGTCAGTACCAGCCGGGCACCGTCGGCGTAGGCGGTGCGAGCGGCGTCGATGATCTTTTGCGCATTACCGGCCAGGTCGCCGACGACAAAATTGAGCTGGGCAACACAGAGTTTGAGAGTCATGGAAACAAAAAATACGGTGGTGGTGGCGGACCAGAATGGGGATGGAGGCAGTCCAAGTGATTATGTCATTCGGGTGCTGGACTCGCCCTCGCAGCTACCCGCTGATGCCTGGAACCACCTGCTGACCATGCAACCCGATGCCAGCCCCTTCATGCGCTACGAATACCTGGCCGCCCTGCACCACAGCGGCAGCGCCACGCCGGCCACCGGCTGGAAGCTGCGGCTGGTCACGGCATGGCAAGGCGACGTTCTGCAAGCTGCCTGTGCGCTGTACCTTAAAGACCATTCCTACGGCGAATACGTGTTCGACTGGGCCTGGGCCAACGCCTACCAGCAGCATGGCGTGCCCTACTACCCCAAGGCGGTGGTGGCCGCACCCTTCACCCCGGTGCCCGGCGCGCGTCTGCTGGCGCGAGATGACGAGTCCCGCACGGTACTGGTTCAGGCGCTGGTGGCCTGGTGTGAACACGAAAAACTATCGTCGCTGCACGTGCTGTTTGCCAACCCGGTGGATGTGACCGCCTGCGCCGACGCGGGCCTGATGCTGCGCCACACCGTGCAATTCCACTGGACGAATAAGGCAGACGGTTACCGCGACTTCGACGATTTCCTCGCCTCCCTGGCCCAGGACAAACGCAAAAAAATCCGCCAGGAGCGCCGCAAGGTGGCCGATGCAGGTGTGACGTTCCGCTCGGCCCAGGGCCGCGCCATCACGCCGCAAGACTGGGATTTTTTCTACCGCTGCTACGAGCGCACCTACCTGGAACACGGCAACGCGCCCTACCTGAGCCGCGACTTCTTCCAGCGCATGGCCGACACGATGCCCGAGCACTGGCTGCTGTTTGTGGCCGAGCGTGAGGTGGACGGAGCCAAAATTCCGATTGCTACTAGTTTGATAGCTATCAGCACCGATGGAATGAGCGCTGGAGGCCTAAAAGATGCCAAACCTCGGGTGGCCTATGGCCGCTACTGGGGCGCACTGGAGCGGGTGGACTGCCTGCACTTCGAAGCCTGCTACTACCAGCCACTGGCGTGGTGCATCGCCCACGGCGTGGCCCGATTCGAAGGCGGCGCACAGGGCGAACACAAAATGGCCCGTGCCCTGCTCCCCGTCAAAACCACCAGCGCCCACTGGCTGGCGCATCCGGCGTTTGCCGATGCGGTGGAGCGGTTTCTGGAGCGCGAGGGGGCGGGCATTGCGGGCTACATGGACGACCTGGCCCAGCGCAGCCCACTGAAAATCAGCCGCCCCGCACAAACATAGTCACCAGCGGCACGTCCCCCACCAGGCGGCTGCGGTGCCCGTGCACCTTGTCATCAAACGTGGCCCCGGCAGGCAGCACATCCGCCGAATAGAAATGGTCGCCGGGCTGGAACACGCGGGTGCTGCCGTCTTGCAGGCCAATTTCCATCTGCCCGGCCAGGATCACCACCCATTGCGGGTCGGTGGTGCAGTGGAAGGTGCTGGCAAAACCCACCGGGCTGTGGCGCAGCTGGAAGCCGCCGCTGGCCTGCAGGGCGCTGAGCTGGGAGGTGGGTTTGCCCTCTGTTAGCGGAATCAGCTCGTCGCGGAATTTGGCAACGCCGTCGGTGTCGGTAAAAAGAACTACTTTGGTGAAATCGGTCATGGCAGGTTTTAACAATAGTGTGGTGGGAATGATAAGTGGCTGCAACGATAATCCCACCCCATGAATCCCTTGCTCTCTACCCTGCAGCCCTACCCTTTCGAGCGGCTCAAGCAACTTTTCGCCAGCGTCACCCCGAACCCCGCCTACCGCGCCATCAGCCTGGGCATCGGCGAGCCCAAGCACGCCACGCCTGCATTCATAGAACAGGCGATGCTCAGCGGTATCAAAGGCCTGTCGGGCTACCCTGCTACGGGGGGCGAGCCGGCTTTGCGCAAGGCGATGGCGCAGTGGGTCCAGCGCCGCTACGGCTTGGAACTGAACCCCGCCACCCAGGTGCTGCCGGTGAACGGCTCGCGCGAGGCGCTGTTTGCGTTTGCCCAGACCATCATCGACCCGACCCAGCCGGGTGCCACTGTGGTGTGCCCGAATCCGTTCTACCAAATCTACGAAGGCGCGGCCCTGCTGGCCGGGGCCACGCCCTACTACGCCCCCAGCGACCCGGCGCGCAACTTCGCGGTGGACTGGGACAGCGTGCCCCTGGACGTGTGGGCCCGCACCCAGCTGCTGTTCGTCTGCTCGCCCGGCAACCCCACCGGCGCGGTGATGCCGCTGAGCGAATGGCAAAAGCTGTTCGACCTGAGCGACCAATACGGCTTTGTGATCGCCTCGGACGAGTGCTACAGCGAGATCTACTTCCGCGATGAGCCGCCACTGGGCGGGCTGGAAGCCGCCGCCAAGCTGGGCCGCAGCGACTTTAAAAACCTGATCGCCTTCACCAGCCTGTCCAAGCGCAGCAATGTGCCCGGCCTGCGCAGCGGCTTTGTGGCGGGCGACGCAGCCCTGGTCAAGCCATTTTTGCTCTACCGCACTTACCACGGCAGCGCCATGGGGCCGGTGGTGCAGTCGGCCAGCCTGGCGGCCTGGAACGACGAAGCCCATGTGGTGGAGAACCGCGCCCTGTACCGGAGCAAATTTGCCCAGGTCACGCCCATCCTGGCCGAGGTGATGGATGTAGCCCTGCCCGACGCGGGTTTTTACCTGTGGGCGCAGGTGCCCGGCCCGGCGGTGGTGGACGGCCTGGACAGCGATGTGGCCTTCGCCCGCGACCTGCTGGCTGCCTACAATGTCACGGTGCTGCCCGGCAGCTACCTGGCGCGCGAAGCCCATGGCCAGAACCCGGGCCGCCAGCGTATCCGCATGGCCCTGGTGGCCGAAACCGCCGAATGTGCCGAAGCCGCCCAAAGAATCCGCCAATTCATCCAATCCCAAACCTGAACCAAAGAAAAACATGACACAACAACTCCAAGCCACCATCGAAGCCGCATGGGAAGACCGCGCCAACCTGTCGCCCACCGCCTCTACCGCCGAAGTGCGCGAAGCCGTCGAGCATGTGCTGAGCGAGCTGAACAACGGCCACCTGCGCGTGGCCACCCGCGAAGCCGTGGGCCAGTGGACGGTGCACCAGTGGATCAAGAAGGCCGTGCTGCTGTCGTTCCGCCTGAAGGACAACGAAATCATGCAGGCCGGTTCGCTGGGCTTCTACGACAAGGTGCCCACCAAGTTCGCCCACCTGAGCGCCGAAGAAATGAAGGCCACCGGCGTGCGCGTGGTGCCGCCCGCTGTGGCCCGCCGTGGCAGCTTCATCGCCAAGGGCGCGGTGCTGATGCCCTCGTACGTGAACATCGGTGCCTACGTGGGTGAAAACACCATGGTTGATACCTGGGCCACCGTGGGTTCGTGCGCACAGATCGGCAAGAACGTGCACCTGAGCGGCGGCGTGGGCATTGGCGGCGTGCTGGAACCCCTGCAGGCCGGCCCCACCATCATCGAAGACAACTGCTTTGTGGGCGCGCGCTCCGAAGTGGTCGAAGGCGTGATCGTCGAAGAAAACTCGGTCATCTCCATGGGCGTGTACATCGGCCAGAGCACCCCGATCTACGACCGCGCTACCGACACCGTAACCTATGGCCGCGTGCCCTCCGGCTCGGTGGTCATCAGCGGCACCCTGCCCAAGGACGGCGGCAAGTACAGCCTGTACGCGGCCATCATCGTCAAGCGCGTGGACGCGCAAACGCGCTCCAAGACCAGCCTGAACGACCTCCTGCGCGACTGATCCCACACGACCCTATCGGAGGTAGCCCATGAGCACGATGGAACGCATCCTGCGGTTAATGCAGGAGAAGAAAGCCTCCGATGTTTATCTATCGGCCAACGCGCCCGCGCTGATCCGCATCAACGGGCAGTGCGTGCCGGTGAACAGCCAACTGCTGCAAACCGATGCGCCGCGCAGCCTGCTGGCTGAGATTGTGCCGGCCGAGAAAATCACCGAGCTGGAGGCTACCGGCGAGCTGAACATGGCCATCTCGGTGCCCGGCGTAGGGCGGTTCCGGGTCAGCGCCATGCGCCAGCGCGGCAGCTACTCGGTGGTGGTGCGCTATATCAACGTGGAAGTGCCGCTGCTCAGCAGCCTCAAGGTGCCCGCCATCCTGGGTGAACTGGTGATGCAAAAGCGCGGTCTGCTGCTGATGGTGGGCTCTACCGGGGCCGGTAAAACCACCACCCAGGCGGCCATGATCGACCACCGCAACCAGCGTGCGGGCGGCCATATCCTGACCATCGAAGACCCGATCGAGTACCTGTACAAAAACAAGCGCTCCATCGTCAACCAGCGTGAGATCGGCACCGATACCGCGTCCCTGGAAGTGGCCCTGAAAAACGCACTGCGCCAGGCCCCGGACGTAATTTTGATCGGCGAAATCCGCGACCGCGAAACCATGTCGGCGGCCATTGCCTACGCCCAGACCGGCCATTTGTGCATGGCCACCCTGCACGCCAACAACTCCTACCAGGCGCTGAACCGCATCGTCAACTTCTATCCCGTGGAAGTGCGCGCCACCATGCAGGCCGACCTGGCCGTGGCGCTGAACGCCATCGTCTCGCAGCGGCTGGTGCGCACGCCCTCGGGCGAGCGTGTGCCCGCGGTGGAGATCATGCTCAACACCTTGCTGGTGGCCGACATGATCGAAAAAGGCGATATCGGCGGCGTGAAAGAGGCCATGGAGAAATCGCTGGCCGAAGGCTCGCAAACCTTCGAGAGCGACCTGGCCCGCATGATCACCGACGGCACCATCGACCGCAAGGAAGGCCTGGCCAACGCCGATTCGGCCACCAACCTGATGTGGCGGCTACAAAACGACTTTGCCCGCGCCAGCCAGAAGGTCGATATCGAGGTGCTGCAAGCCGAGGCCGACGACGAACCCAGCTTTACCGACTTCACCTTGGATGTGCGGCCTTAACCTTTGCGGCCATAAGCTTTGCGGCCTTAATTTTCTTACCTATGTCCCAGACCCTGTACCTGGCCGAGCAACTGATTGCCCAGCCCTCCGTCACCCCCGACGACGCGCACTGCCAGCCCCTGATCGCCGAGCGCCTGGCCCCGCTGGGCTTTGTGTGCGAAACCATTGAGAGCGGACCCGAGAACTTCCGCGTCACCAACCTGTGGGCGGTGCGCCGCAGCACTTTTAAGGGTTTTAAGGCTCCAGCGCTTACTCCATCGGCGCAAGCAGCTCCTAAACTCATAGCATTTGCAGGCCACACTGATGTGGTGCCCACCGGCCCGCTGGCGCAGTGGGGCAGCGACCCGTTCACCCCCACACACCGCGACGGCAAATTGTTTGGCCGGGGCGCGAGCGACATGAAAACCTCCATCGCGGCCTTCGTGGTAGCGGTGGAAGAGTTTCTGGCCGCCCAGCCCGACACCCCGCTGTCCATCGCCCTGCTGCTCACCAGCGACGAAGAAGGGCCGTCGGTCGACGGCACGGTGGTGGTTTGCAAGCTGCTGCAAGAGCGCGGCGAACAGATCGACTACTGCATCGTCGGCGAACCCACGGCGGTAGAACGCACCGGCGACATGGTCAAAAATGGCCGCCGCGGCAGCATGAGCGGCAAGCTCACCATCCGCGGCGTGCAAGGCCACATCGCCTACCCGCAACTGGCCAAAAACCCCATCCACCTGGCCATGCCGGCCCTGGCCGAGCTGGTGGCCACCCAGTGGGACGGCGGCAACGCCTTCTTCCAGCCCACCAGCTGGCAAATGAGCAACATCCACGCAGGCACCGGTGCCAACAACGTCATTCCCGGCACGGTGGTGGTGGACTTCAACTTCCGCTTCTGCACCGAATCCACGCCCGACGGCCTGCAGCGCCGCGTGCACGAGGTGCTGGACCGCCACGGCCTCAGCTACGACATCGCCTGGACGGTGGGCGGCCTGCCGTTCTTGACCACCCCCGGCACCCTGGTGGATGCGGTGCGCGCCGCCATCCTGGCCGAGACAGGCATCAGCACCGAGCTGTCCACCACCGGCGGCACCAGCGACGCGCGCTTCATCGCCCAGATCTGCCCCCAGGTGATCGAATGCGGACCGCCCAACGCCACCATCCACAAGATCGACGAGCACATCGTGGTGGCCGACATCGAGCCTTTGAAAAACATCTACCGCCGTACGCTCGAAAACCTGTCTCTCCAGCCATGAATGTCCTCACCCTCATCGAACAATCCGCCGCCCAGCTCACCGCCGCAGGCGTATCTTTCGGCCACGGCACCACCAACGCATTCGACGAGGCCGCCTGGCTGGTGATGTGGAAACTGGGCCTGCCGCTGGACGACCTGGATTCTGTAGAAAATCAGCCTGTAGCGCAGGAACAGATTACGCAGGTAGCTACACTTTTGGAAGCGCGCATCCTCAGCCGCAAGCCCGCCGCCTACCTCACGCAAGAGGCCTGGCTGCAAGGCGTGCCGTTTTACGTGGACGAGCGCGCCATCGTGCCGCGCAGCTTCATCGCCGAGCTGCTGATGGACGGCGGCATCGACTACTGGCTGCGCGAGGAATCGCACCGCGTGCTCGACCTGTGCACCGGCAACGGCAGCCTGGCCGTGCTGGCGGCGATGGTCTACCCCGATGTGCAGGTTACCGCCGCCGACATCAGCCCCGATGCCCTGGCCGTGGCCCGCATCAATGTGGACAAACACAGTCTGCAATCGCGCATCACCCTGGTGGAATCGGACGGCCTGGCCCAGGTGGACGGCCCGTTTGACCTCATTTTGTGCAACCCGCCCTACGTCAACAGCCAGAGCATGGCCACCCTGCCCGCCGAGTACCAGGCCGAGCCCGCCCTGGCGCTGGAGGGCGGGAAAGACGGTATGGACTTTGTCCGCAAACTGCTGCAAGAGGTTTCTGCGAAAATGGCCCCTCTCGCGGTGCTGGTTCTGGAAATCGGCAACGAGCGCGAACACTTTGAAGCCGCCTTCCCCGCGCTCGAAGTGGTGTGGTTAGACACCAGCGCAGGCGAAGACCAGGTTTTGCTCGTAACACGCGAAGCCCTCGCCATCCTTTAGTTTTTCTTGACGATCGTTTTGTGGTCGTCGCACTCCCGATGATCACCCTTAAAAATGTCGTTCTGCGCCGCAGCGCCAAGGTCCTGTTAGACAGCGCCAATGTCACCATCAACCCCGGCGAAAAGGTCGGTTTGGTGGGCCGCAACGGTGCGGGTAAATCCACCCTGTTTGCGCTGCTCAACGGCACGCTGCACGAAGACGGCGGCGACTTTTATGTGCCTGCGCAGTGGCGGCTGGCCCAGGTGGCCCAGGACATGCCCGAAACCGACCAAAGCGCCACCGACTTTGTGGTCGAGGGCGACACCAACCTGCTGGCCGCCCAGCAGGAAGTGGATGCCTCCGAGCTGACCGAAGACGGCGAACGCATGGCCAACGCCTACATGGCCTTGTACGACGCAGGCTCGGGCGACGCACAGGCCCGGGCGCAGGCCTTGATTTTGGGCCTGGGTTTCAAAACCACCGAACTGGACAACCCGGTCAACAGCTTCTCGGGTGGCTGGCGCATGCGCCTGCAACTGGCGCGCGCGCTGATGTGCCCGTCGGACCTGATGCTGCTCGACGAGCCGACCAACCACTTGGACTTGGACGCGCTGGTATGGCTGGAAGCCTGGCTGAAACGCTACACCGGCACCATGCTGGTCATCAGCCATGACCGCGAATTCCTGGATGCCATCACCGACGTGACGGTGCATATTGAGACCGCCAAGCTCAACCGCTACGGCGGCAACTACAGCAAGTTTGAAGACATGCGCGCCGAGAAGATGGAGCAGCAGTCGGCATCTTTCAGCAAGCAGCAGGACAAGATTGCCCACCTGCAAAAGTTCATCTCGCGCTTCAAGGCCCAGGCCAGCAAGGCCAAGCAGGCGCAAAGCCGGGTCAAGGCCCTGGACCGCATGGAAAAGATTGCGCCGCTGCTGGCCGAGGCCGAGTTCACCTTCGAGTTCAAGGAACCTGCCAACCTGCCCAACCCCATGCTATCGATGTCGGATGCCACCTTTGGCTACCCGCCGCCGGAGGACGCGCCCGAAGGCACCGGCCCCACGGTCATTGTGCAAAAGGTCAACAAATCGGTGCTGGCAGGCCAGCGCATCGGCATTCTGGGTGCCAACGGCCAGGGCAAATCCACCCTGGTGAAAACCGTGGCGCGGGCGCTCACGCCCATCCACGGCGAGATTCTGGAAGGCAAGGGCCTGAACATCGGCTACTTCGCCCAGCAGGAGCTGGACGTGCTGCGCCCCGCCGACACCCCGCTGGAGCACATGATCCGCCTGGTGAAAGAAACCACCGCCGCAGGCAAGCTGGCAGGCCAGGGCACGCGCGAGCAGGATTTGCGCAGCTTTCTGGGCACGTTCAATTTCAGCGGCGACATGGTCAAGCAAGCCGTGGGCAGCATGAGCGGTGGCGAAAAAGCCCGCCTGGTGCTGTGCATGATCGTGTGGCAGCGCCCGAATCTGCTGCTGCTGGATGAGCCGACCAACCATTTGGACCTGGCCACCCGCGAAGCCCTGGCGATGGCGCTGAACGAATTTGAAGGCACCGTGATGCTGGTCAGCCACGACCGCGCCCTGCTGCGCTCGGTGTGCGACGAGTTCTGGATGGTCTCGCGCGGCGGCGTGGAGCCGTTTGACGGCGACCTGGACGACTACCAGCGCTACCTGCTGGACGAAGCCAAGCGCATGCGCGAAGCCGCCAAGGAAGCGGGCAAGGTTGCCGCACCCGCGCCCGCGCCCGCGCCGGTGGTGGTGGCCGCTCCGGTGGTCAACACCAAGGCCGTGCAGCGCGACCTGGACAAGATCGACACCGAGATGGCCACCTTGCAGCTGGAAAAGGACGGCCTGGATGAAAAACTGGCCGCCGCCAAAAATCCATTTGAGATCGGCCAGGCGGGCAAGCGCCTCAAAAAGGTCACCGCCGACATGGCTGCGCTGGAAGTACGCTGGATGGCGCTGTCGGAGCAGCTGGAATCCGCGGGTGCCATGGCCAGTTAACAAAGACAAGGTACATTGCAGCTTCTTGCAAACTTTGTATACGGAGATTTCCTATGTTTTCTTTGATCGGCACCATCATCGTGGGTTTGATCGTGGGTTTGATTGCCCGGGCCGTGAAGCCTGGTGACGACAAGCTGGGTTTCATCATGACGGCGATTCTGGGTATTGCCGGGTCGTTCGGTGCCAGCTACATCGGCCAGAGCATGGGCTGGTATGCGCCCGGTGCAGCAGCAGGCTGGATTGCCTCGGTGGTAGGCGCCATCGTCTTGCTGGTGATTTACGGCCTGGTGGCCAAGAAGTAAGAGCCGCCAAACTCGCACTTGGTGCAAAAACAAGAGGGGCTTGCGCCAAACGGGTGCAAGCCCCTTTTTTTGCACCGTTTTGGCTCAAATAATTCATTTTAATTTTTATTGATTTATTTGATTCAATTTGCTATCTTTGCGACTCCAGACATTTGCAATGCACACCGCTGTCGGAAATACATCCTTCAACCCGGTTTTTCAGGAGTAGCCCGCATGAAATTCACATCCCTTGCTGCCACCGTCGCCCTGACGGTCGCCACCTTTGCCACGGCCACTTCGGCCCTGGCCGCCGACTGGACGGTCGGTGCCAACATCGGCAACGTGCCCTGGGAGTTCCAGGACGCAACCGGCAAGTTTGTCGGCTTCGAGATCGACTTGGTCAATGAAGTCGCCAAGCGCGCGGGCAAGTCGGTGCAGATCGAGAACATTCCGTTCAACGGCCTGTTCCCCGCCGTGCAATCGGGCCGCATCCAGATCGCCATCTCCAGCATCACCATCACGCCCAAGCGCCTGGAGTCGCTGGCCTTTGCCCAGCCTTACTACGACAGCGACCAGTCCCTGTCGGTGCTGAAAGCCACCAAGATCGACAAGCTGGAAGACCTGGTAGGCAAGACCGTAGGCGTGGATACCGCATCCACCGGCGACATCTACGCCACCCAGAACACCGCCAAGTTGAAGATCGCCACCATCTCCCGCTACGAAGGCCTGGCCCCCGCCATGCTGGACCTGGCCTCGGGCCGCATCGACGGCTATATCAGCGACATCCCCGCCGTGGAGTACTACATCAAGGACAAGCCCCAGTACCGCATTGCCGCGCGCATCCCCACCAACGAGCGCTACTCCTTCATGTATGCCAAGAACTTTGCCGATGCGGCCAAGGTGAATGAGATCCTGACGACGCTGAAGAAAGAGGGCTTTGTGGCCGCCACGCACAAGAAATGGTTTGGCACCACACCGCCCGATACATCGTCCAGCGTGATGGTGATGGACGTGCCCAAGCTGTAAGAAACTGACGGCCCCCGCATGGATCTGCTCGATACCTTCTTCAACTGGCCGGTTTTCCGGGATGCCCTGCCTTTGCTGCTGCAGGGGCTGTGGACCACGATTCTGCTGGGGGCCGTGAGCATTGTGCTGGGCTTTGTGGGCGGTTTGCTGCTGGCACTGGTGCGCCTGTACGGCCCGGCCTGGCTGCGCACCGTGGCCCGCATCTACATCGACGTGTTCCGCTCGATTCCGCTGCTGGTCTTGCTGGTGCTGGTGTATTACGCCCTGCCCTTTGTGGGCCTGCGGCTGACATCGTTTGCCGCTGCCACCGCCGCGCTGTCGCTGGTGTCGTGCGCCTACACGGCCGAGATCCTGCGGGCAGGCATCGAGGCCATTCCCAAGGGGCAGTTTGAGGCCGCCGATGCCATCGGACTGGGCTTTTTCAGCAGCATGCGCGACGTGGTGCTGCCCCAGGCGCTGCGCATCGTGGTGCCGCCGCTGACCAGCAACTGCATCAATGTGCTGAAAGACACGGCCCTGGCCTCGGTGGTGGCCATGCCCGATCTGCTGAAGCAGGCCACCCAGGCCCAGGCCTTGGCAGCCAACCCCACGCCCTTGATTGGCGCAGCGGTGCTGTACTTGCTGCTGTTACTGCCCCTGGTGCGGCTGGTGGGCTTTTTTGAAGCGCGGCACCGTGCTGCCACACGCTAAAGAACGATATGACGGCACTGATCCAAATCCGGGGGCTGTGCAAGTCCTACGGCGCATTCCAAGCCCTGCACACCATCGACCTCGACGTGAACGCCGGGGAGGTAGTGGTGGTCATCGGCCCGTCCGGCTCGGGCAAGTCCACGCTGATCCGCTGCATCAACCTGCTGGAGGACTACCAGGGAGGCGAGATTGTGGTGGACGGCGAAAAAGTGGTGCGCGGCAAGGCCCTGGCCAAGGTGCGCGCCGAAGTGGGCATGGTGTTCCAGAGCTTCAACCTGTTTCCCCACCTCACGGCCCTGGCCAATGTGGCACTGGGCCCGCTGCGGGTGCGCCACATGCCCAAGCGCGAGGCCGAAGCCCGCGCTCTGGCGCTACTGGACAAGGTCGGCCTGGCCGCGCATGCGCACAAGCTGCCGGGCCAGTTGTCGGGCGGCCAGCAGCAGCGGGTGGCGATTGCCCGGGCGCTGGCCATGGAGCCCAAGGTGCTGCTGTTTGACGAGCCCACCTCGGCCCTGGACCCGGAAATGGTGGGCGAGGTGCTGGACGTGATGCAAGCCCTGGCGCGCACCGGCGTGACCATGGTGATCGTGACCCACGAAATGGGATTTGCCCGCCGCGTGGCCGACCGGGTGATTTTTATGGAAGCCGGGCGGGTCATCGAACAGGCCCCGCCCGCCGAATTCTTCAGCGCGCCCCGCGAGGAGCGCACCCAGGCCTTTCTACAGGCCATTCTTCAACACTGATTTCTTTTATGCCGCAAACCCTGAACCTAGACCACATCCGCGCCGAGTTTCCGGCCCTGAGTAACGACTGCGCCTACCTGGACAACGCCGGTGGCTCCCAGGTACTGCGCCGCGTGGCGGACAGGGTGCGCGACTACCTGCTAACCAGCAGCGTGCAGCTGGGTGCCAGCTACGCCCAGTCGCAAGATGCGGGGGCCAAGGTGCTGGCGGCGCGCCGCGCGGTGGCCGAGTTGATCAACGCCCCGTTCGACGACGAGGTGGTGATGGGCGGCTCCACCACTTCGCTGATGTTCCAGGTGACGCAGGCCATCCAGCTGGGCATCCGGCCCGGCGACGAGGTCATCGTCAGCAACACCGACCACGAGGCCAATATCGGCGGCTGGATGCGGCTGCAGGCGGCGGGGGCGGTAGTCAAGGTGTGGGAGGTGAACCCCGAAACTCTGGTGCTGGACCTGGCCGACCTGGACCGCCTGCTGTCGCCCCGCGTGAAATGGGTGGCGGTGACCCACGCCTCCAACATCCTGGGCACCATCAACCCCATAAATGAGATCGCCCGCCGGGTCCACGCCGTGGGCGCACGCCTGTGCGTGGATGCCGTGGCCTATGCGCCGCACCGGCTGGTCGATGTACAGGCCAGCGGGGCGGATTTATATGTGTTCAGCTTCTACAAGGTGTTTGGCCCGCACTACGCGGTGCTGTGGGTGCAGCGCGAGCTGCTGCTGTCGCTGCCCAGCCTGAACCACTATTTCATTGGCGCCGACGTGCTGCCCTACAAGCTGCAGCCGGGCAATGTGAACTACGAGTTGTCGTACGGCTGCATGGGCATCAACGACTACCTGGTGGCGGTGGGCAGCCAGCTTGGTTCTACCGGCACGGCACGGCAAAAAATGCAGTGCGCCTTCGACGCGTTTGAACAGCACGAGGATGCTCTGGCCGAGCGGCTGCTGGCGTATCTGCGCGGCAAAAAGTCGGTGCGCATTATCGGCATGGACAGCGCCGCAAACGGTGGTCGGGTACCCACCATCAGCTTCATGGTGGCCGGGCAGATGTCGGAATCCATCGTGCGCCACACCGACCGGTTCGGCATCGGCATCCGTTTTGGCGACTTCTATGCCAAGCGCCTGGTCGAGTCGCTGGGCCTGCACACCCAGGGCGGCGTGGTGCGGGTGTCCATCGCCCACTACAACACCTTCGCCGAGATCGACAAACTGATTAAACACCTGGACGAGGTGATTGCATGAGCACCACCCTGATCCGCAATGGCCGCATCATCACGGCCACCGATGACTACGTGGCCGACGTACTGATGCAGGACGGCGTCATCCACACCATTGGCCGCAACATCCAGGTCGGCGAAGACGTGGCCATCGTCGATGCCACCGGCCTGTACGTACTGCCCGGCGGCGTGGACACCCATGTACACCTGGAAAACGTGATCGGCCCCACGATCACCTGCGACACCTTTGCCAGCGGCACCAAGGCCGCGGCCTTTGGCGGCACCACCACCATCGTGGACTTTGCGCTACAAACGGCCACCGATTCGCCCCTGGCTGCCATCGCCCGCGCCCAGCGCAGCGCCGAGTCGCAGGTGGCGGTGGACTTCAGCTTCCACGTCATCATCACCCGCGTGGACGAGCAGGTGCTGCAGGACGTGCGCTACGCCATGCGCCACGAGGGCGTGACCAGCTTCAAGATGTTCATGGCCTACCCCGGCGTGATGATGGCCGACGATGCCGCCATCTTCCGCATGCTGCGCCAGGTGGGTGCCGACGGCGGCATGGTGGCCCTGCACGCCGAAAACGGCACCGTCATTGATTTGCTGATCAAGGAAGCCCTGGAGGCCGGCCACACCTCGCCGCGCTACCACGCCCTGACCCGCCCGGCCATCATGGAAGGCGAAGCCACCCACCGCGGCATCCGCCTGGCCGAGCTGGCGAACGCGCCCATTTACTTTGTGCACGTCTCCAGCAACCAGGCCTTGAAACACATCGTGACGGCCCGGGCCGAGGGCATCCCGGTGTTTGCCGAAACCTGCCCGCACTACCTGCTGTTTGACGACTCGGTCTATAACACCGACGACGTGGAAATCGCCAAATACGTGATGACCCCGCCGCTGCGCACCCCCGACGACCAAAAGCACCTGTGGCGCGCCCTGCGCTACGACGACCTACAGGTCATCGCCACCGACCACTGCCCGTTTTGCATGAAAGAAGGCCACCTGGGCTACCGCATGCAGAAAATGCGCGGCAAAGACGACTTCTCGCTCATCCCCAATGGCGCGCCGGGCATAGAGACGCGCCTGGTCAGCCTGTTCGACATCGGCGTGATGCAGGGCAAGTTGTCGCTGAACCGGTTTGTGGAGCTGACCTCCACCACCCCGGCCAAACTGTTCGGCCTGTTCCCCAAAAAGGGCACGATTGCCGTGGGCAGCGATGCCGACGTGGTGCTGTTCGACCCCGCCGCCAGCCAGACCATCTACGCGAAAGACCTGCACGGCAACTGCGACTACACCCTGCTCGAAGGCCGCACGCTGCGCGGCCAGGTGAAAAAAGTGTTTCTGCGCGGCACGCTGATCGTGGACGGCCCGCAATGGCTGGGCCGCGAAGGCATGGGCCGGTTTGTGCCGCGTGGTGAAGTGCGGGCGTTTTAGCCTTTGCTATCACTTTTAACTATGCTTTTTATAGCTGCTTACGCTCATCGGATCAGCACAGGCTGCCCATCAAGCCCATGAAAATATGCCCTTATTTCCCAAAATATGGGCCCAGCCTGCTGCGGAACGCCCAGCCCGTATGATTGCTATATGGATAAGAGCAAACCAAGCAATCTGGATGCGCTGCGGGAGCTGATTGCCCGCGAAAGCGAGCGCCTCACGCCGCGCATGCGCGACGCGGCCCGCTACGCGGTGGACCACCCCAACGACATCGCGCTGAACCCGGTGGCCACGGTGGCGGCGGTGGCCCAGATTGCACCGGCGGCCTTCATCCGCATGGCCAAGGCGCTGGGGTTTGACGGCTATTCGGACCTGCAGCGCCTGTTCCGCGCACCGCTGCAGCACGCAGGCAAGCCGACTTTTCGCGAACGTATCCGCCACTTTGGCGGTGAGCAGACGCTGGACAACCCCGACGACCCCGCCGAAGTGCTGCGCGCCTTCAGCCAGGCCAACGTGGTGTCGCTGGAGCATTTGCAAGACGATGCCGCCAGCCTGCCGCTGCAGGAAGCCATTGCCCTGATCCAGAACGCCCGCATCGTGCATGTGCTGGGCCTGCGCCGCTCGTACGCGGTGGCCGCCTACCTGGCCTACGCGCTGAACCGCGTCGGCCAGCCGGCGGTGCAGATCACCGGCCTGGGCGGTGCCATCACCGAGCAGGCCAGCACCGCCAGCCCGCAAGACCTGCTGATCGCCATCAGCTTCCCGCCCTACGCGGCCGACACCCTGCAGGTCTGCGAACAGGTGCGTCTGCGCGGTGCCAAGCGGCTGGCGATTACCGATGCCTTCATGAGCCCGGTTGCCAAGGGGGCCGACCTGGTGTTGGAGGTGAACGATGCCAAGCTGCTGGGCTTTCGCTCGCTGACCTCGGCCATGTGCCTGGCCCAAACCCTGGCCATGGGTCTGGCCTTTGCCAAACGCAACAAACGGTCCAAAAAAATGCCACTGGTGGCGGATCTGGACGACATCGACTGCTGATATGCCCACCCTGGCCATAGAACCCCTGACCGCCGAGGCCTTCCGCCCCTTTGGCGATGTGATAGCGGCCAGCGACAGCGCACGGCACTTCTCCATCAACGACGGCTTTGCCGAGCGCTACCACGACCTGGCGCATATCGACGTGGCCAGTGGCGGCGGGCGAGCCATTCTGAGCATCTTCCAGGCGCTGCCGCGCAGCCTGCCGATGCAACTGGTGCTGCTGGAGCGGCACCCGCTGGGCAGCCAGGCGTTCATGCCGCTGTCAGGCCTACCGTATCTGGTGGTGGTGGCCCAGGCCGGGCCGGTGCCCGATCTGGCGCAGATCCGCTGCTTTTACGCCGCACCCGGTCAGGGGGTGAACTACGCGCGGGGCACCTGGCACCACCCGCTGATCGCACTGCAAGCGCCCAGCGGCTTTTTGGTGGTGGACCGTGGCGGCATGCCGGGGGATGCGAACTGCGACGAACACCCGCTGACGGGTGAAGCGATCTGGATCAACGCGTAGGCAGGGCATCCATCGCGTTGGCGATCGCACCGGGCGTGGTGAACCAGATATCGCTGCGGTGATGGGCAATATGCTGCAAAGCCCGGCGCAGATGCCGCAGGCGGTAGGGCTGACCGACGATGTACGGGTGCAGCGCAATACCCATCACCAGTGGTTGGGCCTGGGACTGCAACAGCATTTCGTCGAAGTTGTCGATGACCATCTGGGCAAAGTCTTTGGCATCCATCTGGCGGCCCATGACCATGGGAATGTCGTTGAGCTCCTGCGGATACGGAATGGACCAGATCGGACCGCTGCGCGTCTGCATGGCCACCGGCTGGTCGTCATGGCACCAGTTCAAGGTGTAGCGGTAGCCGGTTTCACGCAGCAGGTCGGGGGTACGCGCGGTTTCGGCAATCCAGGGCGATAGCCAGCCTGCGGGTGCGGTGCCGCTGTGCTGCTGTATCAAATGGCGGCAGGACTGCAGCAGATCGCGCTCCAGGGCCTCGTCCATGCCGTTTTGCCGCTCGGCATTGGTGTGACCGTGGCCAATCAACTCGTCGCCCCGCGCCACGCAGGCTGCGATGACTTCGGGGCAATGTTCGTACAAAGCGGTGTTGATGAGTGCGCCGGTGGGCAGGTCCAGCGTGTCAAACAGCTCCAGGCAACGCCACACCCCCACCCGGTTGCCGTACTCGCGCCAGCTGTAGTTCAGCACATCCGGCTGCGGCGACACCGGCCCCAGGTTGGCCCCCAGGCCTTCGCCGAAAGCGAAATGTTCGATGTTGAAGCCCAGGTACACCGCCAGCCGCGCTCCATTGGGCCAGCGGTAGTCGGGCCGCTGGTGGATGGCCGAGTAGGCAAAACGACCGTGACCGGGAACCGAGCGGTAGCGGTCAGTCGCCATGACCAAGCCTAATCGCGCAGCTCCATACTCCGGTTGATACGCAGCGCCACCAGGGTGCAGATCGCACCCGACAGCAGGTAGATGCTGACGTAAGCCAGCCCAAAATTGGCCGACAAACCGAGGGCGACCAGGGGCGCAAATGCCGCGCCAATCAGCCACGCCAAATCGGATGTCAACGCCGCGCCGGTGTAACGGTACTGGGGCTCAAAGTTGGAGCTCACCGCCCCCGCAGCCTGGCCGTATGACAAGCCCAGCAAGGCAAAGCCCACCAGGATGAACACGTTCTGACGGAAGGGTTCACCATCCAGCAACATGGGCGCGAACAAGCTGAAAATGCCAATCAGCACCGCCAAGCTACCCAGCGTGCTGCGCCGCCCGACACGGTCTGCAATCACCCCGGAGGCAATGATGCCCAGCATGGCAATCGCCGCGCCGATCATCTGCACGATCAACACATCAGCGACAGGCTGCGTGGCGTACAAGGTGATCCACGACAGCGGGAAAACCGTGACCAAATGGAAAAGTGCGTAGCTGGCCAGCGCGGCAAAGGCGCCAATCAGCAGGTTGCTGCCCTGTGCCTGCACCAGGTCACCCACACGGCTGGGCTCCAGCTTGTGTTCGTTGAGCAGGTGGTCGTATTCGTCGGTCACCACCAGGCGCAGGCGGGCAAACAGCGCCACCACGTTGATGGCAAAAGCCACGTAAAACGGATAGCGCCAGCCCCAGTCCATGAAGTCCACGGGCCACAGGCTGGAATGCAAGTATAGGAACAAGCCACTGGCCACGATGAAACCAATAGGTGCGCCCAGCTGGGGAATCATGGCGTACCAGCCACGGCGGTTCTTGGGTGCATTCAAGGCCAGCAGTGAGGGCAGGCCATCCCAGGAACCACCCAACGCGATCCCTTGCAGGAACCGCAGGATGGACAGGAAAACAATGGACGTGAAGCCCAGGCTGGCATAGCCCGGCAAAAAGGCAATACCTACGGTGGCAATGCCCAGCAAAAAAAGCGACCCGGTCAGCTTGGCCCCGCGTCCCCAGCGCCGTTGGATGGCCATGAAGGCCACCGTTCCGATCGGACGGGCAATGAAAGCAAAAGAGAAGATCACAAACGAGTACAGCGTGCCATCCAACCGACTCTCGAACGGGAAAAATATTTCGGGGAATACCAGGACCGAGGCGATGCCATATACGAAGTAGTCAAAGTACTCGGATGCACGGCCAATAATCACGCCGATGGCGATCTCACCAGGCGCGATCTTGGAGTGGTCTGCAACGGAGGCCCTTGCGTCCCGCTCGAAGGTGGGTGGTGCAACAGCGGCGGTTTCATGATTAATGCTGGACATCATGCTTACTCGTGATTCGGAGGTTGTAATATACAGACGCTGCGGGACAACACAGCCAAGAGAATGATGCCATAGGACAAAACGCCCTACCCCCATCACCCACGAATAAACGTAAATTTCATACACTATGCGTTCACGTCATCTCACACTGTCCGGCATGCCCTCCTTCAAAAACCTTCGCGGATTGATCCTGTTTCCAGCCATCGTTTTACTGGCTGGTTGCAACACCGTACTGATGAATCCGTCAGGCGACGTGGCAATGCAGCAACGGGATCTGATCATCGTGTCTACGGTGCTCATGCTGTTGATCATCGTTCCGGTGATTGCCCTGACTCTATTGTTTGCCTGGCGCTATCGCAAGTCCAATACAGAAGCCACCTACGACCCAGAGTGGCACCATTCCACACAGCTGGAACTGGTGATCTGGGCGGCTCCGCTTTTGATCATCATTGCCTTGGGTGCCATCACCTGGATCAGCACCCACACTCTGGACCCCTACCGTCCGCTACAGCGCATCGACGCAAATCGCGATGTGATCCCTGGCACCGCGCCGCTGGTGGTCGAAGTGGTGGCACTCGACTGGAAATGGCTCTTCATCTACCCCGAGCAGGGCATCGCCACGGTCAACGAACTGGTGGCCCCGGTCGACCGGCCCATTGCCTTCAAGATTACGGCGTCTTCGATCATGAATTCATTTTTCGTTCCTGCGCTGGCGGGCCAGATCTATGCCATGCCCGGCATGGAAACCAAGCTGCATGCTGTGATAAACAAAGAGGGCGAATATGAAGGCTTCTCGGCCAACTACAGCGGCGCTGGTTTTTCAGGCATGCGCTTCAAGTTTTTGGGCATGAGCACAGAAAAATTTGACGCTTGGGCCAAGGCCACCAAGTCAGGTGGCGGTGAATTAGGACGCGAAAGCTACATCCAATTGGCGCAACCCAGCGAGCGCGACCCGGTACGCCGGTACGCCACCGTGGCCCCCGATTTGTACGATGCCATTTTGAACCGCTGTGTGGAGGCCAACCGTATGTGTATGAAAGACATGATGGCGATTGATGCCAGCGGCGGACAAGGCAAGCCCGGTGCGTACAACATTGCTTCGTTGGACCCGGCTACACGCAAGCGCTTGGGGCTGGACAACGCAGCGGTGCGCACTTACGTGGGTGCCATGTGCACGGTGGCCAATCCCACGGGCGCAGCTCTTGAACCTGCTGTACAACCCATTTAAGTTTCTGGCCAGACTGGTTATTTACTCCGCGCCGCTCACTACGGCATTTCGGCCTGCGCCGCATTATTTTTGGCATCCGGAATAAAGATGTTCGACAACCTCGATCTTACAAAGCTCATTTTTGGCCGTCTCACCTGGGAGGCGATTCCACTCCACGAACCGATCCTGATCGCAACATTTATTGCGGTTGTGCTAGGGGGTGCGGCACTGGTGGGAGCACTCACCTATTTCAAAATGTGGGGCTACTTGTGGAGCGAATGGTTCACCAGCATCGACCACAAAAAAATCGGCATCATGTACATGATTCTTGGTTTGGTAATGATGATGCGTGGCTTTGCCGATGCACTGATGATGCGCTTGCAGCAATCTATGGCATTTGGCGATTCACAAGGATTTCTGCCTCCACACCATTACGACCAGGTCTTTACGGCACACGGCGTGATCATGATTTTCTTCGTGGCCATGCCTTTCGTGACCGGTCTGATGAACTATGTACTGCCACTACAGATCGGTGCCCGTGACGTGGCATTTCCGTTTCTGAACAATTTCAGTTTCTGGATGACGGCTGGCGGCGCTGGCCTGACGATGGTGTCATTGTTCATCGGTGAATATGCCAAAACGGGATGGTTGGCCTATCCGCCACTATCCGGCATCTTGTACAGCCCCGATCCGGGGGTGGACTACTACATCTGGTCCTTGCAGATTGCAGGCGTGGGTACCTTGCTGTCGGGCATCAACCTTCTGGCCACTATCGTCAAGATGCGTGCTCCGGGCATGGGCCTGATGAAGATGCCGGTGTTTGCATGGACAGCTTTGTGCACCAACGTGCTGATCGTCATGGCCTTTCCGGTGCTCACCGCAGTGCTGGGCTTGCTGTCGCTAGACCGCTACGTGGGCACCAATTTCTTCACCAATGATTTTGGCGGCAACGCCATGATGTACGTGAACTTGATCTGGATCTGGGGCCATCCCGAGGTCTACATTCTGATACTGCCGATTTTTGGTGTGTTCTCTGAAGTCGTGGCCACTTTCTCCAGCAAACGTCTGTTTGGATACGCATCCATGGTGTACGCGACCATCGTGATCACCATCCTGTCGTACCTGGTGTGGCTGCACCACTTCTTCACCATGGGCTCTGGAGCCAGCGTGAATTCATTCTTTGGTATCACTACCATGATCATCTCAATCCCCACCGGGGCCAAGATTTTCAACTGGCTGTTCACCATGTACCGCGGTCGCATCCGCTTTGAAGTGCCCATGCTATGGACCATGGGCTTCATGGTGACCTTCACCATTGGCGGCATGACCGGCGTGCTGTTGGCCGTACCTCCCGCAGACTTTGTGTTGCACAACAGCCTGTTCCTGATTGCCCACTTTCACAACGTGATCATTGGTGGCGTGGTGTTCGGTACTTTTGCCGGTATCACCTACTGGTATCCCAAGGCGTTCGGCTACAAGCTGGATTCATTCTGGGGCAAATGCTCGTTCTGGTTCTGGTGCATCGGCTTCTACTTTGCTTTCATGCCGCTGTATGTGTTGGGCTTGATGGGCGTAACCCGCCGCATGAGCAAGTTTGAAGATCCATCCTTGCAAATATGGTTTGTGATCGCAGCATTTGGTGCCTTCCTGATTGCCATCGGCATCGCATGCTTCCTGATCACGCTGGTCGTCAGTTACCTCCGGCGCGACTCTCTGCGAGACACCACCGGTGACCCCTGGGATGCGCGCACCCTGGAGTGGTCAACCTCGTCTCCGCCACCTGCCTACAACTTTGCCTTCACGCCCCGCGTCCACGACCTTGATGCGTGGTGGGACATGAAGAAATACGGTTATGTACGGCCACTGGCTGGCTTCATCCCTATCCACATGCCCAAAAATACCGCCGCTGGCGTGGTGATTGCTGGCCTCAGCACACTGCTGGGTTTTGCCTTGATCTGGCACATGTGGTTGCTGGTCGGTATTTCTTTTATGGCTGTCGTGGTGGCCTGTATCGTCCACACGTTCAACTACAAACGTGATTACTACATTCCCGCCGCCGATGTCGTGCGGACCGAAGCAGCGCGCACCCAACTACTCGCAAGCCATGCCTGAAATGACCGCCCACTCCGCCCACGGCACCGCCAGCGTGCCTAGCAATATGCAGTTTTACGAAACCACAGAACAGCACCCCGAAAACGGCACCTTGCTGGGCTTCTGGTTGTATTTGATGAGCGACTGCCTCATCTTTGCCTGCCTGTTTGCGGTGTATGCCGTGCTAGGTCGCAGCTATGCCGCAGGGCCTTCGGGTGCCGACTTGTTCGACCTGCCACTGGTAGCACTGAACACCTCCATGCTCTTGCTCTCCAGTATTACCTATGGTTTTGCCATGCTGGAGATGCAACGCAAGCGCCTCAACCCCACCATTGGCTGGCTAATCGTGACTGGGCTTTTGGGAGCAGCCTTCATTGGTTTGGAGCTATATGAATTTGCGCACCTGATCCATGAAGGCGCAGGCCCCCAGCGCAGCGCTTTCCTGTCTGCCTTTTTTGCCCTTGTGGGCACGCACGGACTGCACGTATTGTTCGGCATCATCTGGCTCATTACTCTAGTGTGCCAACTGAAGAAGCACGGCCTCATTCCGGCCAACCGCCGCCGCCTGATGTGCCTATCGATGTTCTGGCACTTCCTGGATGTGGTCTGGATTGGCGTATTCACCTTTGTTTATCTGATGGGAGTGCTGTAATGGGCGCGCATACTGAACACCACGGTAGCCATGATGACCACGACCATGGCGACTCTGGCAGCCATAGCACCCTGAAAGGCTATGTCACCGGCTTCGTGCTGGCCGTGATCTTGACCGTCATCCCCTTCTGGCTGGTCATGGGCAAGGTCTTTGCCAATCCCAACCTGACCGCCATGGTCATTTTGGGCATTGCTGCGGTGCAAATTGTGGTGCACATGGTTTACTTTTTACACATGAACAGCAAGCTTGAAGGCGGCTGGTCGTTACTGGCACTCATCTTCACGCTGATGTTGCTGGTGATCATGTTGGCAGGCTCCATCTGGGTGATGTACCACCTGAATGCCAACATGATGCCGGTGTCGGCGCATGACATGAAGAACATGCCTTGACCTTGCCTCCATCCAAGCCCACGGCAGCAGATTCAGGCCCACAGCATGTGGGCCTTTTGCTTTTTCTTGCTGCATTGGTTTTTACCATTTTTGCCGCGCTGGGAACCTGGCAAGTACAGCGACTTTTCTGGAAACAGGCCCTGATGGCCCAGGTCGACCAGCGCGTGCATGCCCAAGAGGTTGCGGCCCCCACCTCCGACCAATGGCCGCAGCTCACTACGTCCAATGCCGAATACCGGCGTATCCGCCTGATGGGGACATTCATCGCCGGGCAAGACACCCTGGTGCAGGCCGTGACAAGACGCGGCAGCGGCTTCTGGGTACTGACGCCGCTACGGCTTGCCGATGGCACAGTGGTGATGGTCAATCGCGGATTCGTACCGCCCGAAGCCACCCGTGCCATTGCACCGCCCGAGGCAGATGCCGACCACCGATCTACCGTGACAGGCTTGTTGCGCATGGACCAGCCTGACGGCGCCTTTCTGCGTCAAAACGATCCGAAAAACCACCGCTGGTATTCACGTGATGTCCAGGCGATTGCCAAGGCACGGGGCTTGACCCTGGTCGCACCTTTCTTTGTGGATGCCGATGCATCCACTGTTCCAGTACCTGAAACGTCGCCCAGCGGTACCCCCGTAGCGCCCGTCGGAGGACTAACTGTCATCGTTTTTCACAACAACCACCTGGTGTACGCACTGACCTGGTATACGTTGGCAGCCATGGTAGCGGGGGCCGCATGGTACTTTTCGCGCCCGGCGCGGCGGCGGCAAGCCAGCAGCCTGACCAAGGACACCGATCGTGCTGCAGGCGGCTAAAGTATCTGCACCGTCTATCGGCCTGCGCCTGGACGATGCCACGGGACGCAAGAACATGCACCAACTGGTCCAGTTACGCTGGATCGCTGTCGTCGGGCAGATTGCCACGATTCTGATAGTCCACTTTGGCCTGGGCATCCCCCTCCCACTGGGCACCATGTTCACTCTGCTGGGTTGCCTGGCCGTGTTCAACGCCGCCAGCCTGCTGCGCGCCAAAATGTTCCAGGAAGTTAGCAACGGCGAGCTGTTCTTCGCCCTGCTAGTGGATGTCGGAATGCTGACCGCCCAGCTCTACCTCAGCGGCGGTGCCACCAATCCATTTGCTTTTTTATATCTGCTGCAGGTTACGCTGGGTGCCGTTTTGTTGCAGGCTTGGTCCACCTGGACCATGGTGGGCATCACAGCGATCTGCTTTGCGGGCCTGGCGCGCTTTGGCGAGCCACTGGCCTTGCCGCTGGACCACGACCGGGGCCTGCACAGTCCTTACATCCTGGGCATGCTGATCTGCTTTGTGCTCAACGCCGCATTGCTGGTGATCTTCATCACGCGCATCGGTCGCAACCTACGGGCCCGCGACAGCCGTCTGGCCGACCTGCGCCAGCGCGCAGCAGAGGAGGAACACATCGTGCGCATCGGACTGTTGGCATCGGGCGCGGCCCACGAACTCGGCACACCGTTGGCCACCCTGGCCGTGATTCTGGGCGACTGGCGGCATATGCAGCCCTTCACCGACGACCCCGAGCTCCTGCACGAAATCGATGAAATGCAAAACCAGCTGCTGCGCTGCAAAGCCATTGTCAGCAATACCCTGTTGTCGGCAGGCGAGGCGCGCGGCGAATCCTCGGTCAAAACCACCATATGCGGCTTCCTGAACGACCTGGTCGAAGAATGGCGCACCACCCGCCCGGTCTACGCCTTTGCCTACAACAACGCATTTGGCAACGACCTGCCTATGGCATCCGACTTGGCCCTCAAGCAAATGGTCTACAACGTGCTGGACAACGCGCTGGATGCCTCACCGCGCTGGATACAGCTGCAGGCCGGCCGTGAAGCCGACTTGCTGACGCTCACCGTGACCGACGAAGGTCCGGGCTTCGCCCCTACCATGCTGGCGCATTTTGGCAAGCCCTTTCAATCCAGCAAAGGCCGCACCGGGGGAGGGTTGGGGCTGTATCTGGTTCTCAATGTTGCCCGCACGCTGGGTGGCAATGTCACCGCATACAACCGCCCAGAAGGCGGTGCCGTCGTCAAAATCACCCTGCCACTTACGGCTATCGCCATTGAAGAGGTAGCGGCACATGCCGGTTGAATCCCCCGAACGCCTGCTGCTCATCGTGGAAGACGATGCCGCCTTTGCCCGCACGCTGGGTCGCTCATTTGAGCGGCGCGGCTACACGGTCCTGCTCGCAACCAGCTTGGAGGCAGTCACTACCCTACTGCAAAATCGCACGCCCGGGTACGCAGTGGTGGACCTCAAGCTCAACGGCGATGCCTCCGGCTTGGCCTGCGTACAGGCATTGCACCTGCAAAACCCCTGCATGCTGATCGTGGTACTGACTGGCTTCGCCAGTATTGCTACCGCCGTGGAGTCCATCAAACTCGGCGCCTGCCACTACCTGGCCAAACCCTCCAACACTGACGACATCGAGGCCGCCTTTGGCCGCGCAGCGGGCAACGTGGAGGTACAACTCACCAACCGGGCAACTTCCATCAAAACGCTGGAATGGGAACGCATCCATGAAATGCTAGCCGAAACCGGCTTCAATATTTCAGAGACGGCACGGCGCCTGGGTATGCACCGCCGCACGCTGGCGCGCAAGCTGGAAAAGCAACAAGTGAAATAAAGGGCAAACTGCCCACGCAGCCATGCAAAGGTAAGAGATGGAGCAAAAATAGAAAAAGCCCGCTATTTATTCAATAGCGGGCTTTTCAGGATACTGGTGGGACGTGCGGGGGTCGAACCCACGACAAACGGATTAAAAGTCCGCTGCTCTACCAACTGAGCTAACGTCCCGGCTTTGTGTTTTAACACTGCAGCGCAGCCTTAAATTATAGCGTGGTTTTGGGGTTCTTTTCAATACGCGTTGCCAATTGATCCAAAATCCACCCGGCAGCGCATTGTCCAAAGGTGGCCGTGACGCTCACGACCGAACCATAGCCGTGGCAATTCAAGCTGCCGTCGCCATTAATGGCGCAGGATGCGTCGGGCGGCATCACGGCTTCGCGGCTAAAGACGCAAGCCACACCGATTTTTTTACCCTCGCGGGGGGCAGCGTGCTCCTTGCGCAGCCGGTAGCGCAGTTGGGCTAGCAAGGGGTCGTGGGTGGTGAGCGACAAATCATCGATGTCCACCTTATGTGCATGGCGTTTACCACCGGCGGCACCCACGGAAATGAAGCAGGTGCGCGTCTGGCGAGCCCAGGCGGCCATGGCGGTTTTAGCTTTTATCTGGTCGCAGGCATCGACCACCGCATCCACGCCCGACGGCAGCAATTGAGGCCAGTTGGCAGGCTCCACAAAGTCTTCGATGCAATCCACCACACAGGTTGGGTTGATGTGGGCAATGCGGTCGCGCATGGCCAACACCTTGGCCTGGCCGACGGTGGAGTCCAGAGCATGGATTTGGCGGTTGATGTTGGATTCGGACACATGGTCGAGATCGACCAGCGTCAGCCGCCCTACCCCGCTGCGCGCGAGCGCCTCCACCGTCCAGGAGCCCACGCCACCAATACCAACCACCGCCACATGCGCGGCCCGGATGCGTGCGGCACCAGGAATACCGTACAGGCGCTCCAGCCCGCCAAAGCGGCGCGCGACATCAGCAGCTTGTGTAGCGCCGTCCACTTCAGATAAATTATGCAAAAAATACACCTCTAGCGCTTATTCCATGAGCGCAATACGCTATCAAATATATAGCAAGCAACACTCCATTGCAACAGCCGCTTATTTGAGTTTAGACAAACGGTCTTTGGCAGCCGATGCGGCTTCAGACTGGGGATAGGCCTTGACCAAGTCTTCCAGCGTTTTGCGCGCGGCGCGGTTGTCTTTCAGCTCCATCTGGCAATTGGCGATCGACAGCGCGGCCTCGGGAGCCCGGACATGGTCAGGGGCGGCTGTCAACATGGCGCGAAAATTGGCTACTGCGCTTTTGTAGTCCTTGTTGGCGTACTGGGCATTGCCCAACCAGAACAAGGCGGACGGGCCGTAACCGCTTTTGGGGTAACGTTTGACGAAACCCGTGAAGCCGATTTGCGCAGCCTCAAAGTCACCGGTACGAAACACAGCCAGTGCGGCTTCAAAATCACGCACCTCGGCGGGCTCGGCAGTGAATTCCCGGCCATCCACAGCGACTTTGGCAGGTTCGAACTTGCGCAAGCGCTCGTCCACCCCTTGCGCCTGGTCTTTCAGGCGGCGCTGCACCTCGGCCAAGTCACGGGCCAGTTGTTCGTCTTGGCCCCGCTGCTTGGCCAGGTCGGCGCGCAGGTTGTCGATCTGGCTTTGCAAGTCCAGCAGGCTACGGCGTAACTGGCCGTTGTCGTCGGTAGCACGGCGCAGATCTTCCGCCAATTTCTGGTTAGCGGATTCGGCTGCCAGGCGGCTGCTGTCGACCCGCTGGCGCAGGTCCAAAATGGCTTTGCGGGCTTCGTCGTCGTCGAACACCCCGGCCTGGGCGCTGGATGCCAGCAGCATCCAACAGCCCAACGCCAAAGCGACAGGGCGCAGGCTGGGCAGGGTGTATCGGCTCATCGGTAGCTGATCTCGGCGCGGCGGTTCTTGGCCATGGCAGCTTCGTCACTGCCTTGAACGGCAGGCTTTTCTTTGCCGAAGCTCACGGCTTCCATCTGGCTGTCGGCCACACCAAGCAAGCCCAGGGCTCGACGCACAGACTCAGCGCGCTTTTGGCCCAGGGCCAGGTTGTATTCACGGCCACCCCGGTCATCAGTGTGGCCTTCCACCATGGCTCGGCGGGCTTTGTCGGCCTTTAGATAGCGGGCATTGGCATCGATGACGGTCTGGTCATCGGGCTTGACGGCGTAGCTGTCGTAGTCGAAGTACACAATGCGACCACTGCTGGGGCCGGTAGCTACCGAGTTGGATGCTGACAAGTCCACGGGCGTGACACCGCTCTTGGTGGTACCAGCCGCGCTGCCGCCGTCCGCACCCATGGTGCCGGACTGGGTTACACCGGCACCGCTCTTGTCAACCACTGGTACATCGTCCAGCTTGACACCCGAGGCACAGCCCGCCAAGACAGCAGTCAATGAGAGTGCCCAAATTAAATTTTTCATTTGTATTTCCTTGTTGAATGGTACGTATGTTGATTGGCTGTTTGCTATGGCTAAAAATCAGGGCTTCAAAAAAGGGCCCCAGTCCGGTTCGCGGATATCGCCCCCCTGGCCCGCCAAACGGGCCTTGATCTTGCCGTCCAGCGTGCTGGTCATCAGGGCTTCGCGGCCCTGCTGCTGGGTCGCGTAAACAAGTAAACGGCTGTTGGGTGCAAAACTGGGGCTCTCGTCGGCGCTGGTGTCAGTAATGCTGATCACGGCGGAGGTGCTAAGTTCCATCATCTGGAGCTTGAAGGCTCCACCAATGCGTGATATGTAAGCCAGCCAACGGCCATCCGGGCTGATGCTGGGCGAGATGTTGTAGCTGCCCGTAAAAGTCACGCGCTCCGGGTTGCCACCGCTGCTGGACATGCGGTAGATCTGTGGTGCGCCGCCCCGGTCGCTGACGAAGTAAATGCTTTTGCCGTCTGCGGAATACTTCGGCTCGGTATCGATGCCGCTGGATTGCGTAAGCCGCCTGGGCTCGCCACCATTGGCATCTATGCTATAAATTTGAGAGCCACCATCACGACTCAACGTAACCGCCAAAGTGCGCCCGTCGGGGGACCAAGCCGGTGCGCTGTTGGAGCCTTTGAAGTTGGCCACCAGGCGCCGCTTTCCAGTGGCCACATCGTGTACATAAATCACGGGCTTACGGGCTTCAAACGATACGTACGCCAGTTGCATGCCATTGGGCGACCAAGCCGGGGAAATGATGGACTCCGGACTGGCCAACGCGGTCTGGCTGTTTTCGCCGTCGGCATCAGCGACCCAAAGCGTGTGGCGGGTACCGGCTTTGGTCACATAGGCAATACGAGTCGAAAAGATCCCCCGGTCGCCGGTAAGTTTTTCGTAGATGAAGTCTGCAATACGGTGGGCCGACAAACGCAAATCGCCTTGCGGCACCGTGTAGCTCTGGCCACCCAGGTCTTGTCCGCGTACGACGTCCCACAGGCGAAAGCGCACGTCATAGCGGCCATCGGCCAAGCGGGTGACGCTGCCCGTCACCAGGGAATCTGCGGACTTTTGCCGCCACAAAGCTACATCGGGGCGGGAAGTTTCATCAAGGGCAACGCCGCTGGCATCTACAGCCCGAAACTGCCCACTTCTCTCCAGATCAGCCTGCACGATGGCACCAATTTTTTGCGGCGACTGCTCATCGCCCCTAAAGCTGGCCACCGCGATGGGCAACTGGGTCAGACCGATACCAGAGACTTCCACACGGAACTGGGCCAAAGCTGGGCCTACCGCAACGACCAGGGCGCACAGAACGGTAACTTTGCATGCAACACGACGAAGCAAATCGGATGGGCCAGTTTTCATGGAAAATGCTTGGATGAATAAAGTTACATTGACCGTGATTGTCGCGGCCAAAAATGAGGCAGATCGGATAAAAGCGTGCGTGGATTCTGCATCTTTCGCCGACGAGGTACTGGTTTTGGATTCTGGAAGTGTAGATGACACCGTGGCCATAGCTCGCGCAGCCGGTGCAACGATTCACCACACCGATTGGCCCGGATACGGACCTCAACAACAAAGAGGTATTGATAGGGCCAACAGCGAATGGGTACTATCTCTCGATGCTGACGAAGTTATCACGGATTCACTTCGCACCGAGATACTGGAGGCTATTGGCCTTGCAAAATTTGATGGCTTTCGCATTCCTCGGCATTCCAGCTTTTGTGGTACTTTCATTGAGCACAGCGGCTGGAGGCCAGACTACACACTGCGTTTGGTTCGCAAACAGCTGGCTGGATTTACCACTCACTTTTTGCATGCGCACATGACCGTAGATGGGACAACGGGAACTTTGAAGTCTCCGATCATCCACTATAGCTATAGAAACCTCGACGATGTGCTGGAAAAACTCAGCCGTTACTCCAAGGGAGCCGCCATCGATTTGCAAAGCCGAGGTGGCTCATCCAGCTTGACAAAGGCCTTGTTGAAAGGCCTGTGGTCTTTCTTAAGAACCTACTTTCTGAAGCAAGGTTTCAGAGATGGGCGCATCGGGCTGGCTCTGGCGATCTACAACAGCCACACTACTTATTACAAATATTTGCGAATGTGGATGGAGGGTCAACGCTTTCATGACAAGCGATGAGCCATTCGCGGAGAGCCTGTCATTGTGCAATCTATTTAAGCTGCCATTTTTGTCACCCCCATTAGCCCAGGCAGTCACCCCATGAAAAATGAGCGATCCCAAGGTCTGGTCAACCTGTTGAGGCAAAGCATCCCCCGGCTGTCGCCATACTTTTTCAAAGGCCGCCGCTCAGCCTGGATGTTGGTGATCATGGCCACCATCGTTGGCGCCGCCACCGAACCCCTGGTGCCCGCCATGCTCAAGCCTTTGCTGGACAACGGCTTCCAGAAAGGTGCGTTGAACCCGTGGATGGTGCCGTTGGCCCTGATTGCAGTGTTTGGCTTGCGCGGGCTGGCTAGTTTCCTGGGCGATGTCGCCATGGCCAAGATCACACAGGATGGCCTGGATGCACTACGGACATCCATGTTCAGCCGCCTGCTGGATGCCCAGAGCGCCCTGTTTACCCAAAGGACGGCCAGTTCCTTGTCCAACACCATCGTGTACGAAGTCCAAACCGGTGCAGTGATCTTGGTCACCTCGGTTATGGGCTTGGCCAAAGACAGCATGGTTCTGGTCGCTCTGGTGGCCTATCTGCTGTATTTAAACTGGGAGCTGACACTGATTCTGGTGGTGCTTTTCCCCGCCGTGGCTTTTGTCACCCGCACACTCTCGCGCAGGCTGTACCAAATTGCCAAAAGCAGCCAAGGTGCCACCGATGGCCTGGCCTACGTGGTGGAGGAAAACGTGCTGGCGCAACGGGTGGTGCGTCTGCATGCCGCCCAGGGCGCGCAGGGCAAACGTTTCCAGTTGCTGAGCGAAGGCTTGCGCAGGCTGAATATGAAATCGGCAACCGCGTCTGCGGCGGTCACACCCATGACCCACATGATGTCGGCCATTGCGCTTTCCAGTGTGATCTGCGTGGCATTGCTGCAAGGTTCCAGCGAAGTTAGCGCGGGCGAATTTGCATCCTACATCACCGCCATGCTGATGCTGATTGCGCCGGTCAAGAGATTGTCCGACGTGGCCAGCCCCGTGACCCGCGGGCTAGCCGCCATGGAACGGGCGCTAGACCTGATCGAGAAAACACCGGTGGAGCCCAGTGGCGACTTCGTGGTGGAGCGGGCACAGGGCCACATTGAATTCCAGTCGGTCAGCGTGCGCTACCGCGACGACGAAACCCGGTCGGCTCTGAACCAGGTGTCGCTGACCGTAGTGCCAGGCGAAGTGGTAGCGCTGGTGGGCCCATCCGGCTCCGGCAAAACTTCACTGGTCAATTTGCTGCCCCGATTTGTGACAGCCAGCGGCGGACATGTTTTACTGGATGGACACGACATCGCAGATTGGCAACTAAAAGCCTTGCGCAACCAGTTTGCCATCGTCAACCAGGATGTGATCATGTTCAACGATACCCTGGCGGCCAACGTCGCGTTGGGCGAAACGCCCGACCGGGCACGTGTCGAATCCTGCTTGAGGGCGGCCAACTTAGGTGGATTTCTGGACGAGGCACCGCAAGGTATTGACACCATAGCAGGGCACAACGCCACAGAACTCTCCGGAGGACAACGCCAGCGCCTGGCCATCGCCCGGGCACTGTATAAGGACGCACCCATTTTGATTCTGGACGAAGCGACATCGGCGCTGGACACCGAATCAGAGCGCCTGGTGCAAGAAGCCTTGCAGCGCCTGATGACCGGGCGCACCACCCTGATCATTGCGCACCGCTTGTCTACTATTGAACACGCCGACCGGGTGGCAGTGCTGGACCAAGGGGAAATCATCGAGATCGGCACCCATGCCGAGCTGATCGCCCAGGCGGGACTCTATGCCCGTTTACATGCGCTCCAGTTTGGGACGCAGCCCGCCATGGCGGTGTAACACCGCAATGGATGACCTATAGATTTCCATGAAAAGAATACTGGTGGTTGCGACCCGGCAAATTGGCGATGTGCTACTGACCACGCCTTTGATCCACGCCGCGCGCCAGCAATGGCCGGATGCTGAAATCGACGTAATTGGACTTGCGGGTACCCTGGGTATGCTCGAAGGCAATCCAGATATCCATGTGCTCATCACCACCCAGCCATCCAAAGGCTGGCGCGACACCCTGGCCGTGCTGAAAACCATCTGGAAGCGCTACGACTTGGCACTAGTAACCCAGCCCAGCGACCGTGCCCACCTGATCGGCTGGGCCGCCAGCCGGCAATATCGCAGCGGCATCATTCCCGCCAAAAACGCCAGCAACTGGTGGAAAAAACGGATTCTGAGCCATGTGGTCGTCAGCGAAGATGATACCGGCACCGTCCATGTGGTGACAGAGAAATTAGCGTTGCTGGCTCCTTGGTGCAAGCCTGATGTGCAGTCGGCCCAAGTACTGCCACCGCCCGCACAAGCACTGCCCCCCGACCTGGAAGCCTTGATTCTTCCTAGCGCCATCGTCGTACACGCGCCCTCGATGTGGCCCTACAAGCAATGGCCAATAGTGCATTTCCAAGAGTTGCTGATTCGGTTAATAGCCGAAGGTCATCAGATTGTTCTGACTGGCAGTGCCAGCCTCGCCGACCAGACTTGCATCCAGCACTTGCGTGGACTCGCCCCCTCACCCCAACTGGTGGACACCAGCGGCCAGCTCAATTTCAACCAGTTGGTCAGCTTGTTTCGGCGCGCCAGCCTGTATATCGGACCAGACACATCGGTCACCCATTTGGCGGCGGCCTCAGGCATCGGTGTGCTGGCGGTGTTTGGCCCCACCAACCCAGTACGCTGGGGTCCCTGGCCTAGCACGCCGCGCATCACACAGGTGTATGTGGAACGTGCCGAAAAACAAACCGTGCACAGCATCACCTTGCTGCAAAGCACCCTTCCGTGCGTGCCCTGCAGCAAAGCCGGATGCGAAAACCATAACCAAAGCCGTAGCGACTGCTTATCAGCCATTTCTCACGCGCAAGTGCTAGAAGCTGTACAAGCAGTCATGAAAATAACATGCTGAATTTTAAAGAATTGTTGAGCGCACTGAATCGAATGCGCAAGAAAATATTTCCATCGCGCTTCGTCAGTCAAAAAAAATATAACAATCTACAGTCCAAATATAATATTCTAGTTGATTCAATTACATCAATTGACAATAAATTTACGCAACAGGCCCTGATGCGATCTGTCATATTACCTTCAAAAAATTTAGAACATAAAGAAATTTGTTTTTTTGTCTCATATAGCCCTACGCCATTAATCAAGCCGCACGTTGAAAAGCACATCAAAGCTTTGCAAAATGCAGGTATTGGGGTGATTTTAGTGATCAATACAGACGACATCGAAGGGGTATTCTCCACGCCTCCGGCCTTGACGCAACTGTGCGGACTGTATATTCGTGAAAACAAAGGATTCGATTTTGGCGCCTGGTCGCAGATATATGAAAAACTGCACGGAAAAATAGATGCAAATTATTTATACCTGATAAATGACAGCATGGTAGGCCCTCTATCAGAAGTATTTTTTGACGACATGCTGAAAAAAATACACGCTTCCGATGCAGACTTTATCGGCCTGACATCCAACCCAAACCCAAACCTTCATTTACAAAGTTTCTTTTTGGTTTTACGCAGAAGCATATTAAAGAATGATATATTCAAATCATTTTTTAAATCTCTATGGCAACTCCCAACCAAGGAAATGGTGATTGATTTTTATGAAGTTCGCATTACTGGCTTACTGCAACGCCTAGGCTATAAAATGGAAACCTTATTTCCTACAGATGACCTGACCATGGCCAAGACGGATGCAGTCATTCACAACCTTGATGCACTACTAGAACGAGGCTTCCCCTACATGAAAACCAGTGTAATTCACACGAAAATCGGTCAAAAAATATTAAAAAAATATTAAACCATTTTCATCTAAAGTTTTTAGCTTGACTTATCCCAAAAAATATTTTCACCAAATTTATTCGGAAACTAATTTATCCGAAAAATTTGATATTTTCTTCATTGCATGCCTGGCAATTGCTCCTCTCTGTTTTCTTAGCGTTCGCGGTTGGACCAATTTTTTTGCAATACTTGTTTTCGCAATTTCTGCTTGGAAAATTGCATTTAATCGCAAATACTTATTTATTTTGCGAAAAAACACCAGTGCGCAATTAATTATATTGGCATTGGCATCATCATTTTTGGCCGTCCTCATCGCGCAGTTAATTCGAGGAAAACTGCAGCCGGAATTACTGGATGGACCAAGCCGACCACTTCTGGCGATATTTCTCTTTATTTACCTGCTAAACAAGCCAATTGATTTTATTCGTTGGCTAGAATGGATTGCACCGCTTTCTTTATTTATTTTATTCATATTTTTATGGTTCAATCCTTATGGCTACTCTGCCAAGACATTTGGTCGGTTTGGAACGAGCGCAGTTGACCCACTAACGCTTGGGCAGTATGTCACCCTCTTGGGATTTATCTGTCTTTTTATATTCAATACATACAAAGATGATTTTCCAGTTTTAAAAATCTTAAAAATAATTGGCATTCTTATTTCCATATATATCAGCATTGGAACTGCATCACGAAGCGGCTGGGTTGCCATTCCATTTCTGTTAATCGTTTGGATTTTTAAAGTAAAAAAAATATACCAACCAAAAAAAATATTTTTAATATTATTATTAATGAGTCTGATCGGATTTTCTATATACAAAACAATACCGACTGTACATGACAGAATATCTCAAGTAGCTATTGATTATAAAGAATATGTACATGGCGGTACAACTGATACATCTACGGGGTTTCGACTATCCCTACTAAGAGTGGCGGGTATTTTATTTCTGGAGCGCCCTCTTTCAGGGTATGGTGATATGCACTACCCTGCATTGGCAAGCATCCCACAGATTGCGACATTCAATACGGGAGAACTAGAATATATTTTAATTCACAGCGGCACGCACAACGAAATCATGCAAAGTGCTTTGCGCTCTGGCATATTCGGGCTGGTCTCCAGTATATTAATGTTTTTTGTACCTGCTATTATTTTTTCCCGTGGCAGCGCATCAACGGTTCGTAGCGTACGTACAGCTGGACTTGTTGGACTTTGCTATACCGTAGCGGTCTTCTGCTTTGGCCTCACTACCGAAACCTTTAATCTGAAGTACACCGTTTCGTTTTACGCACTGATGGTGTCCGTTTTAGCAGCCCAAGTGCTGCGCCCGCAACCGGCTTGATATGAACCCTGCACGCTACGCCCTCACCTTTGCCTGCTACAACCAGGTGGAATACACCCGCCAATGCATCGACAGCATGGTGCGCCATGGTATGGACTTGTCACGGCTGATTGTGGTGGACAACGGCTCCAAGGATGCCACCCGCGAATACCTGCTCACCGTGCCTGTGGGTGGGCGCATTTACAACGATGCCAACCTGGGCTGCGGCGTGGCCTGGAACCAGGGCGCACTGGCTTTGCAGGCCGAGTGGACCATCGTGATGAACAACGATGTACTGGTCAGTGCCCATTGGATCGAGTCGCTGATTGGTGTGGCCGAGCAGCGCGGCCTGAAGGTGATTTCACCAGCGCTGATCGAAGGCGCGCTGGATTACGACTTTGAAGAATTCAGCGCCAGGGCCTCCATCAAAATGGCCGGTACAGCCCGTGTCGGTGGCCGCCACGCGGTGTGTTTGGCGGTGCACAAATCGGTGTGGATGGACGTGGGCTACTTCCAACCCGTGCCCAAGCTGTTGGGCTATGAGGACACGCTGTTCTTCCATGAGCTGGAAAAAGCCAAGATTCCGGTGGGTATCACAGGCGCATCCTGGCTGCACCACTACGGCTCGGTGACGCAAACTGCCATGAAGCAAGAGCGCGGCTTGTCGGCCAAAGACGGTTTAGGTTACCGCTACAACTACAAGCTGCTCAACCAAAGCTGGCTGGCACGCAAGCTGGCCAAGGCACAGCGGGTGGCGCAACAAAAAAAATGGTGTCAAGAAGAGCTGGCCGCCCACGCCATGTCCCTCCACGGGCTGCGCGAAGGCGGCCACTTCCGTTGGATCTGACAAGGTCCGCAGGTCTACCTCAGAGCAGCACAATGTCGTACTGCTCCTGCCCCATGGCCCCTTCGCTCTGCAGCGAAATCGGCTTGCCAATGAAATCACTCAAGCCAGCCAAGTGCTGGCTTTCTTCATCCAGAAACAGCTCGATCACCTTGGGTGAGGCGACGATGCGGAACTCGCGCGGGTTGAACTGACGGGCCTCGCGCAGAATCTCGCGCAGGATGTCATAGCTCACGCTGCGGGCAGTTTTAACCGTGCCTTTGCCGCTGCACACCGCACACGGCTCGCACAGCATATGGGCGAGCGACTCGCGGGTGCGCTTGCGGGTCATCTCCACCAGCCCCAGCGCCGAAAAGCCGCCTGCGGTAGTTTTGACCCGGTCGCGGCCTAACTGCTTGCGGAACTCCGCCAGCACGGTATCACGGTGGTCCTCGCGCACCATGTCGATGAAGTCCACGATGACAATGCCGCCCAGATTGCGCAAACGCAGCTGCCGAGCGATGGCCTGAGTGGCTTCCAGATTGGTTTTGAAAATGGTGTCGTCGAAGTTGCGGGCACCGACGAATGCCCCGGTGTTCACATCCACCGTGGTCAACGCCTCGGTCTGGTCCACGATGAGGTAGCCGCCCGATTTCAGCTCCACCCGCCGCCCCAGTGCCTTGGCCACCTCTTCGTCAATAGAGAACAGATCAAATATTGGCCGCTCGCCTTTGTAGTGCTGCAGCTTTTCTACCGCTGCAGGCATGAACTCCTTGCCAAACACCTGCAGCATGTCGAACTGCTCACGGGAATCGAGCCGGATGGTCTGGGTTTGCTCGCTGACTAGGTCGCGCAACACACGTTGCAGCAAATTCAAGTCTTGGTGCAGCAAGGAAGTAGGCGGCAGGCGCACCGAGGCGCTTTTGATACGTGCCCAGGCTTTGCGCAGATAGGCGATGTCTTCGGCCAGCTCGTTATCGGTCGCGTCCTCGCCGTTGGTGCGCAGGATAAAGCCGCCACCGCCGCCGGTGGAGGCCTCTCCTACCAAGGTCTGCAAACGCTTGCGCAAATCCTCACGCTGGGGCAAGGGAATTTTTTGCGACACGCCCACATGGTCGTCCTGCGGCAAAAACACCAATAACCGGCCGGCAATGCTGATCTGGGCCGATAAGCGTGCGCCCTTGCTGCCAATCGGGTCCTTGATGACCTGCACCATCAAGGCCTGGCCCTCGAACACCTGGCGCTCAATCGGCACCACTGGAACGGACTTGGCATCCGCATCTGCCGCCTTGTGGCCCACAAAGCCATTGGCCAGATCGGCTACGTGCAAAAACGCCGCCCGCTCCAGCCCGATATCGATAAAGGTGGACTGCATGCCTGGCAGCACCCGCACCACCTTGCCCAGATAGACATTGCCCACCATGCCCCGCTCCAGGGTGCGCTCCACATGCAGCTCTTGCACCGAGCCGTGCTCCACCACCGCCACGCGGGTTTCCTGGGGCGACCAATTGATAAGAATGTCTTGTTGCATGGAGGGTATTGTCAAAACTTGAAGCCCAGTACGCGCAGCAGTTGCGCCGTCTCGAACATAGGCAGTCCCATGATGCCCGAATAGCTGCCACGGATCTGCGAGATAAACCCTGCCGCCCTGCCCTGCACCGCATAGGCTCCGGCTTTACCCAGCGGCTCGCCCGAAGCCACGTAGCTTTTGATCTGCGCCGCCGTCAATGGCGCAAAGGTCACCCGTGAATCGCTCAGCGCCTCCAGCCGCTTGCGGCCCTGCTGAACCGCCACTGCCGTCAGCACCCGGTGCTGGGTGCCGGCCAGCTCGCCCAGCATACGCACGGCATCCTTGGCGTTCTCGGGCTTGCCGTAAATGCGGCGACCCAGCGCCACCGTGGTGTCGGAACACAAGACCGGTGCGACAGGCAGGCCGCGCTGCCGCATCCGCGCCAACGCTGCATCAAGTTTTAGGCCGGTTACGCGCTTCACATATGCAGCTGTCGCTTCATTTTTGATAGCAACCTCCAATCCCTCGCTGTCCTCTTCCGGACCTGGTAAAAGCAGTTCGTGGCGCACGCCCAGTTGGTCCAGCAACTGGCTGCGGCGGGGGCTTTGAGAGGCAAGGTAGATAAAGTCGGTCATGGCGGAATTATCGGGGCTTGCAAGCGCCCAAAAGAGAACAGCCCGCCCATCTCAACGATGGGCGGGCTGCAAAAAAGCTGGCGCAGATTACTGCTTGACGGCTTCGACCTGAACGATCAGACGCACAGCGTCAGGAAAGCCGAAGTTGGCACCCCAGGTCATGCCCCATTGGCTGCGCTGGATGGTGGTGTCGAAGTCGCCACCACAAACTTCACGCTTTTGCATGCTCTGGTAGCAATTGAAGGTACTGGCTTTGAGCGTGACGGGGTTGGTCTTGCCCAACAGCGTCAACGTACCCACCACCTCAGACACCTTGTCGCCAGTGAACACAAACTTGTCCGCACTGAACTTGATGGTGGGGAATTGCGCAGCGTTAAAGAAATCGGCGCTTTGCAGGTGCTTGTCGAAGTTGGGGGTGCCGGTCGACAGCGAGGTCGTGTCAATCGTCAGATCGACCTTGCCGGTTTTGCCTGCACGGTCGAACTGCACAGTGCCTTCTTTCTTGTCGAAGCGGCCACGGTTGGTCGAGGTGCCCATGTGGCCGATCTCGAACGTCACAAAAGTGTGGCTCGGGTCAATGGCATACGTGGCAGATTGCGCGTGGGCGGTGCCTACGGTCAGAGTGGCAATCGCGGCAAGGGCAAGCAAGGTGTGGCGCATGGATATTCTTTCAAAGAAAGGTTAAGGGAAAAATCAGAAGGGAAACTGGCTTACAGCTTGCCGACACCGGTCAGGCTGAACTTGAACTTGACTTGCACGTCATCGGCCACCATCGAGGTGTCGGCCCACTCGCCTTCACCAATCTTGAAGGCCAGCCGTTTGATCGGCAACACACCCGTGGCTACCGTAGTGGAGCCAGTTTGCACCATAGCCACCGGCACCACCACATCGCGGGCCTGGCCCTTGATGCTGAGCTTGCCCGCCACATCGAACTTGCCACCACCCAGTGCCTTGATGCTGCTGGAGGCAAACGTGGCCTGCGGGAACTTCGCGGTACTGAACCAGGTGGGCTTGGGCAGCTCGGCATCCGACTCGGGTACGCCCAACGAGGCACTGGCCATGTCCACGGTGAAGTTGATTTTGCTGGTCTCCAGCTTGGCGGGATCAAAAGTCAGTTGGGCATCAAACTTCTTGAAGCGGCCATCGACTGCCACGCCCATCTGCTTGCTGACAAACACGATTTCACTCTGGGCCGGCACCAGCTTTTGCTGGGCAAACGCCGTCAAGGCCACTCCAGACACCAGCAAGGCCACAGACAATTTCATCAAAGAAGGCATGGAAAAAACTTTCACAAAGATAAAAAATTCAGGGCAGCATGCGGCCAATCAGGCCATCACGGTCCACGAACTGGTGCTTCAGCGCTGCCGCCACATGCAAGAAGGCCAGGCCGCACAACGTCCACGCGGCCAAGCCGTGCAAAGGCTTGATCACCTCCGCCAGTTCCTTATTGACCGACAACAGATCGGGCAGTGGAAGAATCCCGAACACCATGATCGGGAAACCCATCGCAGAGCTGTAGGCCCAACCGATCAGTGGCACTATAAAAAATAGAGCATACATCGCATAGTGCGTGCCCTCATGTGCCCAATGCTGCCACTTTGGCATGCTTCGCGAAATGGCCACAGGCAGTGGCGGCGGACGACGGGTAAAGCGCCACAATAAACGCAGCGCCGACAGCACCAGAATGGTGATACCTGCCCATTTATGCCAGTTGTACAGCTTGAGCCGCTGGGGTGAAAAAGGCAGGTCGGTCATGTACAGACCGACACAGAAAATTCCCGCTAAAGCGAGTGCCAACACCCAATGCAACAGCTTCGCCACCGCGGAGTAAGTGGCGATGTGTGTAGCGGGCTTTGCAGCAACGGACGGGGGCAGAGCCATAGATGGTGCGGAGGCCGGTATCCCCCGAAAATGTGAACAAGTTGGCTAGTGTAGAAACCGCTGCTGGCAAAAAGTTCACTCAATTCGTATGGATGGTTCGATTTTTTTGAACCCTTTGGACTACACCGTGGCGACACCTGCGGGTTCGTCGTCCTCTTCCCCCAAAAAACCGCCGCTCTGGTGCGCCCACAGCCGTGCATACAGGCCGCCCGAAGCCAGCAGACTACGGTGGTCGCCCATCTCGACGATGCGGCCCTTGTCCAGCACCACCAGGCGGTCCATCGCTGCAATGGTGGACAGGCGGTGGGCGATGGCCACCACGGTTTTGCCTTCCATCAGCCGGTACAGGCTGGACTGGATGGCGGCTTCGACCTCGGAGTCCAAGGCGCTGGTGGCCTCATCCAGCAGCAGGATGGGCGCGTCTTTGAGCATCACCCGGGCAATCGCGATGCGCTGGCGCTGGCCACCCGACAGCTTCACGCCGCGTTCGCCCACGTGGGCATCAAAACCGGTGCGACCACTGGGGTCGCTCAGGGTGTGGATGAATTCAAAGGCTTCAGCGCGCCGCGCCGCCGCTTCCATGTGGGCATCGGTGGCATCTGGCCGACCGTACAGGATGTTGTCGCGCACCGAACGGTGCAGCAGCGAAGTGTCTTGCGTGACCATGCCGATCTGCGCACGCAGGCTCTCCTGGGTCACCTGCGCAATGTCCTGCCCATCGACCAGAATGCGCCCATGCTCCACATCGTAAAACCGCAGCAGCAGGTTCACGATGGTGGACTTGCCCGCACCCGAGCGGCCCACCAGCCCAATCTTTTCCCCAGCGCGGATGTGCAACGACATCTGGTCGATCACTTTGCGGGCCCCCGGTCCCTTGGCACCGTAGGCAAAGTCCACGTTCTCAAAACGCACCTCGCCCTTGGGTACTTGTAGCGGCTGGGCCAGGGGCACGTCCTGCACGGCTTGCGGGCGCGACAAAGTGTTCAGCCCGTCCTGCACCGTGCCAACATGTTCAAACAGCGAAGCCATTTCCCACATCACCCAGTGCGATATGCCGTTCAGGCGCAGCGACATGGCGGTAGCAGCCGCCACCGCACCCACGCCCACCTGGCCCTGCGTCCACAGCCAAAGGGCCAACCCGGCGGTAGACAAAATCAGCAAAATGCCCAGTATGTGGTTGACAACCTCAAAGCCGCTCACCAGCCGCATTTGCCGGTGCACGGTCAGCAAAAAGTCCTGCATGGCCGAGCGGGCAAACCCGGCCTCACGCCCGGCATGCGAAAACAGTTTGACGGTGGCGATGTTGGTGTAGGCATCGGTGATACGACCCGTCATCAGCGAGCGGGCATCGGCCTGCTTTTTGGCCACGCCCGACAGGCGCGGCACAAAGTAACGGATGGCCAATCCGTACAGCACCACCCAGCCCAAAAATGGCAGCAGCATCCACGCATCAAAGCTGCCCACCACCGCCACCATGGTGACGAAGTAGATGGTCACAAACACCAGAATGTCGCCCAGGATCATGCACACATCGCGCACTGCCAGCGCCGTTTGCATCACTTTGGTGGCTACGCGCCCGGCAAACTCGTCCTGGTAAAAGCCCATGCTCTGGCCCAGCATCAACCGGTGGAACTTCCAGCGCAGCATCATCGGAAAATTGGCCGCCAGGGTCTGGTGCTTGAACAGGGTTTGCAATGCAATCAGTAGCGGACTTCCCAGCAACAGCAAGCACAAAAGTAGTAAATTACTCTTTTCTTGCGTCCACAGCAAAGCCGGTTGCACCTTGCCCAACCAGTCCACCACCCGGCCCATCATGGCAAACAGCAAAGCCTCGAACACGCCCACGCTGGCCGTGAGCAAGGTCATGGCCAGAATGTATTTGCGCACGCCGAAGGTGCAGGCCCACACAAAATGAAAAAAGCCGCGCGGTGGCGGCTGGGGGGTGTCGTCCGTGTAGGGGTGGACGAGGTTTTCAAACCAACTCAGCATAAGGATGCCTCAAATTATTCGCGGTGCTTATTCGCGATGGTACGGGTGGTTGGCATTGACCGACCACGCTCGGTACAGCTGTTCGACGAGCAGCACCCGGGCAAAGGCGTGCGGCAGGGTCAGGTCCGACAGGCGGATGCGCTCATGGGCCGCCTGGCGAAACGCTGGGTCCAGCCCATCCGGGCCACCAATCACCAGCGCCACGTCATCACTCTCCAGCTGCCAGCCCTTGAGCTTAACCGCCAATGCTTTTGTCGTCAGCGTCGTACCCCGTTCATCCAGGGCCACGATACGGGCATTGCGGCCAATACTGGACTGGATGGCGGCTTCTATGCGTTCGCGCTCGGCCGCGTAAATCGTCTCCAGGGTTTTGGAACCCCGGGGTTCGGTCTTGACGGCCTTGAGCTCCACCTTGAGCTCGGGCGGGAAGCGTTTGGCATAGTCGTCGTAGGCAGTTTGCGCCCAATCGGGCATGCGCTGGCCTACGGCCACTATCACCAGCTTCATTTACTTGCGGCCAGGGGCGCGCTTGGCAGGCGCTTTCGGGGTCTTGGGCGCAGCACGTTTGGCGGCAGCGGCTTTCTTCACGGTCTCGATCGGGGCCTTGATGACCACGGTTTTAGCCACGGTTTTGACTGCTACCGTCTTGGCGGGTGCTTTCACCGCCGCCTTGGCCGTGGTTTTAGCCGCCGTCTTCACCGGTCCACGGGTCGAAGTCGAGGTCTTGGACGGCACGGGCGTGGCCACAGCCGTCTTGCGGGCAGCGCGTTTGGGCGCGACTTCCAGCACCGGGCGCTCGGGGGCCAACAGGCTTTCGGCGTATTCGCGGTCGGCAATCTTGGCGGCGCGTTTGGCGGCAGCGGGCGACAGCTTTTTGGCAGGCACCTTCTTTGCCGGCTTGGCCGGTTTGACTTCTTCGGCCTTGGGCAGCGGCTTGGCGGCACCCAGCTTGAGGCGAATTGGCTTTTCGCCCCACAGCTCTTCCAGGTGGTAGTACTGGCGGATGGCGGGTTGCATGATGTGCACCACGGCACGGCCGCAATCCACAATGATCCATTCGCCGTTGGACTCGCCTTCCATGCGGGGCTTGGCAAAACCGGCATCGCGCACCGCATCGCGCACGCTGGCGGCCAGCGCCTTGGTTTGGCGGTTCGAGGTGCCCGAGGCAATGATCACGCGCTCGAACAGGGCCGACAGGCCTTCGGTGTCAAACACCACGATGTCCACCGCTTTGACATCCTCCAGACCATCGACGATGGCACGCTGGAGTTTTTGGGTGTCTTTTTTGGCAACGGTTTCGTTTTGGGCAGAAGTGGTCATCGGTCGGTTCGGTAAAGAAGGTGGTGGTCAATATAGCGCGCTACGCCCTCGGGAACCAGATGGGCTATCCCTTGGCGAGTGGCGGCGCGGTGGCGGATGTCGGTGGCGCTGAGTTCCATGGGGGGAACCTGCAACGCCGGGAACGACCCCGCGGGTAGAAATTCAGGTACAAATTCAGAGCCCAATTCGGAGCTAAATGGGCCGTTGGCGCTGGTTGAATCTGCACGAGAAGCTACACAAATTATAGCTGCCCGCACGATCTCCTCCCAACCATGCCAAGTCGGCAGCCTTGTTGCCTGGTCTTCGCCCATCACCAGGTAGAGCTGCGCCTGGGGTTCTTCGGCCTGCAGTTCATGCAAAGTGTCGATGGTGTAGGTGGGGCCGCTGCGCTCAATTTCGCGTTTGTCCACCACCACGCCGGGGATATCGCCAAAGGCTAATTGGGCCATGGCCAGCCGGTCGACCGCCGGGCTGAGCGTGCGACTTTTGTGCCAGGCGTGGCCGGTAGGGAACACGTACAGCGCGTCCAGTTGCAACTGCACCAGGGCCGTCCGCACCAGGGCTACGTGCATGAGGTGTGGCGGATCAAAGGCACCGCCGAACACGCCAATCCGGCGCAATGGCTGGCTCACACCCATGCGCGGGCAACCAGAAATTCGCGGGTCAAGGCCTCTTCGGCCGAGCCCGGCTCCGGCGCGTGCTGGTACGACCAGCTGGCCAGAGGCGGCATCGACAGCAAAATGGATTCGGTGCGCCCGCCCGACTGCAGGCCAAAGTGCGTGCCGCGGTCCCACACCAGGTTGAACTCCACATAGCGGCCACGCCGGTACAACTGAAAAGCCCGTTCGCACTCACCATACGGCATGTGCTGGCGGCGCTGCAAAATCGGCACATAGGCATCCAGAAATGCCGACCCCACGGCCTGCACCATGGCCAGGCTGCCTTCGGTGCCCAGCTCGGAAAAATCGTCAAAAAACACGCCGCCAATGCCACGCGGCTCCTGCCGGTGCTTGAGGTAGAAGTATTCGTCGCACCACTGCTTGAAGCGCGGGTATTTGTCGTCCCCAAACGGGGCCAGGGCGGTGTGGCAGGTACGGTGGAAATGCACCGCGTCTTCTTCAAAGCCATAGATGGGTGTCAGGTCCATGCCGCCACCAAACCAGCAGACCGGCTCGCCACCTTCGGGCGTGGCCACGATCATGCGCACGTTCATGTGCACCGTGGGCGCATACGGGTTGCGCGGATGGAACACCAGCGACACCCCCATGGCCTCGAACGGCGCACCCGCCAGCTGGGGCCGGTGCTGGGTGGCGCTAGGCGGCAACTGCGGCCCGCGCACATGCGAAAAGCCGCAGCCTGCGCGCTCCAGCACGGCACCGTTTTCCAGAATCTGGGTGATGCCCTGCCCTTGCAGCTTCTCGCCCGGGGGCTTTTCCCACGCATCGCTCAAAAAGCTGCCGCCGTCCAGCGCCGCCATGCGGCTGGTAATGGAAGATTGCAGGCCCAGCAGATAGGCCCGCATCCGATCAGCGGTGTGCAAACTCAGGCCTTGACTGCGCGGAATCCGATGTCGCGGCGGTATTGCATGCCGTCGAACTGGATGCCACGGGTGACTTCATAGGCATGCTGCTGGGCCAGCTTGACGTTGTCGGCCAGCACGGTGACGCACAGCACGCGCCCGCCCGAGGTGGACACCACGTCGCCCTGTTTGGCCGTACCCGCGTGGAACACCACCGCATCATCGGTATTTTTGGGCAGGCCGGTGATGGCGTCGCCCTTGCGCGGGGTCATGGGGTAGCCGTGCGCGGCCAGCACCACGCCCAGCGCAATGCGGCGGTCCCAGTCGAGGCTGATCTGGTCCAGCTTGCCGTGCGGGCCGGGCTCGGTGGCCGCCCACAAGACCTCGAACAGGTCGGACTTGAGGCGCATCATCAGCGGCTGGGTTTCGGGGTCGCCCAGGCGGCAATTGAATTCCAGCGTCTTGGGCTTGCCCTTGGCATCGATCATCAGCCCGGCGTACAGGAAGCCGGTGTAGGTGATACCGTCTTTCTCCATGCCCTTGATGGTGGGCAAGATGATCTCGCGCATAGCGCGGGCGTGCACATCGGCCGTGACCACCGGCGCGGGCGAATACGCACCCATGCCGCCGGTGTTGGGGCCATTGTCGCCGTCCAGCAGGCGTTTGTGGTCCTGGCTGGTGGCCAGGGGAATCACGTTTTTGCCATCGCACATGACGATGAAGCTGGCTTCTTCGCCCGCCAAAAACTCTTCGATGACGACGCGCGCCCCACCTTCGTTGTGGCTCACACCCAGGCTGTTGTCCAGCAGCATGAAGTCGATGGCCTCGTGCGCCTCGGCCAGCGTTTGCGCCACCACCACGCCTTTGCCCGCCGCCAGGCCATCGGCCTTGACCACGATGGGCGCACCCTTTTGCTCCACATAGGCGTGGGCCGCAGCGGGGTCGGTAAAGGTTTCAAATTCGGCCGTGGGAATGGCGTGGCGCTGCATGAAGGCTTTGGAAAACGCCTTGGAGCTTTCCAGCTGCGCGGCGGCCTTGGTGGCACCGAAAATGCGCATGCCATGGCTGCGGAACTCGTCCACCACGCCGGCGGCCAGCGGTCCCTCGGGGCCGACCACGGTCAGCGCAATGCCTTCGGTCTGCGCCCATTTGCGCAGCGCCTGCACGTCGGTAATGTTGATATTGATGAGCTGGTCGTCCAGGGCCGTACCGCCGTTACCGGGGGCCACGTAAACCTGGCTCACGCGGGCACAGGTATTGAGCTTCCAGGCGAGTGCATGTTCGCGGCCGCCGCCGCCAATGACTAAGACTTTCATAGGCCAGCGTTGTGAAAGACTTCTTGGACATCGTCCAGGTCTTCGAGCACATCCAGTAGTTTTTGCATTTTTTCGGCGTCCTCGCCCGTGAGGTCGATAGTGTTGTCGGCGCGCATGGTGACTTCGGCCAGGTCGGATTGAAAACCGGCTTTTTCCAGCGCCAGCTTGACGGTTTCAAAGTCGGTGTAAGCGGTCAGCACCTCGATGGCGCCGTCATCAAGGGTAATCACATCTTCAGCCCCGGCTTCCAGGGCCACTTCCATGAGTTTGTCTTCATCGGCACCCGGGGCAAAAATGATTTGCCCGCAGTGCTTGAACTGGAACGCCACCGAACCTTCGGTGCCCATGTTGCCGCCGTATTTGCTGAAGGCGTGGCGCACTTCGGCCACGGTACGCACGCGGTTGTCAGTCATGGTGTCCACAATGATGGCCGCACCGCCAATGCCGTAGCCTTCGTAGCGGATTTCTTCGTACGACACGCCTTCCAGCGTGCCGGTGGCTTTTTCGATGTTGCGTTTGACCGTATCAGCGGCCAGATTGGCGGCCTTGGCTTTTTCCACGGCCAGGCGCAGGCGCGGGTTGATGCTCAGGTCACCACCGCCCAGGCGTGCCGCCACCATGATCTCGCGGATCACGCGGGTCCAGATCTTGCCCCGCTTCTCATCCTGGCGACCCTTTCGGTGCTGAATATTCGCCCATTTACTGTGACCAGCCACAAAAATTCCTTGTCAATTGATTTAATCTACAGCCAGATTTTACTTACCCCCTACCCGTCAGGACTCTCGCCATGGCCGAACCCATCTTAATTGCCAAAAACGCCACCACCCTTTGCGAGTTGCTGCCTGCGTTGGCGAATCGCCACGGCCTGATCACCGGGGCTACCGGCACGGGTAAAACCGTCACCCTGCAGACCCTGGCGGAGAATTTTTCCAAAATCGGCGTGCCAGTGTTCATGGCCGACGTCAAAGGCGACCTGACCGGCATCAGCCAGGCGGGTCGTATCGGCGACAAGCTGGCCGGCATCCTGAAAGAGCGCGGCATTGACCAGCCCGAGCCCCTGGCCTGCCCCGCTACCTTGTGGGACGTTTTTGGCGAGCAAGGCCACCCGGTACGCGCCACGGTGTCCGACATGGGCCCGCTGCTGCTGGGCCGCATGCTGAACCTGAACGACACCCAGGGCGGCGTGCTCAACATGGTGTTCAAGATCGCCGACGACCACGGCCTGCTGCTGCTCGATCTGAAAGACCTGCGCGCCATGCTGCAGTACGTGGGCGACAACAGCAGCGAATTCACCACCCAGTACGGCAATGTGTCCGCCGCCAGCGTGGGCGCCATCCAGCGCGGGCTGCTGCAAATCGAATCCCAGGGCGGAGACAAGTTCTTTGGCGAGCCCATGCTCAACATCAGCGACTTCATGCAGACGGTAGACGGCCAAGGTGTGGTCAACATCCTCACCGCCGACAAGCTGATGAACTCCCCGCGCCTGTACGCCACATTTTTGTTGTGGATGCTGTCCGAGCTGTTCGAGCAGCTCCCCGAAATCGGTGACCCCGAGCAGCCCAAACTAGTGTTCTTCTTCGACGAAGCCCATCTGCTGTTCAACGAAGCGCCCAAAGCGCTGGTCGAACGCATCGAACTGGTGGTGCGGCTGGTGCGCTCCAAGGGCGTGGGCGTGTATTTTGTGACGCAAAACCCGCTGGATATTCCCGATACCGTGCTGGCCCAGTTGGGCAACCGCGTGCAACACGCCCTGCGCGCCTTCACCCCGCGCGACCAAAAGGCCGTCAAGGCCACCGCGCAGACCATGCGCCAAAAGCCCGGACTGGACATCGAAGCCGCCATCACCGAGCTGGCTGTGGGCGAGGCGCTGGTGAGCCTGCTGGATGCCAAGGGCCGCCCCAGCATCACCGAACGCGTGTTTGTGCTGCCGCCCGGCAGCCAGCTCGGCCCCATCACCCCGGTCCAACGCCAGTCGCTGATCGAGAACTCGCTGGTGGCAGGCGTGTACGAAAAGCTGCTGGACCGCGAATCGGCCTTCGAGAAGCTCAAGGGCCGCACCGAAACCACGGCGGCCAACGCCTCTGCGCAGCCACCCAGCCTGCCCGGCATGACTGCACCCGCTGCTACAGAGGGTGGCGGCCTGATGGGCGGCCTGAACGACATCCTGTTTGGCAGCACCGGCCCGCGCGGCGGCAAGCGCGACGGCCTGGCGCAAACCATGGTGAAGTCCGCCGTGCGCACCATGGGCACCAAGGTCGGGCAAGAGATCTTGCGCGGCGTACTGGGCAGTATCTTTGGGGGCCGACGCTAACCTCCTGCGCCGCCCCGGCCCCGCCTACTTCTTCACGAAGGTGCGGATCGCCTCTTTGCCCACCGCTGGGTCATCGGTAAAAAAGCCGTCGATCCCGGTTTGCAAAAAGGTCTGGATTTCGGTCACGCTGTCACCGCGCAAAGTGCCATCGGTGATCGGGGCTTTCTTCAGGCTGAGAGGCAAAAAGTTGTTTTCAGGCCGCAGTGTGTAGATGTGCACAGCCAGACCCGCCGCCTTGGCATTGGCCACCAGCGCCGTGGGCGTGCCCAGGTTGCCGCTGACCAGCGGAATCACCATGTCTTTGCTCGGGCCGATGGCGTTGGCGTAGGTAGCCACTTCCTTCAGCCCAGCGGGGGTGATCACGTCTGCATAGCTACGGGTTTCGCTGGCACCAGCCGCAACAAAGTCGTACGGGCGGCCGCTGGACGACAGCAGTTGCACGATGCGCGCGGAGGTCATGGTGCGCATTTCCTTCAGGTTGGCCACCTCAAACGACTGGATGAACACCGGTGCCGCTTTCGAGTTCCAGCCGTTCGCCGCCAGCGTATCCACCAGGCGCTTTTCCAACGGCAAACCAATCGACTTGAAGTAGGTGGGGTGCTTGGTTTCGGGGTAGATGCCGATCGTGCGGCCTTTTTCTGCCGACTTGGACTTGGCCAGGTCAATCACCTCCTGGAAGGTAGGCACCTGGAACTGGCCGTTGTAGGCCACGTTGGCCGGGCGGATGGCCGGAATGCGTTCGCGGGCGCGCAGGGTCTTCAGTTCGGCCAGGGTCAGGTCCTCGGTAAACCAGCCGGTAATGGCGTTGCCGTCAATGGTTTTGGTGGTCTTGCGGGAGGCGAACTCGGGGCGGTCGACGATGTCGGTGGTCGCCTCGCGCACGCTGCCGTCGGTGTTCAGGATGGCAATCGCGTTCTCGTGGCGGGCTACCAGCACACCGTCCTTGGTGCTGACCAGATCGGGTTCGATGATGTTGGCACCGTCTTCAATCGCCTGGGTGTAGGCGGCAATGGTGTGCTCTGGCCGCAATGCAGACGCACCCCGGTGGCCGATCAGCGTCGGTACCGGTGGCCAGATGGCGGGCGCGTCGTCGCTGCCACCGCAGGCCGTCAGAGCCATGCCAGAGACGAGGCCGACGACGGCACACTGGAGATAAGTTTTATTTTTCACGGAGGCTTTCCTTGGCCCATGCGCAGGCCGTGCGCTGCGGGAGATCCGCTGCGTCATCGCGAATGTAGGGTGGCTGGATGAAGGTTTTTTGACACCCTCTCTGCCAGGGGCAGTTTGGCAGCGGTTCGGCATGCAAAATGCATAGCGTGCACCAAAATTGTTACGCCACTTGAGGACTTTTCATGCCCGCTGATACCGCCACCGGCTCCATGGCTCCCGCGCAAACCAGCCACATCCGCCTCACCTCGCACGCCAGCGGCTACGGCGCACTGCCCATCCGCTGGGCAGCGGCCACCGCCGCCGAGCGCGGCCCGGTGGTCGGCACCACCACCAAGCGCAGCCACCGCAACGTCATCGGCACCCACAGCGGCAGTTACAGCATTTACCGTGCGCTTGCAGTTGCCTCGGGCGGCCTGTCGCCGCAGCACAAGGCCGACCTGACCAACACCATGCCCACCGACATCATCGGCCCCTACCCGCAGTGGAGCGAGCCGGGCCGCATCGTGGCCATGGACCCCTGGGGCGCGACGATTGCCGAGGTGTTTGCCGGGGAACTGGCTGCGGGCTACGACATCCGCCCCACCATCGCCGTGACCCAGGCCCATGTGATCCTGCCCGAGGTGATCGAGGCGCTGCAATCGGGCCGCCTGAAGGCCGACGGCAAGTTCCTCACTGCCAGCGGTGCGGCCATGGTCACCAAGGTGGCAGTGGAGCCGGTGTGGTTCCTGCCCGAAGTGGCCAAGCGCTTTGGCTGCACCGAGGCCGAGCTGCGCCGCGTGCTGTTCGAGGAAACCGGCGGCATGTACCCCGAGCTGGTCACCCGCAGCGACCTGGAAGTGTTTTTACCCCCCATCGGTGGCCTCACGGCCTACATCTTCGGCAACCCGCGCGACCTGGCCAACCCCGAAGTCGAACTCACCGCCCGCGTGCACGACGAATGCAACGGCTCGGACGTGTTTGGCTCCGACATCTGCACTTGCCGCCCCTACCTGACGCACGCCATCGAGGAATGCATCCAGGGCGCGCAGCGCGGCGGCGTGGGCCTGGTGTCGTACTTCCGCAAGGAAGGCCGAGCCCTGGGCGAAGTGACCAAATTTCTGGTCTATAACGCCCGCAAACGCCAGGTCGGTGGTGACACCGCCGACCAGTATTTCAACCGCACCGAGTGCGTGGCGGGCGTGCAGGACATGCGCTTCCAGGAACTCATGCCCGACGTGCTGAACTGGCTGGGCATCCGCAAAATCCACCGCCTGGTGTCGATGAGCAACATGAAATATGACGCCATCACCCGCGCTGGTATCGAGGTGGTGCAACGGGTGAATATTCCCGACCACATGATCCCCGCCGATGCCCAGGTGGAAATGGACGCGAAAATGGCCGCTGGCTACTTCACCCCCGGTGTGGTGCCAGATGCCGAAGAACTCAAAAAGGCCAAAGGCCGTGGATTAACTGAATGACTATCAATTTAATAGCTACTCACGCCGATGCAGTAAGCGCTGGGATCCTATTACGCTCTACAAAAACCATCCGTGTGCGGGCCCAGGGCCTGCTGGCGCGCGCCCGTGCGGGCCAGTCGGACTACTTCACCGTGGTGGATGCCACGCTGGCCCCCACCGCGCAGCTGGTGGCCGAGGTCACCCGCAAAAACTATCCCAGCCTGCAGATCCCGTACCACAGCCGCTGGCGGCATTTTGAGGCGGGCGGGGTCAACCGCACCGACCAGATGACCGAAGAGCTGGGCAAGGTGTCGGTAGCCAAGCGGGCCCGGGCGCAGATCGACCTGGCCATCGTCAGTGTGCTGCTGGACGCGGGCGCAGGCCCCGACTGGAGCTACACCGACCCGCGCACCGGTCAAAAACTGAGCCGCTCCGAAGGCCTGGGTGTAGCCAGCTTCAACGCTTTCACCAAAGGCCTGTTTTCCAGCAAACCCACCCAACCCTGCCAGGCCGACGCGCTGGGCTTGCAGTCGCTGACCTCGCGCCAGTTGGGTGATGCCTTCCAGGTGGGCGTGGAAAACCCGCTGGTCGGGCTGGAAGGCCGTGCTGCCCTGCTGCGCCGCCTGGGCGAAGTCATTGCGGCCCAGCCCGAAGTGTTTGGCGGTGCGGGCGGGCTGTGCCGTCCGGGCCGTTTGTTCGACCACTTGGTACCCACCGATACCGACGAGCCCACCGTAGCGGCACACGACATTCTTGGAGCGCTGCTTGGCACGCTATCGCCCATCTGGCCTGCACAGAATGCTATTAAAACGGATGATGGCGGTGAAATCGCCTTGGGCGACTGCTGGCGGCACAGCGCCGTGCCGGGCGAAGGTGCCAGCGCCGGCTGGATGCCCTTCCACAAGCTGTCCCAGTGGCTCACCTATTCACTGCTGGAGCCGCTGGAGTGGGCGGATGTGACCGTGACCGGGCTGGATGCACTGACGGGCCTGCCCGAATACCGCAACGGCGGCCTGCTGCTGGACGGTGGCGTACTGGTGTTGAAAGACCCGGCCCTGGCTACCCAGGCGCAGACGGCGGGCGACGAGTGCATCGTCGAATGGCGTGCCCTGACCGTCGCCCTGCTGGACGAACTGGCCCCGCTGGTGCGTGCCGAGCTAGGCCTCACTGCCGCGCAAATGCCCCTGGCCTGCGTTTTGGAGGGTGGCACCTGGGCGGCAGGCCGCGTGCTGGCCCAGCGCTTGCGGGGCGGTACACCACCCTTGAACATCGCCAGCGATGGCACGGTTTTCTAACCCATTGAAGAAGCACACCATGAGCAACGTCCATCTGATCAACCACCCGCTGGTGCAACACAAGCTGACGCTGATGCGCCGCAAGGATGCCAGCACCAACACCTTCCGCCGCCTGCTCAACGAGCTGAGTTCGCTGATGGCCTACGAGGTCACGCGCGACATGGCGATGCAGGATGTAGAGATCGAAACCCCGCTGGAGACCATGACCGCCAAGGTGATCGACGGCAAGAAACTGGTGTTTGTGTCCATCCTGCGCGCGGGCAACGGCATTCTGGAGGGCATGCTCAGCGTGGTGCCGGGCGCACGCGTGGGCCATGTGGGCCTGTACCGCGACCCCAAGACGCTGACGGCCGTGGAGTACTACTTCAAGATGCCCAAGGACATGGAAGAGCGCGATGTGGTGATCGTCGACCCGATGCTGGCCACCGGCAACTCGGCCATTGCGGCGGTGGAGCGGCTCAAGGAGCTCAACCCCAAATCGATCAAATTTGTCTGCCTGCTGACCTGCCCCGAGGGCGTGGCTGCGTTGCAGGCTGCGCACCCCGATGTGGCGATTTATACCGCCGCCATCGACCGCCAGCTCAACAGCCATGGCTACATCGTGCCCGGCCTGGGCGACGCGGGTGACCGGATTTTCGGCACCCAATAAGCGTTGAGATTTAGACGATGACTGTCAGGTCGGTCGAGCTGACCAGGCTGGAACCGGCACGGGGCCATTCAACCAGCACGCCTTTGTCGGTTTGGGCCAGTACGTAGCCGTCGGTACGCTCGATGCTGCCACGGCGCACCAGGTTCACGCGTTCGCCGGGGGCGAACTGGATCTGGGCAACGGCGAACAGGGATTTGATGAAATACAAAGCTTGCATGGTGAAACTCCAAAAAATGTCAGGCGCTGTGGCCTGGGATTTAAAAAAAGGGGTGGCTGGTACCACGCTGCTACGGTCACAACACTCTCTCACCAGGAACACCGCAGAACTGGCTCCGCCAGGCTGCTGGTGTTGCCCCCTGCGTGTCGAATCGGTTTTACAAACCGATTCGAGGGGGGTTGGAGAAAGAAGCGAAGCTCTGAAGCCTGGGGGTGTGCCTAGCCTATTGGGATTGCAGCCACTGGCGTTCGCGGGATTCGAGGTCGGCAAACGACTGGGCTTTGCCGAGGTAGCTGTCTACACCGCGCTGGTCTTGTTGGTCCAGATGGCGGCCCAGTGCGTGGGCGGCATTGCGCGCGGAGAACCAAAATAAATAGAGAATGTGCATGGCCAAAATGTCCTGGGTAAAACTGCTTCCCATGTTTCAGGGTTAACCCTAGTATCGCACAAGGCCGGTGCGCGCGTGCACGAAAAAATGCACATTAGCGATTCTTGTTTGGTATAAGGCATGGTTTTGCCTCAATTTGGTGCATGGCTTCAGCACCTTACCAGCTCCGCGTGGCCTTTGCAGATTTATAAGAAATAAGCCTCCAGCGCTTATTAAATCAGCGCAAGCAGCTATTTATTTAGTAGCAATTCACCACAGTTTCTCCAGTTGCCCCGCCACCAAGCGCAGGCCACGGGTAGCCATGGCCTGGGCTTCGGCTTCGTCGTGGGTTACCAACACCGTAGCCATACCGGCACCTTCGATGCGCTGGCGAAACTCGGCCTGCAGGTCCCGCCGCAGGGCGGCATCGAGGGCTGAAAACGGCTCGTCCAGCAGCAGCGCACGCGGCGCGGTAATGAGGGCTCGCGCCAGGGCCACGCGCTGCTGTTCACCGCCTGAGAGCGTCCACACGCGGTGGCGGGCATGGTTGGCCAGGCCAAAGCGTTCCAGCAGGGCCTCGGCGCGTTGGCGGGCTTGTGGCTTGGACACACGCTGCTCAACCAGGCCAAAAGCCACGTTGTCGCGCACGTCCAGGTGCGGGAACAGCGCAAAGTCCTGGAACATCAGCGCAAAACCACGCCGCTCGGGCGGCAGGCGGCTGATGTCCTCGCTATCGAACCAGACGCTGCCCGCCTCGGCGGCTTCCAGCCCGGCGGCGATCTTCAGCAGGGTGCTTTTGCCGCTGCCCGAGGGGCCGAGCAAGGCGACGATTTCGCCCTCGGCGACTTGCAGACTGAGCTGGCTGGCCAAGGCGCGGCTGCCGTAGTGTTTTGTAATTTGGCGCAGTTCAAGCATGGGATGGGGCCTTACGGCGTGGGCCTTCGATCAACGCGAACGCGGCCAGGGCCAGGGCCATCAGCACGCAGGCCAGCACCAGCGCCGCGTCGCCGTTGGCGGCACCCGGGCGGCCCAGGCGCTGGTAGACCAGCGTGGTCAGCGTGGCCCATTCGGGGCGGGATAAAAACAGGGTCACGGCGAATTCGCCCAGTGCAGTGGCCGCCGCGAAGGCCATGCCCCGGCGCAGCGCGGGGGCCACCATCGGCAGGGTGACGCGCCAGAACACCCGCCAAGGCGTGGCCCCCAGGCTGCGGGCGGCCTGGGGCAGGTGTTCGGGCACGCTGTCCAGCGCGGATGCCAGTGATTTGGCAATAAACGGATAGGCCAGCACGGCGTAGGCACACAGCAGCAGCGGCAGGCTGGCGGTCCACTGCGGGTACAGCAGCAACAGGCCAAAGGCGACGGTGATGGGCGACACCACGAACGGCAAAAACGCAGCGGCCCGCATGGCCACCGAACTTTGTGCAGCCAGTGCATGCAGCACGCCCAGCACCGTGGCCAACAGCAGTGCGACGGCGGAAAAGCGCAAGGTGTTCCACAGCGCAGCCAAGGTCTCTTCGTCGGCCACCAGCGCCCAGGTGTCCCAGCCCGCATGGGCAGCCCGCCAGACAATCGCCACCAGCGGCGCAGCACAGAAGAAAGCCAGCACGCCCAATGCCGCCGCCACACCCAGCCAGTGCGCCGGGCGGCTGGGGCGCTGGCGGGCGATGGGCTGCACGCGGGTGGGCGTGGCCAGGCGCTTTTCAATCAATGCATACGCCCAGGCCACCGCACCGGTCAGCAGCAGCATCCACAGCGCCAGCAGGCTGGCCGGGGCCAGTTGCAGCTCGTGGGCGACCAGGGTGTAGATCTCGACCTCCACCGTCGCATAGCGCTGGCCGCCCAGCACCAGGGCCAGGCCAAACCCCGCAAAGCAGTACAAAAACACCAGGCACAGGCTGGACGCGAGCCAGGGCAGGATGGCGGGCCACTCGACCCGCCAGAACGCCCGCCACGGGGTCGCGCCCAGGGTGCGAGCGGCCGCCACGCGCGGCGCGCTGACCTGCTCCAGCGCGTCCACCCCAGCGCGCACGACGACGCACAGGTTGAAGAACAGATTGCCGTACAGCAGCAGCCAGGGTGTATCTTGCAGGTTGACATCCAACCAGCCGCTGACCACCCCACGCGGCCCCCACAGCGCCAGCACGCCCAAGGCGGCCACCAACGTGGGCACCACAAAAGGCAGCATCAACAGCCGTAGCACCAGGCGACGGCCCGCAAATTCCCAGCGCGCCAGCACCCAAGCCACAGGCAGGCCCAGCAGCAGCGCGGCGATGCAGGTGGCCGCCGCCTGCAGAACCGACCACAGCACCCGCCAACGCAGATACGGGTCGGTCCACAGCGCCCAGGGGGAGCTGGAAGTCTGCGTGGCCAGATCACCCCACCAGCCCTCTCCCGCCAGCCGCAGCACCGGAGCCACCAGCAGCACGGCCAGGGCCAGCAGCGGCAGCAGGGCCAGCAGCCAACGGCGAGGAGGCATTTACTTCAAAACCACCTGCGTCCAGCGCGCCACCCAGCCCGTGCCCTTGTCGGCAATCGTCTCGGCAGGCAGGCTCTCAAAAGCGCTGGGCTCGACGGCGTGCTTCATCACCTCGGCCAGGGGTGTGTGGGCTTCGACGGGGTACATCCACATGCTGGTTTGCAAAGCCTCTTGCACCACGCCGGAACGCATAAAGCGGATGAACTTAGCCGCCGCTTCGCGCTGCCCGCCGCCCGCCACCAGGGCCACACCCTCGACCTGGCGGAACACGCCGCCCTTGAGGAACAGGTTGCCGGTGGGCGATTCGGTGATTTTTTCCTTGCTGTAGAAAACCTCGGCCGCCGGGCTGCTGGCGTAGCTGACCACCAGCGGGCGGGTGCCGCCGTTGCGGCTGAATTCGGTGTAGTAGGCCTCGGTCCAACCCTTCACGGCCTTCACGCCGTTGCCGCGCATGCGGGCCCACCAGTCAAACGCCTTTTCTTCGCCCATGCCGGCGATGGTGGCCAGCAAAAACGCGTAGCCGGGGCTGGAGGTGGCCGGGTTGGGCACCACCAGCAGGTTGCGGTAGGCGGGCTGGGCCAGGTCTTCCAGGGTTTTGGGCAGGGCCAGGCCGCTCTTGGCGAAGGCGGCCTTGTCAAAGTTCAGGTTGACGAAGCCGTAGTCCACCGGCACCACGTTGGCACCCACCTGGGCAATGGCCGAGCCCTGGGTGTAGGCCACCGGCTCCAGCACCTTGTTGGCCTGGGCCTTGGCGACGGATGCGTTGTCCAGGCCAAACACCACGTCGGCGATGGGCTGGGAGCGGGTGAGGATGAGCTTGTTGAGCATCTCGCCCGCGTCGCCCGCCTTGATGAGGCTGAGCTTGACACCGGATTCGGTCTCGAACCGGGCCAGCAGGGGTTTGGGCAGATCGAACGAGCTGTGCACCAGCACGCGCAGCGGGATGTCGGCAGCTTGGGCCGGGAAAATGGAGAGTGCAGCCAAGGCGGCGGCGAGTGAAAAAGTGCGGCGGTGCAGCATGTGTGCCTTTCAATGCGCCAGCGGCGGACGCATGAAAAGGCCCCATATCTGACCCATCACGCTCCCTACGCTGGCATGACCCAGATCAGGTTGGTGGGGTATTTCTCAGTCCGCCACTCTGTAGCAGACACCCCCGGTGAAGGATCGGATTGTAGTGGTTGTCCACCGGCTCCAAGTTTTCCCTGGCAACACTGGATAAACGTGTGGATAACTCTGCAAAGCACTTGTATAGGGTGGCTAAGTGCTTGATTTATATTAACAAAGCTTACGTCGCTTAAAAATTAAGCACTATGCACCAGAGGTCTTGCCGGCCATGCGGCCCTTGACAGCGCCTAGCACAATCACCAGGCCGGGGATCAAGATCATGGCCCAGATGATCTTGTCCAGGTGCTGCTTGACCCACGGCAGGTTGCCAAAGAAGTAGCCAATGGTGATGATGCCGGCCACCCACAGCACGCCGCCCAGCACGTCATAAAACGTGAACTTGGCGCGGCCCATCATGGCCACCCCAGCCACAAAGGGCGCAAAGGTGCGCAAAAACGGCATGAAACGGGCGGCGACCAGGGTGATGCCGCCGTAACGTTCGTAAAACGCATGGGCCTGGTTGAAGGCCTGTTTGTTGAAAAGCTTGGAGTTTTCCCACTGGAACACCTTGGGCCCCAGATAGCGGCCAATCGCGTAGTTGCACTGGTTGCCCAGGATGGCCGCCGCCAGCAGCAGGCCCACGGCCAGCGGGTAGGACATCAGCCCCACGCCGCACATCGCCCCCACCACAAACAGCAGCGAATCGCCGGGCAGAAACGGCATCACCACCACGCCGGTCTCCACAAAGATGATCAGAAACAGCAGCGCATAGACCCAGGGGCCGTAGTTGGTGACAAAGGCCTCCAGGTATTTGTCTACGTGGAGGATGAAGTCGAGAAGTTGCATGAGAATGTCCATGGAGCACGATTATCGTGGGTGGCTGCTGTCATCATGTGACATTGCCCCATCTACCCGAGTTGAAACATGAGCCTCCTCTGCCCCGCCTGCCAAACCCTGAACGCCAGCGGTGAAACCGTGTGCATCCACTGTGCCGCCGCCTTGCCCCCGCCCGCTCCCCAGCCTGTGCCACAACGCATGTCCCTGCTGGAGCAGGCCATGACCAAGCCCACCGCCAAGCCCGTAACCCCGCCGGTACCGCCCCCACCCGTGCCCCCTCCACCGGCAACGCCAGTGCCCCTCAAGGCCGCCCCGGTAACCGCACCCGCCCCCATGGCAGCCGTATCGCCGCCGCCCGCGCCCAAAGCGGCCCCCGCCCATTCAGGTTTCACCATGCCGCCCCTGCCCCCGCAGCCCCGGCCACGCCGCCGCAGCCGTACGCCCTGGATACTGGCCATCGTGCTGATGCTGGCGCTGATGGCCACCCTGGGCTATGAGGCTCTGCAAGCCAACGGCGTGTCCCTGCCTTCCTTGCGCTCCTTGCTTCCCGCCAGCACTTCCAGCCCCTCATCGCCATGACGCACCACACCCACCTGCTCATCATCGACCCGCAAAACGACTTTTGCGATCTGCCTGTATCCACGCCCTCGGCAACACCCGCTTTGCCGGTGGCAGGTGCCGATGCCGACATGCAGCGCCTGGCGGCCTTCATCCGCGCCCACGGGCCACAGCTGACCGACATCACCCTCACGCTGGACTCGCACCACCGCATCGACATCGCCCACCCCACTTTCTGGCAGCAAGCCGATGGCAACGCGGTCACACCCTTCACCACCATCACGGCCGCCGCGGTGCACGCGGGCCAGTTTCTGCCGCGCCAGCCGGGGGCGCTGGGCCGCACCCTGGCCTACCTGGATGCACTGGAAGCCCGGGGCCGCTACCTGCTGATGGTCTGGCCGGTGCACTGCGAGATCGGCACCTGGGGCCACAACGTGCACGCCGAGGTGCGCGCCGCCTACAACGCCTGGGAAGACCAGCAGGGGCGCAACGCCACCAAGCTCACCAAGGGCAGCAATCCCTGGACCGAGCACTACAGCGCGGTGATGGCCGAGGTGCCCGACACGCACGACGAGGCCACCAGCCTCAACCACGCGCTGATGGCCGCTATGGACCAGGCCGACGTGCTGCTGATTGCGGGCGAGGCCAGCAGCCACTGCGTACGTGCCACCACCGAGCACATCGTGGAGCACCTGGCCCGCCAGAAGCCCCAGCGCATCGTGCTGCTGACCGACTGCATGAGCCCGGTGGCAGGGTTCCAGGCCCAGCACGACGCGTTTTTGCAGAGCATGCAGGCCCAAGGCATCGAGCTGGCCACCAGCACACAAATCCAGCTCTAGATTTTTTAAATGCGAACGGCTATCATTTAACAGCCTGAATACGCAAAACTCCATTCAACGCAAAGGGCCCGGTACTGCCACATGTGGCACCGGCTCCATGGATGTTTTGCATGACCTCTTCCTCTGCGCCATCAGCGCCTTCAGCATCTTCTTCGTCTTCCCAAAGCGCCCTGCCAACCCGTACACCGCGCCTGCTGCGTAAATGGCTTGGCGGCGGCGTTGCGATGCTGGGCGCGGGCGTGCTGGTCAGCGACTTCTGGCTCTACTGCCTGGCCCACCCGGTGGTGCTGAACGCGTTGATCGGCGGCTCGGTGGCGGCGCTGGCCACCGCGCTGGGCACGCTGCCGGTGGTGTTTTCACAGCGCCTGTCCGACCGCGCCCAGGACACCTTGTTCGGCTTTGGCGCCGGGGTGATGCTGGCGGCCAGCGCGTTCTCGCTGATCATCCCCGGCCTGGCCGCTGCCCGTGCCGCCGGGGCCAGTAGCTGGGGCGCAGGCGGCATGCTGGGCCTGTCCATCCTGCTGGGCGGGGCGGTGCTGCTGGCCATGGAGCGGCTGCTGCCGCATGAGCACTTCATCAAGGGCGTGGAAGGCCGTGCGCATTCACGCGTGCTGCGCCGCACCTGGCTGTTTGTGTTTGCCATCACCCTGCACAACCTGCCCGAGGGCCTGGCGATTGGCGTGGGCTACGCGGCTTCGGATCCGCTGCGCGCCACCGCACTGGCCACCGGCATCGCCATCCAGGACGTGCCCGAAGGCCTGGTGGTCGCCGTGGCGCTGCTGGCCGCAGGCTACCCACGCCGCTTTGCGGTGCTGCTGGGCATGGCCTCGGGCCTGGTGGAGCCGCTGGGTGCCGTGCTGGGCGCGGCGGCCATCAGCCAGTCGGCCAGCCTGCTGCCCTGGGGCCTGGGCTTTGCGGCCGGGGCCATGCTGTTTGTGATCAGCCACGAGATCATTCCCGAGTCGCACCGCAAAGGCCACGAAGCCTGGGCCACCGGCGGGTTGATGCTGGGCTTTGTGCTGATGATGGTGCTGGATACCGCGCTAGGCTAAATGCTCTTATTACAATAGCTACTAGCGCTTATAGAATAAGCGCTAGTAGCCTAAAAAGCATGTAATTTCAGAGTGCGGCGCGCGCGGGTAGCTTCCAGCCTGGGCGGGCGAAGTGGCAGGTGTAGCCGTTGGGGCGGTGCACCAGATAGTCCTGGTGCTCGGGCTCGGCATCCCAGAAGGTGGGCGCGGGCAGCACCTCGGTGACCACCTTGCCAGGCCACAGGCCGGAGGCGTTTACGTCCTGGATGGTGTCCAGGGCCACGGCTTTTTGCGCATCGCTGATGAAGAAGATAGCCGATCGGTAGCTGGTGCCCACGTCGTTGCCCTGGCGGTTCACGGTGCTGGGGTCGTGGATCTGGAAGAAGAATTCCAGAATCGCGCGGTAGCTGGTTACGGTGTTATCGAAGCCGATCGCCACGCCCTCGGCATGGCCGGGGTGGTTGCGGTAATTCGGGTGCTCGTTGGTGCCGCCTACGTAGCCCACGCGGGTGGACACCACCCCGGGCAGCTTGCGGATCAAATCCTGCATGCCCCAAAAACAGCCTCCGGCCAAAACTGCGGTTTCAATTGCCATGGTGTTGTCCTTTCAAGAACCCGCACTTTGCGCCAGAAATGCAGATTGCAAGAATGGCTGCATTTTTAAGAACCTGCTCAAGGCAGGTCGATGATCTCCACCCAGTTGGGGTTCTTGCCCATGTCGTAGCGTTGCAGCACCGTCAGCGCACCCGTGTCCGGGTGGATGCGGTAGCTGGTCAGGGCATGCGACTTTTGCCCCACGGCCAGCAGGTATTTGCCCTGGGGGTCGATGTTGAAGCCCCGTGGCTGGGTTTCGGTGGGGTATTGGGCCACCAGCGCCAAGCCGCCGGTTTCGGCATCCACCCGGTAGGCGCTCAGGGTGTTGGAGGTGCGCTCGGTGGCGTACAGAAATTGGCCATTGGGTGTCAGGTGGATATCGGCGGTGGCCAGCGCCTCTTTCCAGGTGAAGCCTGCGGGCAATGCCGACACCGTGCCCAACCAGCCCAGTGTGCCCTGCGCGGCGTTGTAGCTGTAGGCGCTGACGGTACCGTTCAGCTCATTGGTGCCAAACACAAAGCGCTGGTTGGGGTGGAACACGAAGTGGCGTGGCCCGGCTCCTTTCACCGTGGCCAGCGCAGGCGGCGTACCGGGCTCGACCCGGCCGGTGGCGGGGTCAAATTTGTATTGCAGCATCGCGTCGCTGCCCAGGTTGGAGGCCAGCAAATGGGTGTTGCCCGCATCGGTGAGCACCGCGTGGGCGTTTTTGCCGGTGGGGATGACGGCGACTGGCGTGGCATCGACAAGGCCGTTGGGGGCAATCGGGTTGACCGAGATTTTGTCGCCGCCGTACGACGCGGCCAGCAGAAAGCGGCCGGTTTTGTCGGTGGCGATATTCGCCATGTTGTCGGCCAGCGGCACGGTGGCCAGGGCAGTCAACTTGCCAGTGTCGGGGGCAATCGCAAACGTGGTGACCGAAAACGGTGCCGAGCGCAGCGATGCGTACAAAAACCGCCGGTCCGGGCTGACCGCCAGCGGCATCACCGTGCCCCCGGTGGGCACTTTCTCGACCAGCGCTAGGGCACCGCTGCGGCTATCCAGCTCCATCACATAAATCTCTTTGCTGTCGGCATGGGATATGTACACCAGGGTTTTGGCGGCCACGGATGCCGCAGCGCAGCACACCAGGGCGGCCAAAGCAGTCGAAGAAATCAAGTGTCGAGGAAGGTGCATGGAATCTCCAGTAAGTGATGCGACATCGTACAACTACGGTTGCAAGCGGTAACTATGGATAACCCGGCGTTCCCTGTAGGCACTGGGGTAAAAAATGGTCATTTAGGGCACCAGCGCTTATTCCATCAGCGTAACAAGCTATCAAATGTATAGTTGGAGCCGTGCTGCACATCCTCGCCATCACCTTCCCCTTTTTCGCCCTGGTCCTGGCCGGGTACGTGGCGGCGCGCCGCCGCATGCTGCCGCTGGAGGCGATACCGGGCATGAACGGCTTCGTACTGTTTTTCGCCCTGCCCTGCATGCTGTACCGGTTTGGTGCCAGCACGCCGCTGGCGCAGTTGCTGGACGGCAGCGCGTTTTTTACCTACCTGCTGTGCGGGCTGGCCATCGTGGCGGGCACGGTGGGGTTCAGCCGCAACGCGCGCATCGGCTGGAACGACGCGGCGTTTGGCGCGCTGGTGGCGGCCTTTCCCAACACCGGCTTCATGGGCGTGCCGCTGCTGGTGGCGCTGCTGGGCGCGCAGGCGGCAGGCCCGGCGATTGTGGCCATCGTGGTGGACATGGTGGTGACCACCTCGCTGTGCATTGCCCTGTCGCAGCTAGACCATGCAGGCACCCACGGCATGGGCCATGCGGCGCGCCAGGCCCTGCGCGGCGTGCTGCGCAACCCCATGCCCTGGGCGGTTGTGCTGGGCGGCCTGGCCTCGGCCACCGGCTTCACCCTGCCCGGCCCGGTGCAGCAAACCGTGGATCTGCTGGCCGATGCAGCATCGCCCGTGGCACTGTTCACCATCGGCACGGTGCTGGCACGCTCGCACATGCTGGCCACCCGGGGCCATGCCGCGCCGCTGCTGCGCGACTACCTGCCGGTGGCAGGCATCAAGCTGTTGGTGCACCCGCTGCTGGTGTGGTTGGTGGGCACGGTGGCCATACGCTGCGGCGTGCCGCTGCAGCCGTTTGCCCTGCAGGTGTTGGTGCTGGTGGCCGCCCTGCCCAGCGCCAGCAATGTCACCCTGCTGGCCGAGCGCTTCGGCGCCGACAACGGGCGCATTGCCCGCATCATCCTGGCGACCACGGCGGCGGCGTTTGTGAGCTTCTCGGTGGCGGTGCGCTGGCTGGTGTAGCCCCGTTCCAGGTCTTTTAGAACGTGTTCAAGGCCCCACGGCCTGCATCGGTGTTTCGCTGGGCAGCACGCGGTTGCGTCCGGCTTGTTTGGCACGGTACAGGGCGCTGTCAGCAGCGGCCACCAGTGCACCGCCGTCGGCACCGTGCAGGGGGTAGGCCGCCACCCCGGCGGAAAACGTCACCTGGAAGCGGGCCTCACCAAACTGGATGGGGGTTTGGGCAAACTCCACCCGCCAGGCATCCAGCTTGCGCTGCGCCTGGTCAAGCGACATATGGGGCAGCAGCACCAGGAACTCCTCGCCACCAAAGCGGCACACCGTGTCGGATTGGCGCGCACCGGTGCGCAGCAGGGCGGACAAGGTTTTAAGCACCAGGTCGCCCGCTACGTGGCCATGGGTGTCGTTGATGCGCTTGAAGCCGTCCAGGTCCAGCATCGCCAGGGCCACCGCATGGCCTTCGCGCCGGGCGCGGGCCAGGTCGCGGGCCAGGGTTTCGTCAAGGTAGCGGCGGTTGAACAGGCCGGTCAGCGGGTCGCGGATGGCCTGCTCTTGCAGCAATGCCTGCAAGCTCAAGATTTTGGCCAGTTGCGCTTCGAGCTGGCTCTGGTGCGTCTGGGTTTGCCGCAGCGAACGCAGCAAGAACATCCCCAACAGCAGCGACACCAGCAGAAAGCTGCCTGCCATCACCATGCTGCGGTAGACCTCCTGGTTCCAACCCGCCAGGTACTCGCTCTTGGCCACGGCGACCGTCAGCACCATGGGGGCCGCTTGCAGGCGGTGGAAGGTGGAGACGCGCTCCACCCCGTCGGCAGGCGTAACCGCGAAGTAGGTCGCGGTGCGGGTGTCCGACTGGAACAGCCGCCGAAACTCTGGGGACACCACGCTGTGGCCCACCTGCCCCGCAGGTTTGTCGGGAAGTGCGGGGACGCGGGTGACCAGCCCTATGTCGGCATCGCGCAGGTTCAGCATACCGTTGGGCCCCAGGTCGAACTGCGCCAGGGTTTTCGAAAAATAGTGGACCGCAATCGGGGCCGCCACCACCCCTGCAAAGCGGCCATCGGGGTAGTTGTAGCGCCGCGAAAATCCAATCACGTACTGCCGCGACACCCGCCCCACCAGCGGCTTGGAGATGTGCAGCCCGGCCTGCGCAGAGTCGCGCAGGGCCGCAAAGAAATCCCGGTCGGCCCAGGTCGCGCCTTCGGCCTTGTTCAGCCCCCGGCCCAGCACCACCAGGCCATCGGCCTGCGCCACGCGCACGGCTTCCACCTGGGGCAGGCGCTGCTCCAGGCGCAGCAAAAAGGCCTGCATGGCCGCCTCGTCCAGGCCTTTGTCGCCCAGTTGGCGCTCTAGTTCGTCCACCGCGGTGAGCAAAGCCAGGTCGACCTTTTCAACATCGCTGGACACCGTCTGGTCCAGAGCGTTGGCGATGTTGTGGGTTTGCGTGGCGGCCCGCTGCTCGGCGTGGCGGCGGCTGAGGTAGAGCGAATCTGCCGTCAGCACCAGCACCAACAGGTTGGTACATACCAGCCCTACCACCAGCCCCAGGCGCAAGCGCCGGGACGATGCCGTGGTGACGCTGGGCGTTGCCAGGGCGGGGTCTTCGGATGGTATCGACAGGGCCATTTCTTTTCGCAGGTGCTGTCCACGGGGTGGGTTATCGACTGCCACCGATCTTGCGCTTAACAGGCCATTGCGTCACATGTTTTTACAAACACACAACAGACAAAATTTAAATGGTTTGGGCCGTCCACGCTTATTTAATGCGCGCTGGCAGCTACTATAAAGATAGCAATTACGCGATACCCACCGGGCCGGCGGCTTCGCGGGGCACGGTGGCTGTAAACACCGTACCCGCATCGGCGGACGAAGTCACGCCCAAACGGCCCTGGTGGGCCTGCACGATCTGCGCGCAGATGTGCAACCCCAGGCCCAGCCCTTCGCGCTGCGCCGAGGTGCGGCTGCGCCAGAACGGCGCAAAAAGCTTGTCCAGACTGTCGGTCGCAATGGCGGGCCCCTGGTTGCCCACTTGCAGCACCAGGCTGTCTGCGGTGGTGGTGGCCTTGAGTTGCACCGGGCCGTCTGGCGCGCCGTGGACCAGCGCGTTGCTGAGCAGATTGGCCACCAGTTGCTGGATGCGGGCACGGTCTACCTGCACGGGCCGAGACATATCCAGCTGGCAGGCGATCTCGCGCCCAGGAAAGCCCGCCTGCATTTCAGTGACCACGCTGAACAAGGCCTCATCCATGCGCTCCACCCACGCCGGCTGCGCCCGAATCTCGCCGCCCAGGCGGCCCCGCGCCAAGTCCAGCGCGTGGTCGATCAGGTGGGAGAGTTGTTTCACGCCCAGGTGCATATCGGCGGCAATGCTGGCCACCGCCGCCGGGTCTTTGGCCTTGGCCAGCAGGAGCTGGCTGTTCAGGGCCAACTGGCTGATGGGCGTTCGCAGATCGTGGCCAAGGACGGAGATCAGTTGTTCGTGCAGTTCGCTGGCGGCGCGCTCGCCCAGCAGAGCGGTCTGTACCAGGTGCTGGCGGCGCTGGTTTTCCAGCTCTACCGCAATCAACGCCGCGAAATGCTGGAACATGGCCACGGTGCGCGGCTCGGACACGCGGGCCGGGCGGGGATCGATGGCGCACAGGTTGCCAAAGTAGCTGCCGTCTGGCAACACAATGGGCACCGACACATAGCTTTCGATGGCGTAGGTACGCGGCGTGATGTGGTCGCGGTAGAGGGGGTCGGTGCTGGCCTGGTCGATCACCACCGGGATGCGGGTATGGCGCACTTCCTTGCACAGGGTGGTGTGGATATCGAGCTGGCCGCCGGGCTGCAGGCCAAAGTGGATCTCGTCGCGGACCGCGCAGGCTGTCCAGGTGCCATCGGTCACACGGGCTACCGCCGCAAAGCCCATGCCGGTCATCTCGCACAGCACCTGCAGCAAAGTGGGCACCGACCCAATGCGCCCCACCAAGGCCACGTCGTGCCCGATCTCGTCTGCTGAATCGCCCATGGTTCACTCCCGCTTTCAATTTATGTAGCAAACAACACAGATGTGCAGGGCGCCCAGGCAACCTCCATACAAAACCCAGAAAGACTGCATGCAACGATGCATGCCAACTGGCAAGCCCATTGTGCGCCATACCCGCATACGCCGCGCGGCATAGCGCGCAGGCGGCTTATCCGGCGTACCCGGCTTCAGAGCGTGCGGCGCAGGGCTTCGAAAAACAAGGTGGACTGCAGCCGCTCACTGGCCATCTGGCGGCATACCGCTTCGGCCAGGGCGGCATGGCTGGGCGCCAGGGGCCGACCGGTGGACTGGGCCAGCACCTGGGCCTGGCAGGCGCGCTCCAGGTAATACAGGTCGTCATAGGCGTAGTCCAGCCGGTCGCCGCAGACCACCAGGCCATGGTTGCCCAGAAAGCCGATGTCGGCGGCCCCCATGGCGCGGGCAATGCGCTCGCCCTCCCGGTAGTCGAGTGCCAGGCCGTTGTATGCCGTGTCAATGGCGGTGCGGCCATGGAAGCGCATGGCGTTTTGCGACAAGGTGGTGTCCAGCGCCCGGTCGGTGGTGAGGGTGAGCGCGGTGGCATAGGGCATGTGGGTGTGCAACACGCAGGCCTTGGCGCACAGGCGGTGGATGGCGGCATGGATGAACATGGCGCTGGATTCCACCGCGTGGCGGCCCACCAGCTTCTGGCCCTGGGTATCGACCATCACGATGTCGTCGGCTTGCACCTCGCTCCACAGCAGGCCACGCGGGTTCAGCAGAAATCGGCCCGACTGGTCGGGCAGCTCCTGGCTGAAATGGTTGCACACCCCTTCGCCCAGACCGTGGTGGGCGGCGGCGCGCAGTGCCAGGGCCAGGTCGGCGCGCAGGCGGGTGACGGATTCGGAGGCGTAATCTTCTGCGTGCATGGGGTTCCTTGCGGTCGGTGTTTGGGGCCAGATTGTGCTGGAAAGCCCCCGGCCGCCCCCTATTACATGCTTTTCAGGCCACCCGCGCTTATGGAATAAGCGCGAGTAGCTACTAAATTAGTAGCAAATCACATCGCAGCCACAGGCTGTGGCGAGCCGTCGTAGCCGCCCCACACCGACTGGTCGTACTCCACCACCGAGCCGGTCATCAGGCCCGACTCGTCGCTGCACAAAAACGCCACCGCGCGGGCGACTTCCTGCGGGTCTATCAGGCGGCCAAAGGGCTGGGCGGCGGCGGCCTGGGCCAGCCAGTCGCCATCGGCGTGGTGGAACTCGCGCTGGATGCGGTCTTCGCCCTCCGAGGCCATCCAGCCGATGTTCAGGCCGTTGACCCGGATGCGGTTGCGCAGCAGGCCATAGGCAGTGTTGCGTGTCAGCGTGGCCAGCGCGCCCTTGGACGCGCAGTAGGCCGCGATGAATGGCTGGCCCGCCAGGGACGACATGGAGCCGATGTTGACGATGCTGCCCGCAATGCTTTCGCGGCGCATGATCTTGATGCAGTCTTGCATCAGGAACCTGTTCAGAGTCTTTTTAGGGCCACGCAGGTGCCTGTTCGGGATGCGCAGCTAGGCGCAAAACCCAAGGCAAGGCTAAATGCCTTGCCTGGTTTTGTAACGACGCTGAGCGCCCGAAAAGGCACCTGCCCTGCGGGTTGGGGTGAAATCGGGCGATTTGTCTGCCAGAGCCCTTGCATGGGCAGGGCGCCCATGCTGCGGTCTCCGACAACCAACTCATCCCGATTGCACCCCAACGTGGCCCTAAAAAGACTCTGAACAGGTTCCAAACGGAGCACGCACATTCACTGCGAAGATGCTGTCGAACAGCGCAGGGTCGGTGTCCAGGATGCTGCCGCGGTCGGTCAGGCCGGCGGCGTTGACCAGGATATCCACGCGGCCAAACTTTGCATCGGCCTGGGCGACGATGTGGCGGCAGTCTTCCACCTGGCCCAGGTCGGCCTGCACGTACAGGGTTTGCGCGCCGCTGGCTTCGGCAATCTTGTGCGCCTGGGCTTCGCCTTTGGCACGGTTGCGGCCACACAGCACGATGCCCAGCGCGCCGCGCTCCGCCAGCAGCTGGGCGATAGCCGCGCCCAGGCCCTGGGTGCCGCCGGTGACGATGGCGACTTTGCCGTTGAAAGTTGTTGTATTCATAGTGTCTCCGGGTGGGTTAGTTTTTTGTGGGCTTGCTGTTGCAGGGCCTGGTTGATTTGCGCTTGCGGCCAGTCTTCTTGCAGCGCCCGCAGCAGCAGGCCTTGCTGGCTTTCGGGGGCCAGGCCGCCTACGGGCGGGTCGCGGTCGAGGTTGGTGGGGAAGGCATAACCCTCGGCGCAGGCAGCCACAGCGCTGGCCTGCTCGGCGGCTGGCAGGCCGCGCAGGGCGGGATACAGCGCCTGGCACATGCGCAGGCGGTCCACCGACTCCATGGCGCGGCCAAAGGCGCTGGAGACCTGCAGCAGATTGCCCAGGCGGCGGATGTCGGTTGAGCGGTTGTGGCCTGCGGCGTGCATCAGCGCGGGGTTGAAGAACACCGCATCGCCCTTCTTGAGCGGCAGTTGCACGTGCTGCGCATCGAAGTAGGCCTGGAAGTCCGGGTGGCCCGCCACCAGGTAGCCGGGTGCGTATTTTTGCGAATGCGGCAGGTACAGCGTGGGCCCGCTTTCCACCGGCATGTCCACATGCGCCACCGCGCCCTGCAGCGTGAGCGCGGGCGACAAGCGGTGCACGTGCGCCGGGTAGCGGGCGGCCTGCACGGGGCCCAGAAAGCCCAGGTGGTAGTCGCGGTGGGCCATTTGCGCCGCGCCGCCGGGGTTGACCGAGTTGATCTGCGAGGTCACCTGGTAGGCCGGGCCCAGCCAGGCCTCGCAGACCCAGGCCAGTAGCGGGTTGCCGTAGTAGGCGGCAAACACGGCGGGCGCAGCCACGCAGAGCTTTTCCAGCGCGTTCCACACGCGGTCGTTGGCACCGGGCTTGGCGAAGTGGTCGGCTTTGGTGCCGGTGAGTCGCTCGGCAGCAATCAGCTTCTGGAATTCGGCTGTGGCCGCGTCCACCACGGCCAGGTCGGCAAACGCGGCCTGCAGCACCAGCACGCCGGGGCCATCCTGCCAGACACGGCACCACTCGGCCATCAAGTCCCGCTGCTGGGCAAGGCTGGCGGTGCGGATCTGCGCGCCGTCGTACACCGGCACGCCCTGGGTGATGGTGTGGGCCAGCGGGTAATCGGCATGGTCGGTGGGCGTGCGTACCAGGGCATCCAGGTCGGCAACGGCGCAAGCTTCGGGGTCTAGCCAGTGGGGAGAGTCTTGGGAGGGCATGGTGTGTGTGCGGTAAGAAGATGGGCAAAGTGTAGGCAGCGCTGACGTATATTGAGGGCCTCAAACCCCTCAAAAACACCTCAAGCAACCATGGCCCACCCCCACCTGTTGAAAGACGTTGCCTCGCAGGCGGGCACCAGCATCGCCACCGTCGACCGGGTGCTGCACCAGCGCGGCGGCGTGCGTGCGCACACGGTGCGCCGGGTGGAGCAGGCACTGGCCGAGCTGGAGCGGCAAAAGAGCCAGGTCGGCCTGGTGGGCCGCAAGTTTTTGATCGACCTGGTGATGCACACGCCTGACCGCTTCTCGCGCCTGGTACGCAGCGCGCTGGAGCAGGTGATGCCCACGCTGCACCCGGCCATCTTCCGCGCCCGCTACCAGTTGGCCGAAGACCTGCCGGTGGCGCAACTGGTGGCCATGCTGGACAAGATCGCCAGCCAGGGCAGCCACGGCGTGCTGCTGAAAGCCCCCGATGTGCCCGAAGTGGTGCAGGCCGTGGCGCGGCTACAGGCCAAAGGCATTCCGGTGCTGACGCTGGTGACGGATTTACCCACCTCGGCCCGGCGCGCCTATGTGGGCATGGACAACCGGGCAGCGGGGCACACGGCGGCGTATCTGGTGGCGCAGTGGCTGGGGGCGGCCCCGTCGGGGGTGTTGATATCGACCAGCAGCAACCGCTTTCGGGGCGAGGAAGAGCGCGAAATCGGCTTTCGCCAGGCCCTGCGCGACCGCTATCCGCACTTGGCGGTGCACGAGGTCAGCGAAGGCCTGGGCCTGCACGATGCCACGGTGGCCCTGGTGCGCGAACGCCTACGGCGGTACCCGGACATCGAGGCGGTGTATTCCGTTGGCGGGGCCAATGCGGCGATTCTGGAGGCCTTTGCGCAGGTGCGCCGCCCGTGCCGGGTGTTTATCGCCCACGACCTGGATGCCGACAACCTGCCCCTGCTGCGCGCGGGCCGTCTGCAGGCCGTGCTGCACCACGACCTGCAGCTGGATATGCGCCAGGCCTGCATGCAGGTGATGGCGGCGCACGGCGCAGGCCCCCTGGGCTTGCCACTGCGGCCCTCTTCGGTGCAGGTGGTGACACCCTGCAACCTGCCCGAGGCCTGCATTTAGGCCAATTTAAGAACGTTTTTAGCCACCAGCCCTTAACACACCTTCGCTAATAGCTATATTAAACATAGCATTTTATGCGGGAGTGGCAGAAAAGAAACGGTAACCATCGCGCCCGGCCAGCTTGGCGGTGTACATGGCCTGGTCGGCGGTGGCCAGGATGTCGGTGGCGGTTTGGCCGTCTTGCGGGTAGCGGCTGATGCCCACGCTGGCGGTAACCCGCAGCACCTGGTCTTGTACCGCAATCGGCTCCTTGGTGGCGGCCAGCAGCTTGACAGCGATGGATGCCAGGTGGTCCTGCGACACGGCAGCCCCCAGCAGCACCACAAATTCATCGCCGCCCAGGCGGGCCACGGTGTCCACCTCGCGCACGGTGTGCAGCATGCGCTGGGCCACGGTGCGCAGCACCTCGTCGCCCGCGTCGTGGCCGTAGTCGTCGTTGATGGCCTTGAAGGCATCCAGGTCGATAAACAGCAGGCAGACCTTTTCGCCATAGCGACGGGCGTGGGCCAGGGCCTGCTCCAGCCGCTCCTGGAACAGGCGGCGGTTGGGCAGACCGGTCAGCATGTCGTGCTGGGCCAGGTGTTCCAGCTCTTCCTGGTTGTCGTGCAGGTCGGCCAGTTGCTGGGTGATCTGCAGGTGCATCTGGTGAAAGCTGCGCGCCAGGCTGCCGATTTCGTCCTGGCGCAGCAGAGGCAGATCGCCCGGCGGCAGGCCGTTGGCAAAGCGCTGGGCGGCGGCTGTCACGGCGTTGATGGGACGCGTCAGGGCCTGGGCCAGCAGCACGGCCAGCAGCAGACACAGCAAGGACAGGCCCAGCACGATCTGCACCACGGTGCTGCCCAGTTGACGGGATTGCACCAGCACCTGCTCCAGCGGCTGGGCCAGGCCCAGGAGCAGGCGGCTTTCACTGCTGACGGTCTGGATCTTTTGTGCAATAAAAGCCGCCACCACGGGGGTCTCGGCGTAGTCGTCCTCGCGGGCCTCAAACACCACCTGGTCAAGTCGGCCCTCGACCACCGCGCGCAGGGGCGCAAATTCGTCCTGTACCAGCATGCGCCGGCCCTTGTCGAAGCCAAAGGTCTTGCTGTTGTCGGGGTGGATCAGGATGTCGCCCTCGGCGTTGGCCAGAAACAGCTTGAAGGCGGAGGGCAGGTCTGCCGCCAGCAAATTGAACATGCCGTTCAGGTCCAGGTTCACCACCACCACGCCGATGGCGGTGTTGCTGGCATCCATCACCGGCATGGCCAACTGCAGCGTGGGCTGCTCCAGGCCCGTCATCGAGCCACCTTCGTGGTTGATGGTGATGCGCGACATGTAGGTGGCGCGGGCAGACAGCTTCAGGGTGTCGGACACATAGGCGTAGTGGCCTTTTTCCTGCAGATCGTCGCCCTGCACCCGCAGGGTAGACGGGCCGACCCGGTCCACCCGCACGCGCTCCAGCCCATAGTCGCTGGCCGAAATCAGGCGCAGCTGCAGATAGCTGGGGTTGGCCTCGATCAGCAGGCCAAACAGTTTGGCCAGGCGTTCGGTGTCCTGCGCATCCTCGTGCTGCAGGATGGTGATGGCGGTGGGCAGGCCTGCCAGCACCTGCAGGTTGCGCGACACCTCTTCGCGCGTCTGGATGATGCGCCGGGCCAGCACCTGGGTGGAGGTGAGCAGCTTGTTCTTGGCCGAGTCCACCAGCAGGCTGCGGCTGGCCTGGTAGGCATAAAAGCCGGTCAGCCCTGCCGCCAAAAAGCCCACCGAAGCCATCAACAGCACCAGCTTGCCGACGATGCCCCACCTCATGGTGCGACCCGGCTCATGGAGCGTGCCAGCTCATGGTGCCAGTACCTTGCGGGCACGGTCACCGGAGACGATGCGGCTCCACAGCAGGTTGCGGCGTTCTTCGCTTTCCACCGGCTCCAGCCAGAGCAGGCGGTCGTCGGCGTGGTACTCGGGCGAGGCCGCAGTGGTATTGGCCAGGCCCTGGCGCTGCGCCAGCACCTGGCCGGGCTCGGGCTCCAACAGGTAGTTGATCCAGGCGGCGGCCAGCACCGGGTTGGTGGCCCCACGGGTGATGGCCCAGCAGTCCAACCAGGCCAGCGCGCCCTCTTTGGGAATGGCATAGCCCACATCCAGCCCGGCCGCGCGGAACAGCACTTCCTGCTGGCGGCCAAAGTTGGCAAACAGCAGCGCAGCGCGGTGGCGCTTGAACAAAGCCAGCGACTCTTCGGGTTGGGTGTAGAAGGCCGCAGCATTGCGGCGCAGGGCAATCAGCTTGTCCACCACCTGCGGCCATTGGTGGTCGTCCAGGTGAAACGGCGACGGCAGGCCCAGCGCCTGGGCCGCCAGCGCAAAGTTGTGCGTGCCCGCGCTGTAGGCGATCACCTTGCCCTGCAAGCCCGGGTCCCACAGGGCGGTGATGGAGGTGGGCGGCTGCGGGATCTGCTGGCGGTCGTAGACCAGGCCCATCTCGGCGTAGGTATAGGGAATGGCGTAGGACTTGCCGCCATGCACCAGGCCAGGAATGGCCGCGCGGTTCTGGAACCGTGGCAACTGCTTTACCAGGTGCGGCAGCGTGGCGGTGGCGATAGGCTGCACCCAATTCTGGCGGATGTAGCGCTGTAGTTCGGCGGTATTAACGGCAAAAACGTCAAAGTCTTGCGCCTGGTGCAGGCTGATCTTTTGCCACATATCGACATCGGAATCGACCAGGGTGACCTCGACCCGGCAGCCCATGCGCTGCTCGAAGGTCTTGACGATGTCGGCGTCCGCATACCCCGGCCAAGCCAGCACCCGCAGCACCTCCTTATCCGCAGCACGGGCCCGCACGGACGCAGCCAGCGCCAGCGACACCGACGCAGCCAGCGCGAACTGTCGCCGATTCATCAAAGGCCAAGGTGTGCAGGGAGGTCGGGGGTGGCGCATTGGTTTCACTCTAGCCATGCACCATTACAACAGCCTGAACCCCAGAGTGAAAGCTGTGGTTAACGGCTATTGACGATGGGGCGGACTCTGGCGGCGGTTACAAGCCAAACCGGCGATTGTAAAGGCGCGTGAAATGCATCCAAAACCAGTCCAATCATCGACACACCCTGCACCGGCAGCTACGAAAAACGCAGCACATCTGCTGCAAACCGGTCAGCCGATCATCTTGCGGTACTGCACAAAGCCGCTCTTGTCGGCGATGCGGTCGTAGAGCTGCATCGCATCCAGGTTGCTCTCGTGCGTAAGCCACCACACGCGGGCGGCGGCCTCATGGGCGGCGCTGGCATACACATGCTCGATCAAGGCCCGCCCCACCCCCTTGCCGCGCAGCTTGGGCAAGGTGAACAGGTCCTGCAGGTACACGTAGTCGCCCGCCGTCCAGCAACTGCGGTGGTAGATGTAATGCACCATGCCCACCAGCGCGCCGTCTTCCTCGGCCACCGCGCAGTGCATGGGCTCGGCGGGGTCCAGAAAGCGCTGCCAGGTGAGCCCAGTGACCGACTCGGGAATGTCGGTCTTGTAAAACGTCTGGTATGCCTTCCATAGCGGCAACCACTGGGCGAAGTCGGTGGCTTGGGCGAGTCGAATCTGCATGCATGTACTCCTGTAAAGCACGCCAGCTTAGCCGCAGCGTGGCACCCTGGGTAGTGCCAGCTGGGTTCAAAAAAAGAGACCCACAAAATTACAAGCTTTTTAGGCACTCGGTGCTTATGGAATAAGCGCGAGCAGCTCTTGTTTCAGGAGTAAACGCCCCGTGCGCGCACGTAGTCGATGAAAGCCTTGAGCTTGCTCGGCTGGTCGTGCCGGCTGGGGTAGTACAGGTAGAAGCCGGGGAACGTGGGCGAGTACGCATCCAGCACCCGCTGCAAGCGCCCAGCCTGCAGGTGGGGCTGTGCCAGCGACTCAAAGGTGTAGGCCAGGCCCACGCCGTCCAGCGCGGGCTCCAGGTTGAACAGGCTGTCGGTGATGGTCAGGTTGCCCTGGATCTCAAACTCCACCACCCGGTTGTCTAGCTGAAATTCCCATTTGTAGATGGCCCCGGTACTGGCAAAGCGAAAACGCACACAGTTGTGCTGCGCCAGGTCGTCGGGGTGCAGCGGCGCAGGATGCCGCCGCAGGTAATTCGGTGAGGCCACCACCGCCACGGTGAGCGGCCCGCCCAGGGGGATGGCCACCATGTCGCGGGCCAGGCTCTCGCCCATGCGCACACCGGCATCGAAGCCCTGCTCCACGATGTCCACAAAGCCTTCGTCGTTGGTCAACTCGATCTGCACCTGCGGGTGCTCGGCCAGAAAACCCGCCAGCAAGGGCTGCAACACCATGGCGGTGGCAATGCGGGCCGAGTTCAGGCGCAGGGTGCCGGACGGTCGGCCCTGCAAGGTGTTGATCTCTTCCCCCGCCTCGATCACCTGGCCCAGCGCCGGGCCGACCCGCGCCAGGTAGGCCTGGCCCGCCTCGGTGAGGCTCACGCTGCGCGTGCTGCGGTGCAGCAGCCGCACGCCCAGCCGGGCTTCCAGCTGCCGGATGGACTGGCTCAGGGCCGAGGGCGACACCTCCAGCTCGGCAGCGGCCGCCGTGAAGCCCCGGTGCTCTGCCACCTTCCAAAAAGCCATCAGGCCGTCGAATTGTTTGAGTTGCATGCTTTTAAGCATAGCTTCACAAGGCATGAAGCATTTAGCTATTTTTCTTTTGTATTGCGGTCCCTACAGTGCCCAAAACCCCCGATGGACCCCACATGCTGACAAACCGACCCTCTTTGCCCACCGCCAGCCTGCTGGCCACCCTGGGGCTCTGTGCTGCCACCCTTGTGCCCAGCCATGCTGTAGCCAGCCAGGCGCTGGCACAAAAGTACGCCTGTGTGGCCTGCCACCAGCCCGCCACCAAAACGGTGGGGCCTTCCTGGAAAGACATCCGCGCCAAGTACGGCGACGGCAGCACCACAACCACCACAGCAACGCAACTGGCCGCCACCATCAAGGCCGGGAGCACCGGCAAATGGGGTGCCATGCCCATGCCGCCCCAGCCCAGCATTCCCGATGCCGACCTGCAGACGCTGGCGCAATGGGTGCTGGACGGCCCCCGCCCCTGATGACCGCAACTCACCCCCAGGCTACAGAGCTTCGCTTCTTTCGCCACCCCCCTTGCAGGGGGCAACACCTGCAGCCTGGCAAAGCCAGTTCTGCGGTGTTTCTGGAAGGTTGGCGTTCTGTCTGTACGAGGGCGTTGAATAGTTTCTGATTTCCTCTTTCCACCTACCAAAGAATCCCCCATGACCACCTTGCACATCAATGGCCGAGACCACGCGGTCGATGCCGCCCCCGACACCCCCATCCTCTGGGCCCTGCGCGACACGCTGGGCCTGACCGGCACCAAGTTTGGCTGCGGTGCGGCCCTGTGCGGCGCTTGCACCGTGCACCTGGACGGCGCGGCCATCCGCTCCTGCGTCACGCCCATCTCGGTGGCCGAGGGCAAAAAAATCAAAACCATCGAAGCCACCACCGATGGCAGCGACCGCGTCGGTGCCGCCGTGCACGCGGCCTGGGTCCAGCACGACGTGGCGCAGTGCGGCTACTGCCAAAGCGGCCAGATCATGAGCGCCACCGCCTTCCTGCAATCGCAGCCCAAGGGCAAGCAACCGACGGCTGCTGAAATCGACGCAGCCATGGCGGGCAACATCTGCCGCTGTGGCACCTATGCCCGTATCCGCGCCGCCGTGGCCGATGCCGCCAAAGCCCTGGCCTGAAGGAGTACCCACCATGATGCCCACCCACATCGACCCCACCGACATGCCCCGCGTGCTGCAACGCCTGATGGCCGCAGCCCAACCCGAAACCTCCACCACCCTGCCCCGGCGCAGCTTCTTGAAGCTGGCGGGCGTGGGCGGTCTGGCGCTGGGGGCCTTCCCCTACCTGGCCAACGCCCAAGCCACAGCCAGCGCGCTCAAGCCCACCCAACTGCCCTCGGCCTTTGTGCAGATCGCGCCCAATGGCGAAGTCACCGTCACCATCAACCGCCTGGAGTTCGGCCAAGGGGTACAGACCGGCCTGCCGATGATCCTGGCCGAAGAGCTGGATGCCGACTGGAGCCTGGTGCGCAGCAAAAGCGGCACCAACGACGCGGCCTACCACGACCCGCTGTTCGGCATGCACCTGACCGGTGGCTCCAATTCGATCAAAAACAGCTTCACCCAGTACCGCGAACTCGGTGCGCGCGCACGGGCCATGCTGTTGTCGGCGGCAGCCGCGCAATGGAACGTGGATGTCGCCACGCTGCGCACGCAGGCCGGCACGGTGATCGGCCCCGGTGGCCGCACGGTGGGCTATGGCGCGCTGGCCGAGGCTGCCATGGCGCTGCCCGTGCCAGAAAAGGTCACGCTGAAAGACCCCAAAGACTTTCGCATCATCGGCCAGCCCACCACGCGCCTGGATGCGCGCGCCAAGAGCAGCGGGCGGCAGGACTTCGGCATCGACGTGAAGCACCCCGGCCAGCTCACCGCCGTGGTGGCGCGCCCACCGGTGTTTGGTGCCCGCCTGGCCTCGGTGGACGACAGCGCGGCACGCGCCGTCAAAGGCGTGAAAGCCGTGTTGCGCATACCGGTAGACCGGGGCGGCGAAGGCGTGGCCGTGGTGGCCGACGGCTACTGGCCCGCCAAGCTAGGGCGCGACGCGCTGAAGCTGCAATGGGATACGTCTGCCGTGGAGAAGGTCGACAGCGAGAAGCAACTGGTGCAGTACCGGGCGCTGGCCCAGCAGCCCGGCCCGCGCAAGTTCGACGCTGACCTGTCGGCGCTAGACAAGGCCCCGCACCGCATCGAGGCCGAGTTCCTGTTTCCGTATCTGGCCCATGCGCCGATGGAGCCGCTGAATTGCACCGTGCGGCTGGCGGGCGACAGCGCCGAGCTGTGGATGGGCACCCAAAGCGCCGGGCTGGACGCGGCAGCGGCAGCCAAGGCGCTGGGCTTGAAGCCCGAGCAAGTGAAGGTGCACGTGCAGATGGCCGGCGGCGGCTTCGGCAGGCGCTTTGTGGGCAGCAGCGACTACGTGGTCGAGGCCTGCCATATCGCCAAGGCCGCACGCACCGCAGGCCTGAACGTACCCGTGCGCCTGCTCTGGAGCCGCGAGGACGACATCAAAGGCGGCTACTACCGCCCCATGCACCTGCACCGCGCGCACATCGGCTTCGACGCACGCGGCAAGGTGCTGGCCTGGGACCACACCATCGTGGGCCAGTCCATCCTGGTGGGAACCGTCTTCGAATCGTTCCAGGTGAAAGATGGCATCGATGCCACGGCCACCGAGGGCATGCGCGACCCGTACGACCTGCCCATGCGCCTCACCGTGCACCACCCCCAACTCAACGTGCCGGTACTGTGGTGGCGCAGCGTGGGCTCTACGCACACCGCCTACGTGATGGAGACCCTGCTCGACGACATCGCCCGCACCACCAAGCAAGACCCGGTGGCCTACCGCATGGCGCTGTTTGGCGACAAGCACCCCCGCCACCGCGCTGCCCTGCAACTGGCGGTAGACCGCAGCGGCTATGGCAAGACCACCCTGCCCCCAGGCCGCGCTTGGGGTGTGGCCGTGCACGAATCGTTTGAGACCGTGGTGGCCTACGTGGTCGAGGCCTCGGTGCAGGACGGCCAGCCGGTGCTGCACCGTGCTACGGCGGGCGTGCACTGCAACCTGGCCGTCAACCCGCGCAGCATCGAAGCCCAGATCCAGGGCGCGGCGGTCATGGGCCTGTCGATGTGCCTGCCCGGCGCGGCCATCACGCTGAAAGACGGCGTGGTGGAGCAAAGCAATTTCGGCGACTTCCCGGTGCCGCGCATCACCGACATTCCCGCGTTTGCGGTGCACATCGTGCCCAGTGCGGAGCCGCCCAAAGGCGTGGGCGAGCCCGGCCTGCCGCCGCTGGCACCGGCGTTTGCCAACGCGATTGCGTTACTGACGGGCAAGCCCTTACGGCAGTTGCCGTTCAACCTGACCTAAGGCACGCACCATGGAAGACCTAGACACCCTGGTCTTGCGCAGCGCCGTGGGCTGGCAGGCCCAGGGGCTGCCGGTGGTGCTGGTCACCGTGGCACGCACCTGGGGCTCATCGCCCCGGCCACCCGGCTCGCTCATGGCCATCAACGGGCGCGGGGAGACGGTAGGCTCGGTCTCGGGCGGCTGTATTGAGGACGACCTGGTCCACCGCATCCGTACAGGCGGTGTGCAAGCCGCCTGCGCCACCGACACCCCGGAGGTACTGCGCTACGGCATCTCCGCCGACGCGGCCCACCGCTTCGGCCTGCCCTGCGGCGGCACGGTAGAGCTGGTGCTGGAGCCCGTGTCGCCGCGCAGCCAGCTGGAGGCATTGCTGCAAGCCTGCCTGCAACGGCGCAGCACCGAACGGCAGCTGAACCTGCGCACCGGCGAGGTGGCGTTGGGCGCGGGCCGCCGGGACGGTGTGCCCCATTTGAGCGACACCCACCTCACCACCCACCTGGGGCCACAGGCCCGCATCATCGTGATCGGGGCCGGGGACTTGTCGCGCTTTCTGTGCCAGATGGCGCTGGGCCTGGGCTTTGAGGTGATCGTCTGCGACCCCCGCGAGGAACACCGTGCAGGCTGGGCGCTGGACGGCGTGCAGCTCAGCCATGAGATGCCCGACGACCTGGTCCTGCGCTTGAAGCCCGATGCCCGCACCGCCGTGATCGCCCTCACGCACGACCCCAAGCTGGACGATCTGGCGCTGATCGACGCGCTGCAGTCCGATGCCTTCTACGTCGGTGCCATCGGCTCGCGGCGCAACACGGCCCTGCGCCATGAGCGGCTGCGTACGCACTTCGACATCTCCGAGCCCGCGCTGCATGCGCTGCACGGCCCGGCGGGCCTGTATATCGGCAGCAAAACCCCCGCCGAAATCGCCTTGTCCATCATGGCCGAGGTGGTGGCGGTGAAGAACGGCATCCGCCAGCCCGCGCCCATGCCGGTGGCTGCGGGCAAGCGGGGTGAAAGCGCGCTGGTGTGAAGGCTACCGTCCTGGCTGCGGGTCTGGGCCAGCGCATGGGCGGGCGGCCCAAGGCAGCGCTGCAGGTGGGCGGTGTCAGCCTGCTCGAGCGGCTGGCGATTGCGCTGCGCGGTGCCGGGGTGGACGACATCGCAGTGGTGCTGGGCCCCTATCCGCAGACCCTGGTGCCGCTGGCGCACCGCTGTGGCGCGCGGGTACTGTATGCACCGCCCGATAAGCCCCTGGCCGCATCGCAACGCCTGGCCGTGCAGGCCCATATCGAACAGGCACCGGGCCACGACATGCTGGTGCTGCTGGCCGACCTGCCCCTGCTCACCAGCGCCCACATTGCCTGGCTGCTGGAGGCCTGGCGGCAGCGCCCCGCAGGCACCCACGCCCAAACGCCGGTGGTGGATAACGTGCGCGGCCATCCGCTGATCCTGTCGTGGCAGGCCGTGCAAGCGGTGGCGGTGATGCCCGCACACCAGGGCATCCGCGACTGGCTGCACAGCCACCCCGGGCAGTTGCGGCCCCTGCCCACCCCAGAGCGTGCCTACACGACCGACCTGGACACGCGGGAGGATGTGGAGGCGCTGAGAACCCTGCTTGCCCCGGAGCCCGTAGGCTGGCCTTGAAGAAACGCTTCACAAGGCATGCAGCATTGGGCTATTTTTCTTTGGAATGCGCCGCTCTACAGTGCAGCATCTTCAACCGGAAACCCCTATGCAAAACGTCTTAATCCTCCACGCCCACCAGTTCTACGAGGGCATTTCCACCGGCAAACTCAACGCCAGCATGGCCCACGTGGTGCAGCAGGAGATGGAGCAGCGCGGCTACACCGTGCAGCACACCTACATCGAACAAGGCTATGCCGTTGCCGACGAGGTGGCCAAACACCTGTGGGCCGACCTGATCATTCTGCAGTCGCCCGTGTACTGGTTCGGCATGCCGTGGATCTACAAAAAGTACGTGGACGAGGTGTTTACCGCAGGCATGCTGCAAGGCAGCTTCATCACCGGCGATGGCCGCACCCGCACCGACCCCACCCGGCAGTACGGCTCGGGCGGCCTGCTGCAAGGCAAGCAATACATGGTGTCGCTGACCTGGAACGCGCCGCAAGAGGCATTCGACAACCCGGCGCAAGACCTGTTCAAAGGCAAGTCTGTCGACGACGTGCTGGTCGCCAACACCGCCAACTACGCGTTCTGCGGCATGGAGGCGCTGCCGTCGTTCTCGTGCTTCGACGTTTTCAAGGCACCGACCATCGAGGACGACATGGCGCGGCTGCGCGCGCATCTGGCGGAATTTGTGGTGGATTCTGAGTGCCTAATGGGGGTCTAACGCTTATTCCATTGGCGCAAGCAGCTACTATTTAAATAGCAACTTACTCCGCCCCGCGCATCTGCCCATCGATGTAAAACCAGCGCCCGTCCTGCCGCACAAACCGGCTGGGGTTACGTGCATGCGCTGGCCGAGAAGATTATGCGACTGGGTTGGCTGGAAAGAACATACAAAAAGCACCTCTAGCGCATACGGAACCTGCACAAGATGCTACATATTTTGCGGAAAAAATCTGTAGCGTTTGGCGGAGTTCGGCCCCGCTCTCTTAGCCAAGCCAAATGGCAAGTTGGGGCTGAACCTATGGTTCAAGTGCGCTTTTCTAAAGACGGCTTTGGGCCCAAAGCCGTCGGCCATCCCGCCAGGAACCTGACATACATTCCATCTTCACCGGCAGGGGATTGGATTTTCAGTCTACAAAGAGCTTTCGGCAGGGTATATCGACAGCTGATCCACGTTGATCCGCCGGAGAGTTGACTTGAAAGGGTATCGACTAGCTTCCTTTTCAAATCTGGCTAGGGAGGCAGTAGTTTTCATCGACGGTAGCGTGTCCGGTCGCTGATAAGCGATCGCCATAATGAACTCAAATTTTTCCTTACGCATTTCGGTAAGAACCCCGTAAACAATGTTTGCCCGGTCCAGATATTTGCGAATGGTGTCAAGTGGCAAAGTACCGGAAGCTGAGAACCGTACCTCGATCATGACCACTTGATCGCCCTTCGCCGCCATACCATCAATAACCATGGGCGGATTTCCGTCGTGGTGAAGGTTCCGTTTGAATTCCAGCCCCCGCTCTTGCTCAATCAATTTGATTACTTCGCCCTCAACCTGCTCAAGGAAAGCAGTTCCATTATCGGGCTCGCGCAAACTGAGCCCACCGGATGCCTCCGCACGTAAAGGTGGCAGCGTTGCATTCACCGCAGCCACAGGAGGGGTCTCAAGAATCTCCACCGATGACTCGGCCGCAATTTGCCTTTCTGCTGCGATTTCAAATCGCATTTTTTGCTCAATTTGGTTAGCAGTGGCAGGGGGAAAATGGGTAGCTAGCCAGCTCGCATCGTGCTGAAAATCTCCGGGCGCGTATAAAGACTTGGGGTGGTAGATCAAGGTATAGAAGAACGCGCCTACAAGCAAAGTCGGGAAGAACATCAAAAACCAGATATACACCGACTGGATGTCAACATGCAGCAGCGGAAGGGTCCCTATTCCTATTACTTCCACAAGACCAGCAAATATTCCAATAATTGAAAGAGGATTTTTGATGTGAGCCGACTCGGCCATTGCTGGGTTACTCAGTATTGAAGAATCTTTTAACTGTACCACCCGCTGGCAAAGGGGATGGGAATTGACTAATGGAAACGAAAGGCCGTTTCTGGCCGATGGCGGCTGATTGCTGTCCATGACCGCGTGACGAAAGCGGATCTTCTCCAGCGACAGGCCCGACTCCACCGGTGCGGCAGTACTGCCCGCCTCGGCGGCGCTGCAGGGTCAGCATCTTGTCCATTGGGTTGGGTCCAGTGGGGGGTAGTCGCCAATGACCGGCGTAGGGAGATAAGCGGATGACGCCTCAATCCTTGAAACTCACACCCAAGGCATCCAGCTTCTTTGCGTACGAGTCCCTGCGTTTTGCCGCCTTTGCAGCTGCGTCAACGGCTGCTTGGATGGCCTTGGGTCCCTTTTTGGCAGCAGCTTTGATCAATGCGAACTTGTGGGCGGCATCTGACTCCGCCCGCTTGAAAGTGGCGATGATTTCGACATGGGTGTCCGATGGCTTCACAGGTTCCCTTAAAGCTTGATGTGGGTGCGAAGCAGCGCTGTTCTCAATTCGCGGTTAGCGGGTTGTGAAACATCGATGCCTTGAACCGCCAGGTCGAACGATGAGCCAGGTTTGATACTGCTTGGGAGTATTTTTTTTACGGGAGTCGTAGCAGGGTACTTGCCATCCGCAGCGCACATGCGAACGGAAAACCCGAATTCGTCGAGCACCCCTTTCGCGTACAACTCCGCCAAATGCTGAAACGACACGAATGTTGAGTACTTCACTTCTTTCACCCCTGGCTCGCGGATGCTACGAACGATCTCAAATTTACCCAGGGTATCGCGTTGTGTATTCGTAAAGGGATGCACAAAAAACGTCGTACGAGGTCCTCCCTTTTGGGACGCCAGCGTGTGCTCGACGGCGATATCAGTTAACAGCATGTTGTTTTCCTTGCGATTCCATAAGCCACAGCGGGTCAAGCCACGTTGGCCTCCATCACACCCCGAAGTTCCCTACTCCGCCCCGTGCATCTGCCCGTCGATGTAATACCAGCGCCCGTCCTGCCGCACAAACCGGCTGGTCTCGTGCATGCGCTGGGCTTTGCCGTTGTCGCGGCAGCGGGCTACGAATTCGACGATACCGGCATCTCCCGCCTCTACCGCGCTGCGCACTTCCAGGCCTAGCCATTTCACCGGGGGCAGCTCCAGGTCGCCCGGCGCGGTGGACGGGTGCCAGGTGAACAGCAGGTAGTCCAGCAGGCCCAGCACGTAGCCGCTGTAACGCGAGCGCATCAGGGCTTCGGGCGTGGGGGCGTAGATGCCTGCATCCATGCCTTTGTGCCACGGGCCGCAGCAGTCGGCATAGGTCTGGCCGCTGTCACAAGGGCACGGGGCGTGGGCGGGGTGCAGGTTTTTCTTCATGGGGATTCTGGGAGGGGGTGCTTCTTTGTACCACCCTCACCCCGGCCCTCTCCCGCCTGCGGGAGAGGGGGGAAGGCAGGGCATCCGGCCCCCACCCCAGCCCTCCCCCGGCGGGGGAGGGAGCGATGCGGGCCCTGCCTTGCCCCCTCTCCCCCGCGGGGAGAGGGTTGGGGTGAGGGTGGATTCGGCTTATTTCTTTCGGGCAGCGATGGACTTCTCGGCGGTGGCGACCAGGTCGGCACCGATGGTTTTCTTCCATTTTTCGAACACCGGGCGGGTGGCGGTGACGAACGCGGCGCGCTCTTCGGGGGTGAGCTTGGTGACGGTAGTGCCCAGGGCGGCCAGGTCTTTCAGCAGGGGCTGGTCGGCCTCGACCAAACCCTTGCGGGAGATGGCGATTTGCTCTCGGGCGGCATCCTGGGCGGCTTGCTGCACGATGGCGCGGTCGGCCACGGTCCAGCTGGCCCAGATCTCCTTGTTGACCACAAACACCAGCGGATCGGCCACGTAGCCCCACAGGGTGATGTGCTTTTGCGCCACGTTGTGCAGCTTGGCGGCGGTGTAGATGGAGAGCGGGTTTTCCTGCCCGTCCACCGCGCCGGTGGCCAGGGCGGGCTGTGCGTCGGCCCAGCTCATTTGCGTGGGGTTGGCACCCAGGGCGGTAAAGGTGTCCTGGAACAGCGGCGAGCCGACGACGCGGATTTTCATGCCCTTGAGGTTGGCGGGGCTGTGGATGGCACGCTTGGAATTGCTGATTTCGCGGTAGCCGTTTTCACCGTAAGCCAGGGGCTGCACACCGGCTTTGTCGATGATCTTGAAGATGTCCTTGCCCACCTGGCCTTGCGTGAGCGAGTCGATGGCGGCGTAGTCGGGCATGAGGAACGGCAGCGAGAACAGGTTCAGCTCTTTCACTTGCGGCGACCAGTTGATGGTGGAGCCGATGGCCAAGTCGATCACGCCCTGGCGCAGCGCCGAGAACTCGCGCGTCTGGTCGCCCTGGATCAGCGACACGCCCGGGTACAGCTTGATGTTGATGCGGCCCTGGGTGCGTTCGCGGACCATATTGGCCCAGATCTCGCCGCCCTTGCCCCAGGGGAAGGCAGTGCCCAGCACCAGCGACATCTTGTACTCGGGCTTGTAGGCGGTTTGGGCGATGCTGCCGGTGGTGGCGAGCGCGGCGGCAGTGGCGATGGCCAAGGCCAGGAAGGAACGAACTTTCATCTTTGTCTCCAGTTTTAAAAATCAATAACCCAAACGGTGCGGCAACCACAGGGCGAGTTGCGGGAACGCAATCACCAGCACCATCACCACGAACATCGAAAACAGCATCCAGCCCACCCAGGGCACAGTCTCTTCCATGCGCACCTTGGCAATGCGGCACGACACCATCAGGTTGACGGCCAGCGGCGGCGTGAACTGCCCCAGCGCCACCTTGAGCGTGAGGATCACGCCGAACCACACGAGATCCCACTGGTAATGCATGGCAATCGGCAGCAGCAAGGGCACAAAGATCAGGAAGATCGACACGCCATCCAAAAACATGCCCACGGTGACCAGCATCACGATCAGCAGCGCCAGCACGCCGTACTCGCCCAGGCCGGAGTTGACGATGGCGTTGGTGATGGGGTCGATCACGCCCAGGGTAGACAACGAATACGCAAAGATGCCCGCCAGCGACACCACGATCAAGATCACGGCAGACAACTCGCCCGCCTCGCGCAGGATAGGAAACAGGTCGCGGACCGTCATGGTGCGGTGGATGAACATACCCACAAACAGGCCGTAGAACACCGCCACCACGGCGGCCTCGGTGGGCGTGAACCAGCCCGCACGCATGCCGCCCAAAATCAGCACCGGCGCGGCCAGGCCCCAGATGGCACCGCGCAGGCTGGCCCAGAACGGCGGCCTGGGCATGCTGGATTCCAGCGCGCCCATCTTGTGTTTGCGCGACAGCCAGACGGCGGGAATGATCAGCGCCAAACCGGCCAGCACGCCAGGGATCATGCCCGCCGCAAACAGCGCGGGCACGGATGCGCCGGGCACCAGGATGGAATAGACGATGAAGGCAATCGACGGCGGAATCAAAATGTCGGTAGCCGCCGCAGCGCCCACCACGCTGGCCGAAAACGCAGGCGGGTAGCCCGCCTTGTTCATGGCGCTGATCATCACCGCGCCCACGGCGGCAGCGCAGGCCGGGCCGGAGCCCGAAATGCCGCCCAAAAACATCGCCACCGCAATCGCCACCAGCGGCAGCATGCCAGGGCCGCGCCCCACCACGGCCACCGCAAAGTTCACCAGCCGCGCCGCCACACCGGATCGGTCAAAGATCGAGCCGACCAGCACAAACATGGGGATGGCCAGCAGCGGGTACTTGCCCAGCCCGGCGTAGAAGTTTTGCGGCACGGCCAGCAGGCCAAACCACTGGCTGCTGCTGTTGGCAATGGCAATCGCCGCCGCGCCCGCCAGGCCCAGGGCCACGCCAATGGGCACGCCCATCAGCATCATGACGATGAAGGTCAGAAACAGCAGGGTGGTGATCATTCGCCACGCCCCCGGCGGATGAACAGGCCCACGGCGCGCAGCGCAATGCCTAGCGACAGAATAGGCAGCCACATCGAATACCACCAGGCCGGCACGCCTATGCCCGGCGTGGTTTCGTCAAACCGAAAGTCGTCCCACACCATGCGGATGCTCAAGGTGCCGATCAGCGTGAACAAAATCGCCACCATCACCGCACCAAAGCGCGACAAGCCCTTGCGCCGCGCCATGCTGCCGCTGTCCGAGAAATATTCGATGCGGATGTGCCGGTCCCGTGCCACGGCGGCCGACGCACCCACCAGCGTCAGCGCAATCATCAGGAACACCGAGATCTCTTCCGTCCAGGCAAAGGACTCGCTGGTGAAGTAGCGCGCCAACACATTGGCAAAGGTGATCAGCGCCAGCGCGCCCATCACCAGCACGGTGAGCCAGTCTTCGATCTTCAGGGGGACTTTGGTGGCGGGTTCGGGAGACTCGGACTCGGGCTGGAGGTCGGTGGACATACGGGGGGCAAAAAAGAGGGTGTGGGAAAAGCAGCGCGCATCATAGCCGCGCCCAGTGCGGGGCTGGCGGCTTATCAGACAACCGACCTACCGGGTTCGGGCAAGCATCCCCCCACAGATTGCTATATAAAAAGTAGCTTCTCGTGCTTATGGAATAAGCGCTAGCGGCTGATTTCTTATAAATTCTGGGTGACACCCGCTCCCAGCGTGCCCAGCATCTGCGCGTACATCGCATCCACGGCGGGCGACTGCATCGACAGCTTGCTGCGCAGCACGGCCACGTCCATCACGCCCAGGGCGGGCAGCGCGTATTCGGGCGGCAGGTTTTGCAGGATTTGCAGGCCCGGCGGCACGCTGCAGCGCGTCAGCACGGCCACCGCCAGCCCGCTGTCCACGGCGGCCAACTGGCCCGCCAGGCTGGAGCTGTGGTACACGATGCGGTAGGCCCGACCCTTGGCGGCGAGGGCCGAGAGCGTGGCGGTGCGGGCCATGCTGCCCGCCTCGTACACCGCAATCGGCAGCGGGTCGCGCCGCCAGGCCTCAAAAGCGGCGGCCCCCACCCACACCAGCGGCTCCTGGAACACAAACTGCCCGCGCTGGGGTTTATCACGCGAGACCAGGGCCAGGTCCAGCTCGCCGCGCTGCACGCGGGGGATCAGCGCGGTCGATTGCTCGCAGGTCAGCTCGATGTCCACCCCCAGGTAGCGGCTGGCGAAGCTGCGCAGCACGGGGGTGAGGTAGGTGGCGGCGTAGTCGTCGGGCACGCCCAGCCGCACCCGCCCGGCCAGTTGCGGCCCCAGCAGCGCCGTGTGGGTCTCGGCCTGCAGGGCCAGCATGCGGCGCGCAAAGCCCAGCAGCTCGGTGCCCGCAGGCGTCAGCGCCATGTGCCGCGGGCCGCGCAGCAGCACGGCGCGGCCCAGGGCGGTCTCCAGCTTCTGGATCTGCATGCTGACGGCAGACTGCGAGCGATGCACCAGCGGGGCCGCTTTGATGAGCGACCCGGCATCTACCACCGCCACAAAAGCACGCAGCCAGTCGATTTGAAAGTCGGGGTACGGCATAGAAACTCCACCATTCGTTTAACGAATAATAGCCTTTAGAACTATGCGCTTTACTAGCCCTAGACCGGCGCGCACCATGGCGGCATGCACACCACCACCCTGCCCTCCCCGTCGCTCAATGACCCCATCCAACGTGAAAAACAAGGCAAGCTGCTGCTCATTGCCGGGGGCGTGCTGCTGGGCACCATCGGCGTGTTTGTCGAAGAAGCCGGGCAGCACCCGCTGGCCACGGTGTGGTTTCGCTGCGTGTTTGGCGCGCTGGCCCTGGGGCTGTGGGGCGCGGCCACCGGGCGCTTAAGCGAGCTACGCCTGCGGGGCCGCAGCCTGGGGGTGGTGGGCCTGGCGGGCGGCTTGATGCTGTTGAACTGGGCGCTGTTTTTTGCGGCCATTCCGCGCACCTCCATCGCCGTGGCCACGGTGGTGTTCCACATCCAGCCCCTCTGGGTGATGCTGTGCGGTGCCTGCCTGCTCAAAGAGGCCGTGGCCCCGCGCCAGTGGGCGGCCACGCTGGTGGCCCTGTGCGGGCTGGCGCTGACCACCGGCCTGCTGGACGGCAGCACCCTGGCCCTGGGCGAAGGTTATGGGCTGGGCCTGCTGATGTGCCTGGGCGGGTCGCTGAGCTACGCCGGGGTAACGCTGATCGCAAAGACCGAGCGCAGCGTCACACCCTTTGCCCTGGCCTGGTGGCAGTGCGCGGTGGGCGTGCTGGTGCTGGCCTGGGTGCCGTTTGTCTACGGCTGGCCCGCCCAGCCCACCGCCTGGGCCTGGCTGGCGGGCCTGGGCGTGTTCCACACCGGCCTGGCCTACGCCATCCTGTTTACCGGCATGGCCCGACTGGCCACCGGGCAGATTGCGGTGCTGCAATACATCTACCCGCTCACCGCCATCGTGGTGGACCGCCTGGTCTATGGCCGCACGCTCAGCGCGGTGCAGGTGGCGGGCGTGGTGCTGATGGCGCTGGCCCTGTGGACGCTGCGCAGGCCAACACGGTAAAAACCATGTTTGCTGTATTTTTGATAGCTGCTTGTGCAGGCGGAATCAGCGCTTGAGGCTGATTTTTATACTAACTCAAGCCTTGGGCGCCCGCAAAGCCTGGCTCAGCTGGTCCACCAGCTCGGCCCAGTCGGAGTCCTGCAGCAAGGCCTCGCGCAAAAAAGTCGCTTGCGCGGGCGACCAGAAAGGCGCGTCGGGCAGCTCGACATTGCCCGGCAGCGGCGCGTTCATGGCCAGAAAATGGGCAATGCCTGGCGCGTCCGAGGGCAGGCCCAGTTGGGCGAACAGGGCGTGAAAGGGGTGGGAGTGCATGGCGGACCTTTGTGGACAGAAATAGGAGCCGGTGTACCACACCATGCAAGCGAAGGTAGCGCCAGCTCCTCAGAACGTGTTCAAGGTTCTGGTTCAGCGTGCCCTTAAGCCACCGGCCCCACAAACGAGATCAGCCGCCCCATGCGGGCGATGAAGTTCGAGGTGATGATGAACTGCGGCTTGTCGCGCTTCACGTAGGGGGCGATGTCGGGCGGCACATCGGCGGGGTACGGCGAGGTGTCGTAGATGTCGCCCACATGGCGGCTGCGGTAGGCAGTGCCTGTGTAGGCGCTGGCCGGGCCGTTGCCGCGGTACGGGTTGACGATCTCGGGCACCGGCGCAGTCCAGTATTTGCCGTCCACCAGCGCGGCGATGATGGTGTCGACCTCGGTTTGCGGCACCACGGGCGTGGCCTTCACCGCACCCTCGAACAGGTCGGGGAAGTCCACCTCTGCGCCGGTGGCGGTGAAGTACTTGGGCAGGCTGCGGGCGGTGGTGGCCTTGAGCGGCGACTTGGCCACCATGGCATCGATCTGCGCCTGGGTCATGGCGTTGAGCTCGTCCAGGCGCTTTTGCAGCGCGGCGGTGTTGACCGAGCGGCCCGACGAGTAGTGGCTGATGGTGTTGGTGATGTCCTTGTCAAAAAAGTACGCGCCGTTGTGGATGTTGGAGCCGTAGCGGTGGATGAACAGGGGTTCGTTGGTGTCCAGTTCGATGAAGGTAGCCACGTTGCGGCCACTCAGCAGCGGGTTCAGCGTAGCCACATTGGCCGGCAGCTGGATCGAGGCCGACTTCAGCCAGTCGATGGCTTTTTGCAGCTGCGACAAATACTTTTTGTCGCCCGTCAGCGTGAAGTAGCCAAACAGCTGCTGGATATTGGTCTGCGTGGTGTGCGTGGCCAGCGAGCGCGGCTCGTACGAGCGGGCACCGGCGGGCGCACCGGCCGGGCGGCCATTGGTGGGGCGCGACAAATGCTGCAGGCTCCAGCCCGACTGCGCGGCCAGCGTGCCCGATGTCCATTGCATGCGCTGCATGCAGTCCATGGCGCGGGTGATGTTGGGCACCAGATCGCTGCGGCCCAGGGTCATCACACACATGGTCAAAAACTTGATGTTCTCGCCCATCACGTCGTCGTTGAAGGTGACGTGCAGGGTGTAGTCGCTGTCTTCCATGCCCGCGCGCGCGCCTGCCGGGAGCTGCGCCGAATTGGGCAGCGGCATGGCGGTAATGGCGTTGGGGTTGTGCGGAAAACGCTGCGGCCAGCCGCCGTCGGCAATGCCGAACTGCGGGCCAAACTGGGCATCGGTGATGAACTGGATGGCTTTGTCGGTAGCCGTCTTGTAGACCGCGTCCTTCTTCTCCAGGTACATGCGCAGCATGAGCTGCGCGGCCACGGCGGTGGTGGCATCGTCGAAGGTGGCATTGCCGTAGTAGTGCTGAAACTCCTCCAGCCGCCAGCCGTTGGCACCCACGGTGTCGTACCAGTGCTTGAGCGAATCCTCGCCCGCAAAGTCATAGATGTAGTTCCAGCCACCCGAGCTGTGCTGGGCTGCGGCCACCGCCTTGGCAGTACGGTCGGCCGCCTGGTAGAAGCGCTCGTCGCCGGTGGCGTGGTAGGCATCCAGGTAGGTGTGGCCGATAGACGAGGTGCCCGGTGGCTGCAGCCAGAGCATGGTGCGCTTGGCTTCCATTTCGCCAAAGGTCTGGGTCAGGTCGGGCGAGTACGACCACACATAGCCGCCCCGGAAGGAGACGACCTCGTCCATGTAGGTGGTGGCGCGCTTCAGGGCTGCCGTGGCGGTAGCCTGCGGCGTGGGCACTGCCGCTGCATCGTCGCTGCCACCGCCACAGGCGGCAAGCAAAAGGGGGGAAAGTGTCGAAAGGGCGAACTGTCTGCGCTGCATGGATGTACCTTCTTGGTTGGGTGTCCGAAATCGTCGGGTCACAGGTGTCTGAAGTTATGTAACGTCAGTTGTCTTACATCTGTGGCGCGGCAATTATTGACAGCCAATTGACAGGTAGTCAATGGTTTAGGCCCGATATCGCCCAAAAAACCAAAACCAGTTATGCGATAACGTATAAGAAGGTGTCCACGATCTTAGAAGTACCATCCTGTGGCCTACCGCATTGCCAGACGGCCCCACACCGGTCATTCGCTCTATTTTTAATAGCTTTCAGCGCTTATGCGGTGAGCGTAAAAGACCTATTTGGTTCTTAAAATCCCCACACAAAGCAAAACTACCCCACCGGGTGCAAGATCATCTTTGCGCCGTGCACGCCGATACGACCGCTAATTGCACGCTGTGCCCGTTAAGCCCCCGTCTTCAAGGAACCCCGCCATGCGCCTCTTCGCCCGAGCCCTCGTTTCATCGCTGCTGCTGGCCCTGGCAGGCTGCGCCATCACCCCCGGCATGACCCGCGACGCAGTGCTGTCGTCCTGGGGCCGCCCCACCGCCGAGCTGGAGCGCGGCGGCGTGCACCGGCTGCAGTATTCGCGCCAGCCCATGGGCCAGTCGGTGGTGATGGTGGACCTGGATGCCAGTGGCCGGGTGGTGCAGTCGCAAGAGGTGATGAACCTGCGCCACTTCGCCCAGATCGACGTGTCGGGCAGCACCACCGCCGCCGACATCCTCTGGGCCCTCGGCCCGCCCGCCAAGATCGACGGCGTGATGGCCTGGAAGGGCGACATCTGGTCTTACCGCTGGCGGGAGATGGAGGACATGTGGTTCTGGGTGTACTTCGACCCCGCAGGTGTGGTGCGGCGCACGCAGCAGGGGCCCGACTTGCCGGAGTTTCCGATGTTTCGGTGACCGTGAAAAATCGCCACTTTTTGATAGCTGCTTGCGCTTATTAAATAAGCACAGCCTGCCATTTTTACCCTGCAAAAAATTTCATAAATCTATAGCAATCAAAGCTTGAACCGGGCCTGCGCCGCCTTGAGCTCTTTGGGGCTGAGCACAAATGCGCAGGTGTCGGTCAGCGTCTGGGCCGCCAGGTCGATCAGCGCCCGGGCCCGCGCGGGCAGCGAATGGCGGCTGCCGAAGTACACGAAGTAGCTGGCCCGGTCGGACAAGGTATCGAGCAACAACGGCACCAGCTGCCCCGATCGGATGTAGGGCGCGGCCGTGACACCGGCCAACTGTCCGATGACCTGGCCGGACAGCACCGCGTGCAACTCCAGAATTTCGTCGTTGGTGCAGATGGCCGGGGTGACGGGGTGGTCCACCACATCTTCGTTCACCCGTACCCGCCAGGGCACCACCGCGCCCGTACCGGCATTGCGAAACGCGCTGCAGCGGTGCGCCTGCAAAGCGGCCAGGCTGTCCGGAGCCCCGTGTTGGGCGATGTACGCGGGCGAGGCGCAGACCAGCATCTGCACCGCAAACAGCCGCCGCGCAATCACGCCTTCGTGCGGCGAGGTGCCCAGCCGAAACCCCACATCGACCCGGTCCTCCACCCAGTTGCCCACCCGGTCCTCCAGCTGCACGTCGGGCACGACCTGCGGGTATTGCTGGCAAAACACCTCCAGCAAATGCCATAGCACCGGCTGAAATGCCGAGCGCGGGCCCACGATGCGCAGCGGGCCGGCAATCTCCTCCTTGGCACGCCGGGTGGTCTGCAAGGCCCGCTGCAAACCCACCAGCGAGGGCTGGGCTTCTTCCAGAAACTGCCGCCCTTCGTCGGTCAGGGCCATCACCCGGGTGGTGCGGTGGAACAGGCGCACGTCCAGGTGCTGCTCCAGCTGGGCCAGCGCCTGGCTGGCCGCCTGCGGGCTGAAACCCAGGGCGGCAGCCGCCTTGCGCAGGCTGCCCAGCTCCGCGGTGCGCACGAAGATGGAAATCGACCGCAGCTCGTTGATGCGCATGGTTTTTCTCCCAAATTATCCGTTCTGGCTTGCCAATCAAACAAGGTATAGACGGCTATTCATATGCCAATGCGATCATAAACTTAGCCCATGAACCTCATAGCCACCGCCACCCTGGCCCTTTCCATGCTGCCGCTGTCTGCCCTGGCCGACGACAAGCTGCAGATGTCCCGTGCGGGCAGCCGCCCCGTCAACGCGGCACCCGCGCAGAACTTCACCGGCGCGGTGCGCGTGGAGATGCTGCACACGCCCACGGGTGCCGCACGCACGTCCGCCGGAACCGTGTCGTTCACGCCCGGTGCACGCACCGCCTGGCACACCCATCCGCTGGGGCAGACCCTGGTAGTGACCGCAGGTGCGGGGCGGGTGCAACTATGGGACGGTGCCATCGAAGACATCAAAGTAGGGGATGTGGTGCACATTCCCCCCCACGTCAAACATTGGCACGGTGCCGCGCCCGCCACCGCCATAGCCCATATCGCCATCACCGAGGCGCAGGACGGCAAAACGGTGGACTGGCTGGAGCAGGTAAGCGATGCCCAATATGGCCTGCCGCCGCCGTTCGCCACTGCACCCACCGTGCCTTCACGAGCGCAGAGCCTGTTTGGTGACGTGGCCCCCAAGCTCGCGGAGCTGACCGACCAGGTGCTGTTTGCCGACGTATGGGCGCGCCCCGGCCTGTCGCGGCGAGACCGCAGCCTGGCGACCGTGAGCGCCTTGATCGCCATGAACCGGCCCGAGCAACTGCGTTCGCACATGGCCCTGGCCCGCACCCACGGCATGACCCAGGACGAACTGGTCGAAACGCTGACCCACCTGGCGTTTTACGCGGGTTGGCCCAGCGCCATCACCGCGGCCGGGGTGGCGCGCGAAGTGTTTACCAAGCCCTGACCACATCCCCTGCAAAGGCCCCACCATGACCACGCTAACCCATTCGATGCCCGCCCGACGCGGCTTCCTCCAGTCCGCCACCACCCTGGCCGCCGCGCCGCTGTTGGGCAGCCTCAGCACCGCTGCCGTGGCGCAAACCGCCAGCGCTGGCCCCACGACGATGGGGCGGCGCAAGCTCGGTACGCTGGAAGTCTCCAGCCTCGGGCTTGGCGTGCAGAACATGGCACGCACCTACCAGACCACCGTGCCCAGCCGCCCGCAGATGATCGCCATCATCCGCCGCGCCTACGACAGCGGTGTCACTTTCTTCGATGCCGCCGAAGCCTATGGCCCGCACGAGGTGGAGCGCATCCTGGGCGAAGGCGTGGCCCCGTTCCGCAACCAGGTGGCCATCACCTCCAAGTTCGGCTGGAACATCGACCTGCAAACCGGCGAGCGCCGCCCCGGGCTGATCAGCCGCCCCGACCACATCAAGCGCGCCGTGGAAGGCATGCTGCAGCGCCTGCACACCGACCGCATCGACCTGCTCTACCAGCACCGCGTGGACCCGCAGGTGCCCATCGAAGATGTGGCGGGTGCCGTCAAAGACCTGATGGCGCAGGGCAAGGTGCTGCACTGGGGCCTGTGCGAAATGGGCCCGCAAACCCTGCGCCGCGCCCACGCCGCCCTGCCGCTGGCGGCGGTGCAAAACGAATACTCCATGCTCTGGCGCGGACCGGAAAAATGGGTGCTGGCCGCGTGCGAAGAGCTGGGCATCGGCTTCGTGCCCTGGAGCCCGCTGGGCGTGGGCTTTTTGACCGGAGCCATCGATGCCCGCACCCGCTTTGCCGACGGCGACATCCGCAAGATCGAATCCCGCTTTTCGCCCGAAAACCTGCCGCACAACCTGGCGCTGGTGGCACTGCTCAAGCGCTGGGCCACCCAGAAAAACGCCACCCCCGCCCAGATCGCCCTGGCCTGGCTGATGGACCAAAAGCCCTGGATCGTGCCCATCCCCGGCACCACGCAAATGGCGCATTTGCTGGAGAACCTGGGGGCGGACCCTATCCGCTTCACGCCTGCGGAACGCGCCGAGCTGAACACCGCCGTTGCGGCTATTGAGGTGCAGGGGGTGCGGTTGCCGGATAGCGTGCTGGTGTATTCGGAGGTGGAGGCGGCGGTGAGGCGGTGAGAGGAGAGTGAGTCTGCTTTCACCGGCAGGGGATGGGATCAAGGCGGTGATGCTGACGAATTAGCCTGTCTGACCCCGGTGGGGGGCAGCAGCTGGCGTCCTATTTGCAGCCGCTGTAAACCACACCGTTAATCGTCGCGCCTGTGCAGGCGTGCGCGGGAGAGGCATCCGCAACCTGGCCCTTGAACGAGTAGGCGTACCCATTTGCTTGCAGGCAGCTGGTGACGGAGGCGGCACGGGCCAGCGCGTTTACATCGGTCTGTGTGCCGGGGTACTGAACGCCTGGCGTCGTGGTGCAACTGGTCTGACCGTAGTACGTCCGGCAGCTGGTGTACGACGGTGATGTTGGCCCTGGCGACGAGAAGATCTGAACCGGGTATAACTGCGCGGCCTGGCTCTGGCACATGTAGCGGTCGGAGTTGAACTGCGCCTCAGTGGTGTTCGGTCGGGACCAGCTGCCGCACCCAGCCAGAAGAACCACAAAAAAGGCGAGCAGGAGTTTCATATAACCTCAAAATAGATGCGTTGGGCAGCGCATGGATCATGACACGCCACGCGGGTGCCCTTTGTTGACCGGCATTAGTACCTATACTACAAGGCCCGTATTGAGGCCTTGAAAGGCACTTAATGACGGTAGAAAACTTCAAGCTGACCCTCGACATCTCGCTGAGATTGCTCGACATGATCATCAAGGGTTATACCCTTTGGCTCCTCATTCGCAATGCTCGGAGCCAACTCCCTGCCGCAACTGCATGCCGGCAAACGGGTATGCGATGTCCGGCAAGGGGGTAGGAAAGTGAAATTGCCATGCAACCGGAGGGCCTGGGTTCCGGCAAAGGGGATGGGAGTTGCCCCATGACCCGAAAGACTGCTCCTGGCCGAAAGCAGCAGTTTAATCACCCTCCGCAGGTGACCCCACCCAGGCTTTGCCTGGCACCGACAGCACATTAATGGTGCCTATCCAACACCAACGCCGCCACAAAACCTCCATAAAAACAGTTACTTTTTGATAGCTACCAACGCTCAATTAATAAGCGCAAGATGCCAATTTAGCCACTTAAAAATCCCCACAAATCCATAGCACCCTACTCCCGGGTTGCCCAGCGCAGGCCAGCCAATATTTCAGCCACGCCCGCGCCAGACAACCCCCGCAGTCCCTACGCCAAAGCCCCCGCCCCCACCCGCATAAACCCCGCAAAAAACGCCGCCAACTCCCGGTGCCCCCCCAGCGGCAGCACGTGGGCGACGTACTGGTCGGGGCGGACGACGACCAGGGCACCTTGCGCCCGGTCGATGCCGCGCAAAGCGAAGATGTCTTGCCCGCCTTTTACGTCGACGCAGAAAACCTTTTCATAGTCCGTCAACTGGTACCGCCCCTTGCGCGGCAGCAGGATGGGGGGCAAGGCTTCGAGGTCCAGGGTGCGGTGGTCCTGCGGGAAGATGGCGCGCAGATCGAAGACGGTGTCCATGTCCTGACCTGCAGGGGTGAACTGGCGCACGGGCGAATCCGGTGAAGTGTCGAGGAATCGGCACAGCGCGCCCAGGCCGGTGTCTGCGTCTGCCGCGCTGTCGTCGGCCCCGGCGAAGGCGTACAGGCGCCAGCGGCCGTCGGCCTGGGCGACGTGGCCGAGGTGCAGGGGCTTGGCATCGAAGGCGCGCAGCACGGGAGCGGAATGGAAGCGGGTGCCAACCACAAAGCCGGTAGCCAGGTGCTGGTGGGTGGCCTGGCCGCAAATGCTGGACGGGCGGTAGTGCGTGCCCATGCCCGCGGTGAAGCGGCCGTGCTGCTCGAAGTACTTCTGGAATTCTTTCGGGTCCACGCCCTGGGTGGCACCGCTGGCATCTTGCTGCGGGCGGTCGCTGAACATCTGGGCCCACTCGCGGTCGAAGTCGATCAGTTCCTGGGCCACCACCTGGCGCTCTTGCGAGTAGGTGCGCAGCAGCTCGGGCGCGCACTGGCCAGTCAGTACGGCCGCCAGCTTCCAACCGAGGTTGAAGGTGTCTTGCATGGAGAAGTTCATGCCCTGCCCGGCCTTGGGGCTGTGGGTGTGGCAGGCATCTCCGGCGATGAAGACGTGGGGCTGCGCGGTGCTTCCGTCGTCTGCAGCAACATCGTCGTACTGGTCGCAAATGCGCTGGCCGATTTCGTACACCGACCACCAGGGCACCTCTTTCACCTCCAGCGTGTACGGGTGCAGGATGCGCTGCGCGGCGGCGATCAGATGGTCTACGGTGATGCCGCGGTGCGCCACGCGCTCGTCTTCGCCCAGCTTGTCCATCTCGACGTAAAAGCGCACCAGGTAGCCGCCCTCGCGGGGGATCACCAGCAGGTTGCCGTGGGCGGACTGCACGGCCACCTTGTTGCGGATGTCGGGGAAGTCGGTCACGGCCAGCATGTCCATCACGCCCCAGGCGTGGTTGGCCGAGTCGCCCACCAGCTTGCGGCCCATGGCGCGGCGCACACCGCTACGCGCACCGTCGCAGCCCACCACGTAGCGGGCTTTGATGGTTTCGACCTGGCCGCGGTGGGCAGCATCGCTGCGTTCCATTTGCACGGTGACGGGGTAGTCGGCGGCGCTGCGGTCTACCTGCAGGTCTACAAAGCTGCGGGCGTAGTGCGGCTCCAGCCGGGTGGGCGCGTTGCGCATGTGCTCCAGGTAGAAGTCGTGCACCCGCGCCTGGTTCAGCACCACGTGCGGAAACTCGGACAGGCCGTCTTCGGTGTCTTGCACCCGGCCATGGCGCACGATGCCGCCCTGGGGCTGACCGTCGGGCTTCCAGAAGGTGACTTCGTTGATCCAGCAGGCCTCTTTGAGCACGCGGTCGGCGAAGTTGAAGGCCTGGAACATCTCCATGGTGCGGCAGGCAATGCCGTCGGCCTGGCCCAGCTGCAGGGGGCCGTCTTTCTGGTCCACGATGCAGGTGCGGATGTGGGGAAACGTGGCCAGTTGCGCGGCCAGCGTCAGGCCCGCGGGGCCGCAGCCGACGATGAGCACATCCACTTCAGCGGGCAGTGCGTCTGTGTGGGGTGTGGCGTGGACCGATGCGTTCAAGACTTCGGGGTTACCGGGCTGGAAGCCGTTCAGATGGAATTGCATTTTTGTCTCGCTTTCTGTGGGTGTATTTAGGTATGGATGGACGCAGACTGGTTGCGCGCCTTGGGCACTACCAGCGTCAAGACCGCGCCGAAGATGGCCAGGGCCGCCAGCACGTAGAAGATGGCGTTGAGCGCAAAGCCGCCGCCGATAAGAAAACCGCCCAGCAGCGGCCCGCCCACGCCGCCCAGGCGGCCAAAGCCCGCGCACCAGGCCACGCCAGCGCCGCGCACGTTGGTGCGGTAGTAGTTGGCAACAAAGCCGTAGATCAGGGTTTGCGTGCCGCTGGTGCCCATGCCCACCACCGCGATGGCGGCCAGCCGCACCGCCAGCGGCAGATCGAGCGTGAGCAGCGCGATGGCCGCCGCGCCAATGGCAAAGCAGGCGGCCACCACCAGCTTGGGGCCAAACCGGTCGGCCACCTTGGAGCCCAGCAGCGCACCAATCACCGCGCCGCCGTTGAGCACCAGCAGAAACGACAGCGAACCCTTGGCGTTGAACCCGGCACGCAGCATCAGCTCAGGCAGCCAGGTGTTGAGCGAATACACCAGCAGCAGGCCGGTGGCGCTCATCAGGCCCAGCACCAGCGTGGGGAAAAGGTAATGGGAGCCGAACAGCCCGGCAAACCCGGTCTTCTCCGTGGCCGGAGTCTGGGCCAGGGCCACGGGTTCCTCGGAAGGAATATGCACCCCGGTGCGCAGCGACAGGGCGCGCGCCTCGTCCAAACGCCCCCGCGAGGCCAGCCAGGCCACCGACTCCGGCATCTTGAAGTACGCCAGCGGCAGCAGCGTGACCACGGGCAGCGCGCCAATCCAGAACATGCCGCGCCAGCCGATGATGGGCAGCAGCACCATGGCCAGCCCTGCCGCCAGCAGGCTGCCCAGCGGAATGCCCGAGTAGACGATGGCGATGAACAGGTTCTTCTTGCCCTTGGGCGCGTACTCGGCAATCAGCGCGCCGGTGGTGGCCACCAGGGCCCCCACGCCCAGACCGGTGGCAAAGCGCAGCAGGCCGAACAGCGTGGCGCTGGTGGTCAGCGCCGTGAGGCCCATGCCGATGGAAAACCAGGCGTAGGCGCACAGCATCACCTTGCGCCGGCCAATGGTGTCGCCCACGCTGCCCGCCAGCAGCGCCCCCACCAGCACGCCCAACAACGCATAGCTGCCCAGCGCACCGGCGATGCTGGGCGTGACCACGCCGATATGCGACGCATCGCGCAAAAAGGTGGACACCACCGTGCCGTAGACCACCAGGTCGTAGCCGTCAAAAACCAGGCCCACCGTGGCCAGCGCCACGATCCAGGCCACCGTGCGGAGCTGCCGGGCATCGGCGGGAGGGTGCGCATCCGCAGCAACGGTGGCTAGGGATGCAGAGGATGTGTTCATCAATGTATATCTCCGGTTTTAAATACGTACACTTATCATCAGTACACTGAATATAAGTGTAGGGTTAAAATTTAGAGGCACGCCTAGTACAAACCCTTGGAAACATTTCCCATGACCCTGCCCCTGCCCGCCCTCCAGGACCTGGACGACCTGCCCGGCCACACCATCCGGCGGCTGCAGCAAATTGCGGTGGGGATCTTCATGGACGAGACGAACGACCAGAACATCACCCCGGTGCAGTTCGCCCTGCTGTTCGCCGCGGCCCAGCAGGCCGGGCTGGACCAGCGCACCCTGGCGGGCAAGGTGGGCCTGGACACCTCTACCATCGGTGCCGTGGTAGACCGCCTGGAAGGCCGCGAACTCATAGAGCGCAAAGTCTCACCCGACGACAAACGCGTCCGTCTGCTCAGCGTCACCCCCGCTGGCCTGGAGCTGCTGGACACCGTGATGCCCGCCATGCAGCGCGCCCAGGAGCGCATGCTCGCCCCCCTGCCCCCCGCCGACCGCCCCATCTTCATGGCCATGGTGAAGCGCATCGTGGAGCAGAACGGGGCCTGGAGCCGGGGGGCGAAGGAGGCGGGTTGAGGGTTTGGGTTGGGGTATAGCCTATAAAAAAGTGGTCACTTTTTTATAGCTACTTGCGCAGGTGAGATAAGCACAGGGTGCCGATTTAGCGCCTGAAAAATGGCTATAAATCCATAGCAGCCGCTACACCTGAGAGCAAGCAGGCTGCGCTCACTTGTGCAACACCGCAAGACTTCTGGATCGCACTGCCCACCGTCGGGTACCAATTCACCAGCCAGATGCCGCCGCGAAATGATTTCCCCCTCACACGACCACCAGTCCTCCCGCCCCCGTCAAAAACGCCGCCTCCACCTCGGCATCGGGATACAGGACCCGCAGCGCAGCCCGATAAGTCTCCAACTGCTGCACCAACCCCGCATCCCGCTGCAGCTGGTTTTTGGACTTGTGATCCAGCACCCACCAGGCCCAGGCTCCCAGCGGCGCCGAGCACATGCGTTTCCTCAGCGAACCCTACAGCCTGCGCCTGCTGCACGCGGCGCTGGCGGGGGAACGGGTGCGCTAGGTTTTTTGCATTTTTAGCCTGTTTTTCAGGCACGAAAAAGCCTGCTTGCGCTTACTCGATCAGCACGAGCAGCTCCTATTTTTGACTATCAAAAGAGAAGCAAGCTGTTTGGGCTGCACGGGCGGTAGCCAGTGGGGTCGGATCACGATTGCGCGCTGAACTGGCTGTTGCCGGACCGATGCTTGCCCGCATTCGTGCTCCGACCCCTCTGGCGGGTTAGCGTTTTCTGGGTGCCTGCCAGCATCCTCGGCCGGGATGTGCGCCCGGCGGCGCAGTCCCTTGTTCTTTGCTTGGCCGTCGAGGCGGAACCAAAAGAAAGGCCACCCCAACTGTCTGCGCCCTCCGCTAGCGCTACGGGAACCTGCGGTGCTCGCTTTGGGCGGGGTCTGGCTAAACTCGCTGCGCTCAAACAACGCCAGCCCTGATCCGCCCAAAGCTGTGCTCCTCGGCGCATACAGATGGGGACCCGAATGCGGAATCGGCCCGGCTTTGCCGGGCATCGCGCCGGTCGCGAACTGGGGGAACTATTGGAAGCTGTGGAATCACCCCGAACATCGGCTGGCACGCCAACCCAGCTTCGTGCCCTAGGCACGATGGGGCGCTGCGCGCCCCCGATTGCGATCCCCGGGGTCCCCCTCTAGATGCGCCGAGGAGCACAGCTTCAGGTGGATCAGGGCTGGCGTTGTTTGAGCGCAGCGAGTTTAGCCAGACCCCACCTGAAGCGAGCACCGCAGGTTCCCGTAGCGACAGCGAAGGGCGCAGGTAGTGGGGGTGGCCTTTTCTTTGGTGACTTTCTTTTGGCCACGCAAAAGACAAGTTACTGCCCTGCCGGGGGCACATCCCGGCCAGCGGCGCTGACGGCACAAACGGTTTCAAAGACGAGAGCAATTACAAGGCAAGCAGCGAGGAATTGCCGTGAAAATTTAGAAAGGTGCAATAGCACCTCAACGTATTACGTTAGACATCTGAGTTCACCACTCCGTTAAATCGCCGACCAATTTCAACAAACCTCTATGCTCTCGCTACTCAAAGCAATCGGAATCCTTGTCCTCGTGCTCTTGGCTATGGGCATAGGACTCGTAGCGCTACCGACTGTTTGGATGATCACTTTCGGTTTAATCATTCCCGGGTTTGCAATTGCCGTATTACCACTCCGTGTCTTGTATGTGGTCTTCGCGAACTCCTGGCGCAATCGCTGGATATTCTTGGCTCTTCTGATACCTTGGGGATATTTCGTGAGCCAAGTTATTTCAAGAGGCTTCATTTCCAAATCTTCGCTTGGGCAAGGGCCTACTGTTAATCCTTATGCCTGGCTTGGAATTGTTATCGCTTGGGGAGCTATTGAACTGGTTTGTAGTGCCCAAACCCGCGTGACAAAGCAAGACAGCTAACCAGGCGATCAAGCCGACTATTGGCGGTTCAACTTCACGGTCACTCCCTCACACCACCACCAGCCCCCCCGTCCCCGTCAAAAACGCCGCCTCCACCTCCGCCCCCGGATAAAGCACCCGCAAAGCAGCCCGGTACGTCTCCAACTGCTCCACCAACCCCGCATCGCGCTGCGGCTGGTTTTTTGATTTGTGGTCTAGCACCCACCAGGCGCCGGTGTCCTTGCGGCACACCAGGCGGTCCAGGCGCAGGGTCTGGCCCTGGTAAATCAGAGCGACCTCATTGCCTGCCCAATCCACCACCTCGGCGTCCCAGGCCCAAGCGCCCTCACCTGCCCGGATGGCGGCGGCCATAGTGGCGGCTTTTCGCAGCTGCTCAGCATCCAGATCAAACTCACGCGCAGCGGCTTGCTGCCGGGCGACATCGGCGGTGCCCCACTCCAACAGCCGGTGCATGGCCTGGCCCACGCGCGACTCCAGGGATTCGGTGGCATCGGCCTCGGGCTCGGGGCGCTTTGGGGCGACCTGCAGGCCGATATCGGGCACGACCAGCAAGGTGAAATCGGCATCGGCTGCAGCAGCCTGCAGCGGGTCGGCTTCGGCTAAGGCCCCAACCCTTTCGCCCAAGGGCTGCAAGCGCTGCCACCACGAGCCATCCACCGCCTTGTGCGGCACCACGGACGACAGCACCAACTGGCTGCGCGCGCGGGTCATGGCGACGTACAGGCCGTTGAGCTCTTCGCGCTGGCGGGCGGCTTGCTCGATGGCCAGCACCTCGACCACGCAGGCGGGCGGATTCGATTCACTGACCAGAAAGACCAGGCGCACCGGGTACTCGGCCTCGCCGGGCCAGTCCACCAGCACGCCCATGGTTTCGGCCTTGCCGGGCGGGGAATCGGTGTCGAGCAGCAGCACCAGCGCGGCCTCCAGGCCCTTGGCACCATGCACGGTAAGCAGGCGCACGGCATCGGGGGCGCTGGTGACCGGGGCCTTGACACCGCCCGCTTTAAGCGCGCGCACCAGGGCGTAGGGCGTGGCGAAACGGCCTTCGTTGAGCTGCAGGGCCGTGCCCAGTACCGCGCGCAAATTGGCCAGTACCGAGGTGCGCAAGGCGGCGGGCGCGGCGGCGGCGAAGCGGGCCAGCACGTCGCCGTGGGCGTAGATGGCATCCAGCGCGTCGTGCGGCGGTAGCGCATCCAGCCACTTTTTCCACTGCATCAAAACAGGTGCTAGCGCTGATAGGACGGGCGGTAGCAGCTCTGAATTATGTAGCAGACTCCACCAGCTGCTGTCTAACGCGTTGTCGGCATCGGCGCGGGCGGCGCGCTGCAGTTGGGCCAGGTGCACCAGGTCGGCATCGGCCACGCCAAACAGCGGGGATTTCAGCGCCTGCGCCAGCGACAGGTCGTGGTGGGTGGACACCAGCGCGTCCAGCAGCGCGGCGATGTCTTGCACCTCGGGCGCGTCGGCCAGGTCGGCTTTTTCGGGCTGCTGGGTGGGGATGTGCAGGGCGCGCAGGGCATCGCGCATATGGCCCAGGCGCTCGCGGCGGCGCGACAGCACCATCACGTCCTTAGGGCGCAGACCGTCGGCCAGTTGCCCGGCCAGCCATTGGGCGGCCTGGCGGCATTCCAGGGTGCGCAAGGTGTCTTCGGGCTCTTCGCGCGGGGTGGCCAGGCTGTCGCGCCAGCCGCTGTCTGCCGTCTGGGCGGCAGAGGCATTGGCATCGCGGGGGATGGCGGGCAGGCAGCGCAAGGCCCCCAGGGCGGTGGATTCGGTGGTGTGGTCGCGAAAACCGTCGTAAGCGCCTGCGGCCTGCGCGGCGGACATGACGGCGTTGACGGCAGCCATCACCGGTGGCGCGTTGCGGCGGGTGTGGTCGCAGCTGAGCAGGTCACCGCCCAGCCCGTCCACCACAAAGGCCTGGGCGGCGCGGAACACCTGGGGCTCGGCGCGGCGGAAGCGGTAAATGCTTTGCTTGGGGTCGCCCACGATGAAGACACTGGGGGCACCGGCCGCGCCCGCATAGCCGCTGAGCCAGGCGTGCAAGGCCTGCCACTGCAGCGGGCTGGTGTCCTGGAACTCGTCGATCAGCAGGTGCTTGACCTTGGCATCCAGCCGCTCTTGTACCCAGCCGCTGAGCACGGGGTCGGACAACATCACAGACGCAGCGCGCTCCACGTCGTTCATATCGACCCAGCCGCGCTCGTATTTCAGGGCGGCCAGCTCGGCGATCAGCACGCGGGTGAGCCGCGCCATGCGTTGCTGGTGCGCCCATGCCGCCTGTTGCAGCTGGGCCTGAGCGACTTGCAACACCAGGTCTTGCGCGGTGCGCACGGTGGCGATGCCGACGATTTTTTCGCCAAACTTGCGGGCCGTGCCCTTTTGCGTGAGCAAGGCGGCCAGCACGGCATCGGCATCCTGGGCGGTCAAGGCCTGCTCCAGCGCACTGCCCGCCGCCGAGAAAGTGACGGCGCTGGCGCGGCCCAGGTTGGCTGCGGCTTCTTGCAGCAGCGGGCGCTGGGTCCAGAGCAAATCCTCGGGCGCGGCCAGCCCGGTGAAGGCGGGAAACTGCAGGTCAAACGGCGGCACGGACGCATCCACCACGCCCTGCGCGTCGGCCAGCACAAATTCAACGCGCTTGTTCAACGCGGCAGCCAGCGCCCGGTGCGCCTGGAAGCGGCCATGCACGGCCACCAGGGCTTCGAAGTCGGCGCGGGCGCTGGGGCTGTCCACCACGGTGGCGTAAAAGCGCGGCCACACGGCGGTGACGGCTTCAAGATCGTCTTCCAGCAGGCTGTAGTTGGCGGGCAGGCCCAGGTCTTGCAAAACCGCCAAGGGCGCGGTGCGCAACAGGGCGGCAAACCAGCTGTGGAAGGTGCGGATCTGCACCGGGCGGGCGCTGGCCAGGAGCTGGGGATAGAGGTTTTTGAGCGCCGGGGCTTGCAGGGCTATCTGCGCGGGGGGCACGCCACGGGCGAGCAGTTCTTCGGCCAGTTTCTCAGGCGTGGCCTGGGCGAATTCGACCAGCCATTCATTCAGGCGCTGGCGCATTTCCCCCGCGGCTTTTTTGGTGAAGGTGATGGCCAAAATTTCGTGGGCGGCGGTGCCATGGCCGTCCTTAGCCAGGCTGCCCTCCAGCAGCGCCCGCAGGATGCGCGAGACCAGCATCCAGGTTTTGCCCGCGCCCGCGCAGGCCTCGACCGCGATGCTGCGCCGGGGGTCGCAGGCGATGGCGTAGAAGGCGGCGCGTTCGACCGGGTGGCCGTTGTGTTCGTAGGCGGCAAGGGTCATGCCTTTTTACCCAGGGCTCCTACGGCCACCAGGCTCAGCAGCACAAACGGCAGGCAGGCGGCGTACAGGTTGCGGATGCCAAAGTGCTCGGCCACCTGGCCCAGCAAGGGCGGGCCGAGCAGAAACACCACAAACGAGATTTGCGCCAGCGCCGCCACATTGACGGCGGCGGGCCGGTCGGTGCGCTGCGCCGCCGCCGACATGGCCAGCGGAAAAATGCCGCTGGTGCCCACGCCCATCAGCCCCAGGCCCAGCAGCGCCCACACAGGCCCAGGTGCCAACACCACCAGCAGTGCGCCGCAGCCCAGCACCACCAGCAGGCAGCGGGCAAAGGCCACGGGGCTGAAGCGCTCGACCAGGCCGTCGGCAAAAAACCGCATCACCGCCTGGGTGAACGCGCCCGCCGCCACCGCCAGCCCGCAGACCAGCGGCGAGGCGGCGAACACGTCGCGCATGTAGATGGCGGACCAGTCGGCACCCGCGCCTTCGAGCAGCATGGCCGACAGCGTCACACACACCAGCGCCATGATGGCCCAGGTGGGCCGGGCGAAGTGCGGGGCTTCCTCGGTGGTGGCTTCGCGCAGCGGCGCGGGGCTGAAGCGGCCCAGCAGCAGCAGCGTGGCCGCTACCGACACCGGCACCATCAGCGCCAGGTGCAGTTGCGGGCTGATGCCCAGTTGCGCAATTCCTGCGCCCACCAGCCCGGCGGCAAAAAAGCCAAAGCTCCAGAAGGCGTGGGCGCGGTTCATGATGCGGCGGCCCAGCTGGTGCTCGACCCGGTCGGCCTCCACATTCACCACCACCTCCACCACGCCGACGCACAGACCCGCAGGCACCAGGCACAAAAACAGCACCAGCGGCCCGCTGGCCCAGCTGGCAATCGCAAAAAACAACGCAATCATGGGCGTGAGCAGCAACAGCGCCCGGCGGTAACCGATGCGCTCCAGCAGGCGGCTGGCCAGGGTGAGCGACACCAGGGTGCCCGCGGCGGTGCCGATCAGCGCCAGGCCCAAAGCGCCCTCGCCCACGCCCATGCCGCGCTGGATCTCGCCCAGCCGGGGAAAGATGCCGCCCAGGCCAAACGAGTACATGAAGAAGGCCGCAAACACCCGCCATTCGGCGGACAGGTGCAGGCCGAAGCGGTGCTCGGTATCTGTTGTCGTGGAAAAATGGCTTGCACCGGTTTTCATGCCAGCCACCCTGTTTCTGCCAGATCCTGTTCACACAGCACCAGCGCGGCATCGAAGGTGGGCGCATGCCGGGGCAACTTGTGCTGGACGATCTCGGCGGGTTGCCAGCGCAGCAGCACGGCACCCAGGTCAAAGACAACGGTTTTAGGGGTGGATTCAGAGAGCAAGGGGAAATTCCTTATCAGGCATACAGCGAGGGTAAAGCATTTGTGTGATCTATCGGATGGCAGGGTTCCGGCCTCCACAAACCGCCACCAAAGCCTGGCAAATAATGAGCTGAACTACTGGTTTGGCGATGCACAAAGTGGCACTATGCTAGTGACAATTACGCTTTATAACCATCGAGAAATTTCACCAAACTCATGAATTATTCTCATGTCAAAACCACGGCACGCAGCCTGCCACCCCTGAACATGCTGCGGGCTTTCGAGGCCGCGGCCCGCTGCGAAAGCGTGACCCTGGCCGCGCAGGAGCTGCATGTGACGCAAAGCGCGGTGAGCCACCAGATCAAGGCATTGGAAACATGGCTGGGCGTTCCACTGGTGCAGCGCAGTGGCCGGGGCCTGGGGCTCACGGCCGAGGGTGCGGCCTATCTGCCCAGCCTGCGCAGCGCCTTCGACCAGATGGCCAGCGCCACAGCCCGGCTGCAACGCCCGCTGCGCGGCAACACCTTGTCGGTGAATTCCATGGCCTCGCTCTCGGCCCAGTGGCTGATCCCGCAACTGGCCAGCTTTTGCGCCGAGGTGCCGGGCGTGGACGTGCAACTGGCCACCACGATCAGCTCCACCGGGTTCGACCCCGCGGCTTTTGATGTGTCCATCCGCTGCTTTACCGATGGCGAGCTGGCCATCCTGCGCCAGCGTGCGCCCTGGCGCGATGTGGCACTGGGCAGCTTTCTACCCAACAACCTGACCCCCTTGTGCAGCCCGCAGGTGCTGGCTGCTCAGCCACCCTTGGCGGTCCCCGCTGACGTGCTGTCGCGCACCCTGTTGCACAGCCGCTCCACCCCGCTGGTGTGGCAGGACTGGCTGGCACTGGCCGGGTTACCCGCACAGCAGCCGCGCCACCTGGTCACCTTCGACCACGCCCACCTGGCCGTGCAGGCCGCCGTGCAGGGCATGGGCATCGCTCTGGGCAACCCGCTGCAACTGCGCGAAGAACTGGCCAGCGGCCTGCTGCACACGCCCTTCCCCGCCCTGAGCCTGTGCGACCGCACCCACTACTGGATCATGGCCCCGCAAGCCACGCAGAACCCGCACGCCGTGGCGTTCTGCGCCTGGCTGGAGCGCAACGGGAATTTACAGAATTAGGTGCTTTTCCAGCCACTAACGCATACAAGATGTGCGCTATATGCTATATTTTCAATAGCACCAAGGTCTTCACGCAGTCCACCAGTCCTTGCGGCATAAGCCCCGCGCAGCGCAAAAGGTGCAGGCCGTGCCCTCGCCCAGCGCGGCCAGGGTGGCGCCGTCGGCGATGCGCTGCATGTCGTCAATGATGCCGTGGACCAGCGCGTCGCGGGCCTCCACCACTTCGGTTTGCTCAAATAGCTGGCTGCCATCTTTTTCGCCCACGTTGAGGTAGGCGGCGCGCAAGGTGTCATGCGGCAACAGCGCGGCGTAGAAAGCCAGCTGGGTGTCTTCCAGCGGCTGCTGGATACGTTTACCGGTGGCCTGGGCGTTTTCGGTCTTGTAGTCGATCACCAGGGCAGTGCTGCTGCCGTCGGCGTGCACCTGGTCGACCCGGTCGATGGTGCCGATCAGCGTGATGCTGCCCAGCGGCAACTCCAGCGCGCTTTCGGCCTGCTCGAACTGGCCACCGGCGGCTTCGTGCGGGGCCAGCCAGTCCAGATAACCATCGCGCACCCGGGGCCAGGCCGAGGCGAAGGGCAGGAACTCACCCGGCTCCAGATGCATGTCTTGCGTAACCTGCTCGGCCGCTATGTTAAGCATAGCTACCCGCGCAGGTATTGATTGCGCTGGAGCCCTATTTAATGCCTCATGGAAGGTTTTCAGCACCGCATGCAACCAGGTGCCGAAGTCGCGCTTGTCCACCTCGCCGGTCAGCTCTTGCGGCTCTTGCAGGCCCAGTTGGCGCAGGCCGAAGAAGCGGTACGGGCAGCGGCGCAAATCCTCGTAGGCACTGGCCGACAGGCGGGTGATCGGCAAGGCCGCACCCACGGGCAAAGGCCGCGCACTGGGCAACGGCGTGAGACTGCGGGGGATGCGTGGATCAGCAGCCAATGGCGGTGCTTCCGCCACACGCAAGGCCTGCACCAGCGGGCTGGCCAGCAGGGTCTCGCCCGAGGCATCGCTTTGCCGCCACAGCACATCGGTACAAGGCGTTTGCAGGGCGTTGGCCCAGGCGGCGCGGGCGGCGGCTTCCAGCACAGCACGAGACGGCAGGCCCAGGGCTTCGCGCTGCGCGGCGGTCCAGGCACCGGGCGGCTCGGGCGACACGGCCAGGCGCACCTCGTCGCAGCCGGGCAGCACCAGCGCGGCAAACGGGCGGGCCAACATCTGGCTCAGCGGCAGCACCACCACCTGCTCGTCTTGCGGGTGGTCGGGCACATAACTGGCGGCTTCCAGCGCGTCGCCCACCCAGGTGCTGAACTCGGCCAGGCGCAGGCGGCGGGCGGCCTGGGGGAAGTCGGCAAATTCGGCCTCGGCACCGATGGTGAGGCGCAGGGCGGACAGCAGCTTGGCCCCGGCCGCATCGGCCTCCAGCGCGGCCCACTGGCCGCTGGCCTGCAGCAAGGCGCGCACGGCGGCCAGCCAGGTGGCCAGCGGGCGGGCAGCTTGCAGGCTGGCGCGCAGGCTGTTGGCCAAGCGCACGGCATCGGACACGGCGGGCTGGTTGGGCGTGGCATTCGCGCTCCAGGCAGACCAGCTTTGCACCGACGCTTTGCGCAGCGCTTTCTCCAGCGTCTGCACGGTGCGCGGGCGGAACGCGGGGGCGTTTTTCAGCCAGTCCAGCACCGCGTCGCTGCTGGCATCCCAGCGGGCCGCCCGCAGTGTGACCACCAGTTGCGCCGCGGCCCGGGTGGTGGACAGCTTCCAGCCGGTTTCGTCGCGGATGCGCACGTGCAGCGCGGCCAGCATGGCGCGGATGCGGCGGGTCAGTAGGCGGTCGGTGGCGACCAGGGCCACCGGACTGCGCCCGGCTTCGATGTGGCGCAGCACACAGGCGGCGGCGCGCTGGGCTTCGTCTTCGGAATCGCTGGCCTCGTGCAGGGCGGGCATGGGCGGGAGTGGCGGCACGGGGCGCACCAGGCGCGTGACCTTGTCGCCCCAGGCGGCGCACAGGGCGTGGACCAGCGGGTCGGTCTGGAAGCCGTCGAGCACGATGATGCAGTCCAGCGCAGCGGGCACGCTGTCGCTCCACAGCACGTCGGTGGCGTAGCTGGACGCGGCAGCCCATTCCAGCGCAATGCGGGCCACCACGCATTCCAGCGCCAGCACCGGGGCTTCCATGCCCAGGCCCACCGCCTCGCGCGCCTGGGCGGCCCAGTCGGCGCGCTGCGGCGGCGGCACGGCGGCCACCAGCGGGGCCAGTTGGTGGGCGGCTTCGACCAGGCGGGCCGACAAGGCCTCGCGCTGTGCGCCCAGGCCGGCGCGCTCCAGCAGATCGGGGGCCTGCAGCATGTCCATGGCGGTGTCGAAACGCAAGTCATGCGGCCCCAGGGCCGCGCCGCCCAGGCCGTGCGACCAGTTCAGCGTGGACTCAAAACGCGGGGTGAATCCGTCAGGCCGGGCCTGCGCCCAAAAGCGGTTCGCCAGCGGCATGAGCTGCGCATACGGCAACAAGACCACGGTGCGCGCGGGGTGGGCCTGGCGCTCCTCCATGGCCTGCTGTATTTGGGCCAGCAGGCCGGTGCCAGGGGCAAACCAGAGCGGGTCGAAAGAATTGGACATATTTGAAGCGACGGTGCTGGTGGGTAAATGGAGTTTCGCTATGTCTGTGATAGCACGGTGGTGGCCGACAGGCGCTCTTGGTTTCTGTCACAATGCCGCAACTTTAGTCGTACCGGCACTCTGCTTTAAGGAAACCCCCATGGCCAACGAACTCATCAAACATGTCTCGGACGCAACTTTCGATGCGGACGTTTTACAGGCCGCCACCCCGGTGCTGGTCGACTACTGGGCCGAATGGTGCGGCCCTTGCAAAATGATTGCTCCCATTTTGGACGAAGTGGCCACCGGCTACGCAGGCAAGCTGCAAATCGCCAAAATGAACGTGGACGAGAACCGCGACATCCCCGCCAAGTTCGGCATCCGCGGCATTCCTACCTTGATGATCTTCAAGGGCGGCGAACTAGCAGCCACCAAGGTGGGCGCCATGAGCAAGTCGCAACTGACCGCTTTTATCGACCAGCAACTGGCCTAAGCCTTTTCGCTCCCAGCCACCCTCGCGGTGGCTTCGTTTTTTCTGGCCATTATTCCTGTCATAATCTGCGCATTCACCCATTTGCCCCCGAGCAAGTCGGTTCGAGTTCCCGGTTTGTGAGGCCCTTCTAGCCTCCTCAAAACCTCCCCCCTTTTTTCCTCTCAGAACTCCGCCCAGGAGTCAATCCATGCACTTAAACGAACTCAAGGCACTGCACGTGTCTGAAGTCCTCAAACAAGCCGAAGAACTTGAAATTGAGAACACCGGCCGTATGCGCAAGCAAGAGCTGATGTTTGCCATCATCAAAAAGCGCGCCCGCACCGGCGAGCAAATCATTGCCGATGGCGTGCTGGAAATCTTGCCCGACGGCTTCGGCTTCCTGCGCAGCCCCGACACCAGCTACACCGCCAGCACCGACGACATCTACATCAGCCCCAGCCAGGTGCGCCGCTTCAACCTGCACACCGGCGACATGATCGAAGGCGAAGTGCGCACCCCCAAAGACGGCGAACGCTACTTTGCGCTGAACAAGCTCGACAAGGTCAATGGCGGCGGCCCCGAGGAAAACAAGCACAAGGTCATGTTCGAGAACTTGACCCCGCTGTTCCCCAAAGAGCAGATGAAGCTGGAACGCGACATCAAGGGCGACGAAAACATCACCGGTCGCATCATCGACATCGTGGCCCCCATCGGCAAGGGCCAGCGCGCCCTGCTGGTCGCCCCGCCCAAGAGCGGCAAGACGGTGATGATGCAGCACATGGCCCACGCCATTGCCGCCAACTACCCGAACAGCCACATGATGGTGCTGCTGGTCGATGAACGGCCTGAAGAAGTGACCGAAATGCAGCGCTCCGTCAAGGGCGAGGTGATTGCCTCCACCTTTGACGAACCCGCCGCCCGCCACGTGCACGTGGCCGAAATGGTGATCGAGCGCGCCAAGCGCCTGGTCGAGCTGAAAAAAGACGTGGTGATCCTGCTGGACTCGATCACCCGCCTGGCCCGCGCCTACAACAACGTCGTACCTTCGTCGGGCAAGGTGCTGACCGGCGGTGTGGACTCCAACGCCCTACAGCGCCCCAAGCGCTTCCTGGGTGCGGCCCGCAATGTGGAAGAAGGCGGCTCGCTGACCATCATCGCCACCGCGCTGATCGACACCGGCAGCCGCATGGACGAAGTGATCTTTGAAGAATTCAAGGGCACCGGCAACTGCGAAATCCATCTGGACCGCCGCCTCTACGAGAAGCGCGTGTTCCCGTCGATCCAGCTCAACCGCAGCGGCACCCGCCGCGAAGAGCTGCTACTGTCGCCCGAAATCCTGCAAAAGAGCCGCATCCTGCGCCAGTTCATGTACAACATGGACGAGATCGAGTCGATGGAGCTGATGCTGAAAAACATGAAGTCCACCAAGAACAACGTTGAGTTCTTCGACATGATGCGCCGGGGCGGCTAAAACCGAAGACTTGAATTTTCGGGATATAATCGAAGGCTAATCGCGAAAAGTACCGGGCTTTTAAATTGGGCAAACTGTTGTCCCAAGGCACCGGGCGGCTAACGCAATTGAACAAGGAAGAAATAATGAAAGCTGGAATCCACCCCAACTACCGTGACGTGTGCTTCATGGACTTGTCGAACAACTTCAAGTTCGTCACCCGTTCGTGCGTTAACGCCAAGGAAATGATCAAGATGGAAGACGGCCGCGAACTGCCGCTGTACAAGCTGGACACCTCCAGCGAATCCCATCCTTTCTACACCGGTACGCAAAAATCCGTGGACAACATGGGTGGCCGCGTGGAGCGCTTCCGCAACCGTTTCGGCAAGACCACCGCTGCTGCCGCAGCAGCACCTGTCGCCGCCGCAGAATAAGTTTTTCTGCAACCTCAAAGGGGCAGCCCGGTTTATCCGCGCTGCCTTTTTTTCGTTAGGACTTACGCAGCGCAAGTCCTGTGCATTATTGGCCGTACTATTCCTGCTCTGTGAACCAAACCACCCCTGCCATCGTGGCGCAAAGCGCCGTTCGCCGTCTGCCGCGTGTGGCGCTGTGGCTACTGTGCCTGGCCTATGTGCTGCCCGGCTTTATTGGCCGTGCGCCCTGGCGCAACAACGACATGGCGACGTTTGGCTACATGGCAGAGCTGGCACAAGGCCGCTCCGCGTGGCTGCGGCCTAGCCTGCAAGGCCTGCAGCCGGAAATTGAAGCTTTGGTGCCCTACTGGCTGGGAGCCTGGGCGATCCAACTCGCACCCCCGAGTTGGCCAGCCGACTTTGTGGCCCGTATCCCCTTTATGTTGCTGCTGGCCATGGCGCTGGCATGCACCTGGTACGCGGTGTACTACCTGGCCCGCAGCCCGCGCGCCCAGCCGGTGGCTTTTGCGTTTGGCGGCGAAGCCAAACCGGCAGACTACGCCCGGGCCATGGCCGATGGCGGGCTGCTGGCCATGATTGCCTGCCTGGGGATGGCGCAGCTGTCCCACGAGACGACCCCGGCGCTGGCGCAACTGGCGTTTACCGCTCTGGCATTTTTCGCGCTGGCGGCCATGCCCTACCGCACCTGGATACCGGCCATGGGCGTAGTGCTGGGATTGGCCGGGTTGGCGCTGTCGGGCGCACCGACCACGGCCGTACTGCTGGGCCTGGGCGGCGCGCTGGTGTGCTTTCTCGACCGCAATGTCCAGGATCCCGGCGAAATATGCGATGCGCCGCGCAGCCTGCGCTGGAGTCTGGCGGTACTGCTGGTCACGGTGGCGGTGGCGGCGCTGGCCTGGGCGTTGGACCAGTGGCGCTGGCGCATCGACCTGCCTGAAACCGACTGGACCAGCCTGCGCAGCCTGGCCCGTCTGCTGCTGTGGTTTACCTGGCCGGTGTGGCCGCTGGCAGTATGGACGCTGTGGCGCTGGCGGCGGCAGCTGACCAGTGGCAACTTTGGCCGCCACCTGGCCCTGCCGCTGTGGTTTGCGGGCGTGGCCCTGGGCGCTACCTTGACCACCGATGCCGCCGACCGCTCGCTGATGCTGGCCCTGCCCGCGATGGCCACGCTGGCGGCATTTGCCCTGCCCACCCTGAGCCGTCCCGTCAGCGCACTGGTGGACTGGTTCACGCTGCTGTTTTTTACCATCTTTGCGCTGATGATCTGGGTGGTCTGGGTGGCGGCGCAAACTGGTGTGCCGCGGCAACCGGCGGCCAATCTGGCACGTCTGCTGCCCGGCTTCATGCCCAGTTTCGAATGGCTGCCGTTCACCGTGGCCGTGGGGGCATCGTTGGTCTGGGTCTGGCTGGTGAAGTGGCGGGTGGGCCGCCACCGCTCGGCTATCTGGAAGAGCCTGGTGTTGCCAGCAGGTGGCACCGCCCTGTGCTGGCTGCTGCTGATGACGCTGGGCTTGTCTGCCGCTGATTTTGGCCGCAGCTACCTGCCCCTGGTGCGCAATGTGGACCGCACCATCCGGGCGCAAACCCCGGGACGCGCCCTGCCCGACTGTGTCGAGTTTGACAACCTGACCCGAGGCCAGATTGCGGCATTCCAGTTCCACGGCCATCTGGTGCTCAAGCCCGCCCGCGGTGCCGTCCAGTGCCCCTGGCTGCTGGTCGATACCAGTACGGCGCGCCCCTTGCGGCAAGCGGTGGACAAAACCACCTGGACCCTCAAGCTGGGCGTACGGCGGCGCGCAGACAATGGCGAAGCCATACGGCTCTACCAACGCACTCCCCCGTAATATATAAGCCTTTTAGGCCTCACACCGTTACCAAATCAGCGCGAGTAGCTATGAATTAAATAGCAATCACTCAGGAGGCATTCACCGCCTGTGTTGCGGTTCCGCGCAAGCGGCTGGCCGGGAAGATGATGGCAAACCGTGAACCCTGGCCCTGGATACTGTCGATGCGCAACTCGGCACCGTGGCGCTGCACCACGTGTTTGACGATGGCCAGGCCCAGGCCGGTGCCACCCGTTTCGCGCGACCGGCTGGGGTCCACGCGGTAGAAGCGCTCGGTCAGGCGCGGCAAATGCTCGGCGGCGATGCCCGGCCCGGTGTCTTTCACTGAAAACTCGGCCCGGCCATCGGGCAAGGGCTGCCAGCGCACATCAATACGCCCCCCGGCAGGCGTGTAGCGCACGGCGTTGCTGACGAGATTCGACAAAGCGCTGAGCAATTCGCTCGATGCCCCGGCGATGGAGCCTTCAGGCATGGGACCAAACCGCAGGGCGTGGACCTTGTTGTGCCCGGCGGTGACCATACCCGACAAAGCCTCGGCCTCGCGGGCGCACTGGGCCAGCAGGTCGCGCAGCACAATCCACTCGTTACTGCTGGGCGACGGGCTGCCTTCGATGCTGGACAGGGTGAGCAAATCGCTCACCAGGGTCTGCATGCGCTGGGCCTGCTGGGCCATGAAGCCCAGGTAGCGCTCGCGCTGGCCTTCGTCCAGTGGCAGGTTTTGCATGGTTTCGACAAAGCCCGACATCACGGTGAGCGGGGTACGGATTTCGTGCGAAACATTGGCCACAAAGTCGCGGCGCATGGCCTCGGCCTGCTCCAGCGCCGTCACATCGCGCGACAGCAGCAGCCGGCGGCCATCACCGTAGGGGTGCAGGTGCACCGACAGGCGTACCGGGCGGCTGGCCGTACCGCCACGCCCCAGCATAAAGGTGCCACGCGAATAATCGGCATCTGCAAAGTAAGCCGCAAACGCCGGATCCCGCACCAGGTTGCCGATCTGCTGCTGCAGGTCGCGCTGGGCATCAAAACCAAAATGTTCGGCTGCGATGTGGTTGCACCACTCGATACGCCCCTGGGCATCCAGCAGCACCACGCCATTGGGCGAGGCCTGGATGGCGGCCAGAAACTCTTGCAACCGGGTTTCTGCATCCAGCATCTTCTGCTGCGTCTGGCGCAGCCAGCGGCGAGTGCGGTCGGTGAGTTCACCCCACCAGCCTTGCATGTGCGGCGCTTGCGAGGCCTCACCGGTGCGCAACCAACGCATCACACGCAGGCCCCGCACGGCATCCAGCAGCATCCAGAATATGCCCGCCAGCACGACACCAGCCAACGCGCCTGGGTAGGCCGCCCACTCCCAGCCCAGCAGGCCCGCGCCCAACTGGAGGCCTAAAAAGCTTAAAAATCGAAACCACATAGGGTGAAAAGAGGGAATGCGGGTGGCGGTTCAACCACCCTGGGATTCAAGCTGCAGAGGCTGCAGTGGGGATGGGCGTGGCCGCCACCGGCTGGGCCGTGATGCGGTAGCCCGCACCACGCACGGTTTCCACCATGGCACCGCCTGCGCCCAAAGACTCACGCAGGCGCTTGACGTGCACGTCCACCGTGCGCTCTTCGATAAATACGTGGTCACCCCAGACGCGGTCGAGCAGCTGTGAGCGCGAATGCACCCGCTCGGCGTTCTTCATCAGATACTGCAGCAACTTGAATTCGGTGGGGCCGATCTTCACCGCCTGCTCTTGGAAGGTCACCCGGTAGGTGGCAGCATCCAGCGCCAGAGCACCGATGCGCAAGGTGCCACTTTCTTGCTCAGGTGCCCGGCGACGCAGTACCGCGCGGATGCGGGCCAGCATTTCCTTGGTCGAAAACGGCTTGGAGATGTAGTCGTCGGCCCCGGCATCCAGACCGGCCACGCGGTCGTTTTCGTCGCTGCGGGCGGTCAGCAGAATGATGGGAACGCCCTTGGTACGCGGGTTGGCGCGCCATTTCTTGGCCAGCGACAAACCGCTTTCGCCGGGCAGCATCCAGTCCAGCAGGATCACGTCAGGCAGCATGGCATCCAGCTCGCACTGCGCCGTGACGCTGTCCATCGCCCAGGTCGGCTGGAAGCCGCTGTGGCGCAGGTTGACCGCAATCAGCTCGGCAATCGCGGGCTCGTCTTCGACGATCAAGACCCGGGGCATGGTTTTCATTGCAGTGCTGACTCCACCTGTGCGACGGTGGCGTGGCGCACGTCTTCGCCCTTCACGATGTAGATGATGAATTCGGCAATATTCTTGGCGTGGTCACCGATGCGCTCGATGGCCTTGGCGATGAACAACAGGTCCAGGCTGGCGGTGATGGTGCGTGGGTCTTCCATCATGTAGGTGATGAGCTTGCGCACAAAGCCATCGAACTCCTGGTCAATCAGGTCGTCTTCTTTCAGGATGTCCAGCGCAGCCGCCGTATCCAGCCGGGCAAACGCGTCCAGCGCCTTGCGCAGCAAGCCAGAAGCCATGTCGGCCGAAACCCGCAGGTCCAGCGTGGGCAGCGAGCGGGGCGAACCGCTTTTGGCAATGGACTTGGCCATGCGGGCGATCTTGTTGGCCTCGTCGCCCACGCGTTCCAGATTGGCGGTGGTTTTGGAGATGGCGATCAGCAGGCGCAAATCGCGCGCCGTGGGCTGGCGGCGGGCGATGATGCTGGAGAGTTCACGGTCGATCTCGATTTCCATGCCATTTACACGGATTTCGGTTTCAGCGACCTGGTCGGCCACTTCAACACTGAACTGCGACAGCGCGTAGATTGCCTGGCGAATCTGCGATTCCACCAGACCGCCCAGCTCCATCACGCGGCTGGAAACGCCATTGAGTTCGCTGTCGAACTGGCTGGAAAGATGTTTATCGGGCATGAAAGTCTCCAAATCAATTAAAGGCAGCAAGGGGCAAAAGAGGGCCAGATCAGCCGAAACGTCCGGTGATGTAGTCTTCAGTCTCTTTGCGCTTGGGCTTGAAGAAGATGTCTTCGGTGGCACCAAACTCCATCAGGTCGCCCAGGTACATGTAGGCGGTGTAGTCGCTGCAACGCGCGGCCTGCTGCATGTTGTGCGTGACGATGAGCACGGTGTAGTCATTTTTCAGCTCGGTGATCAGCTCTTCCACTTTCGAGGTGGAGATCGGGTCCAGCGCCGAGCAGGGCTCGTCGAGCAGCAGCACTTCGGGCTTGATGGCAATGCCGCGGGCAATGCACAGGCGCTGCTGCTGGCCGCCGGACAGACTGGAGCCGCTTTGGTTAAGCTTGTCTTTCACTTCGGTCCACAGGGCGGCCTTGCGCAGAGCCCATTCAACGCGCTCTTCCATGTCGGTGGTGTTCAGGTCTTCAAACAACTTCACGCCAAAGGTGATGTTGTCATAGATCGACATAGGAAACGGTGTGGGCTTCTGGAACACCATACCGACCTTGGCGCGCAGCAGGGCCACGTCTTTTTTACTGGTCAGCAGGTTCTCGCCGTCCAGCAATATCTGGCCTTCGGCGCGTTGCTCGGGGTAGAGCTCGAACATGCGGTTGAAGATGCGCAGCAGCGTGGATTTACCACAGCCCGAGGGGCCAATGAAGGCCGTGACCTTCTTTTCAGGGATTTCCAGATTGATGCCCTTGAGCGCATGGAACTTGCCGTAGAAGAAATTCAGGTCTTTGACCGAGATTTTCGAGGGGCTTGCAACAGTGGTTTGCATGGTAAAGACTCAGGTTAGTTCTTGTTGGAGCCAGCCCACAGGCGGGCCAAAATATTCAAGCCCAGCACGGCCATGGTGATCAAAAAGACCCCTGCCCAGGCCAGTTTTTGCCAGTTTTCATACGGGCTCATCGCAAATTTGAAGATCGTGACCGGCAGGCTGGCCATGGGCTGGCTCAGGCTGGATGTCCAGAACTGGTTGCTTAAAGCGGTGAACAGCAGTGGTGCGGTTTCCCCGGCAATACGGGCCACGGCCAGCATCACACCGGTGATCACACCCGCCCGGGCGGCTTTCAGGGTGATGCTCAGAATCACCTTCCACTTGGGCGCACCCAGGGCGTAGGCAGCCTCCCGCAGGCCTGGAGGCACCAGTTGCAGCATGTTTTCGGTGGTGCGAATAACCACCGGAATCACGATCAGCGCCAAGGCCACCACGCCAGCCCAGCCGGAGAACGACTTGAAGCGCGACACCACCACGGCGTAGACAAACAGACCGATCACGATAGAGGGTGCCGACAACAGGATGTCGTTCACAAACCGGGTGGTCGCGGCCAGCCAGCTCTTGGTGTCGTACTCGGCCAGGTAAATACCGGCCATGATGCCGATAGGTGCGCCCACACAGGTCGCCAACGCCACCATCAGGAACGAGCCGTAAATGGCGTTGGCCAAACCACCTTCGTCATTGGGCGGCGGGGTCATCTGGGTCAAGGTTGCCATGGTCAGGCCTTCAATGCCCAACCGCACGGTTTCAAACAGAATCCAGAACAACCAAAACAGGCCGAAAGCCATTGCGCCCAGCGCCATCACCAGAGCAATCTGGTTGACGCGCTTGCGCTTGGCGTATTTCACGCTGCGGGTGTGTTCCAACGCAGCGGCTTTGAGCAACATTTCGCCCGTGGTCATGATTTGGCTCCTTCATTTTTCCGAAGCTGCGACAACAGCAGTTTGGACAGGGAAAGAATGACGAAAGTGATAAAAAACAGCACCAGACCGAGGTACATCAGCGCACCTTGGTGCAGGCCTTCGCCCGCTTCGGCAAACTCGTTGGCCAGGGCCGAGGTAATGCTGTTGGCCGCCTGGAACAGGCTGAGCGAATCCAATTGGTTGAAGTTACCAATCACAAAGGTCACCGCCATGGTTTCACCAATGGCCCGACCCAAGCCCAGCATGATGCCGCCGACGACACCCGACTTGGTATACGGCAACACAACTTTGGAGACCACTTCCCAGGTAGTGGCACCCAGGCCGTAGGCAGATTCCTTCAGCAGCGTGGGGGTCACCTCGAACACATCACGCATCACCGCCGCGATAAACGGAATGATCATGATGGCCAGGATGATGCCGGCCGACAAGATGCCGATACCGACCGGAGCCCCGGAAAACAAGGCACCCAGGTAGGGCACGTCGCCGAACGCAGCCTGCAAAGGCTGCTGCACGTAGGTGGACAGCACCGGGCTGAACACCAGCAAACCCCACATACCGTAGACGATGGAAGGTACGGCGGCCAGCAATTCAATGGCCGTGCCCAGCGGGCGCTTCAGCCAAGCAGGCGACAGTTCGGTCAGGAACAGCGCGATGCCGAAACTGACCGGCACGGCGATCAGCAAGGCGATGAACGAAGTCATCACCGTGCCGTAGATCATCACCAACCCGCCGAAGTCTTCCTTGACCGGGTCCCAAGTGGTACTGGTCAAAAAGCCCAAACCAAACTTGTCAATTGCGGGCCAGGCATTGATGGTGAGCGACACCAGAATGGCAATCAGCACCACCAGGGTGAAAATGGCCGAACCCTTGGCCAACCAGGCAAAGATTCGGTCGAAAACCGGCCCGGAACGGGCCGCTTTGGGGCGGGGAGGAGTGGTCATCGCGTGTCCGGAAGACTTACCAGATGGATTTAACAGGTGCTCGGTCGCCGGAAGTGTAGATGACACGTTTTGCTCCTTTGTCCTGAGGTATCGGTGCTTACTTGAAAGCGACAGGCTTGCCAGCCGCATCCGTCACTTGGCTCCAAGCCTTCTCGATAGACGCCACCACGGGTGCGGGCAAAGGCACGTAGTCCAGATCGTCGGCAATCTTGGCACCATTTTTGTAGGCCCAGTTGAAGAACTTGAACACTTCGGTGGCGTTTGCGGGCTTATCCTGCTTGGTGTGCATCAAGATAAAGGTAGCGGTCGAGATAGGCCAGGCTTCCTTGCCAGGCTGGTCAGTGATCAGTTGGTAGAACGATTTGTTCCAGTCAGCACCGGCGGCGGCGGCGGCAAAGGCTGTGTCGCTGGGTGCAACATACACGCCGTCACGATTCTTCAGCATGGCATAGGTCATCTTGCTTTGCTTGACGTAGGCGTATTCGACGTAACCAATGGAATTAGGCAGGCGGTTCACAAACGTGGCCACGCCTTCATTACCCTTGCCACCCGAACCCGATGGCCAGTTCACGGCTGTGCCCTCGCCCACTTTTTCTTTCCACTCGGGGTGGACGCGGCTTAGGTAGTTGGTGAAGTTGAAGGTAGTACCCGAACCATCGGCACGGTGCACCGTGGTGATGGCTGCATCGGGCAGTGGCACACCTGGGTTGAGAGCCACCAGAGCAGCATCGTTCCATTTGGTGATCTTGCCCAGGAAGATGTCGCCCAGCACCTGGCCATTCAGCTTCAGTTGGCCGGGCGCGATACCCTTGATGTTGACCACAGGCACGGTGCCACCGATGACGGCGGGGAACTGCATCTGGCCCTTGGCCTTGAGCACGTCGTCGGTCTGGGGCATGTCGGAAGCACCGAAATCCACCGTTTTGGAATCGATCTGCTTGATGCCTGCGCCAGAGCCTACCGATTGGTAGTTGATCTTGACACCGGTGGCCTTGTTGTACTCGGCAGCCCATTTGGAATACACGGGTGCGGGGAAGGTGGCACCGGCACCCGTAATTTCTTGGGCGCTGGCGAAACCGGCAAAAGACAAGGCAGCGGAACCAGCCAGACTGGCCATGGCGATTTTGAAACGAACTTGCATCAGAAAACCCTTTGGGTGAGTTGAAACCTATCGAACCTATGCCATGGTTTACCGTACGGGTAAACCATGGCGATGCAACGACTTTAAGAAGCTTGTGTGACAGGAATGTGACAAATGTGCCCGCATCTTGCACGGCTTATGGGTGCTATGCTGCGCCCACTCAAAAAAGCGGCTACGCCATGCAAAACGGAACTCTCATCGCAGCCCTGGACCTGGGCTCCAACAGCTTTCGCCTGGAAATCGGCCGCCTGGACCACGGGCAAATACACCGTACCGAATACCTGAAGGAAACCGTGCGCCAAGGCAACGGTCTGGATGAAAACCGCAACCTCAGCCAAGAGGCCATGCAGCGCGGCTGGGATTGCCTGGCCCGTTTTGGTGAACGTCTGGCTGGTTTCGAGCGCCACCAAGTGCGGGCCGTCGCGACCCAAACCCTGCGCGAAGCCCGCAACCGCGATGTGTTTTTGGCCAAGGCCCACGAGGTGCTGGGCTTTCCCATCGACGTGATTCCGGGCCGCGAAGAAGCCCGTTTGATCTACCAGGGCGTGGCCCGACTGTTACCGCAGTCGGACGAGCGGCGGTTGGTAGTGGATATCGGTGGACGCTCCACCGAAATGATCTTGGGACAGGCCTACGATGCCACGGTGATGGAGTCCTTCCGGGTCGGCAGTGTGGCCTGGTCGATGAAATACTTTCCGAACGGCCAGTTCACCCGCGATGCCTTCCGGATCGCCGAAATTGCCGCCAAAGCCGTGCTGGACGAGGCCCTGAACGCCTACCGCCGCGATACCTGGGACGTGGCCTATGGCTCGTCTGGCACAGTTGGCGCGGTAGGCGACATTCTGCATGCAGCCGGCTGGCCACTGAACCTCATTACCCGCGAAGGCCTGGACTGGATCAGCGACCGCCTGTTAAAGGCCCAGAACGTCGACAAACTGCGCATCGAAGGCATGAAAGACGACCGCAAACTAGTGATTGGCGGCGGCATCAGCGTGCTGCGGGCGGTGTTTGACCTGCTTGGCATCGAAGAGATGCATGCCGCCGACGGTGCTTTGCGCCACGGCGTGCTGTACGACCTGGTGGCGCGTGGACAGGAAGAAACCGACCTGAGGGCCGTCTCGGTGCAACGCATGGCCAGCCGCTTTGGCGTGGACACCCAGCAGGCCCAGCGTGTGGCCAAGCTCGCCTGCACGCTTTACGGCCAGTTGCAGACCGGCACCGGTGTGGCCGCCACCGAAGTCGTCCGCCAACAGCGCAAGCTCAACTGGGCCGGCCAATTGCATGAAATTGGCTGCCAGATCTCGCACCAAGACCACCAAAAACACGGTGCTTACGTTCTCGAACACGCCGACGCACCCGGCTTTGCCCTGCTGGAGCTACACCGCCTAAGCCAATTGGTGCTGGGCCACCGAGGCAAACTGCGCAAGCTGGAGCTGGATTTTGCCGATGCGGCCTTCATGCAGCAATTGCTGTGCTTGCGGCTGGCCACCATGCTGTGCCATGCCCGCCGCGACCCCGATACTGCGGGCCTGGAACTGCGCGTAGACCCATCGCTTGCCAGCCATTTTGTGCTGTCCACCCGCCCCGGATGGGCTCAGGCCTTTCCCCAGTCGGCCCATTTACTGCGCGAAGAAGGCCAGGCTTGGCAAAAAACACCATGGTCTTTGCAACTTTCTGAAGCATGAATGTGATTTTGTGCTGAAAATCGTAAAAAATATTTCCACAAAATCCCTGTAAAGCCTGTGTAAAGTGTGTACGGTTGTAACTTAATCATTTTCAACATCCCGCAAGGCCCGTATGTCAGACTCTCCCCGCCTCAACCTGGGCGATGGCTACAAGCAGTACTTTGAAATTGCGCCTGCGTTGGAGCCCGACCGCGTCAATGATGTGTTTTTTATCCGGCACGATGTGTACGCCCGGGAACTTGGTTTTGAGCCGGTGCGCGAAGACCAGCGTGAAACTGACAAGTACGACTACCGCTCCCAGCACTGCCTGGTGCGCAGCGCCGATGGCACCCGTCTGGCAGGCTGTGCCCGGCTGGTACTGACCGACCCGGCCCACCCCGCTGCACCACTGCCGTTCGAGCTGACCTGCAAAAACACGCTAGACCGCAGCATCATCGACCCCGCCCTGCAACCGCGTGGCCGCATCGCCGAGGTGTCGCGTCTGGCGGTCATGTCTGAATTCCGCCGCCGTAAGGGCGAGCAACAATCCGAAGCAACCATTTCCGACCAGGATTTCGGCGACCAGAAGCAACCGCGCTTTCCCTACCTGCCCGTCAGCCTGTACATGGGTGCCGTGTTAATGGCCAAGCGCCACGGCATTGAAACCTTGTTCACCCTCACCGAACCCCGGCTGGCTGAGCACTTTGGCAAACTCGGGGTCAACATCATCCCGATTGGTGGCCCGGTAGAGCACCGTGGCCAGCGTGTGCCCTCGATGCTGCGGGTGGATGAGGTGTACCAAGGCTTGCGCCTCATGATCCGGCCTTTGTGGCACACCATCAACGAACAAATCAACGCGGCGTACGCCCAATCCGCTGGCTGAACAGCCAATTTCGTTATTTCCAAATATGCTAAACGACATATTGGTAGAACAATAAAGTAGTTTGGATTAGGGCCACAGGCTTTTATAGTCGCGCCCTATGCAAGATTTAGCGTTTGTTTTTGCCGGTTTTTTCGTCGGCTTCGTCGTGGGTTTGACCGGTGTGGGCGGTGGCTCGCTCATGACCCCCATCCTGATTTTCTTCTTTGGCATGAAGCCGTACCTGGCCATCGGCACTGACCTGCTGTTTGCCTGCTTTACCAAAGCTGGTGGCACGCTGAAGATGGCCCGCTCCGGTATGGTGAACTGGCGCATTGTCGCCACGCTGTGCGCAGGCAGCATTCCAGCCTCGCTGGTGACGCTGTGGGTCTTGCACACCCTTGGACCCGCCGATGCCCAGGTGCAAAAAGCCATGACCACCACCCTGGGCGTGGCCCTGCTGCTCACCGCTGCTGCCACGCTGTACAAAAGCATCCGTGGCAAATCCACCCCCCGCAACATCAGTGCGGAAAACATGGCCGCAGCCGAGCGCCCACGCCATTGGAGCCTGCCGCTGCTGTTTGGCGCATTCATCGGCACCCTGGTAACCCTCACCTCCGTAGGCGCGGGTGCCATTGGCGTCACGGTGCTGATGCTGCTGTACCCGCTGCTGCCGCTGCAGCGCATTGTTGCCGCCGACATCGCCTACGCCGTACCCCTAACCCTGGTGGCGGGCCTGGGCCACGCCGGGCTGGGCTCGGTCGATTGGCCGCTGCTGGCCAAGCTGCTGCTGGGCTCGCTGCCCGGCATCTGGCTAGGTTCGCACCTGATGCTCAAAACCTCGGACCGCGTGATCCGGGGCCTGCTGTCCCTGCTGCTGGCCTATGCAGGCACCAAGTTACTCGCACTTTAAAATCGCAGGTTGCCCTGCCCCACGACCGTAAAAAAATGTACCAATACACCGAATTTGACAAACAGTTCGTCAAACTGCGCGCTGCCCAATTCCGCGATCAGCTGGAACGCTGGCAAGGCGGCACCCTGGCCGAAGACGAATTCCGCCCGCTGCGTCTGCAAAACGGCTGGTACGTCCAGCGCTTTGCGCCCATGCTGCGCGTGGCTGTGCCCTACGGCGAGCTGTCCAGCGCCCAATTGCGCGTACTGGCCACCATCGCCCGCGACTATGACAAAAAAGACGCGCACGACCTCACCAAGGCCAACCCCGGCCTGAGCGACCTGCACAGCCTGCCCAGCGCCTGCGCCCACTTCACCACCCGCCAGAACGTCCAGTTCAACTGGATCCCGCTGGACAAAAGTGCCGACGTGATGGACCTGCTGGCCAGCGTACACCTGCACGGCATCCAGACCAGCGGCAACTGCATCCGCAACACCACCAGCGACGAGCGCGCCGGTATTGCCGCCGATGAGATCGCCGACCCGCGCCCGCTGGCCGAAATCATCCGCCAGTGGAGCACGCTGCATCCCGAATTTGCCTTTTTGCCCCGCAAGTTCAAGATCGCCATCGTCGGAGCTACCGACGACCGCGCTGCCACCGCCTGGCACGACGTGGGCCTGCACGTTTTGAAGAACGAAGCCGGTGAAGTCGGCCTGCGCGTGATGGTGGGCGGCGGCATGGGCCGCACCCCGGTACTGGGCACGGTAATCCGCAGCTTTCTGCCGTGGAACCAGATCCTCAACTACCTGGAAGCCGTGGTCCGCGTGTACAACCGCTGGGGCCGCCGCGACAACATCTACAAGGCGCGCATCAAGATTTTGGTCAAGGCCGAAGGCCAGCGCTACATCGACGAGGTGGAAGCCGAGTACCAGCAGATCCTGACGGTGGACGGCGCGCCGCACACCATCGCCCAGTCCGAGCTGGACCGCGTGACCGCCTGCTTTGTGCCCCCGGCCAGCCGCGTCGGCACCCTGCCCGCACTGGCCAACCCGGTTGCCGCCCCGGTGGATGACAAGGATTACACCCGCTGGCTGAAACAAAACGTGGCCGCGCACCAAAACCCGCTGCTGCGCTCTGTGACGCTGTCATTCAAGCGCCTGGGCTACTCGCCTGGCGACGCCACCGGTGACCAGCTGGACCTGTCGGCCGACCTGGCCGACCGTTACAGCGCCGGTGAAACCCGCGTCACCCACGACCAGAACCTGGTGCTGCCCTGGGTGCGTGCCGACGAACTGCCAGCGCTGTATGCCGAAGCCAAGGCCGCCGGTCTGGCCCGCGCCAATATCCGCCTGCTGACCGACATGATCGTCTGCCCCGGTGGCGACTTCTGCGCGCTGGCCAATGCCCGCTCGCTGCCGATTTCCGAGGCCATCAGCCAGCGCTACCAGGACATGGACGAGCTGCACGACCTGGGCGAGATCGACGTGCACATGAGCGGCTGCATCAACTCCTGCGGCCACCACCACAGCGCCCACATCGGCATCCTGGGCGTGGACAAGGACGGCCAGGAGTGGTACCAGGTGACGCTGGCTGGCTCGGACGGCTCCAACCTCAGCGGTCCAGCCTCCATCGGCAAGGTCGTCGGCCCGTCCTTCAGCGCGTTAGAGGTGCCCGAAGTCATCGAAGCCGTGCTGGACACCTACCGCGCCACCCGCACCAGCGGAGAAGCCTTCATCGACACCCTGCGCCGCGTGGGCCAGGACCCGTTCAAGCTGGCCGCTAACGCCGCCCGCACCAGCACCGCCCGCGCCCCCAAAGCCGCCGCCGAAGCTTGAAAGTTAACACTATGAAAATAATAGCTTCTACCGCTCATACCGCCTGCACAGAAGGCCAAAAAGACCAAGTATTTTTGGCCAACGATGCAGACCCGCGCACGCTGGATTTGGCGGGCATCAACCGCATCGACCTGCACTTCCCCAAGTTCACCGATGGCCGCGCCTACAGCCAGGCATTTTTGCTGCGACGCCGCCTGGGCTACACCGGTGAAATTCGCGCCACCGGCGACGTGCTGATCGACCAGCTGGTGCAAATGCAACGCAGCGGCTTCACCGTAGCCGTGCTGCGCGAAGGCGTGGATGCCAGCGCCGCCCAGCGCCAGTTTGACCGCTTTGAAGGCTTCTACCAGGGCGATGCCGTCCACGTGGAGCCGCACTTTGCCGAAACCGACCACTCCGCCGCCTACGGCGCAGAGCTGGCCCGGCAAGACTCGTACTGATCGGAAAAGACACCATGAGCACCCCCAACCTCAATCTTGACCTGGCACAAATCAACGCCGATCTCGGCCGCGACGCACCCGCGCTGGTGGAATGGGCACTGGCCCTGGGCCAGCCCGCCATCGTCACCACCAATTTCCGCCCCTTCGAGGCGGTCATCCTGCACATGGTCACCCGCGTGAACCCCCATGTTCCCGTGGTCTGGATGGACAACGGCCACAACACCGAGGCCACCTACCGCTTCGTCGATGAAGTGACCCAACAGCTCAAGCTCAACCTGCACATCTACCTGCCACGCCGCTCCCGTGCGCACCGCGAGGCGGTGGAGGGCCCCACACCCGCGCTGGACGACCCGCGCCACGCCGCCTTCACCGAAGAAGTGAAGCTGGAGCCTTTTGCCCGCGCCCTGCGCGAGACCGCACCCAAGGTCTGGTTCACCGCCCTGCGTGCCACCGACACCGCCGTGCGCGCCCAGATGGACCCGGTCAGCATCAACCCCGACGGCCTGATCAAGGTCGCCCCCCTGCTGCACTGGTCGTCCAAAGACCTCTACGCGTACTGCGAAACCCACGGCCTGCCCAATAACTTCGACTACGTGGACCCCACCAAGGGTGATGACAACCGCGAGTGCGGACTGCACCTTGCCCACTGAAACCTGCCCCCATGAACTCCCAAGCTAACCAACACCACCTGAGCAACACCCACCTCGACGCGCTGGAAGAAGAAACCATCTTCATCCTGCGCGAAGTGGCCGCCGTGTTTGAACGCCCCACCCTGCTGTTTTCGGGCGGCAAAGACTCGCTGGTGCTGCTGAAATGCGCCGAAAAAGCCTTCGGTGCCAAGAACGTGTCCACCGGCAGCGGCGGCATCCCCTACCCGCTGTTGATGATCGACACGGGCCACAACTTCCACGAGGTCACCGACTTCCGCGACTACCGCGCCCAGGAGCTGGGTGCCGAGCTGATCGTGCGCAACGTCGAAGACTCGATGAAGCGCGGCACCGTGCGCCTGGCCCATCCCGGTGAAAGCCGTAACGTGCACCAATCGGTTACGTTGCTGGAAGCGATCGACGAATTCCGCTTTGACGCGCTGATCGGCGGCGCCCGCCGCGACGAAGAAAAAGCCCGCGCCAAAGAACGCATTTTTTCGCACCGCGACAGCTTCGGCCAGTGGCAGCCCAAGGCCCAGCGCCCTGAGCTGTGGACCCTGTTCAACACCCGCCTGCAGCCCGGCGAACACTTCCGCGTGTTCCCCATCAGCAACTGGACCGAGCTGGACGTGTGGCAGTACATCGAACGCGAAAAAATCGCCCTGCCCTCGCTCTACTACACGCACAAACGCGAAGTGGTGGAGCGCAAGGGCCTGCTGGTGCCGGTGACTGAGCTGACCCCGCTCAAAGCCGGTGAAACGTCTGAGCAGCGCGACGTGCGTTTCCGCACCGTGGGCGACATCACCTGCACCTGCCCGGTAGAGAGCTTTGCCGCTACCGCTGCCGACATCGTGATCGAAACCCTGGCCGCCGACGTGAGCGAACGCGGCGCGACCCGCATGGACGACAAGACATCAGAGGCTTCGATGGAGAAGCGCAAGAAAGACGGATATTTTTGAACACCCCCAGGCTTGCCCACTTCGTGTGGCCTCCTACCCCCTTGCAGGGGGCGACACCAGTGGCCTGGCGGAGCCAGTTCCACGGTGTCTCTGGACTGGACCGTTCTGTATTAACGTGATTGATTGAAATGACCAACGCTACAACATTAATAGCTACTCCCGCAGGCACTACCAGCGCTAGTGCCCTTTCCGCCTTAAAGTTCATCACCTGCGGATCGGTCGATGACGGCAAGAGCACCCTGATTGGCCGCCTGCTGGTGGACACCAAGGCCGTGCTGCAAGACCACCTGGCGGGCGTGCAACGCCAGGGCGAAACCGATCTGGCCCTGCTGACCGACGGCCTCAGCGCCGAGCGCGAGCAGGGCATCACTATCGACGTGGCCTACCGCTACTTCAACACCGAAGACCGCAAATTCATCATCGGCGACGCACCCGGCCACGAGCAGTACACCCGCAACATGGTGACCGCCGCCAGCAGCGCTGATGCCGCCGTGGTGCTGGTCGATGCCACCAAGCTCGACTGGAAAAACGCCGCCCTGGAACTGCTGCCGCAAACCCGCCGCCACTCGCTGCTGTGCCATTTGCTGCGCGTGCCCAGCATCGTGTTTGCCATCAACAAGCTGGACGCGGTGGAGGACTCTGGCCTGGCGTTCGCCCACATCAGCGCCGCCCTGAACAGCTTTGCCGCTGCCGCCGAGATTCCCGTCAAGGCCATCGTGCCGATTTCAGCCCTCAAGGGTTGGAATGTGGTCGAAGCGGGTCATGCCGAAACACCCGACTGGTGCAATTACACCGGGCCTACCCTGCTACAGATTCTGGAGCAATTGCCCAGCACACCCGCAGAAGTCGACCAGCCCTTCGCCTTCCCGGTGCAGTGGGTGGAAAAGTTTTCTTCGAGTGCCGACACCAGCCAGGGCCGCCGCGTGTTCTGGGGCCGCGTGGCCACCGGCAAGGTGGAAGTGGGCCAGGAAATCCGCATCCTGCCCAGCGGCCAGACCGCCACCGTGGCCCAGGTGCTGGACCACGCCCGCAACCCGAAAAGCGTGCTGGCGGGCAACAGCGCCGGCATCACGCTGGACCGCGAAGTCGATGTGTCGCGTGGCGACTGGTTGCTGGCCCCCGGCCAGTTCGAAGCCAGCCGCGAGATCTCGGCCACTGTCGCCTGGATGGACGACGAACCCCTGGTCGCAGGCCGCGTCTACTGGGCGCTGCACGGCCACCGCTGGGTCAAAGCCAAGGTCAAGCGCATCGTGCACAAGCTGGACATCAACACCCTGGCGGAAGAAGACGCCACCGAGCTGCCGCCCAACGCCATCGGTCACATCGAGCTGGCACTGCAAGAAGCCATTGCCACCCGGCCCTATACCCAGTCGCGCTCGCTGGGTGCTTTGGTTTTGGTCGATACGGCTTCGCACAAAACCTCCGGCGCGGTACTGGTCCGCTAATTTAAAATCACGGGTTAACCCCGCTATTGAAAAAACAATATGACCCACGTCGTTTCCGAATCCTGTATCAAGTGCAAATACACCGACTGTGTGGATGTGTGCCCCGTGGACTGCTTCCGCGAAGGCCCGAACATGCTGGTCATCGACCCCGATGAATGCATCGACTGCGCCGTCTGCATCCCCGAGTGCCCGGCCAACGCCATCTACGCCGAAGAAGACATGCCCGCCGACCAGCTGGCCTTCATCCAGCTCAACGTCGAACTGGCCCGCGCCCAAGGCTGGAAAAGCATCACCAAGCGCAAACCCGCGCTGGCCGATGCCGACGACTGGAAAGACGTGATGCCCAAGATCCAGTTGCTGGAGCGTTAATTGAACGAGACCGGGGCCGTCGTTATCGGCGCTGGCCCCGTCGGGCTGTTCCAGGTGTTCCAGCTCGGCCTGCTGGAAGTTCCCACCCATGCCATCGACGTGCTGCCCCATGCGGGCGGCCAGTGCATGGAGTTGTACCCCGACAAACCCATCTACGATATCCCCGGCACACCCGCCACCTCCGGGCGGGCGCTGGCGGCTTCGCTGCTGCAGCAAATCCAGCCGTTCCAAACCCCCTTCCATCTCGGGCAACAGGTCAGCCAGATAGACCAGCAGGCCGATGGCCGATTTTTGGTGCAGACCGACCAGGGCACGCAGTTTTTAGCGCCCGTGGTCATCATCGCCGCAGGTGTGGGCGCGTTCCAGCCCCGGCGCTTGAAGCTGGACGGCATCGAAATATTTGAAGGCCACCAACTGCGCTACCACGCGGCACCCGCCGATGTAGCAGGACTGGATGTGGTCGTGAATGGTGGTGACGAGGCCGCCCTGCACTGCGCCCTGCAACTTGCCGACTCCGATGCCAAGAGCGTCACCCTGCTGCACCGCCGCGACGTACTGCAAGCACCCATGGCCGATATCGCCGAGATGCAGATGCTGGTAGCAGCCGGGCGCATGCGCTTCATGGTCGGGCAGATCACAGGATTTGGCGCGGTAAAAGGCCGCCTGGCCAGCCTGGAGGTCAGCGATGTGGATGCGGTGGTGCACCAGTTGCCGGTCGATGCCCTGAGCGTCTTTCTCGGCCTGTCGCCCAAGCTGGGCCCGGTGGCAGACTGGGGTTTGGCGATGGAGCGCAAGCAATTGCAGGTGGATACCGCCCGGTTTGAAACCAGCGTGCCCGGCATTTTTGCCGTGGGCGACATCAACACCTACCCGGGCAAGCAAAAACTCATCGTCTGCGGCTTCCACGAGGCCACACTGGCGGCGTACGCGGCAGCGCCCATGGTGTTTCCGGGCAAGAAAATTCCGTTCCAGTACACCACCACCTCTCCCCGGCTACACCAACTGCTGGGGGTGGGGATGCCGGCCTAACTTTCATGGACTCGGGTGCAGAGCACCCAGAGCCATGAAAGTTGTTTCACGTTCAGTTATTTGCTCTCGGCCTTGGTGTCGGTGAAGCGGCCGTAACTCTGCAGGCGGTCGTAGCGGCGGTCCAGTAGCTCCTTGACCTTCAGGTCGCTGACCTGGCGGTAAGCATCGTTCAGGGCGCGCTTCAGGAAGGCGGCCATTTGCTTGTGGTCGCGGTGCGCGCCGCCCACGGGCTCGTTGACGATCTTGTCGATCACGCCCAGGGCCTTGAGGCGGTGGGCGGTGATGCCCAGGGCTTCAGCGGCCTCGGAGGCCTTGTCGGAGGTTTTCCACAGAATGGACGCGCAGCCTTCGGGGCTGATGACGGAGTAGATGGAATACTGCAGCATCACCACCTGGTCGGCCACCGAAATCGCCAGCGCGCCGCCAGAGCCGCCTTCACCGATGATGGTGGTGATGATGGGCACTTCCAGTTGCGCCATCTCAAAGATGTTGCGGCCAATGGCCTCGGACTGGCCGCGTTCTTCCGCGTCGATACCGGGGTAGGCACCGGGCGTGTCCACAAAGGTGAACACCGGCAGGCCGAATTTCTCGGCGGTTTTCATCAGGCGCAAAGCTTTGCGGTAACCCTCGGGCTTGGTCATGCCAAAGTTGCGCAGGCCGCGTTCCTTGGTGTCGCGGCCTTTTTGGTGGCCCAGCACCATGCAGGCGGTGCCGTTGAAGCGGGCCAGGCCACCGACGATGCTCAAGTCATCCGAGAAATGCCGGTCGCCGTGCAACTCGACGAAATCGGTGAAGATTTCGTTCACGTAGTCCAGCGTATACGGGCGCTCGGCGTGGCGGGCGATCTTGGTGATCTGCCAAGGGGTGAGCACGCTGTAGATGTCTTTGGTGAGCTGCTGGCTTTTTTTGCTGAGCTGGTCGATTTCTTCGGAGATATCGACAGCCGACTCGGTCTGCACATAGCGCAGCTCTTCGATTTTGGTTTCCAGGTCCGAGATGGGTTGCTCGAAGTCGAGGAATGTTCTTTTAGCCAAAATTTTCTCCTAATTATTTCGGAACATCGGTGGCTGGCACCGGTGCCAAAGACCGCCAAATATACCAAGTTGCCACGCTGCAAAACGGTGCCCAGGCGGCGGCCACTTCACGGGCCTCGCTGCGGCTCACCGGATCGCCGGAAAAGTAGTTCTGGCTGATGCCGTTGATCAGGCCCACATCGTCCAGCGGCAGCACATTGGGCCGCATCATGTGGAAGATCAGGAACATCTCGGCCGTCCAGCGGCCAATGCCACGGATCGCCACCAGCTCGGCAATGATGGCCTCGTCGTCCATTTCTTCCCAGGCCTGCACATGCAGCTTGCCCGCGTCGAAATGCAGGGCCAGATCGACCAAATACTCGACTTTGCGGGCACTCAGGCCGGCGGCGCGCATGTCGTCCACCTTGAGCTTGAGCACGTTTTGCGGGGCCATCTGCTCGGGCAACTTCACGAACTTGCCCCACACGGTTTGCGCCGCCTTGACCGATATCTGCTGGCCCACCACGCTGCGCGCCAGGGTGGTGAACGCATCGCCCCGGGTTTCCAGGCACACGTCGCCAAACTGCGGGATCAGACGCTTCATGACCCGGTCTTTTTTGACCAGGTGCTTGCGCGCTTCGGTCCAGTAGGCGGGGGTGAAAACTGCGGGATTGGCAACAGGCTCAGTTGCTACTTTTTTAAGAGCTACCACCGCACGTTCCACCAGCGCTGGAGGCCTAAAACCTTTAAATTCCCCATCATGCGGCTTCCCAGGTCGTGCCGCTGGCGGAATCCTTGAGGACGATGCCATCGGCCAGCAGTTGCTGGCGGATGTGGTCGGCCTCGGCGAAGTTGCGGGCGGCCTTGGCCTCGGCGCGCTGGGCGATCAGGGCCAGGATGGCAGCATCGTCCAACCCGGCACCGGCTTGTAAAAACACCTTGGCGCTGCCTTGCAGCAAACCCAGCGTGCCGCCCAGGGCTTGCAACAGCCCGGCCAGATCAGCCGACTGGGTGCGGTTGACTTCGCTGGCCAGGTCGAACAGCACGGCCAGCGCTTCGGGCGTACCAAAGTCTTCGTCCATGGCGGCTTGGAAGCGGGCGGCAAAAGGCTGGGTCCAGTCGATGGCGGCGGGCACGACGGGCTCGACCAGGCTCAGCGCGGTGTACAGGCGCTTGAGGGCGGTACGGGCATCGTCCAGGTGCGCGTCGCTGTAGTTCAGCGGACTGCGGTAATGGGTGCGCACCAGGAAGAAGCGCAGGGTTTCCGCGTCATATTTCTGCAGCACGTCGCGGATGGTGAAGAAATTGCCCAGGCTCTTGGACATCTTTTCGTTGTCTACCCGCACAAAGCCGTTGTGCACCCAGAAACGCGCCAGCGGCTTGCCGGACGCACCTTCGCTTTGGGCGATTTCGTTCTCGTGGTGCGGAAACTGCAGGTCGGCACCGCCGCCGTGGATGTCGAAGGTTTCGCCCAGGGTCTGGCAGGACATGGCCGAGCACTCGATGTGCCAACCGGGGCGGCCGGGGCCGAAGTCGCTGGGCCAGATGGCATCCGCGGGCTCGGTGGGTTTGGCGGCTTTCCACAGCACAAAGTCCAGCGGGTCGTCCTTGCCGTCCAGCACCGCCACGCGCTCACCGGCGTGCAGTTCATCCAATGATTTGCCAGAGAGCTGGCCGTAGCCGTGGAACTTGCGCACCGCAAAGTTCACATCGCCCTGCGGCGTGCGGTAGGCCAGACCTTTGTGCTCCAGCGTGCCGATCAGGTTCAGCATCTGCGCCACGTATTCGGTGGCGCGGGGCTCGATGGTGGGCGGCTGGATGCCCAGCAAGGCGATGTCCTGGTGCATGGCCAGGGTCATCTCGTCGGTCAGGGCGCGGATGGTGATGCCGCGCTGCACCGCGCGGGCAATGATCTTGTCGTCGATATCGGTGATGTTGCGCACATAGGTGACGCGCAGGCCGCCGACCTTGAGCCAGCGCTGCACCACGTCAAACGCCATCATCATGCGGGCGTGGCCGATGTGGCACAGATCGTAGATCGTCATTCCGCAAACGTACATGCGCACATGGCCGGGCTCGATGGGGGAAAACTCTTCGGTGGCACGCTTCAGCGTGTTGTAAATGCGCAAACTCATGGGATCTGATAATGCCGTAGAACGCCAAGTGGCTCAACGGGTGGTGTCGGTGGGTGGGGCGGTAGCCGGATGCAAAACCGGGGTGCGATAAGCGGCATCAGACCCCTCGGCTACAATCCTGGGCAGTATATCGCCCCGCGTTTGGGCATGGGATCCACCCTGTTTGCACCCTGTTGTAGAGGCTTTATGTCACATTCCTTGCCACGTTTGTCCGCTACGGTGTCGGTTGTTTTACGCATGTTGGCTGCGTCCGTCCTGGTAGCCTCGGCAGCCGTCCACGCAGACGACTACGGCGATGTCAGCCAGTTGCTGAAAACGGGCAAACTCGCAGAAGCCCAAGCCAAGGCCGACCTGTACCTGGCGCTCAAGCCCAAAGACCCGCAGATGCGCTTTCTGAAGTCGGCCGTGCAGTCTGCCGCTGGCCAACCGGGCGATGCCATTGCCACGCTCACCGCGCTGACCCAGGAATTCCCCGAGCTGCCCGAGCCCTACAACAACCTGGCCGTGCTCTACGCCAGCCAGAACCAGTTTGATAAAGCCCGCACCGCGCTGGAAATGGCCGTGCGCATCAATCCCAGCTACGCCACTGCCTATGAAAACCTGGGCGACGTGTATGCCAAGCTGGCCAGCCAGTCGTACAGCAAATCGCTGCAGCTCAACGCCACCAACCCCCAGGCCTCGCAGAAAGTGGCTTTGTTGAAGACGGTGCTGGCGCCTTCCACGCCTGCTGCACCGGCCAAGACCAAGTAACTCCGCCAAAACGCAGGTTCAGGGCAGCGCAACGGCTGCCCTTTTTGCCTTTTTAACGCCAGATTCAGCCCCATCGCCCATGACTTTCTCCACCTCCAAACGCGCCTTGCTGCTCGCCTGCGCCCTGTGGGCATCCTCCAGCGCTTTTGCCGCCGATGCACCGCAGCTCAAGTTCGCCACCTCGTTGGGCGACTTCGTGGTCGAGCTGTATCCCGACAAAGCGCCCAAGACGGTCGAGAACTTTGTGCAGTACGCCAAAGACAAGCACTATGAGGGCACGGTATTCCACCGCGTGATCGACGGCTTCATGGTGCAAGGCGGCGGTTTCTCTACCGACATGAAAGAAAAGGCCACCCGCCCGCCCGTGCCTTTGGAAGCCAATAACGGCCTGAAAAATGACCGCGGCACCATCGCCATGGCGCGCACCAGCAACCCGAATTCGGCCACCGCGCAGTTCTTCATCAACGTGCAAAACAACGCCAACCTGAACGCGCCCTCGCCCGACGGCTATGGCTACACCGTGTTTGGCAAGGTCATCAGCGGCATGGACGTGGTGGACAAAATCCGCGTCGTGCCCACGCGCAGTGGCGATGTGCCGCGCACCCCCATCGTTATCCAATCCGTCACCCTCGTTAAATAAAAAAGGAAACTTGCCATGAGCAACCCCAAAGTCGAACTCCACATTGCCAACCGCGGCGTGATCACCCTGGAACTGGACGCTGAAAAGGCCCCCAAGTCGGTCGCCAACTTCCTGGCCTATGTGGCCAAGGGCCATTACGACAACACCGTGTTCCACCGCGTCATTCCCGGCTTCATGGTCCAGGGCGGTGGTTTCGAGCCCGGCATGAAGCAAAAAGGCAGCGACAAGCCGATTGACAACGAAGCCAACAACGGCCTGAAGAACGACAACTACACCGTGGCCATGGCCCGCACGAATGACCCGCACTCGGCCACCGCGCAGTTCTTCATCAACGTGGCCAACAACGGCTTCCTGAACCACACCGCCATTTCGGCATCGGGCTGGGGCTACGCCGTGTTCGGTAAAGTTGTGTCGGGCACCGAAGTGGTCGATGGCATCAAGGCTGTCAAAACCGGTAACAAAGGCGGCCACGGTGATGTGCCAGTCGAAGACGTGATCATCGAAAAAGCCGTCGCCCTCTAAGCCGGATTTCCCCCTTGACCCCGACCGTGCCCCCGGTGGCGGAGCTGATTGCTCCCTCCCACTGGCGCACGGTCGCTTGCATTTCGGACCTGCATTTGCAGGCCAGCGAGCCCGCCACCTTTGCCGCCTGGCAGCGCAGCATGGCGAACTGCACGGCCGATGCCATCTTTATCCTGGGCGATCTGTTTGAAGTCTGGGTGGGCGACGACGCGCTGGATGCCGACCCGGCGGGCTTTGATGCCGCCTGCGTGCAAGTGCTGTTGGATGCCGCTCGCCTGCGCCCGGTTTTCTTCATGCACGGCAACCGCGACTTCCTGGTGGGCCGCACCTGCCTGGATGGCTGCGGTGTCACCTTGCTGGACGATCCCACCGTGCTGCAGTTTGCCGGGCAACGCTGGCTGCTGAGCCACGGCGACGCGCTGTGCCTGGACGATGTGGACTACCTGCAGTTTCGCGCCGTAGTGCGCAGCCCGCAGTGGCAGCAAGACTTTTTAGCCAAGCCCCTGGCCGAGCGCCAGCAGATCGCCCGCGGCATCCGAAGCCAGAGCGAAAACCGCAAACGCAGCGGCGTGGTCTATGCCGACGTGGACTCCGCTGCCGCCGTGGCGTGGCTGCATGCCGCCCGGGCCAACACCCTTGTCCACGGCCACACACACCGCCCGGCCCTGCACGACTTGGACCACGGGCTGCAGCGCTGGGTGATGACCGATTGGGATGCCAGCGCACAGCCCGCGCGGGGTGAGTGGCTGCACTTGTCAGCCGCTGGTGTGCAGCGCGTGCCACTGAGTGGCCCGAAAAATTAGGCGCCTAATATGCCTCTTGTGCATATATAACGGGCGCATACAGCTATCTTTTATATAGCATCATCCCAGACAGGCTGCGGGCCCCATTGCGCGGCTAAAAAATCCAGCAGCGTGCGCAAGGTGGCCGGTTGGTGGCGGCGCGAGACATACACGCCGTAAATGCCCAGCGCAGCCGGTTGCCAGTCTGGCAGCACGGTGACCAACGCGCCGCTGCGCAACATGGGGGCCACCATGAAGGTCGGCAGCATCGACACGCCGCCGCCTGCCAACACCGCTTGCAGCAGGGTCGAGGCTTCGTTGGCGCTGAGATTGCCGCTGACCTGCACGGCGACATCCACCCCGTCGCGGCCCAGGTTCCATTGGCTTTTGGTAAAGCGCGAATAGGTCAGGCAGTTGTGCCCAGCCATATCTTCCAGCGTGTGCGGCGTACCAGCGCGGGCCAGGTAGTCGGGGGCCGCGCACACCACCGCACGGCACACTGACAGCTTGCGGGCGATCAGGGCGGGGTCGACCTCGTTGGTGATGCGTACGGCCAGGTCGATCCGGTCCTCGACCATGTTCAAAGCCTGATCGCCGAGTTGCAAATCTACCCGGGTGCGTGGATAACGTGCCAGGTAGGCCACCAACGCCGGGGCTAGATGGGTCTGTCCCAAAGCCACACTGGCCATCACGCGGATGGGGCCGTGCGGTTCGGTGTCGCGCTGGCCCACCACCTGTTCCACGTCATTTACCAGCTCTAACAATTGGCGGCTGCGGGCCACGCAGGCCTCTCCCGCTTCCGTGAGCGAAAGGCGGCGGGTCGAGCGCTGCAGCAGCCGGGTACCCAGCCAGCGTTCCAGCTCGGCAATGTGGCGCGTCACCATCGCTCGGGACATGCCCAACGTTTCCGCGGCTGCGGTAAAACTGCCACGCGTCACCACCTCACTGAATACGCGCATGGCGGAAATTCGATCCATACCTTGTCCTCGTGCTCTTTTTTTATGCAGCCGACAGGCTGTTACGGGCACGATTGAATCATGAAACAAGTTAAAAATTCATTAAAAATTGTATGCACTACATCGCAAAGATACATCCATGTACTTGAGACAAGGCATTTCAAGTTGTGAACACCCGTGTAAATGTGCAGCACCTGCAAGACAACACCGCCAAAGACAGGCTCACGCATTCGCATCGAGAGGCTCACGCCACGTTATGCAGGCGGCGACAGAGCCCAAGAAAGCCCCGGCTGGGTGGAAACCCTATTCGTTGACCTTGCCGCGCAGCGCCTTGGTGCTGGCGCGCTGGCTTTTACCTTCGAGGCGGCGCTGCTTGGAGCCGTAGGTGGGTTTGGTGGCGCGGCGCACCAGCGGGGCCTGGGCGACGCTGTTGACCAGCGCCTCCAGCCGCTGCAGTGCGTCGGCCCGGTTCTGCTCCTGGCTGCGGTGTTGCTGGGCTTTGAGGACCACCACGCCGAGCTGGGTGATGCGGCTGTCGCGCAGGGCCAGCAGCCGCTCTTTGACATCCGGCGGCAGGCTGGACGCGCCGATGTCATAGCGCAGGTGCACCGCGCTGGATACCTTGTTGACGTTTTGCCCACCGGCACCCTGTGCCCGGATAGCGGTCATCTCGACCTCCTCCGGGTGGATGGCCAGAGGGCGAAAGTAGATCACTGGAGTTGCACTGCGCCAGACACCGTGACCTGCACCGTGCTTTTGCCTGCCTCTACCGGCATCGCCATGTCGCTGGATGCCATCTTGGCCTCCATCGCCATCATGCGCGGGCGCGGCATGCCGCCAGCGTCAGACGCGTTGACCGACACCTCGCGCAGGCTGTAGCCGGTAAAGCCGAAGCCCTTGGCGATCTCGCCCGCCTTGGCTTTGAACTGCTCGATCGCCATGGCCTGCGCCTGGCCTTCGACCTGGGCCCGCTGGCTGCGGCTCAGGCCGAAGCCGACATTGCCCATGGTCAGCGTGTTGATCTTGCCCGCGGTGCTGGCGATGCGGGCGAAGTCACGCCCTTCCAGTACCAGCTCGGTCGTACCCTGCCAGCCCACGATTTTGCTGTCTTTGCCGTAGCGCGGAAACAGGCTGAAATTGCCCGTGCGCGCATCCAGCTGGCCGGGCAGCACGGCCTTTTTGGCCTCGGTGAGCGCCGCGTCGAGTGCGACTTTGAGCTGGGTTTGCACCACACCCGCGTCGGTGCCGTCGCGGCTGGTAGACAAGACCATGGTCAGCAGGTCTTGCTGTACCTCGATGGCACTGCTGGCCGACAACTGCACCACATTGCGCGGCACCTGGTGGGCAGCATTTTCTTGAGAGAAACCACTGCTTGCGCACATTAACAATGCGGTAGCAGCTACTGATTTAATAGCAATATTCAAAACCATGGACATACGGAACCTTCAAAAAGTAGTGGGTCAGCAAACGTAACGGGCGTGGCATGGATTGCGCAGACCCGTACCTTTAACAAAAACAGTATTTACCGCAAAAAACCCTATTGCAAAGCACACTGGACCGTATGCAATATTTGTAACATACTGTCAATACAGGTCTTATCGTCGGTTTTTGGCAGTTACACACTGCAAAATCCCCCTGTTACATATTACCGGTACACAGACTATGAACCAGACTGCCAACCGCCCCGACAAGATTTTGGTGGTCGATGACGACTCCCGCATCCGTGATCTGCTGCGCCGTTATCTGATGCAAGAAGGCTTTGAAGTCATGCTGGCCGAAGACGGCAAAGCACTCAGCCGCATCATGCTGCGCGACACCGCCGACCTGATCGTGCTGGACCTGATGATGCCCGGCGAAGACGGCCTGTCCATCTGCCGCCGCTTGCGCGCCGCCAACGACCGCACGCCCATCATCATGCTCACCGCCAAGGGCGAAGACATCGACCGCATCGTCGGCCTGGAAGTGGGTGCCGACGACTACCTGGGCAAGCCCTTCAACCCACGCGAACTGCTGGCCCGCATCCACGCCGTGCTGCGCCGCCGTCCGGTCAAAGAGGCACCCGGTGCCCCGTCTATCGACAACGAAATCATCACCTTCGGGCCATTCTCGTTCGACCTCGGCTCACGCACCTTGAACCGCAACGGCGAAGAACTGCCGCTGACCACCGGTGAATTTGCCATGCTCAAGGCCCTGGTGCGCCATCCGCGCCAGCCGCTGTCGCGCGAAAAGCTGGCCCTGCTGGCCCGGGGGCGCGAGTTCGAACCCTTCGACCGCAGCCTGGATGTGCAGGTCTCGCGCCTGCGCAAACTGGTCGAAGTGGACGCGGCCGCACCGCGCTTCATCCAGACTGTATGGGGCGTGGGCTATGTGTTTGTACCGGACGGTGCAGGTTGATTCCTTTTGAGTAAGTCTCCCTCTCGCCGGCAGTCGGACTACCGGCTGCAAGACGCAACAGAACTGTCCGATGGCACCAGCCCAGCGCCGCTGGAGATGCTGCCTGGCAAATCGCACCTGTCCCGCCAGATGGTGGTGGTCAGCCTGTTCTGGCGCACCTTCTTTCTGCTGGCGGCCCTGCTCATGGGCAGCATGCTGGCCTGGCTGGCCACCCTACGGGCGCTGGACTTCACGCCCCGCGCCGTGCAGACGGCCCAGCAAATCGCCTCGCAGGTCAACCTGAGCCGTGCCGCCCTGACGCACGTGGATGCCATCGCCCGGATCTCGCTGATCAAGACCATGGCCGACACCGAAGGCGTGCGCATCGTGCCACGCGAACCCAGGGACCAGTTTTTGCCCTTTGCCGGCGATGCGCTGAGCGAGCGCGTCGCCCTGGAGTTGAAAAGCATCCTGGGTGCGGCCACCGTGGTGGCTCGCAGCGTCAACGGCATCAACGGTCTGTGGGTGGGCTTTGACATCAACGGCGATGCCAACTGGCTGCAGCTGGACCGCGAACGCTTCAACCCCGGCAGCAACAAGACCTGGCTGATCTGGCTGCTGACCATCGGCGGCCTGTCGCTTACCGGAGCGGCGCTGATTGCCCGCCTGATCAACCGCCCGCTCAAGCAACTGTCGTTTGCCACCAGCCGGGTCCGCGAGGGCGACTTCGATGCCAGCCACCTGGACGAGCGCGGCGTGACCGGCGAGGTGCGCGAGGTCAACATCGGCTTCAACCGCATGGCGCAAAAGCTGGCCAAGATCGAGCAGGACCGCGTGGTCATGCTGGCCGGTATCTCGCACGACCTGCGCACCCCGCTGGCCCGGCTGCGGCTGGAAACCGAAATGAGCGTGGCCGACGACGATGCCCGCGACCACATGGTGGCCGACATCGAACAGCTCGATGCCATCATCGACAAATTTCTCGACTACGCCCGCCCCGGCCACGCCAAGCTCAACCCCGTTTCGCTCAACGAAGTGCTGGAGTCCAGCCTGTACGCCGTGCTGGAGTACGAAGACATGCGCATCCAGCGCAACGTCGATGAGTCGCTGATGGTGCTGGCCGACGAGGTGGAGCTGGGCCGGGTGATCGCCAACCTGCTGGAAAACGCCCGCCGCTACGGCAAATCGCCCGACACCGGTATCGCCAATGTGGACATCGTGGCCAAGGCGCACGACGACTGGGTGCTGCTGAAGGTGCGCGACCACGGCCAGGGGGTCAACCCCGAGCAGCTCAGCAGCCTGTCCAAACCCTTCTTCCGGGGCGACACCGCCCGCACCGAGGCCACGGGCGCGGGCCTGGGCCTGTCGATCGTGGACAAGGCCATCCAGCGCATGGGCGGCGAGTTCGAGCTGACCAACACCGCATCCGGTGGGCTGGCGGCGCACATCAAGCTGCAGCGTGCCCCCAAAACTTGATTGACAAGAAATAGGCCTCTAACGCCCATTCCACCAGCGCAAGCAGCTACTTTTTATATAGCAAAACCACCGCCCGCGCCTCGATGCTCTGGCCCAGACCCACCGGGCCCATCTTCTCCGCCGTCTTGGCCTTGATGTTGATCTGCTCCAGCGCCAGGCCCAAACCGCTGGCAATGCGCGCGCGCATGGCCGGGATGTGCGGCATCATCTTCGGCGCCTGGGCGATGATGGTGCTGTCGATGTTGCCGATCTGGTAGCCCTGGGCCACCACCCGGTGCAGGGCCTCCACCAGCAGCAGCATGGAATCCGCGCCTTTGAACTGCGGATCGGTGTCCGAGAAATGCGTGCCAATATCGCCCAGCGCCGCCGCGCCCAGCAGGGCATCGGTGATGGCGTGCAACAGCGCGTCGGCGTCTGAGTGGCCCAGCAGGCCCATGGTGTGGGGAATCTCCACGCCCCCCAATATCAGCTTGCGGCCTGCCACCAGGGCGTGTACGTCCCAACCTTCTCCAATACGAAACGGCATTGCCAACGGCATTAGTAGCTCCTTGCTTGCAGCACGGCCTCGGCCAATGCGAAATCTTCGGGGTAAGTTACTTTGAAATTCTGGGCGCTGCCCGGCACCAGTTGGGGCTGCAAACCCAGGGCCTCAATGGCACTGGACTCGTCGGTCACCTCGGCACCCGCCGCTGCCAGCGCCTGGGACAGCATGCCGATACGGAACATCTGCGGGGTTTGCGCCAGCCATTTGTCGGCCCGTGGCACGGTGGCGGCCACGCGGCCTTGCACTTCAGCTTTCAGCGTATCCGGCAGTTTGTGGGCCAGCAGACCGCCGACGGCATCAAATTGGCACGCATCGATCAGCGCATTGATCTGCGCCGGGGTGATGAGGCAGCGGGCGGCATCGTGCACCAGCACCCAGTCGCTGGCCAGCGCGCCTTGCTCGAACAGGTCGTGCAGGCCGTTGGACACCGACGCGGCCCGGCTGGTGCCACCGCAGTCGGACACCACACAAGCGGCGCTGTGGCGCTCAAAAAAGTCGTCGCCCACCGCCACCACCACCAGCACATCGGCAATGCGCGGCACGCTGGCAAAGGCGGCCAGGGTGTGCATCACCATGGGCTGGCCCGCCACGGTTTGGTACTGTTTGGGCAGATCCGGGCTGCCCGCGGCGATGGCGCGGCTGCCCACACCGGCGCAGGGAATCAGGGCGAAGAAACGTGGAAGCTGGGGGGGTATCGGGGGCTCAGAGGCAATAGTCATGGCCTGCATTCTAAAATCACGCCTATCCACACCCCCCGCCCTCGTGCCGGGGGGTGTTTTTGCATTCCTGATATCCAAAAACACTGCCCATGGACCTCCCCAAACTCACCCCCGGCAAACGCTTCACCCTGCCCCGCCCCCAAGGCTCGGCCGACGCGGTGCTGCTGGCGCAACTGGCGCTGCGGGACAAGGCCCGGGGGTCGTTGACGGCCATCGTCACCTCCGATGCGGCAGACGCGCAGCGGCTGATGGACGAGATGGTGTTCTTCGCGCCCAGCCTGCGCTGCGCGCTGTTTCCCGATTGGGAAACCCTGCCCTACGACACGTTTTCGCCGCACCAGGACCTGATCAGCGAGCGCCTGGCCACCCTGTGGCGCATCAGCCAGCGCGACAAGACCACCGGGGCCGATGTGGTCATCGTGCCCGCCACCACCGCGCTGTACCGCCTGGCCCCGCCCAGTTTCATGGCCGGCTACACCTTCCAGTTCAAGACCAAGCAAAAGCTCAACGAGGCCAAGCTCAAGGCCCAGCTCACCCTGGCGGGCTACAGCCACGTCACCCAGGTGGTCAGCCCCGGCGAATACGCGGTGCGCGGCGGCCTGATCGACCTGTTCCCCATGGGCAGCGCCGTGCCCTACCGGGTGGATTTGTTCGACGACGAGATCGACAGCATCCGCACCTTCGACCCCGACACCCAGCGCAGCCTGTACCCGGTGCCCGAAGTGCGACTGCTCCCCGGCAGAGAATTCCCCATGGACGACGAGGCCCGCGCCAAGTTCCGCAGCCGCTGGCGCGAGCTGCTGGAAGGCGACCCGACCAAGAGCCGCATCTACAAAGACATGGGCAACGGCGTGGCCACCGCCGGTATCGAGTACTACCTGCCGCTGTTCTTTGAAGACACCGCTACCGTGTTTGACTACATCGGCGCGGATGCCACCGTAGTGCTGCATGGCGACCTGGAGCCCTCGCTACAGCGCTTCTGGCAAGACACCAAGGAACGCTACCGCCTGGTGCAGGGCGACCTGGACCGCCCCGCCCTGCCGCCCGAGTCGCTGTTTCTGGGCACAGAGCAGTTCTACGCCCTGACCAACCAGCATGCGCAACTCGCCCTGCGCAATGTGGAGGTGACCAGCGACACCGGCTTTGAGGCCCTGCCCCTGCTGTCGGTGGCGCGCGGAGCCGAAGACCCCTTGGTCCAGCTGAAGATGCACATCCAGCGCACGCCCCACCGGGTACTGCTGCTGGCCGAAAGCGATGGCCGCCGCGAGAGCCTGCTGGACCTGCTGCGCGCCAGCCAGGTCAGCCCGCCCGCGTTCGACTCGCTGGAAGACTTCCAGACCAGCACCGAGAAAGTCGGCATTGCCACCGCCGCACTCAACAGCGGCTTCAGCTGGATGGCCGAGGGGATCGACTTCGTCACCGAGACCGAGCTGTTCGCCGCCGGGCCCACCACCCGCCGCCGCAAGAAGCAGGAACAGGTCAGCGATGTGGAAGCGCTGATCAAGGATTTGAGCGAGTTGACGCTGGGCGACCCGGTGGTCCACTCCGCCCACGGCATTGGCCGCTACAAAGGCCTGGTGCACCTGGACCTGGGCCAGGGCAAGAACGCTGACGGCACACCGCTGCTGCAGGAATTTCTGTTTTTGGAATACGCCGACAAGGCCACGCTGTACGTGCCGGTCAGCCAGCTCCAGCACATCAGCCGCTACACCGGCGTGAGCGCCGACGAGGCCCCGCTGCACCGCCTGGGCTCGGGCCAGTGGGAAAAAGCCAAGCGCCGCGCCGCCGAGCAGGTGCGCGACAGCGCCGCCGAGCTGCTCAACATCTACGCCCGCCGCGCCGCCCGCGAAGGCCATGCCTTCCGCTACTCGCCCAACGACTACGAGGTATTTGCCAACGACTTTGGCTTTGACGAAACCCCCGACCAGGCCGCCGCCATCCACGCGGTGATCCAGGACATGATCAGCCCACGCCCCATGGACCGGCTGGTCTGCGGCGACGTGGGCTTTGGCAAGACCGAGGTGGCCTTGCGCGCCGCCTTCATCGCCATCACCGGGGGCAAGCAGGTGGCCCTGCTGGCCCCCACCACCCTGCTGGCCGAGCAGCATTACCAGACCCTGGTGGACCGCTTCGCCAAGTGGCCGGTCAAAGTGGCCGAGGTGTCGCGATTCCGCTCCGGCAAGGAGATCACCGCCGCACTCAAAGGCATCGCCGAAGGGGGCGTGGACATTGTGGTGGGCACACATAAGCTGCTCAGCGAATCCACCAAGTTCGCGAACCTGGGCCTGCTGATCATTGACGAGGAGCACCGCTTTGGCGTTCGCCACAAAGAGCAGATGAAGTCGCTGCGCGCCGAGGTCGATGTACTTACGCTGACCGCCACGCCCATTCCCCGCACGCTAGGGATGGCGCTGGAGGGCCTGCGCGACCTGAGCGTGATCGCCACCGCGCCGCAGCGCCGCCTGGCCATCAAGACCTTTGTGCGCACCGAGGGCAACGGCGTGATCCGCGAAGCCGTGCTGCGCGAACTCAAGCGCGGCGGCCAGGTGTACTTTTTGCACAACGAGGTCGAAACCATCGAAAACCGCCGCCAGAAGCTCGAAGAGCTACTGCCCGAGGCCCGCATCGCCGTGGCCCACGGCCAGATGCCCGAGCGCCAGCTGGAGTCGGTGATGCGCGACTTCGTGGCCCAGCGCTTCAATGTGCTGCTGTGCTCCACGATTATTGAAACCGGCATCGACGTGCCCAGCGCCAACACCATCGTGATGAGCCGTGCCGACAAATTCGGCCTGGCGCAGCTGCACCAGTTGCGGGGCCGCGTGGGCCGCAGCCACCACCAGGCCTACGCCTATTTGATGGTGCCCGACCTGGAAGGTCTGACCAAGCAGGCCAGCCAGCGCCTGGACGCGATCCAGAAGATGGAAGAGCTGGGTTCCGGCTTTTACCTGGCCATGCACGACCTGGAAATCCGCGGTGCGGGCGAGGTGCTGGGCGAAAACCAAAGCGGCAACATGCTGGAAGTGGGCTTTCAGCTGTACAACGAGATGCTGAACGAGGCGGTGCGCTGCCTGAAGGCAGGCATCGAGCCCGACCTGATGAACCCGATGAACGTCACCACCGAGATCAACCTGCATGCCCCGGCCCTGCTGCCCGACGACTACTGCGGCGACGTGCACCTGCGCCTGTCGTTCTACAAGAAGCTGGCCACCGCCAAGACCACCGACCAGATCGACGCGCTGCTGGAAGAAATCGTGGACCGCTTCGGCAAGCTGCCCACCCAGGCGCAAACCCTGATCGACGGCCACCGCCTGCGGGTGCTGGCGCGGCCCTACGGCGTGGTCAAGGTGGATGCCGCACCCGGCGTAATCCACATCACCTTCAAAGCCAATCCGCCGATCGAGCCGATGCGCATCATCGAGCTGATCCAGAAAAACCGGCACATCAAGCTGGCGGGCAACGAGAAACTGCGCATCGAGCGCGAACTGCCCGAGCCAAAAGACCGCGCGCAAATGGTGCGCGACGTGCTGCGCAGCCTGGGGCAACCCATTGCGGAGGCCGTCGCTGCATAACCCATCGCCCAGAGCGGTGCACCAAATTGCCCACCAAAATGGCGCACAAAGGCGGTGTACCGCACCAATAACCAGCACCAGGCCCGGGTGCGTGCCGTAAACAGGCTGTTTTACGGCGATTTCTAGCTGGCATGAGTTTCGCTTTGGTGCATATATTCGTTTCATAAAAAAGGACATGCACCATGGCGGGATTCCGCAATTTCCTCAAGAGCGGGCACTCCCCCACGCTCTTCGCTTCGTTTTTGTATTTTTCGTTTTCCTGCTGCATTTGGGTGCTCAACGGGGCCATGGCGCCGTTCATCTCCGAAACCTTCAACCTCAGTCCGGCCCAAAAGGGCTTGATGCTGTCCATCCCCATCATGGCCGGGGCGCTGATGCGCTTTCCGTTGGGCCTGTTGTCGCAGTACATTGGCCGCAAAAAAGCCACGCTGGTCGAAATGGGCCTGATCATGGTGGCCATGCTGTTTGGGTTTTTCTTTGTCAAAACCTTCAACGACCTGCTGGCCATGGGCGTGCTGCTGGGCATTGCCGGGGCCAGCTTTGGCGTGGCTTTGTCGCTGGGCTCGGGCTCGTTCCCACCCAAGCACAAGGGTCTGGCCATGGGCCTGGTAGGTGCAGGTAACGTCGGCACCGCGGTTTGCGTGCTGGTGGCACCGCCCCTGGCACAGGCTTACGGCTGGGTGGCGGTGTACGGCTTTGCGGCCATCGCCATCGCCATCCCGATGGTGGTGATGGTGATATTTGCCCAAGAGCCGCCCGATCTCGACCCCCATGCCAGCTTCAAGGAGCACATCGCCTGCCTGTTTGAAAAAGACGGCTGGGCTTTCAGCCTGATCTACGCCGTGACCTTCGGCGGCTTCATCGGCCTGATCACTTTCTTGCCCACCTACTACTACGACCAGTTTGGCGTGAGCAAGGTGCAAGCCGGGCAACTGACCATGCTGGCCGCCTTTATGGGCGCGGCGCTGCGGGTGTTTGGCGGCTGGATTTCCGACCGCTGGGGCGGTGTCAACACCCTGAACATCGTGCTGATCACCGTGGCCGTCACCTTGGTGGCCTGCGGCCTGGCAGGCGGCTCGCTGGTGCTGACCACGCTGCTGATGATTCTGTGCTTTGCTGCCCTGGGTGCGGGCAATGGCGCGCTGTTCCAGTTGGTGCCTCTGCGCTGGCCCCTGGCGACCGCAGTGGCTGGCTCCATGATCGGCGAAATCGGCGCCCTCGGCGGCGGCCTGGTGCCCAACGCCATGGGCCTGTCCAAGCAATACGCGGGCAGCTACATGTGGGGCTTCATCCTGTTCGCCGGTTTGGCGGTGTTGATGCTGTTCATGCTGCGCATCATGCAAGTCCGCTGGACCCGCACATGGGCGGAAAAGGGAGGCCGCGCGCGTAGTGCGTGATCAGCGTAGCTGATAAAGCACGTAGTGCTTGGCCGAACTTTCAGCGAAGCTAAAAAGGTGGGCGGGCGCGTAGCGCCTGAGAGCTGCGCAGCACGGCACCCAACATTTAGCGGCTATTACAGCCTGACACATCACGTTGCGCTGGGTGTTTGATAATCAAGGAATGAAAACGTCGTTCTCGTGCGTCTTGGCTTTGTCGTCTCTGCGGGTCAGCGCAGACCCTTTGTTCTTTTTTTGACATGGTGAGCGCATCCTCCACGCCCTTGCCAGACCACCTGCAGCCTTCTGAAGTTGTGCCGTCCCAACCCACACCACGGCGCACCACGGTCTTGCGTATGCCGCAGGATGCGGTGCCCGCGTACCTGAAGCCGCCAAGTCGCACCACGGTGGCAGCTCCTCCCGAAGCGCCCCCCCCGCCACCGACCGCCCCCCTGCCGCTGTTGTCGGTAGATGCGTTGCGTGCCCGCATGGGCCCCGGTGCGCACAGCGAAGTCATGCCGCCGCACACCATGAGCTACACGTCCTTCGGGGCCAGAGCCTTTGTCAGCGCAGGTACGGGCGGGCCAACGGTGCTGTTTGAGGCGGGCCTGGGCAATGGCAAAAATGCCTGGGGCCGCATCTTCAACGAAATCAGCGCCATCAACCATGCCGTCGCCTACGACCGTGCAGGCTATGGCCAGAGCGAGCGCTCCCGGCTGCCGCGCGATGGCTTGCAGATCCTGCGCGAACTGCGCGCCTTGCTGCAAACCGAAGAAATCAAACCGCCTTACGTACTGGTAGGCCACTCTCTGGGTGGCACCATCGTCAAGCTGTTTGCCAAAACCTACCCCGATGAGATCGCCGGGGTGGTGCTGGTGGACGCGCGCCATGCCGAGTTTTCCAAACGCTGCAAGCAGCTCGGCGTGCACCGCATGTGGTACGACCCGCCTGCCCTGCTGTTTGCCATGGCTCCCAGTGCCATGCGCGCCGAGCTAGCCTCGGCTGCGCTCACCGCACGCCAGGCCCGCCGGGCCGGAGAGTTCCCCCCTGTGCCGCTGATCGTGCTCAGCCAGGACCGCACCGCCAGCCGCTGGCCCGAGCGCCTGGGCAAGGTATGGGATGCCAGCCAGCGCAACATGGCCAAAATGTCGCGCCTGGGCCGTATGAAGATCGTGGGCGACAGTGGCCACAACATCCACCAGGACCAGCCCGACACGGTGACCACTGCCATCCTCAGCGTGATCGCCGCCGCCCGCTACGCGCAGGCCAAAAACAAAATTTGATTGCTATTATTTTTATAGCAATTTGCGCGCACTCCATATGCGCTGAAGGCAAATTTACCTTGTAATCCGAGCACCGTTACGATGCTGGGACAATAGCGGTGTGACCATCCCCCATACCTTCATCCAGGAACTCATCGCCCGTGCCGATGTAGTCGAGATCGTGGGCCGCTACGTGCAGCTCAAAAAGGGCGGGGCCAACTTCATGGGCCTGTGCCCGTTCCACTCGGAGAAATCGCCCTCCTTCTCGGTCAGCCCCACCAAGCAGTTCTACCACTGCTTTGGCTGCGGCAAGAGCGGCGACGCGCTGCGCTTTCTGATGGACCACGCGGGCATGACCTTCATCGAGGCCGTACAAGACCTGGCCCAGCAGTTCGGCATGCAGGTCCCCGAAGACGATGCCTCGCCCCAGGACCGCGCCCGCGCCGCCGAGCAAAAGCAAAAGCAGGCCACCCTGACCGACGTGCTGGAGCAGGCCTGCACCGCCTATAAAAAGCACCTGCGCGACTCGCCCCGCGCCATCGACTACTTCAAGGGCCGCGGCCTGTCGGGTGAAATCGCCAAGCAGTTCGACCTGGGCTATGCCCCCGAGGGCTGGCGCAGCCTGGCCGGGGTGTTCCCACGCTACGACGACCCGCTGCTGGCCGAGAGCGGCCTGGTCATCACCAGCGAAGAAGATCCCGAAAAACGCTACGACCGTTTCCGCGACCGGGTGATGTTCCCGATCCGCAACGTCAAGGGCGAATGCATAGGCTTTGGGGGCCGGGTGCTGGGCGACGACAAACCCAAATACCTGAACTCCCCCGAAACACCGGTCTTCAGCAAAGGCCGCGAGCTGTACGGCCTGTTCGAGGCCCGCAACGCCCTGCGCGATGCCGGGTATGCCCTGGTCACCGAGGGCTATATGGACGTGGTCGCCCTGGCCCAACTGGGCTTTCCCAACGCTGTTGCGACGCTGGGCACGGCCTGCACCGCCGACCACCTGCAAAAACTGTTTCGCTTCACCGATGCGGTGGTGTTCAGCTTCGACGGTGATGCCGCAGGCCGCCGCGCCGCCCGAAAGGCGCTGGACGGTGCGCTGGCCATGGCCACCGACGTACGCAGTTGTAAATTCTTGTTTCTGCCCGCCGAGCACGATCCCGACAGCTTCATCCGCGCCCATGGCCGCGACGCGTTTGCGCGCTATGTGTCCGAGGCCACGCCACTGAGTCGCTTTTTGATCGAGTCCATCCGCGAAGGTTGCGAACTGCACACCGCCGAAGGCCGTTCCCTGCTGGCTAGCAACGCCAAGCCACTGTGGAGCCAGTTGCCCGAAGGCGCACTCAAACGCCAGTTGCTGGGCGAGATCGCCGACCTGGTGCAACTCAGCAGCAGTGAACTCACCGACGTCTGGAGCGGCAAGGCCATCGGCAGCCGCCCCGAGGGCAAAGGCAGCAAAAAATATAGCACCCCGTACACACCCGGCAAGCGCTATGAGCCAAAACTGCCACCCATCGGTTCCGACAGCGCTGGCCGCCGCAAACCCGCCAGCCGCGCCGACCATGCGGCCCGGTTGCTGCTGTCCAACGCCACCGCCTGGGACAGCCTGACCCACGAAGACCACGCCCTGCTATGCGCGCTGCCCGAACCGCACGCGGCGCTGTTCGTCTGGCTGGAGGCGCAACAGCACGATCACGGCCCGCAAGTCTGGGAGTTGCTGCGCCCCGGTGTACGCGGCCAGCCGTTCGAAGACCTGGCGCTGAGGCTGATGTCGGGCCCGGTGCCCAGCAATGCCCCTGAAGCCACCGAATCAACCGAGACAGTGATCGACCGCGAAGCCCTGCAAGAGCTGCGCGGCTTGCTCAACCTGATGCTGATCGACCTTCTCAAGCAGCAAGAGACGCAGGCCTTGGAAGCCGCCAAATCGGATCCATCTGCGTTGGCCCGCTACCGCGCCCTGAACCGCCGCCGCCTGGAACTAACCGCCATCAAAATCGGCTAAAAGGCCTAAAAACGCATTCAGCGTCTAAAAATACTTGAATTCCGGCGCGCAGGCTATAATCTAAGGCTAACTGCTCGGCAAGAGCGACAGCAACACCTCCGGATACGGCCACTCGCCGCCACAGCGCGCACGGCCACCCCACCGCAAGGACTGCCTGTAGGCCTGGAAACAGACTTACAAATGATCGCCCTCCCATCTTGCCAACGAGACACCCTCTCTTTCCCAACGCAACCGCGCCGGTAGCCCCTGGCTTCCGGGTTTATTTCGTTTTTTTGTTGTCCTGAGGTTCTTCGCCCATGCCTGCTCCAAAGTCCGAGAAACCCGTTGCCCCCGCTGCCAAGGCCCCGGCCAAAGCAAGCACCAAAGTGGCTGCCGAGTCGGTGGTCAAGCCCGCATTGAAAGTCAAACCCGTGCCCGCATCGAAGTCCCCCGCCGCTCCCGAAGTCAACTCCGCTGCCGATGATGCCGCAAAGAAAAAGCCTGGCCGTCCGCCCAAGGTGGTGACCATGCCTGCGGCCAAGCCCGCCGCCAAAGCCACCGCCGCTGCCACAGTTCCCGCCAAGGTCAAGCCTGCCGGTGCCAAGCGCGGCCCCAAGCCCAAGGGTTCGATCTCCACCGAGATCAACCTCGATGACCTGATCGAGATCGAGGAAGATCCGGTCGAGGAAGCACCGGTCCAGCTCAGCCCCACCGGCGAGAAGATCAAGCCGCTGCGCATGAAGATCAGCAAGGCCAAAGAGCGTGCGCTGATGAAGGAATTCGGCCTGGACGAAACCGTTCTCTCCGAAGAAGACCTGGCCAAGCGCCGCCAGCGCCTGAAGGCCCTGATCAAGCTGGGCAAAACCCGCGGCTACCTGACGCACGGCGAAATCTCCGACCACCTGCCCGACAAGCTGGTCGATGCGGAAACGCTGGAAGTCGTGGTCAACATGCTCAACGACATGGGCGTGGCGGTGTACGAGCAAACGCCCGATGCCGAAACCCTGCTGCTGAACAACACCGCGCCCACCGCCGCGACCGAAGAAGAAGCCGAAGAAGAAGCCGAAGCCGCTCTGTCGACGGTTGACAGCGAGTTCGGCCGCACCACCGACCCGGTGCGCATGTATATGCGCGAAATGGGCACGGTCGAGCTGCTGACCCGCGAAGGCGAAATCGAAATCGCCAAACGCATCGAAGGCGGCCTGATGCGCATGATGGAAGCCATCAGCGCCAGCCCGGCTACGCTGGCCGAAGTGTTCAACATGGGCGAGTCCATCCGTGACGGCAAGGTCGTCATCTCCACCATCGTCGACGGCTTCTCCAACCCCAACGAAGCCGACGATTACGTGGCCGAAGAAGACTTCGACGAGTTCGATGCCGCCGACGACGACGATGGCAAGGGCGGCTCCAAGGCGCTGACCAAGAAGCTCGAAGAGCTGAAAAAAGAAGCCCTGACCCGCTTTGACACCCTGCGCGACCTGTTCGAGAAGGTGCACAAGATCTACGACAAGGAAGGCTACGGCACGCCGCACTACGTCAAGGCCCAGGCGGCTTTGAGCGAAGAGCTGATGACCATCCGCTTTACCGCCAAAACCATCGAAAAGCTGTGCGACCTGCTGCGCAGCCAGGTGGACGACGTGCGCAAGAAAGAGCGCGAACTGCGCCGCATCATTGTGGACAAATGCGGCTACCCGCAAGAAAACTTCATTGCCGACTTCAGCGGCCGCGACAAGATGGGCAACAAAGTGCCCTCGCACCTGCTGGACCTGAAATGGATCGAGCGCCAAACCGCGGCCGGCAAGCCCTGGAGCGCCATCATGGGCCGCAACATCCCGCCGGTGCAGGATTTGCAGCAAAAGCTGACCGACCTGCAGTCGCGCGTGGTGGTGCCGCTGGACGAGCTCAAGGGCATCAACAAGCGCATGAACGAAGGCGAAGCCTCGTCGCGCAATGCCAAAAAGGAAATGATCGAGGCCAACCTGCGCCTGGTGATTTCCATCGCCAAGAAGTACACCAACCGCGGCCTGCAGTTCCTGGACCTGATCCAGGAAGGCAACATCGGTTTGATGAAGGCGGTGGACAAGTTCGAATACCGCCGCGGCTACAAGTTCTCGACCTACGCCACCTGGTGGATCCGCCAGGCCATCACGCGTTCGATCGCCGACCAGGCGCGCACCATCCGGATTCCGGTGCACATGATCGAAACCATCAACAAGATGAACCGCATCAGCCGCCAGCACTTGCAAGAGTTTGGTTTTGAGCCCGACGCGTCCATCCTGGCCGAGAAGATGGAGATCCCCGAGGACAAGATCCGCAAGATCATGAAGATCGCCAAAGAGCCCATCTCCATGGAAACCCCGATCGGCGACGACGACGACAGCCACCTGGGCGACTTCATCGAAGACGGTGCCAACACCGCGCCCATCGAAGCCGCCATGCAGGCCGGTCTGCGCGACGTGGTCAAGGACATCCTCGACAGCCTGACCCCGCGCGAAGCCAAGGTGCTGCGCATGCGTTTCGGTATCGAGATGAGCACCGACCACACGCTGGAAGAAGTCGGTAAGCAGTTCGACGTGACCCGCGAGCGCATCCGCCAAATAGAAGCCAAGGCGCTGCGCAAGTTGAAGCACCCCAGCCGTTCGGACAAGCTGCGCAGTTTTATCGATACGCTGTAAACGCAAGCCCTCCCAAAAAGCCCCTACCGGATGTTTCTGGCAGGGGCTTTTTTCATGGGGCCATCAGCATCAGGCCTGCGGCGGTGTTGGAAATGGGGATGTGGTAATTGGAGTGCAGCAAGCGTGCGGGGCCGGGCAGTGCCGCGCGGGCGGTTAGCCACATCAGCAGCTCAATCCCCTGCGTGCCCACCTTCTCCACCAATTCATGGATGGAGAAGCGGGTGGCCCAGGCCGGGTCGCTGACCAGGCTGCGCATGAACTCCAGGTCAAACTCCTTGTTGATAAAGCCCGCCCGTTGGCCGTCGAGCTGGTGGCTCAGGCCGCCGGTGCCGACCACCACCACCCGGGCATCGCTGTCCCAACTGGTGATGGCGCGGCCTATCGCCTCGCCCAAGGCAAAGCAGCGCGCGGCGGTGGGTAGGGGAAACTGCACCGTGTTCAGGCAGACGGGCACGGTGGTCACCGGCCAGGCGGCCTGGGGGTCGCTGTGCGGCCACAGCAGGTCCATAGGCAGGCAGAAGGCATGGTCCACCAGCATCTCCTGGCAGGTGGTGATGTCAAAGCCATCGGCCACCAGACCGTTGATCAAATGCCACGACAAGTCCTGGTTGCCCTGGAAGGGTGCCGCCGTGGCCAGGCCCCAACCTTCGTCGGCATGGTGGTAGTGCGGCGCGGCACCGACGGCAAAGGTGGGCATTTTGTCTAGAAAAAAGTTCAGCCCGTGGTCGTTGTAAATGACGACGGCCACATCGGGTTGGACCTCGTCCAGCCACTGGCGCACAGGGGGGAAGCCGTCGAAGAAGGGTTTCCAGTAGGGATCGTTTTGCAGATCCTTGGCAATCGCCCGGCCAATGGCGGGCACGTGGGACGTAGTAATGGCACCGACGATTTTGGCCATGTTTATGCTCCTGCGGCCAACAGACGGGCCTGAAATTCTTCTTTGCTCACGCCCGTTTGCTGGGCCCCGATGTCTTGCATGTCCAGCCCGAAAATACCGGCAAACTTGGCCAGGTAGTAGGCATTGCCGCCCGCTGCCAGCAAAGCCAGCACATTGCGCTGACGGATGGCCTCGGCCTGCTCGGCGTTCAGGCCGAATTTGCGCATGTAGGCCGCTTCGTCGCGCTGGAACTCTGCACGCGCGTCTGCGGCGTTGAAGGAAAAGCACATTTTGTTGAGGGCGTAGCCTTTGCGGGCTTGCACACCATCGAACAAAGTGGTGCCGGGAATATCGGCCTGGACCATGGTTGTCTCCTGAAAAGTAGGTGGAATGGAGTATTCCCAAAGTGCTCGCCCAAATAAACCCGATAATCTTCATGAAACCCATGAGCAAATTCGATCATTCCCACCTCGACGGCCAATTGCTGCAACTGCTGCTGGCGGTGCTGGAAGAAGGCTCGGTGACCCGGGCCGCCCAGCGCCTGGGGGTCACGCAGTCGGCGGTCAGCCACTTGCTGGACAAGCTGCGCACCATCACCGGCGACCCTTTGTTTGTGAAGTCGGGCCGTGGCATTCAGCCCACCGCCCGGGCCGAAGCCATGGCCCAACCCGCACGCCTGCTGCTGGAAGACATGCAGCGGCTGGTTACGCCCGAGCAGTTTGACCCAGCCCGGCTGCAAACCTGCTTCACGGTGGCGGCCAACGACTTCCAGCGCGATCTGCTGTTGCCCGCCCTGTTGCAAAGGCTGCGACGGCAAGCGCCGCAGGTCAGCCTGCACATGGTGCCGTCCGGCGTGCCCACGGCGGAGATGCTGCGCGACGGCAGTTGCCACCTAGTGGTATCGCCTCGTCCGCCAGATGCCACCGACGTGGTGCAAAAGCGCCTGTTTGCCACGCCGTACCGCGTGTTTTTCGATGCCACGCAGCGCGCCGCCCCCACCAACCTGGCCGATTACCTGGCAAGTGAGCACATCAGCGTGGTGTACCAGCCCCGCCGCACGCTCGACATTGACCAATGGCTGCAAGCCCAGGGCATCCAGCGCCGGATGGCCGCCACGGTGCCGGGGTTTGCGGGCATTGCAGCGTTTTTGCGCGCCAGCCCCTTGCTCGCCACCCTGCCCGGCCTGCTGGCACTGGGTATGCTGCGCGGCTTGCAGAGCTGCCAGGTGCCCCTGCAATGCCCCAGTTTGCCGATGTACATGCTGTGGCACCTGCGGTACCAGCACGACCCGGTACACCGCTGGTTACGCCAGTCGCTGGAAGTCACCGCAGCCGAGGTGTTGGCGCAGGCCAATCCCGGAGAACTTGCCCCCTAAAATGGGCTCTCTGCGCCATCCGAATAAAGACTTTCAGCTATGGAATTGGTAGTAACCGCGCCTCCACAACCCCCAGCGCCAAGCCTTTGGGTGGCCTGCCTGTGCGCCGACTGGTGCGGCAGTTGCCGCGACTACCAGGAACGGTTTGAGCAGGTGGGGCGAGGTTTTCCCGGCGCGCAGTTTGTGTGGGTGGATATTGAAGACCAGGCTGACCTGGTGGACCCGATCGAGGTGGACAACTTTCCCACGCTGCTGGTAGTGGTGGATGGTGCGGCACGCTTTTTTGGCAGCATCACGCCGCAAACCGAGACGCTGCAGCGGCTGGTGCAGGCGCAACTGGATACAACGGCGGCGGTGGCCGACCCCGAGGTAAGGGCCCTGGCGCAGCGTCTACGGAGTTAGCGGACTTTTCGGCTTGTCAGGCGCGGGAAGGGCCAGAGCCTCGCCGTCCGGGTCGTCTACGTTCTGCGCCAGGTAGTGCTGCACCAGCGCAAAAAAACGGTCATAAAACCGCTCGCTGGACACGGTTTCGCTGGCCACTTTGACCATGGCATCGTTGCTGGAACTGACCGGCACCGACACCGACCCCAACACGCCCACACCCAGGCTGGCCGAGGTGTTGCTTTTCTTCAGGGCGTAACGGTCCTGCAGCGCTGTGACAAAGCCCAGGCTGAGCTTGCCGTCTTTGCTCTCCGACGCGCAGACCACGCGGATGTCCATCTGCACATGGATTTCATTCTCGGGCTGGAAGTTCTTTTGCCCCTGCACCAGCTCTTTGGCCGCGTTGGAGATCACGTAGCCCTGGCTGAGCAGGGCGCGCCGGGCGGCCTCGCAGGTGTCGGCCGGGCTGGCGTCGAACATACGCGAATACTTGCCCGACGAGTTGAACTCTTCTTGCTGGGTAATCGGCTTCATGGCGGTGCCGCAGCCTGCCAGCACCAGGCACACCAGCGCGGCGCTAGTCTTCAGGAAGGTCATACACCGTGTCCGAACCGGACAGCACAGACAGATTCAGCGGTCGCACTGCGCCCATCCACATGGCAAAGTCGCGGTGGTCGACCAAGTCGTTACCGGTGATGGGGTGGATGAACACCACCAAGCCGCGCCGGTGCAGGGCCAGCCAGGGCACCAAGTCGGCGAACACCGAGGGGGCAAAAGCCAGCTGGCAGCTGCCGTCCGGGTGCGGGCCTACCGGGCCTGGGTGGACCCGGCCCATGGCCAGCTTGAAGTGGCTGGCGGCCTCCAGGCACAAAGCGCGCCCCTGCTCCTGTGTGCTCGCATCAAAGTACACATGGGCGTGGAAACCCTTGATACGGTTATCGCTCATGGTGCGCGGTGCAGACGCGGGCTGGCCAGGGCCACCACTTGCTCGCTGATGGCGGTATCTACATTGGGATGCCGCGCCGGAGCGTTGGGCAACTGCAGCAAGGCGCGCAGCTGGGCCACGTCCTTGGCACTGGGTGCAGCCTTGATCTGGGCAATGGCGGCCTGGGCGTTGCCGGTGCGGATCACCGCCAGCATCTTGGTGACCCACTCGCTGGGCCCGGATTTGTGTTTGGACATGGTGTTGACTTGCGTAAACAACAACGCCGCGTAGGCAGCCCAGGTAGGGCCCGCCTACGCGGCGTGGTGGAATGCAACGAAAGCTTAGCCTTGGCGCGCGCGCTTGCCAGGGTTCTTCTTGCTACGCGTAGCCACACCACGCTCCAGGCTGCGCTTTTGGCCGCGGCTGACCGGGCTGGCGTAGCCCGGCAGGGGGGTGGGACGGGGGGTAGCCAGGCGCTCGGCTTCGGTACGGGGTTCTTTTGCCATTGTGTTTACTCCAAAGAAAATGTGACAACCCGCGATTAGGCCACAACCGCGCGGACGATTTGCCCACACAGCCGGTCAAATGGGGTTTAAAGGGGGTATTTAGGTGGAAATTAGCCTGCAGCGGCTTCGTCCATCGCCTGGCAAGAAGGTGCGCACACGGCTTGCGACTTGCCCAGCACCTTGCGGGTGCCCATCAGCGAACGGGTGCGGTGCTTGCCGCACAAAAAACAGGACATGGTGGCACCGCCAAACGATGCCGCAGCGGCAAAGGGGGAACCGGAGGCTTTGGACTTGTAACGCAGGCCGTCGGCCAGCATGGCAGTTTTAGAATCAGCTTTCGCCATGGATAGAGCCTTAGTTGGGTGCCAATTGCATCAATTTGGCAAGGAAATAGTTCGGCGCATGGCCGGATCGAAGGCTGCATTATCCTCTTGATTAGCCTGCAACCAGGGCGCACGTGTGTATACCGTGCAATCGCCGGGGTTGTTTTATCCTCAATTTTGGGGATGTTTTTCTATTTTTGCCGTTGACAGTAGCGGAAACACATTTTTTCAAAGCTACTTTTTTTATAGCTACTACCGCCGGTTCAATAAGCATGAAAGCCGTATTTCATGCCAAATTTCGCCAGGACAGCACCCCGGCGCGGTTGGCGTAGCGCACCTGGGCATCGAGCGCCTCGACCTGCACCCTGGCCGCCCGGCCCCGGTAGACCTCGGCGGCCAGCCAGTCGCACTCTGCCTGCAGGAGGGCCTCGTCGTTCAGCCGGATGTGCCACACCTTGTTCGCCGCGTCCCAGCGGTAGCCGCGTTCCTTGAGCAGATCTTTGGCATCGAAGGGTGCGCCAGTCGCTTGCAGGCGGTAGCGTGTGCCCTCGGTGGCGGCCAGCAGGTGCGCCAGGCCAGAGTGGCCCGCGACAGGAAGTGGTGCCTGCAACACCGCCAGCAAGGCGTGGCAGTCCATTTCGGCGCGGTGCGCGTCATAGAACCGGCCCAGGTCCAGCGCCAGTGCGGTGAGCTTGGCAGAGTCGCGGCCTTCCTGCTTCCAGTCGATATCGGCAAACGAGCAAGCCCAGGCCTTGGCGGCGAAGGCGGGTAGGCGGGCTTCGACAAACGGGCGGTCAAACCCGGCGTTGTGCGCTACCACCAGGTCCACACCCATCAGCAGCTCGGCGATACGGGCCTCGTCCAGAGCCTGACCGGCCACCATGCTGTCGTCTATGCCGGTGATCTTGCGGGCGATGTCAGGGATGGGCTGGCCGGGATCTTCCAGGCCGTCATACACCTGCACGCTGCCGCAGGGCAGGCCGGTGGCGGTATCCACATCGACACGCAACAGGGCCAGTTCGATGATCTTGTCGCGGCTGTGCTCCAGGCCGGTGGTTTCGGTGTCCAGCACCAGCAGGCGCTTCACGCCCTGGGCGGGCGCGTCGGCAAACTGCAACTGCGGCACCAGACGGCGCAGCACGCGGTAATCGGGGTGCTGTTCGAGTTGCTGGGCCAGGGCTTCGGTATCGGTTGCGATCGCATCGGCTGGCTGGGCTACTGCAGCCACGACAGCCAAAGTGGCAGGTGCTGGGGCTGGGGCTGGGACCGGAGCCGCCACCGTTTCAGGTGCTTCGTTGAACCGCAGGCTGAGTTGCTGCTGCGGGTCGGCCACCGGGGACTTGCGGGTGCGGGGCTGCTTGGCCGGGGAAGAAGGCATCGAATGGCACGAAAGGTAGGAAGGGCCGCGAGTGTAGCCGCCCTGCCCTGCGCCTGCGTGCCCCACCGAGCCGAATAGGCCTAAGAACGTGTTCAAGGTCTTTTTAGGGCCCCCAAAAAGACCTTGAACACGTTCTAAGTGCGCCCCGCCAGCACGATGGCTTCGCGCGACAGGCCGTCGATCTTGCCGGTGATGCCGGTCAGCACGTTGGCTACCACGGCGAATTCACGGCCAAAATTACCGGCCCGGGCGGCGATGACGAGGGCGTTGAAACTCACCACCTTGGCTTCACGGGCCACGTTCTGGATGTCGCTGACGATGCCGCTGAGCTCGCGCTTCATGTGGTCAGACTGGATTTTACTGATCTCGTCGAACACGGTGGTGGCTTTGTTCAGGGCTTCCAGCACCGCGTCGGTGTGTGCCACCACCTGGGCCACCGAGGCGGGCTGGCGCGGGTCGCGCTGGGCGATGTGGTCCAGGGCAGTACGCACCAGTTTGGTGAAGACCTGGATACTGCCGCCCACGCCCTGCACGTCGTGGTACACGGCCTCCACCTTGCGTGCGCTGGCTTCGTCGAGCTTTTTGGGCATTTGCAGGAGCGCGGCCTGGCTGTCGGAGAACAGACTCAGCGTGCGCTCGGCTGCCTGCAGCTGGGTTTTATCGCCCTGCGCGGCCAGCACGGTTTGCAGCACCATGCGCTGCGACAGCATGCGTTGGCGGGCCGCCAGGTTGACGGTGGACAGACCCGTGTTGTCGGGCATGGTGGTGGCCAGGGACCGGGTGCTGGGGTGCATAAATGGCTTTCGCAAAAAGCGGCAGGAGGATTCCCGTCGCATCTGTCACGCAAAGCCCATGCCATTGCTACATGAAGTTACTGGAATTCTTCGGTATCCACTTCGGACTGGGACTGCGCGTTGTAGCGGCCTGCGGTGATGGCGCGGGGGGCCATGAGCGCGTCCAGCTGGGCCAGCACCTGGGGCGAGAGCTGCACATCGGCAGCGGCCAGATCTTCATCCAGGTGGTCGATGCGGGTGGTGCCGGGGATGGGGATGATGTGCTCGCCCTGTTGCAGCAGCCAGGCAATCGCCAGCTGGGCCAGGGTGCAACCGGCCTCCTGGGCGATAGTCTTCAGGCCACCGAGCAAACGCAGGTTGGCGGCGTAGTTCTCGGGGGCAAAGCGGGGCATGCTGCGGCGGATGTCTTTGGCATCCAGCGTGGCCACATCGGTGAGCGCGCCAGTCAAAAAGCCGCGCGCCACCGGGCTGAAGGCCACGAAGGCCGTGCCCAGCTCTTTGCAGGCCTGCAGCACCGCAATTTCGGGGTTGCGCGTCCACAGCGAATACTCGGTCTGCAGCGCGGTGATGGGGTGCACGGCATGGGCTTTGCGCAGGGTGCTGGCGGATACCTCGGACAGGCCAATGGTCTGGATCTTGCCCTGGCGCACCAGATCGGACAGCGCGCCCACGCTGTCTTCGATGGGCACGGTCTTGTCCCAGCGGTGCAGGTAGTACAGGTCGATCACGTCGGTGCGCAGGCGCTTCAAGGCGTCTTCGCAGGTGCGCTGGATGGTGGCCGGTCGGCCATCAATGACGCGCTTGCCATCTACACCCGCCATGCCGCATTTGCTGGCAAGGGTGAAATGGCGGCGGTGCTTGGACAGCACTTTGCCCACCAGGTCCTCGTTCGCACCAAAGCCGTACAGGGCCGCGGTGTCGAACAGGGTCACACCCCGGTCCAGGGCGAGCATCAGCACCGCCTCGCCCTGCTCTGCCGTGACGGGCGCACCGTAGGCGTGGCTGAGGTTCATGCAGCCCAGGCCAATGGCCGAGACGTTGAAGGGGCCGAGGGCACGGGTTTTCATAGTCAAAAGTCCTTTCAGCGCTTATTGCATCAGCGCAAGCAGCTCTATTTTTAATAGTAAATCAGACCACAGCTTCTTCGGGCGTGAGCACCGGGCCGGTGCCGCTGAAGCGCTCTAACGTCAAATAAATCACTGGAGTGATAAACAGCGTAATGGCCTGCGAGAACACCATGCCGCCCACCACCGCCAGGCCCAGCGGCTGGCGCAGCTCGGCACCGGCCCCCAGACCCAGGGCGATGGGCAGTGCGCCCATCAGCGCGGCCAGGGTGGTCATCATGATGGGCCGAAAGCGCAGGATGCAGGCCTCGCGGATGGCCTGCTCGGGTGTCATGCCCTGGTGGCGCTGCGCGTCCAGCGCAAAGTCGATCATCATGATGGCGTTTTTCTTGACGATACCGATCAGCAGCACGATGCCGATGGTGGCGATCAGCGTCAAATCCTGGCCAAAAATCATCAGCGTGGCCAGCGCACCTACCGCCGCCGACGGCAGCCCGGCCAGGATGGTCAGGGGGTGGATGTAGCTCTCGTACAGCACGCCCAGCAGCACGTAGATGACCAGCAAGGCCGCCAGCACCAGCACCATCTGGCTGCCCTGCGAGCTTTGGAACACCGCCGCGTCACCACCATAGCTGGTGATGATGCTGCTGGGCAGGTTGATGGCCTGGCTGGCCTCGGTGATGCGGGCGGTGGCATCGCCCAGCGCCGCGCCGGGTGCCAGGTTGAACGACACCGTGACCGCCTGCAACTGGCCCACGTGGTTGATGGCCGTGGGCCCCACCGTGCGGGTGACGGTGGTGAAGCTGCTCAGCGGCACCAGCGTGCCGTTGCTGGAGCGCACGTAGATACCGCCCAGCGCCTGCTCGTCCTGCTTGGCCTCGGGGGCCACTTCCATGATCACCGAGTAGCTGTCGGTGGGCAGGTAGATGGTGGACACCTGGCGCTCGCCAAACGCGCTGTACAGCGCGGTGCGAATGGTGTCAATGGACACGCCCAGGGTATTGGCGGCATCGCGGTCGATTTTGAGCTGGGCGATCAGGCCACGCAGCTGCGCATCGCTGGTGACATCGCGGAACAGCGGGTCGGTGCGCAACTGCTCCTGCAACTGGTTGGCCCAGGTGTTGAGCTCGTCAGCCTTGATGCTTTGCAGGATGTACTGGTACTGCGCCTTGCTCTGGCGGCCGCCAAGCTGCAAATTTTGCACCGGACGCATGAACACGTTGATACCGGCCACACCGCGCAGCTTCTTGCGCAGGCCTTCCACCACCTCTTTCATCTTCGGCCGCTCGCTTTGCGGCTTGAGGTTGATGAACATGCGGCCACTGTTCTGGGCGTTGTTGCCACCGTTGAACGAGCTGACGGTGAGCACAGCGGGGTCGGCCCGCACGATGGCGGCGGCGCGCTCCTGCAACGCCACCATGGCGGGGAAGGAGATGTCTTCCGAGGCTTCGGTGGTGACCTGGATCTGGCCGATGTCTTCTTCAGGGAAGAAGCCCTTGGGGATCACCATGGCCAACCAGATGGTGGCCACAAACGTGGCCAGCGCCAGCAGCAACACAAACTTGCGGTGGCGCAGCGCGGCATCCAGCCAGCGGGTGTAGCCCGCCAGAAACTTGTCAAAACCCACCTCGAACGAGTGGACGATACGGCCCGGCGGCTTTTTGTGGCCTTCGTCGCTCAGGAAGCGGCTGGCCAGCATGGGCACCAGGGTCAGCGACACAAAGGCCGACACCACGATGGACAGGCCCACTACCACCGCAAATTCATGGAACAGCAGGCCGATCACGCCGGGCATGAAGAAGATGGGGATGAACACCGCGATCAGCGAGGTAGACATGGAAATGATGGTGAAGCCCACCGACCGCGAGCCGCGCAGCGCGGCCTGGAACGGCTCCTCGCCGTTTTCGATGCGGCGGATGATTTCTTCCAGCACCACAATCGCGTCGTCCACCACCAGGCCCACAGCCAAGGTGAGGCCCAGCAGGGAAATGTTGTCCAGGCTGTAGTTCATGCCCCACAGCAGGGCCACCGCGCCCACCAGCGACACCGGCAGCGACAACGCCGGGATCACCGTGGCCACAAAGCGGCGCAAAAACAAAAAAATCACCAGCACCACCAGCACCACGGTGCCCGCCAGCGTGAGCGACACGTCGTGCAGCGCCTCGCGCACCGACTTGGAGCGGTCGTTCACGGGCGTCATTTTGATCGACTGCGGCATCTGCGCCTGCAGGCCGGGCAAGGCGGCCAGCAGGCGATCGACCACCTGCACCGTATTGGCACCGGGCTGGCGCTGCACGGCCAGGGTGATGGAGGCTTCGCCGTTCAGGGTGGCAAAGCTTTTCAGGGTTTCCAGGCTGTCTTCCACGCTGGCCACATCGCGCAGGCGCACCGGGTTGCCGCCCTTGGTGCTGACGATCAGGTCGGCAAAGTCAGCCGCATCCTTGAGCTGGCGGTTGGCTTGCAGCACCAGGGTCTGGTTGGGGCCGTCTAACGTGCCCACGGGGGTGTTGACGTTGGCAGATTTGAGAGAGGCGCTGAGTTCGTCCAGCCCAATGTTGCGGGCCGCCAGGGCCTGCGGATTCACACGCACCCGCACGGCATAGCGCTTGGCACCAAACACGTTGACCTGGGCCACGCCCGCGATGGTGGAGAAGGTGGGCGAGATCAGGTGCTCGGCAAAGTCTTGCAGGTCGGCCGGGGCCAGCGAGGGCGAGGTCATGGCCACCAGCAGGATCGGCGCGTCGGCCGGGTTCACCTTGCGGTACGAAGGCGGGTTGCTCATGTCGTCGGGCAGCGCGCGCTGGGCCCGCAGCAGCGCGGCCTGCACGTCCACCGCGGCTGCGTCGATGTTGCGGCCCTCGTCGAATTCCAGCGTCAGCGAGGTGCTGCCCAGGGTGCTGGTGGAACTGATGGTTTTCAGCCCCGGCACGGTCTGGAACTGCTTCTCCAGCGGCAGCGCCACCGAGGTGGCCATGGTTTCGGGGCTGGCCCCGGCCAGGCTGGCCGAGACGTTGATCACCGGCGTGTCGTAGCTGGGCAGCGCCGCCACCGGAATGCTACGGAAACCAATCACCCCGGCCAGCACAATGGCCAGGTTCAGCAGCACCGTCATCACCGGACGGCGGATAAAAAGTTCAGAAAAGTTCATGGTGCGGCCGACTTCGAGGCTGCGCTGCCAGGGGCGCTGGCCGATTTTTGCGGGCCAGCGGCCCGCTCCACCACGCGGGCACCGGGGCGCAGGTTCTGCTTGCCGTCCAGCACCACCACGTCGCCCGCCTGGATACCGGTTACAGCCGCATCCAGCCCCTGGGCGTAGACCTGCTGCACCGGTTTGGACACGGCCTTGCCATCTTCCACGGTGTAGACCACGGTACCGCGTGCGCCCTGGATCAGCGCCGCCTGCGGCACCACCACCGCGTCTTTAAGGGTGCTGACGGTTTGCGATACCTCGACAAAGGCACCCGGCCAGAGTTTGCCATCCGGGTTGTCAAACACCGCCTTGGCCTTGAGCGAACCCGAGCTGGCATCTACCAGGTTGTCCACAAACTGCAGCCGCCCCTTAAACACGCCGCCGTTGTCGGCCAACGTGGCCGTGACCGGCGCGCCACCGCCCTTGAGCGCGGCCAGCGCGTCCCCCAGGTTGCGCTGGGGCAGGCTGAAGGCCACGCCCATCGGGTCGAGCTGGGTGATGGTGACCAGCGTGGTCGCATTGGCCTGCACCGCGCTGCCTGCCGACACCGGCACCAGCCCTGCGCGCCCGGCGTTGGGCGCAACGATGCGGCTGTACGACAAGGCCACCTTGGCGGCATCGATGGCCGCCTGGTCGGCGGCCAGCGTGGCGGTCAGGCCATCGACCCCGGCCTGCGCGGTGTCCAGCGCGCCTTGCGAAATAAAGCTTTGCGCCAGCAGGTCCTTGCTGCGGGCCAGTTGGCGCTTGGCATCGGCCAGTGCCGCCGTGTCTTTGGCCAACTGGGCACGGGCCTTGGCCACGTTGGCTTCGTCGGTGCGCGCATCCAAAGTGAACATCAACTGCCCGGCTTTGACGAACTGGCCTTCTTCGATGTGCACCTTGGCCACCATGCTGGTCACCTGGGCCTTCACGTCCACGCTGGTCAGCGCGGTCACGGTGCCGGTGGCTTTGAGCACCACGGGCAGGTCGCGCTGCTGGGCCTTGGCGGTGGTCACGTTGACCGGCGCACCCGCACCCGACGCGGCGCCGGCCGGGGCCGAGGCCGCCGAGGCACCCGCGGCGGGCACAGCCACGTCGGACTTGCCGGAGCAACCCCACAAGCCCAGGGCCACCAGGCCGCAGACGGTATTCAAAACGAGGGAGGCAGTCTTCATGGTGCGAGAGTGGTTTCTGTGGAAGGTCTAAAAATACGCCAGAGTACGGCCAGTCCGGCTTGCAATGTCTGTTGCTCCAACGGTGTGCAGACCGCCAGAACCGCTTTAAGTTCACCTTGCGCCCGGTCTTGTATCAGCGCCAGTTGCGCCAGCCCGGCGGGTGTGACTTCCAGCCGGGAACGGCGGCGGTCGCCGCTGGCGGTTTGTGGCTGCACCAGAGCGGCCTGCACCAGCCGGTCGGCCATGGCCGAAGCGGTGGGCATGGTCACGCCCAGAAACACGGCGATGTCGCCAATCGCACAGCCAGGCTTGCCCGAGATGAAGTTCAGGCAGCGGAACTGGGGCACCGACAAGCTGCCATCGGCACCGTGGCGCATCGACGTGCGGATCGCATCCATCACGGCAGGCACTACGTCCATGACCATGGCGGCGGAATCCTGGGCTGTCGAAGAGGTGTTCAAGGAGGTAAGCAAACGTTAATGGGCGAGGTGGGCACCGGGTTTATAAACGCAAATGCTTAGCCCAGCTAAGTTAAATGATAAAACCTGCTGACGACGGTTCTGTGATGGCTTGCCAGCGAATTGCAAGGCCCACGTAAAGTCACGGGGTCATCTCCAGCATCTTTTAAGCACTCCGTGCTTATATCGCCTGCGCGAGCAGCTCCATTTTTGATAGCAAATATCCATTTACCATGCTCACTGTCCACCACCTGAACAATTCCCGCTCGCAGCGCGTGCTGTGGCTGCTGGAAGAACTGGCACTGCCTTATCAGCTAGAGAAGTACCAGCGTGATGCAAAAACCATGCTCGCACCGGCCAGCCTGCGCAAGGTACACCCCTTGGGCAAATCACCGGTGGTGACGGATGGCGCGCTGGTGCTGGCCGAATCGGGGGCCATCATCGAGACGCTGATCGAGCTCTACGGCCAGGGCCCCACACACCCTGCCCTCGCACCTGCCCTGGGCACGCCCGAGCGGCTGCGGTACCGCTACTGGTTGCACTACGCCGAAGGCTCGGCCATGCCACCACTGCTGCTCAAGCTGGTGTTCGACAAGATCGAATCCACGCCCATGCCCTTCTTCGTCAAACCCATCGCCAAAGCCATCAGCGCCAAGGTGAAAAGCAGCTTCATCCTGCCGCAAATCACCACCCACCTGGATTTCATGGAAGCCGAGCTGGGCAAAAGCCTGTGGTTTGCGGGCGAGGAATTTAGCGGTGCCGACATCCAGATGAGCTTCCCCCTGGAAGCCGCCGCCGCCCGTGGCGGACTCGATGCCAGCCGCCCCCGGCTGATGGCCTACCTGGCGCGCATCCACGCCCGGCCGGCCTACCAACGGGCGCTGGCCAAGGGCGGGGCTTTTACGCTGGGGTGATCAGCCCGCCGCGTTCAGTTGCTGCTCCAGCTGGTGCAGCACGCGGTAGCAAGGCAGCACTTTGGCGACGCTGCTGTTGGGTTCGCGGCCCTCGCGGATGGCGGCGAAGAACTCGCGGTCTTGCAGCTCGATGCCGTTCATCGACACCGCCACCTTGCTCACGTCGATTTTCTCGTCCTTGGCCGTAAACAGGTCGTCGTAGCGTGCCAGGTAGGTGGCCGTGTCGCCGATGTAGCGGAAGAAGGTGCCCAGCGGGCCGTCGTTGTTGAAGCTCAGGCTCAGCGTGCAGATTGCACCGTTGGCGGCCTTGAGCTGGATGCTCATGTCCATCGCAATGCCCAGGGCCGGGTGGATCGGGCCTTGCACCGCATGGGCCTGCACGATGGGGCTGCCGCACTGGTAGGCGAACAGGTCCACGGTGTGGGCCGCGTGGTGCCACAGCAGGTGGTCGGTCCAGCTGCGGGCTTCGCCCAGTGCATTCATATTGGTGCGGCGGAAGAAGTAGGTTTGCACATCCATTTGCTGGATGTTGAACTGGCCCGCTTCAATTTGCTGGTGCACATACTGGTGGCTGGGGTTGAAGCGGCGGGTGTGGCCCACCATGGCCACCAGGCCCGACGTGGCGGCCAGCGCGGCGACCTGCTCGGCCCCGGCCAGGGTGTCGGCCAGGGGGATTTCGACCTGCACGTGCTTGCCAGCCTGCAAGCATTGCAGGGTTTGCGATGCGTGCATCTGGGTGGGCGTACACAGGATGACCGCGTCCACCTCGGGCAGCGCCAGGCTGTCGGCCAGGTTGTCGGTGACGTGGCCAATGCCGTACTTGGCGGCCACTTCGCGGGTTTTATCCATGTCGCGGCCAACCACCGACACGGCTTCCACGCCGTCGATCAGCGCAATCGCGTCCAGGTGTTTGGTGCCGAAAGCGCCAGCGCCTGCCAGGGCGACTTTGATGGTTTTGGTCATATCAGTTGTTTTCCATGATGAGGTGGCCCACAGCCGTATTGGATGCGGGTACGTGGAAGAAGCGGTGCTTGAGCGTGGGCGCAGCGCCACCGGCCACATCGGCCATGGCACCCCGGGCGATCAGCCACATCACCAATTCGATGCCTTCGGAACCGGCTTCGCGCACGTAGTCGATGTGGGGCACGCTGGCCAGGCCGTCGGGGTCGGCGATCAGGCGGTCGAGGAAGGCGTTGTCCCAGTCCTTGTTGATCAGGCCCGCACGCGCGCCCTGGAGCTGGTGGCTCATGCCGCCGGTGCCCCAGATTTGCACGTTCAAGGGCTGGTCGAACGACTCAATGGCTTTGCGGATGGCCTTGCCCAGCTCGAAGCAGCGGCGGCCCGAGGGCACAGGGTACTGCACCACATTGACGGCAAACGGGATCACCGGGCAGGGCCAGGCTTCGGGCTGGCCGCACATCAGCGAGAGCGGCACGGTCAGGCCGTGGTCCACATCCATCTTGTTGACGATGGTCAAGTCAAAGTCCTGCTGGATCACCGACTGGGCGATGTGCGCGGCCAGCTCGGGGTGGCCGAAGACCTTGGGCACCGGGCGCGGGCCCCAGCCTTCGTCGGCGGGCTGGTACTCGGCCGCGGTGCCGATGGCAAAGGTGGGAATCATGTCCAGGCTGAACGCGGTGGCGTGGTCATTGAAGACCAGGAAGATCACGTCGGGCTTGTTGTCCTTGAGCCACTGCTTGGAATAGTCGTAGCCCGCAAACAGCGGCTGCCAATACGGTTCGGTGGTCTTGCCCAGGTCAATCGCCGCGCCGATGGCGGGGACGTGCGAGGTGTAAACGCTGGCGGTGATTTTGGCCATGCTAGTGGGCTCCTTTTCCTTGATTTGCTGCTGAGCCTTGCGGCTGTCGGTGGGGCTGGGCATCGCCGCCCTCGCCCAGCACCCGGTTACCTTCTACCGAACGGCCACCGGAAACCATCATGTTGCGGTATTCCTCTTCGGTCATGCCGGTCATGCTGCCGGCCATTTGCTGGAAGCTCATGCCGTGGGTGGCACCGATCTTGGCCAAAAAGTAGATGTTGCCGCCCTGGGCGATGCAGCGGTTCAGGTCCATGTCGAGCACGGCCTGCTTCTGGCCTTCGGTCATGGGCCAGGTGTCCAGGTAGGCGCGCTGGTCGGCCTTGAACTTTTCGCGGTTCTCGGCCTTCATCAGCGACATGCAGAACTGGTTCAGGTGGTAGCCCATGCGGCTTTGCTCGGCATCGAAGATGGTGGTGCCGGGCACGTCCAGGTACGGTTTCTCTAGAGACATTACTGCTCCTCGGGCCAGTAAAGGCGGTTGGGGTTGTCCACGAGCAATTTCTTTTGCAGCTCTGCGGTGGGGGCGATGTGCGGGATGAAGTCCACCAGCAGGCCGTCGTCGGGCATGTGGTCTTTCAGGTTGGGGTGCGGCCAGTCGGTGCCCCAGAGCACGCGGTCGGGGAACTGCTCGACGATGCGCTTGGCAAATGGGATCACGTCCAGGTAGGCATTTTGCTCGCCGTGCAGGGCCTTGGGGCCAGTCACGCTCAGGCGCTCGGGGCAGGTCACCTTGCTCCACACATTGCTGTGCTCGCGCATGAATTTCTCGAACAACGCGAACTGCGGGCCGTCGACCGGCAGCGCCACGTCGGGGCGGCCCATGTGGTCCACCACCACGGTGGTGGGCAGCGCGGTGAAGAAGTCCCACAGCTCGGGCAAATCAACCGCTTCAAAGTAAATCACCACATGCCAGCCCCATTGGTGGATGCGGGTGGCGATTTCCAGCAGCTCGTCCTTGGGGGTGAAGTCCACCAGCCGCTTGACGAAGTTGAAGCGCACGCCACGCACACCGGCATCGTGCATGGCCTGGATTTCGGCATCGCTGACGCTGCGCTTGACGGTGGCCACGCCGCGCGCCTTGCCGTTGGAGGCCTTCAGCGCATCGACCATGGCGGTGTTGTCCGAGCCGTGGCAGGTGGCCTGCACCACCACGTTCTTGGCAAAACCGAGGTGGTCGCGCAGGGCGAACAACTGGGCCTTGGACGCATCGCAGGGGGTGTACTTGCGCTCGGGGGCAAACGGAAATTCCGCGCCGGGGCCAAACACGTGGCAATGCGCGTCCACCGCGCCTGCGGGCAGTTGGAAGCGGGGCTTGGCGGGACCGGTGTACCAGTCCATCCAGCCCGGGGTTTTGGTGAATTCCATACGGTGCTCCTCTCGTTAATGTGAAACAACTTTCATGGCTCGGGGTGCTCTGCATCCGAGTCCATGAAAGTTAATCTAGCGATACATTGGCTTTTTTGATGATCTCGGCATAGCGCTTGGTTTCCGACTGGATGTAGCTGGCCAGTTGTTCGCGGGTCTGCACAAAGGGCTCGTAGCCGAACGACAGGTACTTCTCGCGCACGTCCGGCTCGGCCAGGGCCTTATCGATGTCGTTCTTGATCTTGTCGGCCACGGCAGGCGGCAAGCCTTTGGGGGCCGCAATCAGGTTCCAGCCACTGACCTCGAAATTGGCTGGGCCACCGGCTTCTGCCACCGTGGGTACATCGGGAAAACCGGGCTGGCGCTTGGGGGCGGCCACGGCCAAAAAGCGCAGCTTGCCCGCGCGCAGCAAGGGGCCTGCGGTGGCGCTGGTGCCCAAGGCATACGACAGCTCGTTGGTGGCCACGGCGGTGTAGAGCTGGGTGGTTTCCTTGTAGATGACGTTTTGCATCTGCGTGCCAGCCATGGTGTCGAACAGTTCGCTGCCCAGGTGCACCGGTGTGCCGATGGCCCAGGAGCCGTAGTTCAGCTTGCCGGGCCGGGCCTTGGCATCGGCCACCAGGTCGCCGACTTTTTTGTACGGACTGTCGGTGGCTACGGCCATGAAGAAATAGGCCTTGAACAGCGACGACAGCGGCTCGAAATCCTTCTCTGCGTCGTAGGGCAGCTTTTTGAACAGGCTTTGGTAGGCGGTGACGTGCACAAAGTCGAGCTGGATCAGGTCGTGCCCGTCTTTGGGGCTGCGCTTGAACGCGTCGATGGCGATGAATCCATTGCCGCCGGGCCGGTTTTCCACCACCACTGGCTGGCCCCAGGCGCGGGACAATTTATCGGCCACCAGGCGGGCCACGCCGTCCGGGCCACCACCCACCGGGAACGGCGTGATGATGCGCACCGGCTTGGTGGGAAAGTTCACGGCCTGGGCCTGCGACAGACTGGGTAATACGGCAAGACCAGCGGCCAGGCCTGCGGCCATGGCCAGAGACAAGGTGCCAACGAGGCTGCTGAGGCGAGAGATGGACTGCATGGAAATGTCTCCGGTGGGTTGTTATATCGCTATCAAATTAAAGTAATAATTTGATAGCTGCTACCGCTTATTTAATATGCGGTAGCAGCCAATTTCATGCCTAAAAAAGGCACAAATTGAAGCGCAGGCCTTATTCGAGTTCGATCTTGGCTTTTTTGATGATGTTGGCGTGGCGCTTGGTTTCCGACTGGACGAAGGCCGCAAACTGCTGCTTGTCCAGATTCAAGGGTACATAGCCAAAGTTCAAGAACTTTTCTTTCACTTCGGGCAGGGCCATCACTTCGGCAATGTCCTTGCGGATTTTGTCCTGCACGGCGGGCGCCAGGCCCTTGGGGCCGACGATGGTGTTCCAGCCACTCACCTCGTACGGCGCAGCCGGACCGCCCGACTCGGCCACCGTGGGCACGTCGGGGTAGGCTTCCATGCGCTTGGGACCGGCCACGGCCAGAAAGCGCAGCTTGCCCGCCCGGTACATGCCGCCCGCAGTACCGGCAGAGCCGATGGAGAAGCCCAGTTCGCCGGTAGCCACCGAGGTGTAGAGCTGGGTGGTTTCCTTGTACAGCACGTGCTCAAACTTGGTGCCGGTGAGTTGTTCCAGCTCTTCCACGCCCAGGTGCACCGGGTTGCCGATGGACCACGAACCGTAGTTGATCTTGCCGGGGTTGGCCTTGGCATCGGCAATGATGTCCGTCATCTTTTTGTACTTGCTGTTGGTGGGCACCACGTAGAACAAGAAGGACTGGAACATCGGCGCGATGGGCTCGAAATCAACATTCACGTCGTAGGGCAGCTTCTTGAACATGAACGGGTAGGCAGCCAAATGCACGCTGTCGAGTTGCAGCAGGTCGTGGCCATCCTTGGCACCGCGCTTGAAGGCATCGATGGCGATAAAGCCGTTGCCGCCGGGCTTGTTTTCGATCACCACCGGCTGGCCCCATTTTTTGGACAGCTTTTCGGACAGCACGCGGGCAATCGCGTCGGGTGCGCCGCCCACCGGGTAGGGGTTGACGATGCGCACGGTTTTGGTGGGCCATTCTTGCGCCATGGCCAGGTGGGGCACGGCAGCGGCCAGGGCGGCCATTCCAAGGGTGAGGCCGAAGCGGCGTAGGGTGATTTGCATGGTGTTGTCTCCTGGGGTTTAAATTACTATCAAAACAATAGCTACTTACGCTGGTAGCATCTCCGCTGGATGTCGATTTTTCTTAAATTCAGTCGATGTAGCGCAGACCGGCTTTTTCCAGCGGCTCGCGCATCTTGTACATGTCCAGGCCCAGCACACCGGCGGCCAGCTTGGCGCGTTTTTCGCCTTCAAAGCTTTCACGGTGCTCGGCCGTTTCGGCCACTTGCATGGCGATGGCGGCGGGCACCACCACGATGCCGTCCACGTCGGCAATCACCACGTCACCGGGGTTGACGATGGCACCGGCGCAGATCACCTGCACGTTCACCGAACCCAACGTGGCCTTGATCGTGCCCTTGGCGTGGATGGCTTTGCTGAACACCGGGAAGCCCATTTTTTGCAGCTCGTCCACGTCGCGCACGCCGCCGTCGATGATCAGGCCCTTGGCACCGCGGGCCTGGAAGCTGGTGGCCAGCAGGTCGCCAAAGAAGCCATCCTCGTTCTCGGTGGTGCAGGCGGCCACAGCCACGTCACCGGGCTGCAACTGCTCTGCGGCCACGTGCATCATCCAGTTATCGCCGGGTTGCAGCAGCACGGTCACTGCGGTGCCGCAGATGCGCGCGCCTTGGTAGACCGGGCGCATGTAGGGCTTCATCAGGCCCACGCGGCCCATGGCCTCGTGGATGGTGGCCACGCCGAGTTTGGACAGGCGCTCTACGGCGGCCGGGTCGGCGCGGGTAATGTTGCGGTGGACGATGCCAAGGTTGTTCATGCTCATATGGATCTCCTGAATGGTTTAGCGGCCTTGGGCCTTCAATGCGGCATCGAGGCGTGGGAAGACGCGGCGGGCGTTGCCCTCGTAGATCTGGGCGCGGTCGGCGTCGCTCAAAATCTTGCTGGCCTCGATGTAGCGCTTGGTGTCGTCGTAGTAGTTACCGGTTTCGGGGTCGATGCCGCGCACCGCGCCGATCATTTCGCTGGCAAACAGCACGTTCTTCACCGGGATCACGGTGTTGAGCAGATCAATACCGGGCTGGTGGTACACGCAGGTGTCGAAGTAGATGTTGTTCATCAGGTGCTCGGAGAGCAGCGGTTTTTTCAGCTCTTGCGCCAGACCGCGGAACCGGCCCCAGTGGTAAGGCACAGCGCCGCCGCCGTGCGGGATCAAAAAGCGCAGCGTGGGGAATTCCTTGAACAGGTCGCTGGTCAGGCACTGCATGAAGGCGGTGGTGTCGGCGTTCAGGTAGTGCGCGCCGGTGGTGTGGAAGCAGCTATTGCAGCTGGTGCTCACGTGGATCATGGCGGGGATGTCGTACTCCACCATCTTCTCGTAGATGGGGTACCAGGCCTTGTCGCTTAAAGGGGGCGAATTCCAGTGGCCGCCGCTCGGATCCGGATTCAGGTTGATGCCGACGTTGCCGTATTCCTTGACGCACTTCTCCAGCTCGGGGATGCAGGTGGCCGGGTCTACGCCCGGGCTTTGCGGCAGCATGGCCGCGCCGATGAAATGCTGCGGAAACAGCTGCGCCACGCGGTAGCACAGCTCGTTGCAGATGGCCGCCCAGGTGCTGGACACATTGAAGTCGCCGATGTGGTGGGCCATGAAACTGGCGCGCGGGCTGAAGATGGTCAGGTCGCTGCCACGCTCTTTCATCAGGCGCAGCTGGTTGGATTCGATGGTTTCGATCAGCTCGTCGTCGCTGATCTTCAGGTCGGACACTTTGGGCATCATGGCCGGGTCTTTGATACCGGCGATCTGCTGGTTGCGCCAGTTTTCCAGCGATTTGGGGGCCGTGGTGTAGTGGCCGTGGCAGTCGATGATCAGGGGTTGGGTCATGGTGTTGCGTCTCCTGGGTGTAATTTTCTGGGGCGTAATTTAATCTGCGGAAATCGTCTTAAACAGGGTCCATACCCTGATGGCGTTTGGCCTCTAGCGCCTGCGCGGAATTCATGTATTCCAGCAAGGCACGCACGGCGTCAAGCTGGGTGCTGGCGGTGGTGATCCCGGCCGAGAAAATCGTGGTCACCTGGATAGCCGGTGGCAACGGCCCCAGGATGGTGATGCCGTCCAACGGCAGCAATTCGCTCAGTTGCTGAAAACCCAGCTCCACCTCGCCGCGCGCCACCAGCGCACCCACGGGCACACCGGGCGGGGCCTGGACAATGCGGCTCTGGATGTCGGCGGCAATGCCCCAGCGATCGAACAGCTTGGCCAGCGCCACGCCGCTGGGGCCGGTGGAGTAGCTGATGCTGCGGGCGGCCAGCACAGCGGCGCGCACGGCCTCTTCGCTGGAAATATCGGGCTGCTGGGCACCGGCGCGCACCGCCACCGCCACGCCCGAGCGCACCAGGTCCACCCTGGAGCCCGCGACCAAATGGCCTGCAGCCTCCAGCTTGGCGATGGCATCCGACGCCAGCACCACCACGTCAAACGCCTCGCCCGCCTGCACCCGCTTGGCGGCATCCACACCGCCTACAGACTCCATGGCTACGCGCACACCCGTACGCTGCGTAAAACCAGCCAGCAGCTCTGCCAGCAGCAGGCGGGTGGCCATCGAAGAAATACCGGTGATTGGGGTTGTCATGGCTGCCATTGTGGCCACGGCAGCACCCAAAACCAAGGCTGCACCCCTACTATCAGCTATAGCAATTCGGCATAATACAGCCAACGATATAGCAAAACTAGGGTAACTACTGAGATGGACCTCAAGCAAATCGAATACTTCGTGCGGGTGGCCGAGCTGGGTAGCTTTACCCGGGCCGCCACAGCACTGGACATGGCCCAGCCCGCCCTGAGTCGCCAGGTGCGCCTGTTGGAGGTGGAGCTGCGGCAAAACCTGCTGGTACGCAATGGCCGGGGTGCCACACCCACCGAGGCGGGCAAGTTGCTGCTGGAGCATGGCCGGGGCATCCTGCACCAGGTGGCCCGCGCCCGCGAAGAGCTGGGCCGGGTGCGCGGCGGACTGGCGGGCCGGGTGGCGATTGGCCTGCCCAGCAGCCTGGCGCGGGTGCTCACCGTGCCGCTGACGCGCGCCTTTCGCCAGCAAATGCCAGACGCATCTTTGTCCATCCGCGAAGGTCTGTCGGTGGATTTGCAGCAGTCGCTGGTCAGCGGCCGACTCGACATTGCCGTGCTCTACAACGCCCAAAGCACGGCAGACACCGACATCAGCCCGCTGATGGAAGAAGAGCTGCTGCTGGTGCAGGCCCGCCCGCCCGGCCTGCTGGAGGACCCGCCGCCTGCGCCTATCACGCTCAAAGCCATCGCCCAGTTGCCGCTGGTCATTCCCAGCCGCCCCAACGCCATCCGCATGCATGTCGAGGCCGAAATGGCCAAGATCGGTTGCCGACCGCTGGTGGCGCTGGAGATCGACGGCGTGGCCGCCATCCTGGACCTGGTGGCCGACGGCGCAGGCTGCGCCCTGCTGCCTCCGCACGCCGTGGCCAGCTCGATCCGCCCCTCGGCCTTTACCACCCGCGCCATCCACCAACCCGCCCTGCGCACCAAAGTCGCCCTGGCCACCAGCTCGCTACGCCCCAGCACCCTGACCCTGCAGGCCACGCTGGCGCTGATCCGCAGCACAGTGGCACCGTGGGCGGGGTAGACCCGGACCCGCCTGCATAATTGCCGAACGCTTGCCCACCCTCCCTTTCACGATGCCGCTCTCCTCCCCCCTCACCGCTTTCTTCGCCCAGCGCCCGCTGGTGATTCTGGACGGCGCACTGGCCACCGAGCTGGAGCGCCGGGGTGCCGACCTGAACGACCCGCTGTGGTCGGCCAAGCTGCTGATCGAGCAGCCCGCGCTGATCTACCAGGTGCACCTGGACTACTTCCAGGCCGGGGCCGACGTGGCCACCACCGCCAGCTACCAGGCCACCTTCGAGGGCTTTGCCAAGCGCGGCTTCGATGCCACCACCGCCGCCCAGCTGATGCGCAACGCCGTGCGGCTGGCCGTGGAAGCCCGCGACACCTTCTGGGCCGAGCCCGCCCACCGCGTGGGCCGCATCCAGCCGCTGGTGGCCGCGTCGGTAGGCCCGTATGGCGCGATGCTGGCCAACGGCTCGGAATACCGCGGCCACTACGGCCTGGGCGAAGAAGCCCTGATGGACTTCCACCGCCCCCGCCTGGCCGTGCTGGTGGACTCCGGGGCCGACCTGCTGGCCTGCGAGACCATCCCCTGCCTGGCCGAGGCCCGCGCCATTGCCCGCCTGCTGCCCGAGTTTCCCAGTGCGGCGGCGTGGATCAGCTTCTCGTGCAAGGACGGCCTGCACACCAGCGAAGGCGAGCTGCTGGGCGACTGCGTGGCCGCGCTGGACGGATACGCCCAGGTGGTGGCCGTGGGCGTGAACTGCACCGCGCCCGAATACATTGCCTCGCTGGTGGACCAGATGCACGCGCGCACCACCAAGCCGCTGCTGGTCTACCCCAACTCGGGCGAGCAGTATGACGCCACCCACAAGCAATGGCACGGCAACCCCAGCGCCTCGCACTTTGCCGACCAGGCACGGGGCTGGCACGCGCGCGGGGCCCGGCTGATTGGTGGCTGCTGCCGTACCTCGCCCGACGACATTGCCGCCGTGCACCAGTGGGCCAGCGCCTCGCTGCCCCTGCACGCCGCCGCATGAGGCCCCTCAAGTGGCTCGCCGCCGCCCTGTTTGGGGCCTGCCTGGGTACGGCCCAAGCCACCAGCTTTGAAGACATCCAGCGCATCAAGGCCACCGAAGGCATCCCCCGCTGGCGCGAGGCAGCCCTGCGCGCGCGGACCCTGCGGGCCGAGCCGCCCACCGCCACGGTAGCTGCAGCCTGGAATGCTTTGGACGCGCAAACCGACCCGCAGGTGGGTAAGGCCCCGCTGGACCAAAGCACCGGCGTGCTGACCAACGCCGACCTGCTCATCAATGCCAGTTGGCTGCGTTGGCGCGTGCTGTCGGAAAACGCCGACGCGCGCTACTCGTTTGCCTACGCCATGGACCTGGCCCGGATGCGCAGCGGCACCAACAACTACGACGACGAAGCCACCGTCTTCTACTTCCACGCCAAGCTGGCGCTGACCCTGGACGGCATGCGCTGCACCGACCGCAGCAAGGCCGAGCACCTGCAAAACTGGTACGCTGCATTGGCGGGGCTGCAGCCGCTGGCCCAAAAAGCCGCCCGCATGCCCCTGAGCGAAAAGTCCGCCGCAGTGCTGGAGGCCATCACCATGGAAGAAATGCTGGGCGAGCGCCCCGCCATGGGCTGGCTGTGCCCGCGCCGCAGTGCCGAGATCCCCGCCACCACTGCGCCGCCACGCTTTCTGTCGGATGAAGCCTGGCGCAAATACCGCAAAGACCTGCTGGAGCAATTGACCCGCAACGCCTTGAAGGATTTATAGGTCAAACATGCCTCTAGCGCTTATTCAATGGGCGCAAGCAGCTCCTTTTTTTATAGCAATCCAATTTTGGAGCCCCACCATGCTGCCGTCCGCACCGCTCTCCCAAACCGCCGCCGGTCTGCTACTGGCCGTGGCCAGCGCACAGGCCCAGGCTGCGCCACCCAGCATCCAGCCGCACGGCGGCGTGTGGCCGGTGCAGGCCGGGTTCGACTTCGACCAGGGCAAAAAGAAGGCGCTGAAAACCCGCCAATCGCTCAGCGGCATCGCCTGCAGCCTCAACGCCAGCCAGCAGCGCGTGTGCCTGCTGGCGTTTGACGAAGGCGTGCACGCCCGCTGGGCCACGTTGCAAGACGCGGCCATGGTCGCAGAACCTGCCCCGCTGGTCCTGCGCGACGACACCGGCGAACTCGATGCCGAGGGTGCCGCCACCGATGGCCGTTACTTTTATGTCACCGGCTCGCACTCGGCCAAGCGCAAAACCGGCGAGAGCAACCCCCACAGCCGCCACGTCATCCGCTTCCAGCGCGACCCAGCCACAGGCCGCGCATTGCGCAGCCCCGACGGTGCCCTGGCGGGCTACGCCGATACCGGTCGCTTATGGACGGTGATGCAGGCCCAGCCCGAACTGAAAGCCTTTGCCCAGGAAAACGCCGCACTGGGCGAGGGTGCCGGTATCAACATCGAAGGCGTAGCCGTGCGCGACGGGCGCTTGTACTTCGGCCTGCGCAGCATGGGCGCCGTCATCGCCGTGGATGCCGAAGCCCTGTTCACGCCCGCAGGTGCCGTCAAGCCCACCGTCACCCCGCTGGTGCTGGGCACAGGCCGTGGCATCCGCGACATGCAAGCGGTGGACAAAGGCTTTCTGTTGCTGGCTGGGCCTAACGATGTAGAAGCCCACCAAACCGTAGGCTGGAGCGTCGTCTGGTGGGACGGCCAACCCAGCGCCGCTCCGGTCACACCCAAGGTGCTGGCATCGCTAGACCTGGGCAAGGTCAAGCTGAGCGACTGCGACAAAGAAATCAAGCCCGAGGCCCTCACCATGCTGAAAGAAACGCCCACCAGCTATGAGGTGCTGGTGCTGTCCGACGGCATGTGCGAAGGCGGGCCGCTGGCGTTCACCGTGCCCAAATAGACAGACGGGCTAGGCCCAGACCCGGTACACCCAGTAACTCTCGTCCTGGCCCATGCGCCGCCTCAGCTCGTTCGGGCTCACGCCGGTGACGCGGCGGGACTCGCGGCAAAAATGCGACTGGTCGGCGTAGCCCGATTCGGCAGCGATGTCGGCCCAGTTGGGCAGGCCCAGGTCCATCGCCTCGCGCGCCTGGAAAAACGCCGACTCGGCCCGTGCCCGGCCCCGCAGGCAGCGCAACGACTGGCCGGTCCAGGCCCGGATGCGGCGCTCGGCCTGGCGCAGGCTCTGGCCCATGCCCGATGCCAGGGCCCGTACCCCCAGCGCCTGCACCCAATCGTCGGCACGGCGCACGGGCACCGTCCCCTCGCGCCGCGCCGCCTGCCAGCGCGGCAACAGAAAATCCTCGATCAGCCGCAGCCGGGCCGGGTCGTCGGGCGCGTCCAATACCGCCTGGGCCATGCGGCACCAGTCGGCATCCAGCACCTGGTGCATGGGGCGGTGGCGGTTGACATGGGCGTTGATATCGATGCCCGCCATGGCATGCAGTGCATCGGGCAACAGCATCAGCATCAACCCGCGCGCCGGCCCCGGCTGGCGGGTCACGGTGGGAACGGTATGCGGGCCGAAAAACGCCATCCGGTGCACACGCTGCGGCGGCGCAAACACCTCATCGCCCCGCGCCAGCATTTCGGTCTCGCCCTGCACCATCCACGACAGACAGCACAAGGGCGACGACGGAAAGTGGTTCAAACGCTCGGACGGCGACAAATCCACGCCCAAGGTGCTGCGAAACAGCGTGGCCCGAACGCACGCCGCCAGGCCCCAGCTAGGGGCCACCAGGCTGGCGGTAGATCGCAGGGTGGGCAGAGACGGCATGGCCGCAGTGTAGCCAGCCCAGGGTGTCGCAATCGTTCAATACGGCGGGTAGTTTGTGGCCCGACACTGGAGGCATGCAAACCACGTTAACCGACTCCTTACCGCCCTCATTTCCTCCCGGCCCCAGCAGCCGCTTCTGGGGCCTGCCCCTGCTGCGCGAGATGCAGCGCGACTACCTGAGCACGGCCGAGCGACTGCACGCGGAGCACGGCGATGCGGTGTATGCGCGCATCGGGCCCGAACGCACCTTCGACTTCTTCCACCCAGAATGGGTGCGCGAGCTACTGGTGGACAAGGCCCGCAGCTTCATCCGCTGGGAGCGCGGCACGTCGGTGTTTGCCGAAGTGCACGGCCAGAGCGTGCTGGTGACCGAGGGCGAAGTCTGGCAGCGCCAGCGCCGCATGCTGCAGCCCGGCTTTGGCCCCAAACGCATGGCGGCCTACGCAAGCTGGATGGTGGCCGCCGCAGGCGAAGCGCTGGATGCCCTGCCCGCCGTACCAGCGCAAACCCTGGACTTCGAGCCGCTGATGACCCAGCTGACCATGGACGTGGTGCTGCGCACCCTGTACGGCCAGGCGGTGGGGCCGGATGGGCGGGCCGAGGCCCTGGCCGCCGCGCGCGCCGTGCAAACCATCAGTTTGAGTGGCATGCAAGCCATGTTCTGGCCCGCCAGCCTGCCCGACTGGATGCCCCACAAATGGCCGGTGCGCGAGGCCAAACAACAACTGGATGCATTGGTGCGCAGGCACATCAGCCAGCGCCGCCAGGAGGCCCAGACAGGCCGCCCCGCGCAAGACGATGTGCTGGGCATGCTGCTGGCCGCCCGCGACGAGCAGGGCGACCAGGGGGCCTTGACCGACCAGGAAGTACGCGACCAGTGCATGACCATCTTTCTGGCCGGGCACGAAACCACCGCCGCCGCGCTCACCTGGTGGGGCCATACCATGGCCACCAACCCCGACTGCGCCCAGCGCGCCCAGGCCGAGGTCGACCAGGTGCTGGGCCCCCGCCCGCCGCAGTACGCCGACATCCCCGCCCTGCCCTATCTGGCGCAAACACTCAAGGAGACCATGCGCCTGTACCCACCCGCCGCGTCGCTGATCAGCCGCCGCGCGGTGGAGCCGGTGCAGATCGGCCCCTGGCAGCTGCCCCGAGGGGCGCTGGTGCGCATCACGCCCTGGGTGCTGCACCGCGACGCCCGCTGGTTTGCCGACCCCCTGCGCTTCGACCCGGAACGGTTTTCCGAGGCCGGCCAGGCGGCCCAGGTGCGCGGCAGCTACCTGCCGTTTGGCACCGGCCCGCGGGTGTGCATCGGCAGCCTGTTCGCCACCACCGAGATGGTGCTGGTGGCCGCCATGGTGCTGCAGCGCTTCCACCTGGCACCCGACCCCGCCGCCCCCCCTGCACGGCCCCGGCTCAACGTGATCCTGCGCCCAGCCGACAGCATGCACCTGCGGCTGCGCCGCCGCCAGAGTTGGTAAAAAATACGGCCCTAGCGCTTATGGGATAAGCACGGGCAGCTACTGAATAGATAGCATCTGAATTCAGCGCCCCGCCGCCAGCGACAGCGCTTGCGCCGCCTCCAGCAGGTGGGCACGCGCGTCCGCTTCGCTCGGCCCGGCATGGCGGTCGATGCGGCGGATATAGGGGCAGGTCAGGGCGGCCAGGGCGCTGCCGTCCACGCCCAGAATCGGGTACGAGATATCCACCACGCCAAACGACTGCAGGCTGTCGCCCTGCCAGTAGCCTTGCTGGCGCACGGTGTCGGCTACGGTGGCCAGGGCGGCGCTGTCCATGGGCACTTCGCCGTCCAGGGTGGTGTGCTCGGCCAGCATGCGCTGGGCGCGTTCGGCATCGCTGAAGGCCAGCAGCACGTGGCCCGAGGCCGAATCCAGCAGGCCCACGCGTGCGCCCAGCCGGGTGGACATGCCCCAGGCGCTGGGGCCGTTGACCTGGGCGGTGATCAGCACGCTGCCGCGGTCGTACACGCCCATGTGGCAAGACTGCTCGGCCCGCTGGGCAAACACGTCCATCAGCGGCAGGGCCTGCGACACCAGGCGACTCAAAGGCGGGTGCATATGGGCCAGGGCAAACAGCTTCAGGCTGAGCGCGTAGCGGTCGCCCGAGACCGAGCGCATCACGTACTGGCGCACCACCAGCCGCTCCAGCATTCGGTAGATCTCGCTGGCCCCGCGGTCCATGGCCTTGACGATTTCGGCGCGGGTCAGCCCCTGGGGTTGGCTGGCCAGCAGCTCCAGGATGTCCAGGCCCTTGTCGAGAGCGGGGGCGCGGTAGCGGTCGTCGGGCGCTGCCAGGGGGGATTCGGCTTTTTTCATACAAGCATCTTATTTTTCAAGGGAAAGTACCAACGCACGGATGTGTCTCCAGCCGTAACATTATCGGCAATGTTCATCCATGAACACTTTGTTTGCATATAAATACAAACCCCTACATGGCAGCACTCATCAGCATCACCCACCTGAGCAAGTCGTTCCCCGGCGTAAAGGCGCTGAACGACTGCCAGTTTGAACTGGCCCCCGGCGAGGTGCATGCGCTGATGGGGGAAAACGGCGCGGGCAAATCCACGCTGATGAAAGTGCTGGCCGGCGTGTACACCAAGGACGCAGGCGAAATCCAGATGGACGGCAAGCCGGTGGACATCCCCACGCCCCGGGCGGCGCAGGCACTGGGCATCGGCATCATCCACCAGGAGCTGAACCTGATGAACCACCTCAGCGCCGCGCAAAACATCTTCATCGGGCGCGAGCCCATGGGGCGCTTCGGCCTGTTTGTGGACCAGCAAAAGATGGTGGTGGATACCCAAGCCATCTTCGACCGCCTGCACCTGCAGCTAGACCCGCGCGTCGAGGTGGGCGAGCTCACCGTGGCCAAGCAGCAGATGGTGGAGATTGCCAAGGCGCTGTCCTTCGACTCACGCGTGCTGATCATGGACGAGCCCACCGCCGCGCTGAACAACGCCGAGATCGACGACCTGTTTCGCATCATCCGCCAGCTCAAGAGCCAGGGCGTGGGCATCGTCTATATCTCGCACAAGATGGACGAGCTCAAGGTCATTTCAGACCGCGTCACCGTGATGCGCGACGGCGAATACATCGGCACCGTGCCCACTGCCACCACGAGCATGGACACCATCATCAGCATGATGGTGGGCCGCGCGCTGGAGGTGCACCAGCCCGTGGCCTATGCGCATACCGGCGACAGCGATGCCGTAATGCTGGAGGTCAAGGGCTTGAACCGGGGCCGCAGCATCAAGGACGTGAGTTTCAACGTGCGCAAGGGCGAGATTCTGGGCTTTGCCGGGCTGATGGGCGCGGGCCGTACCGAGGTGGCGCGGGCAATCTTTGGGGCCGATGCACGCGACGCGGGCGAGATCCGGGTCAAGGGCCAGGTGGTGGACATCCAGGCCCCGAGCGACGCGGTGCGCTGCGGCATCGGCTATCTATCCGAAGACCGCAAGCGCTACGGCCTGGCCACCGGCATGGACGTGCAGTCCAACATCTTGCTGGCGAACCTGAAGAATTTTGTCTCCATGGGCTTCTGGCTCCAGCAGAGCAGCATCGAAGCCGTGGCGCAGAAATACGTGGGCCAGTTGGGCATCAAAACCCCGTCTATCTTCCAGCGCGCCGGGCTGCTGTCGGGCGGCAACCAGCAAAAAATTGTGATTGCCAAATGGCTGCTGCGCGACTGCGAGGTGCTGTTTTTTGACGAACCCACGCGCGGTATCGACGTGGGCGCCAAGGCCGAAATCTACAAGCTGCTGCACGCCCTGGCCGAGCAGGGCCGCGCCATTGTGATGATCTCCAGCGAGCTGCCCGAGGTGCTGCGCATGAGCCACCGCATCGTGGTGATGTGCGAGGGCCGCATCACCGGCGAGCTGTCGGCGGCCGAGGCCACGCAAGAAAAAATCATGCAACTCGCCACCCAGCGCGAAGTGCTTACCCACTAAAAACCCCAAAACCGCCCATGTCCAATTTATCTGCAGCCCAACGCCTTAAAGCCGCCCTGTTCAGCCAAAGCACCCGGCAAAAGCTGCTGGCCTTTACCAGCCTGGTGGGGTTGATGGTGTTTTTCAGCGCCGCCTCGCCCAACTTTTTGCAAACCGACAACCTGGTCGGCATCCTGCAGGCCACGGCGGTCAACGGCGTGCTGGCGATTGCCTGCACCTTCGTCATCATCACCTCGGGCATCGATTTGTCGGTGGGCACGCTGATGACCTTTTGCGCGGTGATGGCCGGGGTGTTCATGACCTACTGGGGCCTGCCCATGTACCTGGGCGTGGCGGCGGCAATTGTGTTTGGCGCGCTGGCGGGCTGGGTGTCGGGCTTTTTGATTGCCAAGCTGAAGATCCCGCCCTTCATTGCCACGCTGGGCATGATGATGCTGCTCAAGGGCTTGTCGCTGGTGATTTCGGGCACCAAGCCGATTTACTTCAACGACACGCCCAATTTTTCGTATATCTCGCAAGAGTCGCTGATCGGCTATTTTTTCCCCAGCCTGCCCATCCCCAATGCGGTGCTGATTCTGTTCGTAGTGGCGATTGTGTCCAGCCTAATTTTGAATAAAACCATTTTGGGCAGCTACACCTTTGCCCTGGGCAGCAACGAAGAAGCCGTGCGTTTATCCGGCGTGAATGTAGACCGCTGGAAAATCATGATCTATTCGCTCAACGGTGCCATTTGCGGTATTGCCGGTTTGCTGATTGCCTCGCGCCTCAACTCCGCCCAGCCCGCGCTGGGGCAAGGCTACGAGCTGGATGCGATTGCGGCGGTGGTGATTGGCGGCACCTCGCTCAGCGGCGGGGCGGGCACGATATTGGGCACGATTATTGGCGCTTTCATCATGAGCGTATTGACCAACGGTCTGCGCATTATGTCGGTGGCCCAGGAATGGCAAACCGTGATCACCGGTATTATCATTATTTTGGCGGTGTACGCTGATATTTTAAGGAGGCGCAAATAACCCACGAGCACACCACGCAAGCAATTGAGATACTTATAATATTTGGAGACAAAACATGATTTTTAAAAGACAACTGATTTGCCTGGCTGTTGGTTTCAGCCTGACCTCTTTATTCGGTGCAAAAAGCTTTGCAGCCGATGAAATCTACATCCCGCTGGTGTCCAAGGGCTTCCAGCACCAGTTCTGGCAGGCGGTGAAACAAGGTGCCGACCAGGCCGGTAAAGACCTGAAGGTCAAGGTCACCTTCGAAGGCCCCGAGACCGAAGCCATGGTGGACAAGCAGATCGACATGCTGTCTTCGGCCCTGGCCAAGAAGCCCGCCGCCATTGGCTTTGCCGCACTCGACAGCCAGGCTGCCATTCCGCTGCTGAAAAAAGCCCAGGCCGCCAAGATCCCGGTGGTCGCGTTTGACTCGGGTGTGGACAGCGACATCCCCGTCACCACCGCCACCACCGACAACAAGGCCGCTGCCGCCCTGGCTGCCGACAAGATGGCCGGCCTGATTGGCAAAGCCGGTGAAGTAGCCCTGGTGGTGCACGACCAGACCAGCCGCACTGGCGTGGACCGCCGCGATGGCTTTGTGGAACGCATCAAATCGACCTATCCCAACATCAAAATTGTCAGCGTGCAATACGGTGGCGGCGACCAGCTCAAGTCCACCGAAATCACCAAGTCCATCCTGCAAGCCAACCCCAACATCAAAGGCATTTTTGGTGCCAATGAAGGCTCGGCCATCGGCGTGCTCAACGGTGCCAAAGAGATGAAGCGCAGCATCGTCATCATCGGCTACGACTCGGGCAAGCAACAAAAAGAAGCCGTGCGCAGCGGTGCCATGGCCGGGGCCATCACCCAGAACCCGGTGGGCATTGGCTACAAAACCGTTGAAGCCGCGGTCAAGGCACTCAAGGGCGAAAAACTGCCCAAGATCATCGACACCGGCTTCTACTTCTACGACAAGTCCAACATCGACGACCCCAAGATCGCCGCGGTGCTGTACGACTAAAACCTGACCGGGGCTCCCGCAATGGGAGCCTCCCCTATTTTTTCCCCTACCCTCCAAGAGCCCCCGCATGCCCGTCATCCAATCCCTGCGCGCCATCGACCTGCGCTTTCCCACCTCGCAGCACCTGGACGGCTCGGATGCGATGAACCCCGACCCCGACTATTCGGCCGCCTACGTCATCCTGGAAACCGACCAGCCTGGCCTGAATGGCCACGGCCTGACCTTCACCATTGGCCGCGGCAACGACATCTGCTGCGCCGCCATCCACGCCATGCAGCACCTGGTGGTGGGCCTGGACCTGGACTGGATCGCCGCCGATATGGGCCGCTTCTGGCGGCACATCACCTCCGACAGCCAACTGCGCTGGATCGGCCCCGACAAGGGTGCCATCCACCTGGCCACGGGCGCGGTAGTCAACGCGGTGTGGGACCTGTGGGCCAAAGCGGTGGGCAAACCGGTGTGGCAACTGGTAGGCGAAATGAGCCCTGAAGAGCTGGTGCGCTGCATCGACTTTCGCTACATCACCGACTGCATCACCCCCGATGAAGCCCTGGCCCTGCTCACCGAGCGCGCCGTGGGCAAGGCCGAGCGCCTGGCCACCTTGCAGCGCGAAGGCTACCCCTGCTACACCACCTCCGCCGGTTGGCTGGGCTATGGCGACGAGAAGCTGCGCCGCCTGTGCCAGGAGGCGGTAGACGCGGGCTTCAACCACGTCAAGCTCAAGGTAGGCCGCGACAAGGCCGACGACATCCGCCGCCTGCGCATCGCCCGCGAAGTGCTGGGCCCGGACCGGCATCTGATGATCGATGCCAACCAGGTCTGGGACGTGGGCCAGGCGGTGGACTGGCTGAAAGACCTGGCCTTTGCCAAGCCCTGGTTCATCGAAGAACCCACCAGCCCCGACGACATTGAAGGCCACCGCGTGATCCGCGAAAGAGTGGCCCCGATGCAGGTCGCCACTGGCGAAATGTGCCAAAACCGCATCCTGTTCAAGCAGTTCATCATGCGCGGCGCGATTGACGTGGTGCAGATCGACGCCTGCCGCCTGGGCGGTGTGAACGAAATCCTGGCCGTGATGCTGATGGCCGCCAAATACAAGCTGCCCGTGTGCCCGCACGCAGGCGGCGTGGGCCTGTGCGAATACGTGCAGCACCTGTCGATGATCGACTTTCTCAGCATCGCCGGCACCCGCGAGGGCCGGGTCATCGAGTACGTAGACCACCTGCACGAGCATTTCATCGACCCCTGCGTCATCCAGAACGCCGCCTACATGCCACCCACCGCAGCAGGCTTTTCCATCGAAATGCTGCCCGAAACCCTGGTGCAGTACGCCTTCAAAAAGTGATGCAAAAGATCGACAGCCACCAGCACTACTGGCGTTTTGAGCCCACCGCCTTTCCGTGGATCACGCCCGGCATGGCCGTGCTGGCGCAAGACCGCGCGCCTGCCGACTGCCCCCTGCAGGCCAGCGGCATCACCGGCACCATCGCCGTGCAGGCCCGCACCGAAGCGGCCGAGACCGACTTCTTGCTCGACCTGGCGGCGCAAAACCCCAGCATCCTGGGCGTGGTGGGCTGGGCCGACCTGGCCAGCCCCAGCCTGGAAGCCCAGCTCGACGGCTGGGCGCAGCACCCCCGACTCTGCGGCTTTCGCCACATCCTGCAAGACGAACCCGATGTGGCGCAGGTGGTGGAGAACCCGCTGTTCCGCCGCGGCGTGGCCCTGCTGCAAACCCGCCAACTCACCTACGACGTGCTGGTGTTTGCCCACCAAATGCCCCTGGTGATCGACTTCTGCACCGCCCACGATGCCCACTGGCTGGTGCTGGACCACCTGGGCAAGCCGCCCCTCAAAAACCCTGAACTAATGCCGCAATGGACCCAGTCGCTGAAAGCGCTGGCCGCCCTGCCCCATGTGGTGTGCAAGCTGTCGGGCCTGGTGACCGAAGCGGCCTGGCCTTTTGCCGACGGTTTGCCCACCGCCGTGCAGCAAACCGTGTGGGATTGCTTTGACACCGCACTGCAAGCCTTTGGCCCGGCGCGCCTGCTGTTCGGCTCCGACTGGCCGGTGTGCGAGCTGGCCGCGCCTTACCCCGCTGTACACCAGTTGGCGCAGACTTGGGCCGCTAAACGTCTATCGGATTCCGAACAAACCGCCTTTTGGTCCGGCAACGCCATCCGTTGCTACGGCCTCCCCTCCTTCTGAAAGCTCCCATGGATTTGCATCTCACAGACAAAGTCATCCTCGTCACCGGTGGCGGTAGCGGCATTGGCGGCGCGATTTCGCTGGCGCTGGCGCAGGAAGGCGCAATCCCCGTCATCCTGGGCAAAAGCGCCTTGAATGAGGATTTCTCGGCCCAACTCAGCGCCCTGCAACCCAAGTTCCAGTTCATCCGGCTCGACCTGCAGGACGAGGCTGCCTGCGGTGCCGCCGTGGCACACACCATCGCGAAGTTCCAGCGCATCGACGGCCTGGTCAACAACGCGGGCATCAACGACAGCGTGGGCCTGGACGCAGGGCGCGACGCGTTTGTGGCCTCGCTGGACAAAAACCTCATCCACTATTACGTGATGGCCCACTACTGCGTGCCGCACCTCAAGGCCTCGCAGGGCTCCATCGTCAACATCTCGTCCAAAACCGCCCTGACCGGCCAGGGTGACACCAGCGGCTACACGGCGGCCAAGGGCGCGCAACTGTCCCTGACCCGCGAGTGGGCCGCCTCGCTGCTGAAAGACGGCGTGCGCGTCAACGCCGTGATCCCCGCCGAGGTGATGACCCCGCTGTACGCGCGCTGGATCGGCAGCTTCCCCGATTCCGAAGAAAAGCTGCGCAGCATCACCAGCAAGATCCCACTGGGCCAGCGCATGACCACCTCCGAAGAGATCGCCCGCACCACCGTCTTCCTGCTGTCCGATGCCGCCAGCCACACCACCGGGCAGTGGCTGTTTGTGGATGGTGGCTACACGCACCTGGACCGGGCGCTGAGCTGAAACGGGGTTTATGGGCAATGGGCTGCTGGGGCTGACTTCACCAGCGGATGGCCATGACCAGCCCGTCGTGCCAGTTCTGGATTTTTAGGCCTATTTTCGGATGTAAAAAATGGCGGTCTGTGCTGACCAGACAAGCACGAGCTGCTCCTATTTTTTACTATCAAAAGAGAAGCAAATTGTGCGACTGCACGGGCGGTAGCCAATGGGGGTCAGATCATCCACGCGCGCCGAAAATTGGATGCAAACCCTCCCGCTCAGCCGCGTGCGTGCTCTGACCCCGATTGGCGGGTTGGCGTTGACGATTTGTGGGTGCCACCGCGATCCCCGGCCGGGATGTGCGCCCGGCGGCGCAGTACCTTTCTTTTGCATGGCCAAAAGAAAGGCACCAAAGAAAAGGCCACCCCAACTGTCTGCGCCCTCCGCTGGCGCTACGGGAACCTGCGGTGCGCGCTTTGGGCGAGGTCTGGCTAAACTCGCCTGCGCTCAGACAGACGCCAGCCCTGATCCGCCCAAAGCTGTGCTCCTCGGCGCATACAGATGGGGACCCCGGGGAGCGGGATCGGCCCGGCTGCGCCGGGCATCGCGCCTCCGGCGCGAACTCGGCGTGGCGTTTGGCTTGGTTCACATCGGTAACGTTGCTGCGTTCGTCCATTTCAGATTTTTAGGCCCGTTTTCAGGTGCCAAAAAGGCTGTTAGCGCTTATGGAATGGGCGCAAGCAGCTCCTGTTTTTTACTACCAAAAGAGAAGCATCTCTGACGACTGCACGGGCGGTAGCCAATGGGGTCGGATCACGATTGCGCGCTGAGAGGTTAGTTGCCACGCCGCCTGCTTGCCCGCATTCGTGCTCCGACCCCTTTGGCGGATTAGCGGTCCTTGGGCACTGCCCGCGCCCATAGCTGAGATATGTCCCAGGGCTGCGCTATCGCTGCTGCAAGGCTTTGGCAGGCTATAGTGGTGGACCCACTTGGAATGCGGGGTTTGTCTGAATTTTTATACCTGTATAAAAATCCATTGCCCGCATCAAAAACCAGTCTGCAAGCCGTTTCCAGAAGATTTTGATGGACGATTTAAACCTCAGGGTTTGCGGTGTACATCACGTTAGCCGAAATACGTATGCTTGAACCCATCGTTGGATTTTTCGACAAGCTGATTGATCAGTTCACATGGCGTCGTCTTGTATTCTTGGCTGCTTTGCTCGCAGCATGTACTGCTGGGATCTGGTCCTTCGAGACCTACACCCAGAGCTACAAACTGGCTCGCCTTGAAAGGCAAGTCTCGCTGTTGGAGAAACTGGCAGTTGTCAGTTCTCAAGCTGAGATCAAGGCCGACCCAGATCTTCAAGCAGTGGCCATTTCTCTTAAAAAGCAGCTTCGAGATACCGACGTCACTATTCCCGCAAGGTTCGAGCTTTTGCCTTGGGCAAGGAAGGCCTTGGCCACAGCTGCGGCTTGGTTCGTTTTCGGCCTGTTCATCGCATTGATCCCCAATACATATACACGCACCCGACCCGAAACTGCTTCTGTGTTTGCTGGCATGACCGTCGTAGCTTCGCCATTCGTTGCAATGTCCATAGCACTACCGACCGATCCTTGGCTGAATTACGCCATCTATCCAATTGGGCACTTGTTTTTGCTGGGGCTCTTCTTGCTCTGGGTTGGGCGACTCATGGCACGAAAGTACGGAGGCCGCAGTGACCAAGCTGCCAGCTAACCCGTTGCTACAGCGGACGCCTGCGCCGCCCGCTGAGCGCCGACGTTGAAGCTTTAAAAAAAACCTCTGCACGACGTTTTCGGTGCACCTAGCCAAGAAGATCGCGACCATGGCCCGCTACAAACCCCAAGACCATACAACAGCCTGTTGCTGTCGGTAGCCAGACCTGCCGCCCAATCAACGGACAGACAACCCGCCAGTTCTCTAGCCTGCACCCAGGAGTGCGGCACCCGAAACGGAAGATAGGCACAAAAACAGCCTCCAGCGCTTATAGAACCAGCACAAGCAGCTATCAATTTAGGAGTTATTGCTTCTCCGGCAACGGAATAAACTCCACATCCCCCGGCACCTGCCCCATGCGCTGGGCTTGCCAGTCCCCTTCGGCTTGCAGAATGCGTTCCTTGCGGCTGGAGACGAAGTTCCAGCTGATGAAGCGGTGGCCGTCCAGCGGGTCGCCGCCGATCACCAGCAGGCGCACTGCGGCGGTGGCGCGAATCTGCGTGGTCACGCCGGGCTGCAGCAGCGCCAGGGTGCGGGCGGCCAGCAGGGTGCCGTCTACATCCACATCGGCATCCACCGGGTACACGGCCAGTTCCTGCGCCAGGGGCGGCAGGTCCAGCAGGCCACCGGCGGGCAGGGTGATGTCGAGGTACAGGGTGGGGGCGAAGGTGGCCACCGGAGACGTTTTGCCCCAGGCCTGGCCGATCAGCACGCGCACCTGGGCATCGCCCACGGTCAGCTCGGGAATGTCGGCAGTGGGGGTGTGGGTGAAGCTGGGCTCCACCTCTTCGAATGCCTGTGGCAGCGCGGCCCAGAGCTGGATGCCGTGGTTGGTGTAGGCCGTAGTGGCCAACGCTGGCGGTGGTCGCTCGGAATGGACGATGCCGCGCCCGGCGGTCATCCAGTTGATGGCGCCCGGGGCAATCTGTTGCACGTAGCCCAGGCTGTCGCTGTGCAGCATGGCGCCTTCGAATAAATAGGTGACCGTGGCCAACCCGATGTGCGGGTGGGGGCGCACCGCATGGCCGCCACCGGGATGCACGGTCACCGGACCAAAGTGGTCAAAAAACAGAAAGGGCCCGACCGACTGCCGTGCGGCGGCGGGCAGTACCCGGCGCACCACAAAGCCGCCCCCCAGATCCTTGGCATGGCCGGTGAGTTGCAGGGTGATGGACATGGTCGGGCTCCTAGAAGGTCAACAGTTAGGCTAGAAATTTAGCAGTGATGTCGGCCACGCGCTTGCCGTAGAACTTGGCAGTGTCCAGGTCGCCTTGCGACATTTCAGCGGGGCTGCTGTCCGACGGCGACTGCACCAGCACGCCCACCGAGCCACCCAGGTTGTTGATGTCGTTGCGGGTGGCGGCCTTGGTGTTGCTGGGCATGTGGCCCAGGCTGACCCAGATACCGCCTTGCTGTGACGCCAGAGTTTGCAGATAGATCAAGGTGACTTGCTTGTCGCCGCTGAAGCTGGCGCTGTTGGTGAAGCCGCCAAACACCTTGTCTTTCCAGGCGCTGGTGAACCAGGCTTTGCTGGTGGCATCGGCAAATTTCTTGAACTGCCAGCTCGGGCCACCCATGTAGGTGGGCGTGCCGAAGATGATGGCATCTGCGGCGTTGATGGATGCCCAACCGGTTTCGGACACATTGCCTTCGGCATCGATGGCGATCAGCTCGGCGCTGGCGCCTTCTGCCACGGCCTGGGCTACGCGCTGGGTGTGGCCGTAGCCAGAGTGGTACACAACAACAGTTTTGGTCATACAGACTTTCTGAGAAGTTAAGAAACGAACAACGGGAAACACTTTAAACCGACTTGCGGGCATCCAGGCTCCAGGCACCGGCACCCCAGGCGGCCACGGTCAACAAGCCGCCGGCGACGGCAATGTTCTTCATGAACAGCAGTTGCGTCACCATCACCGCGTCGGCAGGCACAGCCCAGTAGGCGTGGAAGACGAAGCTGGCCACCAGGGTGAAACCGGCCAGCACCAGCGCCGCAAAGCGGGTGCCCAGGCCGAAGACCAGCGCCAGACCGCCCAGCACTTCCACCGCAATGGCCGCCAGCGCGCCCAGCGTGGGAAATGGCAGGCCCATTGAGCCGATATAGCCCACAGTGCCCGCAAAGCCGGTGATCTTGGCGATGCCCGCAGGCAAAAACAGGGCGGCCAGCAGCAGGCGGCCTACGAAGCTCAGGGGGTTTTGGAGAGTGTTGAACATGGTTTTCTTTCAGAGATTTCAGAGTGAGGGTTTAAAAAATTCAAGCAGCCAGGTCAAAGACCAGGACTTCGGCGTTCGCGGCCTTGCCCAGGGTGAGCAGGGTTTCGTTGTCGATCAGCAGCGCATCGCCGGTGGTCAGCGCGATGCCATTCACTTCCAGGGCTCCGCGCACCAGATGCACATAGCCCTTGCGCGCCGGGTTCAGCGCCAGGGTGGCGGACTCCGCACCGTCGAACAGCCCGGCGTACAGGTGGGCATCGGCATGGAGGGTCACCGAGCCCTGGGCACCGTCGGGCGATGCCACCAGGCGCAGGGCACCGCGCTTTTCGCTCTCGGCAAAGGTCTTTTGCTCGTAGCTGGGCGCAATGCCTTTGACGTTGGGCTCGATCCAGATTTGCAGAAAGTGCGTGGTCTGGTCGTCGGCATGGTTGAACTCGCTGTGCTGCACGCCGCGGCCGGCACTCATGCGCTGCACGTCGCCGGGCGGGATGCCCTTGACGTTGCCCATGGTGTCGCGGTGCGCCAGCTCGCCTTGCAGCACGTAGCTGATGATTTCCATGTCGCGGTGGCCGTGGGTGCCAAAGCCGGCACCGGGGGTGATGGTGTCGTCGTTGATCACGCGCAGGTTGCCCCAGCCCATGTGCTTTTCGTCGAAATAGCCGGCAAACGAAAAGCTGTGGTGCGATTGGAGCCAGCCATGGTCGGCGTGGCCACGGTCTTGGGATTTACGGATGGTGAGCATGTGTGAACTCCTGAAAAATTAAGATCCGCGTATCGGGTCCATGGCCTGAATTTTGGGCCTGCAGGGGGTGCTGGCAGTCCACCGCATTTGATGGCATCATTCTATAAATTTGAATGTAAACAAGCCAACCATGCAAACTGCCCGCGATGTGCTCACCCCCGATGCCCTGTCCATGCTGGTTACCATCCACGCCCAGGGCAGCTTTGCTGCGGCCGCCCGCAGCCTGGGCATGGTGCCCAGCGCCCTGACCTACCGGGTGCGCAACATCGAGGACGCGCTGGACGTGCTGCTGTTCGACCGCAGCTCGCGCCAGGCCAGGCTCACCGTGGCCGGGGCCGAGTTGCTGCGCGAAGGCCAACGCCTGCTGGACGACATCGACGCGGTAGCCAACCGCGTCAAGCGCGTGGCCACCGGCTGGGAGCCGCAGCTCACGATTGCGGTGGACAGCGTGATCTCGCGCTCCACCACCATGGAGCTGTGCGAGGCGTTTTTTGCGCTGAATCCCCCCACCCGCGTCAAGATCCGCGAAGAGGTGCTGTATGGCACGCTGGACGCGCTGGTCACCGGCCAGGCCGATGTGGCGATTGGCGTGGCGATGGAAGACATCACCAACAGCAACATCGTCGGCGACCGGCTGGGTGACATGCACTTCATTTTTGCCGTGGCCCCGCACCACCCCCTGGCCAGCCAGCCCGAGCCGCTACCCGACAGCCTGATCCAGCGGCACCGCGCCGTGGCCGTGGCCGACTCGACCCAGCGCGGCAATGCGCTGACCTTCGGCCTGCTGGGCGGGCAAGACGTACTCACCGTGCCCAGCATGCGCGCCAAGCTGGAAGCCCAGTTGCGCGGCCTGGGCTGTGGCTTCTTGCCCGAAGGCCTGGCCCGCCCCTACCTGGAAACCGGCCGTTTGGTCAGTCGCGCGGTAGAGCGTCCCAGCCGCGTGATCCACCTCAATTACGCTTGGCGCGCCGAGGCCAGCGGCACCCATGGGCGGGCGCTGCAATGGTGGCTGCAGCAGCTCAAAAGCCCGGCCACGCGGGCAGCTTTGCTGGAACGACAGCAAAGTAATTGACTGCGGGGAGTCCCCGACGAAAGCGCCTGCGCGGTGCGTGTAGAGTGTGCTTGGTCGTCACTCCGTAGCCACTCCAAAGAAAACCAACACACATGACAAACAAATCCAGTGCTACAGCTCCCCGCCAGATCGCCGTCATCGGTGCAGGCATGGCCGGTATTGCCTGCGCGCGCACGCTGGTGCAGGCGGGCCACAACGTTTCGGTGTTCGACAAAAGCCGCAGCGCGGGCGGGCGCATGTCCACCCGCAGCACCTCGTTTGGCACGTTTGACCACGGCGCGCAGTACTTCACCGTGCGCGACCCGCGCTTCGCACTGGCCCTGGAAACCGCCAAAGGCATCTGCAAACCCTGGAGCGCCAACTCGGTGCGCGTGCTCGACACCTTTGGCCGCGTAGCCCTGGCCGCCCTGCCCTCGCGCGACCCGCACTGGGTGCCGGTGCCCGGCATGAATGCCCTGGTCAAGCACTGGGCCAAGCCGCTGACTGACGATGGCCGCCTGGAACTCGAAACCCAGGTCACCCGCATCGAACGCGACCCGATGAACAAAAAACAATGGCAGCTGCGCACCACCGGCATGCCCGGTGCCGCCGATGCGCAGCACGTGTTCTCGGGCTTCGATGCCGTGGTGCTGGCCATGCCGAATCCGCAAACCGTCGACCTGCTGCAAAACTCGGCCCAGGCCGCCCGGCTGGTGCGCGACATCCACCCGGTGCAGGTCGCGCCCTGCTGGACGCTGATGCTGGCCTTCCCCCAGGCCATGCAGCCCACCATGGCGCACCTGGGCCCGCAGTGGAACGCCGCGCGCAGCAACCACCACCGCATCGCCTGGCTGTCGCGCGAATCTAGCAAACCCGGGCGCGGCGGCATCGAGCGCTGGACCGTGCAGGCCAGCGCCGCCTGGTCGCTGGAGCACCTGGAAGACGATGCCGCCCGCATCCAGGCCAAGTTGCTCAAAGCCTTCACCGAAGTCACCGGCATCCGCGCCGAACCCGCCCATGCCGCCGTGCACCGCTGGCGCTACGCCCAAACCGTGCAGCCCCTGGGCCGCAGCCACCTGTGGGACGAAAAATCCAACATCGGTGCCTGTGGCGACTGGTGCATAGGCCACCGGGTGGAAGATGCCTTCATCTCCGGCCTGGAGATGGCGCTGGCGATTGCCTGAACCGCGCTTGAACCCGCGCTACACCGGACGGTTCGCCCCGTCCCCCACGGGCCCGCTGCATGCGGGCTCTTTGGTTGCGGCCCTGGCCAGCTGGCTCGATGCCCGCGCATCGGGTGGTACATCGGGTGGTAAGTTGGGCGGCACCTGGCTGGTGCGCATCGAAGACGTGGACACCCCGCGCTGCCTGCCGGGCATGGACGCGGTCATCCTGCAGCAGCTCGCCGCCTGCGGCCTGGTGCCCGACGCGCCGCCCACCTACCAATCGCAACGCAGCCCCCGGTACCAACAGGCGCTGGACCAGCTGGTCGCCAGCGCCTGGGCCTACCCCTGCGCCTGCTCGCGCAAAGAGATCGAAGCCGCCTGCGCCGCCCAGGGCCAGATGCGCCACCGCAACGCCGAGCTGGTCTACCCCGGCACCTGCCGCAACGGCCTGTGGGGTCGGCCCGCGCGGGCCTGGCGGATGCGTACTGAAGAATTTAAAGAAAATCAGCCTCCAGCGCTTATTCCATTAGCGCAAGTAGCTATTAAATCTATAGTGGATAGTGTGGTCACCTGGCACGACCGCCTGCTCGGCCCGCAGCAGCAAAACCTATCCCAAGAGGTCGGCGATTTCGTGCTGCGCCGCGCCGATGGCCTGTGGGCCTACCAGCTCGCTGTGGTGGTGGACGACGCGGCCCAGGGCATCACCCACGTGGTGCGCGGCCAGGACCTGGCCGACAACACCCCTCGCCAGATCTGGTTGCAACAGGCCCTGGCCCTGCCCACCCCGCAGTACCTGCACACGCCGCTGGTGTGGGGGCCGAACGGCGAAAAGCTCTCCAAGCAAAACGGTGCCCAGGCGCTGGACCTGGCGCAGCCACTGGCAACGTTGAATACGGCGGCGAGGGTATTGGGATTAGCGACGGGCAGTGGGGATGTCGCTAGCGCCCTGGCGCAATGGGTGGAGCAGTGGAAACACCTCCACAATGGCTAAAATAGCCATTACATCCATCCTTCAAAGAGGCTCGCCATGCACCTTACCGCTACCGAAGCCAAAAACCGTTTTGGCCATTGCCTGTCGCAGGCCAAGATCAGCCCGGTCCGCATCGAGAAAAATGGTCGCCTGGAGGCCTTGATCGTGTCTGCCGAGCAATTCGCCGACCTGGAGCGCCGGGCCAATGCCGCCAGCCCCAAATTGACACCCGCGCAATTCGCAGAGACCTACAAGGAATGGATTGGTGCGCAGCAACAGCACATGGACGAGCAGGGCCTGTGGTGTGACGACATCCGCACCTGGTAGAACACTCCCTTGGCCCAGTTTGATGTTTACCCCAACCCAAGTCCACGCTCAAAAACGTCCATGCCCTACGTGGTAGACGTGCAAAGCAACTTGCTCTCTGCCCTGCCCAGCCGTTTGGTGATGCCTTTGTCGCGGGTGGGCATCCACGCCCCCATGTCGCGCCGCCTGGTGAAGCAATTCACCATCGAAGGTGAAAGCTTGTTTCTACTCGCCCACGCCGCCGCTCCGGTGGATGCCCGTAGCCTCAAAGACGTGGTCACGTCCCTCCACCACGTCGGCTACGAGGTGCTGGAAGCGATGGACGTGGTAATGAGCGGTGTTTGATTTTTTCTCAGGACTTACGCAAGTTCCCCCTGCAAGCCCGAAGGGCGACACAGGGGCGCTGCGTAAGTCCTATTTCTTATTCAATTGACGTATTCCATGCACTCCGAACTCCCTCCTGAAACCGCCCCCGACGGCACGCCTGCTGCCCCGACTTCCCCCGCCCGCCACAAAACCATCAAGAGCTTCGTCCTGCGCACGGGCCGCACCACCAGCGGCCAGGCCAAAGCGTTTGAAAGCCTGGGGCCGCAGTTCCTGCTGCCCTACCGCAGCGCGCCGCTGGACCTGGAAGCCACCTTTGGCCGTAGCGCCCCGACCATCCTGGAAATCGGCTTCGGCATGGGCGAGGCCACAGCGAGCATTGCCGCGCTGCTGCCCGAGAAGAATTTCCTGTGCTGCGAAGTACACACGCCCGGCGTAGGCGCGCTGCTCAAACGCATAGGCGAAGAAGGCCAAACCAACATCCGCATCTGCCAGCACGATGCCGTGGAGGTGCTGGACCACATGCTGCCGCCCGGCTGCCTGGACGGCATCCACGTGTTCTTCCCCGACCCCTGGCACAAGAAAAAGCACAACAAGCGCCGCCTGCTGCAAGCCCCGCTGGTGGCCAAGCTGGCCGCGCGCCTCAAACCCGGTGGCTACCTGCACTGCGCCACCGACTGGCAAAACTACGCCGAGCAGATCCTGGAAGTGCTCAGCGCCGAGCCGCTGCTACGCAACACCGCCGCCGACTACGCCCCCAAGCCCGACTACCGCCCGCTCACCAAGTTCGAGAACCGGGGCATCAAGCTGGGCCACGGCGTGTGGGATGTAGTGTTCCAAAAAATATGAACACCCCCAGGCTCCAGCGCTTCGCGTCTTTCTCCAACCCGCTTGCAGGGGGCAACACCAGCAGCCTGGCAAAGCCAGTTCTGCGGTGTTTCACGAAGTGACGATCGCTGGTCGCCTTGTACCGCTTCCCACGCGGGATGGCGTAGGCCCCAGCACCGTCGGCCTGCCCGGCGGCAACTGGCCCACCGTCATCGACTTCTTTGCAGAGCGCTTTCCCACCGTGGAGCGCGCCGTATGGCTGCAGCGCATGCGCGATGGCCTGGTGCAGGACGAACAGGCCCAGCCCGTACCGCCCGATGCCGCCTACCGCCCGCACACCCGGCTGTACTACTACCGGCACCTGCCTGCCGAGCCGCGCATCCCGTTCGAGGCGCAGGTCTTGTTCCAGGACGCGCACCTGGTGGTGGTGGACAAGCCGCATTTCCTGCCCACCATGCCCGCCGGGCGCTTTGTGCAGGAAACCCTGCTGGTACGGCTCAAACAAAACCTGGGGCTGAACACCCTGGCCCCACTGCACCGACTGGACCGCGAAACCGCCGGGGTGACGCTGTTTGCCATCCAGCCCACCGAGCGGGCGGCCTACCACGCGCTGTTCAAGCAACGTGCGGTGCACAAGCAGTACGAGGCGATTGCGCCCTGGCGAGCCGAGCTGCCCGGCGTGCACCGCAGCCAGATCGTGCCCGGCGAGCCCTTTTTTCGGTACAAAGAAATGCCGGGCGAGCCCAATTCCGAAACCCATATCGCCGTGCTGGAGCACCTTGGAGCGTGGGCGCGCTACCAGCTGTCGCCCGTCACAGGCCGCACCCACCAGTTGCGGGTGCACATGGCGGCGCTAGGCGTGCCCATCCGCAACGACCGTTTCTACCCCGAGGTGGTCAATATTGCCGATGACGACTACCGCGCGCCCTTGCAGTTGCTGGCCCGCTCCATCGCCTTTACCGACCCGGTAACGGGCCAGGCGCGGTTTTTTGAAAGCGCCAGAAATCTCAGTGTTTGACGACCAGCGCCGCCGCTTCATTCGGGTACAGCACGATGGCTGCCATGGGGATTGCATGCTCGCCGTCAGCGCTGGCCAGCACCGGGGCGGTGGCCTCGACCGGCATGGTCGGGTCGTCCACCACACCGATCCGCGGGCTTAACAACAGCGCTACCGCCACCATGGCAGCGCAAAACAGCAACCACGCCAAGGCAGACACCCAAGGGCCGCGGCTGGCCCGGCGCGGGGGCATGGGTTTGGGTTGCGCCGATGTGACTCGCATAAAAATCCTTTATTTAAAAGCTGAAAGTTGGGGAGATGGCATGGCCTGGTCGCGCCGGTTGCTGGCCGAGCCCAAGGCCACCATCTGGATGTCTGGTGCGCTGGCGGCCAGCAGGCTTTCACCCTGCGCGTGGGCGGCCAGCTTGCGGTAGATCTTTTTCACATGCAGCAGCACACCCGGCTGCGGGCTGGTGGCCAGCGCGCCGATCTGTTCCAGGCTCATGCCGCGGGCAATCCAGCGCAGGATGCCGGCCTCGCAGTCGGTCAGCGGATGGGTCGATTCGCGCAGCGGAAAAGCCCAGGCCGAGCCGGTGCCCGTGCCCAGCCGCAGCCGAAAGCGCCCCAGCACCCGGCGCGCCATACCGGGGCTGATAGGGGCGCTACCCTCGCGCCACAGGTGGATGCTCTGCGCCAGGCATTCGGCAGCACTGTCCTTGAACAGATAGGCGGTGGCACCGGCTTCAATGCATTGCAGCACCTGCTCGTCGTTGCCAAACTGGGTCAGCACCACGATGTCGGCCTGCGGAAAATGCCGGGCCGCGTGGCGGATCACTTTGACGGCAGACATGTCCTGCAGTTGCAGATCGACCACCACCACGTCAGGCACGCACTGGTCCATCATGGCGATGGCGGCGGCACCGGTGCTGACGGCAGCCACCATGCTGAGCTGCGCGTCGCCTTGCACCACCTCCGCGCACTGCAGCAAGGTATCGGCATGGCTCTCGGCAATCAACACCCGGGGGATGGCACGGGTCATGAACAACGGGGTAGACATGATTTTTCTCCTCCACTCCCTGACGGAAGCGCTAAATGGGCCAGAAAAGTGCTGCAAAGACTGCAGCACATGGGGTTGGATGCCGCTGGACGGAACGGGTGACAACGCCACCAGGCACCTGCACGACCCCAAAGAGTCGGTGGACACAGTCTTGGAAAGGTGGGCCATGGTCGGCATCCTCAAAATTGACGGAGCATGGCGGGCAGCCGCGGCCCGATTTCTTGCTTGACCTGTACACCCCGTGCAACCTCGTTCGGGTTTGCACTGTGCGGCGGCAGGTCGGCCACCGTGGTGGCGGGGTTGGCTTTGGCGGCGTCTGCGGACTCCGACCCCGAATCCAGGGCCGCCAGGGCCGCCAAGGCCTGGCGCACGCCGCCGGGTTCGACCAACGAAGGCAACATCCGCCCGGCCATACCGGCCAGCAGCACGCAGGCCACGATCCATACGCAGCCTGCACGGTCAAAATAGTGGGCGGACGTAGCGTTGGGTGCGTCAGCAACCGGTGCTGACGGCGGCAGGGGCTCGGAGCGCTCAAGGGGCGTAAAGGGTTCAAAGTTCATACATATGTCCTTGACAATCGGGCAACTAGGTAGGCTGCCACCACAGAAATGGACTGTCCTCTGCCTGCCCGATTCCGTACTTAAGCCCGCTGAAGCCGACCTGAAAACTTCTGAAACCGTGCATAAATACACAAAAGCGCCAAAATCGGGGCGGTGCGTTACATTTGAAAATTGACATCCAGGGGAGCTTTGTTGTTAAACAGTTACCGATTTGGCCGCTTTGAAGTGCGTCCCTCCCAGCGGGTGGTGTTGGTGGACGGAGCCGCCACCAGCCCCGGCGCACGGGCCTTTGACGTGCTGATGGCCCTGCTGCACCACCGCGACCGCGTGGTGTCCAAAGACGAGCTGCTGGACCTGGCCTGGCCCGGCCTGGTGGTCGAAGAAAACAACCTGCAAGCCCAGGTGTCTGCGCTGCGCAAGCTACTGGGGCCGCAGGCCATCGTGACGATTCCGGGCCGTGGCTACCGTTTTGCGTTGGAAACCAGCGATGCCACACCTGCCGATATGCCAGCCAATTCGGCCGCCACCCCGCCCCCGGCATCCGCCCCTGAAGCCCACCCCAACCTGACCCACCTGCCACTGGTGCTGACCCCGCTGATTGGCCGCACCCTGGATGTGTCCAACCTCGACACCCTGATGGGGCAGCACCGCCTGCTGACCATCGTGGGTGCAGGCGGCATTGGCAAGTCGCTGCTGGCCCAGTGGCTGCTGCACGCCCGGCGCAGCGCCCACCAGCATGGCGTGGCCTGGGTCGATCTGGCCGGGCAGACCGCCCCCGAATTCGTGGCCAGCACGGTGGCCGGGGCCCTGGGCCTGCAATCTGGCCACGGCGACCCGCTCAAGGGCCTGATGGAGGCCGTGCGCCCGCTGCAGATGCTGATCGCCATCGACAACGCCGAGCATTTGCTGGACGAAGTGGCCCGCATCCTGCAAGCCCTGCACCAGGCCGCACCCCAGTTGCAGGTGCTGGTGACCAGCCAGGCCCCGCTCAAGCTGGCCAACGAATGGGTGTACCGGCTGGATGCGCTGGCCCTGCCCGAACAGAGCGCGCCGCTGGACGTGGCCCGCCAATGCGGCGCGGTGGCCCTGTTTGCCGAGCGCGCCCAGGCGGCCGACCGGCGCTTCGAACTGACCCCGCAGAACCTGGCCACGGTGGTCGACATCTGCCGCCGCCTGGACGGCCTGCCGCTGGCCATCGAGCTGGCCGCCGCCCGCGTGCCACTGCTGGGCCTGGTGCCGCTGGCCCGCTCGCTCAACGAACGCCTGCGCCTGCTCAACGGCGGTGGCCGGGGCGCACCCGCGCGGCAAAAAACCCTGCGTGCAGCGCTGGAATGGAGCTACGGCCTGCTGGATGCCACTGAGCAAACCGTGTTCCGCCGCCTGGGCGTGTTTGTGGGCAGCTTTTCGCTGGAACTGGCCCAGCAGGTGGTGGCCGACGAGCGGCTGGATGCCTGGGCGGTGGTGGACGTGCTGGGTGCGCTGGTCGACCGGTCTCTGGTGATTGCCGATGGCGGCATAACTCCACGGTACCGCTTGCTGGACACGCCCCGCAGCTACGCGCTGGAACAGCTCACCACCGCGCACGAAGACCCGGCCCTGCGCCAACGCCACGCCCTGGCCATGCGGCACCTGTTCGAGCAGGCCGACGGCGACTTCTTCAGCGGCCAGCAGCGCATTGACGACTGGTACAACGCCCTGGCCCCCGACCTGGCCAATGGCCGCGAAGCCCTGGCTTGGGCGATCCAGTTTGACCCGCAAACCGCCGTGGCCATCGCCCCCGGCCTGGCCGAGGCCCTGACCAGCGACCGCCGCCGCGAACGCCGCTACGTCTGGCAGGCCACGGCCCTGCTGGTCACCGACCAACTGCCCGCCGGGCTGCAAGCCCGCTGGTCCAGCCGCGCCGCCTACTTCTGGGCCTACCGCCAACCGGCCCTGGCCTGCCGCCTGGCCCGCCGCGCCGCCAGCCTGTACCGCGCCCAGCCGGGTGAAAAGCGCAACCTGTACCACGCCCTGGCCGCCCTGGTCTACGCCCTCACTTACGGGCCCACCCCGAACCTGGAGCAGCGCCAGGAGCAGCGCGAGGTGCTGGCCGAAATGTGGGCCATGGAAGACCCGGCCTGGCCGCCCATCGTGCGCAGCTACGGCCTGTTTGCCTCGCTGACCTGCAACTTCGTGGAAGGCAAGTTCGACTCCGCCATCGAGCAACTGCTGCAAAAAGCTGCCCTGGACGCGCTGGCCGGCCACTCTGAAGCCCTGCTGCGCGGCGAAGACATCATTGCCTACATGGAGCTGGCCGCGGGCCGGGTGGATGCATCCATTGCCCGCTACCTGGCCCTGCAAGCCCGGCTGGCCAATACCCGCCATATGGCCACCCTGCTGCTGGTGCAACTGCACCTCACCGGTGCCTGGCTGGCCAAGGGCGACACCGTGCAGGCCCGCGCCCTGATGGAAGCCAGCTGGCCGCAGGTGCTGCACTTCGATGCCCAGGTCTATGCCGTGGACAACCTGGCCCTGCTGGCCGCGCTGGAAAACCGCCCCCAGACCGCCGCCCGCCTGCTGGGTTACGCCGACACCGTGCACGCCGCCCACGGCAAGGCGCGAGAAGTCAACGAAGCCCGCTGTGCCGAGTGCGCCGAGCACCTGGCCCGCGCCGCACTGGACGACGGCGTCTTCGACCGCCTGAAAACCCTGGGCACCGGCCTGCGCCACGACGACATCGCCAGTTTGGCTTTCGTCTAAGAATTTACAAAAAAACAGGCCTAGGCGCTTATTTCACCAGCGCTAACAGCTATCTATTCTGTAGCAGATACATTTATTGACAGTTTGATGTCAGCAGACGCGGTTAGAAGCACTCGGATAACTACCAGCGAGACAAGCGCATGATTTTCCAAACCGTGTTCTCACCCGGCCTGTGGCTGATGCGGCGCATGCGCCTGGGCAGCAAGATTTTGCTGCTGGCGGCAGTGCTACTGGCCACGCCAGTGGCGGTGCTTTTGCAGGTCGCCCTGGGGCACACCCACGGGGCAGGCATAGCCTGGCTCAGCGGCACGAGCGTGCTGGTGTCCATCTACCTGCTGCTGGCCTTTTATGCCAGCTTCACCCAGGACCTGGCCCAGGTGCGCCGGGCCATGGACCAATTGGTGCAGGGCGATTTGCGCCTGGGTCTGGTGCAGCGCGGCACCGACGAGCTGGCCGGGTTGGCAAACGCCACCCAGCAAATCGGCACCACGGTGTCGGCCATGGTGGCCAATGTGCGCAGCAATGCGGCTTTTGTGGCGCATTCGGGCAAGAGCCTGGCTAGCGGCAACCGCGCCCTGTCGGACCGTACCGAGCAGCAGGCGGCCAACCTGGAGCAAACCGCCGCCAGCGTCGAGCAGCTCTCTACCACCGTGCAGGACACGGCCCACACCGCCAGCCAAGCCAACACCCAGGCCGCCCAGGTGCGCGATGCCGCCAACCTGGGCGCGGCCACCATGGCCGAAGCCATTGCCTCGGTGGAAGCCATCCAGGGCAGCGCCAAGCGCATGGACGAAATCGTTGGCGTCATCGACGGGCTGGCTTTCCAGACCAACATCCTGGCGCTGAACGCCGCCGTGGAAGCCGCCCGGGCCGGTGAATCGGGCCGTGGCTTTGCGGTGGTGGCCAGCGAGGTGCGCTCGTTGGCGCAGCGTTCGGCCGAGGCCGCCAAAGAAATCCGCCTGCTGATCAGCTCCTCCAGCACCCAGGTGGGCAGCAGTGTCCACAAGATCCGCACTGCGGGCACCAGCATCACCGCCATCGTCAGCGGCATCCGCGATGTAGCGGCCAACATGGCGCAGATCTCCACCTCCAGCGCCGAGCAAAGCACCGGCCTGAGCGAAATCACCGCCGCCGTGCGCCAGCTCGACGAGATCACCCAACAGAACGCCCAGATGGTGGAGCACGCCGTGAACCAGGCCTCGACCCTGGAAAACCGCGCCTCCACCCTGGTGGAAGCCGTGGCCCTGTTCAAGCTGCAGCAGGGCTCGGCCGAGGAAGCCATGGCCCTGGTAGACCGCGCCCTGGCCCACCGCCGCCGTGGTGCTTCGCGCGACAGCTTTCTGCGCGACCTGACCAACCCCACGCAGGGCTTTTTTGACCGCGACATGTACGTGTTTGTGCTGGACCGCAACGGCAGCTATGTGGCCTTTGGCGGCAATGCGGCCAAGGTGGGCACCCGCGTGCAGGACATCGCAGGCATTGACGGCGCGGGCCTGCTGCACGCCATCTACGCCCAGGCCGAGCGGGAGCCTGGCTGGGTGGAGTACGACATCACCAACCCCACCACCGGCCGGGTGCAGACCAAGATGTCGTTTGTGCAGATGGTGGATGACCTGGCCGTGGGCTGCGGGGTCTACAAAAACCTGGTGGTCTCTTAACAAAAACAGGGCCCTGTGCTTACCGCTCTGGCGGAAGAAGCTACTTAATTTATAGCAACCAGGGTGGGCGGTTCCGGCAGGGGACAGACCCGGTTGCGACCCGCGGTCTTGGCCTGGTAGAGCAAGGCATCGGCATGGTGCAGCAAATCGGTGGTGCCCTGGTCGGGCTGCCACTGGGCCACGCCGAAGCTGGCGGTGATGTCGATCTGCTGGCCGTTGAACAGTACTGGCGTGGTTTCCAGCAGCCCGCGCAAACGTTCGGAGTTGCGCAGTGCCGTCGCCAGCACAGTTTCGGGCTGCACCACCAAAAACTCTTCGCCGCCCAGGCGCACCATCCAGTCCAACCGGGCGCGGGTGGCCCGACGCAAATGCTCCACCGTAGCGCACAGCACAGCATCGCCGCCCGCATGGCCGTAACGGTCGTTGATGCGCTTGAAGTGGTCCAGGTCCAGGCAAATCACCGACAGTGGCCGTTGGTAGCGCTGGGCCCGCTCGATCTCTTCGAGCAGGCGCGGCTCCAGGGTGCGGCGGTTCAGGCAGCCGGTGAGGGGGTCGGTGATGGACAGCAGATGGTTGGCCTGGGCCAACGCCTCCAGTTGCTGGGTGCGCTCGGCCACCATCCGGTCCAGGTTGGCGATGTGGGCCCGCAAACCATTTTGTAGCGTGGAAAACCCCTCGGCCACCTGGTCGATTTCGTCGGTGCGCGCACGCGCGGGGCGGTCCAGCACCAGGGGTTGCACCAGGGTCTGGGGGGTCAGTTCGCTGGCAAAACGGGCCAGGCGCTGCAGTGGTATCTGCAGCTCACGCCGCAGCATGGAGGCGATCAGGCTGCACACCAGTACGGTAAAAAATCCGTATCCCGCCAGCACCGTCCAGGCGGTCTGGAGCATCTCTTCGATTTCGAACGCCGGGTTGCCCCACAGCCGCAGTTCCCCCAGCTCGGCGCTGCCCTGAGGAGCCGGGATAGGGATGCGGCGGCTGTCGCTTGTCTGGCGCAGCTGGACGTTGCCCGCCTCAAACTGCCGCCCGGTCCCGGACAGCAGCAGCACATAGCCCACCTGCGGGCGGTCGGCCAGCAGGTTCAACTGCTGCTGCACGGTGCGCGGCTCGATGTCCCACAGGCTGACCGCCAGCAAGGGCACACTGGTTCGGGCGATGTCATCCACCATGCGCTGGAAATCCGCCCGGTGCTGGCGCACCATCAACGCGCTCTGCACCCCGAAGACCCCCACCATGCAGCACAACGCCAGGCCCAGAGTGCTGCGGATCAGGTGCCCGGCCAGGGACCGGAAGGGTAGATGGGGCATGCGGGCATTGTGCAATCAGCGCAAAAGCGGGGCAAATTCAAAGCTGTAACTATTTGTTGCAGGATTTAACACTTTGCTGTACCGCCGAAAGTCCACGCTGTCGTAGCGCTGGCCAAACCGGGCTTCAAATTTCTCGGCCATGGCCGGGGTGAACAGCACGAACATCGGGCGCTCCAGTTGCAGGCCTTCGTCGGCAAAATCGCGCCCGTGGTGGTAATCAAACAGCATCACCAGCGCCCAGGCACCGGCCATGAAATGCCCACCGGCCAGCGCCGCCAGGCGGCCCGACTTCAGTGCCTCCATGGCCTCTGGCGAGGTGTTGATGCCGCTGAACCACATGCTCTTGCCGGGTTGGCCACTGCGTTGCTCCAGGGTCTGCATGGCACCCAAGGCAATCAGGTCACTGCCCGCCCACAGCAGCCGGGCGGCGGGATAGCGATCAAACAGCCAGCCGCTTTGTTCGGTGGCTTTTTCGCGGCTCCATCCGGCATAGACCATTTGGTCCAGCACCACATCGTCGGCCTCGGCCACCGCCCGGTACAGGCCCTGGTTGCGCCGTACCGAACTGGCGGTGGAACGGTCGCCGCCAATGGCCAGCAGGTGCAGCTTGCCGTCTGCTGCGTGGGCGTGGGCAGCCCGCCCGGCGCGGATCAGGGCCTGGGCCGTAAGGTATCCCGCATCCTCGGCCCGGGGTTCCAGCGAGCCGATCCATTGCTTGAATTGCTGGCGTGGTTTGCCCCATTGCTGCACTTCGGCCGCCGTAAAACCGCTGAAGGCCATGAAACACCGGATGCCGGAGCCATCGAACAAACGCAATAACGCGGCAGCGCTGGCGCTGTCGTTGGAGAACACCACATAGTCGGGCCGCTGCGCCTTGGGCCGGGCCACCAGGGCGCGGGCCAGCGCCAGCACCTGCAGCGGGTCGCGTTGGGCGTACTGCACTTCCAGCACCAGGCCCAGGCTGCCTGCCGCCGCCGCCATGGCCTGCGCAGCCGTCACCCAGTAGAGCTCGTCCGACTTGCCGGGGTTGATGAAAGCCACCGACTGCGCATGCACCGGCCCGGCCCACCACAACACACACGCCAGCACCCAATACCGAAACAAGGAATAGCCGCGCACACGCATCTCCCCGCAAATGAACAAGGCGCCCTTGAACAGCCCCCAGGCAGTGCAGGCTCATGAAGGCGCACGAAAGGCTCAATTTTCACCCGTTTCAGCTGCGGGCAGGGTTAATCAACGCACTGGCAACAGTTTTAAAAGCAAAAAGAGCTGCTCACGCTGGTCACACCAGCACGAGCAGCTCTCTTTTTAATAGCAACTGGATTTACACGCGCTCAGCCACCCAGGCCTGCACCGAAGCCAGGGCCGCGGGCAGTTTGCCCGGCTCGGTGCCGCCGGCCATGGCCATGTCGGGCTTGCCGCCGCCTTTGCCGCCGAGCTGGCTGGCGACGAAGTTGGCCAGGGCACCGGCTTGGACCTTGCCCACGCTGTCCTTGGTGACGCCCACGGCGATCTGCACCTTGTCGCCGTCTACGGCAGCCAGCACGATGACAGCGGTTTTCAGCTTGTCTTTGAGCTTGTCCATGGTGTCGCGCAGGGTCTTGGTGTCGGCGCCTTCCAGCTTGGCGGCAAGCAGCTTGGTGCCGTTGATATCGATGGCGGTATTGACCAACTCGTCGCCCTGGCTGGAGGCCAGTTTGCCCTTGAGCTGGGCGACTTCTTTTTCCAGCGCCTTGATATTCTCCAAAGCCAGCGTGACGCGGGCTTGCAGTTCGGCGGGCTGGACCTTGAAGCTGCCTGCAGCCTGGGTCACGGTGCGCTCCAGCTCTTGCAGGTAGGCCAGCGCGCCTTCGCCGGTGATGGCTTCGATGCGGCGGATGCCCGCGGCCACACCGCCTTCGGCGACCACCTTGAACAGGCCGATGTCGCCAGTGCGCTGCACGTGGGTGCCGCCGCAGAGTTCTTGCGTGCTGCCGATGCTGAGCACGCGCACAATTTCGCCGTACTTCTCGCCAAACAGCATCATCGCGCCGGTCTTCTGGGCGGACTCGATGTCCATCAGCTCGGCGTGGGTGGCAGCGTTGGCCAGGATCTCCGCATTCACCATCGCTTCAATCTGCAGGATTTGCGCGTCGGTGACCGGAGCGTTGTGGGTGAAGTCGAAGCGGGTGCGCTCGGCGTTCACCAAGCTGCCCTTTTGGTGCACATGGGTGCCCAGCACTTCGCGCAGGGCCTTGTGCATCAGGTGGGTGACCGAGTGGTTGCGCTGGGTGGCAGCGCGCAAAGCCGTGTTGACGCTGGCCGTGACGGTGTCGCCCACGTTCAGCGTGCCTGCTTCCAGCGTGCCTTGGTGGCCGAATACATCGGACTTGATCTTTTGCGTGTCGCCCACCGCAAAGCGTGCTGAGCCGCTGGTGATCACGCCCTCGTCGCCCACCTGGCCGCCCGACTCAGAGTAGAACGGCGTGGTGTCCAGCACCACAGTGCCGGTTTGGCCTACTTTCAGGGCTGCAACGCTTACTCCATCGGCGTAGAGCGCTACGATTTTTGTAGTGGCCTCGAGTTTTTCGTAACCCACGAAGGCGTTGTCGGCACCGGTGTATTCCAGCGCGCGGTCCATCTTGAACTTGCCTGCGGCGCGGCCCTTGGCTTTTTGGGCTTCCATGGCGGCGGTGAAACCGGCCTCGTCCACCGACAGGCCGCGCTCACGGCACACGTCGGCCGACAGGTCCAGCGGGAAACCGTAGGTGTCGTGCAGCTTGAAGGCGACTTCGCCGGGCAGGACTTGCACGCCATCGGCCAGGGCCGCATTCAGGATTTCCATGCCCATGGCCAGGGTTTCAAAGAAGCGTTCTTCTTCGGCCTTCAGCACTTCGGCAATGCGCTCCTGCTGCGCCGCCAGCGCCGGGTAGGCCGCGCCCATCAGCGCCACCAAGTCGGGCACCAGCTTGTGGAAGAACGGCTTGGTCTGGCCCAGCAGGTAGCCGTGGCGGATGGCGCGGCGGATGATGCGGCGCTGCACGTAGCCGCGGCCTTCGTTGCCCGGGATCACGCCGTCGCTGACCAAAAAGGAGGTAGCGCGGATGTGGTCGGCGATGACGCGCAGGCTCTTGTGGCCCAGGTCTTGTTCACCCGTTTCACGCGATGCGGCCTTGATCAGCGCGTCGAAGATGTCGATTTCGTAGTTGCTGTGTACGTGCTGCAGGATGGCGGCCAGGCGCTCCAGGCCCATGCCGGTGTCCACGCAGGGGGCGGGCAGCGGGGTGACCGAGCCGTCCTCGGCCATGTTGAACTGCATGAACACGTTGTTCCAGATCTCGATGAAGCGGTCGCCGTCTTCACCGGGGCTGCCCGGGGGGCCGCCTTCGATGTGGTCGCCGTGGTCGTAGAAGATCTCCGAGCAGGGGCCACAGGGGCCGGTATCGGCCATCATCCAGAAGTTGTCACTCTTGTAGCGGCCGCCCTTGTTGTCGCCAATGCGGATCACGCGCTCGGGCGGCAGGCCGATTTCTTTGGTCCAGATGTCGAAGGCTTCATCGTCTTCTTCGTACACCGTGGCCAGCAGGCGCTCGGGCGGCAGCTTATACACGGTGGTGAGCAGTTCCCAGGCCCATTTCAGCGACTCGCGCTTGAAGTAGTCGCCAAAGCTCCAGTTGCCCATCATCTCGAAGAAGGTGTGGTGGCGGGCGGTGTAGCCCACGTTTTCCAGATCATTGTGCTTGCCACCGGCGCGCAGGCAGGCCTGTACCGAGGCGGCGCGCACGTAGGGGCGCTTGTCGGTGCCCAGGAACACGTCCTTGAACTGCACCATGCCGGAGTTGGTGAACATCAGCGTGGGGTCGTTGCCGGGTACCAGCGAGCTGCTGGCCACCACGGTGTGGCCCTTGGAGGCAAAGAAGTCGAGGAAGGTCTTGCGGATGTCGGCAACGGTGAAAGCGGGCTGGGTCATGTCGTGCATTCTTCGGGCGAGTGGGTCAATGGAGCCTTCTATTATCGCCGCGCCCGGCCGGGTGCCATCGGGCTGAAAAATCAGCCCTGCACCCTGCGAACACAGGGTTTGTCTGGGGTGGCAGGCACCCAGTACGCACTAACATGTCAGCCATGACACGGCCCGCCAGCGCACCTACTTTGACCCCTTCGACGAGCCAGCGTGCCCGCGCCTACCAGGGCTTTACGCAGCAGATATTCAGTGGCGGCATCCGCGCAGGGCAGTTCATCTCGCAGCGCGAGCTGATGCTGCTGCTGGACATGCCCCTGGGCGCAGTGCGCGAGATGATTCCCCGCCTCGAAGCCGGCGGCCTGCTGAAAACCGTGCCCCAGCGCGGCCTGCAGGTTACGCCGGTGGACCTGAAGCTGATCCGCAATGCCTTCCAGGTGCGCTCCATGGTGGAGTGCGAAGCAGTGCGGCACTTTGCGCACAGCGCCAGCGTGGAAGAGCTGGCCGCCATCGAGGCCAGCCACCGGCAGATTCTGGAGCGCGCCCATGCCCCCGATGCACTGGACGACCACCGCCTGCTCGACGATGCCCAGGCGGTGGACTGGGGCCTGCACGACCGCATGGTGGACGCACTGGGCAACGACATCATTTCCGAGATGTACCGCGTCAACAGCCTGCGGGTGCGCCTGATCAAGCTGGAGCACAGCGTGATCACCCCCAGCCGCCTGATTCCCGCCATGCAGGAGCACCTGCGCTTCATCGATGCCTTGCGCAGCCGCAATGCCCCGCTGGCGGTGGAACTGCTGGAAGCCCACATCCACAGCGCCCGCAGCCGGGTGGTGGATGCGCCTCTGGAGACCGTGCGCAGCGAATGGACCCCGGCCACCCACATCCCTACCCAACCCCCAAGGAGCACCTCTTGAACCCTGATATCCACGGCCTCTGGCCTGCGTTGTTGTTGCCTGTCAGCGCCACCGGCGCACTGGACACGCCCCGTGCCATCGCCCACGCCCACCGCATGCTGCAAGCGGGTTGCGATGGCATCACCCTGTTTGGCACCACTGGCGAGGGTCCGGCCTTCACCATTGCCGAGCGCACCGGCCTGCTTGAATCCATGCTGGGCAGTGGTATACGCGCCGACCAGGTCATCGTCACCATCACCGCGCTGGCTCTGGGCGACGCGATCACGCTGGGCCAGCACGCCAGTCGCCTGGGCGTGCACCGCCAGATGCTGATGCCGCCGTTCTTCTTCAACCAGCCGCGCGATGCCGGCATTGTGGAAGCCGTATCGCAGGTGGTGCGCGGCATTGGGGACGACGGCCTGAAGCTGTTGCTTTACCACTTCCCGTTCATGAGCACCTTCGGCTTCTCGCACGCCGCCATTACCGAGCTGGTGCAACGCCACCCCGGCCAGGTGGTGGGCGTGAAAGACAGCAGCGGCGACCTGGCCCATGCACTGGCGCTGGCCCAAGCCTTCCCGGCGCTGGCCATTCTGGTGGGTGCCGAGCTGCACGTAGCCCCCGTGCTGTGCCAGGGCGGCTCCGGCTCCATCAACGGGCTGGCCAATATCGCACCCAAGCTGATGCGCCGGGTGATGGATGCACCCAGCACCGTGGCCGCTGCCGACGAAAAGCTGATCGCCGATCTGCTGGCCCTGCTGTCGGCCAAGCCCGGCATGCCTTTTGTGGGCGTGTACAAGGCCATGCTGGCCGAACAAACCGGCGATGCAGCCTGGCTGCACATGCGGGCGCCCCTGAGCCCGCTGGACAGCGCCGAACTACAAACCGTGCGCGACGGCTACCGGGCACTGGGCGCGGCGCTGGACCGCGTGTAATGCTGCGCTGACCGACCTTTCCATAAAAACCTAAGGAGACAAAATCATGACCCCATCCACCCTGAACCGCCGCACCTTGCTGGCTGCCGCAGCCGCCCTGGGCACCAGCGCCCTGCCCGCCCTGGCACAGACCAAGACGGTACTGCGCATTTCCACCCCCGCCGTACCCGACGACTGGCACGCCAAGATGTGGACGGTTTTCAAAGAGCAGCTGGAAAAGACCGCGCCCGGCGAATTCGATGTGCAGATCAACCTGAACGCCACGCTGTTCAAGCAAGGCACCGAGCCCGCCGCCATGGCGCGCGGCAACCTGGAGCTGTCCAGCATCTCGGCCTTTGACATTGCCAAGCTGGTGCCCGAGTTCTCCATCTTCACCGCAGGCTACGTGGTGCGCGACCCCGACCAACAGCAGAAGATATTCAACGGCCCCATCGGTGCCGAGCTGTTCAAGCTGGTGTCTGAAAAGATGGACGTCACGCCCCTGGCCACCGTCTACCTGGGCACCCGCCAGATCAACCTGCGCGAAGCCAAGCCGGTCAAAACCCCTGCCGATCTCAAGGGCGTGAAGCTGCGCATGCCCGGCTCCAAGGAATGGCTGTTCCTGGGCGAGGCGCTGGGTGCCACGGCCACGCCGCTGGCCTTTGGTGAGGTCTACATGGGCCTGAAAACCGGCACCATCGACGGCCAGGACAACCCCTTGCCCTCGGTACGCGCCGCCAAGTTCTACGAGGTGACCAAGCAGGTGGTGCTGACCAGCCACCTGGTGGACGGCATCTTCATTGCCATCGCCAGCAAGAGCTTCAATGCCCTGACCGCTGCACAAAAACAAAAGGTCACCGCCGCCGCCCAGGCCGCAGCGATCTACAACAACGAAAACCGCATCAAGGAAGAAGGCCAGCTGGTGGAGTTCTTCAAGAAAGAAGGCCTGCAGGTCAACACACCAGATGTAGAGGCGTTCCGCAAGTCGGTGCAGGCCACCTACCAGGCATCGGACTACGCCAAGGTCTGGCCCAAGGGCCTGCTGGACCGCATCAACGCGACCAAGTAAACCACGGTTCCCCGTATGTTGCGCAGATTGCAACAGGCCGCCAACCTCCTGGGGGGTGGCCTTTTTCTGACCCTGTTCGTCGTTTTTATCGTGCAGATCACGGCGCGTTTTGGTTTCAACAAGCCGCTGCCCTGGACCGATGAGGCCGCGGTGATTCTGTACGTCTGGGTCATCCTCTGGGCTGCGGCCACGGTGGTGCCCGAGCGCGAGCACGTGGTGTTCGACCTGCTGTGGAACAGCGCGAACTACCGCACCCGCCAGGTAATGCGCATCGTGGGCAACCTGATGCTGGGCGGGCTGTCCCTGGTGGCCATTCCGGCCAGCTGGGACTATGTGCACTTCATGTCCCGCGAAGGCTCGCCGGTGCTGGGCATCTCCTTCATGTGGATTTTTCTGCCGTTCGTGCTGCTGCTGATCGCCCTGGTCATCCGCAGCGCCTGGGCCATCTGGAACGCCGTGCGCGGCATTGGCTTGGAAGCGGAGCTACGACTATGACCCCTGGACTCTGGATTCTTGTTGCCGTGCTAGTGGCCGGCTTGCTGCTGCGCATGCCGATCGGCTTTTCCATGCTGGCCGCCGGCATTGCCTACCTGCTGGTCAAAGGCCAGGATCTGGGCCTGGTGGCCGAGCAGGTGGGCAATGGCCTGTACAACAGCTATGTGCTGCTGGCGGTGCCGCTGTTTGTGTTTGCCGCCAACATCATGAATGCGGGCACGGTGAGCGAGCGGATTTTTGACTTCTGCCGCATTCTGGTGGGCCGCATGCGCGGTGGCCTGGCGCAGGTGGACATTCTGGTCAGCGTGATCTTCTCGGGCATGAGCGGCAGCGCCATTGCCGATGCCGCCGGGCCGGGCCTGGTCACCATCCGCCAGATGCTCAAAAAGCCCGAGTACACACGCGGCTTTGCCGGTGCCGTGGTGGTGGCCAGCGCCACGCTGGGACCCATCATTCCACCCAGCATTCCCATGGTGATTTATGCGCTGGTCTCGGGCGCGTCGGTGGGGGCGTTGTTTCTGGGCGGCGTGGTGCCGGGCTTTTTGATGGCCGGGCTGATGATGGGTGTGGTGCACATCATTGCCGTCAAACGCAATATGCCGCGCGACGAGCCGGTGCCGCGCTCGGAATGGGCGGGCCTGATCTTTCGCGGTGCCCTGCCTTTGTCCATGCCCATCGTGCTGCTGGGCGGCATCTATTCGGGGGCCTTCACGCCCACGGAAGCCGCCGCCGTGGCCGCGCTGCACGCCCTGATCTTGGCGGCGGTGGTGTTTAGGGCACTCACCTGGCGCAGCTTCTGGGGCGTGGTGATGGAATCCACCCGTGGCAGCGCGGTGATCACGCTGATCCTGGCGGGCTCGTTCATGCTGAACTACGCGTTTACCGCCGAAGGCGTGCCCCAAAGCATGGCGATGTGGGTGGACAGCATGCACCTGTCCCGCATCCAGTTTCTGCTGCTGGTGAACGTGATGTTCCTGGTGCTGGGCTGCTTTTTGGACGTGTCGGTGCTGCTGCTGGTGTTTGTGCCCATGCTGTTGCCCGCGGCCAAGCTGCTGGGCGTGGACCTGGTGCACTTTGGCGTGCTGGTGGTGCTCAACATGATGATCGGCCTGATCCACCCGCCGTTTGGCATGTTGCTGTTTGTGACCAAGGCGCTCACCGGCATTCCGATCGGCGAGATGATGAAAGAGGGTTGGCCGTTTCTGCTGATGCTGCTGTGCCTGCTGCTGGCCATGACGGTGTTTCCCCAGATCGTGCTGTGGTTGCCGCAGACCATGGGCTACATCACGCACTAGGGTTTTACGGCCCCTATAATCCGGTCTCCCTGGCGGGTGTAGTTCAATGGTAGAACGCTAGCTTCCCAAGCTCGATACGAGGGTTCGATCCCCTTCACCCGCTCCATATAGGAGTTAAGTCGTTGAATTTCAATGATTTTTAGCGGTAGAGGCCCATTTCGGGCATAACCCTGTGCCACAAGTGTGTGACACGTGGCCTATTCTTATCGCCGCCCAAGTCGGGTTTACTACGCTCTTATACGGGTTCCGAACTGCCTTCAGGCCGTCCTCCATGCGCATAACTTGCGCCAGCCCCTTAACGACCACGCCCAAGCATCCCGCACTGCACTAGGCTTGGCCCTTGGGTGAAAAACTGAATTTGAACGACTCATGCTTGACCCTAAAAAGCTGGCAGCGGGTTCGCCACTGCTGCATATGCCAGGGCCGATGCGCCTATTTGATGCCGCCGCTCTTGTGGGGCTAACCGTGCGCCAGTTGTTTGCTGAACTTGTCTCACGGCGCGCTGAAATACGCATACGGGTATTGGATGGCTGGGGGCTGCCGTGCCCCACGGCGAACTGGTAAGTGATGATCCGACTTCCCCAGACGCGGTAATCGACCTGAGGGAAACACTTGCTGGCCATAGCAAGCGGCCAATCCTGGACAAACTGCTTACCCGACATGAGGCGCTGGCCTTAGTGGAGGGCGACACGTTCAACGACTGCGCATTTACCAAGATGCCGGACGGCGACAGGCTGTCGTGGCGGACCTTCTGGCGTGACCACTGAGCTAGGGGACACGCAACCCAGCACTTACAACACCTTGGGTTTCCCCATACAACGGCCTCATTCGACTTGAACCACAGGGGCAATAGCGACGCAGAATCTCAGACCACTAGGCCAACGGGCTTAAAAGTGTCGATGTACTTTACACCCCCGGTTTTTTGTTTTCATAAGTTATTGAAAAATAAGGATTTTTTAATAGGCATGGATTATGCATTACTTGTTTACATTCGTTTACGGAACAACTTTAATGCCAATGCCTGAAGGGGCAAGAGTTGGAAAGCTGTATCTTGCGAGTATGCAGCGACCATAGTGCTACGAATGTAGCTATCCAAGATAGTAATCGTCTATTAGATTGGAGTTCTTAAAATGAAGAATAAAATATATCGCTCGCTGCTGGGCCAAGTCGCTACAACAGTCGGCTTAGTTTTGGGCTGCAGTAGCGCCATGGCGGATTTCGTACTTCCGGCTGCGCCATGCACGGGCAGTAACTGCCTGCAATACACGGATTTCAGCGTCTACTCGCTAGCGCTTATTAACCTGCAAGGGGGTGGAAGCGGCGCACCAACCACTGGTCAGCCAGGTTTTGTATCCGCCGCCACTGGGCAAATTCAAAATTACGTGGTCGTTGGGGTGAATGCGCAAGGCGTGGAGGTCAACACCAATATTGCAGGTATCGACAATGCCTACAACACGCCTTCCGGTGGTGCCAGCACCTTTACCAACTTGACCACAGATGTTTCGAACGGCCCCAGTGCTGGCGACGGCAACAGCTGGCAGGCCTCAATCGCAACCCTCAGTAGCCAGTTTTTGAACAGCAAATTCGTCGCCTTCTTTTCCTTTACCGAGCCTGGCACATCGAGCCCACCAAAGCCCTTGTTGGGCGCTGATTTGCTGATCTGGGCCAAGATTTCCGCCATTGACCTGCAAGATCCGTTCGCAACCAAATCGTTTTATCTACAGCCCAATGGATCCGTACTCAACAACGATCCACTGGCCTCCGCCTTACCTCCAGACACCACACTCGGTGACTCAGGTCCATGGGTGTATGTTCACAGCAAAATGTGCGTTGCAGGCACCACTTTTGTCAGTTTCCCGGATGTCACCGGATCATGCCCAGTCGGTTCGTCGATAAAGGACACCAATACCGGCCAGAACAATGCGTCGTTCGCACTTTACAACGCTGAACTGGATGCCATCATCCACGATGGATTAACACCTTTTGATGTGCTTCAAGTTGACTGGGAAATGGCGTATATAAATGGCGGCGGTGAAGCAGCCTGGTTTCAGCCATTTGATGTAGCTGGCAGCAGTGTCCCAGAGCCTAGTACGATGATGTTGATGGCCGTTGCCCTGTTGGGATTGTGGGGCACACAACGAAATCGCAATCGCCGTTAACGCCTTAATAATTCGCCGCGGAAAACGGAACATTTAGCTCCGTTTTTTGACAATTACCGATACCGCCTACCCGGTCTATGATGAGCGTTGCGGCTGCACAACTGGAGTTATGGGCTAGTCATAAGCGGTTTGGCGCGCAGCCGGCAAGCGCTGGAGATTTATCTGACATCCCTGACAACTCTATATTTTGACACCTGCGACTTGCGCACTAACCTAGAGCACCATGATGCTCTGACCGGTATTCAGCTGGACAACTGAGACGCCACCACCTGATTTTATAAAAAATTGGCCACCAAACATTTTCCATTTAGCGCATGACAATTTTAATTTTTAATTACTGCCCACCTTAACTTTAATTGAAACTAATTCCCTTAAAGTTGGCAACCGGTCAGTGCGGCAGTTATTCTGCATACACCCTACGCGCTCTGAAACTACGACTGAAAGGTACGACGAAAGCCTCATCAGCCCACTTAAGGCTCTGCCAATTTACTTTTAAAATCAAAGACTTACGAGTAGAATTAACTTTAGGTTAAATTCTTATCTCCCGCTCCAAATGCCTCTGGCCCCGCGCCAAATTCCGTTACCAGCGTGTGTGGTCCCTCCTTAAGGAATTTGCGCCATGCCCAACACCCCTCCGATCTCCCGCACATGGCCAGAACTGACTTGGATGTTAGCTGCGGCCATCGGGCTCAGCGCCTGTGGCGGTGGCGGCAGCAGTGCGGCCACACCGCCCGCCGCTGAGGTGGCGCCCACTGTCACCACGCTGAACAGTAGCCTGTTCAGCACCTGGGGCATGGCGGTGCTGCCGTCGGGCGAACTGCTCATCACCCAAAAAAGCGGCAGCCTGCTGCGGGTCAGCGCGGATGGTGCCAGCACCACGCCCATTAGCGGCATCTTGCCGGTGAACGACAGCGGCCAGGGCGGCTTGCTGGGCCTGGCACTCGACCCCGACTTTTCCACCGCGCCCTGGGTGTACTGGGCGTATTCAGAGCCCGGCAGCGGTGCCGAAGCCGGGTTGACCGGCACGGCGGTAGCGCGGGGGCGGCTGGTGGGCAATGCGCTGCAAGACGTAGCCGTGCTATTGCGCCAGCAGCCCAAAACCACCGGCTCCGGCCACTTCGGCGCGCGGCTGGTGTTTGCCCGCGACAAAACCTTGTTCGTCACCCTGGGCGACCGCCAGAAGTTCACCCCCGCGCAAGACCTGGCGCAGACGCTGGGCAAGGTGGTGCGCATCGCCCGCGATGGCAGCATTCCCACCGGTAACCCGGCGCTAGGGGCGGCCGCCCTGCCCGGCATCTGGAGCCTGGGCCACCGCAACCCCCAGGGCGCGGCATTGCACCCGGATACCGGTGAGCTGTGGGTCAGCGAGCATGGACCGCAGGGCGGCGACGAAGTCAACATTGCCCGCGCCGGGGCCAACTATGGCTGGCCGGTCAAGAGCTATGGCTGCAACTACGGTGACCCGGTGGGCACGGCCTGCCGCATCGGCGGCGGTGTGCATGCACCGACCTATGTGGAACCGCTGACCTATTGGGTACCTACTTCGGTGGCCCCGGCGGGGATGCTGTTCTACACCGGCAACCTGATTCCGCAATGGAGGGGAAATATGTTCTCGGGCTCGCTGGCGGGCCAGACTCTGTGGCGCATGACCATTAGCCCTACAGCGGTACTGACCCGCGAGGCGCTACTGACCCCCATGGGCGAGCGCTTTCGCGACGTGGCGCAGGCCAAAGACGGGGCCATCCTGCTGCTTACCGATAGCGGCAAGCTGCTGCGACTGGCCCCCTAGCCATATCAGACCAGCTTCACGCCGGTTTGGGCTTGCAGGTCTTCCAGCGTCACGCCGGGAGCCAGTTCCACCACCTTCAGCCCGGCGGGGGTGATATCCATCACCGCCATGTCGGTGATGATGCGGTCCACCACACCCACACCGGTCAGAGGCAGAGTGCAATTAGGCAAAATTTTCAGGTCGATGGTGCCGTCGCGCTTCTTGGCCACATGCTCCATCAGCACGATGACGCGTTTCACGCCCGCCACCAGGTCCATCGCGCCGCCCATGCCCTTGACCATCTTGCCGGGAATCATCCAGTTGGCCAGATCGCCTTTTTCGCTGACCTGCATGGCACCCAGGATGCTCAGGTTGACCTTGCCGCCACGGATCATGGCAAAGCTGTCGTGGCTGCCAAAAATGCTTGATCCCGGCAGCGTGGTCACGGTTTGCTTGCCCGCGTTGATCAGGTCAGCATCAACCTGGTCGTCGGTGGGGAACGGGCCGATGCCGAGCATGCCGTTTTCGCTTTGCAGCCACACCTCTTTGTCGGCGGGCACATGGTTGGCCACCAGGGTGGGGATGCCGATGCCGAGGTTCACGTAGAAGCCGTCTTCCAGCTCCTGGGCCGCGCGGGCCGCCATTTGGTCTTGGTTCCAGGCCATGTTTATGCTCCTGCTTTCTCTGTGATGGTGCGTTTCTCAATCCGTTTTTCGGGTGTGGCGTTGAGCACAATGCGGTGCACGTAAATGCCGGGCAGGTGCACCTGGTCGGGCACCATGCTGCCGGTCTCCACGATTTCTTCCACTTCCACGATGCAGACCTTGCCCGCCATGGCAGCGGCGGGGTTGAAGTTACGGGCCGTCAGCCGGAACTGCAGGTTGCCGGACTTGTCGGCGCGCCAGGCCTTGACCAGCGACACCTCGGGCACCAGGGCGCGCTCCATCACATAGGTTTCACCGTCGAATTCGCGCAGCTCTTTGCCCTCGGCCACCATCGTGCCCACGCCGGTTTTGGTAAAGAAGGCGGGGATGCCCGCGCCACCGGCACGCAGCTTCTCGGCCAGCGTGCCCTGGGGGGTGAATTCGAGTTGCAGCTCGCCCGCCAGGTACTGGCGCTCGAACTCCTTGTTTTCGCCGACATAGCTGGAGATCATTTTCTTGATTTGCCGCGTCTCCAACAGCTTGCCCAGGCCAAAGCCGTCGACACCCGCGTTGTTGGAGATCACCGTCAAATCCTTCACGCCGGAGTCGCGCAATGCGTCGATCAGCGCCTCGGGGATGCCGCACAGGCCGAAGCCGCCCACGGCCATGAGTTGGCCGTCTTGCACAACGCCTTGGAGTGCCTCGGCGGCAGAGGGGAAAATTTTGTTCACACAGTTCTCCGGTTAAAAATCTGGCAGAACGATACTACCTATTGGGCTACGTAGTTTTTCGTAAAGGGTTTGCGCTATGGACATGGATTACCAACTGGCGTTTGCATTGGCGCCCGTGGGCCTGGTGGTGTCGCGCAACCGCGCCATTGTGGACTGCAACCAGCACCTGTGCGAGATGTTCGGGGCCGACCGCGACCAGCTTATCGGCCAATCCTTCCAGGTGCTCTACCCCACCGCCGTGGAGTTCGAGCGCACCGGCGCACGCATCGCGCTGACCATGGATGCCAAGGGCCACTACGCCGACGACCGCATCATGCAGCGCGTAGGCGGGCGCTTCCAAGGCGAGGCCTTTTGGTGCCACGTGATGGGCCGCGCCTTTGACCGCAACGCGCCGCACGCCGCCGGGGTGTGGAGCTTTGAAGACCTATCCTCCCGCCGTCCGGTGAAGGCCGCCCTGACCCCGCGCGAACGCGAGGTGGCCGCCCACGTGATGACCGGCCTGACCTCCAAAGAAATCGCCAAGCTGCTCGGCATCAGCCACCGCACGGTGGAAATCTACCGTGCGGGCCTGATGCGCAAGTACAAAGCCTCCACCACGGCCGATCTGGCGCAGCGGCTGCTGGGTGGATAAATTTATGAAAAATAGCCGCCTAGCGCTTATTCCACCAGCATTAGTAGCTATACAATCAATAGCAAATCAACCTGTGAGATGTTTATGAGCCGCCTTGGGCACACCCGTGACAAGATCTACAAAACCGTGGCCCGGCAACTGCATGGCGTGGTGCCCTGCTGGGTGTGCGGCCAGCACGTGCTGCCTGCGGCGGCCACGCTGGAGCACATCCAGCCCCTGAGCGAGGGCGGCAACAGCCACCTGGAGAACCTGGCCATCAGCCACGATGTGTGCAACAACCAGCGCCATGCCACGGGCCTGGTGCCCACCAGCGTCGAGCTACCGGGCAAGGTGCAACGGCGCTAAAAATGCCCCACTAGGTTCCGCCAAACACGCCGCGCGCCACCGAGCGGCGGCCCTGTTTCACCTGGGCCATAGCGGCATCGGCGGCCTGGATGATCTGGTCCACGCTGCCATTGCCCCCCAGGCGCAGCTGGATGCCGATGCTGGCGGTGCAGCGCACATGCAGCTCGCCCAGGTTGTAGTCGCGCTCCAGCATGTCCCAGATCTTGTCGGCCACGGTGTTCACGTGGTGGGCAGCCGACACCTCCTTGCTGCCCAGGTCTTCCAGCAGCACCACGAATTCATCGCCCCGCACCCGGGCCACGGTGTCGTTTTGCCGGATGGCAGCCATCAGCCGCACCGACACCTCCACCAGCACCTGGTCGCCCACCGCGCGGCCATGCACGTTGTTGACGGCCTTGAAGTTGTCCACATCGACGTACAGCACCGCAAAGTACGAGCGCTGGCGCGCACTGTTGAGCTGGGCACGCCAGATCCGGTCGCGCAGCAGCCGCCAGTTGGGCAGGCCGGTCAGGCCGTCGTTAAAAGCCATGGACTGGATCAGCTCGGCCGACACCTGCTGGCGCGAGGTATCGCGCAGCACCCGCGCCACACCGGAGCGCTGCCCCTGGGCATCCACCAGGGGCACCAGCACCATGGACACCGGCACCAAGCTGCCATTCTGGTGCAGGCGCACCGTTTCCAGGGCGTGGCTGGTCGGATCCTGGAACTCCCATGGTGCGCCCTCCTCAAACTGACGGTCGACAGGCACAAGCCGCTGCAGCGTCTGCCCCAGCATCTGCTCCGCGGTATAGCCCAGCATGGCCTCGGCACCCGGACTCCAGCCGATCACCACACCGTCCAGGTCTTCGAAGCTGATGGCATCGGTGGAAGCCGCCAGCACCGCATCCAGGCGCTGCTGCAGGCGGTGGATGCGCCGATAGTGCAGGCCGTACAGCAGCACACCCACCAGCAAGGCAAGCAGGCACACCAGAGCCACGACAAGAGAAGACGGCGACAGCATGGAACCATCTTAGTGCCGATACCCCCGCCTTGCCTACCGTCGGGAATGAGAACCTGTGCCGAATGGGTGCGCGGCGGCACGCACAAGCGGGCAAAACACCGAATAGGTGCATCCATCTTGTATATCAGTTGGCACGGTTTCTGCGTAATCTGTGGCAATGACCACCGCCGCCGACATCAGTACCCGCATCATCGAAGCCGTGATGGCGCAAAAACTCGCCCCCGGTGCCCGCCTGGGCGAACAGCCGCTGGCCATGCTGTTCGACTGCAGTCGCACCGTGGTGCGCGAGGCACTCACCCGGCTGGCCGCGCGCGGCATCGTCACCGTGAGCGCACGCCGCGGCTGGTACGTGATCGAGCCCTCGCAAGACGAAGCCCGCGAGGCCTTCGAGGCCCGCCGGGTGATCGAAACCGGGCTGATCCGCAGCCTGCAAGGCATTGAAAAGCCCGCCCTGAAACGCCTCAAACAGCACCTGAAGCAAGAGCAGGCGGCCATCAAGGGCAACGACGTGGGCACGCGCAGCTTCTTGCTGGGCGACTTCCATGTGTGCCTGGCCGAATGCCTGGGCAACAGCCTGCTGGCCGACACGCTGCGTGACTTCACCGCCCGCACCACGCTGATCGCCATGCTCTACCAGTCTTCGCACAACGCCGAGCAGTCCTGCGAAGACCACGTGCAAATCGTCGCCGCCCTGGAAAAAGGCGACACCGCCCTGGCCGAAAAACTCATGGCCGCCCACATTGGCACGGTGCAGCAGGCGCTGCGGCTGCCGGTGGCCACCGACCCACTGGCCCAGTTGCGCGATGCCCTGGCCCCGGTGGGTGCCTCGGCCAAGGCCGCATCTGCGGCACAAGACTTGCATACAAGATTCCGAAAAACCAAGGCATCCACAGCCGCTGGCGCGGATGCCCTCCCCGACGACCCTTCCACTTACCTAGGAGCCTTGCTATGACACGACCTTCCTCATCGACCCGCCGCCACTTCCAGTCCGGCCTGGCCGCCATCGCCCTGCTCGCCAGCCTGGGCGCCCACGCCCAGACCGCCCTGGACGACGTGCTCAAGGCCAAAAAGATCACCATCGCCATCCCCACCGACTTCCCACCCTACGGCTTCGTCGGCACCGACCTGAAACCCCAGGGCCTGGACATCGACATGGCCAACTACATCGCCACCAAGCTCGGCGTGGCGGTGGAACTGGCCCCCGTGACCAGCGCCAACCGCGTGGCCTACCTGCAGTCCAAAAAGGCCGACCTGGTGATCTCGTCGATGGGCAAAAACGCCGAGCGCGAGGCCGTGATTGACTTCACTGCCGCCTACTCGCCCTTCTTCCAGGCGGTGTTTGCTGCCAAGAGCCTGAGCATCAAAAGCTTTGCCGACCTGGCAGGCAAGTCGGTGGGCGTGACCCGCGGCGCGATCGAAGACCAGGAGCTGACCAAGCTGGCCCCCTCGGGCGCGGACATCAAGCGCTTTGAAGACAACAACGTGACCGTCTCGTCCTTTGTGTCCGGCCAGGTGCAGGTGATTGCCACCGGCGCGTCGGTCGCAGGCAACCTGATGGCCAAGAACCCGCAGCTCAACGCCGAATACAAGCTGCTGCTGAAAGATTCGCCCAACTTCATCGGCGTAGCCAAGGGCGAAGACAAACTTCGCGCCAAGGTCAATGAAATCATCATCGCCGCCAAAAAGTCCGGCGACATTGACAAGATGGCCGTGCGCTGGCTGGGCCGCCCCGCTGGCAACCTGCCGGAATAAATCCCCCCTTACCGGAGCTAAGCCATGCGCATTGCTTTCGACTTCTACGCCGTGCTGGCGCAATGGCCGCTGCTGGCCAAGGGCATCGTCTGGACCCTGGGGCTGACGCTGATCGCCACGGTGATCGGCGCGGTGCTGGGTATCTCCTGCGCCTGGGTGCGCAGCCAGAACACGCGGGCACCGCTGTGGCTGCAGGCGCTGGTGGGCGCGTATGTGGAGCTGATCCGCAACACGCCCTTCATCGTGCAGCTGTTCTTCATCTTCTTTGGCCTGCCCGCGCTGGGCTTCAAGCTGTCGCCCGAGGTGGCGTCCATCCTGGCCATGGTGATCAACCTGGGGGCCTATGCCACCGAGATCATCCGCGCCGGGATCGATGCCACGCCACGGGGGCAGATTGAGGCCGCCTCCAGCCTGGCGATGTCGCAATGGCAAACCTTCACCCGGGTGGTGCTGCCACCGGCCCTGAAGAAGGTTTGGCCCGCGCTGGTGAGCCAGATCATCATCGTGATGCTGGGCTCGGCGGTATGCGGGCAAATCTCCACCGAAGAGCTGAGCTACGCCGCCAACCTGATCCAGAGCCGCAATTTCCGCGCATTCGAGGCCTTCATCATCGCCACCGGCATCTACCTGGCGCTGTCGATCTCGGTGCGCAAGTTGCTGAACTGGCTGGGTCCGCGTTTTGTCTACGGTCGCTGAGGGCACACACCATGGTTGAATTTGCCATTTGGGATATTTTTCGCAACCTGCTGCTGGCGGCGCGCTGGACGGTGGGGCTGTCGCTGATGGCCTTCATCGGCGGCGGCATCGTCGGCGTGCTGCTCTTGGTGGCGCGGCTGAGCCAGGTGCGTGGCTCCGAGACCTTTGTGGCCGCCTACGTGCAGGTGTTCCAGGGCACGCCGCTGCTGATGCAGTTGTTTTTGGCGTACTTTGGCATTGCGCTGTTCGGCATCAACACCTCGGCCTGGGTGGCGGCAGCGGCTGCGCTCACGCTGTACACCAGCGCGTTCTTGACCGAGATCTGGCGCGGCTGCGTGGCTTCCATCCCCAAGGGGCAGTGGGAGGCCTCGGAAAGCCTGGCGCTGAGCTTTGGCGAGCGACTGCGTTACGTGGTGCTGCCCCAGGCCATCAAGATCGCCATCGCGCCCACCGTGGGCTTTCTGGTGCAGGTGATCAAGGGCACGGCGCTGGCCTCGGTGATCGGCTTCATCGAACTCACCAAGGCCGGCACCATGATCGCCAACGCCACCTTCAAGCCTTTCGTGGTCTACAGCTGCGTGGCCTTGATGTACTTCGCCCTGTGTTTCCCGGTCAGTTTTTACGCCAAATTGTTAGAGAGGAAGATGCATGCAGCCCGCCGCTAAACCCAACACCCCACCTGCGATCGTCGAGATCAAAGGCCTGCGCAAGTCCTTTGGCACCAACGAGGTACTCAAAGGCATCGACCTGCAGGTGCAGACCGGTGAGGTCATCGCCATCATCGGCAAAAGCGGCTCGGGCAAGAGCACGCTGCTGCGCTGCATCAACGGGCTGGAAGTCTTCCAGAGCGGCAGCCTCACGGTAGACAACAAGCCGCTGCTGCACGACAACGCCCTGGCCATGCGGGCGCTGCGCCAGCGCGTGGGCATGATCTTCCAGGGGTTCAACCTGTTCCCGCACCTGACAGTGGGCAAAAACGTGATGCTGGCCCCGCGCCTGGTCAAGCAGCAGGCCGATGACGCAGGCACGGCCCAGGCCCAAAAGCTGCTGGCCCGCGTGGGCCTGGCCGAGAAGTTCGATGCCTGGCCCGACCAGCTCTCGGGCGGGCAGCAGCAGCGGGTGGCGATTGCGCGTGCGCTGGCCATGGAACCTGCGGTGCTGCTGTGCGATGAAATCACCTCGGCACTCGACCCGGAACTGGTCGGCGAAGTGCTGCGCGTGGTGGAAGGCTTGGCGGCCGAAGGCATGACCCTGCTGATGGTGACGCACGAAATGGCGTTTGCCCGCAAGGTCAGCAACCGGGTGATCTTCATGCACCAGGGCCGGGTGCACGAGATGGGACCGCCCGCCGAGCTGTTTGGCAACCCGCAAACGCCGGAACTCAGGCAATTCTTGTCGTCATTGACAGACTGAAATTGCTCCTATATTAATAGCTACTACCGCTCATTCAATGGGCGTTAGTAGCTATTTTTATGCCTGAAATTCAGGCGTAATCGCGCTGGGGTTCGCGGCGGGCTTCCATCTTGGCTTCGTCTTCCCGCTGGATTTGCAGCATCGCGGCTTCCAGCTTGCGGTAAGTGGAGACAAACAGGTCTTGGCAGGTCACCCGGTGGCCGGTAGAGCTGCGGTCGTTATCGGTGGTGATCATGGCGGCGATGATGGTGGCTGTGGGTTGCATCAGTTCGATTCGCATGGCGCATCCTTTCGAAATTAATAATTACACTGAACACATACGCCATTTCAATCCCATTTAGCGCGCATGACAATCGGGTTCACACTAGGGTAGCGACCATCTGCCCTCTCTTTACCTTTGGGACACACCCCACTTGCTACATGACCTCTTCACCCGCCAATGGATCACGCTGCACGGTGCGCTGGTCGTGCTGGGCCTGGGCATCTACATGGCGGGCTCGCACACGCTGAAGCAGCGCCGCCACCCGTCTGCCGCCATCGCCTGGACGATTTCACTGGTGCTGCTGCCCTACATCGCCCTGCCGCTGTACCTGATGTTTGGCCGCCGCAAGCTGGCCAGCACCCGCCGGACGGTGCACCCACCCTCCCCGCCAGTGGCCAGCGCACAAGAACATCTGGCCACCGCGTTGGGTCTGGCGGCATCTACCAGCTTCACGTCACTCGTGGTCCACCAGGATGGCCGCGAAGCACTGCGTCGCCTGCAGTCGTTGATCGCCGGGGCCCGGCACAGGCTGGATATCTGCACTTTCATTCTGGGGCGGGACGTGTTGGGCGATGCCATCACGGCACAACTGATGCTGCGCGCCCACCAGGGCCTGAAAATCCGCCTGCTACTGGACGGCATTGGCCTGTACCTGGGCGGCCACCCGAACTTGCGGCGCCTGCGAGCGGCTGGCATCCAGGTAACCTTGTTCGTACCACCCTTGTCCTCACCGCTGCGGGGCCGCACCAACCTGCGCAACCACCGAAAAATGGCCGTGGCCGATGGTGCCTGGCTGTGGTGCGGTGGCCGCAACCTGGCGGCCGAGTACTTTGAGGGCGACACCGTCTCGGTGCTGAAAAAGCCGGTCTGGATCGACCTGAGTTTTGATTTGCACGGCGATCTGGCGGGGCAGGCCCAGCAGCGGTTTGACCAGGACTGGACCTTCGCCACCACCGGCAAGGCTGCCAGCGCCGCGCCCTGGGCCGCGCCCCTGGCATCCCCCGGCCCACCCCCTGGCCAACGTGGGCGCTTGGTGCCCAGCGGCCCCGACCAGGCCGATGACACCTTCTACACCCTGCTGGTGTCGGGCTGCTTCACCGCGCAGACGCGCATTCTGGCCGTCACGCCCTACTTTGTGCCCGACCAGACCTTGCTGATGGCGTTGACGCTGGCGGCCCGGCGCGGCGTGGCGGTGGACTTGGTGCTGCCCGCGCAGTCCAACCACCGCATGGCCGACATCGCACGCCATGCCGCCCTGCGCGAGCTGGTGGCCGCCGGGGCGCATATCTGGCTGCTACCCAGCATGGTGCACGCCAAGGTGGTGCTGATCGACCACGACCTGGCTCTGGTGGGTTCGGCCAACCTGGACGAACGCAGCCTGTTTTTGAACTACGAGTTGATGGTGGCCTTCTACGACCCGCCGGTGGTACAGCAATTTGCCGACTGGATCACGCCACTGCAACACCGCGCCCAGCCCTACCAACCGCAACCGCCCAGCCTGCGGCGTGAACTGGTCGAGGGCCTGGTGCGCTGGGTGGCTTTTCAGCTGTGACCCGGAATGTGGTAGGGACTGCGAGAGACTTGTCAACTGCTTAAATAACAAGCAGTGCAAGGTTTACCCTTACGAATCAAGGGTTTACCCTCTCTATTCTGGCCAATTTCAGAGTTATCCCCAAAGTTATCCAGTGCAACCGGGGAGAACTTTTACAGCCAGTTACAGGCGTTGGCGCAGCGCCTCGTACAAGCACACGCCGCTGGCCACCGACACATTCAGGCTCTCCACTGCGCCGTGCATGGGGATACCGACCAGCTCGTCGCAGGTCTTGCGGGTCAGTTGGCGCATGCCGTCGCCCTCGTTGCCCAGCACCAGCGCCACCGGGCCTTTCAGGTCCACCTGGTACAGGGTTTTGGGTGCGTTGTCGCTGGTGCCTATGCACCAAATGCTGCGCTCCTTGAGCTCGCCCAAGGTGCGCGCCAGGTTGGTCACCATGAAGTACGGCACGGTTTCGGCTGCGCCACTGGCCACCTTGGCCACCGTGGCGTTGATGCCCGCGGCGTGGTCCTTGGGGGCAATCACGGCGTGGGCACCGGCACCGTCGGCCACACGCAGGCAGGCACCCAGGTTATGCGGGTCGGTTACGCCGTCCAGCACCAGCAGCAGCGCGGGCCCGGTCAGGCTGTCGAGCAAATCATCGAGCGAATGCACCTGGGGGATGTGTTCCACCCGTGCCGCCACGCCCTGGTGGCCATGGCTGCCGCAGAGCTTGGCCAGGCGCATGCTGTCGCCCTCGATCAGGCGGGCACCGGCCTCATTGGCTTTTTCCAGGAACTGCCGCATACGCGCGTCGCGCCGGGTGGGCTCATAATAGATTTCGATGATGGATTGGGGCGCGGTTTTCAGGCGCACGCCCACGGCATGGAAGCCGAAGAGAACTTTAGGGGAGGACATGGGGAGATTATCGACGCTGGCGCACCGGCAACAGCGCTCCCAGGATTTACGCAGCGCCCCCTGTGCGCCCAAAGTGCAACACAGGGGGCACTGCGTAAGCCCAAAAACTATCCTTTTGATAGCTACTCGCGCTGATCAGATAAGCACGAGAGGCTGATTTCTTATAAATTCAAACGCGGGCAATCTGCCCGGCCTCAATGGTGATACGCCGTTCGCACTGGGCGGCGATGCCGCGGTCGTGGGTGACCAACACCAGGGTCGTGCCCTGCTCGCGGTTCAGGGTGAACATCAGCTCCATCACCTTTTCGCCGGTGGCAAAGTCCAGGCTGCCGGTGGGCTCGTCGGCCAGCAGCACGGCGGGCTGGACCACAAAGGCCCGCGCCAGGGCCACACGCTGCTGCTCACCGCCGCTGAGCAGCTTGGGGTAGTGGCCCAGGCGCTGCCCCAGGCCCACGCGCTCCAGCATCTCGGTGGCGGCCTTGCGGGCATCTTTGCGGGCGGCAAGCTCCAGCGGCAACATCACATTCTCCAGCGCGGTCAGGTTGCCCATCAGCTGGAAGCTTTGGAACACAAAACCCATCTTCTGCGCACGCACGGCGGCGCGCTGGTCCTCCGTCAAGGCAAAAATATCCTGACCGGCCACGCGCACCGTGCCCTGGGTGGGCGTGTCCAGCCCGGCAATGATGGACAGCAGCGTACTTTTGCCCGAGCCCGACGCGCCGACGATGGCCACAGTCTCCCTGGGCGCGAGTGAGAAATCGATATCGCGCAAAATAGCCAGCGACCCGGTGGAATCCGTGACGGATTTGGAGATGTGTTCAACCGCAATGACGGCACCGGTGGACAGAGTTGGCATGAAAGGCTTTGAGTTTTGAAACGTAGACACTTTATCGCGGCGGCGACCCTGGCCCTGGCCGTAGGGGCATCTGCCGCCCAAACCTCGTCGATCCTGGTGGTGGGCGACAGCCTGAGCGCCGAGTACGGCATAGCCCGTGGCACCGGCTGGGTGGCCTTGCTGGAAAAGCGTCTGGCCATTGAGAAGATCGCCGCCACGGTGCACAACGCCAGCATCAGCGGCGACACCACACCCGGTGGCCGCGCGCGACTGCCCGCCCTGCTGAGCAGCGTGAAGCCGAGTGTGGTGGTGATTGAACTGGGCGGCAACGATGCCTTGCGCGGCCTGCCTTTGCAGGGCACCGAAGACAACCTGCGCAACATGACCAAAGCGGCCCAAAAAGCCGGGGCCAAGGTGCTGCTGGTGGGCATGCAGGTGCCGCCCAACTACGGTCGCGACTACACCGACCGTTTCAGCGGTCTGTTTGCCAAGGTTGCCAAGGGGGAGAAAGCCGCGCTGGTGCCGTTTCTGCTGAAAGGCGTGGCGGACGTGCCGGATGCGGCCAAGCTGTTCCAGCCGGACCGCATCCACCCCAAGGCGGAGGCGCATCCTACGCTGCTGAACAACGTGTGGCCGGAGCTGAAGAAGCTGTTGAAGTAGCCAGAATTCCCGAAATCAGGATTCTGTGGGTGCTTCGGGCGGCTGACCGTCTGCCGGGGTGCTGCCATCCTCGGGCGCATGCTCGTCGTGCTTGCGTTCGCTTTTGGATTTGAGCTTGTCCTCTTTCTTCTTTTTCTTGGCCAGCTCTTTTTGGCGTTTTTCGTATCCGTAATTAGGTGTTGCCAAGGTCTTCTTCTTTCAAATAGTGTGCAGCCACTTTAACAGCTTGCAACCATCGTTTGAAGCGCCTGCGCCAAGTCGGCCTGCAGATCCTGCACCGACTCCAATCCGACGGCAAATCGCACCAAAGTGCCCCGCGCCACGCCCGCAGGCCACTGTTTACGCATGCTGGCCAGCTCGTACGGCACCACCAGGCTCATGGGGCCGCCCCAGCTGTAGCCGATCTTGAAAAGCTGCAGGGCATCGCAGAACGCATCGACCTGAGCAACCGTGAATTTGGCATCCAGCACTACGCTGAACAAGCCTGCCGCCGCATCGCTGCGGCACAGCGTGAGCCAGTGCGCATGCCCCGGCGAATCGGGCAAGGACGGGTGCAGCACCTGGGCAAACGCGGGTTGCTGCGTACACCAGCGCGCCAAAGTACGGGTGGCTGCATCGTGCGCGTGGTAACGCAAAGCGATACTGGACAGTGAGCGCAGCACCAGCTCGGCATCGTTGGCGCCCACAGCCAGGCCCAGGTGCATGTGGGTACGCTGGATCTTGCGGTGCAAGGCAGGGTCGCGGGTGATGACGCTGCCCATCAGCACGTCGCCACCGCCGCTGGGGTATTTGGTCAGGGCGTGCGCTGACACATCCACACCCAGCGCCGGACTGATGCCAGGCAGCAGATCAAACGGGTTGAAGGCCAGGCCCGCGCCCCAGGTGTTGTCGAGTGCACACACCACACCCCGGTCGTGGCAGATGCGCACCAGGGCGGGCAAATCGGGGAACTCCAGCGTGACCGAGCCAGCGGCCTCGACCCACACCAGCCGGGTGGTGTCGGTTATTTTGGCGGCCAGATCGGCCGGGTCCATCGCGTCATACACCTGGGTGCTGATGCCCCAGCGCGCCAATTGCCCATCGGCAAACGACTTGTTGGGGCCGTAGACGTTGTCGGGCACCAGCATGCTGTCACCGGTCTTGAGCAGGGCCAGGGCCACATTGGCAATCGCCGTGAGTCCACTGGGCACCAGCACACAATACTTGCCGCCTTCGATCGTGCACAGACGCTCTTCCAGCTGGTAGGTGGTGGGCGTGCCGTGCAGGCCGTAGGTGAAGGCGGATTTGTCCTTCCAGTCGCGTTCGCGCATGGCGGCGACGCTGGGGAAGATGACGGTGGAAGCTTTGAACACCCCCGGCTGCGGGGCCGCAAAATCGGCCGGTGGCTGGTAAGGGTGGTGGATGAGTTGGGTGGTCAGATCAGGCAAACAACATCTCCGTCAAACGTGCATCAGAGCTTCCACTTTTCCATCAATTGCTCGGGGCGCATGGCATCGTAGCCTTCGAAAGGCTGGTGGATCCACGGGTTGGTGGGCAAAAACTCTACCGAGTAGTCGGGGGTGAACACCGACACCGCTTTGGTCCAGACCACGGCGCTGCGCAGTTCGGTGATGGGCGGGTAGTTGGTTCTAAGTTGCTCAATCACCGAGCGCAAGGTGTGGCCGGTGTCGGCCAGGTCGTCCACCAGCAGCACTTTGCCCGCGATCTCGCCCTTGGGCGTAGTGATGAAACGGGCGATGTCCAGCGTGCCCTGCTGCTTGCCGGCATCTGCACGGTAGGAGCTGGTGGACATGATGGCCAGCGGCTTGTCGAAAATGCGTGACAGCACGTCGCCAGGGCGCAGACCACCGCGTGCCAGGCACAGGATGGTATCGAACTGCCAACCCGACTGGTGCACTTTGAGCGCCAGCTTTTCAATCAGGTTGTGGTATTCGTCATAACTGACGTACAGGTGCTTACCGTCTTCTGTCAACATGGGAACTACTCCTGAAACTATAGCTACTCGCATAGGCACTGATTGCGGTAAGTGCCTATTCTTTATGAATTTGGTTTAGGCTTGGTACGGGTGCTTCAGCAGGATGGTGTGGTCCCGGTCCGGGCTGGTGGACACCATCGCAATCGGCACACCGGTCACCTGCTCGATGCGGCTGAGGTAGCGCTTGGCGTTGACCGGCAGCTTCTCGTAGTCGGTCACACCCACGGTGGAATCGGTCCAGCCGTCGATGGCCTCGTACACCGGCACGCAGCGGGCAATGTCGTCCGCGCCCATGGGCAGGATGTCGATCAGCTCGCCGTCCAGCATGTAGCCGGTGCAGAGTTGCAGCACGTCAATGCCGTCCAGCACGTCCAGCTTGGTGATGCACAGGCCGCTCAGGCCATTGACCTGGGCGCTGCGCTTGAGCAAAGCCGCATCGAACCAGCCACAGCGGCGGCTGCGCCCGGTGGTCACGCCTTTTTCGGCACCGACGGTGCTCATGTGGTAGCCGGGGGTGCCGGGCTTTTCCCATTCGAGTTCGGTGGGGAACGGACCGCCGCCGACGCGGGTGCAGTAGGCCTTGGTGATACCCAGGATGTAGTGCAGCATGCCCGGGCCTACGCCGGAGCCCGCTGCCGCGTTACCGGCCACGCAGTTGCTGGACGTAACGTACGGGTAAGTGCCGTGGTCCACATCCAGCAGCGTGCCCTGCGCGCCTTCAAACAGCAGGTTGGCGCCCAGCGCATGGGCATCGTTGAGCTCGCGCGACACGTCGGCCATCATGGGCTTGAGCAGTTCGGCGTGGCGCATGGATTCGGCGTACACCGTGTCGAAGTCGATGGCCGGGGCGTGCAGGAACTGGGTCAGCACAAAGTTGTGCAGTTCCAGCAATTCGCGCAGCTTGGTCGCAAAGCGCTCAGGGTATTTCAGGTCCTGCACGCGCAGGGCGCGGCGGGCGATTTTGTCTTCATAGGCCGGGCCAATGCCGCGGCCGGTGGTGCCGATTTTCTCGGTGCCGCCTTTTTCGCGCAGGCATTCCCGGGCGATGTCGATGGCCGCGTGGAACGGCAAGATCAAGGGGCAGGCTTCGCTGATGCGCAGGCGCGAACGCACTTCCACACCGGCTTTTTCTAGGCCTTCGATTTCTTCGAACAGCTTGGCGGCCGACAGCACTACGCCGTTGCCGATGTAGCACTTCACACCCGCACGCATGATGCCGCTAGGGATCAGATGCAAAGCCGTTTTCACACCGTTGATGACCAGCGTGTGGCCGGCATTGTGGCCGCCTTGGAAGCGCACCACGCCCTGGGCGCTCTCGGTGAGCCAATCGACCAGCTTGCCTTTGCCTTCGTCGCCCCACTGTGTGCCAACGACGACGACATTGCGACCAGGTACTAAATTGTTTTGGGTGTTCATCTCGGGAATTTTCTTAAATAGCTTGCACGATCCACTGGCCCGCTGCTTGGGTCAGCATGCGGTCGCAATGGAATTCATCAACTTCACTCTCATGGCCTGGCAGTACGCAGACCACGGTTTCGCCCTGGGCCCGCAGCGCGGCAATGGCGCTGCGCAATTCGACCGCATGGCCCCAGGGCGCGCGGATCACCGCCCGCAGCGGGCGCGGACCTACCGCCCCCACCACCTGCTTCAGGTCCAGGCTAAAGCCCACGGCCGGGCGGTTGCGGCCAAACACCGCACCCACCTCGTCGTAACGTCCACCACGCACCAGGGCATCGCTGGCGCCTTGCGCGTAAATCGCGAAGCGGGCACCGCTGTAGTAGGCATAGCCGCGCAGGTCGGCCAGGTCAAAGGTGACCGGCGTGCCGTCCAGCTGGGCCGAAAGCCACTGTAGATCGCGCAGGGCGGCCTGGATGGCGGGCAAGGCGGGCAACACGCGCTCGGCGGTCTGCAGGATGCTGGCATCCCCGTAGAGCTGGACCAGGGCCAGCACGCCATCACGCGAAGCTGTGGGGAAATCCTGGCACAGGCTGGCAAGTTCGGTCGCGTCCTTGTTGGCCAGCGCGGCATGCACGCGGGCCAAATGCTCAGGTGTCAGCCCCAGATCGGCCAGTAGCGCACGCGCGATACGGGCATCACCCATGTCCACGGTCAGGCCCTGCACATTGGCAGCCCGCAGACAATCCAACGACAACTGCAGGATTTCCAGATCGGCCTCCATCCCGGCATGGCCGTAGATTTCGGCACCCAGTTGCAGTGGCTCGCGGGTGGCGTGCGGACGGTCGGGCCGGGTGTGCACCACCGGGCCGCAATAGCACAGGCGGGTGACACCCTGGCGGTTGAGCAAATGGGCATCAATGCGGGCGACCTGGGGCGTGGTGTCGGCCCGCAAACCCATCATGCGACCCGAAAGCTGGTCTACCAGTTTGAAAGTTTGCAGGTCGAGCGCTTCGGCGTTACCGGTAAGCAAGGATTCCAGGTGCTCCAACAACGGCGGCATGACCAGTTCATAGCCATAGCCACGGGCGGCATCGAGCAAGGCGCGACGCAGTTCTTCGATGTGCCGAGCCTCGGAAGGCAGAACATCGGCAATGTGATCCGGGAGGACCCAAGCAGACATGGAGTTTTGGGAGGCTGTTAAAAAAGAGATTTTACCGGGCTTGGAAGCCGATAAAACGCGGGCCGGGTTTAACGCAAGCGTTAGAACGTGTTCCTAAGACACGAACCAGAGCAGGAGAAGGCCTGCCACGATGCTGCACAGGCCGAAAAACCGCAACTGCCCGTCCTGCAAGGCCAGCATCTGCTGGAACATGCGCCGCCAGCCGCCCGGTGACAGAAAAGGCAGCAGCCCCTCTATCACCAGCACCAGGGCCAGGGCGGCCCAGAGGCTATTGCCAGCGTCTTCCAAGATTATTTCTTGGCCGGTGCAGCCGCCGCGTTAGCGTTGCTGCCGCTGCCACGCATGGCTTTGAAGAAGTCGGAGGATGGGTCCAGCACCATCACATCGCTCTTCTTGCTGAAGCTGGATTTGTAGGCATCCAGGCTACGGTAGAACTGCGCAAAATTCGCATCTTTGCCAAACGAGTCGGCATATAGACGGGAGGCCTCGGCATCACCCTCACCCTTGATTTTTTGCGCATCGCGGTAGGCGTTGGCAACCGTCACTTCGCGTTGCTTGTCGGCATCGGCACGGATTTTTTCGCCTTCGGCCGCGCCGGTGGAGCGCAACTCGTTGGCCACGCGCTTGCGCTCGGCTTCCATGCGGCGGTACACCGACTCGGTGATGGCTTCCACGTAGTCCACGCGGGTAATCCGCACATCCACCACGTCCACGCCCCAGGGCTTGGCACCCTGCACGGCTTCCAGCACTTCGCGTTTCACGTCAGCCATCAGGACTTCCCGCTTGAGCGATAACAGGTCTTTCACAGTGTGCTTGTTGACTTCTTCCTGGAAGGCATTGCGCACCACGCGGTTGAGTTGGTTGGCTCCGGCGTTTTCATCCAGGCCCACGTTGCGGATGTAGTCCGACGGGGCACTGATGCGCCAGCGCACGTACCAGTCAATCACCACGCGCTGCTTTTCGGCGGTCAGCATGGGTTCGGCATCGGTGCTGTCCAGCGTCAGCAGACGCTTGTCAAGATAGCTGACGTTCTGGAACGGCGGCGGCAGCTTGAAATTCAAGCCAGGTTCGGTGATCACGTCCTTGATCTGGCCCAACGCATAGACCACGCCAAACTGGCGCTGGTCCACCACAAACAACATCGAGCTCAGCAGCGCCAACACCACCAGCAGGGAAGATCCAATAAAACCAATTCTGTTCAAAACATTCTCCTAGCGTACGTCGCGGTCACGCGAGCGCGAAATATCGCGCGAACGGGCATCGTTGGACAAAGAAACGGGTGCGGCAGGTACCACCGGCACACCGGCAGATGCATCTGCCGGTGTGACTGCAGCAGCTCCCGATTGACCCGACATCTGCATGATCTTGTCCAGGGGCAGGTACAGCAGGTTGGAACCCTGGCGTGAATCCACCAGCACCTTGGTCACGTTGCCATAGACCTGCTGCATCGTGTCCAGGTACATGCGGTCACGCGTAACCTGCGGGGCCTTCTGGTATTCGGTCAGCACCGAGCGAAAGCGCTGGGCATCACCGTCAGCCTGGGCCACGATACGGGCTCTATAGGCCTCGGACTCTTCCTTCAGGCGCGAGGCGGAACCCACGGCACGCGGCACCACGTCATTGGCGTAGGCTTGCGCGTCGTTCTTGGCGCGTTCACGCTCCTGGCCGGCCTTCAGCACATCGTCAAACGCGGCCTGCACCTGCTCTGGGGGGCGCACACCGCTCTGCTGCATGTTGATGCCCACCACTTCAATGCCGACTTTGTAGCGGTCCAAAATGGTTTGCATCAAGGTGCGCACGCGGGGGCCGATCTGGTCGCGTTCGTCGGCCAGGGCCGAGTCCATCTTCATTTTGCCCACCACTTCGCGCACGGCGGTTTCAGCCGCCTGCACGACCGCCCCAGTGGGGTCCTTGCTCTCGAACAGGAATGCGCGGGCATCGCTCAAACGGTACTGCACTGCAAACTTGATTTCGACGATGTTCTCATCCTGGGTCAGCATGGCAGACTCGCGTAAGCCGGTGGCCTTGATGATGGAGTCACGCCCCACATCGACCGAGCGGATCTGCGTCACAAACACCAGTTCATGGCGCTGGATGGGGTATGGCAGGCGCCAGTTGAAACCCGCACCCACGGTCGATTTGTACTTACCAAACTGGGTGATCACTGCCTGCTGGCCTTCTTGCACAATGAAGAAGCCGGTGCCCAGCCAGATCAGCACCACCACGGCTGCGATCAATCCCATGCCGATACCGGCACTTTTCATGTCGGGCTGAAAGCCGCCACCGGAGCCGCCATTGCCGCCACCGTCGTTGCTGCCATTGGCGCGTTGGCCACCCTTGGCCCCGCCAAACAGGCCACCCAGCTTGCGATTGAAATCGCGCCACAGCTCGTCCAGATCGGGCGGTCCCTGGTTCGGCCCCTGGCCTTTGTTGGGCGTATTTTTGGCAGGCTCGTCCGGCTTGGGTGTGCCGTCGGCATCCGACTTGTCATCGCCGCGGCCCCAGCGGGGGTCGTTCAGATTGAACATGCCCCGGATGCGACCAGGCAAAGCGGCCAAATTAAAGGCCCGTAGGTTGAGATTCATTCGCGCAAGTCTCTTGGTAGTCATTCGTCTATTGTGCCCAATCGGGCAGCATCCTCATGCTGTTCAGGGGATTGGGCCGCTGCATCCGAGATCGGCATTTTGGCGACAGCCAGCTCAGCCAGCTTCAAACGCAGCGCGGGCAAACCCTCGCCGCTCTGGGCACTTAAAAATATCCGGGGCACCGGCTGGCCATCCACCTCAAACACATCTTGCAATTGGAGCGGCCAGCGGGCTTTATCAAGGGCATCCAGCTTGTTAAATACCAATAACTGGGGCACATCGGCCGCACCGATTTCGCGCAGCACCAGGGCCACTTCGGCCATCTGCTCAGGGAAATTGGGGTTGGATGCGTCCACCACGTGCAGCAGCAAGTCGGCATCGGCGGCTTCTTGCAGCGTAGCGCGGAAGGCATCCACCAGGCCGTGCGGCAGATCGCGGATGAAACCCACGGTGTCCGACAGCGACACGGATCGACCAGCTTCACCCAGGTACAGCTGGCGGGTGGTGGTGTCCAGCGTGGCAAACAACTGGTCGGCGGTGTAGGCACGGGCCTTCACCAAGGCGTTAAACAACGTGGACTTGCCTGCATTGGTGTATCCCACCAGCGAAATCGTGAAGGCATCGCGGCGCGCGCGCTGGCGGCGCTGGGTGCTGCGCTGCTTCACCACTTTGGCCAGCCGCTCTTTGGTGCGCTTGATGGATTCACCCAGCATGCGGCGGTCCAGCTCGATTTGTTTCTCGCCCGGGCCGCCGCGCATGCCGATACCACCGCTTTGCCGCTCCAAGTGCGACCAGCGCCGCACCAGCCGGGTGCTCAGGTACTGCAACCGCGCCAGTTCGACCTGCAACTTGCCTTCATGGCTACGGGCACGCTGGGCGAAGATGGTCAGGATCAGCATGGTCCGGTCATTGACCGGCAGCTCACAGTGGCGTTCCAGGTTGCGCTGCTGGGCGGGACTGAGGCTTTGATCGAACAAAATCTCGGTTGCGCCATGCATCTGCGCCAAGAGCTTGATTTCATCGGCCTTGCCGCTACCCACAAACAAGGCCGCATCGGGCGCCTGGCGTTTGCAGGTGATACGGGCCACCACGCGCATGCCAGCGGTGTCGGCCAGCAAGCCTAGCTCTTCGAGCTCTTTGTCAAAATGGGGAGTGCCTAAATCAACGCCGACCAGAACGGCCAACGGCATGTCAGGAGTATCAGCAGAACTCAAATCGGGAAGCCGGTAAGGAAAAGAGGCTGTGGTGGGCCGGGCACCCCAAAAGGCACCCAGCCACCAAGAGGATGAACCGCAGATTAAGCCGCAGGCTCTGCCGCCGTCGTGTCGTCAGCAGCCGAAAAATTGACTGCGCGACCGGGGACGATGGTGGAGATGGCGTGCTTGTAGACCATTTGGGTCACGGTGTTGCGCAACAGCACAACGTACTGGTCAAAAGACTCAATCTGGCCTTGGAGCTTGATGCCGTTGACGAGGTAAATCGACACGGGTACATGCTCACGGCGCAAGGTATTGAGGAATGGGTCTTGAAGAAGCTGCCCTTTATTGCTCACGATATTCTCCGTGTTGTGAAGAGGTTAAAGAAGGTATGGACCTTACCACAGCGTTACCAGCGCTTACTCTGAAATAAGGGAAGCCCCCATTGAATTGCGGAGACTTGGCGTTCTCAGCGGCCTCAGTCGTCTTTGTCGGAATACGGATTCGCTGCCGACTTCATCTGGATTCGCAACGGTGTGCCCGTCAGGTTGAAGGCCTTGCGGAAGCGCCCTTCCAGGAAGCGCTTGTAGGCCTCGGTCACATGCTCCAGCGAATTGCCGTGGATGATGATGATGGGCGGGTTCATGCCGCCCTGGTGGGCGTAGCGCAGTTTGGGGCGGAACATCCCAGCGCGCTGCGGGCTCTGGAAGGCCGTGGCCTCCAGCAGCAGGCGGGTCAGCACCGGGGTGGACATCTTGCACATGGCCGCCTGGTGGGCTTGCAGAATCGAGGCCCACAGAGGGCCCAGGCCCTGGCGCTTGATGGCCGATATGAAGTGCATGGAAGCAAACTTCAGGAATGCCAAGCGCGTTTCGATGGAGCGCATCACTAGCTGGCGCTGGTAGGCATCCACCGCGTCCCATTTGTTGATGGCCAGCACCACCGAGCGGCCGCTTTCCAGGATGTAGCCCGCAATGTGGGCATCCTGGTCGGTCACGCCCTGGGTGGCATCGATCAGCAGCAGCACCACGTGGCAGGTCTCGATGGCCTGCAAGGTCTTGACCACCGAGAACTTCTCAATGGCTTCAAACACCTTGCCCTTGCGGCGCAAACCGGCCGTGTCGATCAGCTCGAACTTGTGGCCGTTACGCTCAAACGGCACGCTGATGGCATCGCGGGTGGTGCCGGGCATGTCAAAGGCGACCAGGCGCTCTTCGCCCAGCCAGGTGTTGATCAGGGTGGACTTGCCCACATTGGGGCGGCCGGCCACGGCCAGCTTGGTGACACCGATGTCTTCGGCTTCCGCCTCTTCGTCCGGGTCAGCCAGGTTCAATGGGGCCAGCGCCAGATCGACCAGATCGCGGATACCCTGACCGTGCGCGGCTGAAATCGGGTACACCGCACCCAGGCCCAGTTCGTAGAACTCGATCAGCTGGTGGCCTTCGGTCATGCCTTCGGCCTTGTTGGCCGTCAAAATGCAGGGCTTGCCCAGGCGGCGCAGGTATTTGGCGATGTCGTGGTCCTGGGCCGACAGGCCGCCCCGGGCATCGACCACAAAAATCACCACATCGGCTTCGGCCACGGCCTGGCGGGTCTGCTTGGCCATCTCTTTGTAGATGCCGCTGTCCGCGTCGGGCTCAAAACCACCGGTATCGATGACGATGTATTCAAATTTGCCCTGGCGGCCATTGCCGTAATGGCGGTCGCGGGTCAGGCCGGCAAAGTCCGCCACGATCGCATCACGCGTCTTGGTGAGGCGGTTGAAGAGGGTGGATTTGCCCACATTGGGGCGACCGACTAAGGCCAAAACTGGTTTCATAGGATGGCGCAGATCGGCTGACGCAAATAGTTATTCAGGCTGGAAGCCAAAAACACCGCCGTTGTGGGTCACCACAACAACCGTGTTGCCCGCAAGCACGGGATCGGCCGCGATGGCAGAGCCGTCGGTAGACACACGGGTCAGGGCGGACCCGTCTTCGCGGGACAGGAAATGTACCAGACCCGTGCCGTCACCCACCACCACCGAGCGACCCACGGCCAGCGGAGCCGACAAAGTACGGTAGCGCAGACGCTCCGACGACCATAATCTCTCGCCGTCCACACGGCTCCAGGCCAGCACATTGCCATCGTTTTCGGTGCCGAAGACCGCGGTGTCGTTGCCGCCCACGCCCTCAGAAGCCACGGCAGGCTTGGTCCACAGCAAACGGCCCGACTGGGCGTCCACACAGCCCACGGCAGACTGGAATGCGCGGGCGCACACCACATTGCCGACGCGGCTGACGCTGCCGACCAGATCGACCAGGCGTTCGACTTCGTTGGTACCCCGCGGCGCAGCAATCGCGGCTTCCCAGCGGGTGCTGCCATTGGCCGGATTCATGCCCACCAGGCGGCCCGACATACCGGCCACCAGGCTGTCGCCCACCGCCATCAGCACACTGGACTGGCCCAACACCAGGGCCTCGCCCGTGCGCTGCTGGTTCCAGAGTCGGCGGCCTGTTTGGCCGTCAAATGCAGTGACCGAACGGTCTGCCGCCAGCAAAAATACGCGGCCACCGGCCACCAGCGGCGCGGTATAGGTTTGCGCACCCAGACGCTGGCGCCACAGCACGCGGCCTGCTTCGAGTGCCACCACTTCGTTGTCGCGGGTAACGACGGCGGTGACTTTGCCATCGCTGCCCACGCCTGCCGACAGGGGTACACCCAAAGAGGTACGCCACAACTCGCGGCCCGTAGCGCTGTCCAGCGCCAGCAGCGTGCCGTTGTTACTGGCCACGGCCACCATATTGCCGTTGACGCTGGTGGTCAGCGGAAAACTGACATCGCCCAGCTTGGCACTCCAGGCCTGGCGCACGCCCATCAGGGCCACGTTGGCGGGCAGATCAACCGGCTTGGGCTTGTCCGGGGTGCTGGAGCACGCCGTCAAAATTGCTATTAAAAAACTAGCTACTGACGCACGCAGAATAAGCGCAGAGGGCATATTTTTCATTATTTTTTGACTTCTACAGTGACAGGGCTGGCGGCGGTGACCACAGGCGCGGCAGGACGGGGGTCCACACCCAGGCTGTTGAGCTTGATTTCCACGATACGGCGGTAGTCGTCGCGTTCGTCCAGGCCGGTGTAGGCGGTCTTGTACTGGGCAATCGCCTCGGCTTTTTTGTCTTGCAGCGCGAATACATCGCCCTTGCGGTCGGCCACTAGCGGCTCGAATTCTTTCGGAAAGCTGCCGGACAACTGCTTCATGGCTTCGTCATACGACTTGGATTCCAGCAGCAGGCTGGCCAGACGCAGGCGCGCCACAGGCTGGTAGCCATCGTCGGACGACTGCTCGGCCACCCAGGTCAGTGCGGCCTTGCTGGCATCGGCATTGCCTTTTTCAAACAGGGTTTTGGCGGCCAGCAGACCGGCTTGCTGGGCAAAGGTGGTGCGGCCAAACTTGTCTTTCATGTCGGCAAAGGCGCGCTCGACCTTGGCGACATCGCCCGCCTTGGCGGCGCGGTCTACCTCGTCGTACAAGGCGGCGGCCTGGGCGGACTGGCTGCGCTGCCAGTACTGGTAGCCGTTCCAGCCCGCAAACCCGGCCAGCACCACGATCAGCGCCCAGGTGATCAGGTTGCCGAAGCGGTTCCAGAAGGCTTTGAGTTCGTCAAGCTGTTCTTGTTCTTCAAGGTCGAGTTGGTTTGCCATATGTGTCTGTAGTCGAATTTACGATTGTAGGGTGGCGGCCCAGACGGCCACGTCGGCGAGGGCTTGGGTGGTTTGCACCCCGCTGCCATCGCGCAAGGATTTCACCAGCACCAGGTTTTGCGCCAGCTCGTCGGCACCAAAAATCAGTGCATAGCGGGCACCGCTGCTGTCGGCCTTCTTGAGCTGCGACTTCATGCTGCCCATGCCCTCGGAGGCACCCGCGTGCATCTGCACCTGCACACCGGCACGGCGCAGAGCCTGGATGGTTTGCATGGCTACCGGCAAAGCTGCAGCGTCGGGCACCACGGCGTAGGCATCGGCCACCAGCGCGGGCAGCTCGGCGCCCTGCTCCTTGATGAGTTCCAGCACGCGCTCGATGCCCATACCCCAGCCCACGGCCGGGGTGGGTTTGCCGCCCAGCAGCTCAAACAGGCCGTCGTAGCGCCCGCCTCCGCACAGCGTGCCCTGGGCACCCAGCTCGTCGGTGATGAACTCGAACACAGTGTGGCTGTAGTAGTCCAGGCCGCGCACCAGGCGCGGGTTGATGGTCCACTGCACGCCGCAGGCGGTGAGCAGGCTTTGCACCGTGTCCAGGTGCTTGCGCGAAGCATCGCCCAGGTAGCTGAGTAGCTGCGGTGCGTCTTGTACCAGGGCCTGCATGGCGGGGTTCTTGGTGTCCAGGATGCGCAGCGGGTTGGTCAGCAGGCGGCGCTGGGCATCGACATCCAGCAGATCGCGGTGCTGCTCGAAGTAGGTGATCAGTGCGGCGCGGTGGGCCTGGCGCTCGGCGGGCACGCCCAGGCTGTTCATCTCGACCCGCACATTGCGCAGGCCCACACCGGCCAATACGTCGTTGGCCAGCAGCATCAGCTCGGCATCCACCTCGGGCCCGGCAAAGCCCAGGGCCTCGGCACCGAGTTGGTAGAACTGGCGGTAGCGGCCACGCTGGGGCCGCTCGTGGCGGAACATCGGACCCATGTAGTACAGGCGCTTGCCACCGTCGTAGGTGAGGTTGTGCTGGATGGCGGCGCGCACCACGCCGGGGGTGTTTTCGGGGCGCAGGGTGAGCTGCTCGCCGTTGAGGCGGTCTTCAAAGGAGTACATCTCCTTTTCGACGATGTCGGTGGTTTCGCCGGTGCCGCGCACAAACAGGGCCGTGGGTTCGACGATGGGCGTGCGGACCATGCGGTAGGCCGAGCGCGCCATTTGCGTGCGGACCTTGTCTTCCAGCCATTCCCAACGCGCAGAGTCGGGCGGCAGTATGTCGTTCATGCCTTTGACGGCACTGATTTTGTCAGCCATAAATCCAATTTACTATAGTTTTAATAGCTGTTACCGCCCATTGAATAAGCGCTAGCAGCCGATTTCTTATAAATTTCTAGCTAGGCTACCGCAGGGCTGCCGAAGCGCTTGGCGATGTAGTTCTCTACGATCACCTGGAAGTCCTGGGCGATCTTGTCGCCGCGCAGGGTGACGCTTTTTTCGCCGTCGATGTAGACCGGCGCGGCGGGCGCTTCGCCGGTGCCGGGTAGGCTGATGCCGATATCGGCATGCTTGCTTTCGCCGGGGCCGTTGACGATGCAGCCCATCACCGCGACCTTCATGGCCTCGACACCGGGGTACTGCTCGCGCCAGACGGGCATTTGCGCGCGCAGAAAGTCGTCGATCTGCTTAGTCAGCTCCTGGAAGGTGGTGCTGGTGGTGCGGCCACAGCCGGGGCAGGCGGTGACGCTGGGCACAAAGCTGCGCAGGCCCAGCGACTGCAGAATCTCGGATGCGACCACCACCTCTTGGGTGCGGGCCTCGCCGGGCTGGGGCGTGAGCGAGACGCGGATAGTGTCGCCAATGCCTTCTTGCAGCAGCACGCCTAAAGCGGCGCTGGAGGCCACCGTGCCCTTGGTGCCCATGCCGGCCTCGGTCAGACCCAGGTGCAGGGCGTAGCGGCAGCGTTGGGCCAAGGCGCGGTAGACCGAAATCAGGTCCTGCACACCGCTGACCTTGCACGACAGAATGATTTGCTCGGGCGGCAGGCCCATGGTTTCGGCCAGGCGGGCGGATTCGATGGCCGAGGTGATCAGCGCCTGGTACATCACCGGCTTGGCATCCCAGGGCACCGCGCGGCGGCTGTTTTCGTCCATCAGACCGGCCAGCAGTTCCTGGTCCAGACTGCCCCAGTTCACGCCGATGCGCACGGCTTTTTTCCAGCGCACGGCGGCTTCGATCATCTGGCCGAACTGGCGGTCGCGCTTGTCGCCCTTGCCCACGTTGCCGGGGTTGATGCGGTACTTGGACAAGGCTTCTGCGCAGGCCGGAAAGTCGGTCAGCAGGCGGTGGCCGTTGTAGTGGAAGTCGCCGACCAGGGGCACGTCGACGCCCATGCGGTCGAGCTGCTCGCGGATGTACGGCACGGCCTGGGCGGCTTCGGGGGTGTTGACGGTGATGCGCACCATCTCCGAGCCCGCCAGCGCCAGCTCTTTGACCTGGATGGCGGTGCCAATGGCATCCACCGTGTCGGTATTGGTCATGGACTGCACCCGTACCGGCGCATCGCCGCCCACGGTGACATCGCGGGCACCCCAGCGCACATGGGCCTGGTAGGTATTGCGCACGCGCGGTGCGGCAGCGTCGATCGGGGTAGAAAAGTCCAGGTCTGGGTGCATCATTTCACCTCGAAACGGGCGACACGGTCTTTGGGGAAAGCCGCCATGTCATAAGGCTGGCCGCGCACTTGCAGCTGCACGGCATCCACACGGCCCACCACCACGGCCATGGGGAAGGCGCCGGTCACTTCTACCGTTTCACCGGCCTGGAGGGTGCGGCCTACGCCGACCACGCCTTGGGCATCGGTCACCTTGACCCAGGACTCGGCCTGAGCAGTCAATACCACGGCCTGGGTCGCCGGTACAGCAGCAGGCACCACCACCGGCTCCACCGGCAAGGCCACAGGCACCGACTCGGACACCACCGCCATAGGCAGCGGAGCCGCCACGGGCTCGATTGCTTCCGCGCCGGGGGCCAGCACAGCCACAGCGTCTGGGTTGCCATCGGGCGATTTGGGCCACAGCACCACCGCCACAGCGGCCACCAGCAAGGCCGCCACCGCCAGCACCGAGGGATTCAGCATCTGCGTGCGAAATGACAGGCGCGGGCCTGACCCCGCAGGGCGGTACGGCGTGTTGACGGACGGAGCCACCGCCCCCAACCGCGACATGCCGGTGGCCGGAAAATGCGCCAGTACGGGGGTGGGGTCGATCTTGAGGGAGCGGCAGACGCTGGCAGCCAGCGCCCGCGCAAAGGTCAGGTCGGGCAGCAAATCAATACGCCCTGCCTCCAGCGCTTCGAGCTTGTTCACGGGCACCTTTAGCGACACGGCCAAGGCGGCAACGTGCAGGCCCGTGGCTTCGCGCGCCTGGCGCAGCAAATGACCCGCCTCTATGGCGGAGGCGGCGGTATCCGGTGCCGGGTTCTGCGCCTCTCCTACTTGCCCCACTGGCTCACTCATCAAATGCCCCTCTGTCATATGCGGCCAGCTCACGCGATTGGCCAAAACGTTTTTTCAATTGGTCCACCAGTTGCAGCATGGCTTCACGGTTTTCCATGCGGCGCTCGACCTTGATGCCCAGCCACAGGGACTCGGCATTGGCCAGCTCGGAATTATTCAAACGGCGGATGTAGAACTGCGCCCGCAACCACTCGCCGCGCTGGAACAGCAGGTTTGACAGGTTGTAGGCAATGATGGGGTTGCCCGCGTCCAGCTCGTAGGCGCGGGCGAGGTTGCGTTCGGCTTCGGGCAGCAAACCAGCGCGCTGCTGGCACAGGCCCTGGGCCATCCAGGTCTTGGAACGGGCCCCGTAGGTGGGGTTGGCCAGCGCCTGCTCGAACATCTGGATCGATTCGGGGTAGCGGCCTTGCTGGCACATCAGCCAACCGTAGTTGTGCAAGGTGTTGGGTTCGCGGGCATTGGTGGCCAGCGCGCGGCGAAAGCTGTCCTCGGCCAGGCGCAGGTCGTTCAGCCGCATGTAAATCAGGCCGCGCAGGTTATAGGCATCAGAGAACGACGGATCGATCACCAGGGCCTGCTTCAGCTCATCCAGCGCCACCGTGGTCTGGCCTTGCTCGAAATAGGCCACCGCGAGTTGCATGCGGGTGCGCGCGCGCTTGCGGGCTTCGGGTTCGTCCGAATCGGTGAGCAGTTCGCCCTGCGCCAGCGGCATAGGCGCGGCCCGGGGCGTGGGCGTGGTCACCGTGCTGCTGTTGGCAGTGCTGGTGGTGGTCGTTGTGGTGGTGCAGGCCTGCAGCACGGCCAAGAGAGAAAGGCCCGCCAACAGCCGGACCAGCACCGCAGTGCACAGATTTTTTTGCATGCCTCAAGTCCCTTTGGAAAGGTCTGCCACAACCGGAACCTGCGCCATCATCACCACCCGTTGCTGCGCCATGCGCTTGACGACCTGGGTGCGGTCTTTGACGTCGCCGGCAAGCTGTCCGCAGGCGGCATCGATATCGTCACCCCGGGTCTTGCGCACTGTGGTGATGATGCCTGCATCGCTGAGCATCTTGGCAAACGCCGTCACGCGGGCCATGGGCGAACGCAGCAGGCCGGATGCCGGGAAGGGGTTGAACGGAATCAGGTTGAACTTGCACCACACGCCGGGCTGGCGGTACTGCTGCACCAGAGCAATCAGCTGCTGGGCGTGCTCGGGCTGGTCGTTTACGCCGTCCAGCATGCAGTATTCAAAGGTGATGAAGTCGCGCGGCGCATGCGCCAGGTAGCGGTTGCAGGACTCCAGCAACTCGGCCAGCGGGTACTTTTTGTTCAGCGGCACCAGATTGTCGCGCAGCGCATCATTGGGTGCGTGCAGCGACACGGCCAGGGCCACCGGACAATCCAGGCCCAGCCGGTCGATCATGGGCACCACGCCCGATGTGGACACCGTGACCCGGCGGCGCGACAGGCCGTAGCCGTGGTCGTCCAGCATCACCTTCAGGGCAGGCACCAGGGCGTTGTAATTCTGCAAAGGCTCGCCCATGCCCATCATCACCACATTGGAGATGACGCGTTCAGAGGTGTTGAGGTGCTTGCGCAGGAAGTGTTCGGCAAACCAGAGCTGCGCAACGATTTCACCAGTGGTGAGGTTGCGGCTGAAGCCTTGGTGACCGGTAGAGCAAAAGCGGCAGCCCACGGCACAACCGGCCTGGGACGACACACACAAGGTGCCCCTATCGCTTTCGGGAATAAAAACCGCTTCGACGGCATTGCCGTCGCCCACATCGAACAGCCACTTGATGGTGCCGTCGGTGGATGCGTGCTGACTGATGAGCGGCAGGCCTTGCACATGGGCGCTGGTGGCCAGCTTGTTGCGCAAGGACTTGGCCAGATCGCTCATCTGCTCGAAATCGGTGGCTCCACGTTGGTGGATCCAGCGGAACAGCTGGGTGGCGCGGAAGCGCTTCTCGCCGAGCCGTTCGCAAAACGCGGCCAAGCCGTCGAGGTCAAAGTCGAGCAGATTGGCCGTCATTGCATAAAGCGCTAATTACTTAGCGGCGTAAACGTTCATACCGGCAAAGAAGAAAGCGATTTCTTGCTTGGCGGTATCAGCTGCGTCAGAACCGTGCACGGCGTTGGCATCGATGCTGTCGGCAAAGTCGGCGCGGATGGTGCCAGCGTCAGCCTTCTTGGGGTCGGTAGCGCCCATCAGGTCACGGTTCTTCAGGATGGCGTTTTCGCCTTCCAGAGCCTGGATCATCACGGGGCCGGAAATCATGAACTCAACCAGATCCTTGAAGAAAGGACGGGCAGCGTGCACAGCGTAGAACGCTTCGGCTTCGCCGCGCGACAGGTGGGCCATGCGCGCAGCGATGACCTTCAGGCCAGCAGCTTCAAAACGGGCGTAAATCTGGCCGATGACGTTCTTGGCGACGGCGTCAGGCTTGATGATGGAGAGTGTGCGTTCGATAGCCATAATTTTTCCTAGATTCAGAAATTGGGTTTTATTGAAATTTTGCCAACTAAGCAAAGCCTGCGAGTTTAACCCGGCAGCATGTCCTCTTTACGAATAGGCCGCCGTGGTGTAGGCACTTAGCGGTTACGACCACCATTGCGACCGCCATTGCCACCATTCCCACTACCACTGCCGCCACGCCGTGGTCCGCCCTGGTTGGGCTCCTTGCGCTGGCGCACCAGGCTATCGGCACCGATATAACCCAACGAGGTTTTCATCGGGTCGGGCTGGCCGCTCGGGTCTTTGCGCACCGGGCCACGACCCTTGCCGCCGATCTGGTTGGTCATCAGCGGGTTGGGTGCCATCGGTGCATTGGCACCCGATGGGCGTGGGCCGCGGCCACCGGTGTTGCGGCCACCGCGGGTACGGTTTGGCACTTCACGTTTATCCAGGGGATTGGGCGGGCGGTGGCTGGGTGCACGGGCCTGGCGGGGCACTTCCTCGAATTCGCCTGCCGGGGCCTTGTTGGCAGCCCTGACCAGTGCCTGGATGTCGCGCTCGTCCAACTCCATCCAGCCACCGCGCTTGAGGCCGCGCGGTAACAGCATGGCACCGTAGCGGATGCGGATAAGTCGGCTCACGGCGTGGCCCACGGCCTCCAGCATGCGGCGTACTTCGCGGTTGCGGCCTTCGGAGATGGTGACGCGGTACCAGCAGTTGGAGCCCTCGCCGCCGCCGTCTTCGATGCTGCCGAATGAGGCCATGCCGTCGTCGAGCTTGACACCGTCGAGCAGGCGCTGCTTTTCTTCCTTGTTCAGAGCGCCCAGCACGCGCACCGCGTACTCCCGCTCCAGGCCAAAGCGCGGGTGCATCAACTGGTTGGCCAGCTCGCCCGAGCTGGTGAACAGCAGCAGGCCTTCGGTATTCAGATCCAGCCGACCGACCGACTGCCACTTGCCCTGGTACAGCTTGGGCAGGCGGCGAAACACGGTGGGGCGGTTTTGCGGATCGTCGTTGGTCACCACTTCGCCGACGGGCTTGTGGTACGCAATCACGCGGGCCGGTGGCGGCTCGATGCGAAAACGCACCGGCTTGCCGTTGACCTTGACCGAGTCGCCAAACTGCACGCGCTGGCCGATATGCGCAGGTTCGTTGTTGACCGAAATACGGCCTTCCAGGATGAGCTGCTCCATTTCCAGGCGCGAACCCATGCCAGCCTGGGCCAGCACCTTGTGCAGCTTGGGGCTTTCGGCCTGGGGCAACAAAACCCGCTTGGCAGGTGCCAGGTCCGGCACCTCTTCGTCGGCATCGAACTGGCCCGACACCACGTCCAGAAAGCGGTTGCCCTCCTCGGTTGTCACAACGGGGGGAGGTAGGGGCGTAGATTCTTCAAGGGTGTTCATGGGGTATCTCGGTTATCGGGGCATCCACCGTCTCGGTGGGGCTCTCAGAGGGAATCGGGGCAAGCTCCACCAGGGTGGGCTCGTCGGTACGGGTGAGCGATGCCAGCAACTCGGCGCGCTGCACGGGGTCATCGGCTACGGGTAATTGGTCCAGCGAAGACAGCCCCAAATCGTCCAGGAACTGCCGGGTGGTGGCAAACAAGGCCGGGCGACCCACGGTTTCGCGGTGGCCAATCACCTCGATCCAACCCCGGTCTTCCAGCTGCTTGATGATCATCGCGCTGATGGTGACGCCGCGAATTTCTTCCATATCCCCCCGTGTAGCGGGCTGGCGGTAGGCAATGATGGCCAGGGTCTCCAGCGTGGCACGGCTGTAACGTGGCGGTTTTTCAGGGTGCAGACGGTCCAGATACTCGCGCATCTCGGGCCGGCTCTGGAATCGCCAGCCGCTGGCCACCTGTACCAGCTCGACACTGCGCTGGGCCCAGTCGTCTTGCAGGTCCAGCAACAGCGCCTTCACGGTGTCGGCACCCAGCGCGTCGTCAAACAGCACGCGCATATCGCGCACAGGCAAGGGCTGCTGCGCGCAAATCAGCGCAGCTTCGAGGACGCGCTTGGCCTCTGCCGTATTCATGGTGGTTCAATATTCCGGGAAAACATGCCTGGGACGGCACAAAATCGACAGCGTGGGTTTCAGATTGCAGCCAGCCCCTGACTCTGCATGAGGGGTGTCGCAAAAACCGGCGAGCGTCAGAACTACTGCCTGAGCTTCAAAACGCTTTTAGCCATTGTAACCGAGGCCCCACTCGGCCAGCGCAGAGCGCATGTCGTCGGGCAATGGCGCATGGAATTTCAAAGCTTCGCCGGTCACAGGGTGTACGAACGCCAGTTGCGTCGCGTGCAAGGCCTGCCGCACCAGCCCCGCCGCCGGGGTTCCGCCATACACACTGTCGCCCACCAGGGGGTGCCCGGCAGAAGCCATGTGCACGCGTATCTGATGGGTACGGCCGGTGTGCAGTGTGCAACGCACCAGACAGCCCTGGTCGAAGTTGTGCAGCAAGGCGATATCGGTCCGCGCGGTTTTACCGCCCTGCACTGCCAAGTCCACCACGGCCATGCGCAGCCGGTTGCGCGGGTCACGGCCAATGGGCAGCTCGACGCTGCGGTGGGCGGAACCGGCCCAGGGCTTGTGCGCCAGGGCCAGGTATTGGCGGCTTACCTCGCGCGCGGCGATCAGGGCCACCAAGGCATCCATGGTGGCCCGGGTGCGCGCCACCACCATCAGGCCACTGGTGTCTTTGTCCAGTCGGTGGACGATCCCGGCCCGGGGGAGCACCTGAGCCTGCACATCACGCGCCAGCAGCCCGTTGAGCAAGGTGCCACTCCAGTTGCCCGGTGCAGGATGCACGACCAGCCCGGCAGGTTTGTGGATGACGCGCAGATGCTCGTCTTCAAACACCACGTCCAGCACCATGGCCTCGGGTTTGAAAGCCTGGCTTTGCAAAGTGGGCCGCAACTCGATGGTGCCTACCTCGCCTGCGCGTACCTTGGCCGACGGCTTGGTGACCAGACGGCCGTGCAAGGTCACCGCCCCCGACTCAATCAGCTGCTGCAAATAGCTGCGCGAGAATTCAGGCACCAGATCGACCAGCGCGCGGTCCAGCCGCCCACCGTGCTGTGTTTCGGTGATGGTGAGAGGGCGCAGTTCGCTCTCAAGAACGGAATCGAGGCCGGATTCGGCCAGCTCTTCGCTTGCGGGGTCGGTCGATATAATCAAATCGCTTAGTTTCAAGAAAGTAGCCAGTGATGTTTCGTTCTAGATTATCGGTGTTCCCCAGCCTCTTGGCGGTCGGTATTGCAGCGCTCCTGTCGGCCTGCGCCACGGTGGAAGCGGACAAGACCATTGGCTGGAGCCCGAACAAGATTTATTCGGAGGCCAAGGACGAAATGACCTCCGGGTCTTTCGACAAGGCCGTGAGCCTGTATGAAAAGCTCGAAGGCCGCGCCGCTGGTACGCCGCTGGCCCAGCAAGCGCAACTGGAAAAAGCCTACGCCTATTACAAGACCGGAGACAAGGCCCAGGCGCTGGCAACTCTGGACCGCTTCATCAAACTCCACCCGGCCAGTTCCGCGCTGGACTACGCGCTGTACCTCAAAGGCATCATCAACTTCAACGAAGACCTGGGCCTGTTTTCGTTCCTGAGCCGACAAGACCTGTCTGAGCGCGACCAAAAAGCCGCCAAGGAGTCGTTTGAGTCGTTCAAGGAATTGAGCAACCGCTTCCCGGACTCGCGCTACACCTCCGATGCCCGCCAACGCATGGTGTACATCGTGAATTCGCTAGGCAAATACGAAGTGCACGTGGCGCGCTATTACTACAGCCGGGGTGCCTATGTGGCGGCCATCAACCGTGCCCAGGCCACCTTGGCCGACTACAGCAATGTGCCCGCGGTGGAAGAGGCCCTGTACATCATGGTCAAGTCGTATGAAGCCCTGGGCATGACGCAACTGCGTGACGACACCCAGCGGGTGCTGGCCCTGAACTACCCCAACAGCCAGTACACCGCCAGCGGCTTCAAGGCCAAGGATTCGCCGTGGTGGAAGGTGTGGTAACCGGACCCAGGGTGTCCAGAGCATCCTGAAACTCGGCCTCGGTTTTCAGAACCCGCATCGGGGGCAAGGCGGCCCGGATCCGTTTGCCATAGCCCATGGCCACCAGCCGGGTGTCGCACACCACCAGCACACCCCGGTCGGACTCGTGCCGTATCAGGCGGCCCGCGCCCTGCTTCAACGCCACAGCGGCCTCGGGCACAAAATAGTCCATGAAGGGGCTGCCGCCTTCGTCTTCGATACGCTGGGTGCGCGCCTCCACCACCGGATCGTTGGGTGCCGGAAACGGCAGTTTGTCGATGATGACCAATTGAAGCATCTCCCCCGGCACATCCACCCCCTCCCAGAATGAGGCCGATGCCACCAGCACGCAGCCCGGCTTGCCGTCCGCGCTGCCCTGGCGCAATCGCTCCATCAGGCGCCGCTTGGGCCATTGCCCCTGCACCAACACCTCGATCTCCGCGCTGCCCGCAAATGCGGCCTGCAGGCTGTCGCCAATGGTGCGCAAAGCCCGCAGCGAGGTGGTCAGCACCATCGTGCGACCACCCAGTTGCCGGGCGGCCGCGGTGGCCAGTGCGGCGACCTGCGCGCTGTGCGACGGGTCGCTGGGTTTGGGCAAATGGCGCGGCACATACAGCGCGGCCTGGGCGGCATAGTCAAACGGGCTTTCTACCCGCAGGCAGGTGGCATCCTGCAGGCCGCAGCGCTCGGTAAACCAGGCCAGGCGCGCATCGTCGCCCAAGGTGGCCGAGGTGAACACCCAGGACTTGGCCTGCGCGCCCTCGGTGGGGGCCAGCAAACGGGTTTGCACTGCGTGGGCAATGTCCAGCGGCGATTCGGTCAGGCGCAGCTGCTGGCCCACGTCCAGCCAGCGCACCGATGTCGCATCACACACTTCGGCAAACTGCTGCACGCGTTCGGCCAGACCCACGGCGCGGGCATGCAGCCGCACAAAGTCGGGGGATAGTTCGGTCACGGTGTCCAGCGCCGCAATCGCCTGCCGCAAGGCCGCCACCACGTCGGCCATGGCATCGCTCCACAGCGCTTCCGGCACGCCATCGGGTGCCGCGCCGGACCAGCGCAACTTGCTACCCGCAGGCAGCTTGCCGACCACCAGGCGCAGCTCACGCACCGCCCGCTCCAGCGCCAACACTACCTGTTGCCAGTCCACCAGGCCCCGCGCCTGCTGCAAACCCGCGGCCAGTACGTCGCGGGCAAAGTCCAACCATTGGCCGGTGCTGAGGTGGGTGCCCAGAAACTGCACCCCGGTCTCATTCAGTTGGTGCGCCTCGTCAAAAATGGCAATCCGGGCCGTGGGCAGCAGCTCGGCCATGCCAGACTCGCGCACCGCCAGATCGGCGAAAAACACGTGGTGGTTCAGTACCACCACGTCGGCCGCCAGGGCTTCGCGCCGCGCCAGATTGACATGGCAGGCGCGGAACTGCGGGCATTGCGCGCCCAGGCAGTTCTCGCGGGTGGAGGTGACCAGCGGCACCAGCGGCGAGCGCTCGTCCAGATCCGACAGCTCCGCCAAATCCCCGCTGCGGGTGGCCTGCGCCCACTGCTCGATCTGGGCCAAGGTATGCAGCACAGGCCGCTCAAAATGGTGCTGATCCGAGCGGGCCTGGCCCAGGCGGTGCAGGCACAGATAGCTACCCCGCCCTTTGAGCAACGCAGTACGCAGCGGCAAACCCAAGGCCGTCAACAAACCCGGCAGATCCCGGCCAAAAAGCTGGTCTTGCAGGGTTTTGGTAGCGGTAGACAGCAACACCCGCTCACCGCTGAGCAGTGCCGGCACCAGATAGGCAAAGGTCTTGCCGACCCCGGTGCCCGCCTCGACCACCAGTACACCGCCCTCCTCTATGGTTCGGCCAATCGCCAAAGCCATGTCCAGTTGCCCTTGCCGGGGCTGAAAGTGTTCGGCTGTGCGGGCCAGCGCACCCTGCGGCGCAAACGCCTCGCGCACCTGGCTTTGCAGGTCCATCAGGCCGGCTCTTTGGGATCTAAGGAGATTTCCAGGCGCGAAATTTTGTCGCGCAGGGCCAGACGGCGCTTTTTCAGGCGTTGCAGCATCAACTCGTCCAGCGGCTTGTGTTCGACCAGATAGTCGATCGTGGCATCCAGATCGGCATGCTCCATGCGCAGTTCGATCAGTTGGCGTTCAGGGGAATGGAGGTTGGCAGTCAAGGCAGTGCTGTAGGTGTAGCTGCAATCCGCAGGGGATAAACTGGGCCATTATGAGCCGCGCGATCCGCGCTAAGCCCCCACAAAGCATTGCACATGACCCCAGGTTTCAAGATTACAGCTTCGACGGGCCTGCACAAAGGCGACCGTGACTACCAGCAAGACCAACTTGCACTGATCAGCCATGCGCGCGTCAGCGGTTGCATTCTGGGCGTGGTGGCCGACGGCATGGGCGGACGCAGCGGCGGGCGCAAGGCCTCCGACCAGGTGATGATGACGGCCAAGCAGCTGTTTGAACGCTTCGACCCCTACACCGACGATGCGCCCAGCATGCTCAAGCACATCATTGACGAGGCCCACCTGGTCATCAAGCTCACCGCCATCTCGGCAGAGGAAGAGCCCCACAGCACGGCGGCGCTGTTTGTCCTCCAGCCTTCAGGCCAATGCTTCTGGGCCCACACCGGCGACTCGCGGATCTACCACTACCACCGGACCCAGCTGGTCAAGCGCACGCTGGACCATTCTTATGTGCAAACCCTGGTGGAACGCGGCGAAATCACCCCCGAAGAAGCCAACAGCCACCCTGATTCCAACATCCTTTTGGGCTGCCTGGGCACCGAAGCCGACCCGCCGGTAGACATCCACATCCTGCCGCAGGTCCGTCCCGGCGATGTGATCATGGCTTGCAGCGACGGCTTATGGCACTACTTTTCCGAAAGCGAGCTGGGCGAGGTGCTGTGCAGCATGCCCCCCAAGGAAGCTACCGTATTGCTGATGGAAACCGCCCGCACTCGGGCACGCGGCACGGGCGACAACCTGTCAATCATCGTGCTCCATATCGGGGCACTTTAGGGCAGTATTCACATGGCCCGACGCAGACCAACGGGCAAGCACTATATTTTTGATAGCTACTTGCGCCGATAGAACAAGCACGAGAGGCACATTTGGCGCACAAACATGGCGCGCAAGGGGTGTTTGCGTTTTGCCGCCCTGCTTCGATATCCACCTTAAAATCGAGTGGCTTGGAGCTGCCAGCTAAAATCAGTGGCTGACGACAACATGTCGCCAACCAAGCACAGCCCGCCGGCAGCCCGTCGGGCTGTCTTTTTTTGCGAAGACACTCCCCCCATGCAAGACCACTATGCCGCGCTAGGCCTGTCCGCTGCCGCGACGCTGGCCGATATCAAAAAGGCCTACCGGCAGCGTGCCGCACAGTACCACCCGGACCGCAACGCGTCGGCGGATGCCCCGCAGCTTTTCCGGGCGGTGCAAACCGCCTACGATGTACTGAGTGACGACGAGCGCCGCAAGACCTATGACGACAACCGCCGCCGGGGCCTTTTGGACGACCCGCTGGAGACCGCCCGCGAAATCTGGCACCACTATTTAGACCAAGCACTGCAATGAAACTTTCCCGCTACTTTGCCAACCACGCCCGTGCCTACGACGCAGAGATGGACGATCTGGTGTCCGACTCCGAGGGCAAAAACGTACTCGACCGCCGCCTGAAAGAAAAGCGCAGTCAGCTCGAATTTCTGCTGGTGATGATGGACGACAGCCCGGAAATGCTGGCTGCCGCCTTCCACCAGGGCTTTCGCTTTCCCAGTGCCAAAGCCATGGACCTGCTGGTGGCACTGGAGCCCGAGGAATTCCCCGCCTGGGACCAACTGGGCCGCACCATCACCCTGACCCCCTGGGCCCAGACACTAGCCGACCGCGTGCTGCTGGAGCCCACGGGCGAGCAGTTCATGGTGATTGCCGCCTGCCTGGAATATCTGTACACCCGCGCCGACGACCGGGGTGCACCGGTGGAAGACGACGAAGACGAGGACGACCAAGACATCGACCCCGAAGAGCAGGAAGCCCGCGACCGCGAAGACGCGGGTGCGGCCTGGATGGAAGAACAAGGCTTCGACCCCAAGCCCCCTAAAGGTTAAACCGCTATGCACTACCCCGCCATCATCAAAGCCCAAAGCCTGATCCTCGCTGGCGACATCGTCGGTGCCGAGGCCGCCCTGGTCACTCTGGCCGACGAAGAAGGCGACCACGCCCTGGTGCTGGCGCTGGACCAGTTGCCGCCCAAAGACCTGCTGGCCGTGATCCGCGAGTACGACCCGTCCAAAGACTCGGTCATCAACCTGCTGGTCACGCCCGAGCAGTTCTCGCGCGCCGTGGTGATTGAAAAGCAGTACAAAGACCTGACCCACGCCCACCTGCGCGGCATGATGAACTCGGTGATCTTCCGGGATGACAACGACCCGGTCGAGTTTTTGCGCGCCATCGGTGAGCGCGAAGGCGGCTGCGATGCGCTGGCCGACTACTTGGCCGACCACTGGGGCCGGGTCGAGAGCTTTTTGCGCACCGGCACGTTTGAAGCCGCCGAAGACACGGGCGCGGTGCTGTCCGAGTCGGACCTGGTGGCCCAGATGTACAACGAGTCCAAAGTCGACCAAGACGAAATCGCCGACCACGACTGGATGGAATTCACCTGGCTGCTGCGCGCCCACTGCCCCGACATCCTGATCGAAGTCATGGTGATCCTGCGCGCCCGCGTCAAGGCCTTCGAAGAAGAAGCCGAGGAAGAAGAAGACGGCCACCACCAGGGCGGCCACACCCCGTTCCGCGAAACCCACGGCGAAGGCGAAGGCTCGCAAAAACGTGCCGTTGACCCCGACGAAGAATCGGCGATATGAGGCACCCCCCCAGGCTTCGCGCACTGCGTGTCGCTACTCCACCCCCCTTGCAGGGGGCAACACCAGTGGCCTGGCGGAGCCAGTTCCACGGTGTTTCACGAAAAGACCCGTCTCGCTTTAACCCTAGCGCTTGGTGCGTTGCGCCCTGGAGTTTCTGATCCATGCAAGAAAGCAATGTCGGCATTGCCGTCTACGACCACCGCCCCTTCTTTGAAAAAGCACTGCGCCATGGCCTGCAGCATGGCCTGATCGACGCGGCCAAGCTGGAGTCCATCCGCAATGACGCGCCCAAGGGCATGGTGCAAATTGCGCGCTACTTTGGCACCGAATTCCTGCGGCCCGAGCTGGAGAAGGCGCGCGAGCGCATGGTCAACCTGATCAGCCTGCACCTGGAGCATGTGTGCGACGGCGACCTGCAGGCCGCCGCCACGCTGCTGCGCGACCACTCCATCCTGTCGCGCTCCAAAGCGGGCTCCGACATGCTCAAGGCCTTGCTGACCCTGCCCGACAACACCCACTTCAGCATGCAAGACAGCGGAGAATTCCGCGACGAGCTGATCCCGGTGCTGGCCAAGTGGGCACTCAAGCCGCTGCCCGAAATCCAGCTGGAACTGGCCAAGCGCAGCGACATCGAAACCCGCATCGAAGCCGCCATCTGGTGCGCCCACAAGCTGGGCGTGGCCCGGCGCGAGCTGCAAACTGCCGATACCGACAGCGAAGCCGTCGTCCGCACCGCCCTGCTGTGCGCGGCGGCAGGCAGCAGCCTGATGCCCAACTGGGCGCAGTTTGAAACCCTGGTCAACCTGCTGCGCAAACGCGCCGAGAGCGGCAAAGCCGTCACGCTGGCCCTGCAAAATGGCGTGCTAAAGGGCGTACCGGCCGAACTCCAGCCCGTACTGCAAGCCACGCTGCTGAGCATGCAGGAGCACGACCTGCCCAAAATCCTGGATGCATCCGTCAAGCCGCGCAAGCTGTTCATCCAGTCGCTGGCCTTCATGGGCCGCTACTTCTGGCTGGACGAAGGTGTGGACGACATCAGCGAACTCGACCGCGCCATCTCCGACCAGTGGCTCAAAGTGACCCAGCGCCACACCGACGACAGCTCGCTGATCACCCTGTTTCTGTGCATTGCCACCGGCACCACGCGCAAAACCACGCTCACCGAGAGCGCCGCTGCCAGCATCGTGCGCAAGATCCGCAAAGGTGGCTACCAGCCCCAGCAGGCCAGCGACTTCATCCGCGAATACGCCCCGCACGAGCACCATGGTGATTACCAGACGCTGTGGCAAAACTTTGTGGAAGAGACCCAGCGCGACCTGACCGACGAGCGCGACACCCGGCTGGTGGAAGCCATGGCCGCCCTCAAGCTGCACTGCAACATCGTCAAAGCCCCGCCCAAGGCGAGCAAAGCCCCTACCAGCAGCTGATTTTTTGGGCCCATGGGCCGGGACATGTTCCTATACTGCGACACCAGCACTGATGTAAGCGTAAGTAACATGGAGCCCACCCAGCCCCAGGAACCGGCTTCCCAGGCACCCGCTCAGAGGGGGCAGCGGCTGATTCTGATCGCATGGCTGTTTCTGGCCCTGGTGGGGGCCACTTTGGGCTTTGCTTACTACAGCATGGGCGTGCTGTCGGCGGCGCGGGCTTTTGTGGGAGGTGAAGGTCTGTGGTCCAAGGCCGAACGCGATGCCATCTACGCCCTGTCCCGCTATGCTGAAACCCGAGACGAGCGCGACTTCCAGGCCTACACCAGCGCGCTGGAAGTGATTCTGGGCGATCGCCAGGCCCGCCTGGAACTGGAAAAAACCCATCCCGACCTGGACATCGCCCGCCAGGGTCTGCGACGGGGACGCAACCACCCCGAAGACCTGGACGGCATGGTCAATCTGTTTCGCAACTTTCGCCAAGTCGCCGAGATCGACCGCGCCATCTCACTTTGGGCCGCCACCGATGCCACCATCGCCCAGTTGCAAGTGGTGGGCGAGAGCCTGCATACCGAAGTACACGCCCAGACACTGGACGTGGCCAGGGCCCGCGACATCCAGGAAGAGCTGCACCAGATCAACCTGCGCCTGGCACCGCTGGCCGATGCCTTCTCGTACTCACTGGGCGAAGCCTCGCGCCGGGCCAAGAGTCTGCTGCTGTGGACCATGTTCGTGGCCGCCACCCTGCTGGCCGCCGCTGCACTGGTGTTTTCCCGCCGCCTGGTGCGCGACAGCGAAAGCCTGCAACAGGCCCTGCGGGACGGCGAGGAGCAGGTGCAAAAGATACTGCGGACGGCCCCGTTCCCGATGACGATTACCTTGGAACATCTCGGCACCGTGCTGTACGCCAACGAACGGGCGCTGGCGCAGTTCAAAACCACCATGCACGACTTGCAGAACGCCCGATCCACAGACTTCTACTGTCGCCCGCAAGAGCGGGCGCAATGGTTGCAGCGCTTCAAGGAACAGGACCGCATGCAGGACTGGGAAGTAGAAATGAAAGACAGCCAAGGCGGCAGCTTCTGGGCCCTGGTGTCCAGCCAGCGCATCCAGTTCCAGGGCCGTGAATGCCTGCTCAACGCACTCAACAACATCGAACTGCGCAAGCGGGCCGAAGATGCTCTGCACCACCAGGCCTACCACGATGAACTCACGGATCTGCCCAACCGGGCCATGTGCATGGACGCATTGCGGCGCATCCTGTCCCGGTGTGAACGCAAAAGCATGTCGTTTTCCATCCTGTTCATCGACCTGGACCACTTCAAGGCCGTCAACGACAGCCTGGGCCATGCCGCAGGCGACCAGTTGCTGCAGCTGGTGGCCCAGCGCATCCAGTCCTGCATGCGCGGCGGCGACTTGGTGGCCCGGATAGGTGGCGACGAATTCATCGTGGTAGTCGAAGAAATGCACCCGGCGGCGGAACTGCACGGCATCGCCGATAAAATCCGCCAAACCGTAGAACCCGTGTATCTGCTGGACGGGCATAGCGTGCACGTCACCGCCAGCATTGGCATCTGCACTTACCCCCAGGACGGCACCGACTTACAGCAGCTGCTCACCCGTGCCGACAACGCCATGTACCGCGCCAAAACCGGCGGGCGCAATGACGTGCGATTCTTCACCTCTTCCTAAAAATGCCCCTCTTCTGGTCCCTGATCCGCCGCTTGCTGCGCTACCTGTTTGCCACCCTTCTGCTCTGCATCCCGCTAGCCCTGGCCTGGGCCGCGTACCTGGCCATCGACGACACCCCCCTGCTCGCCCCCGCCCAAAGCCTGGCCATCACCCCCAGCCGTATGGCCAGCGCCCAGCGCCTGCTGGCCCGCATCGACCCGCGCAAAATGCCGTCCGGCGCGCTGCGCACCCTGCAACTCGGCGAAGATGATCTGAACCTGGCCGTAGCCTACCTGGCCAGCCAGCGTCCGCAAACCCGCGCCCAAGTGGTGTTGCAAGACGGCAGCGCCACCCTGCGCGCCAGCACGTTTTTGCCGCCCAATCCGTTTGGCGACTACCTCAACATCCAGGCCGTGCTGCGTGAAACGCCCGGCACGCCGCAGCTTGAAAAGCTCACGCTGGGCCGCCTCACCGTGCCGCCCACCATCGCCGACCAGTTGCTGCGCTTTGGCCTGTCGCGGCTGCAGAGCAGCTCCTTGGCCGTGGCGGGGGCCGCGGCCGACAGCATCCAGCACGTAGGCGTGCGCAACGGTGTGCTGAGCGTGCAGTTTGTCTGGAACGATGCCCTCCCCGCCCAGCTCCAGGCCGCCCTGGTGCCCCCCGAAGTGCAGGCCCGGCTGCAGGCCTACCAGGCCCGGCTGGTCGAAGTTGCCGCCAAACCCGGGCCACGTAACCTGAGCCTGGGCACCCTGGTGCAGCCCCTGCTGGAACTCGCCGCCCAGCGTAGCGACGACCAGAACAGCCTGGCCGATGAACACCGCGCCGCCCTGGTCGCGCTGGCTTTTTACGTGAATGGCAAGGGCATGGCCGCCATCTTGCCCGCCGCCCGCGACTGGCCCCGGCCCGCGCCGCGCACCACCACGCTGGCGGGCCGCACCGACACCGCCCAGCACTTCAGCATCTCGGCCGCGCTGGCCGCCACCGCAGGCAGCCCGCTGGCCGACCTGGTGGGCGTGTACAAGGAGCTGGACGACGCACAGGGCGGCAGCGGCTTCTCGTTCAACGATCTGGCCGCCGACCGCGCAGGCTCCCGCCTGGGAGAACTGGCCATCGGCGGCACTGCGGCCCAGCTCAGCCTGCAAAAGCGCCTGGCCCAAGGCCTGAGCGATGCCGACCTGTTGCCCAAAGTCAGCGATCTGCCCGAAGACCTGCAGGCCGCCGAATTCCAGAAGCGCTTTGGCGGCGTGGACGGCCCGGGCTACAAGAAGATGGCCACCGAAATCGAACGCCGAATTGGGGCGCTGGGACTGTACCGTTAAGTCAAAACCACAAGCTTTTCAGGCCTCAAGCCCTTATTGAATAGGCGCATATAGCTATATTTTTAATAGCAAATAGTCTTAGCGCGCTTGCCGCTTGATGGAGTCGGGCTCCACAAATTTGCGCAGCAGGCGCAGCAACTCGGCCTGCTCCTGTGGCTCCAGCCCACCCAGCAGCGTGGCCTGCATCTGCGCCATGCCGTCCACCAGCGAAGTCAACAGCGCCACGCCCTCGGGGGTCAGCGAGAGGCTGCGCTGACCGCGGGCCAGTACGGCGCGGCTGATCCAGCCCTTGGCCTCCAGCCGCACGGCGATGTCGGCGGTGGTGGAGGTGTCCAGCGCCACCGCCAGCGCCAGGGTGCTCTGGTCGATGCCGGGCTGCTCCTGCAGCGTGCGCATCAGCGCGTACTGCACGGGGGTGACTTCACGGCCCAGGTGCGTGTGGAAACTGGCCACCGCGATCTGGTGGGCGCGGCGGATCAGGTGGCCGGGTTGGTCTTGCAGGGCGATCAGGGTGGACAGGGGCATCGGCTTAAAGGTCGAGAACGAGGACTGCCGATTTTGACCGAGAGCAGCACGGGGTGAACTGGTCGTTGGCGGCCTGCTCCTCCGGCGTAAGGTACATGTCCTTGTGGTCGGGCTCGCCCTCCAGCACGCGGGTCAGGCAGGTGCCGCACACGCCTTGTTCGCAGGACAGCGGAATCTCCACCCCCGCCAGGGCCAGCGCCTTGGCTACCGTCTGGTCGGCAGCGATGCGCACCACCCGGCCCGAGCTGGCCAGCTTGACCTCGAAGCTCGCGTCATCGGCCGAAGGTGCCACGTTGGCCGAGAAGAACTCGTAGTGCAGCTGCGCCTCGGGCCAGCCGCTGGAGCGCGCCGTTTGCAGCACCGCGTCCATGAAGCCTTTGGGCCCGCACACATACAGGTGCACCCCCGGCTGCGGCTCGGCAAGCAGATCGGGCAAAGACAGCTTTTGCGCGCTGGCACCATCGTCAAAGTGGAAATGCACCTGGGATGCAAACGCCGATGTGCGGATGCGCTGGTGGAAAGCGGTGCGCTCCTGCGCGCGGCTGCAGTAGTGCATCTGGAACGGCGCGGCGCTGGCGGCCAGGCGCTCGGCCATGCACAGAATCGGCGTGATGCCGATGCCGCCCGCCAGCAGCAGGCTGCGGCTGGCACCGTGCGCCAGGGGAAAGTGGTTTTTGGGCGCGCTGATTTCCAGCACATCGCCCTCTTGCACCGTGTCGTGCATGGCCTGTGAGCCGCCGCGCGAGGCCGGGTCGCGCAGCACGCCGATCAGGTAGCGGTGGGTTTCACTGGCATCGTTGCACAGCGAGTACTGGCGCGTCAGGCCACCCGGCAGGTGCACATCCACATGCGAGCCGGCCGAGAAACCCGGCAGCGCCGTGCCGTCGGTGGCCACCAGCTCGTAGCTGCAAATGTCCAGCGCTTCCTGCGTCTTGCGTGCCACGCGCACGCGGATGGTGGCGGTGCTCATGCCGCCACCTGCGGTGCTTCGGCGGCCAGCAGGCGGTCGATCACCTTGCGCGACTGCACGCCGCCGGAGTCGATGTTCAGCATCAGCAGCTTACGCTCGGGATGGGCCAGCAGGTTGCGCTGTTGCAGCTCCAGCATCTGCAGATCTTCGCTGAAGATGGTGTGCTGGCCGGCGCGGATGGTGGCGGTGAGCTCGGCATCCTCGGGCTTGAAGTGGCGCGCCATGCCCCAGAAGTACCAGATCGAGGTTTCGGTCTCGGGCGTGATGAAGTCCACCACGATGGACGATGCCTTGTGCGCGTCGGGCGCCTCGTAGCCACCGTGGCCCGCGTGGGCCACGCCCACCTCGATCATCACGTGGCTGGGCGGGGTGAAGCGGCAGATCTGCCAGCGGTCTACCGGCACGTCATCGGCCAGGCCGTTGCCGCGCAGCGCCATGCGCCAGAACGGTGGTGCGCTGATGTTTTCCATGTGGCGGCTGGTGACCACCTCGTCGCCATTCACCACGGTTTTGGTGGGGGTCTCGTCGATCTCTTTTTGGCCGATGCTGCTGGCGTGCACATAGGTTTCGTGCGACAGGTCCATCAGGTTGTCCACCATCAGCCGGTAGTCGCAATGGATGTGGAACAGGCCGCCGCCATAGGCCCAGGCGGGGTTCTCGGCCCACTCCAGGTGGTGCAGCTTAGCCTCGTCGGCCAGGGCCGCGTCACCGGGCCAGACCCAGATGAAGCCGTAGCGTTCGATGGCCGGGTAGGCGCGGATGGCCGGAAAGCCGCGCACGCGCTGGCCGGGCATGGCCACGGTTTTGCCGTCGCAGCCCATCTCCAGCCCGTGGTAGCCACAGGTGAGTTTGCCGTTTTCCACCTTGCCCAGCGACAGGGGCGCGCCGCGGTGCGGGCAGAAGTCTTCCAGCGCGGTGGCCTGGCCTTCGGGGCCGCGGTACAGCACCAGGGATTCACCGCAGATCTTGCGGCCCAGGGGCTTGTCGGTGATTTCGTCGGGGGTGCAGGCGACGTACCAGGCGTTTTTGGGGAACATGGTGGGGGCTCCTTGTTTTCTTCGTAGGGCTGCGATGGGGAGGAACGCGACTGGTCGTTTGCAGCGGGTTGACGATCAGCATTCTGAATCAACGTTCAGTATACGTACCGTTAATACCAAAAAGATCCGCACTTACCCTAGGAGCCTGGGCGGCCCAAGGTAAGGTGCGACAGGGCTAGCCATTCGGGCGGGCTTGCTGGAATCTGCTGATCCCGCAAAAACACTACAAAAAATATAGCAACTTACGCTCATTCAATAAGCACTATCGGCACTTTTTGCCCTAAACCCCAAGGGTTAGCCAAGCCGCAGCGGCCCCAGGTTGAACACCGCCACGGCTTGCACCAGGTCTTGGGCCTGGTTGCGCATGCTGCTGGCCGCCGCGGCCATTTGCTCGACCAGGGCGGCGTTTTGCTGGGTGGTCTGGTCCATCTGGGTCAGGGCCTCGCCCACCTGGGATACGCCGGCACTTTGCTCGCTGCTGGCGGCGCTGATCTCGCCCATGATGCTGGTGACCTGGCGGATGGAGCTGACCACCTCGGTCATGGTGACCCCGGCTTTGTCCACCAGGTGCGTGCCCTGCTCTACCCGTTCTACGCTGGCAGAGATCAGCAATTTAATTTCTTTGGCCGCCTCGGCCGAGCGCCCAGCCAGGCTACGCACCTCGCTGGCCACCACGGCAAAGCCCCGGCCCTGCTCACCTGCGCGGGCGGCTTCCACGGCGGCGTTGAGTGCCAGGATATTGGTCTGGAAGGCAATACCGTCGATCACACCGATGATGTCGGCGATTTTCTTGGAGCTGTCGTTGATGCCCTTCATGGTGGTGACCACCTGGGCCACCACTTCGCCGCCCTGCACCGCCACCGTGCTCGCACGCAGCGCCAGCTGGTTGGCTTGGACGGCGTTGTCGGCGTTGAGCTTGACCGTGGAGCCCAGGTGTTCCATGGAAGCCACGGTTTGCTGTAGTGCGCTGGCTTGCTGCTCGGTGCGCGCGCTCAGGTCATGGTTGCCCTGGGCGATTTCAGCGCTGGCGGTGGATACGGCTTCTGAACCCTGGCGCACATCGGTGACCACGCGGGCCAGGCTTTCCTGCATCACCTGGAGCTGGGCCATCAGGCTGCTGCGGTCGCCGGGCTTGAGCTGGATGGCCTGGCTCAGGTCGCCCTGGGCCACCGCGCGGGCCAGGTCAGCCGCCGTGGTGGGCTCGCCCCCCAAGGCCCCCACCAGGCTTCGGGTGAGTAGGAAACCCATGACCACTGCCGCCGCAATGGCGACGGCACTGACCGCCAGCAGCAGCCAGCGCGCCCGCACGTATTCGGCCACAGAGGCCAGCACGTTGGCATTGCCGTTTTGGTTACTGACATCCAGCAGATCGGCGGTGTCCTTGAGCAACTCGACCAGCAAGGGGCGGCATTCCACGTTGATCTTGGAGATGGCTTGTTCTTTCTTGCCCTCCAATGCCAGCTTCACAATGTCCAGCGCCACCGGGCCGTAGCGAGATTCGACCTGGTTGATCGCCTGCAACATGCGTAGTGTTTCAGGGCCTGCATCGGCCGTGTTCTTGATGCTGGCATTGAGTTTTTCCAGTGCGTCCTGGGTGTCACGGTGCGCCTGGGTGACCGCCTGCCGTTCGACCTCGGTGTCCGCGGGGGTGCTCACCAGCACCAGGTTGCGCGCCGCAATCGCCCGGCGGTTCACGGCATCGCGCACGGCCACGGTCAGTTGGTACTGGTTCACATCAACGTCGTGGAAACGGTGCAGGTTTTCATTCACCCGGCCCAGGGCGTTGATGGCCGCGGTGCTGACCAGCAGCACCAGCGCTGCCAGTACACCAAAAGCCAAAATCAGCCGACTTTTGACGGTCAGGTTTTTCATCATGATTGTGTACCTTTGTGTTTACAAATTTTACGCAGCGACAATTTATGTATTTTGTTTTAATCGCATGCAAAAAAACGAAAGAAATTGTAACCAGCAAAGGGCGGACTGCGCGGGCATGGTGGGCCACCGGTTGGCGTACCTACCGACCCCAACGCCGTTAATTCTTAGAGATTGAATTTGGCTATAGCGCTTATTTCATATGCATAAGTAGCTATAAATAAAATAGCAAATACCGCATCCCCAAAGCATGTTCGGCTAGCCTGGCCATAGCGCACCGCAGCGTTACGGCGTGAGCCACATTCAAGTGGCCGGTGAGCGGGTGCAGGATGGGCTGGCTTTGACCAGAGGCCACCAGTCATAGAGAAAGATTTGCATCGGTCGCCAAGGGTCCAGCGAACTGAACCGTTGCTCCAGCGCATGCCCGCGCAACTCCAGAGGGTGCGTGGGCTGGAGCCAGCCAGCCACAACTGTTGCCGATCGCACCGTCAACTCCCAAGCGCGCGGAACGCCTGCTGCAAAAACTCCACGCACACCCGCACCTTGGCCGAATTACCCAGGCGCGTGGGGTACACCGCCCAGACATTGGCCTCTTGCCGGTAGCCGGGCAGCACCTGCACCAGCTGGCCGCTGCGGATCAACGGACCCACCTGCCAAATGGAGCGCAACACGATGCCCAGGCCTTCCACCGCCCACTGCACGGCAATCTCGCCGTTGTTGGTAGACATGGGGCCGGTGACTTTGGCAGTTTCCACGCCGCCCCCAGCGTTCAAGCGCCACACGCCAAACGGGTGGTCGCGCTCGCGGATCACCACGCAGTCGTGCGTGCCCAGGTCGGCCAAGGTGGTGGGTGCGCCGCGCCGCGCCAGATAGGCCGGTGACGCACACAGCACCCGGTGGTTGGCCGCCAGCCGGGTGGCGATGAACTGCGGCGCAATCTCGTCGCCCACCCGCACATCCAGGTCAAAGCCCTCGCCCGCGATGTCGATCAGATGGTCAAACAGCTCCAGGCGCACCGCCACCGTGGGGTGGCTGGCCGCCATGCGCGCCAGCACCGGTGCCACGATCTGGCGGCCAAAGCCAAAGCTGCTGCTCACCCGCAGCAGCCCGCGCGGGGCCCGGCGCGCGGCAGACACCTCTTCCACCAGGCTGTCCATATCGTCCAGCACCCGCTGCGCCCACACAAACACCCGCTCCCCCTCTTCGGTCACCGTGACCTTGCGGGTGGTGCGGTGCAGCAGCTTGGCCTGCAGCAGCTCTTCCAGCAGCCGGATGCGCTTGGTTACGTAGGCAGGCGATACGCCCAGCTCCAGCGCAGCCGCACGAAAGCTGGCTTTGCGGGTCACGGCGGCGAAGACCCGCAGGTCTTCGATGGGCGGTATTTTGTTCACGATTTGTGCACGGTAGATTCACTAAATAGGCCATAGTAATCTGAACTGTGAACACTTAACATCCGTCCAACCACCACCCCAGGAGACACCCATGACCCGCCCCTTCCACATCGCACTCATCCCCGGTGACGGTATCGGCCAGGAGGTGCTGCCCGAGGGCGTGCGCGTGCTGCAAGCCGCCGCCCGCCGCTTCGGCCTGGCGCTCAACTTCACCCACATCGATTGGGCCAGCTGCGCCTACTACCAGCAGCACGGCCAGATGATGCCGGACGACTGGAAAGCCCAGCTCCAGGGCATGGACGCCATCTACTTCGGTGCCGTAGGCTGGCCCGACACCGTGCCCGACCACATCTCGCTGTGGGGTTCGCTGCTCAAGTTCCGCCGCGAATTCGACCAGTACATCAACCTTCGCCCGGTGCGCTTGTTCGAGGGTGTGCCCTGCCCCTTGGCGGGCCGCAAGCCTGGCGACATCGACTTCTTTGTGGTGCGCGAGAACACCGAGGGCGAATACACCAACCTGGGCGGCACCATGTATGCGGGCACCGAGCGCGAGATCGTCATCCAGGAATCGGTGTTCTCGCGCTTTGGTGCGGACCGGGTGCTGAAGTACGCGTTCGAGCTGGCCCAGTCCCGCCCGCGCAAGCACCTCACGGTGGCCACCAAAAGCAACGGCATCGCCATCAGCATGCCCTGGTGGGACAGCCGCGCAGATGCGGTGGGCCAGGGCTATCCCGGCGTAAAGGTGGACAAGCAGCACATCGACATCCTCACCGCCCGCTTCGTGCTGCAGCCCCAGCGGTTTGACGTGGTAGTTGCCAGCAACCTATTTGGCGACATCCTGTCGGACCTGGGCCCGGCCTGCACCGGCACCATCGGCCTGGCACCCTCGGCCAACCTCAACCCCGAGCGCAACTTCCCCTCGCTGTTCGAGCCAGTCCACGGCTCCGCCCCGGACATCTTCGGCAAGGGCATCGCCAACCCCATTGCGATGATCTGGTCAGGCGCGCTGATGCTCGACTTTTTGGGCTGCACACCTGCGCACGATGCGATCGTCAAAGCGATTGAAGAGGTGCTGGTGGCCGGGCCGCTGACGCGGGATTTGGGTGGAGAGGCCTCGACGGTGCAGATGGGGGAGGCTATTGCGAAGGCGGTGGCGGGGTGATACCGACCATGACAGCTATCCAAAATATAGCTACTCTCGCAGATACCGTATGCATCATCTGCACTTTCTCCTTAAGCCGCCCTCACCGCGAATCCATAAACAACTCCGCACACACCCCCCGCAGCCAGCGGCTCGCCGCATCGTGGTGGTAGCGCGCATACCAGTACTGCTTCACGGTAAACGGCGGTATCGGCAGGGGGCAGACCAGCACGCGCAGGCCGGCGGCCTGGGCCAGGGTTTCGCCGATGTGGCGTGGCAGCGTGGCGACCAGGTCGGTGTTGGACAAGATGGCGGCCAGGCCCAGAAATCCGGGTAGCTCCAGCAGCACGCGGCGCTCTACGCCCAGGGCTTTGAGGGTGCTGTCCAGCAGCTGGTAGCCGGTGCCCGAGACGATGCCGATATGCGATTCGGCCAGGTAGTCCTGCAGGCTGAAGGTGGTGCCGATGCGCGGGTGGCGGGCGTTGCACAGGCAGATCCAGTCCTGGCCGAACAGGCTTTGCTGGTAGAAGCCCGCCTCTTGCCCGGCCTCCAGGCCGCGCACCAGGCCCAGGGCCAAATCCGCCTCGCCGGATTGCAGGGCGGGCACCAGGCTGGCATCGATGGTGGCGGCCTCTAGGCGCACCTGCGGGGCCAGGGCGCGCACGTGCGAGAACAGGCGCGGCAGCAGGGTGACGTGGCTGGCATCGGTCATGAAGATGCGGAACTCGCGCTGGGAGCTGGCGGGGTCGAACACGGCCTCGGACTCGGACAGGCGGCGCAGGCCCTCCAGCACCTCGCGCACGGTGGCGATCAGGCCGTCGGTGCGGGGCGTGGGCTGCATGCCGTCGGGGGTGCGCACAAACAGCGGGTCATTGAACTGGGTGCGCAGCCGCCCCAGCCAGATGCTGACGGTGGGCTGGCTCTGGCCCAGCAGCTCGGCCGACCGGGTGACGCTGCGCGTGGTGTAGAGCAGGTCCAGCAGGCGCAGCAGCTTGGGCTCCAACAGGGTGGGATCGTGGTCGGCCATAAAAAATCTAAATGCTGGTTATTGCAGGCATTGCCTGTGCAGTATAGGCAGGCCCACCTACGATGCGCATACCCACCGAGGAGACTTCATGCAAAACACCATCCGCTGAGGCGTGCTGGGCGCAGCATCCATCGCCACCGAACGCACCATGCCCGCTATCTACTTAGCCCCCAGCGCCACCCTGCTGGCCCTGGCCTCGCGCGATGCCGCCAAGGGCCAAGCGGTAGCGCAAGCGCTGGGCATTCCGCGTGTTCACACCAGCTACGAGGCCCTGCTGGCCGACCCCGAGATTGACGCGGTCTACATCCCCCTGCCCAACCAGTTGCACTTCGACTGGTCGGTGCGGGCGCTGGAGGCGGGCAAGCATGTGCTGTGCGAGAAGCCGCTGTGCCTGACCGCAGTGCAGGTGCAGCAACTCTGCGCGGTGCGCGACCGCACTGGCAAGCACATTGAGGAAGGCTTTGGCTTTCGCAACCACCCGCAGTGGGCCAAGCTGGATGAACTCATTACCGGCAACGCCATCGGCCCGGTGCGGGCGGTGCATGCCACCCTGGCCAAGCAGTTCTACAACCCGCTGGATGTGCGCAACAACCTGGCCGCAGGCGGTGGCGCGCTGTACGACCTGGGCTCGTACACCGTGAGCGCCTGCAACCTGGTGTTCCAGCGCCCACCCGAGCGGGTGGTGGCCACGCTGGAGCGCGACCCGGTGTTTGGCACCGACCGCCTGAGCAGCGCCCTGCTGGACTACGGCGACAGCCACGCCGCCATCACCGTAGCCACCCAGGCGGGGCCCAACGGCTGGGGCTCGCACCAGCAGATGTCGGTGCTGGGCGGCACGGGCTGGCTGCGGCTGGACTTTCCGTTTGCCCAGGCCCGGCCCAGCACCTGCGAGATAGCGCTGGGCGACAGCCACAGCGTGGGCTACCAGCCCAGCCAGCGCTTCACGTTCGAGCCGGTCAACCAGTACCAGCTGCAGGTGGAACGCTTCTCGCGCTACCTGCTGGGCCAGGCGGTGCCGAGCTGGCCGATCGAGGATGCGCTGGGCACGCTGCGCACCATCGAGGCGCTGTTTGCATCGGCCAGCACCGGCACGTGGCAAGCACTGCCAAAATGACGGACCAACCACCTACTCCAGCATGTACAACCCTTTTAATCGCGCCACCGAAGACGTGGGCAACATCATCGAATTCGGCCACGTCAACCTGCGCGTGGCCCAGCAGCAGCAGGCCATCATCTTCTACGCCATGGGCCTGGGCCTGACCCGCGACCCCTACCAGCGCACCGGCATCGACAACGCCTGGATGAACGTGGGCAGCAGCCAGTTCCACCTGCCCACAGGCAAGGCCGAAGTGCTGCGCGGCGTGGTGGGGCTGGTGATGCCCGACCTGGACGGGCTGCTGGCGCGGCTGGGCCAGATTGCGCCGCTGCTGACCGGCACGCAGTTCGGTTTTGAGCGCCATGGCGATGTGGTGCTGGCCACCTGCCCCTGGGGCAACCGCATCCGCGTGCATGCCCCCGACACGGCCCAGTTTGGCCCGCTGCGCTTAGGCATGCCCTATGTGGAAGTGGACTGCGCGCCCGGCACGGCGGCGGGCATTGCGCGGTTTTATACCGAGGTGCTGGGTGCGTTGGCCAGCAGCGGCGAGGATGGGCGCGGGGCGTTTGCGCAGATTTCGGCGGGGCTGCATGGCAGCCTGTTGTTCCGCGAAACCGCCCGTCCCCTGCCCGCGTATGACGGCCACCATGTGCAGATCAGCGTGGCCGATTTCTCCGGCCCGCACGGGCGGCTGCTGGCGCGCGGGCTGATTACCGAGGAGAGTAGCCAGAGCCAGTACCGCTTTCAGGATATCGTCTGCCTGGACACGGGCCGCGTGCTGGCCACGCTGGAGCACGAGGTGCGCAGCATGCGCCACGCCTCGTTTGCCCGGCCGTTGGTGAACCGCAACCTGGCGAACTACGGCGATGTGTATGTGCCGGGCTGGGAGGATGCAGCCTGGCTGGCAGGTCCTAGCCGGTAAAGCCAAACAGGCGGCGCGGCGTATCCCATAGCATGGCCTGCCGTGCCGCCGCATCCGGTACCAGCCGCTCGAACAGCGCCAGCAGCGGCCCGTAGTCCACCCGCGCCGGGGCGCGCAGAAACGGCCAGTCAGAGGCCCACACCAGCGACTGCGGCGTGAACGCCTCCACCAGGGCCTGCACAAACGGCCAGGCATCGGGGTGCGGAAAGGGCTGCACCGAGGTTTTCACCAGGCTGGAAATTTTCACCACCGCCCTGCCCGTCTCGGCCAGGCCCAGCAGCGCCTGGAAGCCGGGCTGGCGCAGGCCCGCCGCAGGGTTGGGGCGGCCACAGTGGTCGAACAGCAGGCGCGCGCCGCTGTCCACCAGCAGGGGTTTGAGGGGCACCAGTTCGTCAAACTGCACTTGCACCTGGGCCCACATGTCCAACTGGCGCAGCCGCTCCAGCAGCGGCCCGGCGGCGCGGTAATAGTCCACGCCCAGCAGGGCCACGTTCAGCGTCACGCCCACCACACCGGCGGCCTGCAGGTCTTGCAACTCCCCCAGGCTGGCATCCAGCGGCACGACAGCCACGCCCTTGTAGCGGCCCGCGCTGTGGGCGATCGCGTCGAGCATGCAGCGGTTGTCCAGGCCGTAGCCCGAGTTGGGGCCGACCAGCAGGGCATGGCGTACGCCATGGGCATCCAGCGTGTGGCCAAGCTGGGCGGCAGTGCCGATCTCGTGGCCGGCAGGTTGGTAGAAATTGTCTTCGGGGTACGGGAAACGGGCGGGGTCGAAGATGTGTACGTGGCAGTCGATCTTGGGGGTGTCCATGGGGGGTTCCTGGGGTGTTGCCGCAGATTGTCTATCCGCATTTGCATTGCCAATCACAATGGAATGTATTGCCAGCATTGCATTTACAGCATGCCCACGCAAACCTACGATCCGCCTCCATCGACATAGGAGACGGTAGTGAAAATTTGCATTGTGGGCGCGGGTGCCCTGGGGTGTGCCATCGGCGGTGTGCTGGCGGAAGCCGGGCACACGGTCTGGCTGGTCAACCGGGGCCAGGCGCAGGTGGATGCCCTGCGCCACAACGGGCTGACCCTGCGCGAAAACGGTGTGGACCGCCAGGTGGCCGTGCACGCCGCCACCCGCTGCGCCGAGGTGGATGGCCCGGTGGACCTCGTCATCGTGCTGGTCAAGTCCTTCCACACCTTCGAAGCCATCGACTCTGCCCGCTGCATCGTCGGCACCGACACCGCAGTGCTGTCGTTACAAAACGGCCTGGGCCATGAAGACGTACTGGCCGAGGTGGTGGGCCGCAAGCATGTGCTGGCAGGCAAAACCTACGCCGGTGGCGTGATGCTGGCCCCTGGCCATGTGATGGTGGGCACCCAGGGCAAAGAAACCCTGATCGGCGAGCTGGACGGCCAGGTGTCGGACCGGGTGGCCGCGATTGCCGCCGCCTTCAACCGCGCCGGGCTCACCACCACCGTCAGCGGCAACATCCTGGGCACCATGTGGGACAAGCTGCTGGTCAACGTGGCCACCGGTGCCTTGAGCGGCATCACCCGCCTCCCCTACGGCGACCTGTACGCCGTGCCCGAAGTCGAAGCCTGCGCCGTGGCCGCCGTGGCCGAGGCAATGGCGGTTGCCCAAGCGGCAGGTATCACCTTAAGCAGCACCGAGCCGCGCCAGGCCTGGGTGAAAGCGGCAGACGGCCTGCCCGCCGCGTTCAAGGCCTCCATGCTGCAAAGCCTGGAAAAAGGCTCCATCACCGAGATCGACTTCGTGAACGGCGCGGTGGTGCGCTGGGGCGCGAAGTACGGCGTGCCCACCCCCGTCAACCAGGCCCTGGTGGCCTGCATCAAGGGCATCGAACGCGCCAAAACTTAGTGAAACACCCCCAGGCTGCGCCAACCCCCTTGCAGGGGGCAACACCAGAGGCCCGGCAAAGCCGGTTCCACGGTGTTCCTGGGAAAGACAGTTCTTCTTAAACACATCACTTATGACCACCTCCCAAAAATCCTACGTAGAACACGTCGCCGTGCGCGTGCAAGACATCCAGTGGCACATCAACTTCTTCCATGAAGTACTCGGCATGGACGTGCGCGAGATCGACGGCCCCACCGACGCGCCCCACCAGTACTGGACGCTGGGCGGCATGCAATTGATGAGCACCCCCGGCTTCACCGCCCCGCCCAGCAACGACGCGGGCTGGCTGGCCCACCTGGGCATCATGGTGCAAGACCTGCCCGCCGCCCTGCAGGCTGCGCAGGCCTGGGGCGTGAAACCCCTGCCCCAGGGCAGCAACTGGCTGCAATTGCCCGATGGCCTGGCGATTGAGCTGATCCAGGCCAGCGGCACGTCCGTCGCCGACATCCTGGCCATCAACCCCCGCGCAAAACTCTGAGAGACAACACCCCATGATCATCCCCACATTCCATTTCCAGACCCCCGAAAAATACTGGGACGATGCCCAGGTGGGCGACAGCTGCACCAGCCCCACCTACCTGGTCACCGGCGAGCGTATCGATGCCTACGCCGAGATCACCGGCGACTACACCCCCGTGCATGTGGACGAGGCCTACGCCAACGCCTCGCACTTTGGCTGCCGCGTGGCGCACGGGCTGATGGGCCAGTCGGTGGCCGACGGCCTGAAGACGCAGAGCGAATACCGCTTCCTGCCCGGCATGTCGCTGGGCTGGACCTGGGACTTCTTGCTGCCGATCAAGATCGGCGACGTGCTGCGCGTGCGCTTCACCGTGGGCAGCATGCGCGCCAGCAACAGCAAACCCGGCTGGGGCATCGTGGTGCTGCCGTCCGAGCTGCTGAACCAGCACGACCAAATCGTGCAGCGCGGCGAACACCGCCTCATGGTGCCGCGCCGCCCCGGTACGTTTTAAAGCACGTTCTAAAACTACAAAATTCATAGCTACCCGCGCAGGTACTACTTGCGCCAGAAGGACATTTCATGCCTAAAAAATCCCAAGCCCTGCCACTCGCCGGTTTCCGCGTGGTCGATTACAGCCACTTCCTGGCGGGCCCTTACCTCAGCCGCTGCCTGGCCGCGCTGGGCGCGGATGTCATCAAGGTGGAGCGGCCCAAGGCGGGCGATGCCGGGCGCGCCCATGCCTACTTCATCCAGGGCCAGAGCGGCTACTTCTTGCAGCAGAACATGGGCAAGCAGGGCCTGTGCATCAACCTGAAAGACCCGCGCGGCCTGGCGCTGATGCACAAGCTCACCGACAGCGCCGACGTGTTCGTCGAAAACTACCGCCCCGGCGCGCTGACCAAGCTGGGCCTGGGCTATGAAGAGCTGTCCAGCCGCAACCCCGGCCTGGTGTACTGCTCCATCTCGGCCTACGGCCACACCGGGCCCGACGCGCACCGCGCAGGATTTGGCCTGATAGCAGAGGCCAAGAGCGGCATCATGGCCATGGTCGGCTCGCCCGGCGAGGCACCACCGCTGCTGCGGGTGTCGCTGGGCGATATGTACACCGGCATCCACGGCGTGGCGGCGGTGTGCGCAGCGCTGTTGGGCCGGGTGAAGTCGGGCCGGGGCCAGCACATTGATTTGTCGCTGTACGACTGCCTGGTGTCCATGCACGACTACGCGGTGCAGTGCTACACCTTGTCGGGCGGCAAAGACATCCCCGTGCAAACCGGCCACGACATGCCGCAAAGCACCCTGTACGGCGTGTTCACCGCCAGCGACGGCTACTTGGTGATTGCCGCGCAGGTAGACGATGCCTGGAAGCGGTTTGCGCTGTTGATCGGCGGCGAGGCGCTGGCGGCGGATGCGCGCTTTCACACCGCCGCCGGGCGCAATGCGCACCGCGTGGAAATCCTGGCCCTGGCCAAGGCCTGGGTGGCCGCCCGCAGCGTGGCCGAGGTGCTGTCCGCGCTGGATGCCATCGACGTGCCGAGTGCCAAGGTGCAGAACATCGAAGAGGTGTTGAACGACCCGCAGATCGTGGCCCGCAACATGGTCATCGAACAAGACCACCCGGTGTTGGGCAAGATCCGCCTGCCCAACCTGCCGTTTCGCTTCTCGGACTGCGACACCTCCCCCCAAAGCGTGGCTCCCAGCATGGGGCAGCACAACCGCGAGATTGCTGCGGGTCTGGGGTACAGCGCGGAAGATATTGATGCGCTGCTGGCGGCGGGTGTGTTGTACGCGTCTGAAGACTGAGGCCATGGCGACACCACGGGGCGTAGGCAATGAGGGTCAGATCCCAATTGCGCGCCGGAGTTTTGCGGGTCGGGAGCCGTGCTTCACGCATTTGGGCTCTTACCCTTATTGGCGGGTTGGCGCTAACGGAGATCCCTGGCCGGGATGTGCCCCCGGCGGCGCAGTACCTTTTTTTTGCGTGGCCAAAAGAAAGGCACCAAAGAAAAGGCCACCCCCACTACCTGCGCCCTCCGCTCGCGCTACGGGAACCTGCGGTGCTCGCTTTGGGCGGGGTCCCGCTCGAACTCGCCTGCGGCTCAGACAATCGCGGGCCCTGATCCGCCCAAAGCAGCGCTCCTCGGCGCATCTAGAGGGGGACCCCGGGTATGGGATCGGCGGCGCACAGCGCCGCATCGCGCCTAGGGCGCGAATGCCCCCATCCCCACCTTCCCCCGGCGGGGGAAGGGGCAAGACAGTGAACGCCCGCACACACCGTGGTGCACACCGGCATTTCTCCCTCCCCCACCGGGGAGGGCCGGGGTGGGGGCACCTCGCGCCCTAGGCGCGATGCCCGGCTACGCCGGGCCGATCCCGCGTTGGGGTCCCCATCTGTATGCGCCGAGGAGCGCAGTGGAATGCGGATCAGGGCTGGCGTTGTTTGAGCGCAGCGAGTTTAGCCAGACCCCGCATGCCGCGAGCACCGCAGGTTCCCGCAGCGCCAGCGGAGGGCGCAGACAGTTGGGGCGCCTTTCTTTTGGTGACTTTTCTTTTGCGCAAAAGAAAAGTTACTGCGCCGCCGGGCGCATCACCCGGCCGACGATGCCCATAAAAAACCCCCAAACCAAAAACACAAACCCCACCATGCCCGACCAATACGCCGTCATCGGCAACCCCATAAGCCACACCAAATCCCCGTTCATCCACGGCACTTTCGCCGCCACCACAGCCCAGGACCTGGTTTACACCGCCATAGAAGGCCCGCTGGACGGCTTTGCTGCCGCCGTGGATGCCTTCCGTGCCGCGGGCGGCCAGGGCCTGAACATCACCGCACCGTTCAAACTGGATGCGTTCCGCTACGCCACCGACCTGACCGAGCGCGCACGCCGTGCCGGGGCCGTCAACGCGATGAAGTTTGTGGGCGAGCGCGCCTATGCCGACAACTTTGACGGCGTGGGCCTGGTGCGCGACATCATCCACAACCTGGGTTGTGCAATGCAAGGCCAGCGGGTGCTGCTGCTGGGCGCGGGCGGGGCGGCGCGCGGGGCGCTGATGCCGTTTCTGGAGCAAAACCCGGCGCAACTGGTGGTAGCCAACCGCACCTTGGCCACCGCACAGGCCATGGCGCTGGGCACGGCGGCCAGCGTCTGCGGCTACGGTGATCTGGCAGGGCAAACATTCGACATCGTCGTCAACGCCACCTCAGCCAGCCTGCGCACCGAGTTGCCGCCGGTGCCTGCCAGCGTATTCAGCCAGGCCCGGCTGGCCTATGAACTGGCCTACGGCAAGGGGCTGACCCCATTTTTACGGCTAGCGCAGAACACCGGAGTGGCGCAACAGGCCGACGGCGTGGGCATGCTGGCCGAGCAGGCGGCCGAGGCTTTTGCCTGGTGGCGTGGCGTGCGCCCCGATACAGCTGCGGTGATTGCAAAATTGACCATTCCGCTGGTATGACAACCGGCATTTCTGCGGTACAACCGCTACCGCCCTCGCACTCGGAGGTACTGCCATTAGCTATATATATGCGGCATAACAGATAGCTCTGAATTCGAGTATTGGCATAGGGTATGCCCTGAAGGGCAAAAACTACCCAATTAGTACATTAATAAAAGAACCTTCATAGGAGACAAACGTGATTCAGAAACTGTTAGATAAATACTGTCGGCTGCTTTCTTGGCTGATTGTGGGCTGCCTGGCGCTGATGGTGGTGCTGGTGTTTACCAATGTCGTGCTGCGTTACGCCATGAATTCGGGCATTGCGGTGTCTGAAGAGCTGTCGCGCTGGCTGTTTGTCTGGCTGACCTTTCTGGGCGGCATCATTGCCCTGCACGAAGGTGCGCACCTGGGCACCGACACGCTGGTGTCGCGCCTACCGGTGGCAGGGAAAAAGTTTTGCCTGGTGGTGGGCCATGCGCTGATGCTGTTCATCTGCTGGCTGCTGTTCAAGGGCGCGCTGGACCAGGTGAAGATCAACCTGGACTCGACCAGCGCCGCCATGGAGGTGTCGATGGCCTGGTTCTATGGCTGCGGCATGGTGTTTGCCGTGTCGGGCGCGGTGATTTTGCTCAACCACCTGTGGCGGCTGATGGCCGGCCAACTGTCCGAGGCCGAGCTGATTGGCATCCGGGAGTCGGAAGAAGAACCGCTCGACATCCCCAAGCCCATCCAATAACCCAGCCGGACTGCTAGACCATGACTATTGCTGTTTTCCTGGGCTCCCTGCTCGCCGCCATGGCGCTGGGTGTGCCCATCGCCTTTTCCCTGTTGCTCTGTGGTGCCGCGCTGATGTGGCACATGGACATGTTTGACGCGCAAATTCTGGCGCAAAACGTCATCAACGGTGCCGACAGCTTCCCCCTGCTGGCCGTGCCTTTCTTCATGCTGGCGGGCGAGGTGATGAACACCGGCGGCCTGTCCAAGCGCATCGTGAATTTTGCGATGGCGCTGGTGGGCCATGTGCGTGGCGGCCTGGGCTACGTGACCATTGTGGCGGCGTGCCTGCTGTCGGCCCTGTCGGGTTCGGCGGTGGCCGATGCGGCGGCGCTCACCGCCCTGCTGCTGCCCATGATGGTCAAGGCCGGGCACGACAAGGCGCGCAGTGGCGGCCTGATCGCGGCCTGCGGCGTGATCGGCCCGATCATTCCGCCGTCGATTGGTTTTGTGATTTTTGGCGTGTCGGCCAACGTGTCGATCAGCAAGCTTTTTCTGGCCGGTATTTTCCCGGGCCTGGTGCTGGGCGCGGGCCTATGGTTCACATGGTGGTGGCTAACCCGCCGCGAGCTGCTGCAACCGCCCCCCCGCCGCACCAAGGCCGAGGTGTGGGAGGCGTTTCGCAGCGCGGGCTGGGCGCTGATGCTGCCGGTGTTCATTCTGGTGGGCCTGCGCATGGGCGTGTTCACCCCCACCGAAGCCGCTGTGGTGGCGGCGGTGTATGCCTTGTTTGTGGCCGGGTTCATCTACAAAGAGCTGAGCATCAAACAACTCTACGACGTGTTTTTGGGTGCCGCCAAAACCACTGCCGTGATCATGTTCCTGGTGGCGGCGGCCATGGTGTCGGCCTGGCTGATCACGGTGGCGCAGTTGCCCGACCAGGTGGTGAGCCTGCTGCAACCCCTGCTGGGCAATCCCACGCTGCTGCTGATGGCCATCATGGTGCTGGTGATGGTGGTGGGCACGGCCATGGACATGACCCCCACCATCCTGATCCTGACCCCGGTGTTGATGCCCATCGTCAAGGCCGCAGGCATTGACCCGGTGTACTTTGGCGTGCTGTTCATCATCAACAACTCGATTGGCCTGATCACCCCACCGGTGGGCACCGTGCTCAACGTGGTGGCCGGTGTGGGCAAGATGCGCATGGACGATGTGACGCGCGGCGTGCTGCCGTTCATGCTGGTGCAGTTCATCGTGATGTTCCTGATGGTGCTGTTCCCGCAAATCGTCATGTGGCCCGCAAAGTTCTTGTACGGTTGAAATTCCTACGGTTGATAGTTACCCCTCCCTTATTTCAGTTCACCCTTTATTTCCCTGGAGTTCCCCATGAAACGTCTGTTTATCCAAACCCTGATCGCTACCGCTGCCCTGGCCGCTTTTGGCGCTGCCAGCGCCGCCGACATCAGCGAGCGCACCATCAAGTTCGCCACCCAAAACCCCAAGGGCCACCCCCTGGTGATGGGCATGGAGAAGTTTGCTGAAATCGTGGCGGCCAAGTCGGGCGGCAAGATCAAGGTCAACATGTTCCCCGGTGGCGTACTGGGCGGCGACGCACCCAATGTGTCGGCCCTGCAAGGCGGCACGCTGGAGATGGTGTCCATGAACTCCGGCATCCTGGCCAGCCAGGTCAAAGAATTCGCCATCTTCGACTTCCCGTTCCAGTTTTCCAGCGGCAAGGAAGCCGACTTTGTGGTCGATGGCCCCTTCGGCAAGATGATGCACGCCAAGCTGCAAGACAAAGGCATGGTCGGCCTGACCTACTGGGAGCTGGGCTTTCGCAACATGACCAACAGCAAGCGCCCCATCAACACCGTGGCCGACATGGCCGGTTTGAAGCTGCGCGTCATCCCCAACCCGATCAACCTGGACTGGGTCAAGGCGCTGGATGCCAACCCCACGCCCATGGCCTTCCCCGAGGTCTATGCCGCTCTGGAGTCCAAGGCGCTGGACGGCCAGGAAAACCCCCTGAGCGTGATCCTGGCCAACAAGTTCTCTGAAGTGCAGAAGAACCTGACCCTGACCAACCACCAGTACAACCCCCAGTCGGTCATCATCAGCAAGAAGTTCTGGGACAAACTCAGCGCCGACGAGAAAAAGCTGATTGGCGATGCCGCCGTGGAAGCCGGCAAATACCAGCGCCAGGTGGCCCGCGATGCCGCCACCACCGCGCTGGACGCGCTGAAAAAAGCCGGCATGCAGGTCACCGAGCTGCCCGCCGCCGAAGTGGACAAACTGCGCGACAAAATGCGCCCCGTCATCGCCAAGTACGCCGTGTCGGTAGGCCAGGAAACCGTGCAAGCCATGCAGGCTGAGCTGGCAAAAGTTCGGAAATAAGGCACGCCCCCAGTGGGCACAGTCTGGGGCTACCACCCTGGGCTGTGTTGTGCGGCACACCACCCCGTTTATTCAGTCAAGGAAACCCATGCGCATCCTCATGCTCCACGGCATCAACCACAACATGTTTGGCAAACGCGACCCCAAGCAGTACGGCACCATCACGCTGGACGAGATCAACGCCAGCCTGTCGGCTCTGGGCCAGGAGCTGGGTGCCACGGTGGATGCTTTTCAGACCAACAGCGAAGGCGCCATGTGCGAGCGCATCCACCAGGCCTATGCCGATGGCGTGGATGCCGTGCTCATCAACGCCGGGGCCTGGACGCACTACAGCTACGGCATCCGCGACGCGCTGGCCATCCTGACCTGCCCCATCGTCGAGCTGCACATGTCCAACATCCACGCGCGCGAAGCCTTCCGCCACGTCTCGGTGTTTGCCGAGATCGTCAAGGGGCAAATTTGCGGCTTTGGCGTGGACAGCTACCTGCTGGGCCTGCGCGCAGGCGTGTCGGCCGCGCAGGCAGCCAAACCAGCCTAAGCAAACGCTACTAATTCAATAGCTGCTCTCGCCCACTCCATGGGCGGTAGCGGCATTTTTTACGCCTAAAAGGCACTCTGGAGCATTCCATGATCAGCGGCAACACCGAAATCATCGCCCACATCGGCTACCCCACCCACGCCTTCAAGGCACCGATGATCTACAACCCCTACTTCAACCACGCCGGTATCGACGCGGTGGTGGTGCCCATGGGCTGCAAGACCGAGGACTACCCGGCCTTTCTGAAGGCGGTGTTCAGCCTGCAAAACATCCGTGGCGCGCTCATCACCATGCCGCACAAGGTCACCACCGCCGGGCTGCTCGACGAGGTGTCGCCCACCGCGCAAATTGCCGGGGCCTGCAACGCGGTGCGCCGCAATGACGCGGGCCAACTGGTCGGCGACATGTTCGACGGCGAAGGCTTTGTGCGCGGCGTGCAGCGCAAGGGCTTTGCGCTCCAAGGCATCCACGCGCTGGTGGTGGGCTGCGGCGGCGTGGGCTCGGCCATCGCTGCGTCGCTGGCGGCCGCGGGCATTGGGGCCATCACCTTGTTTGACGCCTACACGCCCTCCATGGAAGGGCTGGCCAGCCGCCTGCGCCAACACTACCCGGCCCTGCAGGTCACCACCGGCTCTAACGACCCCGCAGGCTGCGACCTGGTGGTCAACGGTACGCCCATGGGCATGAACGATGGCGACCCCCTGCCCATGGACGTGGAGCGCATCGCGCCCACCACCTTCGTCGGCGAAGTGGTGATGAAGTCCGAAATGACCGCCTTTTTGCGTGCTGCCGTAGCCCGGGGCTGCCCGGTACAGGTGGGCACCGACATGCTGTTCGAGCAGATTCCGGCCTACCTGGAATTCTTCGGCCTGCCCACTACCACGCCCGAAGTGCTGCGCTCGGTGGCCACGCTGAAATACTGAGTTCTACCGCCCTCTCCCCCGCCCGGAAAAGGGCTGGGGTGGGGCTGAAACAGGCCCCATGCTCCAAATCCTTGCCATCACCGCCCCCATCTACCTGATCATCGCGGCGGGCTATCTGTCGGGGCGCTACGGGATGTTCAGCAAGCCCGACATGCGGGTGCTGGGCCGCTTTGTCATCAATTTCTGCCTGCCCGCAATGATCTTCAACGCGCTATCCAAGCGCCCACTGGCCGAGGTGCTCAACGGCACCTACCTGCTGGCCTACGCGGGCGGCTCGCTGGCGGTGATCACGCTGGCCATGCTGGTGGCACGGCGGCTGCGCGGCCAGGGCACCCCCATGGCCACCATGCAAAGCCTGGGCATGGCGGCCTCCAACAGCGGCTTTGTGGGCTACCCCATCGTGCTGCAACTGCTGGGCCCCACGGCCGGTGTCGCCCTGGCACTGACCATGCTAGTCGAAAACCTACTGGTGCTGCCCCTGTGCTTTGCCATGGCCGACAACGACGGCCAGGATGCCGCCCGGCGCTGGCACCACACGCTGTGGATCAGCCTGCGCAACCTGCTGAAAAACCCCATGGTGCTGGCCATCCTGGCAGGCTTTACGTTCTCCATGCTCGACCTGCACCTGCCCGCCGTGCTGGCGCAGACCGTGCAGATCGTGGCCACGGCCTCCAGCCCCGTAGCCCTGTTCGTCATCGGCGGCAGCCTGGTCGGCCTGAAGCTGGACGGTGTGCGCCGCGACCTGGCCTGGGTGGCCACGGGCAAGCTCATCCTGCACCCGCTGGCCGTGTTCTTTTGCCTGTGGCTGTTACCGCCCATCGCGCCCGAGCTGCGCGTGGCCGCCGTGCTGTTTGCCGCCATGCCCATGCTCAGCATCTACCCGGTGGTGGCCCAGAAGTACGGCCTGGAAGGCTTCACCGCCGCCGCCCTGCTGGTGACCACCGTGGCCTCGTTTTTCAGCATCAGCGGCCTGCTGTGGGCCATGCGGCATTGGCTGGGGTGGACGGCTTGAAAATTGGAATCAAATAGGCCTCCCGCGCTTATCAAAGAAGCACATATAGCTCTTTATTTCATAGCACAAGAGTGGCTCCATTCTGGCTACACTGCCCTGGATGCGACCGCTTGCTTTTCACCCGGCCCCCTGCAACCACCTCACCGCGTACTTCTACAGCGGCGACACCCTGCGCAGCCGCAGCGTGGGCGGCATGGTGCTGCACGGCACCGTTGACGTGCCTGCGCCCCCGGCCCGGCTGCAGGCCGACTGGGAGCGCGACATCGCCACCCAGCTGGGCCTGGAGCCCGGCGACGTAGACACCTTGCCCCTGGCCCGCGCCCGCATGCGCTGGCCCGACTACGCCCGCTGCGTGCAGGTCGTGGCCGACTGGCTGCACACCCTGGGTCTACCCGACCTGCTGGCCTCCAGCGACACTGCCCTGATGGCCTGCCGCGGCGCGCGCTACCACCACGACGGCGCGCAGTACGCGGGCGCGGCCTTTTGCAACCTGTTCCTGAGCGAAGACAAGGGCCTGGACGTGCACTTCCCCGGCACCGGCCAGCGCATCCCCCTGGCCCGCGGCACGGTGCTGCTGTTCGACACCGGCCAGCCCCACGCCGTCATCCCGCGTGGCAGCAGCAGGTTTGATGCCGCCGACTTCCCGCCCCGCTACGACTGCAGCCAGGTGTTTTTGACCTGGGAGTTGCCGATTACGCATCCTGGCGTGGGGCGCGTGCTGGGGGTGGAAATGGATACCGATCCGGCGACGGCACTGGGGTTGCAGGAGGAACAGGTGTGGTGCGAGGGGGCGCTGGCTAGCGTATGTGCAGAGACGGGGCAGTGGCGCATTTGAGACCGACGGCCAGCAACATTTGATGCGCCTTTCTTCGTAAAATGATGCACTTCCATCCACCGAGAACGCCATGCGCACGACGATCACCATCGACGACAAGCTCTACGCCCAAGCCATGGGGCTGCTGCCAGGCCCGATGAAGCCGTCCGAGCTGGTCGGCCAGGCGCTCATGGCATGGATACGTGCAGAAAGTGCCAAGCACCTGATAGCCATGGGTGGCCAGGCCCCCAACATGGCAGACATTCCACGCAGACGTGAACCACTGCCGGGCTGAAGCGGGCTATGGTGCTTGTGGACACCTCCGTTTGGGTTGCGCATTTTCGCCACGCCAACCGCACCCTGACCGCACTGCTGAACGCCGACCAGGTGGTGTGCCACCCCTTCATCGTTGCGGAGATCGCCTGCGGAACACCGCCCCACCGCGCCCGTACCCTGGCAGGCCTGGGCTACCTGCGGCAACTCGAAATGGTCACTGTCTCGGAGACCATCGCGGCCATTGAAACCCACCAATGGTTTGGTCGCGGCTGCGGGTTGGTGGACCTCAGCCTGTTGGCTGCCGTCTTGGCCCATCCGAATATGCAACTGTGGACGCTGGACAAAAGACAGGCGGAATTGGCGGCACATTTGGGGATTGCATTTCGGCCGCCGCTGGACTCTTGAGGCCTATGCACCCATGCTTTTCTGGCGACTCCCGCTTTTGAAGCAGGTCGAGATAAAACTGACACCCCACCAAACCCTGGTCATTTATCGGCGCGGAATGCCAAGGAAGACCGCGGCATCGACCTACCCGCTCGAAAGGGTCGAAGCCCTCCGGTCCTTTCTGGCAGGCCATGCGAACACGGTGAATATCTGCGGGAACTCGCCACGAAAGCGGGCGGTGAATCCGTTCTACTCGCCTGCCGCGCACCTGCTGGTGCGAACCACTTTTGTGCATTGGGCCAGGGGAAATTCAGAGAGCCGGGAGATATTGCATCTGCGTACCGCGCTGAACGAACGGTGGGGATTCACAGACCACGGATTTCAGGGCAAAAAATGGAGCGGTGCAGCCGTCTAAGGCAGCGACTAGCCCCTCACACCCCAAACGCCGCCAGCGCAAATTCCCCCCGCTGCAGCTCCTGCACCAGGTAGTCCACACACACCTTGAGCTTGGCCGAATTGCCCAGCCGCGTGGCTGTGACGGCCCAGACATTCGCTTGCTGGTAGTAGGCGGGCAGCACGCGCTCCATGCTGCCATCTTGCAGGCGGGCGGCCACGTCCCAGCTGGACAGCAGCACGATGCCGTGGCCGTCCACCGCCCAGTTTTGCACCGCGTCGCTGTGGTTCGAGCCCAGGGTGCTGGTCACCTTGACCGACTCCGCGCCCTGCGGCCCTTCCATGCGCCACACGCCGTAGGCCTGGTCGCGGTCGCGGAACAGCAGGCAGTCGTGCTGGGCCAGTTCGGCCAGGGTCTTGGGCGCGCCACGGCGGGCCAGGTAGGCGGGGGCAGCGCACAGCACGCGCACGCTCTGGGCGACAGGGTGGGCCACCAGATACGGCTCTTGCACGTCGCCCACCCGGATGTCGATGTCAAAGCCCTCTCCCAGCACATCCACCCGGCGGTCCACCAGCTCCAGCCAGATGTCCAGCGCGGGGTACTGCAGTTTGAGCCGCGCCAGGATGTGTGCCACGTGGTTGCGGCCCAGGCGCAGGCTGGTGCTGATGCGCAGCGCGCCCGAGGGCGTGGCCCGGGTGCGGCCCACCTCCTGGGTCAGGCTGTCGGCTGCGTCCAGCACCTTGCGCGCCCAGAGCAAGGCGGTTTCGCCCTCGTCGGTGATGGACACGCGCCGCGTGGTGCGGTGGAACAGCGCCAGCCCCAGCGCCTTCTCCAGCCCGGCCACCCGCTTGCTGACGTAGGCGGGCGAAATGCCCAGCTCCACCGCCGCCGCATTGAAGCTGCTGCGCCGCGCCACGCAGCAGAAGACCCGCAGGTCGATAAGCTCCCATTGATTGTTCACCATGGGTTGATTGTGAATCAGCTTCTGGGCTAATTACAAATCGATTGTTGATGAATACGATGCCGTACCGCAACCCCAAGAGACACCATGAGCAAGCTGAATATCGCCGTGGCAGGCGCAGGCATCATCGGCCAGGCACACATCGCGGTGCTGGCCCAGAGCCAGCGCTGCAGCCTGTCGGCCATCGTCGACCCCTCCCCCGCCGCTGCTGCCACCGCCGCCCAGGCGGGGGTGCCGCTGTACCCCTCGCTGGCCGCGCTGTTGGCCGCGGCCAAGCCCGACGGCATCGTGCTGGCCACGCCCAACCATCTGCATCTGCCGCAGGCGCTGGAGTGCATGGCGGCAGGCGTGCCCATCCTGCTGGAAAAGCCCATCGCCGCCACCCTGGACCAGGGCCTGCAGCTGCAAAAAGTGGCAGAGGAAACCCAAGCCCGCGTGCTCATCGGCCACCACCGTGCCCACAGCCCCATCATGGCCAAGGCCAAGGAGGTGGTGGACAGCGGCAAGCTGGGCAAACTGGTCAGCGTGATGGGCAGTGCCCAGTTCTTCAAGCCCGACGACTACTTTTCCAGCGGCCCCTGGCGCACCCAGCCCGGCGGCGGCCCCATCCTGATCAACCTGATCCACGAGGTGCACAACCTGCGCATGCTGTGCGGCGACATCACCGCGGTGCAGGCCTTTGCCAGCCACGCCACCCGTGGCTTTGCGGTAGAAGACACGGCGGCCATCAACCTGCGCTTTGCCAACGGCGTGCTGGGCAGCTTCATGCTGAGCGACACCGCCGCCAGCGCCCGCAGCTGGGAGCAGACCAGCCAGGAAAACCCGGCCTACACCAGCTACCCCGACGAAGACTGCTACCTGGTATCGGGCACCTTCGGCAGCCTGGCCGTGCCCACCATGCGCCTGAAAACCTACCCTCGTGCGGAAGACCGCTCGTGGTGGAAGGCGTTTGAGGTGGACGTGGTGGGCATGGTGCGCGACGACCCACTCAAGCGCCAGATGAACCACTTCGCCGATGTCATCCAAGGCCGCGCCGCGCCGCTGGTGAGTGCACGCGATGGGGTGCAGAACCTGCGGGTGACGGAGGCAATTTCCGAAGCGGCGAGGACAGGGTTGGTGGTGGCGATCTGAGAACGTAAACACGTTTTGAGCAGCCTGCACGGCGAGGCCTCGTCAGGATGCACCGATACGCACGGCCCATCCGCCGAGAAGTGCCCGCATCCTGAAGGAGGCTTGTGTCGTGAATGCGTGGTGTCGACAGCCCGGCCTGGCCAAGTTCACAAATCCGCAAAATTCTCCATTTTCAGGATCTGAAAAGGCTCCTAGCCCTTATTGAATCTGCACGAGCAGCTACTATTTTTTACTATCAAAAAAGCAGCAAACCGCGCAGATTGCACTGGCACCTCGACGCGTGCACCACGCTTCAAACCTTGAAGGTATCCACCGCCTCCTGGAGCAGCTCCACCTGGCTGGCCATGGACGCGGCAGCGGCAGCGGTTTCTTCGACCAGGGAGGCGTTTTGTTGGGTCACGGCTTCCAGTTGCACCACCGCCTGGTTGACATGTTCAATGCCTGCGCTCTGCTCGGCCGAGGCCTGGGTCATCTCGGCCAGTACCTCGGTGACCTGGTGCACGGCCTGCACAATTTCCTGCATCGTGCGGCCTGCCTGGTCGACGCGCTGGCTGCCGCTTTCCACCTGCTGCACCGAGTTACCGATCAGCCCCTTGATCTCCTTGGCGGCATCGGCGCTGCGCTGCGCCAGGGTCCGCACCTCGCTGGCCACCACCGCAAAACCCCGGCCCTGCTCGCCCGCACGGGCAGCCTCTACGGCGGCATTCAGGGCCAGGATATTGGTCTGGAAGGCAATGCCTTCAATGACCTCGATGATGTCCACGATCTTTTTCGAACTGGCGCTGATGGCCAGCATGGTTTCCACCACCTCGCCTACCGCTGCGCCGCCGCGCTGGGCAATTTTGGAGGCGTTCAGGGCCAGGCCGTTGACCGCATGTTCGCGCTGGATGTTCTGGCGCACCGTGGCCGTCAGTTGCTCCATGCTGGCCGCGGTTTCTTCCAGCGACGATGCCTGGGTTTCGGTGCGCTGCGACAAGTCGGCATTGCCGCTGGCAATTTGGCGCGAGGCCACGGAAATCGAACCGGTGCTGTCTTTGATGCGCGTCACCAGCAGGGTCAGGGTGTCCTCCATCGAGCCCATGGAGTCCAGCAGGCGCCCAAACTCGCCACCGCGCGCGGTTTCAAAATCCTGGCTCAGATCGCCCGCCGCCACGGTGTCGGCAATCAGCAAGGCCTCATTCAGCGGGTCCACGATGCTGCGGGCAATCAAGACGGTGGCAGCCACCCCCAACAGCACGGCCATCGCCCCCAGCACGATCAACAGCGTGCGGGTCGAAGCGATGCGTGCATCCAGCAACGCGGCATCCTGGGCAATTTGCCGCTTTTGCAGCTCGACCATGGCCACCACCTGCTCTTGCAGGGCATCCAGCGAGGGCAGGGTTTGGGCCATCAGCACGGCCGAAGCCTCGGCCCGGTCTTCGCTACGCAGCAATTGGTCCACTTTGCTGAACGATGCCACGTAGGTCGTGCGGGTTTGCTGGATTTTGTCGAGCAGAACCCGGCCCTCGGGCGAGGTTTCCAGGCTGTTCAGCGTCTGCAGGGCATCGGCGATGGTTTTTTTATTGGCATCGATGAAGGCGTAGGTCTGGCTGGTTTTGACGGGGTCGGTGAGGAAGAAAAGCTCCATGGTCCGACGCGCATTGGCCTTGGTCGTGGCGTTGATGGTGGCAGCCGCTGAGTTCTTCACCAGACCCTCGTCCACAATGCGGTGGTTGATGCTGCCCAGCTCGACCAGGCGCAAGGCGGCAACCCCAATCACTGCCACCAGAAGCGCCAAAATCAGTCCAAAACCCAAGGTCAGTCGGGTTACTATTTTTGTATTGTTAAACCACACGGTGGTGCCCTCAAATGTGCTGCTGATGCACCAGTGTAACAATCAGAAACAAAAAAATGAACCACGCCCACGGCACCCAGGATGCCCGTTCAGATCAGGTTACGCATTGACTGCGCCGTCTCGCGCAACACAGGTAGCACGCGGGCCACAGCGTCTGCGGTGGGTTCATGGCCCATGGGCATGGTGACGCTGAGGGCGGCGACAGCATCGCCGTTGCGGTCGCGCAGGGGTACGGCAATGCCCCGGTAGTTCAGCTCCAGCTGCTGCTCGGACAAGGCCCATTCCTTCGTGCGGATATGGACCAGCGCGGTGCGCAACTGCTGGGGATCGGTAATGGTGTGCGGGGTGTAGGTTTGCAGCGTGCGCCGGGCCAGCCACTGCTCGCGCTGCTCTGCGGTGCGCTGGGCCAGCATCATCAAGCCCGCCGCCGTGACCTGTGCCTGCACCCGCCCGCCCAGCACATAGCCGGTGTTCATGCTGCGGCTGGGGCCATTGCGGGCGATGTAGACGATATCGTCGCCGTCCAGCACGCTCAGGTACGCCACTTCCATGGTGCCTGCGGTCACGCGCTGCAAAAACGGCTGCACGATGCGCGGCAGCCGGGCCGAATCCAGGTAGCTCTGGCCCAGGCGCAGCACGCGCGGGGTCAGCCAGAACAGCTTGCCGTCGGTACCCAAAAAGCCCAGGTGCGCCAGCGTCAGTAGGTAGCGGCGGGCGGCGGTGCGCGTCAGGCCGCCGCGCTGCGCTGCCTGGGTGGCATTCATGCGCGGATGGGCCTCACTGAAGGATTCCAGCAGGGCCAGGCCTTTTTCCAGCCCGGCGATCCAGTCGCGGCGGTCCAGATCGTCAAAACCAGGCGTCACGGGGGGTGAATCAATCATAGGAAAACCCTTGTTCCGTTCGATTATCGCGCAACTTCGTTCATTAATCGCGCAAACTTGCAAGCAGTTGCTTCCGGTCGGTAGTGCATGCCTCTACATTCGCAATCAAATTCCGACGGCCAGAACCTTAGCTCCACCATGTCCACTACCCTCGCGACTTCCACCAGCGCCCCCGTGCATGCCATCGACGGCCACACCGCGGTGTACTTCATCGTTGGCCATCCGATTGAGCAGGTACAGGCCCCCACCAGCTTCAACCGCATTTTTGCGCTGCTCGGCATTAACGCGGTGCTGGTGCCGGTGCAGGTAGCCCCCGCCGATCTGCAGACGTTTGTAAAAAGCGCTTTCGCCGCCCCGAATGTGCACGGCCTGTGGGTGACCATTCCGCACAAGACGGCGATGCTGGATGCGCTGGATTCCATGTCCGACATCGCCCGCATGGCCGGTGCCGTCAACGGCGTGCGGCGCGTGGCCAACGGCACACTCGACGGCGGCCTGTTCGATGGCGAAGGCTTTGTCGCCAGCCTGGGCTACTTCCAGATCGCCTACGCCGGCAAACGCGTGCTGATTCTGGGCGCGGGCGGTGCAGCGGCGGCAATTGCTGCGTCGCTGGCGTTAGCGGGTACCCAGGCCCCAGCCGAAATCGCATTGTTTGACCCCAGCACCCAGCGCGCCACCGAGGCCGCTGCGCGCATCACCGCGGGCTCGCCCGTCAAAGCGTTTGCCGCCGCCAGCAACGACCCCGCTGGGTTCGATGTGGTCATCAACGCCTCGCCCCTGGGTTTGAAGGCCAGCGACCCCCTACCCTGCGACGTGGCACGCATGGGCACGGGCGCAGCGCTGGTAGATATTTTGATGAAGAACCAGCCCACGCCCGTGGTGCGCGCCGCCCGCGCCCGAGGCCTGCAGGCCGAGCCGGGCTTTGAGATGCTGATCCAGCAAGCCCATTGCTACCTGGACTTTTTTGGCTTTACCGAGGCCGCCCGCCAGGTGCGCCAGGATGCCGACTTTCTGCGCGAACTGATCTACCCCGCCGAGCTGCTCGGCGAAATACGCAAAACCTTTTAAACAACCACCACCGGAGACAAAAAATGACCAAACGAATTACTCTCAAATTAATAGCTGCATGCGCAATAGCTGCCTGCGCTAGCGGCACTTTTGCCCAACAAACCATCAAAATCGCCAACATCGTTGAGCTGTCGGGCGGCGGAGCCACGGCGGGCACCAACTTCAAGAACGGCGTGGAGCTGGCGGTGAAAGAGATCAATGCCGAGGGCGGCGTGCTAGGCAAGAAGTTCGAGACCAGCACCAACGACACGCAAAGCAACCCCGGCGTGGCCAAGGGCCTGACGCAAAAGGCGGTAGACAACGAGGTATTTGCCATCTTCGGCCCGGTGTTCTCGGGCTCCATCATGGTCAGCATGGCCGAAAGCCGCCGCGCCGAGATCCCCAACTTCACCGGCGGCGAAGCGGCCAGCATCACCAAGCAGGGCAACCCCTACATCTTCCGCACCAGCTTCACGCAAGAAACCGCCATGCCCAAGGTGGCGCGCTACATCAACGAAGTGACCAAGGCCAAGACCCTGGCCGTGATTTTTGTGAACAACGACTTCGGCAAGGGCGGGCTGGACTCCATCAAGAAGGCCCTGGCCAACACCGACACCAAGATCGTCGCCGAGATCTCCACCGACAGCGGCCAGGTCGATTTCTCGGCCCCGGTGCTCAAAGCCAAGCAAGCCAACCCCGACGCGGTGTTCGTCTACTCCAACGAAGAAGAGTCCGCCCGCGCCCTGCGCGAGCTGCGCAAGCAGGGCTGGGCCAAGCCCATCATTGGCGAAACCACGCTCACCGGCCAGAAAGTGATCGACCTGGCGGGCGACGCGGCCAACGGTGCCATCGCCCACGTAGGCCTCACGGTGGACGCGCCCATCCCGGCCATCCGCGCCTTCCGCGCCAAGTTTGAAAAGGCCTATGGCTACGTGTCGGACCACAACGGCATGAAAGGCTACAGCGGCGTGTACGCACTCAAGGCTGCGATTGAGAAAGTCGGCAAGGCCGACCGCAAAGCCGTGGCCGCGGCCCTGCACGGCCTGAAAGTCAGCACCGACAAGTACCCCGGCGTGCTGATGAACGTCGAATTCGACAAAAACGGCGACCTGGACCGCGAGAGCTTCATGGTGGAAGTGAAGAACGGCAAGCAGGAAGTGATCGCCATGGTGCCGCCGCTGAATGTGGCGAATGTCAACGTGAAGATGCCTGCCCCGGCGAAAAAGTAAACCTGCTGCGTACCACCCAGCCACACACCAGGAGCCCCCGTGACCGACTTTCTCCAACTCTTCTTCAGTGGCCTGGCCACCGGGGGCATCTACGCGCTGGCAGCCCTGGGTTTTACGCTCTTGTGGCAGGCGGCAGGCACCATCAACTTCGCCCAGGGCGAGTTTGTGATGCTGCCGGCCTTCATGATGCTGGCCTTCATGCACATGGGTGCGCCGTTTCTGGTCAGCTTTTTGCTGAGCTGCGTGCTGGCCACCCTGGTGCTGGGCTGGGCTTTCAAGCGCGGCGTGGTGGACCCGCTGTTCAAGTTCGGCATGATGCCCATCGTGGTGGCCACCATCGGCCTGTCGATCTTCATGCGCAACGGCATGCGGGCCGGGTACAGCGCCGAAGCCCACCCCTTCCCCAGCCTGTTTGCCGACAAGCTGTTCAACATCGCCGGGGTCACCATCACCCTGGCCGACGTGGGCACACTGGTACTGGCCCTGCTGCTGGTGTTTGCCACCCAGGCCTTTCTGCAAAAAACCATCACCGGCCGCGCCATGCAGGCGGTAGCGCAAAACACCGAGAGCGCCAGCGTGCTGGGTATCAACGTGCCGCGCATGATTTTCTACACCTTTGCCATCAACGCGGTGCTGGCCTGCGCAGCGGCGGTGCTGGTCACGCCCACCTACCTGGCCAAGTTCGACATGGGTGAAAGCCTGGGCACCAAGGCCTTCTTCGCGGCCATCATTGGCGGCTTCAACAACTCGCGCGGCGCACTGCTGGGCGGACTGATCGTGGGCGTATGCGAAAACCTGGCTGCCGCCTATATCTCGCCCGCCTACAAAGACGCGGTGGCGCTGGTGATCTTTATGGTGGTGATTCTGTTCAAGCCGCAAGGCCTGCTGGGCCGCAAAGAAGAGCGCAAGGTCTGATCATGAAAAAGAACACTCTTATTTCGATAGCAGTAGCCGCAGTATTCCTGTGCGCTACACCCCTTTTTCTTAAAAATTACGGTATCTACCTGCTGACCACCTGGTTGATCTTCGTGGTGGCCACCATGGGGCTGAACCTGACCGTGGGCTACGCCGGGCAGAAATCGCTGGGCCACGCCGCCTTCTTTGGCATCGGGGCCTACACCATGGCACTGCTGCTCAAGGCCGGCCTGGGCTGGTGGCTGGGCATTCCGGCGGCTGCCGCACTGTGCTTTTGCATCGGCCTGGTGCTGGGCTTTCCGGCGCTGCGGGTGCAAACCATCTACCTGGCGTTTGCCACGCTGGGCTTCAACACGGCGGTCTGGCTGGTGATGCGCAACGAAGAATGGCTGACCGGCGGCACCTTCGGCATCAACGACATTGCCCGCCCCGCGTTTGCCGACAGCAATCTGCGCTACTACTACCTGGTGCTCGGGATCGCCGCGGTGCTAGCACTGCTGCTGTGGGGCATGCTGCGCTCGCCCTGGGGCAAGGCGTTTACCGCGCTGCGCGACAACCCGATCCGGGCCGAAAGCTTGGGCATCAACATCCGCAGCTACACCCTGCTGTCATTTGCCATCGGCGCGGCCTATGCCGGGGTGGCTGGGGCCTTGTTTGCGTCGCTGGTGCAGTTCATCGAGCCCGCACCATTTGCCGTGGGGGCATCCATCATGATGTACCTGATGGTGGTGGTGGGCGGCCCCGGCTACTTCCTGGGCCCCATCGTGGGCGCGGCGGTGGGCGTGGTGGTGCCCGAGTGGCTGCGCGACGTGCCAGGCGTGTCCGACTGGTACCTGCCGATGTTCGGCGCTGCCGTGGTGATTTTGATGGTGTGGCTGCCCGACGGGCTGCTGAGCCTGCCCGACCGCATGAAGGCCAAAAAACAATCACGAGCCGCCAGCGCCGCACGCGCTGCCGCAGGAGCCAAGCCATGAGCCAGTCCCTTCTCAAGGTCACCGACCTGAAAAAAGCCTACGGTGCCATCCAGGCCGTGGGCGGTGTGAGCTTCGAGGTCCAGCCCGGCGAAATCTTCGGCGTGATCGGCCCCAACGGCTCGGGCAAAACCACGCTGTTCAACAGCATGCTGGGCCAGATCACCCCCGACACCGGCAAGATCGAGCTCAACGGCGAAGACGTGACCCAGTGCGGCCCGCTGGAGCTGAACCGCCGCGGCATTGGCCGCACCTTCCAGACCCTGCAGGTCTTCGGCAAGATGACGGTGCGCGACAACCTGATCGTCGCCGCCCAGGAGCACCAGGGCAGCATGTTCAGCCGCATGTTCGCACCCAGCGACTCGGGCCTGGGCACCAAGGCCGACGCACTCATCCAGCGCTTTCGCATCGAGCACGTGGCCGACAAGAAGGCCGGTGAACTCAGCTACGGCCAACAAAAGCTGGTCGACATCGCCATGGCCTTCATGAGCGAGCCCGACCTGGTGCTGCTGGACGAACCCTGCGCGGGCGTGAACCCCAGCCTGGTGGGCGGCATCTCCACCCTGCTGAAGGACCTGAACCGCAACCCCGCCAGCGGCAAAAAGAGCAGCTTCGTCGTCATCGAGCACAACATGGACTTCGTGATGGACCTGTGCCACCGCATCATGGTGATGGTGGAGGGCAAGGTGATGGCCATTGGTACACCGGCGGAGATTCGGGGGAATAAGCAGGTGCTTGATGCCTATTTGGGGGCCTAGGGATGTCCCGTAACGCTATTGACTTAGTGGGTGCCACTGGCATCGCTGGCCGGGGTATGCGCCCGGCGGCGCAGTACCTTTTCTTTTCCGCAAAAGAAAAGGCACCAAAAGAAAGGCGCCCCCACTCCCAGCGTCCCTTCGCTGCGCTACGGGCAACCTGCGCTGCGGGGCTTTTGGCGGGGTCTGGCTCGAACTCGCTGCGCTCAGACAATCGCCAGCCCTTTTCCGCCAAAAGCCCCGCATCGCAGGCGCATGGAGAGGGGGAAATCCGGGCGCGCCTGCGGTGCGCATTGGCGCAAAGCGCCAACGGATCCCGTTCCCGTGCCCCTTCCCCTCTGTATGCGCCGAGGAGCGCAGCTTCAAGTGGATCAGGGCTGGCGTTGTTTGAGCGCAGCGAGTTTAGCCAGACCCCACTTGAAGCGAGCACCGCAGGTTGCCCGCAGCGTAGCGTAGGGACGCAGACAGTGGGGTCGCCTTTTCTTGGGTTACTTTCTTTTGGCGAAGCAAAAGAAAGTGACTGCGCCGCCGGGCGCACATCCCGGCCGGGGATGCCAGTCAACATCCATAAAGTATCGGAGACAGTCAAATGAGCGACATCTGTATCGAATTCAACGACGTGGTGGCCGGGTACAAGGACTTCATGATCCTGAACAACCTGAGCTTCAAGGCCCAGACCGGCTCCATCACCCTGCTGCTCGGCCCCAATGGCGCGGGCAAATCGACGGTGCTGAAAACGCTGTTTGGCCTGCTGAAACCACGCCAAGGCAGCATTCAGCTGTATGGCAAAAGCGTGGTCGGGCTGACGCAAAAAGAGCTGCTGGCCCAGGGCATTGCCTTTGTGCCGCAGGGCCGCAACCTGTTTGGCCAGCTCACGGTGTGGCAAAACCTGGAGCTGGGCGGCATCACCATCGGCAAGGAGCTGACGCACCAGCGCATCCCCGAGGTGCTGGAATTCTTTCCGCGCGTGAAGCAGCGCATGGACAGCATGGCCTCGGCCCTGTCGGGCGGCGAGCAAAAGCAGTTGGAGATTGGCCGCGCCCTGCTGCTGCGCCCCAAGGTGCTGTTAATCGACGAGCCCAGCATTGGCCTGAGCCCCATGGTGGTGGGTGATGTGTTCAAACTGCTACGCAAACTGGCCGACCAGGGCACGACTGTGCTGATGGTGGAGCAAAACGTCAAAAGTGCGCTCAAAATATCAGACGAAGCCATCGCGCTGGAGTCGGGTCGCCTGGTGCTGCAAAAACCCGCCTCCGAGCTGCTGGCCGACCCGCATATTGAGCGCCTATTTTTGGGTGGAGCCCATGCTGCACCTGCACAACCAGCTACTATTTAAGGAGCATGTGATCCATGAGTGACCTTCTCGCCAACCCCAGCCGCGAGCCCTTGCAGGCCTCGTTCAGCGATGCCTCCAACCCGCTGGGGCTGGACGGTATCGAGTTCATCGAATACTCCACGCCCAAACCCCAGGCGCTGGGCCAGGTGCTGGAGATGATGGGTTTCAAACCGGTGGCGCGCCACCGCTCGCGCGAGATCCAGCTGTACCGCCAGGGTGGCCTGAACATCGTGGTCAACGGCCACCCCAGCGACGCGCAAGCCGCCGGCCACGGGAGTGAGTCGCCCACCATCTCGGCCATCGCCCTGCGGGTGCGCGATGCCCGCGCCGCCTACCACTATGTGCGCGAACGCGGTGCCTGGGAGGTGCCCACCCATGCCGAGGTGATGGAGCTGAACATCCCCGCCATCCACGGCGCGGGCGGCAGCCGCATCTACTTTGTAGACCGCTACAAAGACTTCTCCATCTACGACGTGGATTTCATCCCAATTCCGTCGGTCAACCAAAAGCCCGAAGCCACCGCCGGGCTGCACTTCTTTGGCGTGGTGCAGTACATCGGCCCGGAGCGCAGCTACGACTGGATCGAGTTCTACAACGCCCTGTTTGGCCTGGCCCTGATCCCCGACGAGGAGCGCTTCGGCATCATGCCCAAGGGCACCCTGCTGCGCAGCCCGGCGTTGGAAGCCGCCAACAGCTTCATGCTGCAACTGATTGAGCCCGAGCTGAACGTGCACGATGCGGATGAGCGCATGCAGCGCATCGGCCTGGGCGTGCCCGACGTGCTGGCGGCGGTAAAAGCCTTGCGCGCGCTGGGCGTGGAGTTTGTGGAAACGCAGGCCACCCACACCGAGAGCCGGGGCGCGATCACCAAGACCTATTTGGGCTCGGTGGTGTTTGAACTGGTCCACAGCGAGCCAGCCTTATGAAAGACCACGCCATCCAAGGCTTCGGCATGGACACCATCACCCTGGCCGGGCCGCTGAAGGCCAAGCTCAAGGCCATGGTGGATGCGGGCTTTACCCAGGTGATGCTCAAGGCCAACGACATCGTCGGCCACCCGGACGGCATGGAAGCGGCGGTGGCCGAGGTCAAGGCCAGCGGGCTGCGCGGCACCGGCTTTCAGGTGCTGCGCGACTTCGAGGGCCTCAGCGGCCACCTGCACGAGTACAAGATCGACATCGCCAAGGCCATGCTGCAGATGTGCGCCGCGCTGGACTGCAAGGTCCTGCTGGCCTGCTCGTCCACCTCGCCGCACGCCACCCAGGACCTGGACCACATTGCCCGCGACCTGCGCAAGCTGGCCATGCTGGCCGTGCCGCTGGGCATCCGCATCGCCTACGAGGGCCTGTCGTGGGGCCGCACGGTGAACGAGTTCACCACCGCCTGGGACGTGGTGTGCCGCGCCGACTGCCCCAACCTGGGCCTGGGCATCGACGGCTACCACATCGTGGCCGCCAAGACCCCGCTGGACGAGATCGACTACCTCGACCCGAGCAAGATCTTCCTGGTGCAACTGGCCGACTTCATGTGGCAGGAAACCAAGACCTTTGAAGAGCGCATGACCACCGCCCGCACCTACCGCGTGTTCCCCGGCGAGGGCGTGCACAGCGAGCAGATGGTGGACCTGGTGCTCAAGCTCGACCGCCTGGGCTACCGCGGCGACTACAGCTTTGAAGTGTTCAACGACGACTACGTCAACCTGCCCCTGCCGGTGGTGGCCGCCCGCGCCCGCAAGAGCGCGCTGTGGCTGAGCGAAGACGTGCTGCGCCGATCGACACCGCTGCCCAACGACATGCGGCTGAAGCAACGCGGGTGAATGCAAGGGCTGGACAGCTCTGTTTTTACATAAAATAAGGCCCTAGCGCTTATTCCATAGGCGCAAGCAGCTCTTATTTACATAGCATCCATGCCGATTCCCGCCATTGCCGCATTGCGCGCCCGCGCCACCCAGCACACCTCGCCCTGCGGCGACGGCCACATCGTCTGGCACGTCTGGGGACAGCCCGGTCAGCAACCGCCGGTGCTCTTGCTGCACGGCGGTAGCGGCAGTTGGACGCACTGGCTGCGCAATATCCAGAGCCTGGTCGATGCAAGGCGGCAGGTGTGGGTGCCCGACCTGCCCGGCTTCGGCGACTCGGCCCTGCCCCCCGGCGGCAGCGATGCCGATGCCCTGCCCGTACCGCTGGAGGCGGGCTTGCAGCAACTGCTGGGCGACACCGCCATGGACGTGGTGGGCTTTTCGTTCGGCGGCATGGTGGGCGGATTTCTGGCCCGGGCGTACCCGGCCCGTGTGTCCCGCCTGCTGCTGGTAGGTGCGCCCGCCCTGGGCATGGTGCAGCGCAATACCGTGCCCTTGCAAGCCTGGCGCCACCTGCCCGACCCGGTGGCCCGCGAGGCCCGGCACCGCCACAACCTTACCGCGCTGATGCTGTTCGACCCCGCCGGTGTGGATGCCGACACCCTGGCCCTGCACATCGCCAACGTACTGCGCGACCGCATCCCCGGCAGACGTTTGTCGTACACCGATGTGCTGTCCCAGGCGCTGCAACCGCTGCGCTGCCCGGTGTGGGCGATTTACGGGCGCGAAGATGCGCTGTACCAGGGCAGACTTGCAGAGCTGGCCGCCGCGCTGCAGGCCGCCCCCACCTTCCAGTCGCTGCAACTGGTGGATGGTGCTGGCCACTGGGTGCAGTATGAACAGGCCGAGGCCTTCAACGCGGCCTTGCACACCGCATTACAGGCCCAGCCTGCCTAGACAGGCGCGCACTTTCTCCTACACTCGCGGCTATGAAAGTGCCCGCCCCCGCCAAAAAACTGCCACCCCGCACCAACGACCCCGAACGCACCCAGGCCGACATCCTTACCGTGGCCACCCGCGAGTTCTCGGAAAAAGGCTTTGCCGGGGCCCGCATCGACCTCATCGCCGAAGCCACGCGCACCAGCAAGCGCATGATCTACTACTACTTTGGTAGCAAGGAAGCCTTGTACCTGAAGGTGCTGGAAGATGCCTACAGCCGCATCCGCCAAATCGAGAGCGAGCTGCAACTGCAAGACCTGGAGCCCATCGAGGCCCTGCGCACCCTGGTCAACTTCACCGTGGACTACGAGCGCACCCACCCCGACTTCATCCGCCTGGTCATGAACGAGAACATCCAGCGCGGTGCCTCCCTGGCCCGCAGCACCACCATCCAGCAGCGCAACGCCACCGCCATCGACGGCATCAAGGCGGTGTACCAGCGCGGCGTAGCCACAGGCGTGTTCCGCCCCGGCCTGGACCCGGTCGACCTGCACATGTCGATCAGCGCGTTAAGTTTCTTCAACGTGTCCAACCGCCACACCTTCGCCTTGATCTTCCAGCGCGACATGGACAGCCCCGAAGCCGTGGCCCAGCGGCGCGCCAATGTGGTGGAAATGATGTTGCGGTATGTGAGGGCTTGAGGCAGCCGTCCCCATCCGCGTAAGGTCCAGCCCGGTGTCACGGATAATGCCGTCCACACTCCTCCAGCCATGCCATGACATCTGCTTCCCCCTCCACCCCTTTGACCTACGACCAAACGGGTGTCAATTACGACCTGATTGACCCCTTGAAAGTGGCTGCACAGCGCGCAGCGGCCCAAACCGGTGAACACCTGGCCAGCCATGGCTTCAGCGAAGTGGGCGCATCGCGTGGCGAATCGGCCTATGTGGTCGATGTCGGCCCCATGTACCTGGCCAGCATCGTCGAATGCCTGGGCACCAAAGCCCTGCTGGCCGACGAAATGGCCCTGCTCACCGGAAAAAGCTATTACGACGGCATCGCCCAGGACACCATCGCCATGGCCGTCAACGACCTGATCACGGTAGGCGCGACCCCGCTGGTGGTACAGGCCTACTGGGCTGCGGGCGGCTCGGACTGGTTTGGCGATGCCCAGCGCGCCCAGGCCCTGGTGGCAGGCTGGAAGCGCGCCTGCGATATCTGCAAAGTGGCCTGGGGCGGTGGCGAAACACCGGCCCTGGCCGGGGTGGTGGCCGATGGCCGGGTGGACCTGGCGGCATCGTGCACCGGCATCATCAGCCCCAAAACCCGCCTGTCCGTCGGCGACAAGCTGGACGCAGGCGATGCCATCGTGCTGCTGTCCTCCAGCGGCATCCACGCCAATGGCGTGTCTTTGGCCCGCAAGCTGGCCGAGCGGCTGCCGCAAGGCTATCTGACGGATATTGGCAATGGGCAGGCCTTTGGCGAGGCGCTGCTGGTCCCCACCCTGCTGTACTCACCCGTCACCGAAGCCCTGGCGGCCGACGGCATCATTCCCCACTACTGCGCCAACATCACCGGCCATGGATGGCGCAAGCTGCTGCGCCACCCCAAAGCCCTGACCTACCGCATCCAGCAGGTGCCCGAAGTCAGCCAGGTCCTGGCCTTCATGCAAAAGGAATGCCAGCTCGACGACCACGAAGCCTATGGCACGCTCAACATGGGTGCCGGTTTCGCCCTGTTTGTGGCTGCCGCCGATGCCCCACGCGTGGTGGAAATAGCGCAAAGTCTGGGCATCCCGGCGCTGGTCGCAGGCCATGTGGAAGCGGGCCCCAAGCAGGTGGTGATTGAGCCCTTGAACGTGGTCTACGGTGCCGACGACCTACAGCTTCGCTGAAAATATTACCTATAAAATAAGCTGCCTGCGCTTGTTCCGCCAGCGCAAGCAGCTATTTTTTAGATAGCAGTCGCTTTCACCGCCCCACCATATCCCCCGGCACCACCCACTGGTCAAACTGGGCACCCGTCACATGCCCAGAAGCCACCGCGGCTTCGCGCAGGCTGCTGCCTTCCTTATGGGCTTTTTTGGCGATGTAGGCCGCCTTGTCGTAGCCGATGTGGGGGTTCAGCGCGGTCACCAGCATCAGCGAGCTGCTCACCAATGCAGTGATGCGCTCGCGGTTGGGCTCGATGCCCACGGCGCAGTGGTCGTTGAAGCTAACCATGCCATCGCTCAGCAGGCGCACGCTTTGCAAAAAGTTGTGCGCCACCATGGGGCGGAACACATTGAGCTCGAAGTTGCCCGAAGCGCCGCCAAAGTTGATGGCCACGTCGTTGCCAAACACCTGGGCGGCCAGCATGGTGACGGCCTCGCTCTGCGTCGGGTTGACCTTGCCCGGCATGATGCTGGAGCCAGGTTCGTTCTCGGGGATGCTGATCTCGCCGATGCCGCTGCGTGGGCCGCTGGCCAGCCAGCGCACGTCGTTGGCGATCTTCATCAGGCTGGCGGCCAGGGTTTTGAGCGCGCCGTGGGCATGCACCAGCGCGTCGCAACTGGCTAAAGCCTCGAACTTGTTGGGCGCGGTGACGAAGGGCAAACCGGTCAGCCGGGCCAGTTCGCCTGCAGCAGCCACGGCGTAGCCCTTGGGCGCGTTCAACCCGGTGCCCACCGCCGTGCCGCCCAGCGCCAGCTCGCACAGGTGGGGCAAGGCCGCCTGGATGTGGCGCGCGCCGTGGTCCAGCTGGGCCACGTAGCCCGAGAATTCCTGCCCCAGGGTGAGCGGCGTGGCATCTTGCAAATGGGTGCGGCCAATCTTCACAATACCGTCGAAATCGCGGGCCTTTTGCGCCAAGGTGTCGCGCAAACGGCCCATAGCGGGCAGCAGCTTGCGGGTAATGGCATCCACCGCTGCCACGTGCATGGCGGTGGGGAACACGTCGTTGCTGGACTGGCTGCGGTTCACGTCGTCGTTGGGGTGCACCAGGCGATCCTCCCCGCGCACGCCGCCCATCAGCTCGCTGGCGCGGTTGGCCAGCACTTCGTTGACGTTCATATTGGTCTGCGTGCCCGAGCCGGTTTGCCACACCACCAGCGGGAATTCGCCTGGGTGCAGGCCCGCGATCACCTCGTCGGCAGCGATGGCGATAGCCTGGGTTTTCTGCGCATCCTGCAAGCCCAACGCCTGGTTGACCACGGCAGAAGCCCGCTTCACCAGCGCCAGTGCACGGATGATTTCGCGCGGCTGCTGTTCACCGGAGATGTCGAAGTTTTGCAGCGAGCGCTGCGTCTGCGCGCCCCAGAGCTTGTGGGCGGGAACCTCGATGGGGCCAAAGGTGTCGCGTTCGGTGCGGGTAGTCATAGGGCATGGGGACGGGGTTAAGAAGCCAAAATGGTAGCGATTCTCAACAACCCGCCCAGGGGTGCGGCCAAAACCCGTGTTTAGCGGGGCACGGTGTAATTCACCGGAATCCAGCTATACGCCTTGCCGTTGGCCCGCACCCGGCCCAGACCGGGGAAGGCGATGTGGGCGGCGGCCACCACGTAGCCGCCCTTGGCGGCAGCAGCAAAAGCGGCTTTGCGTTGCACGGCGGCATTTTTGGCATCGCTGTCGAACGCAATCGTGACCGACGGGTCGTCAAACTGCACGGCGGCCACGTGGATCAGGTCGCCCCAAACTACCATTTTTTGGCCCTTGCTTTCCACCACATAGGTGCTGTGCCCGGCGGTATGGCCGCGCGTGGCGACGGCCTGGATGCCGGGCACCAGGGTGGTGGTGCCGTCAAAAGTGGAGAAGCGCTGGGCTTGGACGTAGGGGTTCAGCGAAGCCATCGCGCCCTGGAAGAAGCCCTTGGAATCGGCGGGGGCCTTGTCCAGGTTGGCCTGGCTGAGCCAGAAGTCGGCATCGTGCTTGTCGGCGCGCACGGTGGCGTTGGGGAAGGCCATTTTGTCGCCGTCCACCAGGCCGCCCACGTGGTCGGGGTGCATGTGGGTGATGTAGATCTCGTCCACCTGCTCGGGCTGGTAGCCCGCAGCTTTGAGGTTGGCCACCAGCTTGCCCAGGGTGGGGCCAAACAGACTGGCGGCTCCGGTGTCGATCAGCACCAGCTTCGCTCCGGTGTTGACCAGGTAGCCGTTGACCGAGGTCTCCAGCGGGGCCGCCAGGTAGGACTTGGCCAGCGCCTTCTGCACCTTGGTGGGCGTGGTACGGGTGAGCAGCTTGTCTACCGGCAGGTCTACCGTGCCGTCGGACAAGGCGGTGACTTCAAAGTCGCCCAGCGCCATGCGGTAGAAACCGGGGGCCTGGGTTGTGGCCATGGGAGCGGCGGCGTGGGCGGCGGTGGCGGTAAAGGCGGCGGCCAGGGCTGCGCGGAGAATGGTCTGGGCAATATGCATGGTGGTAGCAGCAGTAGTGGAGTTGGAGCGCCATTCTGCGGTGTTTTGTAAACCTGCGTGCCCAGACGGGTACTGCGGAAATTTACAAGCCTAAAAGGCAGTTACGGTCTATAGAACGGTCATTTATAGCTATTTTTTTGATAGCATTTAAATCAAAAAGCATCCGCCTGGCCCCGGCCACCCCAGCGGCGATAATCCAGGGTTTCCCCCCGCCCCACTCCAACTATTAGCCAGGCCCACCATGACTGCTATCCGCCAAGCCGATCTGATCGAATCCATCGCCGCTGCCCTGCAGTACATCAGCTACTACCACCCCACCGACTACATCGCCCACCTGGCCCGCGCCTATGACCGCGAACAGAGCGCGGCGGCCAAGGATGCGATCGCCCAAATCCTGACCAACAGCAAGATGAGCGCCACCGGCCAGCGCCCGATCTGCCAGGACACCGGCATCGTCAACGTGTTCCTGAAAGTCGGCATGGACGTGCGCTGGGAAGGCTTCACCGGCAGCCTGGACGATGCCATCAACGAAGGCGTGCGCCAGGGCTATGCCCACCCCGACAACACCTTGCGCGCCAGCATCGTGGCCGACCCGCAATTCGACCGCAAGAACACCAAGGACAACACCCCCGCTGTCATCGTCACCGAGATCGTGCCCGGCAACACCGTGGACATTACCGTCGCAGCCAAGGGCGGCGGCAGCGAGAACAAGAGCAAGATGGTCATGCTCAACCCCGGCGACTCGGTGGTGGACTGGGTGCTGAAAACCGTGCCCACCATGGGCGCAGGCTGGTGCCCGCCCGGCATGCTGGGCATCGGCATCGGTGGCACCGCTGAAAAAGCCGTGCTGATGGCCAAGCAAAGTCTGATGGACGACCTGGACATGTACGAGTTGCAGGCCAAATCCAGCGCCGGTGGCGCATTGACCAAGACCGAAGCCCTGCGCCTGGAACTGTTCGAGAAGGTCAACGCCCTCGGCATCGGCGCGCAAGGCCTGGGCGGCCTGACCACCGTGCTGGACATCAAGATCAAGATGTACCCCACCCACGCCGCCAGCAAGCCAGTGGCCATGATCCCCAACTGCGCCGCCACCCGCCACGCCCACTTTGTGATGGATGGCAGCGGCCCGGTCTACCTGGACCCGCCGAGCCTGGACCTGTGGCCCAACGTCAACTGGACCCCCGACTACAACAAGAGCAAAAAGGTCGATCTCAACACCCTGACCAAGGCCGAGGTGGCCAGCTGGAAACCCGGCGACACCCTGCTGCTCAACGGCAAGATGCTCACTGGCCGCGACGCCGCCCACAAACGCATCCAGGAGATGCTGGCCAAGGGCGAAAAGCTGCCGGTGGACTTCACCAACCGCGTCATCTACTACGTCGGCCCGGTCGACCCGGTGCGTGACGAAGCCGTCGGCCCCGCCGGCCCCACCACCGCCACCCGCATGGACGGCTTCACCGAAATGATGCTGGCCGAGACCGGCCTGATCTCAATGATCGGCAAGTCCGAGCGCGGCCCCGTCGCCATCGAAGCCATCAAAAAGCACAAAAGCGCCTACCTGATGGCCGTGGGCGGCGCGGCCTACCTGGTGAGCAAGGCCATCAAAACCGCCAAGGTGGTGGGCTTTGCCGACCTGGGGATGGAAGCCATCTACGAATTCGACGTGGTGGACATGCCCGTGACCGTGGCAGTCGATGCAGGCGGCACCAGCGCCCACATCACCGGCCCAGCAGAGTGGCAAAAGCGGATTGCCACGGGGGAATTCAAGGGCATTGGGGTGGCTGCGGCTTGAGTTCACAGCCCATTGGCGTATTTGACAGCGGCATAGGTGGCCTCAGCGTCTTGCAGGCGCTACAGGCCGCCTTGCCGCTGGAGCATTTCGTCTACCTGGACGACAGCGCCCATGCGCCCTACGGCGAGCGCGACGATGCGCATGTGATTGACCGCTCCCGCGCCATCACCGACTACCTGCGCCAGACGCACAACATCAAGGCGCTGGTCATCGCCTGCAACACGGCGACCATGGCCGCCGTGACACTGCTGCGCGCCGAGCACCCAGACCTGCCCATCGTAGGCGTGGAGCCGGGCCTGAAACCCGCTGCCGCCGCCAGCACCACCAAGCGCGTGGGCGTGATAGGCACGCGCGGCACTGTGACCAGCGCCAAGTTCAAGGCCTTGCACGCCACGCTGCAAGAACAGGCCACGTTCATCGTCCAGCCCTGCGACGGCCTGGCCGATGCCATCAGCCGCAGCGTGGAAACCGGTGAGGACTCAAAAACTATAGCACTATGTGCCCAATACATAGGCGGTATGGGCACATTTGGCTTAAATCTGGGCGACATCGACACCCTGGTGCTGGGCTGCACCCACTACGTGTTCGCCCAGGCCCATCTGGCCACGCTGGTCGGCCCGCAGGTGCAGATTTTGTCCACCGGCGAACCGGTGGCGCGGCGCACGCGGCATCTGCTGGAAAGCTCTGGCACGCTGGCCACCGAAGGCCCGGGCCGGGTGCAACTCATCACCACCGGCGAGCCCGCCGTGCTGCAAGCGGCAGCCCAGCGCTGGCTAGGGTTTGCCACCGAAGATGCGGTGCGCTGGTCAGCTTAATTCCAAGCGTCGCACCACGTAATCCGGGAACTGCAGGACCGGTCCCGCGGCGCACCACGGACCCGTCGCATCAATGCAGGTGACGCGGACGGCGTCCGCCGCCGCCGTGCCCACCGGCACCACCCGAACCCCCAGGACCACGGGGTGGCTTGCCCAGCTCCAGCGAATTTACCAGGGCATCGAAGCGTTGGGTGAACAGCTGGTCGATTTCGCGCACGATGCCGTTGAGCTCGGACGCGTCGAAGTGGCGCTCCATCATGTTGATGACATCCTGCACCAGCAGATCGCGCTGCACCTGCATGATGGCCGCGGGCGTGGGGCCGACGAACAGCATCAGGAAGTCGTCGCGCGAATCGTCGGTGGCTTCTTCGTCTTCTTCGTCAAAGTCGGTGTCGTAGAAGGTAATTTCGATGGAGGCACCGCGCTCGGCCAGCTCGTTCAGGCTCATGCACATCTCGTCCAGCGCCTGCTTGAAATCTTCGTCGCCCGGCACCGTCCAGCACATTTGCAGCATGTGCTCGGGTGCGTCGAACTGGATGCCCGGCTCTTCCTCATAAGCGCTGCCCGCAGCATCGGCCAGGGATTTGGCCCCAGCGTACTTCCACAGCGGTTTGAGCGCTTCCTGGACTTGGTGGAACGTCACGTCGGTGCGCAAAGGCACTTGGCCGTGCACATGGATTTCAAAGGGGGCGTTGTAACGGGGCATAGGGAGATATTAGGCGCTTTTAAGGGGGTTGAAAACCAGCGCGAGGAGCAGGGGCACAAAACCTTTAGAAATCATCCAAAGGAAGAACGCCGTCGTCTGTGGTGGATTGTGGGCCCGAGGATTTTACGTGCGCGGGCTCAGTGCGCCAGCGCAGCCACCATAGCCTGGGCTGCCTGCACCGCCTCGTCGCGGGTGGACCAGCTTTTGTCGCTGTCGCCCAGCGGCGGCAGCCCTTCCACATGCACCACCTCGATAGACCACGGCCCACCTGCCAAGTAGCTGAGTTTGGCCATGTAGTGGCGGCCATTGGCTACGCCGGGCACGTATTCTTCAAGGAGTTCGGGTTTGTCGTCTTGCATGGGATTTAGGGCAAATCCAGCATTATCGCCACGCGAAAATGCAAATCTGGTGGCTCGGACCGGAATCGAACCGGTACGACTTGCGTCGGCAGATTTTAAGTCTGCTGTGGCTACCAATTACACCACCGAGCCTGCTGTATCTACCTGGGGGCCGGGGCCTGAGGACCCCGTCGCACCGCAGCTGAATAGCAGCCGCATTGTACCCCGCTGCCTGGCTGGTTTTAGCTCTGAAAGCCCGGTGCAAACCGCCACAAAATACAAAAACAAACGGGCATAAAAAAAGGAAGCCTAAGCTTCCTTTTTTGCCAAATTTGGAGCGGGAGAAGAGTCTCGAACTCTCGACCTCAACCTTGGCAAGGTTGCGCTCTACCAACTGAGCTACTCCCGCGTTTCAAGCCTTGCATTCTAGCATGGCTTTTTATGCAAAATCCGAATTTCATCGAATTTTGAATTCTGGAGGCGCGACCCGGAGTCGAACCGGGCTAGCCGGATTTGCAATCCGGTACATAACCGCTTTGTTATCGCGCCGCACTCACTGCATTCATCATAAAAAAGGGAAGCCTGAAGCTTCCCTTTTTACCAATTTGGAGCGGGAGAAGAGTCTCGAACTCTCGACCTCAACCTTGGCAAGGTTGCGCTCTACCAACTGAGCTACTCCCGCATTTTCAGCCTCAAATCATAACATGACTTTGGACCGATTTTGACTTGAACCGGGGTTCTTGTCGTTCGTTGCTTTGCAAGCAAATCACGCTGCAGCAAGCCTCAAATTATAGCCCACTTTTTGAGCCTTTCCACGCCCTGCTCCAATCGGTGCAAATCTTTGGACGCAAAGCACCAGCGCAGCCAGCCCTGCGCCTCGGGGGCAAAGGCGTTGCCGGGGGCCAGGCCCAGGCCCGCTTCGGCCACCAGGCGCTTGGCGGTGACCAGGGAATCCGGGTGGCCCGCCAGCTGGAAGAAAGCGTACATGCCACCCTGCGCCGGGGCCACGCGCACGCCGGGCACGGCCTGCAGCAGCGGCACCAGGGTGTCGCGGCAGGTTTTCAGGTGCGCCACCACGCGTGGCGTGATGTTGTCGGTGCCTTGCAAGGCGGCGATACCGGCGCGCTGCACAAATACGCTGGCGCACGAGGTGTTGAATTCGATGAGCTTGCCCATGTGCGGCGTGGCGCTGGCGGGCATCACCAGCCAGCCCAGTCGCCAGCCGGTCATCAAAAAGCTTTTGGAGAAGCTGTGCACCACCACCAGCCGGTCTTCGGGCGTGGCCACATCCAGGAAACTGGGCGCGCAACCGTTGGCGCTGGGGGCGTAGTACAGGCGCTCGTAGACCTCGTCGGCCAGTATCCAGGTGCCCGTGCGGCGGCAGTGGTCGAGGATGGTTTGCTGCTCGGCGCGGGTCAACGTCCAGCCGGTGGGGTTGTTCGGGGCGTTGAGCACCAGCAGCTTGGTGGCAGGCGTGACGGCGGCCAGCAACTGCGCCATGTCCAACACCCAGGCCCCGTCGGCCTGCGGCTGCAGCGCCACGCAGCGCAGGCGTGCCCCCAGGATGGCGGGCTGGGCGGTGAGGTTGGGCCACACCGGGGTGACGGCCACCACCTCGTCGCCCGCGTCCACCAGCATCTGGATGGCCAGCATCAAGGCATTGACACCGCCGGAGGTGATGGCGATACGGTCGGCACCGATGGGGCCATGCAAGCCGCCCATGTAGTCGGCCACCGCCTGGCGCAATTCGGGCAGACCCAGGTTGTGGGAATAAAAGGTTTCGCCCTGCTGCAGCGAGGCAATGGCGGCCTGGCGGATGAAATCGGGCGTGACTTCGTCGCTTTCGCCGAACCAGAAGGCCAGCACATCGCTACGCCCCATGCCGGCGTTGGCGACTTCACGGATTTTGGATTCTTCGAGGTTCAGGATGGCTTGGCGCATAGACGAATAGAAACTGTGGAGGCATGATTATGCGCACCCCGTCCGGAGATGTTCGCATGCCTTACCGCGCTTTGATTTGCTGCTTTCTTGCCTTGACGTTAGCCGTGCCTGGCTTTGCCAAAACCAAAAAGGCCAAAGGCGGCTCCCAGGTGCGCATCCTCAAAGACTCGTCGGAAAGCACGGCCGAGCGCAACCGCCGCCTGCTGCGCGAATGCAAGGGTCGGCCCAACGCCGGTGCCTGCGCGGGCTATACGCGTTAGCCTGGTCTAACCATCTTGCAGGTGGTGGGCATTTCGGCCTGGGCGGCGCTGATTTGCTTGATGACCCGAAAGCCGTAGCCCGAGCCTTCCACATCAAACTTCACGCCGGGCGTGCCCTGGCGGTCCATGCTGCCCACGGCCAGGGTCTGCTGGAACTGGTGGTCGGCGGCGCGCATGCTGCCGGTTTGGCCATATAAACTGACACTAGCGCCCTCCAGACTTGTGGCAACAGCTATCAAATCCATAGTACCGGCTTTTTCAACCGCCTGAGACAGCGCCTCCACCATGAGCTGCATGCGCATGTGCAGGTAGTCGTCGGCGGGCTTGGGAAAGCGCTGGCGAAAGGCCTGCACAAACGCCTGGCTCGGCGCCGTGGGCGTGTTGGGCAGCCAGTCGGCTACGGCGATGACCTTGCCCACGCCCGCCTCGCCCAGCGCCGCCGGAGCCCCCAGCGCATTGCCGTAGAAGGTGTAGAACTTGCCCTCGAAACCCACTTCGCGGGCGGCCTTGACCAACAGGGTCAGGTCGTTGCCGAAGTTGCCGGTAATGACGGCCTGCGCGCCGCTGGCCTTGATCTTGGCAGCATAAGGAATGAAATCCTTGACGCGGCCCAGCGGGTGCAGCTCGTCGCCCACCAGCCGCACGTCGGGGCGCTGCAGGGCCAGTTGGCGCTTGGCCTCGCGCGCCACGGCCTGGCCGAAGCTGTAGTCCTGGCCCAGGATGTAGACGCTTTTGACCGCCGCGTCATCCTTGAACACGGCCATCAGCGCGGCCATGCGCATGTCGGCGTGCGCGTCGAAGCGGAAGTGCCAGAAGCTGCATTTCTCGTTGGTCAGCGTGGGGTCTACTGCGGCGTAGTTCAGCAGCAGCACGCGCTTGGTGGGTTCGCGGTCGTTGTGTTTGTTGATCGCATCGATCAGCACGGCGGCGGTGGCGGAGGAGTTGCCTTGCAGGATGACTTGCGCGCCGTCGTCGATGGCGGCACGCAGGGCCGACAGGGCTTCTTCGTTCTGGCCCTTGCTGTCATAGCGCTCCAGCGCCAGCAGGTGTTTGCCGTCGGGCAACGGCACGCCGCCGCGTGCATTGACGCGCTCCACCGCCCAAATCAGGTTGCGAAACACCGCCTCGCCGCCGTTGCCAAACGGGCCGCTCAGACCTTCGACCAAGGCCAATTTGATGGGCGCGGGGGCCGCCTGGGCCGAGAGAAAAACCAGTCCACATAGCGCCACAGCGCATGATTTCAAGAGCCCACGTCGAAACTTAAACATCTAAAAACTTCCTTGAAATAGGGGGCGACGCACGCAGATGTGTTCCAAGCGGCAATCAATGTGAGCGCCGCGTAATGTAAACGGAGTCCACCATGTTTATTGCAGCTACCCATCCCGCTTTTGCCCGCCACAACAACCTGCGCGCCCTCCGGCACCTGTTGGACGAAGCACCACAAAAAAACTACCGCATCACCCAGGACGAGCACGCCTACAGCCTGCAATTCGACGTGCCCGGCATTGCCAAGGAGCAGCTCTCTATCGGCATCGAAGGCAGCGTGGTGCGCATTGAAAGCCAGCCCGACGCACCCCGCACCTACAAGGCCGCCTACGAGTTGCCACAAGACATCGACGTGTCGGCCAGCGATGCCCGGCTGGAGAACGGTGTGTTGACCTTGAAGCTGGCCAAGAAAGCCCCGGTCAGCAACGTCTCCAACCTGACCATCAACTAACTACAGCGCGTCCAGGGGCCAACGCGGCTTCACGTCAAAAGCGTAAGCCCGCGTAGGTGCCTGCAGGCCCGACTGCAAGCGCATGGCACCGGCCATGGCGATCATCGCGCCGTTGTCGGTGCACAGGTGCAGCTCGGGGTAGTGCACGCGGATTCCGGCCTTGGCGCAGACGGCATTGAGCTGGCTGCGCAGCATCTTGTTGGCCCCCACCCCGCCAGCGACCACCAGCCTGCGCAGGCCGGTGCGTTGCAGGGCCGTCATGGATTTCTTCAACAGCACTTCGACAATTGCCGCCTGGGTGCTGGCCGCCAGATCGGCTTTGCGGGCCTCCAGCTCGTCGCCCAACTTCTTGGCCTGCGTCATCACCGCCGTCTTCAAACCGGCAAACGAAAAATCCAGGTTGCCGCTGTGCAGCAGAGGCCGTGGCAGCTTGAAGGCCGCCGGGTCGCCCTGCTCGGCCAGGCGCGACAAGGCCGGGCCGCCGGGGTAGCCCAGGCCCATCAGCTTGGCGGATTTGTCGAAGGCCTCGCCCGCCGCGTCGTCGATGGTTTCGCCCAGCATCTCGTAGCGGCCCACGCCATCCACCCGCATCAGCTGGGTGTGGCCGCCCGACACCAGCAACGCCACAAACGGAAACTCCGGCGGGTCCACGCTCAAGAAGGGCGACAGCAAATGCCCCTCCAGATGGTGCACGCCCAGCACCGGTTTGCCCAGGGCGGCACCCAGCGCACAGGCCACGCCCGCGCCCACCAGCAGCGCACCGGCCAGGCCGGGGCCACGGGTGTAGGCCACCACGTCCACGTCTTGCAGGCTGTGAGCGGCTTCCATCAGCACCTGGCGGGTCAGCGGCAGCACGCGGCGGATGTGGTCGCGGCTGGCCAGCTCGGGGACCACGCCGCCGTAGGCCTGGTGCATCTCGATCTGGCTGTGCAGCGCGTGCGCCAGCAATACCGGCAAGGCCGGGCCATCAGCGCGCACGAGCGCAATTCCGGTTTCGTCACACGATGATTCAATACCCAATACCAGCACAGGCGTTTCCTCTTTAATCAGGCTGGGAGTGTAGGCTGCACCATCTTGGCGCGAATCTTGCAGGTTTTTCTCCATGAATGAAGCCCTGCGCATCGTAGTGATTGCCCCCGACCTGGACGTGCTGGACCCCCAGGATGCCACCGGCCTGCTGCAGGCGGAACGCTCGCGGGCGCTGCGCATCGGCCTGCTGGAAAACGGCTACAACCTGGTCGCCAGCCTGCCCGCCGATGTGTTCCTGACAGAGCGCCTGGCCCAGTTGCAGCCCGACATGGTGATCGTGGATGCCGAAAGCGAAGCCCGCGACGCGCTGGAGCACGTGGTGATGGCCACCCGCAACGCGCGCCGCCCCATCGTTATGTTCACCAACGACGACGACACCTCGCACGTGAAGGACGCGGTGGCGGCTGGCGTGTCGGCCTACATCGTGGCCGGACTGTCGGCGGCGCGCATCCGTCCCATTCTGGACGTGGCCATGGCCCGTTTCGAGCACGAACAGGCGCTGCGCCAGGAACTGGCCACCACCCGCCAGGAGCTGGACGGCCACAAGGCCGAGCTGCTCAATCGCAAGGTGATCGACCGCGCCAAAGGCCTGCTGATGCAGCGCCAAGGCCTGACCGAACAAGAGGCCTACGACCGCCTGCGCAAAGCCGCCATGGACAAGAGCCTGAAGCTGGTGGATGTGGCCCAGCGCATCCTCGATGTAGCCGACCTGCTGGGCTGAATGCCCCAGACCCAACACAGCGCACACAAACGGTGCACAATTTTGTTCTCAACTATGTTTTGAAATAAAATATGGTGCTTGTGCTCTAGCTGATTGCACGAGCAGCTATTTATTCAGTAGCAAGAACGCCGCGCCCCAGGGTGGAAATGCCGGTTCTTGCCCCTCCCCTCTCTCATGCCGTCCCCTTTGCCTTCTTTGCCCTTCTCTGTGGAAACCGTTCCCGCTCCCGCCGCCCGCTCGCACCATTCCAGCCCCTTGCTGGCGCGGTCGGTGAATCTGCACAAGGTCCTGGACACCCTGGTCAACAACCTGGAAGGCATGGCCTACCGCTGCCTGCCGGACGTGCACTGGACGATGCGCTTCGTCAGCCAGGGCTGCTACAAGCTCACCGGCTACCACGCGATGGAGCTGATCGACAACCAGGCGGTGTCGTGGGAACGCATCACCCACCCAAACGACCGCATCCGGGTGCGCGCCGAAATTCTGGCCGCGGCCGCTGCCGAGCAGCGCTTCACCGTGCACTACGCCATCCAGACCCGCAGCGGAGCCGTGCGCCGCGTCAAGGAACAAGGCGTGATGGTGATCGACGAGGGCGAGCAGCAGGTGCTGGAGGGCTTTATCGAAGACGTGACCGAAGGCTTTGTGACCCTGGAGGCGCTGGCCCATGCCGAAGCCCGCTACCGGCAGATTTTTGAACACGCACGCGAAGGCATCTTCCAGACCTCGCAAGAGGGCCGCTACCTGTCGGCCAACCCGGCGCTGGCCCGGCTGTATGGCTACACCACCGCCGAAGAGCTGATTGCCGACCTGGCCGACATCGACCGCCGCCTGTACGTGCAGCCGCAGCGGCGCGAACGTTTCCAGAAGCTGATGGCCGCGCACGGCGAGGTGCGCAATTTCGAGTCCGAGGTGTACCGGCGCGACGGCAGCACCATCTGGATCTCGGAAAACGCCCACAGCGTGCGCGATGCCCAAGGGGCCTTCATCTGCTTTGAAGGCACGGTGCAAGACATTACCGAACGCCGCAGCCAGCGCGAACAACTGGAGCGTCAGGCCAACTACGACGGCCTGACCGGCCTGGCCAACCGCAACCTGCTGCGCGACCGCATCGGCCCGGCCATCGCCCACGCCGAGCGCATGGGGCATTTTCTGGCCGTGGTGTTCATTGACCTGGACCACTTCAAGCTGATCAACGACAGCCTGGGCCACGACGCGGGCGACCAGTTGCTGGTGGAGATTGCCCAGCGCATGCGCAACTGCGTGCGCGCCACCGACACCGTGTCGCGCCACAGCGGCGACGAGTTTGTGCTGCTGCTCAACGAACATTTCCGGGCCAACAGCGTCATCTCGCACCTGCAACGCGTGCTCAAGCAGATCAACCAGCCGGTGAGCCTGCTGGGGCGCGAGTTCCAGGTGGGCGCCAGCATGGGCGTGGCGCTGTACCCGCAAGACGGCGAGGACGCGCAAAGCCTGCTCAAGCATGCCGACGTGGCCATGTACGCCGCCAAGGAGCGGGGCCGCAACAACTTCCAGTTTTTCACCCCCGAGCTGAACAAGGTGGCCGACGAGCGGCTCGACCTGGCCACCGCCATGCGCGTGGGGCTGGAGCAAAACGAGTTCACCGTGGCCTACCAGCCCAAGGTAGACCAGCACCGGCGCATCGTCGGTGTAGAGGCGCTAGCGCGCTGGCATAGCGCCAGCATTGGCATAGTGGGGCCCGACCGTTTCATTCCGATTGCCGAGGAAACCGGGCTGATCGGCGAACTCACCGAGCTGATCCTGCGCCAGGCCTTTGCCGCCGCCGCGCTGTGGGAGGGGCCGCAAGGCGCGCACCTGGTGATCGCTGTGAACCTGTCGGCTCGGCTTTTCCTGGCCGACGACCTGGTGCTGCGCGTGGCCGCTCTGGTGCGCGCCAGCGGCCTGCCGCCCGAGCGGGTGGAGCTGGAGATCACCGAAGGCGTGTTCCTGGACGACAGCACGCGCGCCATCAGCGTGCTCAACGCCTTCAAGGCGCAGGGCTTTCGGGTGGCGATGGACGACTTTGGCACCGGCTATTCCAGCCTGTCGTACCTGCGCCATCTGCCGCTGGACACCGTGAAGATCGACCGCTCGCTGGTCACCGACATCGAGTCCGATGCCGACGTTGCCATGATCGCCCGCGCGATGGTGGGCTTGTGCCAGAACCTGCGCAAAACCGTGGTGGCCGAGGGGGTAGAAAACCAGGCCCAGTTCGACCTGCTGCGCAGCCAGGGCTGCGACGAATTCCAGGGCTACCTGCTGGCCAGGCCCATGGCCAACGCGGCCCTGTGCCAACTGCTGGCGCAAGACGGCGGCTTCATCCGCGCACCGGCTGCGCCCAAGCCCGTCCGCTGAAATGGTGCACCGCACAAGAACAGTGCGAAACCTACGCTTACAAGCCAAATAGGCCGCAAGCGCTTATTAGATGAGCGCTAGCAGCTCCTAATTACATAGCATTCAAGTATCCGATCCACCTGGCACGGTGCTTGCATAACTAAACCAAGACCACCGATGGTCCCATGGCAGCGAGCACCCAATGGCGGGTGCCCACCGCCCCGTATTCGGACAAAGGCGTCCCCACCCGTTAGAGGCTGCACACCGCAGCGCGCTGCGCGGTGAGGACGCCTTTTTTCGTTCTGGAACCAACCTAGTTTCAATTTTGGGAGCCTTTTGATGACCGACCTTTTGAAGACCAAACTCAGCCGCCGCTCGGTACTGCAAACCGCCGCCGTAGGTGCCGTGGGTGTCAGCCCCGCCCTGCGCGCCCTGGTGTACGCCGCCGGATCCGACAAACCCGAAAAAGAAGAAGTCAAAATCGGCTTCATCCCCCTGACCGACTGCGCCAGCGTGGTGATGGCCTCGGTGCTGGGTATCGACAAAAAATACGGCGTAAAGATCATCCCCAGCAAGGAAGCCAGCTGGGCCGGTGTGCGCGACAAGCTGGTCACCGGCGAACTGGACTGCGCCCACGCCCTGTACGGCCTGATTTACGGCGTGCACCTGGGCCTGAGCGGCCCCAAGAAAGACATGGCCGTGCTGATGACCCTGAACCAGAACGGCCAGGCCATCACCTTGAGCAAAAAGCTGGCCGAAAAAGGCGCGGTCGACGGCCCCGGCCTGGCCAAGCTGATGGCCGCCGAGAAGCGCGAATACACCTTTGCCCAGACCTTCCCCACTGGCACCCACGCCATGTGGCTGTACTACTGGATGGCCGCCAACGGCATCAACCCCTTGAGCGATGCCAAGGTCATCACCGTGCCGCCACCACAAATGGTGGCCAACATGCGCGTGGGCAACATGGACGGCTACTGCGTGGGCGAGCCCTGGAACCACCGCGCCATCATTGATGGCATCGGCATCACCGCTACCACCACCCAGGACATCTGGAAAGACCACCCCGAAAAGGTGCTGGGCACCACCTCCGATTTCGTCAAGAAGAACCCCAATACGGCCCGCGCCGTCACCGCTGCGATCCTGGAAGCCGGCCGCTGGATCGATGCCGGCCTGGCCAACAAGAACAAGATGGCCGAGACCATCGCCGACAAGAGCTACGTAAACACCAGCGTGGATGCCATCAACCAGCGCATTCTGGGCCGCTACCAGAACGGCCTGGGCAAGACCTGGGACGACCCGAACTACATGAAGTTCTACAACGAAGGCACGGTCAACTTCCCGTTCCTGTCCGATGGCATGTGGTTCATGACGCAGCACAAGCGCTGGGGCTTGCTCAAAGACCACCCCGACTACCTGGCCGTGGCCAAGCAGATCAACCAGATCGACATCTACAAGCAGGCCGCCACCGCCAGCAACACGCCGGTGCCCAAGAGCGACATGCGCACGTCCAAGCTGATGGACGGCGTGGTCTGGGACGGCAAGGACCCTAAAAAGTACGCCGACAGCTTCAAGGTTCACGCCTAAATGCTCTTCTCCCGCCGACCCGGCGGGAGCCCTTTCCCCCCACGAAGGAGAAAACCATGGTCAGTGCCGTATTCCATTCCCCCCGCGATGCATCGTTTGATGCCACCGACAGCCCATCCGCTCCAAAAATGATAGCTGCTACCGCCCAAGACACAAGCGCTAGCGCCCTGAAAGACGTAAAAATGGCCACACCCAAAATGCCGTTCGACTGGCGCGGCTTCTGGCGCCAGGTGGTGCCCCCCATCCTGGGCCTGGGACTGCTGATCGGCATCTGGGCGATTGTGTCCATCACCACCGCCAGCAATATCCCGTCGCCGTACGAGACCTTCCAGCAGGCCGTAGTCTTGTTCAGCGACCCGTTCTACCGCAAGGGCCCGAACGACCAGGGCGTGGGCTGGAACGTGCTGGCTTCGCTGGAACGGGTAGCGCTGGGCTTTGGCCTGGCGGCACTGGTGGGCATTCCAGCAGGTTTTGCGATTGGCCGGTTTGAGTTCATGGGCCGCATGTTCAACCCGCTGATCAGCCTGCTGCGCCCGGTGTCGCCGCTGGCCTGGCTGCCGATCGGCCTGATGGTGTTCAAGGGTGCCAACCCGGCGGCCATCTGGACCATCTTCATCTGCTCGATCTGGCCCATGGTCATCAACACCGCGGTGGGCGTGCAGCGCGTGCCGCAGGACTACATGAACGTGGCCCGCGTGCTGAACCTGAGCGAGTGGAAGATCGTCACCAAGATCCTGTTCCCCGCCGTGCTGCCCTACATGCTGACCGGCGTGCGCCTGGCCGTGGGCACCGCCTGGCTGGTGATCGTGGCGGCCGAGATGCTGACTGGCGGCGTGGGCATCGGCTTCTGGGTGTGGGACGAATGGAACAACCTGAACGTCAAGAACATCATCATCGCCATCTTCGTGATCGGCATCGTCGGCCTGATGCTGGAATACGCACTGATCAAACTGGCCACCGCATTTACTTTTGAGGAAGTGAAGTCTTAAGACCCCCCCCACCCCAACCCTCCCCCGGAAGGGGAGGGAGGCATTCAGGGCCCCGCCTTACTCCCTCCCCCGCCGGGGGAGGGTTGGGGTGGGGGCACTCCCCGGCCCCGCAATTTCAAAGATTGGACAAACCCATGAGCCCCACCCCCGCAAGCCTGAGCACCAAGTACATCGAAATCCAGGGTGTCGAGCAGACCTTTAAAACCGCCAAGGGCATCTTCCCCGCCCTGCGCGATGTGAACCTGACCATTGCCAAGGGCGAGTTTGTGGCCCTGATCGGCCACTCGGGCTGCGGCAAGTCCACCTTGCTCAACCTGATTGCCGGCCTGACCGACCCCACCAACGGCACTTTGCTGTGCGCCAACCGCGAGATCAAGGGCCCCGGCCCCGAGCGCGCCGTGGTGTTCCAGAACCACTCGCTGCTGCCTTGGCTGACCTGCTATGAAAACGTCTACCTGGCAGTAGAGCGCGTGTTTGGTGCGGCCAACAAATCCACCGGCGCGCCCTCGGAAAACAAGGCCCAGCTCAAGACCCGCACCGACGCGGTGCTGGCCCTGGTCGGCCTGACCGCCGCCGCACACAAGCGCCCTGGCGAAATCTCCGGCGGCATGAAGCAGCGCGTGGGCATTGCCCGCGCCCTGAGCATGGAGCCCAAGGTTTTGCTGATGGACGAGCCCTTTGGCGCGCTGGATGCACTGACCCGCGCCAAGCTGCAGGACGAGCTGCTGGCCATCGTGCAAAAAACCCAGAGCACCGTGGTGATGGTGACCCACGACGTGGACGAAGCCGTGCTGCTGAGCGACAAGATCGTGATGCTGACCAACGGCCCCGCCGCCACCATCGGCGAAATCCTGAGCGTCGATCTGCCCCGCCCGCGCAACCGCGTGGAACTGGCCGACAACGCCCACTACCAGGGCTACCGCAAGGCGGTGATCGACTTTCTGTACACCCGCCAGGCCCACGTAGAAAAAATTACTGCGTAATTTTTTGGCTCACCCCCAGGCTACAGTGCTGCGCATCTTTCGCCAACCCCCTTGCAGGGGGCAACACCAGCAGCCTGGCAAAGCCAGTTCTGCGGTGTTTCTGGAAGGCGCGCGTTCAGGCTGTAGCAGACGGGGTGTATAGCCGCATCCACGGCCCGTATATGTGGCCTCAGGGTTGCGGTGGGGCGCTCTGCCCGGCCTGCTCCCAGATGCGCTTGGGAATATGGCCTTTCAGCCGCTCCACCAGCCGCTCCACCACCTCCTCATTGACCGCATGCCCCAGGAACGGGATCACATCGGCCGTGATGTCGCCGCCCAGGCGCACCAGCCGCTCGGCGGCGGCGACCGTGTGGCCATAGGCCACCACCTCGTCGCTCTTGCCGTGGATGAAATGCAGCGTGGTGGTGGCCGGAGCCTGCTGCGGCAACTGGGCAAACCGCCCCGACAGCGCCACCACGCGGCCCGCCAGCGATTCCCCCAACTGCGTAGCCTCCAGCGCCATGATCGCGCCTTGCGAAAAGCCAACCAGCGCCGTCTCGGCATCCGTCAACCCGGTGCGCTGCTGCCAGCCGCGCACCGTGGCCACAAAGCGCGGCATGGTGTCGGCAATGCGCTGCGCGCGGTTGTCCTCGCTGATGCCCTGCACCGAAAACCATTGGAATCCCGCGCCCAAATCTGACGCATCCGGCCCGGCCACGCAGACCACCGCCGCCTGCGGAAACTCCAGCGCCAGCCGCTGGCCCAGCGGCACCAGGTTGTGCGGCGTGCCGCCCACGCCATGGAACAACAGAAACAACTGGCGCGGCGCGCTGGCGGGCATTTGAACGGTAAGGGATGCGGGCATGGAGGGATTCAGAAAAATGGGCAGCCAAGCATGTTAAACGGTGTGCACTGGCCTACCCATTCTGGTGCAGTCGGTGACCCGCAGGCTGGCCCTGTTATTGCCTGTTCTGTGCATGTCCCTCGCACCTCCCCACCCTCTTAACACTACAAAAACCGTAGCTACTCGCGCTGATGGAATAAGCACGAAAGACCTTTTTTCTTTGGGAAAATACCGTGATATCGTTTTGGCGGTGGCGCTGTTTCTGCTGTTCGACCTGGGCGTGCTGGTGCTCAACTTTGCCACCTCGTACCAAATCAGCGAAGACGCGCACAGCATCAACCTTGCAGGCCGCCAGCGCATGCTGTCGCAGCGCTCGGCCAAGGCCTTGCTGGCGGTAGAAGCCGCGCGCCGCCAGGGCCTGGACGCACCCCAGGCGCTGGCCGAGCTGCGCGATGCTGTCAGCCTGTTTGGTGCCACGCTGCAGGGCTTCCAGCATGGTGCCATCGTTCCTAGCGGCAGCGGCAAACCGGTCTATCTGAAAGCCGCCGTAGACCCCGCCGCCTTGCAGGCGCTGCAACAAGCCCAGGCCCTGTGGACCCCGTTCCAGCGCGCCCTGGCCCCGGTGCTGAACAGCCAGGCCAGTGATGCCGAGCTGCACGCCGCCAGCGCCTACGCCCAGGCCCACAACCTCGAGCTGCTGGGCCTGATGAACAGCCTGACCACCGCGCTGGAGGCTACCGCGTCCCAGCGCGCCACCACCCTGCGCCAGGTGCAGACGGCCGGTATCGTGCTGGCGCTGCTGAACTTTGCCTTCATCCTGTTCAAATTTTTACGCCGCCTGCGCCGCCTGGACGCGGGCATGGAGGCGGTAACCCGCGAGAACCAGGAAATTCTGGCCAGCGTGCGCGAGAGCCTGTTTTTGATCACACCCGAGTTCCAGCTCGGCTCGCAGATATCGCAATCAGCCCACCAGCTGTTTGGCCGCCCGCTGCGGCCCGGCGACAGCTTCTTCGACCTGTTGGCCAGCATGGTGGACGGCAAGGTTTTGGTGGATGCCCAGGACTACGTGGCCCTGCTGTTTGCCCCGCACGTCAAAGAGGCGCTGGTGCAAGACATCAACCCGCTGCTGGAAGTGCAGGTACTGGTACGCAACCGGCTCGGGCAAACCGTGCCGCGCACCCTGGCCTTTCGCTTCAACCGGGTCCGTGCGGGCACGGCCATTGCCCACGTGCTGGTCACCGTGCAAGACATTTCCGACCGCACCCTGCTACAGACCCAGTTGCAGGCCGAACGCCTGCGCTCGCAAAAAGAGCTGGCCCTGCTGCTGACTGCCTGCGAAACCGACCCGGCTCTGCTGCGCCAGTTTGTGGCCCGCTCCGAGGCCAGCCTGCTGGAGATCAACGACCTGCTGCGCGGCAGCGCCCAGGGCCGACCGGCATTGCGCAACGCGCTGGACCAGGCCGCGCGCCGCATGCATGCGCTGAAGGGCGATGCGGGCGCGCTGGGACTGGACTCGTTGGTGCACCAGGCCCATGCGTTTGAATCCGCCTTGCTACTGGCCCGCAGTGACGACAGCGGCGACCCGCTGCTGGCCCTGCCCTTGCCGCTAGAGGCGCTGCTGGGCCGCATGGCGTCGCTGAAAAACCTGGCGGGCCTCCAGCGCGACAGCCGCATGCCAAGTAGCGGGTTGAACACGGCACTGACCCGGCTGGCGATGGATACCGCCAGCGTCCTGGGCAAACGCGTGGCCGCCGTGGTGCAAATGGACCACCACGCCGAACTCGCTGCCGACGTGGCCGATCTGGTGCGCGAAATCTGCACCCAGCTGGTCCGCAACGCCGTGGCGCACGGTATCGAAGCACCGGCCACCCGCCAGGCCTGTGGCAAGGCCGCCGCCGGGCGGCTGGAAGTGCAGTTAGGCAAAAACGGCACGGAATGGATCTTGCGTGTGCGGGACGATGGCCGGGGCCTGAACGCCAACAGCCTGCGGCAAAAGCTGCTCGATCTGGGCTGGTACACCGCCCGCCAGCTAGAGAGCTTCAGCGACCGCCAGATCGTCGGCCACATCTTCAAGCCCGGTTTCTCTACCGCCGACACCGCCGATGTGCATGCAGGTATCTACGCTGGAAGGGGCGTGGGGTTGGACGTGGTGCACGCCAACGTGCAGCGCCTGGGCGGACGCTTGACGCTGGCCTCCACACCGGGGCAATTTACAGAAATAACAGTTCGATTTGATACTTAAAACCATGCGCCTTCTGGTCGTAGATGACTCCAACATGATCCGCACGCGCATCAGCAAGATCGTGCAAGACGGTGGCCTGGGCAAGATCGCGCTCGTCGGCCTGGCCCGCAACGGCGTAGAGGCGCTGCGCATCGCCAAAGCCACCCAGCCCGACGTGGTCACCATGGACCTGACCATGCCCGAAATGGACGGTGTGGAATGCATCCGCGAAATGCTGCGCCTGCTGCCCCACACCAGCATCCTGGTGGTCAGTGCACTCAACGACAAGGCCACCGCCATCGCGGCCCTGAAACTCGGCGCGCGTGGCTTTGTGGCCAAGCCCTTCACCGACGATGCCCTGCGCCTGGCGCTGCTCGACGTCACAGAGGGGCACTGAGGCCATGCAAACCCTCTCCGACGGCGAACTCCGCCTTTTCGTGGATTCGGTGCGCCGCTACTTCGACACCACCACCACCCAGACGCCGCAGATCACCTCGGCCTTTTTGGGCACCAGCCCGGTGCCGGGCCACCAGTTCACCGGCATAGTGCAGTTCTCGGGCAGCTACCACGGCCAGGTGCTGGTCTCCATGCCCGGCCCCTTGCTGCGCGAGCTGCTGGTACTGCAGCACGCCACCGACTTCAGCGACACCAACCTGCTCGATGCCGTGGGCGAAATCGCCAACACCCTGGCCGGCAATGCCCGTAAAGAGCTCGGCACGGGCCTGCACATCTCCGTCCCCACCACCCGCCAGGGCAATGCCCCCCTGCCCCCCACCGTGCGCCCCCACCCCTACGCCATCACCCTGCGCTGGAACCACCAACCAGCGCTGGTGCTGGTGGATATGGCGCGGCAGTAAGCACGCTCTTGGCGGCTACTGGGCCGATAATGTTGCGATGCCAACCCCATCCACCGAACTCTCTGCACTCAGCGAGGTACTTCACGCCCATGGCGGCTTGCAGTTGGTGATGGTGTTTGGCTCGGTCGCCCACCAGACCGCTGGGGCAGACAGTGACATCGATGTCGCCGTTTTAGCCGACGCGCCGCTGGATGCCGAGAGAAAAATGCGCCTGGTGGAAACCATTGCCCGCAGCACAGGCCGGGCCGTGGATCTGGTCGATCTGGCCACCGCAGGCCAACCGCTGGCAGGCCAAATCCTGCAACACGGGCACCGCCTGCTGGGCACCGCAGCCGCACAGGCCGCATGGGCTACCCGCACGCTGCTGGATGCCAACGACTTTCTACCCTACGTGCAACGCACCCTGGCCGAGCGGAGGCTGGCGTGGATAGGCTAGTGCTGGAGGCCAAACTTACTGGGCCATCGTCTTCGCCATAGCCCACACCCACCTGGACGACTTCCGCGCCTTTGCCAAGGCGATGCTGTAGGGACGCGCACCATAGCTTGCGGAACAGCGCCCGCACTCACCCCCGCATCGTCCCCATCGTCCCCACAAAGGCCTCAAACTCGCCCACCGGCAGCGGGCGGCTGAACAGGTAGCCTTGGTAGGTGTGGCAGCCCTGGTGGGCCAGGAACAGGCGCTGGGCTTCGGTCTCCACGCCTTCGGCCATCACGGCCAGGCCTAGGCTGTCGCCCAGGGCGATGACCATTTTGGCGATGGCCGCATCGTTGGGATCGGTCAGGATGTCGCGCACAAAACCCTGGTCGATCTTGAGCTGGTCCAGCGGTAGCAGCTTGAGGTGCGACAGCGACGAGTAGCCGGTGCCAAAGTCGTCCAGCGAAAAGCCCACGCCCACCGCTTTGAGTGCGTCCATTTTGCTGATCACGCCCTCGATGTGGGCCACCAGCATGCTCTCGGTCAGCTCCAGCTTCAGGTGCTGCGGGCGGGCACCGGTGCGCGCCAGCACGGCCAGCACCTGGTCCACAAAGTCGCTTTGCTGGAACTGGCGCGGGCTGACGTTGACGGCCACGGAGAGGTGCGCGAACGCGGGCCGGGTGGCCCACTGGGCGAGTTGGGTACAGGCGGTTTCCAGCACCCACAGGCCCAGCGGCAGGATCAACCCGGTGTCTTCGGCCAGCGGGATGAATTCGGCCGGGGACACCATGCCGCGCTCGGGATGCAACCAGCGCACCAGGGCCTCCACGCCGGTCAGCTCCGCTTCGCCGACGATTTGCGGCTGGTAGTACAGCTGCAGTTGGTGTTCCACCAGAGCCTCGCGCAGGCCCATTTCCAGCGCGGCGCGGGCGGTGACCACGGCCTGCATGTGGGGGTCGAAAAACCGCAGGGTGTTGCGGCCCGCGCTCTTGGCCTGGTACATGGCCAGATCGGCACGCTTCAGGGGTTCTTCGATGCCTTCGTCCATCTCGCCAAACAGGGTGATGCCGATGCTGGGCGTGCTGTGGTGCACGGCCCCGGCGAGCACAAAATTCTGGTTCAGCACGGCCAGGACCTTTTCGCCCACGGTCTCGGCATGGGTGACGGCCTCCAGAGTTTGCTGGCCCAGGTCTTCCAGCATCACCACAAACTCGTCGCCGCCCAGGCGGGCCACGGTGTCGCCCTTGCGGATGCAGGTGGACAGGCGCCGGGCCACCTCTTGCAGCAGCAGGTCGCCCATGTGGTGGCCGTAGCTGTCGTTCAGGGTTTTGAAGTTGTCCAGGTCCACAAACAGCAGCGCACCAAAGCGTTCGTCGCGCGCGTGGTTGGCCATGCTCATGGCCAGGCGGTCCATCAGCAGGCGGCGGTTGGGCAGGCCGGTCAGGGGGTCGAAGAAGGCCAGGTTCTGGATCTGGTCTTCGGCAGCCTTGCGGTCGGTGATGTCGGTGAAGGTGTCCACGTAATGGGTCACCTTGCCATGCTCGTCCTTGATGGCGGTGAGGGCAAACCAGCCGGGAAACAGCTCGCCGTTTTTGCGCCGGTCCCAGATTTCGCCCTGCCAGGAGCCGGTGCGCTCCAGGCTGCCCAGCATCGCCTCGAAAAACGCGGCATCGTGCCGCCCCGAGCGCAGCAGCTCCGACGGGGTCTGCCCCACCGCTTCGTGTGCCGCATAGCCGGTGATGTCGCAAAACGCCTGGTTGACGCGCAGGATCCGCCAGTTGCCATCGGTCACCAGCATGCCCTGCTGCGACTCGAAGGCCGTCGCGGCGATGCGCAGCTCGATCTCGGCCAGCTTGCGCCCGGTGATGTCGCTGAGCACGGTGTGCACCGCCTTGGCACCGTCATACAGGATCGGCGTACCCTGCACTTCCACGTCGATCAGCGTGCCGTCCAGCTTGAAAAACCGCAGCGCCACCACGCCCACGCGCTGCCCGCTTTGGGCCACGTAGCGCGCCCGCTGATGTGCCAGCGTCAGCGACTCGGGGTGCAGCAGATCGGCCATGCGCCGCCCCACTAGGTCCTGGGGCGTGGCGGCCCCAAACAGTTGCACCGCGGCCGGGTTGGCATAGACGATGGCATCGTCCACGTGCACCACCACCGCCTCGGGCGACCACTCCACCAGGGTGCGAAAGCGCTCTTCGCTGTCGCGCAGGGCGTGTTCGCGCTGGCCCAGCGTGACCAGCAGGTGGTTGAGCCCGCCGATCAGCTCGCCCACCTCGTCGTTTTGCTGGATGGCCAGCGGCTGCAGGGGCAGTTCGCGCTGCGCCGGATCGGCCAACTGTGCCAGGGTGTGCACGGCCTCCAGCATCGGGGCCAGTTGGCGGCGCAGCATCCACCAGGTGAGCACACCGGCCAGCAGGGTCAGCCCCAGCGTGGCCAGCAACATGCGTTGCTGCATGGTGCGGATGGGCGCAAAAGCCACGTCGGTGGGCAGCTCGGCGGCCACCGTCCAGCCCGACTCGGTGATGAGTTTGCTGGACACCAGCACCTCCCGGCCCGCGCGGTTGCGCATCAGGCTGAAGCCCTCGTGGCCCTGCAGGATGTAGTCGATGACCGGGTCCGCGGCCTGCTCCGGCAGGGCTTCCAGAATGCGGGTTTTGTCGCTGGCGGTGACGATCTGCCGCGACACGGGTGCGGTGAACACAATGGCACCGGTCTTGGCGTAGCGGTTGTCGGTGATGCGGTCCAGAAAGTTGCGCCGGTGCAGGTTGGTCAGGCCCACCAGCACGCCCGCCACCGCACCCTCGGCATCCACGATGGGCACGGCCACCGGAAACACCGGAGCCTGCAGCGGAGGGTAAAAACTAGGGTGGCCCACGGTGGACTCACCACGCTGCAACGCCGCCTGAATGGCATCTTGCCCCACCGGCGGGCCGGGCACCGGGCCCACGGGCAGCCCGTCGGCATGCATCGGTCGGCCGTCGCGCCCGTACAGGATGAAGCCGCCGTTGAACAGGCTGACCAGCACCGGGCGTGTGTCCAGGTAGCTTTGCAGCACGCCCCACTGCGCGGGCGGCGTGTGGGTGAGCAAGGTGGCCAAGGTGGCCAGGGGGCGCAGGCGCTGGTCCAGCTCGCTGTCTACCGCCACGGCGGCGGCGCTGACGGCGGCCACCTGCTGCTCGCCCAGCATGGCCGTCATGTCGTCGCGCAACACATCGCTGGCGTAAAAAGACAGCGACCAGATGCCCGCGAGAAAGATCGCCAGGGTGCTCAGCGTGATGCGGGTTTTCAGCGAGCGCCACGGAAACACCCGGGGCGCGGCAAGATGTCTACTCAACATTCCAATCCATGCAAAACCTCTCCGGTGGCTGGGACGCAAACTCAGAAAGTTACGATATGTATCGACGTAGCCGAACTGTAACCGCACACCGCACACCAGCCACGCCAGAAGCCCTACCGGCGCATCCGAAAGCCCTCCGGGCGATCAGCACGCCACCGTGCGCAGAAAGTCGGCCAGGGTGCGCCCGGCCTCGGGGCGGAACGTCGCATCCTGCACCGCCACGCCCTGCATGCGGTCCACGCGAAAGCTGCGGAAGTCCTGCCGCACCTCGCACCAGGCCACCAGCGTCCAGGTGCGGCCCCAGTAGAAGCAGCCCAAGGGGTGGACGGTGCGCTGGCTGCTGGAGTCCTTGGCATCGAAGTAGTCCATATGGATCTTGCGGCGCAGGCCAATGGCTTCGCGCAGGGTTTGTAAATGGGCCCGCACCGGGGCCGTCAAGCCGTTGTAACTGCTGGGCGGCGCGTACAAGGCCAGGCTCTCGGCGGCCACGCGGGCGGCGGGCGGCAGGATGGACAGCATCTTGCCCAGCGCGTCCTCGGCCGCCAGGGCAAGCGCTGCATCCAGCCAGGGCTGCGACAGCCGCACCGCCGCCACCAGAGCCTTGGCCTCATCCTGGCTGAACATCAGCGGCGGCAGCTCGAAACCCGCGCCAAAGCGGTAGCCCACGCCCGGCTCGCCCTCGATGGGCACGCCTTGGCGCTGCAGATCGGCCACATCGCGGTACACGGTGCGCTCGGATATTTCCAGCCGCTCGGCCAGAAAGCTGGCGGTGGACAAGCGCCGCCCGCGCACCAGCTGCACCAGATGGAAAAGACGGTCGGCACGGCGCATGTTTACAAGCTTTTTAGGCTGCTAGCGCATATGGAACCAGCGCAAGAAGCTATTAAAACCATAGTGCATCAAACCGCATCCTGCACGCCGATGTAGATGGCAATCCGCCCTTCCCCGCTGTATTCCTCGAAGTCACTGCCATAGCGGCGCGCGGGGGCAGCAGGATCCTGGAAGTGCAGCCATACCGCGCCCCACAACGCAATCACCGTGGCCGGCATAGGGCCCTGGGCCTCGAACACCAGGTAGGGCCCGGCAGGCACGGTCACGGCCTCCAGGCCCTCGGGCACCTCGGTCGCCAGCACGGCGGCGCTCACATCGAACGCGCCCATGGCATCGGACTCGTAACCGCTGTACACGCCGTACAGAGCCGACTGCGGCGTGTAGCCCGCCACCGACTGCGCCACCCGCTCCGAGAAAAACCGCTGCCACAGCGGTGCAATCTTGGCCGTGGTGGGCGAGAACTCAGCCGCGTTGGTGGTGCGGGTGGTGATGCCCGCCAGGTGCAGGGGCTGGTTGCGGTGGACAAGGTGGGGGGTCATACGGGGGCCTTTTCGAACAGACGGTGAATTTACACTGCGATGTTGCCCCGCTGCTGCTGACAGCGTGGTGTCAGCAACCCAATCAGCCCTGTGAATCCATCGCTTTTAGCCGCCCCGCCATATCACTTACCATTTCGGCCATGACCGAATCAAGACACTGCATGTACCAACTCTCGCTGGATTTGATGAATTACCGCAAATTCAAGACGCTGCACTTGGATTTTCACCCGCGCTTGACGCTGTTGATGGGGGTGAATGGGACGGGGAAAACGAGTGTGTTGCAGGGGATCTGTCGGTCTTGGTTTCCTTTAATTGTCCAGGCAAACGCTCACGCAAGTTGGCCATCTGTAAACGAAGCGCATCGACAAGTGTCCATAGACGTTGCTTCAGAGTCATGGCTAACGTCCATGTTTCCGCTACAAGCCGGCGGGGACTTTTGCTGGAACGGGGCTACGTTTGGCCGAATCGGGGTGACTCTAAGTAGCACGGGGGAGAACAGGTGGCTTGATACGCAGCCATTAACTGAAATTGAACCTATGGTGAAGGCTGCATTTCAAAGCGATGCCCTTACCCCAATTCCTTTGCTGGCCCGGTTCGGAGCATCCAAGCCCCAATCCACAGGGGGTGCTGGTGCTCTACAAAAACCCTTTGAAGAACGCAAAGATATATGGTCGCTGGCGCAGGCCGATGAAGTCCAAGCCGCCAAGCTAACCAGCTGGTTCCAGTACTATGAACTCCGCGGCCTGCAAGAAAAAGAAGTGCCTCTAGTCCTCACGCTCGCCCGCAAAGCCGTCCTGGCTGCCATCCACGCCGAGGAAATCAGCTTCATCATCCGTGAAAACGCCTTGATGGTGCGCCATGCCGATGTGGGGTGGCGCAAGTTCTCGGACCTGAGCGATGGGCAGCAGCGCATTGCCGCCATTTTTTGCGATTTGGCGATGCGCTGTGCCTCGCTCAACTCGCACCTTGGCGCGCAGGCTATTGAAGAAACCACGGGCGTGGTAACGATTGATGAGCTGGATTTGCACTTGCATCCGCAGTGGCAGCGCACCGTGATCCAAGACCTGCTGTCGGTTTTCCCCAATCTTCAGTTCATCGTTACATCGCACTCACCGTTTTTGCTCCAGGCCGCGTTTGCGCAAGGCAGTGTGATTGATCTGGCTACTGGCAAAGCCGTGATGCCCGAGGACGAAAGCATTGAGGACATTGCAGAGCATGTCATGGGCGTGCACCCTTTCCCTCAGCGCAGCCAACGCTGGCACGATATGAAAGATGCCGCCGCCAAGTACTACAACCTGTTGGAAGTGGCCAAGCAATCACCCGACTCGCAACAAGCCCAAGAAGTCAAAGCCCGCCTGGATGCGCTGCTGGTGCCCTACACCAACGACCCCGCCTACGCAGCCTGGCTTGAAATGCACCGGGCGGCAGCCGGTCTGTAAGCATGCGGCCCATTGACAAAGGCACGCATCCTTGCCATGCGGACGGTACGCTGGTGGTGTTCCAGGCGTACATTGATGCAGCGCCCTACTTGCGAGACAGGTTGGGCCGCTACTGCAGCTATTGCGAACGCAAGATTCCCACCGGCTTGGCGGTGGAGCACGTCACTGCCAAGTCCCATAGGCCCGAACTCGAAAAGGCCTGGGAGAACTTCTTGCTGGCCTGCGCCAATTGCAACAGCCATAAAGGGGCGCAGACAACTGGGCGTGGCGACTGCCTTTGGCCCGATACGGACGACACGTTTACAGCGTTTACCTACGAGCCCAGCGGAGCCATCAAGGTTGCCGACAGCCTTGATCCTTTGATTCAAGCCAAAGCCCGTGCCCTGCTCGTTTTGGTGGGCTTGGACAAGACGCCCGAGCAATCCACCCCGACCGATTACCGCCACAAAGACAGGCTCGAACAATGGGGCAAGGCGCAATCTGCCTTGCAACTTCTTCAAACCGCAGTCGCCCCCGATGCCGTCAGAAGTTACATCACTGCGCAAGTCAACGACGGCTATTCGATTTGGGCCACCGTGTTTCGCGACGACCCGTTGGTTCTAAACGCATTGGTGAAGAAGTACCCAGGAACCAGAATCGTGTCCGGGCAGCAAACGCCAACCTGCACTTAGCTACTTTTAGGCCGCTGGCACAGATAGAACAAGCGCGAGCAGCTACTAAAAATGCAGCAAGCCCAGATCGGCCTGCATGGCCTGGGCGATCAGCCGCATATCGTGGTCGCTGATGGCAAACAGGCCAAAACGGAACTTGTAGCCCCAGTGCGGCGGCGACTCAACAAACTCGAACTGCGGCACCAGGGGCAGGATGGAGGCCTCGCGCGCGGCCACGTACTGCACGTCCTTGCGAAACGGTACAAAACCGCCGCCCATGTCGAAACTATAAGCGTCGCCCTGCAGCACCAGGCCGATCGACACAAAGCACTGCAACCGGTCCTTGCCGCCCATGGCCAACGTGGGCGCGTAGTAGGCTACCCGGTCGCCCGCCCGCACCCGTTGGAGCGGCGCGGCCTTGCCGTGGCAGACCTGCATATAGCCTGGCCCGTCGCTGGGCGCACAGCCGCGCCGCGCGTGCTGGGCACTGGCCACGGCGATCCAGTTTTGGCGGTGTGAGGACATGGTGACTCAAGCTTTCTGGGCCAGGTGATAGGTGAGCGCCATGCCTATGCAGAACTGCAAGGTGGCGGTGGGTACGGTGTCACTGATCTGGAAGACGATAGCGCGCTGGCCTTCAAAGCGAAAGTCGTGCGGAAACAGGGTTTTGAACTGCTCTACCAGCCGGGTCTGGCAGTGGAAATACACCGCGTACTGCCCCGGACGGCGCGCATCCCAGCCCAGCCGCACGGTGCTGCCGCTGCGGGTGTGCGGCGTGAGGTAGGCAGGCTGGCCCCACTTCAGCGTTTCCTCCAGCGCCCCCACCCCCGGCGTGCGGGCCGCCACCGCAAAAATCACCTGCCGCAAAGCCAGCAGCTTGCGCCGCACCGGGGGTGGCCATGCCTGGAAAACGGCTTCTACGCAGGGGTCGGTGAAGGCTTGCATGGGGGAGATTTTCAGGCCATGGCGTGCAGGCCCACGCGGTTGCCGTCGGGGTCCTGGATGTGGGCATAGAAGCCCATGCCCGGTGGCAGCGCGGTTTTGGGGGTGAAGAGCTTGGCATCCAGGGTGTGGGCGCGGGCCAGGGCGGCGTCGATGCTGGGCGAGCAGTCCAGGTAGACCACGGTGCCCTCCAGGCTGGCTTTGGGCGTGTCGGCTCCGCTTTGCAGGCAGCCTTTCACGCCTTCGTCGGGCGCGGTGAAGATGGCCAGGGTGTAGTTTTTTCCGCCCATGGGGAAGGCTTCGCGGTGCAGGGTTTGGGCCAGAACGGTCTGGTAAAAGTCCTGGGCGCGGTCTATGTCGGTGACGGGGATCTCGAACCAGCTGATGGCGTTGAGGGTGGACATGGTAGGGGCCTTTCGGTGCAGTTAAAGAAGACCTGCATGGTGCCTACCGGCTGCTGACAACGGGGTGTCAGTAGCTTTTACCATTTAAGCCAAAAGTGGCTCCAGCGCTTATTCCATGGGCGGTAGCAGCTATCACAATGGAAGCAACAGGCTGCTGCTCACTTCGGCAAGAACAGCAGCCAGAAAACCAGCAACACGTTGAATAGCACCGACACCACCAACGCCAGCTTCCAGATGGATGTGGGGTCGCGGTGCAGCAGGGGCGACGGGGCGGGGGCAGTCAGGGGGCGGGACGCGCCGCGCTCCAGGGCCAGCAGGAATTCTTCACCGGTCTCGAAGCGCTGGCGCTTGTCGCGGGCCACGGCTTTTTGCACCACGTGGTCCAGCCAGATGGGGATTTCGGGGTTGTGGCGGCTGGGCGCGATGGGGTCGCGGTAGTAGCGGCCCACCTGGTAGGGCAGCACTTCGCCATAGGGCAGCTTGTGGGTGAGCAGCTGGTACAGCGTCACGCCCAGGGCGAACAGGTCGCTCTGGGCGGTGGGCAATTCCTCGGCCGCGTCGCCACCAAAGGTGCTGAAGCCCCACTGCTCGGGGTTGACGTAGCTGGGCGTGCCCGCGTGCAGTTTGCGCATGGCCTCGGGCTCGCGGCCGGTGAGGGCCACGCCCAGGTCGAGCAGGCGCAGCACGCCGTCTTCGCCCTGGTGCAGGTTGGCGGGTTTGATGTCGCGGTGGACCACGTTTTGCTGGTGCAGCCGCCCCAGGGCCTGGGCCACCTGGCGGGCGGCGCTGACGGCCTGGTGCACAGTGAATTTATTCTGCCGATCCAGCATTTGCTGCAGGGTTTCGCCGCCGTGCCAGTCGTACAGCAGGTAGAAGGCGCTGGCGGTCTGGCCCGTGGTGCTGTTGACGGGATGCGTGTCGTGCAGGGCCACCAGGTATTCGGCCGCGCGGCTGGAGCCCATGCGCTTGGCCAGCCAGGCTTCGTGGGCCAGCATGGCGCGCTCTTGCGGGTCGTGGGCGCGGCTGGGGTGCAGGGTTTTGAGGGCGTACAAGGCCTGGGTGCCGGGGTGGCGCATTTGCACGACGACGTTGATGCCGTTGTTGGCCACCGGGGCGGTGACGGTCAGGCCGTCGAGCTGGTCACCTACGCGGAACGGGCCGGGGATGGACAGCGCGCGGGCGGCGCGGTTCTCGTCTTCCAGCGTGGCATCCAGCAGGCCCAGCACGCGCACCACGATGGCGGTGACGTTGTCGCGGCTGGACGCTTTCAGGGCCGCCTGCACCAAGGTTTCGGCGGCAGTTTTGGCATCATCCCCACGGGCCAGCAGCGCCATCTGCGCGTCGTCAAGCACGCCGTGCACACCGTCGGTCAGCAACACAAACACGTCGCCCACCTGCAGGTCGCCCTGGAAATAGTCCACCACCAGCCGGTCCTCCACGCCCACCGAGCGCAGCAGCTGGTGGCGCAGGTCGGGGTGGTCGGGCACGTGGTCGTGGGTCAGCTGGGTGCACAGGCCGCCACGCAGCAGGTAGGCGCGCGAGTCGCCCACATGGGCCACCGTGTACGACTGGCCGCGCAGCACCACGGCGGTGAGCGTGGTCAGGCCCATGGCGGGTTTACGGCGGCGGTTGATGCCCGCCAGCCAGGCGTTTTGCGCGCCGATGATGCGGTCCAGCGCGACCGTGGTGTCCCAGGTTTCGGGCGTGGAATAGTAGTCGCGCACCAAGCTGGTCACCGTGGTTTGTGCCGCCTCCTTGCCCATGCCGCCGGTGCTGACCCCATCGGCCAGGGCCACGATGCAGCCCATGTCCACCTGGCCCGGCTCGGGCAGCATGGCGGCGCAGAAGTCTTCGTTGACGGGCTTGGTGCCCGCGAGCGACGTGAAACCGATGTCGAGTTGGAATGCCATAGGGTATGGGGATAGGGGGCTAGCCCATGAGCATCTGCATGCTGGTTTCAAATTGGTTGGAGAGTTGCTCATACACGTCCAGCAGGTCCTCGCTGGCCTGCGCCAGGCGCTCCAGGCCAGTCGGGCGTTGCAACTCCGCGCTGCCCGCCTGCAACTGCTGCCAACCCAGGGTGGCAGCGGCCAGCAGGCGGCGGATCTCGGGCGTGCCCAGGGGGACTTGCTGCAGATAGGTTTGTGCCTCGTCAAAAGCCACCTGGACCTCGGCCATGGCGGCCATGCCCGTGGGGCCCAGCAGCGCGCATTTGGCAAAGCGCTGGCACAGCATGCGCTGGCGGCCTGCGGTGTTGAGGATGTGCAGCGGGGGCGCGCCACCTGAGGCCTCCAGCGCAGCGGTCAGGCGCTCGGCCTCTTGCAGCAACTGCTCGGCCAGCGCGTCGATGGCCTGCATGCTGGCCGCCAGGGCCGGGGCCTGCAATGCCTGCTTCAGGCGGGTCCAGGTCTGCCCTGCCCTGGCCACCAGGTCGCCGAAGGTGGCTTGCGACAGGCTTTTGCCCAGCAGCGCCAGGTTGGCATCGACGCGCTGGATGGACTCTTGCAGCCGTGTGCGTTGAGGGCACCCGGCCAATTGCAGCAGATACAGCTTGACCAGGCGCTGCGACAGCATGCGCAACTGCCCGGCGCGGTTCACGCCATCCGCGTACAGCGCCGAATGCACGATGCTTTGCGACACCTGGCCCAGGCGCTGGTTGGTGTGCATGGAGGCGGTGCGCAGGATGCGAAAGGCATCGTCGTCCGACAGGTGCCGGGCGCGCATCAGGATGCCTTTGGCGCGGTCTACCACCTTGCGCTCTTCAAAGCGGGTGGTCGCGTCCTGCAGCGCCTGGCGCAAGTCGCGCTCGTGCCGACAGCGGGCCTGGGCCAGGTGCACCAGCGCGCGCAGGCGCTGCGGGGCGTATCCATCGACGACGTAGGCGTGCACGCCGCTGGCCACGCCGCTCTGGATGTGCTCGGCATCGGCATCGCTGGTGAACAGCAGCACCGCACAGGGGGCGGTGTCGGCCAGGGTCTGGATGAGTTTGAAGAAGGCTGCATCCGGTCGGACCAGCTCGCAGACCAGCACATCTGGTGCATGCCGAACCACGCCGTGCACCAATTTATGGCGTTCTGTGACCTCGTCCAGCAGGTCCAGGTTGGCGGCTTGCAGGTGGGCTGCCTGCACGGCCCCACTCCCCAGCTTCGCACCAAAAAACAACACAGATGTCATGCAAATCAACCACTTAGAGAGGAATAGGGGGCCCACGCCGCAGCCCTGAACAACGGCTTGGGGGCCAGGCTGCTGGGTGGTCAATCATATGGCACAAGTTTTGCGTAGTTCACGGCGGGCGTAACGAAGCGCCCACCCGCAGCCAACGCGCTGCGGAGCCCGCACACAACGCCGTGTGCACGCATGTGTTTTACAAGGATGTGCTTTCAGCATGTCTGGTCCGAGGCTCCCTGGCTTCGGCAAATTCGTATTTTTCTCTCTTATTTTTTTATGCCGCAGCAGCGTGGTGGGGTCTGGATGTATTTCTGGATCTGGCACATAGCTTGCGCTGGGGCCCCCGTAGACCTCTGCAACTTCAAAGCATTTCTGGAGTACCTTCGATGAAAAAATCCAAATTGGTGATGGTTGGTAACGGCATGGCCGGTGTGCGCACGATTGAAGAGCTGCTCAAGGTCGCCCCGGACCTGTACGACATCACGGTGTTTGGTGCCGAGCCGCACCCCAACTACAACCGTATCCTGCTGTCCCCCGTGCTGGCCGGTGAGCAGACGCTGGACGAGATCGTGCTGAACTCCTGGGAGTGGTACAGCGACAACCACATCACCCTGCACGCCGGTAAAAAAGTCACCGAGGTGGACCGCGTGAACCGCGTGGTGCGCGCCGTGGCCCCCGACGGTAGCGTGGTCGAGGCCGAATACGACCGCTTGCTGATGTGCACCGGCTCCAACCCCTTCATCCTGCCCATCCCCGGCAAGGACCTGAAGGGCGTGATCGCCTACCGCGACATTGCCGACACCAACGAGATGATCGATACCGCCACCAAGTACAAGAACGCGGTGGTCATCGGCGGCGGCCTGCTGGGCCTGGAGGCCGCCAACGGCCTGATGCTGCGCGGCATGACCGTGACCGTGGTGCATGTGAACGAATGGCTGATGGAGCGCCAGCTCGACAAGGTGGCGGGCAAGCTGCTGCAGAAGTCGCTGGAAGACCGGGGACTGAAGTTCCTGCTCGGCGCGCAGACCAAGGAACTGGTGGGCGGTGCCGATGGGCGTGTCACGGCCATCCACTTCAAGGACGGCACCGAGGTCGCCACAGACCTGGTGGTCATGGCCGTGGGCATCCGCCCCAACACCGACCTGGCTGCCAGCATGCGCCTGCACATCGACCGCGGCATCGTGGTCAACGACACCATGCAGACCGTCACCGATGGGCGCATCTACTCGGTGGGCGAATGCGCAGCCCACCGCGGCATTGCCTACGGCCTGGTGGCCCCGCTGTTCGAGCAGGCCAAGGTAGCGGCCAACCACCTTGCCGAGTTCGGCATTGGCCGTTACATGGGGTCGCTGACCTCCACCAAACTGAAGGTCACCGGCATCGACCTGTTCAGCGCGGGCAACTTCACCGGCGGCGAGGGCACGGAAGAAATCGTCATGAGCGACCCGTTTGGCGGGGTCTACAAAAAGCTGGTGCTCAAAGACGACAAGCTCATCGGCGCCTGCCTTTACGGCGACACGGTGGACGGCAGCTACTACTTCAAGCTGCTGCGCGATGGCCGCAGCATCGGCGAGGTGCGCGACAAGCTGATGTTTGGCGAATCCAACATCGGCGACACCGGCCACGAAGGCCACAGCAAGGCCGCCACCATGCCCGACAGCGCCGAGGTCTGCGGCTGCAACGGCGTGAACAAGGGCACCATCTGCAAGGCCATCAAGGAAAAAGGCCTGTTCACGCTGGAAGAGGTGAAGAAGCACACCAAGGCCAGCGCATCCTGTGGCTCGTGCACCGGCCTGGTGGAGCAGATTTTGATGTTCACTGCCGGCGGCGACTACTCGGCCACGCCCAAGACCAAGGCCATCTGCGCCTGCACCGAGCAGGGTCACCAGGCAGTGCGCGATGCGATCGTGAAAAACAAATTCCTCACCATCGACTCGGTGTTCCAAAGCATGGGCTGGAAGACCCCCAACGGCTGCTCCACCTGCCGCCCGGCGGTCAACTACTACCTGATCAGCAGCTGGCCCAAAGAAGCCAAGGACGACCCGCAAAGCCGCTTCATCAACGAACGCAGCCACGCCAACATCCAGAAAGACGGCACCTACTCGGTGGTGCCGCGCATGTGGGGCGGCGAGACATCCGCCAGCGAACTGCGCCGCATTGCCGACGTGGTGGACAAGTACCAGATCCCCACCGTCAAGGTTACCGGTGGTCAGCGCATCGACCTGCTGGGTGTCAAAAAAGAAGACCTGGTCAACGTCTGGAAAGACATCGGCATGCCCAGCGGCCACGCCTATGCCAAGGCGCTGCGCACGGTGAAAACCTGTGTCGGCTCCGAGTGGTGCCGCATGGGCACGCAGGACAGCACGCAAATGGGCAAGGACATGGAGCGCGCCATGTGGCGCATGTACGCGCCGCACAAGGTGAAGTTTGCGGTATCGGGCTGCCCGCGCAACTGCGCCGAGTCGGGCATCAAGGACGTGGGCGTGATCGGCGTGGACAGCGGCTGGGAGATGTACATTGCCGGCAACGGCGGCATCAAGACCGAAGTGGCGCACTTCCTGGTGAAGGTCAAGACCTCGGCCGAGGTGCTGGAGTACACCGGCGCGTTTTGCGAGCTGTACCGCCAAGAGGGCTGGTACCTGGAGCGCACCGTGCACTACGTGGCCCGGGTCGGCATGGAACACATCAAGCAGCGCATTCTGGAAGACCACGCAGGCCGCAAAGCCCTGTGGGAGCGCCTGCAGTTTGCGCTGGACGGCGAGCCCGATCCCTGGTTTGACTTCCAGGACGCGCAGGTCGACACCCGGCAGTTCACCGCATTGACAGCCTGAATTTATAAAAAATTGGCCCCTAGCGCTTATTCCATGGGCGCTAGCAGCTACGAAAGGAATAGCAAAATGAGCGAATGGAAAATCATCTGCCGCGTCGATGACATCCCCGTACTCGGCGCCCGCCGCGTAGCCCGCGCCCAGGGTATGGACGTGGCCGTGTTCCGCAACGCACAAGACGAAATCTTTGCCGTGCTCGACCGCTGCCCGCACAAAGGCGGCCCGCTGAGCCAGGGCATCGTCTTCGGCACCAGCGTGGCCTGCCCGCTGCACAACTGGAACATCAACCTGGCCGACGGCTGCGTGCGCGAGCCCGACGTGGGCTGCACCCAGAAGTTCAACGTCAAGGTAGAAGACGGCAACGTGCACCTCATGCCCGAAGAGCTGGCTACGCTGGCGCTGGAATTTGCACCGCCCACGGCGGGCCCCAAGACTTTGCAATCCGCTTGAATATCCGCTCCATGACCAGCCCCACAGAAACCAAGTCCACCTGCCCGTACTGCGGTGTCGGTTGCGGCGTGATCATCGAATCCACCGGCGCGCAGATCACCGGCGTGCGCGGCGACCCCGACCACCCGGCCAACTTTGGCCGCCTGTGCACGAAGGGATCCACCCTGCACCACACTGCCACGGCAGCCGTGACGATGCAAACCCGCCTGCTCCACCCCATGCAGCGCCTGCAGCGCGGCCAGGCACCGCAACGCGTGTCGTGGGACCACGCCCTGGGCATGGCCACCCGCAAGTTCGCCCAGGTGATCAAAGACCATGGGCCGGACGCGGTGGGTTTCTACATCTCCGGCCAGTTGCTCACCGAGGACTACTACGTCTTCAACAAGCTGGCCAAAGGGCTGATCGGCACCAACAACGTGGACACCAATTCCCGTTTGTGCATGAGCAGCGCGGTGGCAGGCTACAAAACCACGCTGGGCGCGGATTCGCCCCCCGCCTGCTACGACGACGTGAACCACACGCAGTGCATCTTCATCGTGGGCAGCAACACCGCCTGGGCGCACCCCATCCTGTTTCGCCGCATCGAAGATGCCAAGCGCGCGAACCCGGCGATGAAGATCATCCTGGCCGACCCCCGCCGCACCGACACGGCCGAAATCGCCGATCTGCACCTGCCCATCCAGCCCGGTACCGACGTGATGCTGTTCAACGGCATGCTGCACATCATGCTGTGGGAGGGCTGGACCAACGCCGCCTACATCGCAGAGCACACCAACGACTTCGAGGCCCTGAAAACCACGGTACGCGACTGCACGCCCGAGCTGGTGGCGCAGATCTGCGGCATCAGCAAAGAGGCCTTGCACCAGGCCGCCCAGTGGTTTGCCACCAGCAAGGCTACGCTCAGCCTGTACTGCATGGGCATGAACCAGTCCAGCAGCGGCACGGCCAAAAACGCCGCGCTGATCAACCTGCACCTGGCCACCGCGCAGATCGGCAAGCCCGGCGCGGGCCCGTTCTCGCTCACCGGCCAGCCCAATGCCATGGGCGGGCGCGAGGTGGGCGGCATGGCCAACCTGCTCAGCGGCCACCGCGACCTGGCCAACCCCGCGCACCGCGCCGAAGTCGCCGCGCTGTGGGGCCTTGACCTTTTGGGACGCGATGTACCATCGAAGCCCGGAAAAACCGCCATCGAGATGTTCCAGGCCGCCGCCGACGGCGAAATCAAGGCCCTGTGGATCGCCTGCACCAACCCCGCCCAGAGCATGCCCGACCAGGCCACCGTGCGCCGGGCCCTGGAACGCGCCGAGCTGGTCATCGTGCAAGAGGCCTTTGCCACCACCACCACCTGCGAATACGCCGACCTGCTGCTGCCCGCCACCACCTGGGGCGAAAAAGTCGGCACCGTGACCAATTCCGAGCGCCGCATCAGCCGCGTGCGCCCCGCCGTGGCCGCGCCCGGCGAGACCCGCCACGACTGGTCGATTGCGGTGGAATTTGCCCAATTGCTGGAAGCCGAGCTGGCCCAGCCGCCCAAGCTGTTCAACTACCCCACCCCCGAATCCATCTGGAACGAGCACCGCGAATCCACCCGGGGCCGGGACCTGGACATCACCGGCATGAGCTACGCCATGCTGGACGCAGGTGCCCAGCAGTGGCCACTGCGCACGGGTGAAACCACCGGCCAGGCGCGCCTGTACGAAAACGGCATCTTCCCTACGGCAGACGGCAAAGCTAAGTTTGCCAACACCGTCTACAAACCGGTGGCCGAGCCGCGCGAAGCCCGCTACCCGTTCTCCCTCACCACCGGCCGCCTGCGCGACCAGTGGCACGGCATGAGTCGCACCGGCACCCTGGGCCGCCTGTTCGGCCACGTGGCCGAGCCCAGCATCCAGATGCACCCGCAAGACATGGCGCGCCGCCAGCTCACCGACGGCGACCTGGTCCACGTGACCAGCAAGCGGGGCTCCATCCTGGTGCCGCTGGTGGCCAGCACCGACGTGGCCATGGGCCAGACCTTCATCGCCATGCACTGGGGCGAAGAGTTTCTGAGCGGCATAAGCGCCAAGGGCGAGCGGTTGATGGGCGTGAACGCACTCACCAATTCGGCGTTTTGCCCCACCTCCAAGCAACCCGAGCTCAAGCACACCGCCATCAAGATTCTGAAGGCCGAAATGCCCTGGTCGCTGCTGGGCGTGGCCTGGCTACCCGAGGTGGAGGCGCTGGCCGCCCGCGAAAAGCTCAAGGGCCTGATGGCGCAGTTCCCGTTTGCCAGCGTGGTGCCGTTTGGCCGCGAGCGCACCGGCCTGCTGTTCCGCGCCGCCAGCCACGAGGCCGCACCCGACGAAGTCATCGCCCAGATCGAAACCCTGCTGGGCCTGGGCGGCGTGGACGTGCTGCGCTACGCCGACAAAAAGAAGGGCCAACGCCGCGCCGTCAAACTGGAGCGCACGGCTGACAACGCAGAGCTCACCGGCTTCGTACTGGCGGGCGACACCAGCGCCGAGGTCTGGATCAAAACCCTGCTGCAAGACCAGTTGCCCGCCCTCGCCTACGGCCGCCTACTGCTGGTGCCTGGAGCCAAGGCCCCAGTGGCGGTGAAGGCGCGCGGCAAGCAGATCTGCACCTGTTTCAACGTCACCGACGATGCCATCCGCGCCACACTGGTGGACTGCCGGGGCTTTGAAGACGAGCGCCTGGGCCAGTTGCAAACGGCCTTGAAGTGCGGCACCAACTGCGGCTCCTGCCTGCCCGAGGTGCGCAAAATGGTGCGCGCCAGCATGCCCACGGCGCAAGCCGCCTGAGCATCGCCCGCGTCATTCAGCAAATAACCATCCGTTATCAGCCATCCGCGACAATCACGCCATGGGAATCAGCCAATACATCAAAGAAATCGGCCGTGGCAAAGATGGCGCACGCGCCTTGTCACGCGCACAAGCCGCCGACCTGTTCGGCCAGGTGCTGGACGGCACCGTCACCGACCTGGAAGTAGGCGGCTTCTGTCTGGCCATGCGCATCAAGGGCGAAACCGAATCCGAGATGGCGGGTTTTCTGGACGCTACCTACGCCCGGCTGAACATAGTGCCCGCCTGCGACCGCCCGCTGGTCGTGCTGCCCAGCTACAACGGAGCCCGCAAGCTACCGGTGCTGACCCCGCTGCTGGCCCTGCTGCTGGCCCGTGAAGGCCTGCCGGTGCTGGTGCACGGCACGGCTACCGAGTCCACCCGAATTTCTGCACAAAATGTGCTGCTAGCCCTCGATATACCTGCACTTAAAGCTATCAAAAAAATAGCGAATAGCAGCGTGGTTTTTGCTACGACCGAACTGCTCTGCCCCGGCCTGAAGCGCCTTCTGGACGTGCGCCGCGCGGTCGGCCTGCGCAACCCGGCGCACAGCCTGGTCAAACTGATGGCTCCCTGTGACGGCCCGGCCCTGGTGGTCAGCAGCTACACCCACCCCGAGTACGCCGTATCCATGGCTGCCACCTTCGCATTGATGGAATCCAACGCCCTGCTGCTGCGCGGCACCGAAGGCGAAGTGGTAGCCGATGCCCGCCGCGCCCCGCAAATGACCGGCTATTTGCGCGGCCAGCCCCAAATGATGCAAGAAGCCCAGTCCGGCCCGCTGGCAGCCGTGCCCGACCTGCCCAAAGAGATCGATGCCGACAGCACCGCCACCTACATCCGCGACGTGCTGGCCGGGCGCAAACCCGTGCCCCCCCCCATCGCCCAGCAAGTGGCGCACATCTTGCAGTTGACCCAACAAATACATCTGCAAATAACCGAACCGGCCACCGTATGAAGCCCACCGACACCCCCTTCCCCAGCAGCTTTGGCACCGTGAACCAGCTGACCCCCGCCAAAGCCGTGCACGGCGGCCAGTGCACGCTGGTCGGTGCCGGTCCGGGTGACCCCGAGTTGCTCACGCTCAAAGCCCTGAAAGCCATCCAGGCCGCCACCGTGCTGCTGGTGGATGACCTGGTGAGTGACGAAATCACCGCCTTTGCCGCGCCCACCGCCCGCATCGTCCATGTGGGCAAGCGCGGCGGCTGCAAGTCCACCCCGCAGGCCTTCATCGAAAAGCTGATGATCATGGCCGCCCGCGAAGGCGAAAACGTGGTGCGCCTCAAGGGCGGCGACCCCTTCATCTTTGGCCGCGGCGGCGAAGAAGTCGAGCACCTGCAGGCCGCAGGCATCCAGGTCAGCGTCATCAACGGCATCACCTCCGGGCTGGCGGCCGTCACCTCGCTGAACGTGCCCTTGACGCACCGCGAATACGCCCACGGTGTGGTCTTCGTCACCGGCCACGCCAAGCCCAATGACGAAGGCACCGACTGGCAGGCCCTGGCCGCCACCGCCTTCAGCGCCAAGCTCACCCTGGTGATCTACATGGGTGTCAGCGGTGCCCGCCGCATCCAGGACGAGCTGCTCACCGGCCTGCCCGCCAGCACGCCCGTGGCCGTGGTGCAAAACGTCTCGCTCAGCACGCAGCGCCATGTCGTCACCACGCTGGGCACCTTGTCTGACACCATCGTGCGCGAACAGCTCGGCAGCCCGTCCATCATGGTGGTCGGCGACGTGGTGCGCGGCATCCAGATGGCGGTAGACGGTGCACGGGCGCAGGCTGCTTGAAATCGAGATGTCGGTTTTTTTTACAGTACCTGGACTTTTGGGTCACAAAAAGGTGGATTGAAACGGTGCAATGGCTTTAAGCCTTTGAATTGCTTGGATATTTTTTTATAATCCAAGTAAGGCACAATATTTGCTGTACTTAGGCTATCAGCCCGATTTCAGCGGCCGCTCCAAGAACGCTCAGGACTACCTATGTCAAAGAACCTCCATACGCCAAAGCCCGAAACGGAAACATCCGACATGCAGAGCAACGCCTCCGGCCTCGCGCCAGATGCCCTCGCCCGCCGTCGCATGTTGTTGAAAAGCCTGGGCAAAGGTTCGTCGGTGATCGCTGCTGCGGCCATCCCCATGCACACCCTGGCGAGTACGGGCACGCTGGCAAAAACCATCGGCGGCAACCGTTGCACCGTCTCCGGCATGGCCTCTGGCATCCACTCCGCCAATCCCACCACGGAACTGTGCAAGGGTCTCGCGCCATCCAGGTTTGCCTCCCCCGCCAACTGGCCCTACGCAGAGCGTATCGGAAGCTCCGCTAATTACAATGTGAGAATCCCGGGCATCACTGCTTTTAGCAGCACATCGGCGTTCAACACGGTATTTACTGGAGCCATAAGCTCGTCTTCCATCGCGTCTATCATGTCCACCGCACAAAGCTCGGACGAAGCGGTCTGGATAACCGCATTGTTCAATGCCGCCCTTGGTGTCAGTACCACGCCCAATTTGGTCATGAACTTCCCCTACACGCCAGCGCAAGTCAAGGCCATGTACGCGCGCAACTCTAAAGCATCGGATTTCTTCAGCTCCAACCTGCAAAGCATCACTTAGTCCGCAGGCATTCAAAAATTCCACGCGCCGCTCACTACCACGTCAACCCAGCCACCAGCTTGCACTGGGCTGCGTGGGCTGACGAGTACGTAGTCTTTGACGAAGGCTCTGGCCAAACCCATCAAATGGATTCGGTCAGGGCCTTTGTACTTGATAGGCTGTGTGATGGCCTGCAAAGCCCCGGCAGCCTGGCCTCAGAACTTGCCAGCATCCCGACGCTGGCCGATACTCCCGAACTGACCAAACTGGTGAAAACCATCTTGGATGAATTTTGTGTGAATGGATTGGCGGAAGTGGCGCACGCGTGAAATTGGAAAAATTGTCGGCATCCACGGTTCAAAATAAACTCAAAAGCAATGGGCTGATTCTGAAAATCGGCCCATTTTCATTTCGCATTATTTCGCCGATCCGGTCTGTGGCAGATGGCGTGGTTGCCTTGTACGCCAACAACGTCGTGTTGGACGACAGCCACTTCGTGGACTACACCGTCACCATTGCCTCGGCTCCAGGCTGGCGGCGCTGGGCACGGCGGCAGGCCATTTTCAAGTTCGACGGCATGGAGCCCTTTATTCCCTTGCCCGAGGACCATGCGTTTCCCCTACTGGAATGGTCGATGAACTGGTGTATTGCCATGCACGCACACCAGTACCTGCTGCTGCATTCCGCCGTGATCGAAAAAGAAGGCTGCGCCGTGGTCATGCCCGCCCCGCCAGGCTCGGGCAAAAGCACCTTGTGTGCAGGCCTAGTACACCGTGGCTGGCGCCTTTTATCGGATGAACTGGCGTTGATTTCGCTCACCGGCACCGCCATCACCCCACTGGGCCGCCCCATTAGCCTCAAGAACCAATCGATCGAGGTAATGCGCAACTTCGTTCCCGGTGCCGTATTCAGCAAAGAGGTGCATGACACTTCCAAAGGCCGCGTTTCGCTGATGAAAGTGCCCGCAGCCCATATCGAGCGCATCCACGAGACCGCCCAGCCGCGTTGGGTGGTCTTCCCGAAGTACGTGGCGGGCTCACCGCCCCAGATGGTTGCGCGCTCCAAAGCCAACAGCATGCTGGAGCTGGGCCGCAACTCGTTCAACTACATGGTGATGGGCCTCAAGGGGTTTGAAGTGTTGTCCAAAGTGATCGATGCCAGCGATTGCTATGATTTTCAGTACAGCCAACTCGACGATGCGGTGCTTGCATTTGATGATCTGGTCGCCAGGAGGAACGATTGAGCACCCCGCTTCTGACTGCCGTCTGGGCCCAGTCCGATTGGCGACCCGCATTATCGGTACGCCAATGGGAGGCCTTGTTCGGCCAGGCACGCCAGTCCAGCCTGTTGGCACGGCTGGCCTACCTGCACGTAGACAAAGGCCTTCTGCCCGAGGTACCCGACGGCCCACGCGCCCACCTGGAAGGGGCCTTGCGGCTCGCCGATCGACAGCAGCACGAGGTTCGGTGGGAGGTCGATTGCATCCGCCGGGCTTTGCGCGGGGTGGATACCCCCATCGTCCTGCTCAAAGGTGCCGCCTATCTGATGGCCAACCTGTCCACCGCGCGTGGCCGCTTGTTTTCCGACATCGACATCCTGGTGCCTCGCAACCAAATCGAAGCGACCGAAAACGCGCTGTTCGGTGCGGGCTGGATCTCCGAAGAGCGCGATGCCTACAACCAGCGCTACTACCGGAAATGGATGCACGAGATCCCCCCGTTGCGGCATGTGCGCCGACAGTCTTATATCGATCTGCACCACACCATCACGCCGCCCACTTCGCGGTACAAGGTAGATGGCCAGAAACTACTTTGCAACATCCAGCCCGTCGCGGGCTACCCCGGTGTTTTCGTGTTGGCCCCGGTAGACATGGTGCTGCACAGCGCGGTGCACCTATTCCAGGAAGGTGAATTCGGGCACGGCCTGCGCGACCTGCTGGACCTGAACGACCTTTTCAAGGACTTCCAGGGCCAGCCCGGCTTTTGGAATACCTTGCTGGAACGCGCCGACGATCTGGGCCTGCAGATCCCCTTGTTCCACACCGTGTTCCATCTACAGCGTCTGTTGAACTTCAGCCCGCCACCGCAGTTGCTGGACCGCCTGGACCGGATAGGCCCCAACAAACTCTCCCGCACGCTGATGGCCTGGATGCTGGGTCTGGCGCTGCAGCCAGACCACCCCAGCTGCGACAGCCGATGGACCGGGCTGGCCCGCTGGCTCTTGTACGTGCGCTCGCACGCATTGCGCATGCCCATGCACCTGCTGGTGCCGCACCTGCTGCGCAAATCCTGGATGCAGCGTTTTCCCAAAAAACCATAGACCAAACGTTCGCCAAAATGCAAAAAACCCCTGCGTTGCAACAACGCAGCGGCCTGGGAACAATCCGGGCTTACATGTTTTCGATCATCACCTCGCCAAAGCCAGAGCAGCTCACCTGCGTAGCGCCCTCCATCAAGCGTGCGAAATCGTAAGTGACCCTTTTGCTGGCAATAGAGCGCTTCATGGACGCAATGATCAGGTCGGCGGCCTCGAACCAGCCCATGTGGCGCAGCATCATTTCAGCCGACAAGATTTCAGACCCTGGGTTCACGTAGTCCTTGCCCGCATACTTGGGCGCGGTGCCGTGGGTGGCTTCAAAGCAGGCCACAGAATCCGACATATTGGCACCGGGCGCGATGCCGATGCCACCGACCTGGGCAGCCAGCGCGTCAGAAATGTAGTCGCCATTCAAATTGAGCGTGGCAATCACGCTGTACTCGGCGGGTCGCAACAGGATCTGCTGCAAAAACGCATCGGCGATTACGTCCTTGACGACGATTTCCTTGCCCGACTTGGGGTTCTTGAACCGCATCCACGGGCCGCCGTCGATCAGCTCGGCACCAAACTCTTTTTGCGCCAGCGCGTAGGCCCAGTCCCGGAAGCCACCTTCGGTGAACTTCATGATGTTGCCCTTGTGCACGATGGTCAGGTTGGGCTTGTTGTTGTCAATCGTGTACTGCAAGGCCTTGCGCACCAGACGCTCGGTGCCTTCGCGCGACACGGGCTTCACGCCGATGCCGGAGGTGTTGGGGAAGCGGATTTTCTTCACGCCCATTTCTTCCTGCAGGAACTTGATCAGCTTCTTGGCCTTGTCGGACTCGGCTTCGAACTCGATCCCGGCGTAGATGTCTTCAGAGTTCTCGCGGAAGATCACCATGTCGGTCTTGTGCGGCTCTTTCACCGGCGAAGGCACGCCGTCAAAGTACTGCACCGGGCGCAGACACACATACAAGTCCAGCTCCTGGCGCAGGGCCACGTTGAGCGAACGGATGCCACCGCCCACAGGCGTGGTCAGCGGGCCCTTGATGGACACCACGTAGTCTTTGATCGCCTCCAGGGTTTCCTTGGGCAGCCATTCGTCTGGCCCGTAGACTTGGGTGGATTTTTCACCGGCAAAAACCTCCATCCAATGGATTTTTTTCTGGCCGCCGTAGGCCTTGGCCACAGCTGCGTCCACCACCTTCAGCATCACCGGCGTGATGTCCTGGCCGGTGCCATCGCCTTCGATGAAGGGGATGATGGGCTGGTCGGGCACGTTCAGGGAAAAATCCGCGTTGACGGTGATTTTTGTGCCTTCAGCGGGGATGGTGATGTGCTGGTACATGGAAATGGAGGCTCCGTGGGATGGCGAAAAAAGGATAGCCAGTTCAGTTTAACTTTATCCTGTGGCACCCTTGTAACTCAGCCGCCCGTCAACCCCTCGCACAAGTAAGCGAATGTGCGCTGCACTGCTGCCAAAATCTCTGTATTTCACAACACGCCTAGCCATGCACCAAATCTTCTCCCGCGCCGTGTTGGCGCTATCGCTAGTCGGTGCCTCCGCCCTGGCCCAGGAAGGCCCGCAACTGAACCTGCCGCGCACCACGCTGACGGCGGGCATCCACCAGATCGACACTCAGCTGGCCCTGACCCCCGAGCAACGCCAGATCGGCCTGATGAACCGCCGCGACATGCCGCAGCAAGAAGGCATGCTGTTTGTATTCGAGCAACCCGGCACCCAGTGCTTCTGGATGAAAAACACCCTTTTGCCGTTAACAGCGGCCTTCGTGGACGATCACGGGGTCATCGTCAATCTGGCCGACATGAAGCCACAAACCACGGACTCACATTGCTCGACCAAACCGGTGCGCTATGTGCTGGAGATGAACGTCGGCTGGTTCGCCAAGAAAGGCCTCAAGGCGGGCAGCAAACTCGGCGGCAAGCCGTTTGAAGCTGCCCCATAAAAAAAGCCCGTCCAAGACGGGCTTTTTGAGGAGCGCTGGAACTTAAGCGAAGTTCTTTTCTGCGAATTCCCAGTTCACCAGCTTGTCGAGGAAGGTTTCGACAAACTTAGGGCGCATGTTGCGGTAGTCGATGTAGTAGGCGTGTTCCCACACGTCCACGGTCAGCAGGGCCTTGTCGGCGGTGGTCAGGGGCGTACCGGCAGCGCCGGTGTTGACGATGTCCACAGTGCCGTCCGGCTTCTTCACCAGCCAGGTCCAGCCAGAGCCGAAGTTGCCGACAGCCGACTTGACGAAAGCGGCCTTGAATTCGGCGTAGGAGCCAAACTTGGCGTTGATGGCTGCAGCCAGCGCACCGGTGGGTTCGCCGCCGCCCTGGGGCTTCATGCAGTTCCAGAAGAAGGTGTGGTTCCAGATCTGGGCCGAATTGTTGTAGATGCCGCCGCTGGACTTCTTGATGATTTCTTCCAGCGTCAGAGCTTCAAACTCGGTGCCCTTTTGCAGGTTGTTGAGGTTGACCACGTAGGCGTTGTGGTGCTTGCCGTGGTGAAACTCCAGGGTTTCTTGCGAGTACGCGGGAGCCAAAGCGTCGATCGCGTAAGGCAGTGCGGGCAGGGTATGTTCCATATTTTTCCTCGTGGGTTGGGGGTGGTTTGGTATCAAACTGGGCAATTGTAGGAACTAATTGCGGCGCGTCTGTAGGACATGGAGATCAACCTCACCATCGGCCAGGACGGCCGTGGCAGTCTGTCCAGGCACAGCCTGCGCCACGCTGGTCAAGGGCACGCCCTGGGCCGTGCGCAACAAGGCGTAGCCGCGTTGCAGCACCAGCAGCGGATCGAGCAAAGCCAGGCTGCGGTCGGCCCGCTCCAGGCGCGCGTGCTGTTGTTCCAGGGCAGTTTTGATTTTTTGGGGAAAAACAGCCTCTGCCGCTCTATGGATGGACTTTTTTCGCTCTATATTCGATAGCACGGCATAGCGCAAGCGCTGCGCCTGCTGGCCCAGCCTCCACTGCTGGCGCGCCACCAGACCTGACGGGCGGCCCAGGCGCTGGGCCGCGCTGTCCAGGCGCTGGGCCTGAGTGTCGAGCTGGCGCGTCACGGCATCCTGCAGGCGCTGCCCGGCCAGGCCCAGGGCCCCCAGCCAGACATCGCGCGGCTGGGCGGCCAGCTCGGCTGCGGCGGTAGGCGTGGGCGCGCGCAGGTCGGCCACAAAATCGGCGATGGTGAAGTCGGTCTCGTGCCCCACGCCGCTGACGATAGGCACCGGGCTGCGGGCGATGGTGCGGGCCAGTTGCTCGTCGTTAAAGCCCCACAAATCTTCCAATAAGCCGCCGCCACGCACCAGCAGGATCAGGTCGATGTGGACGCCATTTTTAGGCATCAAATCGGCCTCTGGCGTAGATTCTGTCTGCGCATACTGGTATAGATTCAATAGCGCCTTGACCAGCTCGCCCGGTGCCGCTGCGCCCTGCACCAGGGCCGGGGCCAGCACCACAGGGATATGCGGCACGCGGCGCTGCAAGGCCGCCACCACATCGTGCAAAGCCGCCGCGCCCAGGGAGGTGACCACGCCGATGCCCCGCGGCAACAAAGGCAGCGGGCGCTTGCGGGCGGGGTCAAACAGACCTTCGGACTCCAGCTGCGCCTTGAGCCGCAAGAACTGTTCGAACAAGGCCCCCTGCCCGGCCCGGCCCATGCTCTCCACAATGAGCTGCAAATCGCCCCGTGGCTCGTACACGCCCAGGCGGCCCCGCACTTCGACCAACTCGCCGTCGCGCGGCGCAAAGTCCAGCAAACTCGCCGCGCGGCGGAACATGGCGCAGCGGATTTGGCCTTGCCCGTCCTTGAGGTTGAAGTAGCAATGCCCGCTGGATGCGCGCGAGAAGCCCGAAATCTCCCCGCGCACCGCAACAGGATTGAAGCGCGCCTCCAAAGTATCAGCAATGGCGCGGCACAGCGCCCCAACTGGCCATATTTGCGGCACCAATGCTGGGTTTGGGTGGCCCAACATCAGGTTTGGCGCGGTAAAACGCAACATTTGGATACGCAACGCTCCACAGGCGCGGGCCTTGTCCCGGGGGTGTCAAAAATAGGCCCGGCGATTGTCAACCGGGCTGATTTAATGTGGTAAGTGGTTGATTTCAATTGGAATTTTTTTGCTTAATTTTTCATCGAAGTGTCACAAGCCCGCATGGGCGCTGGATTTCCAGCGATCGCGGCCAAGTTCTTCACAAAGTTATCCACAGGAAATGTGGGTGAACGGTGGACCAGGACTGGGGATGGAACAAAGCGGCGGGCAACTGGGCGGCTAAGCCATAATCGGCAGGCATCTATCAACTTGAAACAACTTGTTGGCACAGCTGGCAACCCGCTGGCAGCGCCCCCAGGTTCGTGCGGAGATCTATATTGTTTTCGATCATACAAGCCGCAGGCTGGCCGATTTGGCCCTTGGTTGCCTGCTCCATCCTGGCCGTGGCCCTGGTCATTGAGCGCTTCCTGAGCCTCAAAACTGCCAGAATCGTGCCGCCCAAGCTCCTCAACGAGGTGCTGACGGTATCGCAAACCAGCATTCCCGCCCCCGGCATCGTCAACCAACTGGCGCAAAACTCCAGCCTGGGCGAGGTGCTGGCCAGTGGCTTGCGGGTACTTAACACCCACCCGCAGTGCAGTGACGACGAGGTACGTGCCGCCATGGAAGGCGCTGGCCGGGCGGTGGCCCACAAGCTGGAAAAATACCTCAGCGCCCTGGCCACGATTGCATCGGCAGCACCTTTACTGGGCCTGCTGGGCACCGTGATCGGCATGATCGAAATCTTCGGCTCCCAAGGCAACGGTGGCGGCATGGGCGGCAACCCGGCGCAACTGGCCCACGGCATCTCGGTGGCGCTGTACAACACCGCCTTTGGCCTGATCGTGGCGATTCCCTCGCTGATCTTCTGGCGTTACTTCCGGGCACGGGTGGACGAATACCTGCTGACCCTGGAACTGGCCGCCGACCAGTTTGCCCGCCACCTGAACGCCGTGCGCAAGCGTCCCTGACACCGCCAAGGCACTCCCCATGAACTTTCGCCACCGCTCCCGCGAAGAGCCCGAGATCAACCTCATCCCGTTCATTGACGTGCTGCTGGTGGTGCTGATCTTTTTGATGCTGTCCACCACCTACAGCAAGTTCACCGAGCTGCAGATCACGCTGCCCGTAGCCAACACCGATGCCCAGCGCGACTACCCCAAGGAAATCATCGTGGCGGTCAGCAGCGATGGCCGCTACGCCATCAACAAGGGTGCGGTCGATGGGCGCAGCATCGAAGCCCTGTCGCTGGCGCTGGTCAACGCCGCAAATCACAACGGCAATAGCAGCAAAGACATGGTCGTCATCATCAGCGCAGATGCCAGCGCCACCCACCAGTCGGTCATCACCGTGATGGAAGCCGCCCGCCGCGCCAACCTGAACCAGATCACATTTGCCACCCAGTCCACCCCTAAGTAGCGGGGCCTTTAGCTTGGAGCAAACCCTGCTGCGCATCTGGCAGCGGCGCGGCTGGCAGGCCTGGCTGCTGTGGCCCTTGTCGCTGCTCTACGGCCTGCTGGCCGGGCTGCGCCGCCTGCTGTACCGCTTTCATCTCAAAAAGACTGGCCGCGTGCCGGTGCCGGTCATCGTGGTCGGCAACGTGGTGGCAGGTGGTTCGGGCAAAACCCCGGTCGTGATGGCCCTGGTGCAGCACTGGACGGCGCGCGGCGTACGGGTCGGCGTGGTGTCACGCGGCTATGGCCGCAGCAGCACCGACTGCCGTGAAGTACGGCCTGGCAGCCTGCCTGCGGACGTGGGCGACGAACCTGCTCTGGTGCAACGCAGCTGCAACGTGCCAGTCTTTGTGGCCAGCCAACGCCTTCAGGCCGCCCAAGCCCTGCTGGCCGCCTACCCCGCCACCCAGCTCATCGTCTGCGACGACGGTCTGCAGCACCACGCCCTGCACCGCAACCTGGAGATCTGCATCTTTGACGACCGCGGCGTGGGCAACGGCTTCTTGCTGCCGGCCGGGCCGCTGCGCGAAGCCTGGCCGCGTGCTGTCGATCTGGTGCTGCACAGCGGCGCGAATCCAGCCTTCGCCGGTTGGCGCGCCCAACGCCGCCTAGCCGACTACGCGGTGCGGTTTGACGGCACCCGTGTGCCGTTGGCCACACTGCGCGACACCCCGGTGTTGGCCGTGGCCGCCATCGCCCAGCCGGAAAGCTTTTTCAGCATGCTGCGCACCGCAGGCCTCACGCTGGCAGAAACCCGGGCCTTGCCTGACCACTACAATTTTGATAGCTGGTCGCGACCATCGGATAAGCACAAGATCGTTATTTGCACCGAAAAAGATGCCACCAAACTCTGGCTACACCAGCCCACCGCACTGGCCGTGCCCCTGGTGTTGGCGATAGACGCAGGCTTCTGGGCCGCCCTGGACCAGCGCGTCAATCCCTGGCTATCATCCACATCCCACCTCGATTGAAAATTCCCCATGGATAGCAAACTTCTGGAACTGCTGGTCTGCCCCGTGACCAAGGGCCCGCTGCAATACGACCGCGAACGCCAAGAGCTGACCTCGCGCAGCGCCCGCCTGGCCTATCCGGTGCGCGACGGCATCCCGGTGCTGCTGGAGAACGAAGCCCGCACGCTCAACGACGAAGAACTCGGTCTGTAAACCCATGAACTTCACCGTCCTGATCCCCGCCCGGCTGGCCTCCACCCGCCTGCCCAACAAACCGCTGGCATTGCTGGGCGGCGTGCCCATGGTGGTCCGCACCGCCCAGCGCGCCCGCCTGTCCCAAGCCCAGCGCACCGTGGTGGTCACCGACAGTGCAGCCATCCTGGAAGCCTGCGCCGCCCACGGCATCGAGGCCGTTCTGACCCGCGCAGACCACCCCTCCGGCAGCGACCGCCTGGCCGAGGCCTGTACCCTGCTGGGGCTGGACGGCGACGACCTGGTGGTCAACGTGCAAGGCGACGAGCCGCTGATCGACCCCGCGCTGATCAACGACGTGGCCACCCTGCTGGAGCAGCGCCCTAGCGCCAGCATGGCCACCGCCGCCCACGCCATCGCCAGCCTAGCCGACTTCACCAACCCCAACGTCGTCAAAGTGGTGCTGGACGCGCAACAGCACGCCCTGTACTTCAGCCGCGCACCCATTCCCTGGTGGCGCGATGGGGCCACGGCCGACAAAAGCTTCCAAAGCCTGCCCAGCCCGGCCCCGCTGCGCCACATCGGTATTTACGCCTACCGCGCCGGGTTTTTGCGCCTGTTTCCCACCCTGGCCCAAGCGCCGATCGAGGTCAGCGAAGCGCTGGAACAGCTACGCGCCCAATGGCACGGCTACCGCATCGCGGTGCACACAAGCGCGCATGCACCGGGTGCAGGTGTGGACACGCCCGAAGACCTGGAACGTGTAAGCAAACTGTACTAAAGCCTCTGGTATCCTCACGCGCAATGAAGCGTTGCGGCTAACACATGTGGGCCAGCAACGCCGCGCAGTTTTAAACACTTCGAGGACTTTTCCATGAGACTGATTTTGTTGGGTGCACCCGGTGCCGGCAAAGGCACGCAAGCCACTTTTATCTGCCAGAAGTACGGCATCCCGCAAATCTCTACCGGTGACATGCTGCGCGCAGCCGTCAAGGCCGGTACGCCGCTGGGCCTGCAAGCCGATGCGGTGATGAAGTCCGGCGGTCTGGTCAGCGACGACCTGATCATCAACTTGGTCAAGGAACGCCTGACCCAACCCGACTGCGCCAATGGCTGCCTGTTCGACGGCTTCCCCCGCACCCTGCCCCAGGCAGACGCGATGAAGGCCGCCGGGGTCAAGCTCGACTACGTGCTGGAGATCGACGTGCCCTTCGAGGCCATCATCGAACGCATGAGCGGTCGCCGCTCGCACCCCGCCTCGGGCCGCACCTACCACGTCAAGTTCAACCCGCCCAAGGTCGAAGGCCAAGACGACCTGACCGGCGAACCGCTGGTGCAACGCCCCGACGACCAGGAAGAAACCGTGCGCAAGCGCCTGGAGGTGTACAGCGCCCAGACCCGCCCTCTGGTCGATTACTACTCCAGCTGGGCCCGTAATGAACCCAACGCCGCCCCCAAGTACCGCGCCATCAGCGGCACCGGCAGCGTCGATGAAATCACATCCCGGGCCTTTGCTGCACTGGCTGCCTGAGCGCCACCTTCTCTGAAAAGCCGCCCGGCGTGATGCCAGGCGGCTTTTTTACGTCTGCGGTGCTAACAACTCCAGCAACAAGGCAATCCGCGCCTTGACCGGCGACAAGCCCTGCGCATCGGGAATCGCGTCCGACCCCAATCCCTGCACCCGGCCAAACACACAGCGCGTGGACCGCACCACCCGCACCCCTTGCGCCATGGCCCGCAGCAAGGCCGCTTGCAGCTCCACATGCAGCGTACCGTTGCCCGTGCCAGCCACCACCACCCCCTGCACCCCCTGGGCCACCAGCGCGTCTACCAGCAGGCCGCTGGCCCCGGCGTAGTTCAGCACGATCTCCACCCGCGGCCAGGCACTGGCAGGCACGCCACCCAAAACTACACTTTTGATAGCTACCTGCGCCGATGGAGTAAGCGCGGAAGGTCGATTTCCTTCACAAAAATCACCCGTGAACGGCCAGGGCCGCAGCAGGCGCACCCGCCCCTCTTCCACCAGTCCGACCAGCCCCGCGTCGCCCGAGGCAAACGCATCCACCTTGTAGCTGTGCACCTTTTGCACGTCGCGCGCGCTGTGGATGTTGCCCGCGCATACCGCCACCACGCCGCGTGCGCCGGGCGTGGCCGCCACCGCCACGGCATCCAGCAGGTTCTGCGGCCCGTCGGGCACCAGGGCCGTGGCCGGACGCATGGCGCAGGTCAGCACCACCGGTTTGACCGGGTCCAGCACGGCCTGCAAAAAGTACGCGGTTTCCTCCAGCGTGTCGGTGCCGTGGGTAATGACAATGCCCGCCACGTCGGCCTGCGCCAGCCAGTGGTCGCAGCGCTGCGCCAGCAGTTGCCACAGCGCAAAGCCCATGTCCTTGCTGTCCACCTGCGCCACCTGCTCGGCCACCAGGTCTATCGCCGCAGCAAAGCCCCCTAGCGACTCCAGCAGCTGCGCCACCCCCACTTCGCCAGCCGCATAGCCCAGGTTGTCGCCCGCGCGGCTGGCGCGGCCTGCAATCGTGCCGCCCGTGCCCAACACCACGATCCTGGAAGAACTTGAATTCACGGCCATGCTTGCAAACTTTCAAAAACTGGTTAAAAATACAGTCACTGGATATTAAAACAGCCAACTACTTTGTTTCCGCCTAGGAGCCTCCGATGGATCTGCCCCACCTGCCACTTTTCCCCGCCAAACTCACCGCCCGCCAACAGCAGATTCTGGAGCTGATCCAGTCCGCCATCGCCCGTACCGGCGCCCCCCCCACCCGGGCCGAAATCGCCAACACACTGGGCTTCAAGTCGGCCAACGCCGCCGAAGAGCACCTGCAAGCCCTGGCCCGCAAAGGTGCGATCGAGCTGGTCAGCGGCACCTCGCGCGGCATCCGCCTCAAAAGCGACACCCTGCGCTCCATCAACGAATCGCGCCTGCACAACGTGATCAGCCAGCTGGCCCTGCCCCTGATTGGCCGGGTGGCTGCAGGCTCCCCGATTTTGGCGCAGGAACATGTGGACCAAACCTACCACGTCGAAGCCAGCATGTTCCGCCACAAGCCCGACTACCTGCTCAAGGTGCGCGGCATGTCCATGCGCGACATCGGCATCCTCGACGGTGACCTGCTGGCCGTGCAATCCGCCACCGATGCAAAAAACGGCCAGATCGTGGTGGCCCGCCTGGGCGACGATGTCACCGTCAAACGCTACCGCCGCACCAAAAACCTCATCGAGCTGCTGCCCGAAAACCCCGACTACCCCACCATCGTGGTTGATCCGGAAGAAAGCTTCGCCATCGAAGGCCTGGCGGTCGGGCTCATCCGCAACACCTTGCTGATGTAGCCCCGGCCCCGCCAAGGCTCCACGCCTCTACACCCTTACGCAAACGTAAGTTCATGTAAAGCGCAGCAGCCTGCGGGAGCGCCCCGCAGCACGCACTACCCGCGTTCATTCGCGTAAATCCAGGTTAATAGCCACCGTTTCGTCCGTATTCAACACCGCTTGTTGGGGAGGTCCTATGGGTATCGCATCATTTTCGTCAATGGGTTTACGGGGTTCGTTCCAGGGCCTGATGGGCTGGGTAGGCTGGCTTACCGCCAGTGCGCCCACCCCACACACCGCCCGCACGGCCCAGGCAGCGCGCCCTGCCACCGCCTGGGCACCGGGCTGCAACAACCGGCCCAACCCAGCCCCCGCCTGGGCAGCCCGTCCCGGCTGTAGCACCCCACCGCCCGCCGCCCCGCGCCGCCCGGTACGGGTGCTGCGGGTCATCGATACGCCCCAGTCCACCGCCAGCGCTGGACGCATGCGCATCTCGGGCCGCATGGCCGATGTCTGCGCCGAACTGGACCGCCTGGCCGCGCTGGAATCCACGGCACGCAGCAGTACCTTGCTGCAATAAGCACGCAGCAGCACCTTGCTGCAATAAAGCCCAACACGCCGAGGGCGGAGACAGCCCTGTGGCCTGCACGCCATTGCACAGTGGTGGCAGAGTAATCGCTAGCACCAAGGCACAATCAGGGGATGAACATTGTGATCCTCGACGACTACCAAGATGCCGTGCGCAAACTCGACTGCGCCACCAAGCTGGAACCCTACGCCGCCAAGGTCTACACCAACACCGTCAAGGGCCTGGGCCAGTTGTCGGTGCGGCTCAAGGATGCTGACATCATCGTGCTGATCCGCGAGCGCACCCAGCTCAACCGCGCGGTGATCGAAAAGCTGCCGCGCCTGAAAATGATCGCCCAGACGGGGCGCATCGGGGCCCATGTGGATGTCACCGCCTGCACCGAGCGCGGCATTGCGGTGGCCGAGGGCGTGGGCTCGCCCACCGCCCCGGCCGAGCTGACCTGGGCGCTGATTTTGGCCGCGTCCCGGCGCTTGCCGCAGTACATCAGCAACCTCAAGCACGGGGTCTGGCAGCAGTCGGGCATGAAAACCGCATCCATGCCGCCCAACTTCGGCATGGGCACCGTGCTCAAGGGCAAGACCATGGGTATCTGGGGCTATGGCCGCATCGGCCAGATCGTCACCACCTACGCCCGCGCCTTTGGCATGAAGGTGCTGGTCTGGGGCCGTGAAACCTCGCGCACCCGGGCGCTGGCCGACGGGGTGGAGGTGGTGGACAGCAAGGAAGCCCTGTTTGCGCAGTCCGACGTGCTGTCGCTGCACTTGCGGCTGAACGAGGAAACCCGCGGCATCGTCACGCTGGAAGACCTGTCGCGCATGAAGCCCACGTCGTTGCTTGTCAACACCTCGCGGGCCGAGTTGATCGAGCCGGACGCGCTGCTGGCCGGCCTGAACCGCGGCCATCCCGGCATGGCCGCCATCGACGTGTTCGAGAGCGAGCCCATCCTGCAAGGTCACGCCCTGCTGCGGCTGGAGAACTGCATCTGCACCCCGCACATCGGCTATGTGGAGCAAAACAGCTACGAGCTCTACTTCAATGCGGCGTTTGACAACGTGCTGAACTTCATCCAGGGCACGCCGACCAACATCATCAACCCCGGTGCTCTACAGGTACGGCGTTGACCCCAAAAGCCCAGCGCTCTCATATTTGAAAATAATTTGATAGCTGCTCGCGCCCATCGTGCATGCAAAAGAGGCCAAAAAACCTATGGTTTTTTGGCCTCTTTTTATGGGGTTTTCCAGCTCAGTTTTTCTTCGGTGAAATCTTGGCCTCGATGCTGGGATCGAACAGATCAAACTCCAGCATGTTGCTGTCGACCACCGGAATCACCGGTGGTGCCACTGGAGCGGGTACCGGGCCGGGCAACCCCAGGTCCAGGTCCAGGTCGAAATCCAGGTCCAGAGGAGCCGGTGTAGGTGCAGGTGAAGGGGCGGAAGTATTCACCGCTGGCACGGTGGGCAGTTCCTGCATGGCCATCAACTCGGAGTTAGAAAAGTCCAGGTTCAGGTCCAGATCCAGGTCCAACGGCGGACGGTGCGCGGGAGCCAGTGGCTCGGGATGGGTGTCCTGGGCTTCCAGCGGGGCCATTTCCGACATCAGCAGCATCGGCTGGGTGAACGAGGTCTCGCGCGGGGCCGAGGCTTCCAACGGTACGGGTTGCGAAATATCCAGCTCCAGCTCCTGGGGGCGGCTGGCGCGTGCGGTGCGGGCCCGGGACATGGCTCCCTGCATAGAGCCGTCCGCCTGGCGCACGGTGCCCTGGGCCATCGCGTAGAGCAGCAGCAGCTCACGGTAGGCAGCCAGATCGAAAGGCTTGCCCTCAGCGGTGTCGCGGAACAAGCAGGCTTCGATGGCATCCAGCACCTTGGGCGTACCCCATTGGCTTTCGATAGTGCGCAGCACTGCGGGGTAACCCTCCAGCGTCTGGCCCTCTTGGGTGAACGCCCCAAACGCGGGAATCTGGCTGTTGAAGATGCGGTTGAAGGCATCTCGCTGCTGCTGGTATTCCGCCTGGCGGCCCAGCGTGTGGTAAATCTTGAGCAGATCCAGATGGGCCAGTGGGCTGGATTCGGCCGTGTCGTGGATGCTCTTTTTCAGCACGTCGATCGCCTGGTCGTACTGGCCCAGAGAGACGAAGAAGTCGGCATGCTGCTGCACGTCCAGAAAATCTTCCGGATAGATGCTGCGTGCTGGCATGGCAGTGACTGCAGAACGCGGTGCGGGCACGACCGGCTGGACGGGCAGGGTCGCGGCCGTCAGCTTCTTCAGGTCTTCAAACAGCGACTCGTCCACGTCGGCATCGTGGTTGGGACCGGGCAAGGTGTTGGGCGGCAGCTGCGACCCTAGCGGTGCCGGGCGGCTCATGGGCGGGGCACGGAGCTCTTCGGCAGTGGGTTCGCCATGGTGCGACCAGTCTGTGGAGGCCGAGGCCAGACGCTGGCGGGCGCGGTTCCAGAAGAAAGCGGCAGCGGCTATGGCGGCCAGCAGCAAGCCCAGCAGGCTGTAGACGAAGTTTTCGTCGTAGCGGTTGCTCTCAAGCCGGTCCAGGCGCTGTTTGAAGTCGGCTTCGTTTTTGGCCAGCAAGGCCTTGAGGGTTTTGGACTCGGCCTCCAGGGCCAGCAGGCGCTGCTTTTCCTGGGGGTTCTCCACCGGCAGGTGGTTCAGCTCGCGCCAGACGGCGGCGGCGGCTTCTCGCTTTTGCGGGTCGTCGGAGGGGGTCAGGACCACATCGCTGGCGGGTTTGAGCTGGACCAGCCGCTCGTCCGGGGTCTCGGGCGACTCCAGCTTCAGACGGGGTTTGTTGTCCGGCACTTCCGCCTTGGGTTCGGCCTTGGGTTCTATCTTGGGTTCGGCCTTAGGTACCACCGGCTTCGGCGCGACTACCTTGGGTTCCTTGGCCAGAATGGGCTTGGACACCGGGGCTGGCCGGGGCGCACGCACTACCGGCACAGGATCGGCGCCGCGGATGGGTGCAGAGCGCGGCGCAGCAATGGGCGCCGGGGCCGGGGCGGCCGTGGGGGCATCCATCACCGGCGACGGGGCTGCACTGGAGGCGGTAACGGTGGCGGGAATGATGGTGGGCACCGCCGCCGCATGCGTCTCCACGGGGAAGTCGGTGAGGAAATCGTAGCGACGCGAAGCTTTCTGGCTGCACACGGAGCGCAGCACCACGCCCACGATAGGCTCATCCACCACGGCCGAGGAGCGTATCCGCACCACGGCATCCTGCCCTTGCCCACCGGACACCACGATGACCCGCACACGGTTGGAGGCGACCTGCCCGTCGCCATGGAACACGTCGGCTTCGAAACAGGCACTGGCGTTGTCGTCGGCGGAATCGAGCCGGACATCGACCGCCAGGTCTAGCGGCTGGCCCAACACCACTGCGCCCCTGGCACGTCCGAGAGACAAGGCTGAGCTACCAAATGCGGCAACCAACAGGGTGGAGCCAAGAAGGGTGTTGCGTAGTTTCACTGCAATTTTTTACGTTTGGAGGGGATTTAGACACACCATACCATTGGATTTCAGCATGTGATCGTTTAAACAGCGGCAATTATCGGGCCATCTGCAGGGATTGTGGGTGCGAAGTCACAGGCCCAGAAAACGCAGGCATGGGCCCCGCCAGACACCCAGGCGACAAATTTTGTGAGTTTGTGCGTCGCGCACATGACCATGGCATGACAATGTGCGGTTAACCAGCCCCACCAGAGACAGCCCATGGACGAACCCATCCTGACCATTGAAGAACGCGCCGCCATCAATGCAGGGCACTGGTTTGCATCCCTTTCGCCATCGTTGCGGCACGACATCCTGCGCTGTGCCTATGTCAAACGCTACCAGGACAACGGCCTGATCGCCGCCCGTGGCGAGCCGCCCGAGGAATGGGTGGCCTGTGCCCGAGGCGCAGTGCGGGTGAGCTCCACCTCTCTCTCCGGCAAGCAAATCACCCTGACCTATATGGAGCCCGGCACCTGGTTTGGTGACATTGCCATTTTTGACGGGGACCGCCGCACCCACGATGCCTACGCCCACGGCGAAACCACCCTGCTGTGCGTTGCCAAGGCCGACTTCAAAAAGATTCTGGCCACGCATACCGAGCTGTACGAGGCCATGCTGCGCCTCCAGGCCCGGCGCATCCGCCAGTTGTTTGGCCTGGTCGAAGACCTGAACACCCTGCCGTTGCGGGCCCGGCTGGCCAAGCAACTGCTGCATCTGGCGCGCAGTTACGGCATCCCCAACCTGGCCAATGCCAACGAAATCCGCATCAGCCTGCAGCTGGCCCAGGAGGAACTGGCGCAGTTGCTGGGCGCATCGCGCCAGCGCGTCAACCAGGAGCTCAAGGCCATGGAACGCGACGATGTAATTGCCATTGAAACCGCCGGCCTGATGATCCGCGACCGCACGGCCTTGCTGCGCATCGTGGATGCGGACCACTGAGCAGGTTGAAACTCAGCCGTTATCCAACAACTGGGCCGAGACGCAGGCCTGGGTGAACACCGCCACCGCATGTCGCAGCGTCGGCACATCGGTCTGCGGGTACTCCATGCGCAGATAGACGCGCCCGCGCTGCACCTGCAGGATGAAGGGCGTGGACTGCTGCACCGCACTGGTCGGCCAGGCTTGCAGCAAATCCATCAACGGGCCGTCCAGCCACTGCTGGGCCTGGAGGCGGTTGTCGGCCACCAGGGCGTAGTGGTCCCAAAACTCTATCGGCGCAGTGCTCCAGCCTACCTGGTCGTATAAAGCCAGCCAGCGGGCTTCTTCGGGCAGATCCACGTCCACCGTGGTTTGCACACCGTGGGTCGCCTGCTCGTAGGCACGCTTTTCCAGCGATTCCTTGAGCGGACGGTTGATCAGCATAATGGCCAGGTTCTCGGGCAAACCCAGCTCGGCCCGGGCGCGCAGCTCCGCACCGACGATAAAGTCCCGACCCGCCGGGCTGCGCTCCAGCCGCCAGGGCCGCCCTCCTACCGCGCCAATCACGGCAAAGCCACCGGCATCGTCCAGGCGGTCAAACGCCAGCCCCTGCGAATCTGCCCAGCCACTGAAGGCCTCCAGATCGGCTTGGCTACGTCCCAGGCTGGTCGCCCGTCCCACCCAGTTTTTGATGCGCTTGAGCATGCGCGCCTGCTTTCTTTGGAGGGGCTGACGGTGGTTGACAACCCGAATAGCGCAAAGTTTTTTGCTACAAAATAAATAGCCACCTACGCTGATGAAATGAGCACGGAGGACTTATTGATGCCTGAACTAACTGGCTAATCAATGCGATTGCCATGTGCACGTTGTGGTCTACCCAACAGGGATCGAACCATTATCCCAGGTAGAACCCTCTAAAAAAAACATGATGTGAGTGAGTTCACCCAAGGCGCAATCACTTCCTAGCTCTCATTTTAAATGCGCAGTCAATCGCATATTTAAGAATCCACTCACTAGGGATTCCAAGTTCGATGCATACATACACAGAGGCTAATTGTGGCTAAGCGGCATCGCCCTTGGCGCGCTCGTCCAACAAACGGGACAGAGTTAAATCCAGGGCCACATCACGTAGGCTACTGCGTGGCAATCCCTCTACCGCATTTCTTGCAGCCTCCGCATCGCCCAACAGTATTACCTGGGCCTCCGCCCGCGTGACCGCTGTGTATAACAGAGCACGGTCCAAAATTCTATTTCCGACGACTGGCACTACAACTCGCCTCCATTGAGAGGCGGAGGGGGCAAGGCTGCCAATTGTGCCGCAGACAGGGTCACCGGCCCGTTGACAAGAATCAGGGTATCTCGAGCTCGAGAGCAGAGCATGTACATCCGCCGGTAGCCCGCGTATGAACGACGCACTAACTGACGCCCACGTGAACACGAACCATTCTTTGAGGTTTCCTCGAAGTGCTTGTTTACTTGAGGTCTTGTGCCGGGCGCGTTGGATTCTGGTTAGTCGCTTCGAGTCGATTAACCAACGGATATATTCGTTTCTACTTTGAATACCATGACTCAGGAATTAGCCGCTCTGTACCGCGGAATTCCGGCAAAACATTAATATTATTGAGGCCTTCGAAAGCGTCCGGAGTTACGTGTTCAAAAACAATGATTTGAAAATCCTGTGCGTGCCTATCCTTCATGTCGTCCACGAAGTCATTTAAAAGCTCAAATGCTATGCGGACAAGCGCGTGTTCCTCGCTTACGAGCTGGACTTCGTCTTTTGGACGTTCCGGAGGGTAGTACGGGCGACTAGGCTGGTCTATTATTAGGAACGCGGGAATGAACGGTGACTTTTCGACAATAGCCGCTTCATGTAAAGAGAGAAAATGGAGCAGATGCATGAACATGTGGTTCGAGCTACTACCAACATTTTCAATCAAACTTGAAAGAGGCTTTCGCAGTCGCAGTCGTTTTTCGACATAAACGAACTCAGGATGCCAGTCAGCATAATTATCGAGTGCATTTTTCGTTTTCTTCAAAAGTTGAGCGGCAATTTCATTGATGAGCGATAGAACTGTATCTCTTTTCGTTTGAACGTTATCGACGGTAAGCCCATCAATTTGCTCTTGCAATCCATCTAAGTTGGATGCTGGAGAGACTTCTTCGGTGGCGTTAGCTGGAAAAAATGCTTCCAAACGACCTAAAGTTTCTCCAATGAAAAGCCATTTCTCTTTTTCTGTTTCAAAAGATTCGGGCGCGGCGGGAAGACTTTTTTGACGTTCAACAAGCTTGTCACGCTCTTTTAGCAGTGAACTTTGTATTGCCCGAACTTGGCCTTCCACCGGTTGATTTTTTGACGTGGCCTTTTTTATATCAGCTAAATCCGCCTTGATGCTGGAAATAAGCTCATCAAAAATCTCTGATTTAACTATAAATTGAGACTGCGCCAATATTTCCGTGATTGGTATTAGGCTATCGTAGGTCTCCTTATTTGAATCTCTATATCTAGAGACCTCAGACGAGAAAAGCCGCAATTTTCTCAAGCGTCTGTCGACAGCGAAGATGGCGGCACTCACATTCGAATATTCATGCAGAGTATCCGTATCGCTTAAGGTGCTGGCATCTCTCAGTGCGAGTTTGAGTGCACTGGCGGAAAGTTTATTTTCTGAAACGTTCGGTAGACCATACGTGGCTGCCCTCGCCGCCAGCCCCTTTAATTCGTCATCAAAATCTGAGCGACCTTTTTCCAACCGGTTGACTTTTCTCTCCTCTTTGGCCAATTGTCGTTCAAGCCTCTCGCGTTTTTCACGATTGGCTATATTTTGGAGAGTATCGATTCCCATCGCCAAGTCAAATATCCTTGGCAAAGCTTCGCGATATCTATCTTCCGACTGCTTGTCGAAAAACGTATCGCGGCTTGTAATAATATCCTCGGAAATTGTATTAAAAAGGAAGAAGTATCGAAACGACACCTTGGAACCCGCACGTACAGAGCCTCCTCCATAAGCAAGCTTTATGGCTTCGTCAATTTTAAATTCGGCTTCAAGTATGCGCTTCAGTTCATCGATATTGATGGTCGCTCTAGGAAGGCGTGGAATCTCGCCCACAGAAGAAAAGTAAACATCATCCGATACCGCATTACCGTCTGGGCTCTTTCGTGCAATGCTGAACTGCTTAGAGTTAATGGCGAAAGTTATGCCATACCAAGATGTATTTTCATTGATGATGCTATTTGGAATTTTGTGTTTGCTTCCCAGAAAGCAGTAGTCAAAGATGTCAAGGATGGCACTTTTCCCTCTATGACTCCCCCCGGTTAGAACATTAATTTTGTCTCGTTTGAAATGCAGTTGTCGCATTTCATTATCTTTCGACCAAAGCGTAATTGTGTCGATGGCGAATTTCAAAGCTCAACCCTCAAATTTAGATATAGCTCTTCCTCGGAGGAAGAGAGAAGCGCTGCAATATTCTTGGAGGCCTTCTTTATTCGAATGGCCCTGGCACCAATATTTTCCGAAAACTCAAGTTTGTTTTTTAGCTGCAATACTTCTTCAAACTGAATGTATCCAGTTTCAACAAGAAATTGAATTGCATTGACAGACGAGGTCAAGCTGGAAAGATACCTAGAGTTGAAGTTTAAGAACAGGTCTGGCCGGAGGCTAACGATTGCCGTCACTTCACGCGCTCGTATATTGGTTTTTCCAAGAAATCTCACTGTCGCATCATGCATTATGAGCGGCATTACAAGGAGAGATTTAGCCACAGATAGCTCGTTAGTTTCCTCAAGCACCGCCATGAGCCCAGCAGCGCCAATTGCGAAATTATTGAACTTCGAGCTTCCCTCAATCGATTCGCTATTAGGTTCCGCAGAGTCAACGATTTCTGTCGTCATTTCGTATCCCATTGCTTGTGCCAACCGATACGGCCAAGGTCAGACAGGTGGTAAATTTCACCGTTGCTATGGGGCAGCGTAAGCACATCATCACTAAGCGCATACTTTGAAGCGAGCATCTCGTTTAATAGTTCACGGCCAATTCTCTCAATATCACTTTCTGCGCAACCAACGTATTTGAGGCGGAACTTATTTTTCCAAGCCGTTCTGACTTCGTCGTGTAATTCTGCGATATCTCTGCTCGTTACTTCCCCTGTCTTCTCCCACTCCTCGATGTGAAGTGCAAGCTGCAATTTAAATACAGTGAGTTCGGCAGCCCACTCGACATCGCCGGGCAAAATGGCATTGATTTCAACCAAGCGTTTAATGAAAACTTGCGTGAATAAGTCAGGCGGCAGCGCTGGCGTAAATGCTTTGACCGTTAGTTTCGTACTTCTAGCATCCTGTATAAACCTCCTGACTCTGGCATGAAATTCTTCAAATGTGAGAGTAACCGGCTTCCCGCTCTTCACGGTGTTGAACACGTACTCCCGCAAATTCGAATCGATACTGTGGAGAACCGATTGAATTTTTTCTTTGTCAACATGAAATTCGTGGACGGCCTGCCGAACGAGGTCTACGATGTTATCGACTTCAAGTTCGAATTGGATTTGACGAAGGTAGTTTTCTAGAACAGCCGTATCAAGTGCGAGCACCTTCTCGATATACTTCTTAATGTCATCATCCAACGTTGAGTTCTTGGCGTCCTCGAGCTCGGTTTTCGCTTCCCTGATATCAATTTTGTGCGATTGCAGTTGCTCTATTGCAACCAATACCGAGTTCGTGAAGCTTCTCTTTTTGTTTGCAACTAAGTGAAACTCTGACCTTCTTGTGAAATCGAGCTGCGCGCTGATTTCTTTCCGTCCGGATGCCTCATCGCTAATTACCATGGCCCAGTTATAAAGCGTCTTCCACAAGTCTTTATCAAGTCTTGTGAGAGCAACAGGCGTCCCATCTGCAGCAGTCTGGGTGGTATGTTTAAGTTGGTAGAAGATATTTATCGACTGGTTAATTTCAGTATGGACGTCATCCTTTACCTCAAGACCGACTGACTGGTTAACTTTGAGATTAAGCGCCTTGAGGAGAAAATAATAATACTGATAATCAAAACCTATGCTTTTGTCCGCGGCGTTGGTCTTGTCAGCGTGCGTTTTGGGCGAAGCCATACTTGGTCAATTAATTTTTTGCTTTAGAACGAAACCAACCACGCGTGGCGGTCCGACAGTTACGCATACAGTGTCGAACCCGAGTTCGTTACAAGCATGATACGTTGAACGCGGTAGCCCATTGGGGCATGAGCTTCATGCCTGGGTTCGCTTAAAAGCGGTCGGGAATCTATGGGAAGCCGGCTACGACCCCTTAAGTTCCCAGTAGCCCTCTCCCAGCACAACCCGAGGAATGGTTGCAAGGGCATTTCGGTAGACGGAACTGTGCTCTTCGTTCCAATCCTCACGTTCAGCGGCTTCCGAGCGTGAAGCCGGTCCATGCATGTCTGCACGCAACTTCTCTCCTAGGTGGAAGTTGTTCTGCGGAGCACGACAGTGGATGCATAGATTGCAGTGTGGCCATTTCGTCGGCTTGCCATTGATAACGTTTTTCCGTCCGATTGGATTTAGGCCTAGGGCGCGAAGCTCTTCGTTTGAGGCCACCCTTTGAATCTGTTCCAAGTCCTGGGACAGCCTCGCCGCCGTGAAAGCTAGTTCGTGAAGCCCAAACCGTAGGTCCTCATCGTCTGACTCTCCCTCAACGTACCCAAAGACCTGTTTCACCTCTTTCTGACACGCACAACATGTGTCCGGCAGGTACGGCTGCCGATGCTGACGGAACGTGATTGCATCGCGCCAAGGCTTCATGTACACATCTCCCGCAGTTTTCGAGTAAGTTCAGCTTGAACGGTGGGCGTGTCAATTCCCTCGTGCGGGTCTGTATGTATGAGATTGTCAGAACACCCGTCCAAGCGGTTGCGCTTTATCTAGCTTGTGCTCAAAAACTGTTTGTATTTCGCTATCCATCACCGAATTTCCATCTGAATGCTTTCACGGACGCTAGCCCCTCGGCTTGCCTAGCAATCTATAGAAAAAGGCACGAGGTACGCATGCGCGTTGCATGTGAATTGTAGATGTATAAACAGTAGATTAATAAGGGGTAGATTAGTGGGCTGTAGATTTTTAACCGACCACTTGGCATTCTCGGGGGATGACACAAAAAGAGGATGTTCCAAGTGCTCGCACCCTGCTGGCCCTTAATGTTCAGGCGCTAAGGTTAAGAATGGGGGTCTCACAGGAGAAGTTGGCGGAGATGGCTGGTTTTCATCGGACCTACCTAAGCCAAGTGGAACGACAAGTTACGAACCCGACGGTCGATAACGTTCAAAAACTTGCTGATGTGCTGTCTGTGCCTGTAGCAAGGCTATTTGAGATGACGCAAGCGACCTAGCGGGACGAGCCTTGGAGGCTCGTTTTAAGTATTACTTCGCGCGTTGCAGAGCCTTTTGGATGACTCCAAACTTTCAGAGGAGAGAGTTCGCTGCCTGACGGTGCGAGTCTGGGACGATTCCCCGTGGACAGAGAGTTCTTCACGAAGGCAAACAACTCGAATAACCCCCTTTTATGCCGATGCCTACCCTTGATTTCTAAATACCCACGAATCAGCCACAATTTCTTCCGCTCATCGGTGCTGTAGTCGAAGTGAACGGATTTCCTCGGGAACTCAATTGCTATAGATGGTCCGCCCGGAGGGAATCGAACCCCCATAGTCGCTTTAGAAGAGCGATGTCCTATCCGTTGAACGACGGGCAGATAGCCCTAGATTCTACGATGCGCGTGTCCACGTCTTAGCTTTAAAGCAAAAATCGTTTGGTCGCCGAATCGAGAGTTCATATGAAAGTGACCTTCAGCCAGTCTTTCGGAATCCAGACAACCAGATGATAAATGTGCACTTCGATAGGTTGAACGTAAACGCCGCCACTAAAGTGACTCTAGGAATGGAGAAATCAACGCCAACATCCATCTTTGGGTCAGCCCAAATATGCAACTCGAAGAACCCGTAAAAAGAACCTGTGACCCTCAGCTTAGAAGGCTGATGCTCTATCCAACTGAGCTATGGGTAGCAGCCTTGGATTCTAACCACCATGGGCGCAGCCCCCCTGGCTGCCAACGCGCGTTCGGCGCGGCCAGCACGCGGCACAATTCCACCATGCCACGACCCAGCGCACCGCCCCCACCCAGCCACGCCATCGCCGCCTGGGTCGATGCGCTGCGCAAGCAGGCCGACGCGGCGACGCTGAAAGGCTTGCCCACCCTGGCCGATGCCGATGCGGCGCGGGTGATGGCTTTGCTGCGGCAAGACAGCCTACTTGAAGCGGCCCCCGCACTTCCCGAAACAGAGGCCGACCCCGGCACCGTCCCCGGCCACTTCCGCCCGCGCATCACCCTGCTCACCCTGGGCCGGGGCGACGGGCTGCTGGGGCTCAAACCGCTGGGCAAGCTGGGCCCGCGCGGCGACAGCGTGACGCTGGCGCAGATCGATTGGACCTACCGCACCGACGGTGGTCAGCGCTGGACCAGCCCAGCGCCCACCTCCATCCTCAACAACCGCCCCGCCGCGGTGCAGGAGCTGTTCGACACCGGCGGCCCGGTGGTGCGGATGCAGCGCGACCTGGCAGCCGAGGCCGATGCCATCGACCGGGTGTGGGAGATGGGCCTGGTGCCGGTGGCCGCGCACAGCTTCCAGTGGCGCAGCCGCGACGATCGGCCCGACCTGGGCCCCGTGTGGACACTGGCGCAAGAAGCTTTTTTTGGCGACTTCTGGGCCGAGCAGGTGCCGCGCCTGCAGGCCCAGGGCTGGGCGGTGGCCGTGCAACCCGGCTTTGCGCATGAAAGCGTGCCGGTGCAGCGCTGGAAGCTTTTGGTCCACCCCGACACCGGCGAGATCGCGTCCAAAGAACTGGTCGAGCCACTGGTAAAACCCGCGCGCGGGGTGCAAAAGCTGCGCCTGCCCGAGCGCGAAGGCGCGTGGCTGCTGAGTCTGGGTATCGAGATCGACGGCGAAACCCTGGACCTGGCCCCCATGCTGGCCAACCTGCTGCAGCGCGACAGCCGCTGGCTGCACGCAGACCAGATCGCCGCCATTGACGACCAAGCGGTGATCAGCCTGCGCGCGCCCGGCGGCAGGCGCATTGACGCACCGGCGGCACCGCTAAAGGCCATCGTCGGCGCGATGGTCGATCTGCTCACCGACCCGCTGCGCCACCAAAACAACGGCCTGCTGCGCCTGGGTGCGTGGGAAGCGCGGCGGCTGGAGGCTCTGCGCGCCGGGCTGCTGGACGCGCACCGCGTGGGGCCGCACAACGCGTGGCAGTTGGAGGGCGATCTGGGCTTAGCCAGCCTGGCGAAACGCCTCAAAGCCCTGGGCGCGCCGCAGCCCATGGCCGCGCCCGCGGGCCTGCAGGTGCAGCTGCGCCCTTACCAGTTGGAAGGCCTGGCCTGGCTGCAGTACCTGCGCGCCCACAGCCTGGGCGGCATCCTGGCCGACGACATGGGCCTGGGCAAAACCGCGCAGGCCCTGGCCCATGTGCTGGTGGAAAAGCAGGCCGGTCGACTCGACCTGCCCGCGCTGGTGGTGCTGCCCACCTCGCTGATATTCAACTGGCAGGCCGAGGCCTGCCGCATGGCCCCCGGCCTGCGCCTGCTGACGCTGCAAGGGCCAGACCGCGCGACCTTGTTTGGCCAGATGCCGCAGCACGACCTGGTGCTGACCACCTACCCGCTGCTGTGGCGCGACATGGATGCGCTGGCGGCGCAGCATTTCCACCTGGTCATCCTCGACGAAGCGCAGATGGTCAAAAACGCGGGCAGCCGCAGCGCCCGCGCTCTGCGCCGCCTGCAAACCCGCCACAGCCTGTGCCTGACCGGCACACCGCTGGAAAACCACCTGGGCGAGCTGTGGGCGCAATTCGACTGGCTGATGCCCGGCTTTCTGGGCGATGCGCGGCAGTTTGCCACCCGCTGGCGCAAGCCCATCGAGGAAAACGGCGAAACCCTGCGCGCCGCCTTGCTGGCCCAGCGGGTGCGCCCCTTCATCCTGCGCCGCCGCAAACAAGACGTGGCCAGCGAACTGCCGCCGCGCACCGAAGTCATCCAGCGCGTACAGCTTCAAGGCCAACAGCGCGAGCTGTACGAAGGCGTGCGCGCAGCCGCCGACCTGCAGGTGCGCCGCGTGCTGGAGCGCCAAAGCTTTAACGGTGCCCAAGTCACCATCCTCGATGCCCTGCTCAAGCTACGCCAGGTCTGCTGCGACCCGCATTTGCTCAAGGGTAAGAAGCCCGCCAAAACCATGGAGCGCGCCAAGCTGGCGCTGCTGGCCGACATGCTGCCCGAGATGGTGGCCGAGGGGCGGCGGGTGCTGGTGTTTTCGCAGTTCACCGAACTGCTGGCGCTGGTGGCCGAGCAATTGACCCTGCTGGAGCTGCCGTTTCTAAGCCTCACCGGCAAGACCCCGCCCAAAGAGCGCGGCAGCGTGGTGCAGCGCTTCCAGGCGCAAGAGGTGCCCGTGCTGCTGCTGAGTTTGAAGGCCGGTGGCGTGGGCCTGAACCTCACCGCCGCCGACACCGTGATCCACCTAGACCCGTGGTGGAACCCCGCCGTGGAAGAACAGGCCACCGCCCGCGCCCACCGCATCGGCCAGGACCAGCCGGTGTTCGTCTACAAACTGGTGGTGGAAGGCAGTATCGAAGAACGCATGCTGGAGCTTCAGGCCCGCAAACTGGCGCTGGCCAACAGCGTACTGGGCGTTGACGCCCAGGGCGGGTTGAAGTTTGACGCGGCTGACCTGGATGCGCTGCTGGCTCCGTTGGGAAGCTTTACAGCCCCCCAATCCCCTGAAGAAGCCGCACGCCGCTGGGGTCGCACGGGTAACCGGGTACAACCAACACTATTAAAAATATAGCTACTATCGCGCAAGCGATCTACACGAGAGCCGTATTTCTTATAAATACTGGCTTACTTGGTTCGCCAGAGTTGGATGTTGGACTCGACCATTTTCTTCATCACGCCTTGCTTGGCCAAGCTGTACATCGCCTTGGCCAATGCCGCGCGCACTTCGCTGGTGTTGCAGGGGGATTTGTGCGAGAGCGTCAGGTACAGACTTTCGTTGCTGACCGAGGGGTTGGCGGGCACCAGCCCTGCCATGGCAAATTTGGCGATATAGGCCAGGCCAGGGTCTTCCTCGTAGACCAGGTAGTCCACCCGGCCCAGTTGCAGGATCTTGAAGGCCTGCTCCAGGCTGGGCACGGTGTTGATCTTCAGGTTTCTTTTGGCGTAGCGGTCGAAGTCTTCGCCAAAGCTGTTGTTGATGACCGTCATGCCCGAGAGATTTTTTAAATCCGACCACTGCCGGTACTTCAGCGGAGCCACCTGCCGCGCCCACACCACCGAGCGGGTGTCGCGAAACGGCGGGTACACATAGTCCATGTAGGACAGCCGCTCTACTGTAAAAAACGCCCCGGCCACCAGGTCGATGCGGCCCAGCCGGGCCTCTTCCTGCACCCGGGCCCAGGAACCCACGTAACGCACCTCGATGGGGATGCCGATCTCTTTGGCCACCATCTGCACCAGATCGGCGTTGGCCCCCACCAGCCGACTGCCATCGACACCGTCGCGCCACAGGTACGGCGGGTATTCGGGGTTGCCGGTGGCGACCAGTTGTTTGCAGCCATCTGCCGCACCCGCTGTATGGGCGAGGCAAGCCAGGATGGCGGCAGTCAGCAGACGTTTACCCAGTGGGCCCAATACTCCAGGGATACGCATGAACGTCCTTTCAGCCCGCAGCAAATGGACAAACGGACAATCCGGTGGTGGGTGCGTTGCGCATGCCTGCCGTGTAACCGACTGTATCCGCTTCGGGGCATGCGGGTGGTGGTCTAGGTCCAAAAAAATGCCAAAACCCTCACCAGGGCCCAAGCCGGACGCTCAATGCGGCATGGAACTGCCCACCATCGCCGCCACCATGTCGGCGGTCACGGCAGACAAGGTCAAGCCCAGGTGCCCATGGCCGGTGTTGTAGAACACGCCGGGCCGCTTGCCTGGGCCCACACGCGGCATCAGGTTGGGCATCATGGGGCGCAGCCCGGCCCAGGGCACCACGCTCTCGGTGCGCACGCCGGGGAAGCATTGCTGCACCCATTCCACCAGCGGGCGGATGCGGTCGGCCCGGATGTCGCGGTTGTAGCCGTTGAATTCGGCCGTACCCGCCACCCGAAAGCGCCCCAACCCCAGGCGGCTGCTGACCAGCTTGGTTTCGTCGTCCAGCAGGCTGACCATGGGGGCCGATGCCTGGCTGTGCGCGTCGTCCAGATTCACGGTGATGGAATAGCCCTTGACCGGGTAAATGTTGACCCGGTCGCCCAGTTGGGCTGCGATGTCGCGGCTGGCCGTGCCCGCGCAGACCACCACGCCGTCGAACACGCTGGTGTGGGTATCAGCACCGTCCTGGGCGGTGATGGTGACGGACTTGCCGTCGCTTTTGACGCTCTGGATCGCATGGCCATAGCGGGTTTGCACGCCCAGGCGCTCAGCTGCAGCAGCCATGCCGGTGCTGAATTTGTGGATGTCGCCGGTGGTATCGCTCTCGGTGAAATAACCGCCGTAGTAGTCGCCCGCCAGCGTGGGTTCAATGGCGCGCATCTCTTGCGGGGTGACGGCGCGGCGCTCCAGCCCGCCCTGGGCCAGCAGCTTAGAGACCTTGCCTGCGTGCACAAAGTTGCCCTTGTCGCGGTAGATATGCAGGATGCCTTCGCGCTTATGGTCAAAGTCCAGGCCCTCCTCGGCGGCCCAGGCATCCAGGTGCTGGCGCGCGGCCATGGCCAGGCGGGTGGTCTGGATGGTGTTTTTCTCGTACTGCGGGATGGCGGCGATGAACTCGGCAAACCAGGCCATCTTGTGCCAGCTGGGCTTGGGGTTGACCAGCAGCGGCGCATCGCTGCGCAGCATCCACTTCACGCCCTTGAGCACCGTGGACCAGTGGTTCCAGACCTCGGCGTTGGACACCGAAAACTGCCCGCCATTGGCAAACGAGGTTTCCATGGCAGCGTAGCGGTGTTTTTCGAACAGGGTGACGGTGTAGCCGCGTTTGGCCAAAGCGTAGGCCGTGGTCACGCCCGTGATACCGCCGCCTATAACGGCAAAATTACCGGCAAATTTTTTCATGATGAGACTTCCAAAACGTCAACAGGGGGATAGCAACAAACGTGCGCGGCTATCGCCCCCTCTGTTTTGGACCTGAGAGATTCGCGGCTGGCTTGCTGCCAATCGCTTGCTCCTGCGGTGAGCCGGGTGACGAAACCCGGCTGCTCTTCAGATGTGTGTGGTGTGGATACCGGTCCTTTTGCCTGAAAGTTTCCGGGGCGGTTGCTCCTTCGGCGCTGATTTCTTACCGCAAGGGCAAGGGGAGCAGTCTCTCCCGGTATCTCACTGGATTATCGCACCGGTATCAAAGCACCTTCACCGCACGGCCAATGAACTGGATCGGGCCAGTGGGTCTATCGATGGGCGAGCCGTTCACCGGCTCGAGGGTCAGCTCAAACAACTGGTTGGGTTGCAGCGGCGGCAACTTGTCCAGCGGGATGGTGATGGTCTGCCCCGGCTTGACCAGGCCCAGCGACACCGGGCCGTTCCAGCCCTCGCCCTTGGTCCAGAACTGCAGGGATTTCTCGGCGGGCACGGCCACCGGCCCCAGCGCCGTGAGGCTGAGTTGGCGTGTGTCGCTGGCCTGGATCACCCAGCCGGGTGCCTTGTCCTGCGGCGCGACCAGCACCACCATGTATTGCGGCCCGGTGGGTAGCACACCTTGGCGGGTGACCAGCACCGAGGCCAGGATGGCGGCAGTGGCAAAACCAGCACCGGCCAGGCCGCGCCACAGGCCCAGGCGGTCCCACCACGGCGGGGGAGCAGACAGGATGGCCGGGCGGCGCGGGGCCACGGCGTGGGCCACGCTGCGGTCAATGCGCTGCCACAGTTCGGCAGATGGCTCCACCGGCTCGGCCAGGGCGGCCAGCGGCAGCAGCTGCTCTTGCCAGCGCTGCACGGCGGCCTGCAAGGCGGCATCGGTGGGCAGGCGCTGCTCCACCATGCGGCGGCGGGTGGCAGACAGTGTGCCCAGCACGTATTCGGCGGCCAGCTCGTCAGGCGATAGATGGGTTTGCTGCGTGCTCATGCCATGCACTCCCGCAGGCTGCCCATGCTGCGTTTGATCCAGGCCTTGACGGTGCCCAGGGGCGTTTGGGTGCGTTCGGCAATTTCGCCGTGCGAGCAGCCGTCCACATAGGCGTACAGAATGCAATTGCGCCGGGCGGGCTCCAGCCGGGCCAGGCAGTCGTTGAGCTTGCCCAGGCTGACGCGCAGGTCAAACGCATCGGCAATCTCGGCATGGGCTTGCAGGGAGTTTTGGGCATCCAGGGCCTCTGCGGTTTCTTCGTCTACCGGCACTTCGCGCGCACCATTGCGCACCGCGTTGAGGGCCAGGTTGCGCACCACGCTATAGATCCAGCCCCGCCCCGAGCCGCGCTGGGCATCGAAGCTGGCGGCCTGGGTCCAGATGTTCATGAAGGCATCGTGCACCACGTCCTCGGCTTGTTGGCGCTGGCGCACGATGCGCAGGGCCACGCCCAGCAGGTGGCGGCTGTCTTGCCGGTAGATGTCCTGCAGGGCTTGGCGCTCGCCACGGGCGCAGCCTTGCAGGGCGCGCTCGTAGTCAAAATCATCGGAGGCAGTCGTCAAGGGCGGTTCCATCGAGAGAATGTATGTCTCTCGATGGTAGTCGCCAAACTTATGCCGCTTTCCAGAAGATGTAGTCGGCCTGGTACTTGACGATTTCCTTGGCACCCTTGTTGGCCGGGCTGCACAGCGTGGCCGGTGCCACACCGCCCTGGGTGGCGACACGCTGGATGTGGGTCACGCCCGCCATCGCGCCCATGCCCATGGCGGGGTTGGCCTTGACCAACTGATAGGGGATGTTGCCTGCGCCTGCGGGGGCCACAGCGAGCTGGGTAGCGGTGATTTTGGAGCCGTCCATGGATTCCCAGGTGGCAGGCGGGCCGTAGTATTTACCGACCTGTTTGCCGCTGCGGTCGTTCAGGGCGGCGTTGGGGCCCACAAACACCCATTCGGTCATGCCGGGGGCGTTGGCCTTGTCGCGGCATTCGTAGGTGATCTCGCCCACGCCCACGGTTTCCATGGCGACTTTGTTGCCCATGGGCACCTTGACGGCCTCGGGCAGGCTGTCCTGGCTGAACATGGGTTTCATGGGGGCCATGGAGCCGCAGGCACTCAAGACGGCAGCGGCAGAGACGATAGCAAGCAGCGAAAAGGGTTTGATCGACATGGAAGTGCTCCAAAAAAGGTTTAGCGGATAAGGACAACAGGCAGCTTTTGTGCGCTGCTACAGGTACTACACGCCAGGCCCGGTTTTGGATGCAGCGAATCTGCACTATTTTTGGGACCACCCCATATTCGCTACAAAATAAGTAGCTACTATCGCCCATCTCATAAGCATTTTTCCTGTATTTTCTTTAAAATAAAAAAATCAATTTTTCAGCAGCGTGGGGGGCGGATTGGCAGCCCAGAAGGTTTCAAAATCCGCTGCTGGTACCGGGCGCGAGAACAGATAACCCTGCCCGTAGTCACAGCCCATGGCGGCCAGCAGGTCGCGCTGCTGGGCGGTTTCCACCCCCTCGGCCACCACCTTCATGCCCAGCGCGTGGGCCATGGCCACCATCGCCTTGCACAGGGCCAGGTCGGTGGAGTCGGGCACCAGGTGGCGCACAAACGACTGGTCGATCTTGATGAAATCAATGTCAAAGCGTTGCAGGTACGACAGCGCCGAATAGCCGGTGCCAAAGTCGTCCAACGCGACCTGGATGCCCGCGGCGGCCAGCTCCAGCAGGTGGTCGCTCACCCGGCTACTGGTGTCGAGCAGCAGGCCTTCAGTGATCTCCACCACGATGCACGCGCCCGGCAGGCCCAGGGCCTGGAGCTGTGCGTCCCAACGCAGATTGGCCTGGCTTTCGTGGTGGAACTGCACCGGAGACTTGTTGACGCTGATCTGGAAATCAGGGTGCACATGTTTGCGCCAGGCTTGCACCTGCAGCGCCGCCTGCTGAAACACCCACTCGCCAATGTCCACAATCAAGCCGCTGGATTCGGCAATCGGGATGAACTGGGCCGGGCTGATCAGCCCCCGCGTGGGATGCTGCCAACGGATCAGCGCTTCGGCCTTGTGCACGGCCCCGGTGGCCAGCTCCACGATCGGCTGGTAGACCAGCCGGAACTGCTGTTCTTGCAGGCCGGAGCGCAGGTCGTTGGCCAGGCGCACCCGGGTTTGAGCGGCTTCCTGCAAGGTGGGGGTAAAAAAGCTGAAGCGGTTGCGTCCCGCGCCTTTGGCCACATACAGCGCCTGGTCGGCGTTCTTGAACAGGTCTTCGATGTCCAAGGCATCCAGCGGGTACAGGGTGATGCCGATGCTGGCGGACACAAACACCTGTTCGTTGCCGAGTTGAAACACCTGCTCCATCGCCCGCAGAATCTTTTGCAGGGTGGGCTCCAGGCGGTGGACATCGGTCACTTCGGTCAGCACCACCGTGAACTCGTCGCCCCCCATGCGGGCCACGGTATCGGCCTCGCGCAGGCAAGCCTGGATACGCCGGGCGGCCTCCATCAGCAGCAAATCGCCATTGCCATGACCCAGGGTGTCATTGACCTCCTTGAAGTGGTCCAGGTCGATGAACAATATGGCGAGCTGCTGCGCGTCGCGCTTGCAACGCTTTATTTCTTGCTCCAGCCGGTCGCGCAGCATGCGCCGGTTGGGCAGGCCGGTCAGGGTGTCAAAAAACGCCTGCTGACGAATCAGCGCCTCGGCGGCTTTGCGGTCGGTGATGTCGGTGTGCGTGCCTATCATCCGCGAGGGCTGCCCCTGGGCATCGCGGGTGATCACCATGCCCCGGCTCAGCACCCATTTCCAGCTGCCGTCTTTGCAGCGCACCCGGTGTTCGTTGGCGTAACTGGTGGTGTGGCCCGCAAAGTGGGCATCGCGGTCGCGGTCCATCTGCGCAAGATCGTCCGGGTGGGTGCGCCGGTCCAGCTCGGTGGGCAGGTCGGGGATTTCGCCCTCGGAAAAGCCGTACATCTCGACCAGGCGCCTGGAGAGGTGTTCTACCCCGGTCTGGATATGCCAGTCCCAAACGCCGTCGCCGGTGCTCTCCAGTGCCAGCCGCCAGCGGTTTTCGGTTTCCTGCAGCGCCATCTGGGCCTGCTTGCGCGCGCTGATGTCGGTATGGGTGCCGATCATCCGCAAAGGGGTACCGTCGGCAGCGCGGCTGACCACCATGCCGCAGGCCATGATCCAGACCCAGTGCCCGTCCTTGTGGCGCATGCGCAAGTCCATGTTGTAGGCGGGTGCCGAGCCGTCCAGATAGGCCGCGACCGCCGCCTGCATAGGAACGACATCGTCCGGGTGCACGCGGGTCGTGAACTCTTCAAAGCCCGGGGCCAATTCGCCGCTGGAATAGCCCAACATTTCGTCCCAGCGCGGGGAATAGGTCTGGTGGCCGGTGCGCAAATCCCAGTCCCAAACGCCCACACCCGAGCCCTCCAGGGCCAATTTCCAGGGATTTTTGGCTTCGCCCATCTCCGGCGCACGGGTCCAGTCCAGCGGTGCGGGCGAAAGCGGTGGGTCGGAGCGGCGGTGGTTCAAGGTCTTGGGCCAATAAGCTGGATAAGCTCGTAGCCGTCGATTCTAAAACCTTGTGGGTATACAGACTATGTACGCACATCTGGGTGCAGGGGACTATTTCAACCTTGCCTCAGCCCCACAAAGCCGATGGCGGCGGTTGGATCCGACCACGGTCGTACTGCATGGACACCGCCCGGTCCTGCTGTTGCAGCAAGGGGCCGTCCAGATCGACATAGGTGCAGCCTTGGGCCAACAAAAAGGCCGGGGCCATCGCCAGCGAGGTGCCGCACATATTGCCCACCATCAGGCCCAGGGCGTGCCGCGTGGCCTCGTCAGCCAGAGCCAGCGCCTCGGTCAGGCCACCGCATTTGTCGAGCTTGATGTTGACAAACTGGTAGCGCCCCACCAGCGCCGCCAGCGATGCCCGGTCGGTGCAGGACTCGTCTGCTGCCAGCGGAATGGGCGACTGCAGGCCGTCCAGCGCGGCATCCTGGCCACGCGCCAACGGCTGCTCGACCAGCTCCACCCCGGCCTGGGCCAGCAACGGCAACAGCTCACGCAGCAATGCGGGCGACCAGGCCTGGTTGGCATCGACCACGATGCGGGCCGCCGGGTGCTCTTCACGCACCATGCGCACCACGTCCAGGTGCCGTTGCGCATCCGCCTTGAGCTTGAGCAGCGGGTACGGGCGGGCCGCACGCGCCTTGCGCCGGGTGGTGGCCTCGTCGCCCAGGCCGATGGTGAAGGCGGTGGTGACGGGCTGCCACCGCGGCAACCCGGCGGCCTGCCACACCGGCACGCCGGTTTGCTTGGCGCGCAGGTCCCACAGGGCGCAGTCCAGCGCGTTGCGGGCACCGCCTGCGGGCAGCATCTGCAACAGCTCAGCCCCGGTGAGGCCGTCGTGCAGGTGCGGCAGCACAGCGGCCACTTGCGCAGCCATGCTGGCGGGGGTTTCGCCGTCGTAGTCCACCCCGGCGGCTTCGGCCTGGCCGGTGTGGCCTGCGGTATCGGACAGGGTCAGCAGCAGCACCGGCTGGTGGGTGATGACCTCGCGGGCGATCTCGAAGGGTTCGTGCATCGCCCACTGTTCGATGCGGGTGTGGCAGCGGATCATGCTTGCAACAAGGCCGTAGCGAGCGCCTCCACGCCGCCGCGCATCGGGTCCACCACCGGCAACTTGAGCTCCCGGGCGATGCGGTTGGCATACGCATCCCACGCGGCATCCGACAGGCTGGACGAGTTGATGCTGATGCCTACGCAGCGCACCGCCGGGTTGGTCAAACGGCCCGCCTCGACATAGCGGTCGATGGCGACCTGCAGGTCGGGAATCGGAAAGCCGGGGTAGCCCTCGATGCAATCGCGTGCCGGGTCGTGGCACAACACCAGCGCATCGGGCTGCGAACCATGCAGCAGGCCCAGCGTCACCCCCGCATAGGCCGGGTGGAACAGCGCGCCCTGCCCTTCGATCACGTCCCAGTGGTTAGGGGCGTTGTCGGGCGAGAGTTGCTCGGCGGCACCGGCCACAAAGTCGGAGATCACCGCGTCGATGGCCACGCCCTCGCCCGCAATCATCACCCCGGTCTGGCCGGTGGCGCGGAAGGTGGCGGGTGCGCCCCGGCGCTGCAGCGCCTGGGCCAGGGCCAGGGCGGTGTATTTTTTGCCCAGCGCGCAGTCGGTGCCCACGGTCAGTACCCGCTGACCCGTGCGCTTGCGGCCCGTGCCCGCCGGGAAGCTTTGGTCGGAATGCCGCACGTCGATCAGGCGCGCGCCGCTGCGCTGGGCCGCCTGCACCAAGCGCGGAAAGGAGGTGAGGCGCGAATGCTGGCCGCTGACGATGTCCAGGCCCGCGTCCAGCGCGGCTTCCAGCTCGGCCAGCCAGTGTTCGGGCAGGGCACCGCCCACGGCGGCCACGCCCACCACCAGCGAGCCCGCGCCCTGCTGCGCCGCTTGCTGCGGCGACAGGCGGGGCAAGCCCAGGCTGACGGTGGCGGCGGGCAGGCTCCATTCGCCCAGCACATCGTCGGCACACCAGTCGCGCAGGCCAAAGGCGGTTTTGGCATCGGATTTGAGCGTCACATCGCCCAGAAACAACAGATAGGGTTTACGGAGTTGGTGCATGGTTTTGGATTCGGTTCAGGTGGCCTGTCATCGCATAGCCGGTCGCGTGCCAAAGGCTTTGGCGAACTGGAGCGTAAGCCCGATCGGCACTTAAAAACCGCCAGCAGTGCGGCCTCTACACCCACAGGGATAGGCCTTGTAACGCTGCGGCCAAGTCCCGCAAAACGGCCCTATCCCCCTGGGGGTAGAGCCCGTCCACCGCCCGGAAAATCGCCGTATTCTTGCGCCGCGTTCCCCGCATCCAACGACTGATCCGCGCCGATATGGCGTTCACACTTCCAGGAATTCCCGATGAAACTGAAGCATTTATTCGCCATGGCCTGCCTATCGCTGGGCCTGTCCGTCCACGCGGCGGACACCAAGGATCTGCGCATCGGCACCGATGCCACCTACGAGCCATTCGAGTACAAAGCCCCGGACGGCAAGCTGGTGGGTTTCGAAATCGACCTGGGCCACGCCATCTGCGCCGAGATGAAGCGCCGCTGCGTGTTCGTGGAGTCACCCTGGGATGCGCTGGTGCCGTCCCTGCAGGCCCGCAAGTTCGACCTCATTTTTTCTGGCATGACGGTGACCGACGACCGCCGCAAGACCGTGGCCTTCAGCGACAAAATCACCGACATCCCCTACCGCGTGATCATCAAGCACGGCAGCGGCCTGGACGGCTCGCCCGCCGCCCTCAAGGGCAAGAAGGTCGGCGTGCTCAAGGGCTCCACCGAGGCCGACTACGCCGAAAAATACTACGCCAAGGCCGGGGCCACGGTGCTGCGTTACGAGTCCACCCAGGACTCGTACCTGGACATTGCCTCGGGCCGACTCGATGCCATCATCGGCAACCTGGTGGAAATGAAGATGGGCTTTCTGGCCAAGCCCGAAGGCAAAGCTTTTGAGTTTGCCAGCTACGAACTCAAGGACCCGGCGGTGCTGGGCTACGGCACCGGCGTGGCCATGCGCAAAAAAGACACCCAGCTCAAAACCGAATTCAACGCCGCGTTAAAAGCCGTGCACGCCAACGGCACTTACAAAAAGATCGCCGACAAATATTTCGATTTCGACGTGTACGGCAAGTAATCAGCCGGTACTGGGCCCGGCCTCCAGCAGCGTCTTGCAACGGCTGGCGGCGGGCGCGCTCTGGTACACCGCCAACGGGTCCACTGCCCCATCGGGCTCGGCAAACGGGATGCACTGGATGAACAGCGAGAACAGCTCGGCCTGCGAGCCGATATCCAGCTTGCGGTGGATGTTCTTGCGGTGAATCTTGATGGTGCCCTCGGTAGTCTTGAGCCGCTCGGCGGTCAATGCCGACGAGTAGCCGCTGATCATGTAGAACAGCACCTGGCGCTCGCGCTGGGTGAGCAGCGAGCTGGCAAAGTTCTCCACCGTGCTCTGCACCTTGCGGTGGGTCAGCCGGTCGCTGTGGCGCTCGGCGGCGGCGGCTGTCAGCGCGTGGTGTTTGGCGGTGGCCGCAATGACGATGGGGGCCAGCGTGCGGATCGCCAACAGATCGGTGGCCTGGAACGGCGTGTGGCGGATGCTGCGCTCGATAAAGATGTTCAGCGCCGTGTCTTCGTTGATGCGCCACAGCAGGTCCACCGAGTCCGACAAACCAATCTGCGAATAAAACACCCGGTAGTACTCCGAGTCGTAAAAATCGTCCGGCGCAATGTCACGCAGCCAGTACACGCCGCTGGGGCAACCCTGCAAGAACAGCTGGTAGTTCGGGTCCAGCACGTAGGGGCCGGACAAAAACGCATCTTCCGGCAGGCTGCGCTCCTGCGGGTTAAAGCGGTGCAGAATGCGGCGCGGCTGCTGGTGGCGGTGGAACAGCATCGCACCGCCCGAATCCACGGCACACACTTTGCCCAATACATTCAGCACGGTATCGAACCAGTCGGGGCTGCCAATGGCCTCGACCATGGTGGCCAGCGCGGCGACCAGGTCGGTATCCAGCGGCAAACACAGGCGGGTGGCGTGGGGATTGTCCATGGGTGCTAGTGTCGCAGACCCTAAAACCCCTGGTTTTTCAGAAATGAATATCTCTATTTAGCTGCTTTTTCAGGATGGTTTGTGGGCTAGTATCGCGGGCACATCAACTCGTTTTTGCTGGAGAACACATGAAAAAATTACTTTCCCTGCTGGCTGTGGTCATGGCCCTGGGTATGTCCACGGTCGCCACGGACGCAGAAGCCGCAAAACGCATGGGCGCAGGCAAGTCCCTGGGCATGCAGCGCGATGCCACGCCTAACAAGGCCCCCACCGCCGCACCGACACAAGCGGCAGCGGCCAACCCTGCGGCGGCTGCCGCACCCGCCGCCGCAGCGCCCAAGCGCTCGTGGATGGGCCCGTTGGCCGGTATCGCCGCTGGCCTGGGCCTGGCCGCATTGGCATCGCACTTCGGCTTCGGTGACGAACTGGCTTCCATGATGATGATGGGCCTGCTGGCCGCAGCCATCATGCTGGCCGTAGGCTTCTTCCTGCGCAAACGTGCCGCCGCAAAGGCGGGGTCCACGGGTGGCATGCAGTACGCCGGAGCCGGTGCACCCACCAGCCTTTCGCCCGCTGCGCCGGCCTACAAGATGGAAATGCCCGGCACTTCCAGCAACCTGGCCGGCTCCAGCATTGGTTCCGGCATCGGTGGCAGCGTTCCTGTGCGCTCGGCCATCCCTGCGGACTTCGATGTGGCCAGCTTTGTGCGCAACGCCAAGGTCAACTTCATCCGCCTGCAAGCCGCCAACGACGCCGGTAACCTGGACGACATCCGCCAGTTCACCACGCCGGAAATGTTTGCCCAGCTGAAGATGGACCTGAGCGACCGCGGCACCGCTGCGCAGCAAACCGATGTGGTCAACATCGACGGCGATGTGCTGGAAGTGGCTGAAGAAAACGGCTACTACGTGGTGAGCGTGCGCTTCACCGGCCTGATCCGCGAAGAAGCTACGGCACCGTCCGAGCCGTTCGACGAAGTCTGGCATTTGACCAAGCCGCTGCAAGGCGCGGGTGGTTGGGTGCTGTCGGGTATCCAGCAGATGTAATCTGCGCTCACCGTAGACGCAAAAGCCTCGGCACTTCGGTGCCGGGGCTTTTTTTATGGGGCACGGTAGACCAACACCTTGAGCGCCCGCTCTGGCGACACATCGGCAAACGCCGCCGGGTTCGCCAGCCGCTCCACCAACACCAGCTCGGGGGCCAGTTCGCGCATTTGGTCTTGCAGAAACGCCATGCCCAACTCGGGTGCGTTCAGGCACAGCAGCACATGGCCGTCGTGCATCAGCAGGTCGGGCAGGCGGCGCATCAGGCGGGCGTAGTCTTTGGTGGCCACAAAACTGCCGCGCTGGAAGCTGGGCGGGTCCACGATCACCAGGTCGTACGGCCCGCTGCGGTTGATCTTGCCCCAGGTGGTGAAGATATCGTGCGGCAAAAAGCTGGCCCCGGTCACCAGGCCATTGAGCCGGTGGTTCTGTTGTCCGATGGCGATGGCCCCCTGGCCCATGTCCACATTGACCACATGCTTGGCCCCGGCCTGCAAGGCCACCACCGAAAACGCGCAGGTATAGGCAAACAGGTTCAGCACCCTGTATTCCGCGCGGCCCGGCACCTGGGCCAAGGCCTCCACATGCTGGCGCACCCAGCGCCGCCCCTCGGCCATGTCCAGAAACAGGCCGTGGTTTTGTCCCTTGAGCACATGCAGCTTGTAGCGCGCACCCTGCTCGGTGACCACATGCGGGTCGGGCACGGTACCGGCCATCAGCCGGGTCTCGGTGCGGCCATCGAAGCGGCACTGGTAGACCCAATTCAGCGGCTGGTCTGGAGCCAGTTGCTGCCAGCGAACGGCCAGGGCCGCGCCGATGGCGGCCAGCTCTTCGTCGGCAACGGGCTGAAAACTGGTCAGCACCAACACCGGCGGGAACGCGTCCAGCGCCCACTGCTCGCAGCCCGGGTACAGCCCGCCCCGGCCATGGAATATGCGCTGTGCATCGGTGGGCAGGTCCATCGTGGCGATGGCATGGAGCAGAGCTTGCATGGGATAGAACTTAAATTTATGGATAAAAATGGCCTCTAGCGCTTATTCCATAAGCGCAAGTAGCTACTTAATTTATAGCATCCTGATTGTATGCCAAGCGGGTCGCGGCATGGCGGGGGCCGCGGCTGCGTCACGGCAATGTCATGCCCGGCTTCTAAGCTCATCGGCTTTGTCCATAAGGCTTACGTCATGCAGTTTTCTCCGCACTCCCCGCAGCTTTTGCGTCCCCGTTGGACCCCGGCCACCCTGGCCCTGTGCAGTGCACTGGCCTTGTCTGCCTGCGGCGATGGCGAAGAAGCCCCGTTGGGCACGCCCACCCTGGCCTTCGTGTCGCCCACGGAGAGCCTGGACCTGAACAACTACACCCTGGCAGGCCGCTACACCCTGCCCGTCAACCTGACCGCCGGGGCCAACCAGATTGCCGCCGAAGTGTCTGCCGTGACCTACAACGCCGCTACCGACAGCCTGTTCATCATTGGCGACGAAGGCACCTACATCACCCAGATCTCCAAAACCGGCACAGTCATCGACACCATGGCCCTGCCCGCAGGTCTGTTTGCCGACCCCGAGGGCATTACCGCCATTGGCGGCGGCCAGTTTGTGGTGGCCAACGAGCGTGTGCGCACCGCCAACCTGCTGACCTACACCGCAGGCACCACGCTGGATGCAGCCACCGTGCGCAGCGTCAAGCTGGGTACCACCGTGGGCAACGTGGGGCTGGAAGGCGTGAGCTTCGACCCGCTGACCAAGGGCTATATTTTTGTCAAAGAACTTTCGCCACTGGGCATCTTCCAGACCACGCTGGACTTCAGCGCAGGCACGGCCTCCAACGGCTCGGCCACCACCGAGAACCCGACCAACCTGTTCGACCCGGCCCTGGCGGGCGTGCTGGACTTTGGCGACATCCACGCCTTGTCGAACACCCTGCCCAGCACGGCAGCGGACTACAGCCACCTGATGGTCTTGAGCAACGACACCGGCCGCATTCTGAAGATGGACCGCGCTGGCCGCATCTACGGAACGCTGGACATCCCCCAGGTGGCCGCGCACGAAGGCATCACCTTCGACAAGCAGCTCAATATGTACGTGACCAACGAAGCCGGTGGCGGCAGCCAGGCCCTGCCGCAGTTGTGGGTGTACGCGCCCACCCGCAGCAGCGCCGCCGTGGGCCTGGGCAGCAATGCCTACCTCACCTTCCCCGCCGCCGTGACCGCAGGCACCGGCAACATCACCCTGGTGGGCAGCGGTGGCGACACCCGCACCATCGCCGTGACCGACAGCACCCAGGTCAGCTTCAGCGGCAGCACCGTCAAAATCAACCCCAGCGCCGACCTCACCCCCAACACCACCTACAGCATCCAGTACGCCAGCGGCGTGTTCCGCGCGGCCAGCGGTGTGGCCACCCAGGCCGTGGCCAGTGCCCAAACCCTGGCCTTCACCAGCGTGCCCGACACCACCGCCCCCACCTACGCCAGCAGCACCCCGCTGGACAACGCCACCGGCATTGCAGAAGGCAGCAACATCACCCTGAGCCTGAGTGAGGCCGTGCGCGCCGGTGCGGGCAGCTTCACCATCACCAACGGCACAGACGACGTGCGCACCCTCAGCGCCAGCGACACCAGCCAGGTCAGCATCAGCGGCAGCACCGTCACCCTGAACCCCGCCAGCGACCTGCGCACCGGCACCGGCTACAGCGTGCTGGTCTCGGCCACCGCCCTGGTGGATACGGCGGGCAACGCGTTTGCAGGCATCAGCGACAGCAGCCTGCTGAACTTCACCACCCTGGGCACCGCGCCGCCCACCACGCTGGCTGCGGGCGACCTGCTGTTCATCGCCGCCAATGCCGACACGCCCGACGCGTTTGCGTTCATCCTGATGCGCGCCATCGCCCCCGGCACCACCGTGTTCTTCAGCGACCGCGACAGCCTGACCGCCACCAACGAATCCGCCTTCCAGTGGACCGCCGACCGCGCCTACGCCGCAGGCACGGTGGTGAGCGTGATGACCGATGCAGCCACCCCCACCACCGACAAAGGCAGCATCACCGGCCCCGGCGGCGGCATCAGCCCCAACAGCGAAACCATCTTCGCCTTCCAGGGCAGCATCGCCAGCCTGACCGCCACCACCGCCGGTAACCTCACCGTAGACCGCTACCTTGCCGCCATCAACCTCGGCACTGCGGGCCCGCTGGACACCACGCTGCAAACCGCCCTGGCCAGCGCAGGCGCGTTCATCGCCTTCACACCCGAGGACAACGTGCGCTTTGCCGGTTCGCTGGATGCCACCGACCTGGCTGCCCTGCGCGCCCGCATCGCCAACACCGCCAACTGGGCGCGCGACAACACCACGCCGTACCCGCTGACGGGCGGGTCGCTGTTTCCCTGAGGCTGGGAGGCCGTAACGTAAAAAGCCCGGACATTCGCGTGTCCGGGCTTTTTTTACAGGTGCGACCAAAGACACCAAAAAACATAGCGCCTTGCGCCCATCCGATGGGCGGTAAGTACTGTTTTGGTGCACAAACGGCCAGGCCTCAGTGCAACGCCCGCACCGCCCAGCGCAACTTGGCCGAGCTTGAGCGCGGGTTGCTGCGCTGCTCTTCATACGAGGCGCGGATCGGGTCCGGGGCCACACTGCTGAAGGTGCCGTTGCGCTCGCCGGTTTGAAAGCACTTTTTCACCCGCCGGTCTTCGCCGGAGTGAAAGCTCAAAATCGCCACGCGCCCACCCGGCTTGAGGCAGGCGGGCAGGTTCAGCAGCATGGTGTCGAGCACGCCAAACTCGTCGTTCACCTCGATGCGCAGCGCCTGGAAGGTGCGCTGCAGCACCTTTTTGGTCTCGGCCAGACGTTCTTCTGCGGGCATGCTGCGCTTGTACGCCAGCTCCATGGTGGCGCGCACCAGGTCGGCGAGTTGCACCGTGGTCTCCAGGTACTGGCCTTGCAGAGCGGCGGCCAATGGCAGGGCAAAAGGCTCGTCGGAGTTGTCCGTCAACAAGTCGCGCAGCCGGTGCCGGGTCACGCACAGCAGCAGCTCGCTGGCCGACTGGCCGCTGGTCGGGTCCAGCCGCAAATCCAGCGGACCATCGGCCCGGAAACTAAAGCCCCGCGCCGGGTTGTCGATTTGCATGGACGACACGCCCAAGTCGGCCAGCGCAAAGTCGAAACCACCGCCCGCCTGCGGCAGCAAGGTGGCCAGTTCGCTGAAGTTGGCACGGTGCACGATGAGTGCCTCGTCGCCAAAGCCCAGAGCGCGCAGCCGCGCCGTGGTACGGGGCAACTCGATCGGGTCCACATCCATGCCAAACATGCGCCCGCCCGGCTGCACCAGCGGCAGCATGGCCAGCATGTGGCCGCCAAAGCCCAAGGTCAGGTCCACCCCGGTTTCGCCCGGCATGGGCTTCAGGATGGCGAGTATCTCGTCCACACAAATCGAGCGATGCATGCCCGCAGGCGTTTGCCCGCGCAGCATGACCTTGTCCACCTCCGCCGCATGGCGTGTGGGGTCTAGCTCTTTGTACTTTTCTTCAAACTGCCGGGGGTGGGTGCCGGCGTAACGTACGCGGCGCTTGTGGGGAGGGGTGGGGTCTGTCATTGGGCATTATGCGGCCGGGGCGGGTTGGGGCTTTTACTCCACCCCTGCGATCAACCGCTTTTCCCGTTCGATCTCGGCAATCAGCTCTTCTTCAGTGGGAAGTACACGCTGGTATTTGGAGGCAAACAACTGCTGGCTCTCTTGGATCACAGAGTATTTGACGACGGTTTCGTCCTTGCTGTCACACAGAATGATCCCGATGGTCGGGTTGTCATCCTCGCCCCGCTTGAGGTCGTCAAACATGCGCACATACATGTCCATTTGCCCGACATCCTGGTGGCTGAGCTTGCCAGTTTTTAGGTCAATGATGACGAAACACTTGAGCAAGTAGTTGTAGAAAACCAGGTCGATGAAAAAATGGCTGGTCTCGGTGCTGATGCGCATTTGCCGCGCCACAAACGAAAACCCCTTGCCCAGTTCCAGCAGGAATTTTTGCAGCTCATCGATGATGGCCTGCTCCAGCTGGCTTTCTTTGAGCTGGCTTGCCTCTGGTAGCTGCAAAAACTCCAGTACATAGGGGTCTTTGATGAAGTCCAAATGCGCGGCTTTTGCAGATGCATCTGACGGCGCGGCCTGGGTAGACAGCAGGCGCTGATAACTCTGGGTCTTGATATTCCGTTCCAACTGGCGCACCGTCCAGTTTTGCATACGTGTCTCGTTGCAGTAGTACTCCATCGCCTTTGGCGAGTCGGCTCGAATAATCAAGCGCAGATGGCTCCAGCTCAATTCTCTACACAGCGTGTAGAGAATCTGCTGGTCAGGAAAGACCCGGTAGAACTGGCGAAAATTGTACAGATTAGCATAGGAAAACCCTTTGCCAAAATCCGCTGTCAATGCAATGGACAGCGCTTCCATCAACCGCGTGCCGTACTGGGCCTTCTGCTTCCCTTGCTGTTCCTCTTGCACAATCCTCTGGCCGATCAGCCAATAGGCCTCCACCATGGCGGCATTTACCGCCGAGCGCGCCTTGCTGCGCGCCAGTTCAAGAATGATTTTGATATCGGCGTGAAAAGTGGTGATGTCGCTCATGGTTTTAGGCGTGCAGTGCGATTGGATACATCTCTTTCCGACCGTCGGGGACCCTCAGGTGGGCCATCGGTTTGGCGGTGGCCCACGATTGTGCCCGCTTGGCCCTGGAGGCCAACACCAAACGGAAAAAGCCCGAACCGTTGCCGGTCCGGGCTTTTCGGGGAACCTCGATCAGGTTTTACTTCTTCGCAGGCGGCAAGTCCGTGCAGCTGCCGTGCGCCACTTTCGCGGCCATGCCGATGCTCTCACCCAGCGTGGGGTGCGGGTGGATGGTTTTGCCGATGTCCACTGCATTCGCACCCATCTCGATGGCCAGGGCAATCTCGCCAATCATGTCGCCCGCATGCGTGCCGACCATGCCGCCGCCGAGGATCTTGCCGTGGCCGTGGGCTTCGGGGGAGTCCTCAAACAGCAGCTTGGTAACGCCTTCGTCGCCGCCGGGGGATTTAAACCTGCCCACCAACGCCTTTGAACTTTTCTACAAAGGCGGCGATTTTCTGAAACACGCTCTGCTTCTTGCTCAGGTATTGCGGATTGAGCGGGCTCATTTTTGGTAGAACGGCATTTAACTCCGTGCCGTTATCACTGGCGAACTCGCGCTTCAACGAGGTGGTGATAAAGCGCCGCGCTGCATCAGCGTTCAAATTCTCCGAGCTGATCAACTCTTGCGCCTCACGCTGTTGTTCCGCCTGAGCAAATGCAAAAAAGGCATCAATCACGCTGGCTTTGTCGGCAATCTTGTCCAGATCGGTCTGATTGATGAAGTCCACCAACAAACTCTCTTTAGCGCGGTTTCCTAGGCTTGAGCGGATCACGCGCCGCACCTCGTCCATCATTGGCGATTTTCCAGATGCTGCTTTGTAGAGCGGCGCGTTGTTGGGAGCTTGTCATGTGTTGTTCCTGATTCAATACTTTTTATATTTTCGTTCTATTGAACGGAGAACTGACTTCTGATTTGAGCCAGGTTTTTGTGACTAGCTGATGGGGTCGAATCTTATGCATCGACTGCAAACTAGTGCTCAATAGCCACGACACGGCAGCTACCGAGAGCAAAAAGCCCGAACCGGTGAGGGTTCGGGCTTGTGTGCGAAGCGCTTGCTGCAGCTTACTTCTTCGCAGGCGGCAAATCCGTGCAGCTGCCATGCGCCACTTCCGCCGCCATGCCGATGCTTTCGCCCAGCGTGGGATGCGGGTGGATGGTCTTGCCGATGTCCACTGCGTCTGCGCCCAGCTCGATGGCCAGGGCGATTTCGCCGATCATGTCGCCCGCATGCGTGCCGACCATGCCGCCGCCGAGGATCTTGCCGTGGCCGTGGGCTTCGGGGCTGTCGTCGAACAGCAGCTTGGTGACACCTTCGTCGCGGCCATTGGCGATGGCGCGGCCGGAGGCGTTCCAGGGGAACAGGCCCTTCTTGACCTTGATGCCCTGGGCCTTGGCCTGGTCTTCGGTGAGGCCGACCCAGGCCACTTCGGGGTCGGTGTAGGCCACGCTGGGGATGACGCGGGCATTGAAAGCGGCGGCGGCCAGTTCCTTGTTGCCTTGCAGTTCACCGGCGATGACTTCTGCGGCCACATGGGCTTCGTGCACCGCCTTGTGGGCCAGCATGGGCTGGCCGACGATGTCGCCGATGGCGAAGATGTGCGGCACGTTGGTGCGCATCTGGATGTCGACGTTGATGAAGCCGCGGTCGGTGACGGCCACACCGGCTTTGTCGGCGGCGATCTTCTTACCGTTGGGGGTGCGGCCCACGGCTTGCAGCACCAGGTCGTAGACCTGGGGCGCGGGGGCGGTGCCGCCCTCTTCTGCCGCTGCGAACGTGACTTCGATGCCTTCGGGCAAGGCGCGTGCAGAGACAGTCTTGGTCTTGAGCATGATGTTGTCGAAACGCGGCGCGTTCATCTTTTGCCAGATCTTGACCAGGTCGCGGTCGGCACCCTGCATCAGGCCATCGAGCATTTCCACCACGTCCAGGCGAGAGCCCAGGGTGCTGTAGACGGTGCCCATCTCCAGGCCGATGATGCCGCCGCCCAAAATCAGCATGCGCTTGGGCACCTCTTTCAGCGCCAGCGCGCCGGTGCTGTCCACTACGCGTGGGTCTTCGGGCATGAAGGGCAGGCGCACGGCTTGCGAGCCTGCGGCGATGATGGCCTTCTTGAAAGCGATGGTCTGGGTTTTGCCGGTCTTTTCCTGGCCCTGGGCACCGGTGGTTTCTTCGACCTGCAGGTGGTTGGCACCCACGAACGAGCCCACGCCGCGCACGGTGGTGACCTTGCGCATCTTGGCCATGGCGGCCAGGCCGCCGGTGAGCTTGCCGATGACCTTTTCCTTGTGGCCGCGCAGCTTGTCGATGTTGACCGCTGGTGCGCCAAAGTCTATGCCCAAAGCGCCCAGGTGGCTGACTTCGTCCATCACCGCTGCCACGTGCAGCAGGGCTTTGGAGGGGATGCAGCCGACGTTCAGGCACACGCCGCCCAGGGTGGCGTAACGCTCGACGATGACGACCTTCAGGCCCAGATCGGCGGCACGGAAGGCGGCAGAGTAGCCGCCAGGGCCACCGCCGAGGACCAGCACGTCACATTCCAGGTCGGCCGTACCGGCAAAGCTGGAAGCGGTGGGTGCGGGGGCTGAAACGGAGGCAGCCGCTACAGAAACAGGAGCTGCTGCCGCTGGCGCTGCCTGCACAGGAGCCGCTTTGGGTGCAGAAGCAGCACCGGCAGCTTCGAGTACCAGCACGACGGAGCCCATCTTGACCTTGTCGCCCAGCTTGACGTTCAGCGCGGTGACCACGCCGCCGTCGCTGCTGGGGATTTCCATGGAGGCTTTGTCGGACTCCACGGTGATCAGGGACTGGTCGGGTTTGACGGTGTCGCCCACTTTGACCATCAGCTCGATGACGGTGACTTCGTCGAAATCGCCGATGTCAGGGACTTTGATTTCCAGGGATGCCATTTGTTTGATCTCCACTTATTTCTTTAACTTGACGGTAAACACTTCAACAGGACCAGCCGAGTTCTTGTCGAATTCACAGGCGGCTTGCACACCCAGCAGTGCCAGATCGCGGGCCGACTTGGCGCTGCCCCAGGTGGCGTGCAGGGCCCCCAGCGCGAAGCTACGGCCCGAGCCTATGCCCCAGAATTCCTTGAACTCGAACACTTCGCGGTAGCTGTACAGGCCGTAGATGCCGGTGGCGTTGGCCACCACCACGCTGAACTGGCTGGACTCGTAGGGGTCGTTGTCGTCTTCTTTGGTTTGCAGAAAGAAGGCTTCTTTCAGCACCGGGTGCAGCTTGGTGAAGGTGGTGAACACCTCGTCTTTGCTGCCCAGCAAGAGCTGCTCGGGCGGCAGCCCGGCCATGGCCAGGCGCAGCGCGGGGAAGTGCGCCACGGTGCCTGCCATGCCGACAAAGCTGGGGCCCGCCGGGGTGTCGATCTTGAAGATTTTGCTGTTGTCTTCGAAGCGTTGGCCCAGGCGGGTGTCGCCGAAGGTCACCAGCGTGTCAGCAGCAATGGCCACCACACCGGCTTTTTTGACCACGACGACGGTCGTCATATCAGAGCAGCACGCGACGGAAGTCGGTCAGCACCTGGCCGAAGTACGCGTTGAAGCGGGCTGCGGCGGCACCGTCGATGACGCGGTGGTCCCAGCTCAGCGACAGCGGCAGCATCAGCTTGGGCACAAACGCCTTGCCGTCCCACTTGGGTTCGATCGCGCTCTTGCACACGCCCATGATGGCGACTTCGGGGGCGTTGATGATGGGCGTGAAATAGCGCCCGCCAATGCCACCCAGGCTGGAGATGGTGAAGCAGGCACCCGACATGTCGGCAGGGCCGAGCTTGCCGTCGCGGGCCTTCTTGGCCAGCTCGCCCATCTCGGTGCTGATCTGGACCACACCCTTTTTGTCGGCATCCTTGATGACCGGGACCACCAGGCCGTTGGGCGTATCCGCCGCAAAGCCGATGTTGAAGTACTGCTTCATCACCAGTTGGTCGCCGTCCAGCGAGCTGTTGAACTCGGGGAACTTCTTGAGCGCGGCCACGCTGGCTTTGATCATGAAGGCGAGCATGGTGAGCTTGATGCCCGCCTTCTCGTTTTCCTTGTTCATCTGGACGCGGAAGGCTTCCAGGTCGGTGATGTCGCAGTCGTCGTGGTTGGTGACGTGCGGAATGATGACCCAGTTGCGGTGCAGATTGGCGCCGCTGATCTTCTTGATGCGCGACATGTCCTTGCGCTCGACCGGGCCGAACTTGGCAAAGTCCACCTTGGGCCAGGCCAGCAGACCCAGGCCCGCGCCGCCGTCGCCTGCGGGGGCTTTGGATTGCGTGGCAGCCATGGCCACCGTTTTGACCGCGCCAGACATGACCGAAGCGGTGAAGCTTTGCACGTCGGCATCGGTGATACGGCCCTTGCGGCCCGTGCCCTTGACTTCCGCCAGGGGCACGCCGAGTTCGCGGGCGAACTTGCGTACCGAGGGCGAAGCATGAGGCAATGCGCCGGTGGGGGCGACGGTGGGGTTGTGGGCGGCGGGTGCAGCGGCAGCGGGGGCCGCAGCGGCTGGTGCAGGTGCGGGGCTGGCAGCGACAGCAGCAGCAGCCGGAGCGGCAGCCGGGGCAGCTGCTGCGGCTGCTGCTGCGGGAGCCGCAGCGCCTTCCAGGATCGCCAGTAGGTCGCCGATGTTGACCTTGTCGCCCATCTTGACCTTGAGCTCTTTGAGCACACCGGCGGTGGACGACGGGATTTCCATCGAGGCCTTGTCGGACTCGACGGTGATCAGCGACTGCTCTTGCTTGATGGTGTCGCCGACCTTGACCATGACTTCGATGACGGTCACGTCCTTGAAGTCGCCAATATCGGGGATGAAGATTTCGACCGGGCCGGTGGCCGCTACGGCTGCGGGCGCTACCGCTACAGGAGTTGTAGCTGCTGGCGCAGGTGCTGCTTGGGCTGGAGCCGCTTTTGGCGCCTCAACTGGTGCAGCGGCAGCGCCACCGGCGACTTCCAGCATCACCACCAAAGAGCCCTGCTTGACCTTGTCGCCCAGGGCGACCTTGATCTCTTTGACCACACCGGCGCTGCTGGACGGGATTTCCATCGAGGCTTTGTCGGATTCGACGGTGATCAACGACTGGTCGGCCTTGACGGTATCGCCGGGTTTGACCATCAGCTCAATGACGGTCACCTCGTCAAAGTCCCCAATGTCGGGGACATGAATTTCAATCAATGCCATGTTTGTGTCTCCAAAGTTGCGCGCAGGACCACCCGTGGTGGTCCTGCAAGGTGGGGTTTTTTATGCGTACAGCGGATTGACCTTGTCGGCCTGGATGCCGTACTTGGCAATCGCTTCGGCCACCTTGGCCGCGGGCACGGTGCCGTCTTCGCTGAGTGCCTTGAGGGTGGCGACCACGATGTAGTGGCGGTTGATCTCGAAGTGTTCGCGCAGCTTGCTGCGGAAGTCGCTGCGGCCAAAACCGTCGGTGCCCAGCACTTTGTAGGTGCGGCCCTTGGGGATGAACGGACGGATCTGCTCGGCGTAGGCCTTCATGTAGTCGGTGGACGCGATGACCGGGCCGGTGGAGCCTGCCAGTTGTTCGGCAACAAAGCAGCTACGGGGCGCTTCCAGCGGGTGCAGCAGGTTGAAACGCTCGGCATCCTGGCCGTCGCGGGTCAACTCGTTGAAGCTCGGGCAGCTCCAGACGTTGGCAGCAATGCCCCAGTCGGCGGCCAGCAGCTCTTGGGCGGCCAGAGATTCGCGCAGGATGGTGCCGGAGCCCAGCAGTTGCACGGTGCCTTTGCCGTTGGCAGCGGGCTGGCACATGTACATGCCCTTGATGATCTGCTCTTCCGTGCCAGCGGTGAGGCCAGGCATGGGGTAGTTTTCATTCAGCAGGGTCAGGTAGTAGTAGACGTTGTCCTGCTTTTCGACCATGCGCTTCAGGCCGTGGTGCAGGATGACGCCGACTTCGTGGGCAAACGTGGGGTCGTAGCTGATGCAGTTGGGGATGGTGTTGGCCAGGATGTGGCTGTGGCCATCTTCGTGCTGCAGGCCTTCGCCGTTCAGCGTGGTGCGCCCCGAGGTGCCGCCCAGCAGGAAACCGCGGGCTTGCATGTCACCCGCCGCCCAGGCCAGGTCGCCAATGCGCTGGAAGCCAAACATCGAGTAGTACACGTAGAAGGGCACCATGATGCGGTTGCTGGTGCTGTAGCTGGTGGCCGCAGCGATCCAGCTGGCCATGCCACCGGCTTCGTTGATACCTTCTTGCAGGATCTGCCCGGCCTTGTCTTCGCGGTAGTACATGACCTGGTCTTTGTCGACCGGGGTGTAGTTCTGGCCCGCAGGGTTGTAGATACCGATCTGGCGGAACAGGCCTTCCATACCAAAGGTACGGGCTTCGTCCACCAGAATCGGCACCACGCGGGGGCCCAGGGCCTGGTCGCGCAACAGCGTGGTCAAAAAGCGTACGTAGGCTTGCGTGGTGGAGATTTCACGGCCTTCGGGCGTGGCTTCCATCACGGTTTTGAAGGTCTCCAGCGCGGGCACGGTGAACTGCTCGTCGGCCTTGACGCGGCGGTGGGGCAGGTAGCCGCCCAGAGCCTTGCGGCGCTCGTGCAGGTACTGCATTTCCGGCGTGTCGTCGGCAGGCTTAAAGAACGGAATCTCGGCCAGCTGGCTGTCCGGGATTGGAATGTTGAAGCGGTCGCGGAAGATTTTGATGTCTTCGTCGGTGAGCTTCTTGGTCTGGTGGACGTTGTTCTTGCCTTCGCCGCTCTTGCCCATGCCAAAGCCCTTGACGGTCTTGATCAGCAGCACGGTGGGCTCGTCTTTGTGGTTGACGGCCTGGTGGTAGGCCGCGTAGACCTTCTTGGCATCGTGGCCGCCGCGCTTCAGAGCGAAGATTTCGTCGTCGGTCATGTGGGCGACCATTTCCAGGGTGCGCGGGTCGCGGCCGAAGAAATGCTTGCGCACGTAGGCACCGTCGTTGGCCTTGAAGGACTGGTAGTCGCCGTCCAGCGTGTCCATCATCAGCTTCTTCAAAGCGCCGTCTTTGTCGCGGGCCAGCAGAGGGTCCCACTCGCTGCCCCATAGCAGTTTGATGACGTTCCAGCCGGAGCCGCGGAATTCGCCTTCGAGCTCTTGCACGATCTTGCCGTTGCCACGCACCGGGCCGTCCAGGCGCTGCAGGTTGCAGTTCACCACAAAGATCAGGTTGTCGAGCTTTTCACGCGCAGCCAGGCCGATCGCACCCAGGGATTCGACTTCGTCCATTTCGCCGTCGCCGCAGAACACCCAGACCTTGCGGTTGGAGGTGTCGGCAATGCCACGGGCGTGCAGGTATTTCAGGAACCGGGCCTGGTAGATGGCCATCAGCGGGCCCAGGCCCATGGAGACAGTGGGGAACTGCCAGAAATTGGGCATCAGCTTGGGATGCGGGTAGCTGGACAGGCCCTTGCCGTCCACTTCCTGGCGGAAGTTCAGCAGTTGCTCTTCAGACAGGCGGCCTTCCAGGTAAGCGCGGGCGTACACGCCGGGCGACACGTGGCCCTGGATGTAGAGGCAGTCGCCACCGTGGTTTTCGTTTTCGGCATGCCAGAAGTGGTTGAAGCCAGCACCAAACATATGGGCCAGCGAGGCAAACGAACCGATGTGGCCGCCCAGGTCACCGCCGTCTACAGGGTGGTGGCGGTTCGCCTTGACCACCATGGCCATGGCGTTCCAGCGCATGTAGGCGCGCAGGCGTTCTTCGATCTCGATATTGCCAGGGCAACGCACTTCCTGGTCGGCAGGAATGGTGTTGACATACCCGGTGTTGGCGGAGAAAGGCATGTCAATGCTTTTTTGTCGCGCATGTTCCAGCAACTGCTCTAAAAGGAAGTGGGCGCGCTCTGGGCCCTCACTCTCGATGACGGCGGACAGGGCGTCCATCCACTCACGGGTTTCCTGGCTGTCTGCGTCGGTTTGCGCAGCTCCTGACAGGCTTTCGGGTACAGCTGACATGCTTTGTCTCCTAGGTTGGGTAGCGGTATTTTGCGGGTTTGGCACGGCTTTTTAAGGCAGCAAATCTATTTTTGCACAAAAGTTTGTAGTTTTCAATATATGAATACACATTTCATAATGTGGTTTAAAAGCGCTTAAAACTGCGTAAAAACACGCATGGTTTTTTGGTCCTTTGGGGCCTAGGCGGCTGTCCCCTACACTCCACACATGCCACAGCGCCCCCCATCTCCCTCTCAAATGCCCGCTGCGCTGGCCCCCACGCGTTGGTGGAAGCGTTGGTGGGGCCGCCAAACTCCGCACCGGCAAGACCGTTTTGCCATGCTGGCACCGCTGATTGCGGTGCTGATGTTTCTGGCCGCCATTGGCTCGGCTTTCATGTATTTGCGGCTGGAAGAAATCGACCGCGAACAAGAAGCGGTGAAGCGCGATGTGGAATACACGCAACAGCAAATCCGCCTGCGCCTGCTGGAGCGCCAGGAGCAGCTCATGCGCATTGGCCGCGACATCTCCAACGAGGAGGTGGATACCGAAGAATTCATCAGCCGCGCCGAGTCGCTGGTGGCGCAACACCCTGATTTGCAATCCGTCAGCTGGATCGACGAGCGCCGCCGCATCAAGGCCAGCTACGCCGCGCCCAGCCTGCCCACGCCCCAGTTGCGTACGGTAGACACCCTGTTACGCCCCGGTGGCGACACCGAAAGCACCTTCAGCCTGGCACGCGACCTGCAGCAGCCGGTGTATGCCCAGCCCGCCAGCACGCCCGACAGCGTGCCGCTGCTGCAACTGCATATTCCGCTGTCCGACCGGGGCCACTTTGCAGGCGTGTTGCTGGCCGAATACTCCAACGAGAGCCTGCTGCGCTACGGCGTGCCGGCCGAGGTGCTGGCCAAATACGCAGTGGCCCTGCTCAACGGCAACGGCCAGGTGCTGGCGGGCAATGCCGCGCCCACCCACACGGTGGGAGCCCGTTTGTTGCCTTGGTCCAGCCAGTCGGAACCTTATGAAGTACCGGTGTCGCCGGTGGGCAATGGCCTGGTGCTGCGGGCCCAGGCCTACCGCACTTCGCAGGGCGTGATCGGCAGCGGCCTGTTCTGGCTGGTGGGTGCCCTGAGCATCCTGACCGCCTGGATGCTGATCGGCAACTGGAAGCACACCCGCCGCCGCCTGCAGGCCCAGCAGGCCCTGGTGTCCGAAACCAACTTCCGCCGCGCCATGGAAAGCTCGATGCTGACCGGCATGCGCGCGCTGGACATGCAAGGCCGCATCACCTACGTCAACACCGCGTTTTGCCGCATGACGGGCTGGAGCGAATCGGCCCTGGTGGGCCACACCGCGCCCTTCGTGCACTGGCCCGAGGAAGACCGCGACTTTCTGGTGGCGCGGCTGGAAGACGAGCTCAATGGCCGCACTCCGCCCGGCGGCTTCCAGGTGCGGGTCAAGCGCCGCGACGGCAGCATTTTTGATGGCCGCATGTACGTGTCGCCGCTAATCGACGCGGTGGGCAAGCAAACCGGCTGGATGACCTCGATGACCGACATCACCGAGCCGAACCGCGTGCGCGAGCAATTGTCCGCATCGTACGAGCGTTTTACCAAGGTACTGGAAGCGCTGGATGCTTCTGTTTCTGTAGCACCCATCAACAGCCACGAACTGCTGTTTGCCAACAAGCTGTACCGCCTGTGGTTTGGCGTGCAGACCGAAGGGCATGAAAAACTGGTGGCCGAAGCAGGCGTGCCCAGCATCGTGGCCAGCGACGAGGCCATGGACGACGACGTGGACGCATTCGTCGGCCTGCCCACCGACAGCCTGACCGACACCCAATCCGAAAGCACCGAAGTCTTTGTGCCCGAACTGGGCAAGTGGCTGGAGGTTCGCACCCGCTACCTGAGCTGGGTCGATGCCCGCCTGGTGCAGATGGTGATTGCCACCGACATCACGCCGCGCCGCCGCGCCGAAGAGCAATCTGCCGCCCAGGCCGAGCGCGCCCAAAGCTCCAGCCGCCTGATCACCATGGGCGAAATGGCCTCCAGCGTGGCCCACGAACTGAACCAGCCGCTGGCCGCCATCAGCAACTACTGCAACGGCATGGTGTCGCGCATCAAGGGCCCGGGCATCGCGCAAGAAGACCTGCTGGCCGCGCTGGACAAGACCGCCCGCCAGGCCCAGCGCGCAGGCCAGATCATCCAGCGCATCCAGTCGTTTGTGAAGCGCAGCGAACCCAACCGCAGCCCATCCGATGTGGAGCACATGGTGTTCGAGGCCATGGAGCTGGCCGGTATCGAGCTGCGCCGCCGCAATGTGCGCCTGAGCCATTACGTGGCCGCCCGCCTGCCCCAGCTGCAGGTAGACCCGATCCTGATCGAGCAGGTGCTGGTGAATTTGCTGCGCAATGCCGCCGAAGCCATCGACCTCGCACAGCGCCCCACGGCCAACCGCAACATCGAGCTGCGGGTGGTGCCCAAGGTGGTGAACGACAAGGCCGGGATCGAGTTTTCGGTCGCCGACACCGGCAACGGACTGGCCCCCGAAGTCAAGGAACGCCTGTTTGAAGCCTTCTTCTCGACCAAGGCCGAAGGCATGGGCATTGGCCTCAATTTGTGCCGCACCATCGTCGAGTCCCACCTGGGCCGGATGCAGGCCGAGAACCTCTACAATGGAAATGAGGGCACAGGGTGCCGTTTTTCATTCTGGATACCGTTGGCGCAATCCTCTGTTGCACAGAGTGGCCCAGCAAACACCCCTGAACTTTTACGTTAACCCCCGGAGTGACTGCATGAGTTTGATCCCCAAAAAAGGTACTGTGTACGTGGTCGATGACGACGAAGCCGTCCGCGATTCGCTGCAATGGTTGCTCGAAGGCAAGGACTACCGGGTTCGCTGCTTCGATTCGGCCGAGTCCTTTTTGAGCCGCTTCGATGCCCGCGAAGTGGCCTGCCTGATCGTCGACATCCGCATGGGCGGCATGACCGGCCTGGAGCTGCAAGACCGCCTGATCGAACGCAAATCGCCCTTGCCCATCGTCTTCATCACCGGCCACGGCGACGTGCCGATGGCGGTGGACACCATGAAAAAAGGCGCCATGGATTTCATCCAGAAGCCGTTCAAGGAAGACGAACTCGTTGGCCTGGTCGAGCGCATGCTGGAGCACGCCAAGGAAGCTTTCACCGACCACCAGCAAGCCGCCAGCCGCGGCGCGCTGCTGTCCAAGCTGACCTCGCGTGAAAGTCAGGTGCTGGAGCGCATCGTCGCCGGTCGCCTGAACAAACAGATCGCCGACGACCTGGGCATCAGCATCAAAACGGTGGAAGCGCACCGCGCCAACATCATGGAAAAGCTCAACGCCAACACCGTGGCTGACCTGCTGAAGATTGCCTTGGGACAAATCGCCCCGAAAACCTGACGCTACTATTCTGATAGCTACACACGCCCGTCTGAACTACTCCAGCGGGCGTTTTTACTTATATTTCTGAACCATGACCGCTGAACTGATCGATGGCATCGCCCTCTCCCGCACCCTGCGCCTGGATGTCGCCGCACGCGCCGCCACCCTGAAGGCCCACGGCATTACCCCTGGCCTGGCCGTTGTGCTGGTGGGAGAAAACCCGGCCAGCCAGGTCTACGTGCGCAACAAGGTCAAGGCCTGTGCTGACGCAGGCCTGCACTCGGTGCTGGAGCAGTACCCGGCCGACCTGTCAGAGGCCGAGCTGCTCAAGCGCATCAAATTCCTCAACGCCGACCCGGCCATCCACGGCATTCTGGTGCAATTGCCGCTGCCCGCGCACATCGATGCCCAAAAGGTCATCGAGGCCATCGCCCCGCTGAAGGACGTGGACGGATTCCACATCGCCAGCGCTGGTGCGCTGATGACTGGCACCTCGGCCTTCCTGCCCTGCACACCCTACGGCTGCATGAAGATGCTCGAAAGCATTGGTTACAACCTGCGCGGCAAGCACGCCGTGGTAATTGGCCGCAGCAATATCGTCGGCAAGCCCATGGCCCTGCTGCTGCTGCAAAAAAACGCCACCGTCACCGTGTGCCACAGCGCCACCGCGGACCTGAAAGCCATCACCCTGCAAGCCGATGTGATCGTGGCTGCCGTGGGCAAGCGCAATGTGCTGACGGCCGACATGGTCAAGCCCGGTGCCGTGGTGCTGGATGTGGGCATGAACCGTACGCCCGACGGCAAACTCTGCGGCGACGTAGACTTTGACGGCATCAAAGAAGTCGCCAGCTACATCACCCCGGTGCCCGGCGGGGTTGGCCCCATGACCATCACCATGCTGCTGGTCAACACGCTGGAAGCTGCGGAACGATCTATAGAACTCGCATAGACACCTTGAATCCAACGAGCCCATCGCCATATCTCCACCATGACCAATCCACTGCTCGACTTTTCCGATCTGCCGCTGTTTGACCAGATTCAACCGGAACACGTAGGCCCCGCGATGGACAGCCTGCTGGCCCAGGCCAATGCCGCGCTGGAAACTGTCACCCAGCCCGACTTCCCCGCGCAGTGGACAGCCATCTCCAAGGCCCTGGACGTGAGCGCAGAGCAGTTGGGCCGTGCCTGGGGGGCCGTGAGCCACCTCAACAGCGTGGCCGACACTCCGGCCCTGCGCGCGGCCTACAACGAGGCCCTGCCCCGCGTCACCGAGTTCTGGACCCGCCTGGGTGCCGACGAGCGCCTGTACGCCAAGTACAAGGCCGTGGACACCGCCAGCCTGAACCCCGAGCAGCGCCAGGCCCACACCAACGCCATGCGCAACTTTGTGCTCAGCGGTGCGGACCTGGTGGGTGCGGCCAAGGAACGCTTCGCCCGCATCCAGGAACGCCAGGCCGAGATCAGCCAGAAGTTCAGCGAAAACGCGCTGGATGCCACCGATGCCTTTGCCTACTACGCCGCAGCGGACGAGCTGGATGGCGTACCCGCCGACGTGCAGCAAACCGCCCTGGCCGCGGCCAAGGCCGAAGGCAAAGACGGCTACAAGCTCACTTTGAAAATGCCCTGCTACCTGCCGGTGATGCAGTTCGCCACCCGCAGCGCGCTGCGCGAGCGCCTGTACCGCGCCTACGTCACCCGCGCCTCCGACCAGGCCGAAGGCGACGCCACCCAGTTTGATAACTCGGCCATCATTGCCGAGATCCTGGCGCTGCGGCTGGAAGAAGCCAAGCTGCTGGGCTACGCCAACTTTGGCGAGGTTTCAGTGGTGCCCAAGATGGCCAAGTCGCCCCTGGAAGTGACCCGTTTCCTGCGCGACCTGGCCGTGCGTGCCAAGCCCTACGCCCTGAAAGACGTGGCCGACCTGCGCGCCTTTGCCGCCGAGCACCTGGCCCTGGCCGACCCGCAGCCCTGGGACTGGTCCTACATCGGCGAAAAGCTCAAGGAAGCGCGCTACGCCTTCAGTGAGCAAGAGGTCAAGCAGTACTTCACCGCGCCCAAGGTGCTGGGCGGCCTGTTCAAGATCATCGAAACCCTGTTTGAAGTGGCCATCCGCAAAGACAGCGCGCCGGTGTGGCACCCGTCGGTCGAGTTCTACCGCATTGAACGCGGCGGTCAGCTCGTAGGCCAGTTCTATCTGGACCAACCTGCCCGCACCGGCAAGCGCGGCGGTGCCTGGATGGACGACGTGCGCGCCCGCTGGCTGCGCCCCGACACCGGCCAGCTGCAAACCCCGGTAGCCCACCTGGTGTGCAACTTTGCCGACGGCGTAGACGGCCAACCGCCGCTGCTCACCCACGACGACGTGACCACCCTGTTCCACGAGTTCGGCCACGGCCTGCACCACATGCTGACGCAGGTGAACGAGCGTGACGTGTCCGGCATCAGCGGCGTGGAATGGGATGCAGTGGAGCTGCCCAGCCAGTTCATGGAGAACTTCTGCTGGGAGTGGGATGTGCTCAAGCACATGACCTCCCACGTGGTGACCGGCGAGGCCCTGCCCCGCGCCCTGTTCGACAAGATGACCGAGGCCAAGAACTTCCAGAGCGGCCTGCAAACCCTGCGCCAGATCGAGTTCTCGCTGTTCGACATGCTGCTGCACACCGAACACGATCCGGCCCAAGACTTCATGCCCCTGCTGCGCCAGGTGCGCGACGAGGTGGCGGTATTGCAGGCCCCGGCCTTCAGCCGCACCGTGCACACCTTCAGCCACATCTTCGCGGGCGGTTACGCCGCCGGTTACTACAGCTACAAATGGGCCGAGGTGCTCAGCGCCGATGCCTACGCCGCCTTCGAAGAAACCGCGGGCACAGACGGCCTGCCGAGCATTGAGACGGGCCGCAAGTACCGCGAGTCGATTCTGGAAGCCGGTGGCAGCCGCCCGGCCATGGAATCGTTCAAAGCCTTCCGGGGCCGTGAACCTACACTAGACGCGCTCTTACGCCACCAAGGCATGGCCGAAGCTTAAAAAGGACATTCCGATGCGCCCCACCCTGCTCTCCACCGCCCTGGCCTGTGCCGCCCTGGCCCTGGCCGCCAGCACGCATGCGCAAACCGTCTACCGCATCGTCGGGCCAGACGGCAAGGTGTCGTTCTCCGACCAGCCGCCCCCACCCGCCAGCAAGGCCCGTGTCACCACCGCGGCCCCCGGCGGCGGCAGTGCGGTGAACGCGTCGCTGCCGTTTGAGCTGAAAGAAGTGGTGCAGCGCTACCCGGTCACGCTGTACACCAGCGCCAGTTGCAGCCCCTGCGCCAGTGCGCGCAACCTGCTGGTTTCGCGCGGCGTGCCGTTCACCGAGCGCACCGTCAACAGCAACGAAGACGGCGAAGCCCTGAAGCGCATCAGCGGCGACACCACCCTGCCCTTTGGCACCATCGGCAGCCAGCAGCTCAAGGGCTTCTCAGACGTGGAATGGGCGCAGTACCTGGATGCTGCCGCCTACCCCAAGAGCTCGGTGCTGCCCGCCAGCTACAGGTCACCCGCACCGCGCCCCTTGGTAGCCAGCAAGGCCCCGGAACCAGAACCCGCTCCCGCACCGGCGGCAGCTCCAGCGCAGCCTCAGCCCACCAGCACAAACAACAACCCGCGCGGTATCCAGTTTTAGAACTTGTCCGCAAATTAGCCGGGGTCGCGTTGGGGTGCAATCGGGATGAGTTGGTTGTCGCAGACCGCAGCATGGGCTCGGTGCCCATGCAAGGGCTGCGGCAGACAAATCGCCCGATTTCACCCCAACCCGAAGGGCAGGTGCCTTTTCGGGCGCTCAGCGTCGTTACAAAACCAGCCAAGGCAGAAAGCCTTGGCTTGGGTTTTGCGCCTAGCTGCGCATCCCGAACAGGCGCCTGCGCGACCCCGGGTAATTTACGGACAAGTTCTTAAGCTTAGCTATCAAATAAAGAGCTGCTCGCGCTGATGAAATAAGCGCTAGCAGCTCTTTTTCTTTAGAACTCCAAAGTCTTCACACCCTGGGCTGTGCCCAGCAGGCAGACGCTGGCTTTCTGGTGGGCAAACACCCCTACACACACCACGCCGGGCCACTGGTTGACCTGGGACTCGAAGGCCAGCGGGTCGGTGATCCGCAGGCCGGTCACGTCCAGGATGTGCTGGCCGTTGTCGGTGACCAGGGGCTGGCCATCCTTCAGGCGCAAGGTGGCGGTGCCACCCATGGCCGCAAACTGGCGGGCCACACGCTGGGTGGCCATAGGGATCACCTCTACCGGCAGCGGGAACTGGCCCAGGGCCTGCACCAGCTTGCTTTCGTCGGCAATGCACACAAAGCGGCGCGACTGGGCGGCCACGATCTTCTCGCGGGTGAGCGCCGCGCCGCCGCCCTTGACCATGTGGCCCTGGTGGTCGATCTCGTCTGCGCCGTCGATGTACACCGCCAGCTCGCCCACATCGTTGGCATCGAACACCGCAATGCCCAGCGCCAGCAGCCGCGCGGTGCTGGCCTCGGAGCTGGAGACAGCGCCCTTGACCTGGTCCTTGATGGTGGCCAGTGCGTCGATGAACTTGTTGACGGTGGAGCCGGTGCCCACGCCCACAATTTCGCCGGGCACCACGTAACGCAGCGCAGCGTGGCCGACCAGGGTTTTGAGTTCGTCTTGGGTGAGTGCAGGAATGAGGTTGGTCATCTGGGAAAATCCAAAGTGAAATTGAACCAAAGAATTATCCAATGCCCCTGATCCCCTACGCCCTGGCCCGCCCCTTTTTGTTTGGCATGGACCCCGAGGCCGCCCACGACCTGACCCTGAACGCCATTGCCCGCACCCAGGGCACGCCGCTGGAATGCCTGTACCGCCAAACCCGCGTCAGCGACCCCGTCACCCTGGCGGGCCTGCATTTCCCCAACCGCGTGGGCCTGGCGGCAGGGCTGGACAAGAACGCCCGCTGCATCGACGGCCTGGGGGCCATGGGCTTTGGCTTTGTGGAGGTGGGCACGGTCACGCCGCTGGCCCAGCCCGGCAACCCGCAGCCGCGCATGTTCCGCCTGCCGCAGGCGAACGCGCTGATCAACCGGCTGGGTTTCAACAACGGCGGGCTGGCGGCTTTTGTGGCCAACGTGCAGCGCGCCCAGTTCCGCCGCAAGGGCGGCCAGCCGATGCTGCTGGGTCTGAACATCGGCAAGAACGCCGCCACTCCGATCGAGCGCGCCACCGACGACTACCTGCTGGCGCTGGACGGCGTGTACCCGCACGCGGACTACGTGACGGTCAACATCTCCAGCCCCAACACCAAGAACCTGCGCGCCCTGCAAAGCGACGAGGCGCTGGATGGCCTGCTGGGGGCCGTGGCCGCCCGCCGCGCTGCGCTTGCCCAGCAGCATGGCAAGCGGGTGCCAATTTTTGTGAAGATTGCGCCAGACCTGGATGAAGCCCAGGTGGCCGTGATCGCCGCCACCCTGGTGCGCCACGGCATGGACGGTGTCATTGCCACCAACACCACCCTGGCCCGTGACGCGGTCAAAGGCATGGCCCACGGTGAAGAGGCCGGTGGCCTGAGCGGCGCGCCGGTGTTGGAAGCCAGCAACCGCGTGATCCGCCAACTGCGCAGCGCCCTGGGCCCGGCATTTCCCATCATCGGTGTGGGCGGCATCCTGAGCGCGGCCGACGCGGTGTCCAAGATCGCCGCCGGTGCCGATGTGGTGCAGATCTACACCGGGCTGATCTACCAGGGCCCGGCTCTGGTACAGCAGGCGGCCCTGGCCCTGAAGAACATAGTGAAATAGGCGGCTAGCGCTTATTCCACTTACGCTTATTGCTATTATTTTTTAATAATAGGCTGCTCGTACAGCACCCGCTCGGTGTAGTTGGGGTCGGCCTTGATCTGCTTCTCGGTGTAAGGCAGTTTGACCCACTCGCCCGCCGCGTACTTGCGGGTCTGGTCGCTGAAGTGCGTGTTGGCGGGGTCGGATGACTGGCTGTAGCTCAGGATGCCCTCGGCCACCGGTCCGGCGCTGTCCCAGGTGACAAACTGGATGTAGCTGTTGCCATAGGCTCCGGCGTTGGTGCTGGGGTCGGCGGTGTAGATGAACTGGCCTGGGGCCACCTCGGTCCGTACGCCCGCCCAGTTGTTCAAGGTGGAGCGGCCACCGGGCATGGCCAGCACGCCCTCGGCGCGTTGCAGCAACTGCACGTCCTGGATGCGGGCACGGCGCTTGATAGGGTCGTCAAACTGCGTGCTGGCCACCAGGGTTTCCAGCTTGGCCATGGCCGCCGCCAGGTTGGCATTGCCACGCGGGGTTTCCTGCGGATCGGCGGGGTTGAACGGCACACTCCACCACGACGCATCGTTTAACTCGCCCAGGGCGGCGTACAGCTCGTCAAACAGCACCACGCCCTGGCTGGACGGGGTGTGGTAGGTGCTCCAGGCTTGCAGCACGGCGCAGGCATCCAGCGCCGCCGGAGTGGCCGTGGTGCTGGCCAGGCAGCCCGATACAAAGCCAGGCAACCATTTCTCGGCCTTGAAGAAGCGATTTACCAGGTAGCGCTGCTGCAGGTTGGCCATGGTGAAGCGGTAGCCGCCCTGCCCGTCGGTGCCCGCCAGGCGGTCGCGCACGACGGCGTGGGCGGTGCGGGTGCGGTTGTTTTGCGCGATGGCCTCGGCGTTGGGGCCGGTGGCGATGATCTTGGCAAAACCTCCCAAGTAGGTGTTCAGGCTGGGCCACCAGTGGCTGTCGTTGGAGTTCATGGTGTAGTTCGCACGCTTGACCCAGGGCCGCCCGGCCGCCGGGACGCTACCGGTCCAGTCACAGGCCGCCGTGGTACCCGCCAAGACCACCACGCCAGTGCTGGCCATCAAGGGCTGGAACGGCGGGGGCACGCAGGCCGCCAGTTGCGCATCCGTCACATTGGCCGCCACCGAGTAGTTGGCATACAGGGCATCGCCCGCCTTGTCGGCGGCCATGGTGTTGACCCAGGGCATGGCGTTATGGGTAGCCAGCGCCTGGCGCAGGCTGTCCACGTTGGTGGACTTGCCGTTCAGGATGACCTGGTCAATGAGCTTGAAGTTGGAGGCGTTGGCATCCTGCAGCGCATAGCCGCTGCCGGTGGTCCAGGCAAAGCTGCTGTCCTTGAGCATGGGGCCGTACTCGGTGGTGTACAGGGTGCGCTGGATCGGGATCTGGGTGCCATCGGCCAGCAGGGCCGACACGGTCAGCGGCACGGCCTTCATGGCGATGGATTGGCCGTCTTTCAGGTAACGCGTGGGGTTGCTGGGGTCGATGGCCAGGTAGCGCAGGGTGAAGCGGTTGTCGGTAGAGAAGGTGTGCGTCCAGGCGACCTTGTCGTTGAAGCCGATCAAGGGCAGCGGCACACCCAGCAGGGTGGCACCCATCACGTCGTAGTTCTCGCTGGCCACGGTCATATGCACCTGGTTCAGGCGCAACGCGCCCCACCAGGGAAAGTGCGGGTTGCCCAACAGCAGGCCCTTGCCGCTTTGGGTGGCATCACGGCCCAGGGCCAGCCCGTTGGAGCCAATGGTGTGGTTGCGCAGGGACTGCATCGCCATCATCACGGGAGAGTCGGCATAGTCAAACGGCAGGACCGGTGCCTTGGCTTTGGCCAGGCTGGTGGTAGCAGCGGCTTTGGCCACAGCGGCAGCGGGCGGCGTGGCACTGCCGATGGCCGCAATGAAGCCCATCGAGCTCCCGGTCATGGCCACCTGCGAGAAACGCAGGTACGCATCATCTTCAGTCATGGGCTTGACCCAGGCTTGGCCGCGGCAGGCCACGGGCAGCTTGGCCAGACCGGTGTCGGACAGGTAGCGGTTGTAGCCGGTGGCAAAGCCGTCGGCCAGCTCGCGGGTGGCGCGGCTGGATCCCGCCTTGAAGCGGGCCGCCTGGTCGGAGCCCAGCACCAGTTTGTAAAAGAAATCAGAGTCCACGTTGCCGAACACGGTGCCCAACTGGCCCAGGTAGCCACCGGCAGCGCCGAAGTACTTGGCCCGCTCACCGTGCAGGGTGACCAGTTCTTCGGCAAACAGGCAAAAATTGTTCTGGGCAAACGCATAGCCGTAGCCATAGCCCGCACCCGTGAAGCTGTCGGCCGTAATGTGCGGCACGCCGTAAGACGTGGTGCGGATGGTGGCCGCGTAATCGGTGGGCAGACACCCGCTGAGAAACGCCGCAGCCATGGCAACCGCCAGTGCGGTGCGGACTTTGCGAACGCCGTGCAAGGTCATCGTTAGTTTCATGCTCACTCCCTAGTATTTGGATTAAAGGCCCGTGTCAACGTACAGATTGTTACGCAAAACGGACCCATGCCATCGTACTTTTCAAGCCATGAAACGCCTTCATCGGTCGCCGCAACTGTACCTATTTTTAAGGATGAAATTGCGCACCCACATGGTGCGCGTGCTTCAAAAATAGTAAGCAACTGCAACCTTCAAAAGCAGCACCACACAACAAAACGCCACCGCAGGCGGACCTGCGGTGGCGTGACTCAAGCACTATCTATTGAATAGCTGCTCGTGCAATCAGCACCAGCACGGACAACCATTTACATGCATTATTTAACCGCCATGTGCGAGGTGACCTTGTCCAGAATCACCTCGGGCTCATTGGCCTCTTCCCAGGTTTGGTTGTTCATGGCGGCATCCAGGCGCTTCATGTCCAGGTCGCCGGTCCATTTGGCCACCACCAGGGTGGCCACGCCGTTGCCCACCAGATTGGTCAGGGCGCGGGCTTCGGACATGAAGCGGTCGATACCCAAAATCAGCGCCAGGCCGGCCACCGGCACATGGCCCACGGCAGACAGGGTGGCGGCCAGCACGATGAAACCGCTGCCCGTCACACCGGCTGCGCCCTTGGAGGTCAGCAGCAGCACCAGCAGCAAGGTGATCTGCTGGGCGATGGACATCGGGGTGTCCGTGGCCTGGGCGATGAACACGGCCGCCATGGTCAGGTAGATGGAGGTGCCGTCCAGGTTGAACGAGTAGCCGGTGGGAATCACCAGGCCGACCACCGATTTCTTGGCACCGGCGTTTTCCATCTTCTCCATCATGCGGGGCAGCACCGACTCGCTGGACGAAGTGCCCAGCACGATCAGCAACTCCTCCTTGATGTACTTGATGAACTTGACGATGCTGAAGCCGTGCAGCCGCGCCACGATGCCCAGGATCACAAACACAAAGATCAGGCAGGTGCCGTAGAAGGTGCCCATCAGCTTGCCCAGTGACACCAGCGAATCCACACCGTACTTGCCGATGGTGAAGGCCATGGCACCGAACGCGCCGATCGGGGCCACCTTCATGACCATGCCCACGATGTCGAACATCACGTGCGAGAACTTCTCGATGAAGTCAAACACCATGGTGCCGCGCCCGCCAAACTTGTGCAGCGCAAAGCCGAACATCACCGCAAACAGCAGCACCTGCAGGATCTCGCCCTTGGCGAACGCGTCCACCACGGTGCTGGGGATCACGTTGAGCAAAAAGTCGGTGGTGGTGGCCATCTTGCCGGGTGCGGTATAGGCCGCAATGCCCTTGGTGTCCAGCGTAGATGCATCGATGTGCATGCCCGCGCCGGGCTGGACCAGGTTGACCATGATCAGACCGACGATCAGCGCCAGCGTGCTCATGATTTCAAAGTACAGCAACGCCAGGCCGCCGGTTTTGCCGACCTTCTTCATGTCTTCCATGCCGGCGATACCCACCACCACGGTACAGAAAATGATGGGGGCAATCAGCATCTTGATCAGCTTGATGAAGCCATCTCCCAAGGGCTTCATCTGCGCGCCCAGCTCGGGCTGGAAATGCCCCAGCGCGACACCCACGGCCACCGCGAACAGCACTTGCACGTAAAGGGATTTGTAGAACGGTTTTTTGGCCGCTGGAGTATCTGCTTGCATCAAGCACACCTTTCAAATTAAGTAAATCGCCGCCCATCCAGGCCGTCGAACAATCGTTAATTTATTCCGCAAAACCCGCTTCGCCATTGTGGGAACTACGGTAGAAACCCTTTGTAAAGCCCGTGGGATGGCGGGCGCAATTTGTAACAAATCCAGCGGCCCAGCTGTCGGCCTGTGCCGGTTGGACAGCGTTCTACAAGTCTCTGTACAACTTATCCGAGGACTCTTTCCATGCAATTCATCCGTGCCATCGCTTTTGCAGCCATCGCAGGCACCACCATCCTCGCCGCCACCGGTTGCGCCGTGGTGCGCCAGCAGGAATCCGTGGGTGCCTACGTAGACGACTCGGCCATCACCTCCTCGATCAAGACCCGCTTTGTGGCCGACAAAACCGTCGATGCCGGTGCCATCAGCGTGCAAACCTTGAAGGGCACCGTCATCTTGTCGGGTTTTGCCAAGTCCAGCGCCGAAAAAATGCAAGCCGAGTCCATCACCCGCAACGTCAAAGGCGTGACCGCGGTGCGCAACGAACTGGTGGTTCGCCCGTAACCACCTTTGCCCCGTCCAGGCAGCTTGCGGCTCAGCCCGCAAGCTGTTTTTTTTTGGCCCGCCCGGACTGCAAATTACCGCCCCGCCGCGCAAAAGCGTCATGTTTTAGGACCACAATCACTTTATGGAAAACACCGACAAACTCAATGACCGCAACGTCGCCCTGGCCTGGGCCGACCTGCAAGCCCACGCCAACAACGGGCAGCCGCTCGACACCGATGCCTACCGCCTGGCCTTTGCCGACCCCGAGTTTTTGCTGCGCCGCGAAACCCGGGGCATCCGCTTCCAGCTGGAAATGCTCAAGCCCGATCTGGCCCAGCAAGCCCAGGGCATCGAAAGCACCGTGGTGGTGTTCGGTAGCGCCCGCTTCCCGGCCCCCGAAGATGCCCAGCCCGCCCTCGCCGCCGCCCAGGCCAGCGGCGATGCCGAGGCGTTGAGGGTCGCCCAACGCCGCATGCGCAACGCCCACTACTACGACCAGGCCCGCCTGTTCGCCGGGCTGGTGGCCAACTACAGCGCCAACCTCCCCGCCTCTGAACGGCTCTACATCTGCACTGGCGGCGGCCCCGGCATCATGGAAGCCGCCAACCGGGGTGCACACGAAATGGGCGCGTTGAACGTGGGCCTGAGCATCGCCCTGCCCCACGAGCAAGGCGGCAACCGCTACGTGTCGCCCAGTCTGAACTTCAAGTTCCACTACTTTGCGCTGCGCAAAATGCATTTCATGATGCGCGCCAAAGCCCTGGTGGCCTTCCCCGGCGGCTTTGGCACGCTGGACGAACTGTTTGAAGTAGTCACCCTGGTGCAAACCGGCAAAGCCAAGGCCGTGCCCATCATCCTGTTTGGGGTCGATTACTGGCAAAAATTGCTCAACCTCGACCTGCTGATCGAAGAAGGCGCGATCTCGCCCGGCGACGTAGAACTGTTCACCTACGTCGACACGCCGGAAGACGCTTGGGCCGCTATTCGGGCGTTTTATAAGATTTAAGCGGCCACGCCACTTTAGATCCACCACCCACCAGCGCCCCCACCACCCAAAACAGCCCGGCCACGCCCACGTAGGCGCTGGCCACGCCAAACAGCAACGGCATGGCCACGCTGGAGGCGTTGATGGTCATCAGCCGCAGGCCGAGCGCTTCGCCATGGCGGTGCTCGGGGGTAATCTGGTGCAGGGTGCTCATGACCATGGGCTGCACCGAACCCAGCGCCAGGCCCAGAAACACCGAGCACACGCCCATCGCCAGCGCACTGGGCAGCAGCGGGTACAACGCAAACAGCAGCGCCGTCATCCACATCGCGCCCACCATCACCGCCCACTCGCGCAGGCGCGCCGCCACCATGGGCATGGCCATACGCACCACCGCCGCCGCGATGGCAAAGCCGCCCAGGATGGTGCCGATGGTGGACGCGCTCAGGCCCCGCTCGTGGCCCAGGATGGGCACCACAAAAGTGTGTACGTCCCAGCAGGACGACAAAAACCAGTTCACCAGCAGCAGGCGGCGCAGCATGGGGTCGGCCAGCAAGTCCCGCACGCGCGGCTTGGCGGCACCGGTGGGTGCATGGATGGCGGGCAGCTCCTGCACGCCCTGCACCAGCGCCCAGGTGGCCAGCGGCAGCAGCGCCATCAGCGCAAACGCAGCCTGGAAGCCCCAGGTATCGGCGGGCGTGCTGCCCGCGTGGTCGATCATCAGCCCGGCGGCAAACGGCCCGATGAAATTGGACAGCGCAGGCCCCAGCGCCAGCCAGCTGAACACGGTTTTCAGCTGGGTCGCGCCTTCGGCCGCGCGGCCCACATGGCGCTGCAAGGCAATCACCGCAATGCCGGTGGCCCCGCCGGTCAGTAGCGCGCTGATGCACAGCACCGGGTAGATGGGCCACACCGCCGCCAGCCCCGCGCCCAGCACTGCCATCGCCACGCTGCCGGTGACCGGCTTGCGCAGGCCGTGGCGGTCGGCATAGCGCCCGGCGGGCAGGGCCAGAAACACCTGGGTCAGCGCAAACAAGGCCAGCAAAAAGCCCACCGCCAGCCCACTGAAACCTTCACGCAAAGCCAGCAGGGGTGCCGCCAGGCGGATGCCGGTCATGCAGGCGTGCAGGCAGATTTGGGCAGCGATGAGGCGGGCCAATGCGGGGGTCATAGGGGTGTTGAGAAATGGAAAAAAGCGCTGGGGAAAAGCACACGTTCGTAGGCCCGGTGCGTGCAGATGCCACCGAGCTTACCCGCTCTGCGAACGCAAGGATGCGGGCCGCCTGGTGAAGTTGTTAAATTTAAAATTTGAGCCTATTTTCAGATGCCAAAATAGCTGCTAGCGCTCATTGAATCGGCGTGACGTGCTCCTGTTTTTTACTATTAAAAGTGAAGCGACGTGGACGAACGTTATGGGTCGTAGCCAATGGGGGTCGGATCCCAATTGCGCGCAGGCTGCTGGCGGGTCGAGCACCGTGTGACCCGCATTTGGGCTCCGACCCCTATTGGCGGGTTGACGATTTGTGGGCATCCGTCAGCATCCCTGGCCGGGAGTTGCGCCCGGCGGCGCAGTACCTTTCTTTTGCGTGGCCAAAAGAAAGGCACCAAAGAAAAGGCCACCCCCACTACCTGCGCCCTCCGCTAGCGCTACGGGAACCTGCGGTGCTCGCCCCACGGGGGCATGACGCAAACTCGC
>CAUPPH010000005.1:0-380985 GCA_963513125.1 uncultured Albidiferax sp.
CTTCGAGCGCCCCATCTACGCCGGCAACGCCATCGCCACCGTGCAAAGCCTGGACGGCACCAAGGTGCTCACCGTGCGCACCACCGGCTTTGACCCGGCAGCAGCCACCGGAGGCTCTGCCGCCGTGGAAGTGCTGAGCGCAGCCGCCGATGCCGGTAAGTCCAGCTTCCTGGGCAGCGAAATCGCCAAGAACGACCGCCCCGAGCTCACTGCCGCCAAGATCATCGTCAGCGGTGGCCGGGCCCTGGGCAGCGCCGAGAAGTTCAATGAAGTCATGGTGCCGCTGGCCGACAAGCTGGGTGCGGCGCTGGGTGCCAGCCGCGCTGCGGTGGATGCAGGCTACGCGCCGAACGACTGGCAAGTGGGCCAGACCGGCAAGATCGTCGCGCCGCAGTTGTACGTGGCCGCGGGTATCTCGGGTGCCATCCAGCACTTGGCAGGCATGAAGGACAGCAAGGTCATCGTGGCCATCAACAAGGACGAAGAGGCACCGATCTTCAGCGTGGCTGATTACGGGCTGGTGGCCGATTTATTCGTGGCCGTGCCTGAACTGGTCAAGGCGCTGTAAGACGCAGGTCAGTGCAAAGGGGCATCGTGCGCGGTGCCCTTTTTTTATATCTATTCCAGGACTTACGCAAGTTCCCCCTGTAAGCCCGAAGGGCGATACAGGGGCGCTGCGTAAGTCCTATATTTGACCCCGGAGACACCCCATGAGCTACACCGCCCCACTGAAAGACATGCTGTTCAACATCCAGCATCTGGCCCGCATCGACCACATCGCTGCGCTGCCAGGCTTCGAGGACGCGGGGCTGGACACGGCCCAGGCGGTGCTGGAAGAGGCGGCCAAATTCAACGAGGGTGTGCTGGCACCACTGAACTGGACGGGCGACCAAAACCCATCGAGCTGGAAAGACGGCGTGGTCACCGCCACGCCCGGCTTCAAGGCCGCTTTCAAGCAATTTGCCGAAGGCGGCTGGCAGGGCCTGCAGCACCCGGCCGACTACGGCGGCGCGGGTCTGCCCAAGTCGATTGGCGCGGCCTGCGTGGAAATGACCAACAGTGCCAACCTGAGCTTTGCGCTGTGTCCCTTGCTCAGCGACGGCGCGATCGAGGCATTGCTGACGGCGGGCTCCGACGCGCTCAAGGCCACCTACCTGGAAAAGCTGGTCAGCGGCGAGTGGACCGGCACCATGAACCTCACCGAGCCGCAGGCCGGTAGCGACCTGGCCATGGTGCGCAGCCGCGCCGAACCGCAGGCCGACGGCAGCTACAAGGTGTTTGGCACCAAGATTTTCATCACCTGGGGCGAGCACGACATGGCCGAGAACATCGTCCACCTGGTGCTGGCCCGGGTGAGCGGCGCGCCCGAGGGCGTGAAGGGCATCAGCCTGTTCGTGGTGCCCAAATTTCTGGTCAACGCCGATGGCACCCTGGGTGCGCGCAACGACGTGCACTGCGTCAGCATCGAACACAAACTCGGGATCAAGGCCAGCCCCACGGCGGTGCTGCAGTATGGCGACCACGGCGGTGCCGTGGGTTTCCTGGTGGGCGAGGAAAACCGCGGCCTGGAGTACATGTTCATCATGATGAACGCCGCCCGCTACGCCGTGGGCGTGCAAGGCATTGCGGTGGCCGAGCGGGCCTACCAGACTGCGGTGCAGTTTGCCAAAGACCGGGTGCAAAGCCGCCCGGTGGATGGCTCGGTCAAAGCCAGCGTGGCCATCATCCACCACCCCGATGTGCAGCGCATGCTGATGACCATGCGCGGCCACACCCAGGGCTGCCGCGCCATGGCGATTGCTGCGGCAGCGTTTTTTGATGTTGCCCACCACCACCCGGAGGCCGACACCCGCCAGCAAAACCAGGCCATCTACGAATTCCTGGTGCCGCTGGTCAAAGGCTACAGCACCGAAATGAGCCTGGACGTGGCCTCGCTGGGCGTGCAGGTGCACGGCGGCATGGGCTTCATCGAAGAAACCGGGGCCGCCCAGTACCTGCGCGATGCCAAGATTCTGGCCATCTACGAGGGCACCACCGCCATCCAGGCCAACGACCTGGTGGGCCGCAAAACCCTGCGTGATGCCGGTGCCACGGCCAAGGCCATTGCGCGCCAGATCGTGGTGACCGAAACCGCGCTGACCCAGAGCGGCAGCGCCGATGCAGCAGCCGTGGCCAAGCGCCTGAAAACCGCCCGCACCGCCTTCCTGGACGTGGTGACCTTCGTGGTGACCCAGGCCAAGGCCCAGCCCAATGCCGTGTTTGCAGGCAGCGTGCCCTATCTGATGCTAGCGGGCAAGCTGGTGGCCGGTTGGCAACTGGCGCGTTCGCTGCTGGTGGCCGAAGAGCTGCTGGCCAAGGGCGAAGACACCGCCTTCATGCAGGCCAAGATCCGCACCGCGCGTTTCTATGCCGACCACGTGCTGGTCACGGCGCAAAGCCTGCGCGACAGCATCGTGGAAGGCGCCGACAGCGTGACCGCCTTGGCTATCGATGCATACTGATTGCTATATTTTTTGTAGCTTATTCCGCTGATGGAATAAGCACTAGAGCCTGATTTCTTATAAAAACCGATCTGGAGACACCATGTCCAAGCTTCCCGCTGTTCTAAGCGCCTTGCCGCTGCCCATCATCGCCTCGCCGATGTTCATCGTCAGCACGCCGCAGCTGGTGATTGCGCAGTGCATCGCCGGGGTGGTGGGCTCCATGCCGTCGCTGAACGCCCGCCCGGCGGCGCAGCTGGACGACTGGCTGGCCGAGATCACCGAAACCCTGGCGGCCTACAACCTGGCGCACCCCGACAAGCCCGCCGCGCCGTTTGCGATCAACCAGATCGTGCACAAGTCGAATGACCGGCTGGAGCACGACATGCAGTCCTGCGTGAAGTTCAAGGTGCCCATCGTCATTACCTCGCTGGGCGCGCGCGAAGACATCAACGCGGCGGCCCACAGCTACGGCGGCGTGGTGCTGCACGACATCATCAACAACAAGTTTGCCCACAAGGCGATAGAGAAGGGCGCAGACGGCCTGATCGCTGTGGCCGCCGGCGCGGGCGGGCATGCGGGCATCAAGAGCCCGTTTGCGCTGATCCAGGAAATCCGCGAATGGTTCGACGGCCCACTGGCCCTGAGCGGCTCCATCGCCACCGGCGGCGCGGTGCTGGCGGCCCAGGCCATGGGGGCCGACTTTGCCTACATCGGCTCGGCCTTCATCGCCACCACCGAGGCCCGCGCCGCGCTGGCCTACAAGCAGGCCGTGGTAAACGGCGATTCGGACGACATCGTGCTGAGCAACCTGTTCACCGGCGTGCACGGCAACTACCTGGCACCCAGCATCCGCGCAGCGGGTCTGGACCCCGACAATCTGCCCGAGAGCGACCCCACCAAGATGAACTTTGGCGGCGACACCGCAGCCAAGGCCTGGAAGGACATCTGGGGCTGCGGCCAGGGCATTGGCGCAGTCCGTAAAATCCAGCCCGTGGCCGACTATGTCGCCCAACTCTCCCGCGAATACGCCGAGGCCAAAGCCCGGCTGTCTGTGTAACTTTTACCGGCGCGCTGCGCCTTCCGTACACGTCCACCCGCCGCGGCATTGCCAGCGGCAGGCGGACGTTTTTTTGTGACGATGTCGATTTCCTCTCCCAAAGCTTTCCCCGCTTCCCGAATTCCCCTGCTCGACGTGCTCAAAGGCTTGGCCTGTGCGCTGGTCGTGGCCCACCACCTGGTGTTTTACGGCCCCATGTCCACCGTCGCCTACCCGCTGGCCAGCGAGCTGATGGACTGGCTGTTTGACTATGGCCGCATGGCCGTGCAGGTGTTTCTGGTGCTGGGCGGCTACCTGGCGGCCAGCACCCTGGCACCCAGCGGCGTGGCCCGGTTCGAGAGCCCCTGGCAGCAGGTGCAGCGCCGGTTTGTGCGCCTGTCGGTGCCGTATCTGGCCGCCCTGCTGTTTGGCCTGCTGGCAGCCGAGGTGGCGCGCTACGGCATGGACCACCCGTCCATCCCCAGCGCGCCCTCGCTGCCTCAGCTGCTGGCCCATGTGTTCATGCTGCAAGACTTGCTGGGCTACGAGGCGTTGTCGGCCGGGGTTTGGTACGTGGCGGTGGACTTCCAATTGTTTGCGCTGGCGGTGCTGGTGCTGAGTCTGGCGCGGCGATGGTCAGGCAGCCCATCGGCCCGCTGGTTGGCCCCGGTGCTGGTGCTGGTGCTGACCAGTGCCTCGCTGCTGTACTTCAACCTGGATGCCACCTTCGATACCCTGGGCCTGTACTTTGCCGGGGCTTATGGGCTGGGCATGCTGGCGTTCTGGGCTGGGCGCAGCACCCGCCCCTGGGCCTGGTTGGCAGCCCTGGCCCTGCTGGGCTTGACGGCCCTGGTGCTGGACTTTCGCGAACGCATCGCCGTGGCCGTCGTCACCGCCCTGGTGCTGGGCGTGTTGCAGGCCAGCCCCTGGGCCCGCCAATGGTCGCCACTGCCACGCGTGCAGCGCCTGGGGCAGATGGCGTACTCGGTGTTTCTGGTGCATTTCTCGGTGTGTTTGCTGGTCAATACCGTGTTCAGCCAGTACTTTCCCACGCAGCCGTGGATGAATGCTGGCGGCATGCTGCTGGCGTTTGCGCTGTCGCTGCGCTCGGGCCAGTGGCTGTACCACCACGTGGAGACCCGCTGGGTCACCATGCCGTCGGCCTTGCGTTTGCAGGGCGGGTTTATGGCGGCGGGGTTGCTGCTGATGGGGCTGCGGGCGCTGTAGGAAAGGTGATGCCAACGCTGCCGGATTCCCACGGCGCAAACTTTTCCATCACCTGCGTAAACAGCGCGGACGCTTCAAAAGCTGCCAGCCATTTTTGCACCCTTGGCCAGGGCTGGGCGGCGAACCAGGTGGCATCCACATGCGCACACTGGCGTACGAACGGGGCGATGGCCATGTCAGCCAGGGTGGGGTGGGGGTCGAACAAATAAGGCTGTCCAGCCAGGCGTTGCTCCCACTCGGAAACCATATGCCCAATCGCATCCCTGTGCTTATCCGCTGGGCGTGAGCAGCTATCGTCTTCATAGCGCCCAGGGTATTTGTAGCGGTCCAGGTGGTGTTTGAAGGGCCCGTCCACTTCAGCGATCAACGCCAGCATCTCTGCCAGTGATGCCTGTAGCCAGCCTGCCGGGTCGTGGCGCTCCAAAGCCCAGCGCATGATGTCCAGGCTCTGCTCCAGCACTTGTCCATCGGGCAGTACCAGCACTGGCACGGTGGCTTTCGGTGATGCGGCCAGCAGCTCGGGCGGCTTGTTGCGCAGCACCACCTCGCGCAGCTCCACCGTCTGGTCGCTGATGGCCAGCGCCAGCCGTGCCCGCATGGCGTAGGGGCAGCGGCGGAATGAGTAGAGGATGGGCAGCGTCATTTGGCCAGCTTGGCACCGACGTGCACGGTCTGGCGCTCACCTGCCAGCGCCATCTGCCGCTCGCGTTCGCGGTAGCCTTGTTTTTGGGCTTCGGTGGTCTCATCCACACAGCGGGCGCAGGCCACGCCGCGCTCGAACTGGGGGGAGGCCAGATCGGCCTCGGTCAGCGGGTGGCGGCAGGAGCGGCACAGTTCTAACCCGCCGGGCACCAGGCCGTGGCCCACCGACACGCGCTCGTCAAACACAAAGCACTGGCCGCGCCACAGGCTGTCGGCCTCGGGCACGGTCTCTAAATATTTCAGGATGCCGCCTTCCAGGTGGTAGACCTCGTCAAACCCCTGGGCACGCAGATAGGCGGTACTCTTTTCGCAGCGTATGCCACCTGTGCAGAACATGGCGACCTTGGGCTTTTTGGCCAGCGGCTGGCCCTCGGCACGGGCCTGCTCCACCCATTCGGGCAGCTCGGCAAAGCTGCCGGTGTGCGGATTCAGCGCGCCCGCAAAGCTGCCAATGGCTACCTCATAGTCGTTGCGGGTATCGACCACCACCACGTCCGGGTCGCTGATCAGCGCATTCCAGTCGGCGGGCTTGACGTACTGTCCGGTCAACTGGGTCGGGTCCACGCCCGGCACGCCCAGGGTGACGATTTCGCGCTTGAGCCGCACCTTCATGCGGTAGAACGGGTCGTGCTGGGCGTGGGCTTCCTTGTGCTGCAAAGCTGCCAGCCGCGGGTCGCTGCGCAGCCAGGCCAGCACCGCCCGCACGCCCGCAGGCGGCCCGGCGATGGTGCCGTTGATGCCCTCGGTCGCCAGCAACACCATGCCCTTGACCCCGTGCGCCTCGCAGCAGGCCTGTAGGGGAGCCTGCAGGTTGGTGTAGTCGGGCAGGGCGACGAACTGGTAGAAGGCGGCGGTAAGGAAATCGGACATGGAGGCACAAGCAAAGGCAGGGGCGGCAGTTTAGTGCACAGAGGCGCGCGGGTGCTCCGCAAAGAACCGCCACATCTCGGCCGACGCATCCAGGCCCAGCGGGTCGGTGTAGCTGCCTTTGGCGCTGCCGCCCGACCAGGCGTGGCCTGCGCCGTGCAGGGTCCAGTTCTCGGCGATGCTGCTGCCGTCGGCGGTTTGGTAGGTGGTGCGGGTGTAGCTTTGGCCGCGGGCGGCCTGGCCTTCGCTGGTTTGGGCGGTGGTGCTGGCCTGGCCGATGGCGGTTTGCAGTACGGCTTCGGCGTTGTGCGGGTGCACGGTTTTGTCGGCATCGCCGTGGAAGACGATGGTGGGTAGGCGAGTAGGCGAACCGGCAGCGCTGCGGCCATTTTTCATGACCGACAGGGCGGTGATCACGTTGCTGGCCACGCCGCAGGCCAGGCCGGAGTGCACGCCCACGGCGGCAAAAACGTCGGGGTGGGTGTGGCCCAGGATGCTGGCCATGGCACCGCCTGCGGACAAACCTGCCACATAGACGCGGGATGGGTCGATGGCGCGGGTGCGGGTGACTTGCTGCACCAGGGCGGCCAGCCAGGCGGCTTCGCCAGTGTCGCGCTGCTGGTCGGCAGGGGTGAACCAGTTCCAACAGCGCTGGGCGTTGGCCTTCTGGTTTTGCGCGGGGTAGACCACCACAAAGCCGTGCTCCAGTGCCAGGGCGTTCATGCCGGTGCCTGCGGCAAAGTCGTCGGGGTTTTGGGTGCAGCCGTGCAACATCAGCACCAGGGGCAAGGGCTTTGCGGGCTCAGTAATGGCGTGCGGCGGGGTGTAGAGCTTGTAGGCGCGGGCGGTGCCTGCGTGGGTGAACCTGTCTTCGGTGAATTCACCGGGGCCGTCGTTGGAGGCGGGTTCCACCGGGGTGTGCAGAGGGCGCACCGGCTCCGACACGGGTTGCGGCATCGGCCGAGCAACAACGTCGATGACATCGCTGTCGGTTTTCCAAGGCGATGCTGTGGACGGTGTGGACGAAGCCGTGGCACGGCCCAGCGCCTGCTGGATGGCGCGGGTGGCTTCCTGCAGGCTGCCATGGCGGGTGAGCCGGGTGGCTTCTTGCAGGAATTTTTTGAAGAGGGCGCTCATGGAGACTTTCTTAGATGAAACGGTTTGCCAGGGCGGCTTTGACTTCGGGGCTGGCTTGCAGGGACCCCAGCACCTCCAGGGTGTCGATGGTGGCCAGTGCCAGTTCGGGCGGTACGTCGTGGGCAATGGTGGCCAGGCCCAGCACTCGGACCTGCAGTTTCTGGTTCGCGGCCTGCACCGCCAGCAGGTCGGCCTGGCTGAAGTGCTGCAGGCCCAGCACCAACATCTTGCGTGCTACTACCTGTTTAACGGCATCGGAATGCTGGGCCAACTGGTTGCGTATCGCCGTGCGGATGAAATCGGTGCGGTTGGCGTAGAAGCTTTCACTCACCAGCAAGTCGATGTGGCCCAGATCGACGAACCCAAGGTTGATGGTGATTTTTTCGGAGTCGGGTAACTTGGACCTGACAACGGGGAGGGGAGCGGCAATGGCTTTTGAGGACATGCCCGGAGTTTAAACCATCTGGTTGGATGGTGGATGGATGGAAAATTAAATACCGCTTTGCCCCAAGGGCTACCGAGAATTTATAAGAAAACAGCACCTAGCGCTTATTCGATAAGCACAAGCAGCTATAAAAATAGAAGCAAAGCGTTCAGGGGCTCTTTTTGACGTCGCTGCGGCGGCGCTTTTCGCTTTGGTGTTCGGCCACCAGCGTGGTGCTGCCGTCGGCGTTTTGCCGCTCCAGCCGCACGTTGAAACCCCACAGCGTGGCCATGTGCTTGAGCACGGTGGCGCTGGACTCGCCCAGCGGGCGGCGCTGGTGGGCGAAGTGGCGCAGCGTGAGCGAGCGGTCGCCGCGCAGGTCCACGTTCCAGACCTGGATGTTGGGCTCGCGGTTGCCCAGGTCGTATTGCTCGGACAGCTGCTGGCGCAGGGCGCGAAAGCCGCTGTCGTCGTGGATGCTCTGGATGTCTAAGGTCTTGCGGGCATCGTCGTCCAGCACCGAGAAAAAGCGGAACTCGCGCATCAGCTTCGGGCTCAGGTACTGGGCGATGAAACTTTCGTCCTTGAAGTTGTGCATCGCAAAGTCAAAAGTCTTGCGCCACTCGGAGCCCGCGATGTCGGGGAACCAGGCGCGGTCTTCCTCGGTGGGCTCTTCGCAGATGCGGCGGATGTCGCGCCACATGGCAAAGCCCAGCGCGTAGGGGTTGATGCCCGAGAAATGCGGGCTGTTGTAGGGCGGCTGGTAGACCACGTTGGTGTGCGACTGCAAAAACTCCAGCATGAAGCCGTCGCCCAGCCGGCCTTCGTCGTACAAGGTGTTGAGCAGGGTGTAGTGCCAGTAGGTGGCCCAGCCTTCGTTCATCACCTGGGTCTGGCGCTGGGGGTAGAAGTACTGGCCGATCTTGCGCACGATGCGCACCACCTCGCGCTGCCAGGGGTCAAGCAGCGGGGCATTTTTTTCCACGAAGTACAGCAGGTTTTCTTCGGGCTCCAGCGGGAAGCGCTTTTCTTCGCGGGTCTCTTCGGCCTCGGCGCGGGGCGGCAGGGTGCGCCACAGGTCGTTCACCTGGGCCTGCAGGTACTCGGCGCGCTCTTTGAGGCGGGTGGTTTCCTTCTCTAGCGACAGCCGGGGCGAGCGCTTGTAGCGGTCTACGCCCAGGTTGCTCAGGGCGTGGCAGGCATCCAGCAACTGCTCTACCGCCTCCATGCCAAAGCGCTCTTCGCACTGGGCGATGTATTTGCGGGCAAACACCAGGTAATCGACGATGGCATCGGCGCTGGTCCACTGCTTGAACAGGTGGTTGCCCTTGAAGAACGAGTTGTGCCCGTAGGCCGCGTGGGCGATCACCAGCGCCTGCATGGGCAGGGTGTTTTCGTCCATCAGGTAAGCAATGCAAGGGTCGGAGTTGATGACGATCTCGTACGCCAGGCCCATCTGGCCGCGCTTGTAGCGGTTTTCGGTGGCCAAAAAGTGTTTGCCAAACGACCAGTGGTGGTAATAGACCGGCATGCCGATGGAGGCGTAGGCATCCATCATCTGCTCGGCGCTGATGACTTCGAGCAGGTGCGGGTAGCCGTCGAGTTGGTAGCGCGCCGCCACCTCGCCGATGGCCTGGTCGTACTCTTCGATGGCCTCGAAGGTCCACTCGGAGCCAGTAGGTAAGAGTTTCGGGAGGGGTTTCGGTTGGGTCATGGGGTCAGGCCCTGCGTTTGAACAGCTCTCGGAACACGGGGTAGATATCGGCCACGGTGGCAATGCGCTGCATGGCAAAGCTGCCTTGCTGGGCGGCGGCCAGTTTCTGGTATTCCTCCCACAGGTTTTGGGGCGGGCCGTCTGTGATTTCGATATAGGCAAAAAACTGGGTCAGCGGCAGGATGGATTCCTCCAGCAAGGCCTTGCAGCGGGGCGAGTCGTCGTGCCAGTTGTCGCCGTCCGAGGCCTGCGCACCGTAGATGTTCCAGGCGTTGCTGGGATAGCGGGCGACAATGATTTCGTGCATCAGCTTCAAGGCACTCGACACCACCGTGCCGCCCGATTCGCGCGAGGTGAAAAAGTCGTCTTCGTCCACCTCGGTGGCCACCGTGTGGTGGCGGATAAACACCACTTCGATGCGCTCGTAGTTGCGCGTCAAAAACAGATACAGCAGCATGAAGAAGCGCTTGGCCACGTTCTTGCGGCCCTCGTCCATGGAGCCCGATACGTCCAGCAGGCAGAACATCACCGCCTGGGTGGTGGGCTGGGGCACGCGCACGCGGTTGTTGTAGCGCAGGTCGAAGGTGTCCACAAAGGGCACGGCCTCGATCTTGGCGCGCAGCTTGGCGATGTCGCGCCGGGCTTGTTCCACCTCGGGGTCATCCTCAGCGCGGGTGGTCAGCAGCTCCATGAGCTGGGCTTCCAGCGCCCGGATCTGTGCCGCGTACGGCCCGCCGATGGCGATGCGCCGCAGGGCCGCGCCGCGCATGGTGCGGCTGAGGTTGATGTTGGTGGGCACCCCGGTTTGCACAAAACCTGCGCGGATGCGGCGGTACTGCTCGATGCGGGCCAGTTGCAGCTTGACCAGATTGGGCAGGGCCAGCTCGTCGAAAAAGATGTCCAGAAACTCGTCGCGGGTGAGGGTGAAGACGAACTCGTCCAACCCCTCGCCATCCTGGCTGGCCTGGCCCTTGCCGCTGCCTTTGCCGCCGCCACTGGGCGGGCGCTCCACCTGGTCGCCGCGCAAGAACCGGTCGTTGCCCGGGCGCACCGTCTCCCAGACACCGCCCTTGCCGTGCTCAAACTGCGGCTCGCCGATGTCGCGGCCCGAAATACCGATTTTCTCGCCGTTGTCCAGGTCCTTGAGGCCGCGCTTGTTGACTGCGTCGGACACGGCCTTGCGGATCTGGCCTTTGAAGCGCTGGATGAAGCGGCTGCGGTTGACCGAGCTTTTGTGCTTGCTGTCAAATCGGCGGTCTACGATGCGCACACTCATGGAGACTCCGTTCAAGAGAGGGAAGAGGCTTCCTACATCGACTTTTTAGGACGACTTGCGTACCCGCAAATACCATTCGCATAGCAGCCGCACCTGCTTCTCGGTGTAGCCCTTGGTGATCATGCGGTTCACAAAATCCTGATGCTTCTTCTGCTCTTCGCCGCTGCCCTTGGTGTTGAACGAGATCACCGGCAGCAGCTCTTCGGTGTTGGAGAACATCTTCTTCTCGATCACGGCGCGCAGCTTCTCGTACGAGGTCCACAGCGGGTTGTGGCCGTCTTGCCGGGCGCGGGCGCGCAGCACAAAGTTGACCACCTCGTTGCGGAAGTCTTTCGGGTTGCTGATACCGGCGGGCTTTTCGATCTTTTCCAGCTCGTCGTTCAGCGCGCTGCGGTCCAGCATTTCGCCGGTGTTGGGGTCGCGGTACTCCTGGTCCTGGATCCAGAAGTCGGCGTACACCACGTAGCGGTCAAAAATGTTTTGGCCGTACTCGGAATAGCTCTCCAGGTAGGAGGTCTGGATTTCCTTGCCGATGAATTCGGCGTAGCGCGGCGACAAGAACTCCTTGATGTAGCGCAGGTACTTTTCTTCTACCTCCGGCGGGTACTGCTCTTGCTCGATCTGCTGCTCCAGCACGTACATCAGGTGCACCGGGTTGGCGGCGACCTCGCGGTGGTCAAAGTTGAACACGCGCGACAAGATCTTGAACGCAAAGCGCGTGGACAGGCCCGTCATGCCCTCGTCCACCCCGGCAAAGTCGCGGTACTCCTGGTAGCTCTTGGCCTTGGGGTCGGTGTCTTTGAGGTTCTCGCCGTCGTAGACCCGCATCTTCGAGAAGCTGCTGGAGTTCTCAGGCTCCTTGAGGCGCGACAGCACCGAGAACTGGGCCAGCATGCGCAGCGTGTCGGGCGCGCAGGGCGCTTTCACCAGCGACGAGTTTTCCACCAGCTTCTCGTAAATGTGGATTTCGTCGGACACCCGCAGCGAATACGGCACCTTGACGATATAGATACGGTCCAGGAAGGCCTCGTTGTTGCGGTTGTTCTTGAAGGCCTGCCATTCGGCCTCGTTCGAGTGCGCCAGGATCAGCCCGTCGAACGGAATCGCGCCAAAGCCTTCGGTGCCCTTGTAGTTGCCCTCTTGGGTGGCGGTGAGCAGGGGGTGCAAGACCTTGATGGGGGCCTTGAACATTTCCACAAACTCCAGAATGCCCCGGTTCGACAGGCACAGCCCACCCGAGTACGAATAGGCATCCGGGTCGTCCTGCGAATACGTCTCTAGCTTGCGGATGTCGATCTTGCCCACCAGGGCCGAAATGTCCTGGTTGTTCTCATCCCCGGGTTCGGTCTTGGACACGGCGATCTGCGACAGCACCGAGGGGCGTAGCTTGACCACCCGGAACTGGGTGATGTCGCCGCCAAACTCCTGCAGGCGCTTGACCGCCCAGGGGCTCATGATGGTGCCCAGGTAGCGGCGCGGAATCTTGTAGTCGGACTCCAGCAGGTCGGCATCTTCACTGGGGTTGAACAGGCCCAGCGGCGACTCGTGCACCGGCGAGCCCTTGATGGCGTAGAACGGCACTTTCTCGATCAGCGCCTTGAGCTTTTCCGCCAGCGACGACTTGCCGCCGCCCACCGGGCCCAGCAGATACAGGATTTGCTTCTTTTCTTCCAGCCCCTGGGCGGCATGGCGGAAGTAGGCGACGATGTGCTCGATCACCTCTTCCATGCCGTACAGGTCTTTGAAGCTGGGGTAGACCTTGAGCACCTTGTTGGCAAAGATGCGCGACAGGCGCGGGTCGGTGCGGGTGTCGACCAGTGCGGGCTCGCCGATGGCCATCAACATCCGCTCGGCCACGCTGGCATACGCCGAAGGGTCCCGTTTGCACAACTCCAGGTAGTCTTGAACCGACATCTCCTCTTCCTGGGCCTCGGTAAATCGGCCTTGGTAGCGGGTGAAAATGGTCATGGCATTCTCCTAGTGTTGTGCTGTTAACGGTGTATGGGTCGTATGGGTCAGAGTCGCAAGGCTCGTGGGAAGTTCTTCTATTTCTGTTTTAAGTCTTGCGCAGCGGGCTGCGCAAGACTTGTGTGTTTTTAATCAGCTTTGAAATCATCATAGAGCCTTAGCCCCGATGTGTGTGCAGTAGGGGCACTGCTTTAGTGCAGTATCTCCAACAGCCGGTCCAGCCCGCCGGAGTTGATGGCCACCATCGCCTGGGCGCGCACCGCCGGTTTGGCGTGGTACGCCACCGACAGACCGGCCACGCCCATCATGGGTAGATCGTTGGCACCGTCCCCCATGGCGATGGCCTGGTGCGGGCCAATGCCCATCTGGGCGCAGGTTTCCAGCAGCATCTTGCGCTTCTCGTCACCGTCGCAAATATCGCCCCAGGGCTGGTCCACCATGCGGCCGGTGAGCAGGCCGTTTTCGGTTTCCAGGTGGTTGGAGCGGGTGGCATCTATGTGCAATAAGTCACGAATCCGGTCGGTAAAGAATGTAAAACCGCCGCTGACCAACAACACTTTCATGCCCGCCGCCTTGCAAGTCGCCACCAGACTGGCCGCGCCGGGGTTGAGTTGCAGGCGCTGGGTGTAGACCTGCTCCATGCTGGCCACGCTCACGCCCTTGAGCAGGGCCACGCGCTGGCGCAGGCTGTCTTTGTAGTCGGTGATTTCGCCGCGCATGGCGGCTTCGGTGATGGCCGACACCTCGGCCTTGCGGCCTGCGGCATCGGCGATTTCGTCCACGCATTCGATGTTGATCAGGGTCGAATCCATGTCAAAGGCGATCAGTTTGAAGTCGGCCAGGCGCAGTGGGGGGGTAATGCCCTGGAGAACCAGGCCGGGGGAGATTTCTTGCGGGAAGGACATGGCAGATACGGTTGAAAAGATGCCGTATTTTGCTTGAGCCCATGGGCATGCTGACCAGTTGAATCCAAAAGCCTGTGGGCTCCGTATTCCCTGCAAGGAAGTCTGTATCCGGATATGTCTGACAATCCGGCCCATGCGCCCACCCACACCTGCCTATTCGCCCAACGCTCTCAACCCGGACACCGAACTCATGGAACTGCTGGACCGCGTCGCCCAACGCGACGCACTCGCCCTCAAGGCCTTGTACGAGCACACCTCGTCCAAGCTCTACGGCCTGGCAGTGCGCGTGGTGGGCAACCGCGAATGGGCCGAAGATGTGCTGCAAGAGGCCTTCATGACCATCTGGCGCGCCGCAGGCGACTACCGCGCCACCCTCAGCCCGCCCATGGCCTGGCTGGGGCTGATCGTGCGCAGCCGGGGCCTGGACTTTTTGCGCCGCCGCACCGCAGACCGCAGTGGCGTGACGCAGGAACTCGACGAAGTGATGGCCGAAACCCTGGAAGGCGACAGCCCCAACCCCATGGACACCACGCATGCCAGCCAGCAGGCCTGGGCGCTGCACCAGTGCATGGCCCGGCTGGAGAATCGCCAGCGCGAAGTGGTCAGCCTGGCCTATCTGCGCGACCTGAGCCACGGCGAATTGGCCGAACAGCTCAAGCTGCCGCTGGGCACGGTGAAGACCTGGATCCGGCGCGGGCTGGAGCAGCTGCGCACCTGCATGGCGCGGTTTGCGTGAGGGCCTGGCGATGAACCTGATCCAACACCCCGAACTTCTCGACAAACTGGCCGCCAGCTACGCCCTGGGCACGCTGCGCGGTGCTGCCCGCCGCCGTTTTGAAACCCTGGCCCGTGAGCAAGCCCCGGTGCGCGCCGCCGCCCTGATCTGGCAGGCCCGTATCGGCAGCGTGGCCGAGCTGCAAATTCCCGCCCAGCCCGCCACGGCGGTATGGACCCGTATCGACAACCTGGTGCAGGCCGATGTGCAGCGCCAGGCCATGCGCGATGCGCAAGCAACAGCGCCCGCAACCGGCGGCTGGTTGCGCAACCTGTTCCTCTGGCGCGGTGCGGCGGCGGCTGGTGTGGCAGCCGCCATCGTCGCCATGGTGGTGGGCGTGGACCAGCGTGCGCAGCTGGGCACCCAGATCGCCAGCCTGCAAACCCAGCTACTGGCCACCCCGCAAATCAAATACGTGGCCGTGCTGGCCGACGGCAAGGCCGACCCTTCGATGCTGGTGACCTTCGATGCGCGTACCAACAAGCTGCTGCTGCAGCGCGTAGGCGGCTACCAGGAAGCCAGCGACAAGTCGCTCCAGCTCTGGGCCTTGCCACCACAGGGCGGGCCGCGCTCGCTGGGCGTGCTGGGCACCGACAAGCTGCTGCGCCTGACTGCTGGCGAAGGCGATGTCCAAGCAGTCCCCACCCTGGCCATCAGCCTGGAGCCCAAGGGCGGCGTGCCCAGTGCGGGCGGTCCGACCGGGCCGGTGCTGTTCACGGGCGCTTTGATCCAGAAGATGCTTTAGTAGGCCTGGTTTCAGGCATTAAAAAGGCCACCAGCGCTTACGTAACCTGCGCAAGCTGCTCCTGTTTTTTTATTCGAAAACAGGAGCATTGGCTCAACAACACCGTCCCACACGCCCCTTGCCTCCGTACCGCGCCTCCTGCCGCTCGTGGAAGAAGGCCTCGTAGCCCATCACCGGCTGGTCGGGGTGCTGGCCTTGTCGCCCACCATGTGCGAGAAGATCTGCGCCATGCCCACGGCCAGCGTGGGTGCGCCCCGGGCCCGCAAGATGATGGTGGTTTCGCCCACGTCCTTGGCGGTTTGCAGCAGCATCTCGGGTGTGACCACAAAGCCCCACTGCGAGATCACCTGCGCAGCGCTTTCATCTGGACATCAGTGCCGCGCTACTGCGGTTTGCGATGGAAACCAGTAAAAATTAAGAAATTTGCTATGAAATAAGGAGCTTCTCGTGCCCAGTTGATAAGCGCGTGCCGTCGATTGGGGGTGTGGAGTTTTGCTATGGTTTTTGCGCCAGTGCCTTGTCGATCGCCGCCAGCAGCTTGGGGCTGTCGGGCCTGGTCATGGCGCTGTAGCTGTCCACCACCTGGCCTTTGCGGTCGATCAGGTATTTGTAGAAGTTCCAGCGCGGCTCCTGGCCAGTGGCCTTGACCAGCTCGGCGTAGAAAGCATTTTTGCCCGCGCCCGACACCACCGACTTGCCCAGCATCGGGAACTTCACGCCATAGGTGTTGAAGCAGAAGTCGGCAATTTCCTTGGAGGTCTTGGCCTCTTGCGCGAAGTCGTTGGACGGAAAGCCCAGCACCACCAAGCCCTTGTCTTTTTGCTTGGCGTATAGCGCCTCCAGCCCCTCGAACTGGCCCGCAAAGCCGCAGTAGCTGGCGGTGTTGACCACCAGCACCACCTTGCCGCTGTACTGGCACAGGTTCTGCGGCGCTTCGTCTTGCAGGCGCGGGAACTGGTGCTGCAGCACGGAGGGGCAGGCGGGTGCAGCGGTTTGCGCAAAGGCGGGCAGGCTGCTGGCAGCCAGCGCAATTACGAAGGCATAGAGGGTGGGGTGCATGGCGGGCTCCTGGGTTGCCGACAACTCTAGTGCTTTTGCATCAGCGCAGCATGGCCAGGGGTTGTTGCAAAGGCAATGAACGCCTGCAGCGCTGGCGTGATTTGCTTGTGGCGCGGCACGACCCAATGGCATTGGCGCTGGATGGCGGGCCAGGGCGTTTCCAGGCAACGCAGTTGCCCCGCAGCCAGCTTGTCCTGCACCACCCAGCGCGACAGGCAGGCAATGCCCAGGCCGTGCACGGCGGCCTGCTGCATGGCCTCTGAGCTGCCGAGCTCGATGCTGCGGCGGTAGGCGTGCAGGTGGGGAAGCAGCGCCTGGTCGGTGGTTTCGCGGGTGCCCGAACCGGGTTCGCGCAGCAGCCACACGGCCTCGCGCAGGCCGTCCAGCGCGGCGATTTTTTCTTGCGCCAGTGGGTGCGTGGGCGCGGCCACCAGCACCAGCGTGTCTTGCAGCCAGGGGGTGACCTGCAGCGTGGCCTCGTGGCAAGCACCTTCGATCAGGCCCACGTCCAGCGCAAAGTCGGCCACCGCGCGGGCGATGTGCCCAGTGTTGCCGATCTGCACCCTGGACTGCCAGGCGCTGGCCTGTGCCGATGCCTGCCAGGCCGCCCAGCCGCCCAGGAGCGGCGGCAGCACATAGTTGCCAATGGTGGTGCTGGCCCCGATGCGCAGCGACTGGGCCTGGCTTTCACCATGGCCACTTCCAAACTGTGCCATCTGCTCGATACCTGCCGCCCCGTCCAGCAGGGCCAGCGCGCGCGGCAGCAGGGTGCGGCCGTTGTCGTTGAGCAGCAGGCGCTTGCCCACGCGGTCAAACAGCTGCAGCGACAGCAGCCGCTCCAGTTCCGTGACTGCCGAGCTGGTGGCCGACTGCGACAGCGCAATCGCCACGCTGGCCGCCGTGGTACTGCCACCCTGGGCCACGGCCGCAAAAATCTGCAGTTGGCGCAGGGTCAGGCGCAGGACATCCATGGTGGGTTTGCTTTCTATATAACGATTGGGTAGATACATATTACAGAAACAAGCTGTTGGACGGTTTGAAGTGGGCTCTTTACAGTCCGCTCCACTCCCTGCATCCATCCGTCCGCCACCATGACCGCCACGCTCTCAACCCCTTTGTTCGCCCCCCGTTTACGTCTTATGCCGGGGCTGGTGCTGTGCGCTGCACTCGCGGCCTGTGCCATGGTGCTGGGCGGTTTGCCCGCCTTCCAGGCGCACGGGCTTGGCGCGCTGACCCTGGCCATCGTGCTGGGCATGCTGGTGGGCAATACGGTCTACCCGCGCTGGGCTGACGCCTGCGGCCCCGGCGTGCACTTGGCCAAGCAGCGCCTGCTGCGCCTGGGCGTGGTGCTGTACGGCCTGCGCCTGACTACCCAGGACATCGCCAGTGTGGGCTTGGCCGGGGTGCTGATCGACGCGCTGGTGCTGGGCTCCACTCTGTCTCTGGCCTGCTGGGTGGGCATGCGCTGGCTGGGGCTGGACCGCAACTCTGCCATGTTGATAGGCATGGGCAGTGCCGTTTGCGGGGCCGCCGCCGTGATGGCCACCGAGCCGGTGCTGCGGGTCCGGACCGAGCAGGTCACGGTGGCAGTGGCCACGGTGGTGGTGTTTGGCACGCTGGCTACCCTCGTCTACCCGCTGCTGTACACCCTGAATCTACAACTGCAGTGGGTGCCCGGCGGTGCCCATGGCTTTGGCATTTATGCGGGCTCCACCATCCACGAGGTAGCGCAAGTGGTGGCCGCGGCGCGTGCCATCGGGCCCGAGGCAGCCGATGCCGCCGTGATTGCCAAGATGGTGCGGGTGATGATGCTGGCCCCGGTGCTGCTGGCGCTGTCGGCCTGGCTGCCCCGGGAAGGTGGCCGCGAAAAGCCTGGACAGGCTCCGCAGCGTCTGATGGTGCCGTGGTTTGCACTGGGCTTTGTCGGTATGGTGTTGTTCCATTCGCTGCAACTTTTGCCTGCACCGGTGGTGGCGGTGGGTAACCAGGTGGATAACGCCCTGCTGGCCATGGCCATGGCGGCCCTGGGCGTGTCCACCCAGCTGGGTGCCATCCGCCAAGCGGGCTTGCGACCGCTGCTACTGGCCGGGTTGCTGTTTGCCTGGCTGCTGGCAGGCGGGGCGGGGATCAACCATGTGGTGGTAATGTGGCTGGGCTGAACTATTCTTGCAGCAGCGGGATCGAATCCTCTGCATACAGGCGCTCTTGCCTGGTCTTCACCCAAGGAATCCACACCATGTTTACACATTCCTTTGTCGCAGCCTTGGTACTCGGCTGTGCCAGCCTGGCCGCCAGCGCTGCCGATGCACCGGCCAAAATGGCCGGTGGCGTGCTGGTTGCTCCTAACGGCATGGCGCTGTACACCTTTGACAAAGACATGGCGGGCAATGGCAAAAGTGTCTGCAACGGTGCTTGCGCCGCGCTATGGCCGCCGTTGATGGCCACCGCCGCCGACCAGCCCACGGACGGCTACACCCTGGTCACGCGCGACGAAGGCGGTAAACAGTGGGCTTACAAGGGCAAACCGCTGTACTTCTTTCAAAACGACAAGACCGCTACCGACCGCAAGGGCGACAACTTCAAGGATGTCTGGCACCTGGTGAAATAAAGAGTGCTATTTATTTGATAGCTAAACGCGCACGTTTGATAAGCGCAGATGGCTGATTTGGCTTGTATCTTCAACGCGGGCGATGCATCTGGAACAACTGCTCCGGCCCCACGTGGAAATAGTCTGCCGGTCCACCGCCGCGCAAGATGTGCCCGGCGTGGGCCGTGTCGTACACCCCGTCTTTGAGCAGCGCGGTGTCGATGTGCACGGCCACCACTTCCCCCAGTACCAGCCAGGTCGGAACCTTGTCGCCGTTGGCGGCTTGCAACTGAACGATCTGCGTGGTGTGGCACTCGAATGCCACCGGGCTTTCCAGTACCCGCGGCACGGCCACTAGCTGTGATGCCACCGGGGTCAGCCCCGCCAACCCGAATTCGCTCACCTCCGGCGGCACGGCGGCACAGGTCTGGTTCATGGCTTCTGCAAGTGTGCGCGTCGCCAGGTTCCACACAAATTCCCCGGTCGCCTCGATATTGCGCACCGTGTCCTTGTAGCCCACGCTGGCAAAACCAATGATGGGCGGCGTGTAGTTGAAGGCGTTGAAAAAGCTGTACGGTGCCAGGTTCAAAGCCCCGGCAGCGCTGTGCGAGGCAATCCAGCCGATGGGCCGGGGCCCGACGATGGCGTTGAACGGATCGTGCGGCAGGCCGTGGCCAAGGCGGGGTTGGTAGGAGTGGATGGGCATAGGTCGAAGATACCAGCCCAGTGCAAAACGTTGTGGTTTTAGGCCGTTGGCCCCGCACCGTTCACCAGCACTTCTTCAAACTCGGCCAACTCCAGTGCAATGGCGGCGTATTTCTTGGATTTGGCTTTGTTGTCGGCCCATTCGAGGGTGGCAGCTTCCAGGTCGGCCTTGTAGTGGGCGAGGGCGGCTTGCTTGACCTTCAGGGTCACAGACTTGTCGGCGCTGGACCACAGGTCGATCAGTTCGCCCAGGCCGTTGTCGAAGTCGTCATAAGTTTCAAGGGGAATCCATTGGCCGCTTTGGTCGAACATGTTTGCTTTCGGTAACTGCATTTACTGCGGGGTGATCGGACATAAAAAAAGCACTTAACCGGGAGGGATAAGTGCTTTTTTTGTTTCTGGCTCCCCGTCAATGAGCCTCTACGAATCGGGCGTGTTGAGATTGTAAGGCCTGCATTTGCCGCAAGGCCTTTTCGTCTGGCGGCTTGATGCTGCGCTTTTCGTGGGGAAATTTGAATCAAATTTTCTGAAAATAGGGTTGATTTTTCTGATTGCTTCGACCCCGTCGCGCAGTCACTGCGAACCGGATATGGTGTTCTTGGCTTTGCTTCCTGCTGATAAAGTGGCCTTCTTTACAAAGGGACGCAATGCGGAAAATTGGCTTTATGGGGGTAGCGTTGGGATGTATTGCCTTGCTGCTGCCGGGTTGCGCCGCTGTCGATCGAACTGCCTTGACTTCGTTGGAGCCGCTGCATTCTGATGAAACCGCAAAGTATTTCAAGTTCAAGGCGGTTGCCGATGTCGGTGCTTACAAGCTAGATTCGCCAGATGCCGAGAAAATTCGCATGGAGTGGCTGGAGAAGTGGCTGCAAGACAATGGGATGGCCGGGCGGAAGTACGAGGTTGTTTCTCGCACCCCGGTTATTAAGGAGAAGTGGCCTTGGGGCAACCTCTACGACGTTTTTTATGAAATCAAGGTTCCCAGGTAGGTTGCCGTGCCTTTGACTTTGCTTGTTTTGCCCTATCGGGCTGACTACATTGGGGCTGCGCTGTAGGCAGCGTGTCTCCTTGACCCGATAACGGTCAATTTGGGCGATGGGGCTTGGCTCTGCTGCCTATTTTTTTGCCAAATTACCCCCCTTTTTTTGGCGTGTCGCCTGGCCGACCATGGCCGCCTATGGCACAAGACTGGACTGCTCCACTCGATACGGTGAACTTTCGCTGCGGCGGGTGTCGGCACGCCTGGGAGGCACAGCCGGATCTGATCGAGGACGCGCCGGACGACGAACACCACCCCCACCGGTACTTTGCCACCTGCCCACGCTGCCAGCGTGCGCACCAGCCGCAGGCGGCCTGGGCGCGCAACCTGATGCGGGCGCACCAGGCGGCCACCGGGCCGCGCACGGCCGAGGGCCTGGCCAAGGTGGGGCAGAACCTGGCGGGGCACCCCAACAGCGAAGCGCAACGGCGCACCCGGTTCAATGCGATGAAGCACGGCATGGCGGCCAAGACGGCTACTTATTTCCCTGCCAAGCCTGATGGCTACAGCTTTTGCGCGCAGTGCGATGTGAGCCGCAGTTGGTGCTTTGACCAGGCTGCTTGCGTCAAGCAGACCGAGATTTTCATGCTGCACCACGCGGCTTTCGAGAGCCGCAACCCGCGCGTGCTGGCCGGGGTGCACGCCGATCTGCAGGCCGGTCTGACGGCCATGCTGCAGATGCTGATGCAGGGCGTGCTGGCCGAGGGGGTCACGCTGAAGGTGCCCAAGGTTGAGTTGGACCGGGAGGGTAATTGCGTCACGTTGTCCTATCTTGATGAATTCGGCGAGCGCCGCAATGTGTACGAGCTGAGTGCGCACCCGGCCTTGAAGGCGATCACCGATTTTGTGAACCGCCTGGGCTTGAGCATGAACGACCTGGGCATGACTGCGCGCACGGCTGATCCCGAGGACGAGAAGGGCGGCGGCGTGCTGAAACTGGATGCCGAGACCCAGGAAACCCTGCAAGGCTTTGGCAAGCGCATGGAGCTGGCCATGGGCACCGCCCGCGAGATGCTGGCCCGGGCGCACAGGACGACCCAGGAAGACCCGGTGCTGGTGGCGCACGAGGCGCGGGAGGGCAAGACGTGAGAACCAGCGCAGCCGACCGCCGCAAAAGCTCCATCGTGGCCGAGCGCGAGATCATGCGCTTTGCTGTGCCGGATGCGGTGACCGGCCTGCGGCCGCACGCCCTGTGGCACAAGCACGTGCACAACGTCGAGCTGGACCCGATGCAGTGCCTGAAGATGCAAGAAATGGACCTCCACGACAACACCGTGGATTTCAGCTCACGGCGCACCGGCAAGACGTTCAACAAAGAGCTCTACAACCTGGAGATGCTGGCCACCGACTCGCACCAGCAGTGCGGCATCGTCGCGCCGCGCATGCAGCAGAGCCAGAACAACCTGAACTACATGACGGACGCGATCAAGCGCAGCGAGATGCTGCGGGCGTTCATCAACTACGTGAATGGGCGCAGCCAGCTAAAGGACACGGGCTTCCAGTTCGTCAACCTGAGCATGTGCACCATCTACGGGATCATGAGCCAGATTGATGGCGACTCGCTGACGATTGGCAGCCTGGAAGAAATCGACGACATGCCACAAGACCGGCTGATGAGCCGGTTTCTGCCCATGCTGGGCGCGGCGCGGCGGCCGGGGGTGGCGGCCAACACCGGCAAGTTCAAGCCGTCCATCCGCATCACCGGGGTGTACAAGGGCGCGGACGTGTTGCAGCGGCTGATCAACACCGGCGAATACCACGTGCTGCCGGCCGTCAATATCCACTTGGGGGTGGAGATGGGCATGGTGGATGCCGCATGGGCCAAGTCCATGCAGGCCCAGCAAAGCCCTGAAGAGTGGATCCGCCAGTTTCTGTGCAAAAACATCAAGGCCCGCAACTGGATCTGGGAAGAACACATCCGCCGGGCCTGCGCCCTGGGCCTGGAAGCGGGCTTGCAGCGTGCCGAACCCCTGCCAGGCCAACGCTACAAACGCCGGGGCCTGATCGGCCTTGGCTACGACCACACCGGCCACGGCGAAACCCCCGAGGCCTCTAAAAGCGCGCTGGTGATCGTGGAGGTGATGGGCAACTGGCTGACCTTCCCCTACGTGAAGCTTTGGCCGCCCGGCACCAGCGATGCCACGCTGCGCCAGGACATCGTGGCTATTTGGGACTACTTCCGCCCGGATTACGCCATCGGCGATGCCTACGGCGTGGGCATGATGACCGCCGTCAACGACGACCTGTTTCGCCGCGGCCTGACAGAGATCAACCGCGAAACCGTGGCCGATGGCCAAAGCAATGCCAGCGCCTGGGGCGGCTGGGCGTTTGCCCCCCTGCGCTTCGAGGGCATGACCAAACACGTGATGGCCAGCGCCGTGCGCGAGGCATTCCACAACAACCGCGCCGCCTTTCCCTACGTAGACACCACCGACGACCGCGAAGACCCCGCCTGGCTGGCCTTCATGCGCCAGCTGGGCAACATGAAAGCCCTGCCCACCCTGGCCAGCTACAGCAGCTTTCAGATGGTGGACCAAAAGGTGGGCGACGACTTGTTTGATGCCGTGTGTGCGGGCGTGTACGCCCTGCTGACGCGCGGCCTGGCCGACGCACCGGTGGTGATCCAGCAGCGCAAGACCACGCGCGAAAGCCTGCTGGGTGAAGCGCCTGTGCTGTTGGGATATTGAGATTTAACTGGAGCGAACCATGGCGCTGAAACACACACAGATCTATCAGCCTGACCCTACCAAGCCACAACCGGGCTCTTTTGAAGCGGAACACGTGGACGAGATGGGAAATCCGCCGCCGCTGTGGGTTTATGGCGGGGCGGACGGGAAGACCATCGTCGGAATCAAGAAGCCGGACGGGACACTGGTGTCAGGGGATGGGAATGAAAACACCCTGTTAGATATTTTTGCCCCAACAATCACAACCAATGGGCTCACGGTGTCCGTGAGCGGGTCAGCGAAGACAGACGGCGTGGCAACAAACTACAGTGCCGTGCTGACACTCGATGCCCCAGCCACAGGCAACGGCACGGCATCCGCATATGCACTCAAGTACAGTTCGGTTGGTGCAGGAACCTACCCACAGCAGAACCCCAATGCTTTTCTGTACCGCCGCCGCTTGTCGAACGTTGTGATTACTCCTGCAGCGGGTGGTGCAGCTCTTGTGCAGGGAACGGACTACAACATTGACCCGCGTTTTGGCACGCCGTGGCGAATTCAAAACGTTGCGGACCTAAGCGTCAACATCAGCTACACATACGCGATGGAACGGTATGACTTGCTGCAGATCGACCCGGTAACGCTGGTAACGAGTATCGTCAAGGGCACGGAGCGCGACTTGGACGCCCACGACTTCTTGCCCGTGCCTACATCCAGGAACAAGGCCCTTTACTATCTGTACGTCCGCTCAGGGGCTGTTGAGGCTATTCCCGTTCATCGCTTCGATGGCTTGGTACGCCGGGATGCTCGGGCAGACTTCGCAGGAATGGTGCGCAAGGGCCGAGACAGGATTCCGAAAACTCGCCTGAAACTGGCACGGGGCCTACCGCTCAAAATTCTTGGGTATGGCGACTCCATCACAGCATGGGGCGATGACTCGCTTTTCTTCCTAGAGCTGGTGCCGCGTGTGGGCAACCGGGACAACCTACCGACATACACGCGCGAGGGGACAGCGTTCTCGGTACGCTTCTCTCGCCAATGGGTTGCCGTTAACGCGATTAAAGCAGCTTACGGATATGTGGATAGCTACGAAGCAAATCCAAATACTAAGCCTGTTATCACGTACGTCAATCGGGGTGTGGGGGGAACTGATTCGTCGAGTTCAGGTAACAATGGCCTCTCGACAACACGATTGAATGAGGCCGTGGGTCTAAACGCCGACTTGGTGACAGTTGCTTTTGGTGCAAACGAGCAAGGATCGGACTTCACATACGCGCAGATAAAAGCCATCGTCACTGCTTTCCGAGCCGTGGGGACGGAAGTGATTATTCTTGACGTGCCGAAGCGCAACATCTTATCCAACGGGCCGGACTACACCGCATGGCGGAAAACCAACAGAACGCTTGCGCTACTCGCGGATGACTTGGATTGCGGCTACGTTCCAACAAGCTGGCTTGTTGAGCAAGGTGGTGGGGGGTTGCCTTTCTCGGAAGAGCACTTTGGCAGCGCCAATTACTTCAACCACCCGGGTGTTTTTGAGCAAAAGCTATATGGTCAGATGCTGGCGACGTTGCTCTTGCCTTGACCGACTACATAAATTCCCATCCCCTACCGGTGGACCTGCCGCCTACAAGCCACCTTCGGGTGGCTTTTTCTTTGGCATCGGGGCTGCATCTACAAGGTCACGCAGCCAGGACCGTCCAGCCTCGTCGATCTTTGCCCACTGTCGCTCTGTGAAGCGCATGGACTTGGAGATAAGTTTTTGGTCGTCTGGTGTGACGGGGCGGCCAGGTTTGGGTTTTGATGTGTTCATTTCGTGATTTTATGCGCAGTTGTTGAGACTCATAAATATCGGGGAGTGCTATTTGTGGGGCTCATAAATTATGCTAATTGTTGAGTCTCAACAAGTGGGGTATTTATGGGTCTTTTATCGAAAATTTTGGGGTGTGTATCTCCGCAGTGGCGGTCATTGTCTGAGTGGCTGGATGTGTACCAAAAAATCATCGCCCAGCGTGAGTACAACCCGCAAACCGTCAAGAACAAATCTATCTGTGTACGGCATATTCGGCGAGGCCTTGGCGGCCATACGATGCGCAGCATTCGGCCCCATCACCTGACCACGGCCATACGCAGTTTTTTGCCGGATCGAGCGCCTACGGCACAGCGTGTGCTCGATGAGTTGCGCGATGTTTTTTCAGAGGCCGTTGCGAATGGCTGGATGGATTTGAACCCGGCGTTGCACGTCCGTCGCCCGGCGGCCAAGGTAAAACGTCAGCGCCTAACGTTAGAGCAGTGGCAACAGATGCGCACGCTCGCCGCTGCCGGGTCTATCAAGTGGTTGGAGCCCATGCTTTTGCTGGCACTTGCAACTGGCCAGCGGCGGGCAGATCTTTGCAAAATGCGGTTCGATGATGTGAGCGACGGATACCTTCAAATCGAGCAACAAAAGAAGGCGGGTAAGTCACACGGTGCGCGGCTAGCGTTGCCGCTGTCGTTGCACCTTGATGCCGTCGGGCTGACACTGGGCGAGGTCATTGAAATGTGCCGCTCGTATGCGAAAGCTGGGCCGACTCTTTTGCGGAAAAAAAGTGGTGCTGCATTTGAGCGACCCGACATGCTCAGCTACCGCTTTGAAGAGTGCATCAATAAAACAGGCACGTGGTCACGAGGTGCACGCCCTAGCCTGCATGAATGCCGGTCGCTGGCCGAGCGGCTGTATCGCAAGCAAGGTGTCGATACGAAAACCTTGCTGGGACACAAACACCAGTCGATGACGGACCGCTATAACGATGATCGTGGGCATAGCGCTGGCGAGTGGAAGCGGTTAGTGCTGGCCACTTGATAGCCCATCTAGTTGCCAGATTCCCCCCCTTTTTCTGGCTTTCCATAGCGGGCACGATGCCCGCCTATGTCTACCCTCCGCACCCTGGCCAGCTCTGTATTCGCCCCGCTGGCATCCAAGTGGTCGGCGCTGTTCCCGTCGTCCAGCAGCCTGCCCGGCGAACAGGGCCAGCGCATCGCCTCCGACCTGGCCACGCAGCGGGCCATGCGCAATGCCATGTTTGTGGACTACGAGCGGCGCGCGCTGGTGGCCACCATGCGCGAGATGGACCGCAAGGATGGCAGGGTAAAGATGGTGCACGGCCGCACCGCCAGCGACGTGATCCGGGGCGGCCTGGTGATGCAGACCGCCAGCGAGATCCTGAAACGCGAGTGGGATGCCTTCCAGGCGCGGCTACAGCTGAACAACTGGGAGAAGCTCAAAAGCGATGCCCGGGGCGGCCTGCTCATTGAAGGCAACCTGCCATTGCAGCTGGTGCTGGACACGTCTGGCACCACGGCCCAGGTGGTGGCCGCCGTGCGCATGCCCAGCGACACGCTGCAACCCATCACCGACATGGGCGGCCGCTTCAAGAACCCGGCCGCCGCGTTTGAGCAGCGCGACGTGATGACCGGCCAAACCCTGGCCAGCTTTGCCGCCTGGCAGCTGGCCCTGGGTCGCCTTGACCCCGACAACTGGGACGACCTGGGCAGCATGGGCCGCCCCATGCTTGACGGTTGCGCCAGCACCTGGCGCAAGCTGGTGATGACTGAAGAAGACCTGGTTATCCGCCGCCGCACCCGTGCACCGCTGCGTTTGGCCCACATTCTGGAAAACGCCGATGAACCCACCATGGCCGCCTATCGTCAACAAACTGAGGGCGAAAAGGGCGAGATCACCACCGACTTCTATCTGAACCGCAAAGGCGGCGTGCAGGCCATCCAGGGCGATGCCACCCTGGGCGATATCGGCGACGTGGCCCACCTGCTGAGCACCTTCTTTGCCGGTTCGCCCGCACCCAAAGCCCTGTTTGGCTACACCGACGGCGTGGCCCGCGATGTGTTGGAGGACATGAAGCGCCAGTACTACGACTATGTGGACGGCCTGCAGGACGCGCAGGGCGGGGTGTACGCGTTTGCGTTCCGCATCCACCTGTTGCTGCAAGGCATAGACCCTGGCCCGGACGACTTCTACCTGCGCTTTGCCACCCGCCGCACCGAAACCTCCAACCAGGTGGCCGACTTGGCCCTGAAGTGGATGGCGTTGGGCTTGCCGGATGAGTACATCCAAACTGAAATGGGCCTGGACCCGCAGAAGATACGCGAAATGAAGCTGAAGCAGGCCAACAGTACCGACCCGTACCCGAATCCGCTGAAGGTGGGGCCAGACGGCTTGCCCATGTCGAAGGGCACCTTCCGCGTGACCACCACGCCGGGCAACGCGCCGAAGGGGGAGAGCGCCACGGCAGTGGCGCAGCCGGGCAGCAACGGCGGGCGAGGGCGGGGGTGATATGCGCTACACCCAACACCCCACCAACAATGACGTTCTGGGCGCACCGAAGGGCTGGAATCAGACTGAACTGCCCTGCGGCGCGCTGCCTGTGACCCGCACGACGGTGGAGGGCCAGCCAGTGATGGTGTCATTCTGGCGACCTGATGCGGAAGAGCTGGCGGCCCTGAACCGAGGCGATGCTGTTTCTTTGTGGATCTATGGTGGGGGGCATCCGGTTGTAGCAATCGGCGTGAGCCCATGAACTCCGCCGCCACCCGCGCCGCCATCCACCGCGCCAGCCAGCAGGCGCGCAACGCCATGCAGGATCTGGATGCGCAGCAGACGGCAGATTTGCTACAAATATACGAGCAGGCTGCGCAGGATGTACATGCGCTGGTGGCTTCAAAGGCGGGCAATGGCGACCTGGTGCCGCTGGAGCGCCTGCAGGACCTGCTGCGCCAGGTGAACGACGTGGTCGACGCGCTGGGCCACCAGCGCAACACGCTCATGGCCCAGGGCCTGGAGCAAGCCGCCACGCTGGGGGTGCAGCCCTATACACCGGCGGCGGTGGCGGCCACGGGCCAGGCAGGCGCGCAGGCCGTGCTGGGCAGCGATGCAGCCATGCGCGTGGCCTCTGACGCGGTGAAATTTGTGCTGAACTTCCGTGCCGCAGACGGCCTGCAGCTCAGCGACCGGGTGTGGCGGCTCGACCAGGGGGCCAAGGAAGTGTTGGGCCGGGCCATCAACAGCGCGGTGGTGCAGGGCTGGGACGCGCAGCGCGCGGCGGCCCAGTTCATGTACAGCGGCCAGCCGGTACCGGCGGATGTGGCGGCGCGGCTCCAGGGCGGCACCGTGGGGCAGGTGGCCCGCACAGCGGACCTGCTGGCCGGCAATGACCAGGCCGAGGTGTGGAAGGCCACCCGGGTGTTCCGCACCGAGGCCAACCGCGCCCACGGCACAGCCTACATGCAGGGCGCGGCCCAAACGCCGGGCTTTGTGGGCTTCAAGTACCTGCTCAGCCCGCAGCACCCCAAGCCCGATATTTGCGATTTGCTGGCCGCGCAAAACCTGTACGGCCTGGGCCCGGGCGTGTACCCCAGCGCCGAGCGATGCCCCTGGCCTGCCCACCCCAACTCGCTCAGCTTCGTGAACATCGTCTTTGCGTCCGACCTGACTGCTGCCGATGCGGCGGGCAAGGAAACCGTGACCGATGCCATGGGCCGCATGAGCCCGGAGGTGCGCGAGGGCATTCTGGGCCAGCAAAAGGCCGTGCTGTGGGACGAGGGGAAGCTATCGCAGGGCATGATCCGTAGCCCGTTGTATGCGGTAAATAAACGGCTCTTGCGCAGGGCCTGATTGCATGGGCAGCTATGAATTTTGAAGGTTCTTTTACTGCAGTTCGCGATGTGGGCCGTACCTTGTCCGGCTAGCGCTTGGTTTCCACCACGATGGTGGCATTGGGCGGTACTACCTGCATGCTGGCATTGAGCGAATCAATCAGATCCTTGGCTGTAGTACCGGGCGCAATATGCAGATTCAAGACCGCCCCCCCCTTCGATTGACCAGCCAGCACCAGTCGTGTGAGCGCCTCGCTTTCTGTGCAATTTCTACTTTTTGCTTCTACTGCCACCGCTGCTTTCACCTCTGCCGGTAGATCTGAAGTGGGTGATTCAAAGGAGCTTTGAAGGCGCGCTGTGACCTCTGCGTTAAAGCTGCGGCCCATCGCAAAAGCCGCTTTGGTTACTTGATATTTGAGTTCGCTGGAAATGCGTAATGGATACGAGGGAGATTGGTGTCGATCTGTCATGAACGAAATTGTGGATGCCAATTGGAATCTTGACAAAGAATCTATTTGACATCCATCAAATGTGGAATCTATACTTCATCCACACGAACAACAGTGTGTGAAAGGAACAAATGGAGAAACCACCACAACGAAAGCCCTATTCGCTGCGCATGCCCGTTGACTTGGAAAAGTGGCTCAAGCATGAGGCGGTAGATAACTCCCGCAGCTTGACCGCTGAAATCGTTACCCGGCTGGAGGAATCCAGGCGGCAACAGCTCCAAAAGAAGGCTGAAGATGCGAAGTGAGCCTACAAAAGAAAATGCCCCGGCTGCGTCAACAGCCGGGGCATCGAGTGCCCAGAACCCCATTACCAATGAAAGAACTAAGCCCATGAATTCTAATACCCAACACCCAGCCACTGCTATAGGGAAATCAGAGCCGGTACAGCTGATGCCTGTGCTGTTCCACGAGGACACCCTGGTTTTGGTTGAGCATAATGCGCAGCCCTACGTGGTCATGAAGCCCTTGGTGACCGCCATGGGCCTCGATTGGCGCAGCCAGTACGTCAAACTTGCCGAGAAATTCGGGTCAACTATGGTGGAAATCACCACAGTTGCGGAGGACGGAAAACCCCGCACCATGATCTGCCAACCACTGCGCAAGCTCCCCGGTTGGTTGTACTCCCTCAATCCTGGCAAGCTGACTGCCGCCCTGCGCCCCAAGGTCATCCGCTACCAGGACGAATGCGACGAGGTGCTGTGGCGGCACTGGACCCAGCAGGAACCGCTGCACGGTGGCAAGCGCCTGGGTGCCAGCGACAGCGACCGACTCATGCGTCGGCGCGGCGATCTGCGCAAAGAGCTGGGCAACACCGCCAGCCTGGGTGTAGCCACCGATGCCTATGCCGACTACGTGTTGGTCAGTGCTTTGCTGGGGCAGCGCGCATCTGCGATGCTGGATTTGGCCCCAGGTGTGCGGCAGCAGATTCTTGCCCTGGAAGGCGGTGCACCATGAGCGATGAACTGCAAGAAACCCTGTCCGACACCGCCGTGGATGCCGACGGCGCTTACCTGAGCATTCGTGCTCTGTTGGAGCTGCTGCACGGTTGCCCACCGGAATACCCGCTGTCGGCAGGTCTGTTTGTGGGTCTTGTGGAAGGCGTTGGCGCGCAGATGGCCAACGTGGTGGACGGATTGCGGGCCGTGCGCAGCCCGCGCTTCACGGCCCAAATTTAGCTACTACTCCACCGCCGTGGTGCTACCGAATGCGTAGCGCCACACGCTTACCCCTGGCGCTGATTCCCGCAATCAATTGCCACTTTACCCCCCTTTTTTTGACGAGCTGAACCCTTGAAACTGTGCCGCATCCGGTCGTCGGATGAGAGGCCTTATGAAGCGTTCGATCATTGCAACTACAGCCCGGCATTTCTTGCTGGAAGAAGCTGGTGCGCCCGGAGTGGTGCGCTGCCTGAGCCAGGCTGTGACGTTGGGCGATGGCGTTACGCAGTCGTGGATCACCCTGACCCGGACGGGCCAGTTCTGGGATCCACGCTACGGTGACTTTGAGATCACCAGCACCATGCTCTCGCAGATGGTGGGCAACTTCGACAAGGGTGTTTACGGCCAGATGGTCCAGATCGACGTGGCCCACAAGCACGCCGATGGCTCCGCTGCCAAGATCCTGAAGCTGGCCGTTGAAGGCCCCAAGCTGCGCGCCCTGGTGGAGTGGACACCTTTCGGCATCGACGCTGTGAAGCAACGCGGCTTCATCTACCTGAGCGCCGAATTTCATGAGCAGTGGGTGGACAACGAGCACAAAGCTGCGCACGGATGTGTGCTGCTGGGCGCGGGCTTGACCATTCGGCCCGTGATCAAGGGCCTGGACCCAGTGCAACTCTCTGTAGACGATCAAGCCGGTGCCGTGCGCACCTTCTATTCCCGTTCCCTTCTTAAAGAACTCACGGAGTTTTCCATGAACAAGTATTTGAAACTGTTGTCCGCCGCCCTGGTCGCAATCGGCTTCACCGATGCCACGGGCAAGCCGTTCGCCGATCTGCTGACCATGCAACTGGCCAGCCTGGGCGAGGACGATGCCAAGTGCCTGGCGGCTGTCGATGCGCTGAAAGCCACCGCCGAGGCCGCCATGGTGCAGATCAAGGCCGCAGGCGGCGATGGCAAGCATGTGACCATCCAGCTGGCCACCCCTACCGTGGACGTGGCGGGCGCTGTGCGCCTGGCCCTGGATGCCCGCGATGCCGCTACCCTGGCCGACCGCACCGGCATGGCCACCAAGCTCAAGCTGCTCAGCGACACCATTGCCGATGGCGACAAGACCCTGACCCCCGAGGGCGTGAAGAAGTTTGCCGACGACTACGCCCCCATGGTGTCGTCCGCCACCACCGACGACCAGGTGAAGCACCTGGCCGCCCTGGCTATCAAGCAGGCGCAGAGCATGAGCGCTGCGGTGAAGCTGGCCACGCTGGGCTACAACCCCGTGAACGGCACGGTGCAGATCAGCGTGGACAGCAGCAACGGCATCAAAGCCCTGCAGGAAACGGTGGACAAGCGCCTGGGCTTTGCCGAGGGCAAAAAGGCCGACCGCCGCTTTGACCGCACCGGCGGCGTGCTGCTGGCCCAAAACAAGGACTTTGCCGACAAGTGCCTGGCACAGTTCGATGCCCTCAACGGCCAGCAGCTCAGCGACGAGCACAAGGCCCTGGCCGCAGGCGCGGGCAGTATCAGTGACGTGGCCGTTCCCAAGATTGCCGAGCGCACGGTGGTGCGTGAGTCGCTGTACAACCTGATGAGCCTGGGCCTGGTGGATGTGGGCACCATCCCGTTCTCCAACGTGCTCAGCATCAACTACAGCTACCGTGACCAGACGGCCGCCGTGGCATCGGGCCTGCGCCGCTACGAGCGCCAGGCCATCCGCAACGCCGGTGTGATCCAGACCAGCGAAGAAACCCGGCCCATCCCGCAAAAGCTGGCCATGCAGGTCAGCAACGAAATGAAGCTGCTGATGGCCGCGGCCAACATCGACTTTGACCCCATCGCCGACAACGTGCTGAACATGGCCCGCATCGTGGGCGAAGACGTGGAGCTGCTCAACCTGAACGAAATCGCGGGCAGCGCCGACGAGTGGGGCGCTTACGCCGTCAGCACCGAAACCCTGACCGCCAACGTCAACGGCACCAAGCGCATCTTCCCGCTGGCCAACTTCCCCGTGGTCAAGCCGCGCGCCATGTACGACCTCAAGGGCGTGCAGCAGGGCACCACCCTGAATCCGATCACCGTGACGCTGGGCGGCGCGGCCAAGACCGAGTACCTGGTGCCTGCCGACGGCAGCACCCTGGCCGCAGGCCAGTACTGGGTGATGGACTACAACATGGGCGAGCTGCAGTTCTTGACCGAAACCGGCGCGGCCTACACGCCCCCCAACACCACGGCGCTGACGGTGGCCTACAGCACCACCACCAACGTCAAGAAGTTCGACACCGACCAGGGTGCCGTGGCCACCGATGTGTTCTATGACACCCTGCTTTTCGCCATCGGTGGCCGCAAGTCGGTGATCGAGGACACCCGCTACTACAACGCCAACATGATCCTGATGAGCGGCAACGTGAATAACGCGCTCAGCCAGGCCAAGACCTTCGGGGCCAATTCGGCGCGCACCGCCACCGGCCTGGTGGCCGACGGCAGCGTGGGCTTGGTGAAAGACATGCCGGTGTTCCGCCCCCGCGCGCCGGGTTCGCTGTTTGGCGACACGCGCATTGTGGTGGGCCAGCGCTTCAACACCCGCTTCCGCATGGCCAAACCCTGGTCCATGACTCCGCTGGAGCAAGCCCGCAACTCTGCTGGCGCTTTCATCGACGCGATGGAAGGTTTTGGCACCCAGTGGGTGGGCAGCCACACGCCCAGCCAGCTCAAGGGTGCAGCTACCAGCATCATTTTGTACAGCACCAACGGGCGTATCGCACGCGCTGTCTAGCCACGGCATAACCCCCCGCCGCGCAGTAGACCCCCGGCCCGCCTTGTGTGCGGGCCGGGTGCTTGCCAAACCCCTTTGGAGCCTTCGATGCAAAAGATTTTTACCAACGACACCAACAGCCCCATGTACGTCAGCGGCCAGATGATCCCGCCCGGCGAGCAGATGATGCTGGAGGTGCCCGACGAAGCCGCGCCCCCAGCCGATGCGCCTGTGCCCACGCTGGCCGAGCTGGTGGCGCTGGAACTGAAAAAGCCGGTAGCGGAGTTGGTCGCGGGCTTTTCGGCGCTGAGCACCGACGCACTGGACATGCTGGAAGCGCTGGAAACACAGGCCAAGAAGCCCCGCACCTCTCTGTTCACCGCACTGGCCGACGAGCGCATTCGCCGCGCCGATGCCAAGCTGACCAGCGACCCTTTGTAAAACGTACTAAGGCAGCACCAGCATGGCGGGCTCGATGTCATTGGCAGACCTGGCGGCAGACTTTCAACGCAGTCTGCACGATGGCGCGAGCCTGTTCAAAGCCGACGACTATGCCGACCTGACCCGCTTTTTGCTCCAGGCCCTGCCCGACATGGCCACCAAGCGCCCGCGCACGCTGCTGGGCCAGGTCACGCTAAGCGCGGGCGTGCCGCAGTACCCGCTGGCGGCGGTGCCGTTTTTCAGCGCCTACAAGTCGCACCTGTGGGACCGCACTGCGTGTTTCCCGCAGCCTTGGGAACCCGGCTACCCCGGCCCCACGCCGCGGGTGTGTGCATCGTTTGACGGTGCGGCCTACGCGCTGGACTTCAGCCCCGCGCCTACGGCCCTGCACCTGGCCGCGCTGGGCAGCCGCTTCAAGTTCTATTACTTCGCCCAGCACGTGCTGGGTGCCACGGCGGCGGATACCACCGTGGCCGCTGCCGACCGGGGCCTGCTGCTGCTGCGCGCCCAGGCCGAGGCCATGCGCGAGCTCACGCTGCACCAGGCCAACAAGCCCGTGTCCATGCGCGACGGCCTGAGCGGCACACCCCGCAACAGCACCCCCGCCGCACTGCACGAGATGCTGCTGCGCCTGTTCTGGGAGGCCAAATAATGGCCAGCGGCATCCGCCATAACGCCTACCAGGTAGCCGAGCGCATGGAAGCGCGTGGCCCCCGGGTCGAGGCCGCCGCCAAGGCCGAATTGGACGTGCAGGGCCAAATGCTGACCCGGGTCATGCGCACCAAGGCCCCCAAGTTCCAAACCCTGCTGACCAACTCGATCCGCATGGACACCCCCAGCCCTTTCCAGCGCGTGATAGCGCCGGGTGTGGACTATGCGCCGTACCAAGAACGTGGCATTGCCCCCGGCGGCCGGGGCCTGCCACGCTTCAACGACCCCGCCGCCGGGCCGATCCTGGCCTGGTTACAGAGCAAGGCCTTTGCGGGCCAGCGCACCCCGCGCAAGGGCAGCCGCAAAGCCGTGCTGCGCAACCTGGAGCTGCGCGACCGCTACGAGGGCTTGGCCTGGGCCATCCGCCACAAAGGCACCAAGGCCAGCCCGTTCGTCAAGCCCACATTTACCGAGCAGAGCCGCAACGTCGGCGAGGCCCTGCGCCGCGCCGTGGCCAAGGGCCTGGCGGCAGACACCGCAGCGGGAACCAGCGTATGAGCGGCATCCAAGAGCAAACCCTGGCCGCGATGGTGGCCAGCCTGGCCGCCCGCATGCCGGGCCGCACAGTGCAGCGCAGCCTGCCCAAGGACCCGGCAGGCCTGCAAATGGCCGACGTGCAGCCCGGCCTGGTATGCATCGTGGCCGCCGGTGGCGGCAGCTTTGCCAACTGGAGCGGCCGCGAGGGCGAGCTGGGCAGCATGAACGTGAAGGTGGTGGCCTACCTGGCGGTGGACGAAGACACCCAGCCGCTGGCCATCGAGCAGGCCGAAAACGCACTGCTGGCCGACCTGCTGGCCTGGTGCCAAGACATCAAACCCGAGCCGCTGGACGATGTGGTGCCGGGCAACTACCAGCAAAGCAGCCAGGTGGAACACCCCTACGGCTGGCTGGTGCTGGACCTGACCGTGAGGAACGTATGAACTTTGACCAGGCATTCGACCGGCTGATGGGGCACGAGGGCGGCTACGTGAACGACCCGCGCGACCCTGGCGGCGAGACCAATTGGGGTATCAGCAAACGCAGCTACCCCAGTGTGGACATCAAGGCACTGACCCGCGACGGGGCTAAGGCCATTTACCGCCGCGACTTTTGGGACGTGCTGGGCAACGCCCACCCGGCCATCACCTTCCAGGTGTTTGACTTTGCGGTGAATAGCGGCATTGGCACCGCCATCCGCAAGCTGCAGGCCGCCGTGGGTGTGGCCGACGATGGGCACTGGGGCCCACTGTCGCAGCGGGCGCTGGGGCTGATGGATGTCAACGATGTGCTGCTGCGGCTGCTGTCCCAGCGCCTGCGCTTCATGGCCAAGCTGACCAGCTTTGACGTGTATGGCCGAGGCTGGTCTACCCGCATCGCGGACAACCTGGCCTATGCGGCGGAGGACAACTGAATGGACTTTTCCAACCTGTTGACCAAAGCCCTGCCGTGGATTGGCGCAGCCGCCACCGGCAATGTTCCGGCCCTGATCACCTTGGCCGCCAACGAGGTAGGCAGCGCCCTGGGCGTGGATGTGGCCGCCACGGCGGACGCGATCGGCAGCGCCGTAGCCCACGCCACCCCCGAGCAACTGCTGGCCCTGAAAGACCGCGAGTTGGGGTTTCAGGAACGCATGCAGGCCATGGGCTTCACCCACGTAGAGGACATGGCGCGCCTGGCGGTGGAAGAGGCCAAGGTATTCGTGGCCGACACAGCCGATGCGCGGCACGCCAACAGCGGCGACACCAAGGTGTATTGGCTGGGCATATCGGTGCTGGGCACCTTTGCCATCCTGATGGTCCTGGTGCTGCTGGGCTGCTACCGGTTCGTGATCGGCGAAGCCAAGATGGACATGGGGGCCGTGGCGGTGGTGGCCGGGCTGATCGGCACCGTGGTGGGCTACGCCGCTGCCAACGCACAGCAGGTGGTTAGCTACTTTTTTGGTAGCAGCAAGGGCAGCAAAGACAACGGCCAGAGGCTGGGGGACGCGCTGAGCGAAACCATGAAACACATCGGAAACAAGGGCTAAGCCATGCAGCGCTTGGAGAAATTTATGCAGGCAGCCGGTGACGACGTGGCGTGGTGGGTGCTGTTCCTGCTGTTCAGCGGGGCAGGTGCCTCCATGTTGGGCTTGAGCGTGCACCTGCGCAGCAACGGCACCCTGACCCTGCGGGCCCTGGTGGGCGCACTGCTGCACAGCTTGATGTGGGGCATCGTGGTTTTTTTGGTGGGCTACAGCACCTTGAAGGCCGACGTGCCCATGTTGCTGGGCCTGAGTATTTTGAGTGGCATGGGCAGCGCCAGCGCCGCCGATGTGGTGCTGATGCTGGTGAAACACAAGCTGGGTATCAGCGTAACGATCAACCCGCCACGGCGGACAAAGGAGCCAGGTGATGGACCAACAACCTATTGAACGTGCCACCGTGCACACAGCGCCGCCGTTTGTGCTGCCCACCCACGGCGGCGTTTATGTCCGCCAGGGCGACGGCGTGGTGGCGGTAGAAGGCGGCCAGGCCGCACAGGCTGTAAAGCCCGCAACTTTGGGAGACGAGCATGAAGAGCAAGCGTAAAGGCGTAGGCATCAAGGTCGAGGCCACGCCGGGCACCGAGGCCACCCTGGCGGGTGCCACCGACTACCTGGCCGCCATCGACTTCAAGTGGGACGCAGCCGCCAAGGCCGTCACCGACGAATTTGAATATGCCAGCGGCGGCTACGGCAGCCGCGACAAGTTCATGGTCAGCCTCACCCGCGAGTGCAGCTTTACCCTGCCGCTGGTGGGCGCGGGCGCACCCGTGGGCACCAACTTCAGCGCCTCGTGGCTGGCCGTGTGGCGGGCCTGCGGCCATGCCGTCACCCCTACCGCCAGCACCAACGTGCTGGTGAACCCGATCAGCGCCGGTGAAGAAGCTGCCACGCTCAACGTCAACGAAGACGGCTTCCTGCGCAAGATGACCTTTGCGCGCGGCTCCATGAAGTGGATGTTTGAAGAGGGCAAGGTGCCCCGCATGGCCGTGGCCCTGATGGGCATGTACAGCACCCCGGCGGATCTGACCATGCCCGCCATCACGCTGCCCGTGGTGCCCAAGAGCGTGGGCTTCAGCAAGAGCAACACCGTGGTCACCCTGGGCGGCACCACGCTGAAGGTGTCCAGCATCGAGATTGACGAAGGCCGCACCCACACCTACCGCAACCTGGCCAACGCCGAGGACATCGTGCCCATGGACTGCCGCCCCACGGTCACCATGAAGTTCGAGCTGCCCGTGGCCGCGGTGAAAAACCTGTACAGCGAGCTGGAAACCACCACCACCCAAACCTTGGCCATCGCCCACGGCACCGTGGTGGGCAACCGCGTGGGCTTTGGCGCAGCGCGGGCCCAGCTGGTGGACATGAGCGAGGGCGACGACCGGGGCGTGATCTTCACCACCGCCAAGTTCGAGCTGCTGCCCACCACCGCCGGTAACGACCACTACCTGTTCACCTTCACCTGACAAGCCGCTGGCCCACCGTTTACCCCCTTCTTACGAGACACCCCATGAAATCAGCCCTCTCTGCCGCCCTGTTTGTGATGTCCCAGCCCGCCACCTTCACCTGGCCGGTCAACGTGCGCGTGCCGCTGGACGGCAGCTACGGCCAGGCCACCTTTATCGGCGAGTTCCCCAACCTCGAAGACTACGAGCGCGATGCCCTGGTGGCCAGCGACGAGAGTGGGGCGGCCAAGTACACCAACGTGGAGGTGGCCGACAAGGTGCTGGTCAGCTTCAGCGGCGTGCAGATGCCCGACGGCAGCAGCCTGCCGTGCACCCCCGAGAACAAGGCCGCGCTGCTGGCCAAGCCCCGGGTGGCCAATGCCGTGGTGGGCACCTTCCTGGCCGTGACCCGCGGAGTGGCCGCAGAAAAAAACGCCTAGCGGCTGCCCGGCACTGGGCGCGCCAGCAGCGCGGCGGTGCCCAGCAGCCCGAGGACGACCATGATGACGACGAACGCACAGCCCTGGGTGTCAGCGAAGCGGATTGGGACGCGGCCTTTGACTGGGCCGACGAACCGCCGCCCGCCACCGATCCGGACGAACCACCGCCCGGTGAACCCCTGCGCGTGTGGCCCGAGAACTGGGGCATTGCCTGCCTGTTCCTCAAGTGCGCAGTGTCCCAGTGGGTGCTCAGCCCGCAGGGCCGTGTGCTGGGCTTCAACTACCCGGGCGTGGAAGTCGTGATGCGCCACAACACCGCACTGGTGCCCGATGCGGCCCTGGCCTTTGACCAACTGCAGGGCATGGAAGCCGCTGCGCGTGGGGTGCTGAATGGCTGATCACTGTTCGCGCTGGTAGAGTGGTCGTTTTTTGCGGCTTGAAACCATGTCCAAGCAAGAGATCGTTCGTCAGCTAAAAGAGTACTTGCAGAGGGATTTGGCCGACGCGCGTAAATCGGCGTTCATTTTGGGTTTTAAGGTCTGGGCGCGCGATGATTGGTTTGTGGAAGGTGCACAGTGCCCACGAGCAAAGGAATTTGCGGGCTGCTACTTGCCCGATGAGTTGCCTGATCTGTATCCCAAAAAATGCCCGGATAAAACTGCATGCTGCTGCATCCTCCATGAGTTCGTTTTTGCAAGAGACAAGACACCAGAGGCGGACATACTGCGAAAGCGGATGGTGTTACAAGGCGATACCCCACCGTCCAGCGAAGAAGATCCAGAGGTCACGCCCGAAGCCGAGGCAGAGATCGTGAGGGTGGCAACCGAAGAACTGGCGAATGCACCGGCTGACAAAAAGGCAGTCTGGGAGTTCGTGCTTGGAACGTTCGGTAAGTCAGTTAAAAAATAACATTAAATAGGCATCTAGCGCATATAGAAACTTCGCCACTAGCTATACATATGGTAGCTAAATTAGTTCTTTTCACTGCGCCTTTCGTGTGCTACATTTGCCCCGTGTGTGAAAGCACACCGGGTTTTGCAGCCCGAATGGAGCGGCGAAAGCCGCACAGTTCACTGTCGCGGCTTTTTTCGTCTGTGCCCCTTTTCGGCGGCTCGGGCGGGGAGGTCTCACGGCCTGCCGGTGCTCCATCGGTCTGCAAACCCCGTTCGGGTCGCCACCTCGTTTTGCAGCGTGGATGGCGACAGTTCAACCGCAACTGGAGCACGTCAATGCCTGTACACACCCACAACCCTGATCCTGAACCCGGCATAGGCCGCGTGGAAATTCCACGCCCCGACTTTGGCGAGGGCGACGAAGAGCCGATCTTCCTGGAAGACCTGCGCGAACTGGTGGTGGACTCTGCCGCCAGCTTCCACGCGGTGCGGGCGCTGGGCCAGTTGCTGCGCGGCGATGTGCTGGAGCAGATGGATGCCAAGGGGCGCATGGGCGTAGCGGTGTTGCTCGAAGGCGTGGAGAACCGGCTGGCCTTGGTGCTGGATGGCATGGTGGTGATGGCTTCCAACCTAGGATTGGAAGAGGCTCGGGCACTGACGTGACCGCTTGAGTTAGCTTGCTTTGCCCTGCGGGGCTGGCACCATACGGCGGCGGGGCGATGGCTCCGCCGCCTTTTTTATGCCCGCTTGATTGCCAAATCACCCCCCTTTTTTTGGCGGGTCAACTGCACGACCATGGCCCGGGCTGGACTCCTCCAGCTAGAGGTGTTGCGTGGCTAAAAAGTTACTGTGGATGGGTTGCGAGGCGCGGCATGGCTGATCAAACCGAACGCCTGCGCGTCATCATCGAACTGGACGGCACCGCCGCCCTGAGCGACGGCACCAAGCTGAGCGCCCAGCAGGTGCGCGACCTGGGCGACCACCTGGCGCAAACCGGCAAGCAAGCCGAGGCCGCCAGCGCGCAGATCGGCAAGGCCGGGCAGTCGGTGGCATCGGTCGGGCGCGAGATGGCACAGGGCGACTGGCGCAATGCCGCGCTGGAGGCCGGGCGCTTGGCGGCGGGCAGCGAGGCCGCTGGGGGTGGGCTGGTGCTGATGGCGGGCGGTGTGGCGCTGGCCACAACCGCATTGGCGGCGTACACCGCGATCGTCGTGGCCGCCTACCTGGAAACCCAGCGCCAGAACGATGCCCTATTGCTCACCGGCAACTACGCCGGGCTGGTGGGCGGGCAGCTGAACCAGATGGCGCGGGAATCCGCCGCGGCAATCAATGGCAGTGTGGCCAACTCCCGCGAAACCATGGAGGGCCTGGTGGCCACCGGGCGCGTGACCAGCCAAAGCCTGGCGAGTGTGGCCCAGGCGGTGCAGTTGGTCACCCAGTACAGCGGCAAGAACCGCGAGGCCGTGCTGAGCGACTTTGCGGGCATGGCCGACGGCGTGGCCACCTGGGCGGCCAAGCACAACCAGGCCTACCACTTCCTGAACCTGGAGCAATACAAATACATCGAGTCGCTGGAGAAGGCAGGCAAGACCCAAGAGGCCATGCAGGTCACCAGCGAGGCCCTGAGCCGCCACCTGGGCGGCGACCTGACCACCAACCTGGGCACCCTGGAAAAGGCCTGGAAGGGCGTGGGCAACTGGGCCAGCCGGGCCTGGGATGCCATGCTCAACGTGGGCCGCGAGGACACCACTGCCGACAAGATTGCCAAGATCAAGGCGCAGCTCGATGCCCTGGCCACCCGCAAGAACACCGGCCGCTACACCGACGACACCCGGGCCGAGCTGGTGGCCAACCTGCAAAGCCAGCTGCAATCGGCCCAGGAAACCGCCCGCATGGAGCGCCGCGCGGCAGACAACAAATCGCAAGAGGCCCAAGCCAACGAAGCCGCCATTGCCGCCGCCCGCGAAAAGCCCAAGACCCCCAAGGCCGAGCGCGTAGACCCCGAGATCGAAGCCCAGCGCCGCGTGCTGGCCGAGCTGTCGGGCTACTCTGCCAGCTACGAGAAGGACGTGCAGCGCCTGGCCGCCATGTACGACAAGGGCACCTTGTCCACCGCCACCTACCAGCGGGCGCTGCAGGAGCTGCTGGCCAGGCAACCTTTCATGCGCGAGGCGGCCAAAGCCGAGGCCGAGGCCCTGCGCGAAGCCACCAAAAACCGCGAGGCCGCTGCAGCCGCCGCCACCAAAGACTACGAGGCGCGCGAGCAAGAAATTGCAGGCCTGCTCAAAGCCAATAGCACGCTGGAGCTGCAGATCGAATCGGTCGGCAAGACCAAGGGCCAGATCGAGGCGCTCAAAGCCGCCCGGCTGGACCACATCATTGCCATGAAGCAAGAGGACATGGCCGCCACGATGGGTTTTGACACCGATGGACGTGCCACCGAGCAAAAGCAGCGCCTGATTGACGCGTTGATCCAGGAGCGCGACCTCACGGCCCAACTGGGCCAGGCGCAGCTGGCCGACGACCAGCGCAAGAAGAACGAGGCCGACAGCAAGAAGTTCAGCGACGACCTGCGCCGCGACCTGACCGACTCGCTGCAGCGCGCCTTCGAGAGCGGCAAGAACCCGGCCGAGGCGCTGGCCACCACCTTGGCCAACACCGTGAAGACCCGGTTGATCCGGGCCATTGCCGAATCCATCACCAACCCGTGGCTGAAGCCGCTAGAGGGCGCGATCAACGGGCTGGTGTCCGGCTTCTTCGGTGGCGGCACCACCGGTGCGCCGGTGATCGATGCCCCGGTGGACGTGCAGTTTGCCCACACCGGCGGCATTGCCGGGGGCGACGGCGGCTGGCGCAGCACCGTGGCCCAAAACGTGTTTGGCAACGCCCCCAAGTTCCACACCGGGGGCCTGGTGGGCGGCGAGGTGCCCATCATTGCCAAGAAAGGCGAGGGCGTTTTCACTGCCGGGCAAATGGCGGCCATCGGCGCGGGCATGGGCAGCAGCCAGCCGGTCACCGTGAACGTGTACCCCACCAGCGGCCAAACCGCCAGCGTGCAGCAAACCACCACCCCGGGCGGCGGCCTGCAGATCGACGTGATGCTGCGCCAGGTGGAAGAAATGCTGGCCGACAACGTAAACGCCGGTTCTGGCAGCCTGGCCCGCTCCATGGAAGGCCGCTACGGCCTCAGAACGGCGGTGAACTGATGGCCACCTTCCCCACCTACGTGAAGCTGGGCTGGCGCGACAGCGGCGAGCAGGCCCAGCCCATCGTGGCCCGCAGCGAGATGGAGCGCGGCGTGGCCAAACAGCGCCGCACCCAGGCCGACGTAACGGTAACGGTGCCCGTGGTGCTGTACTTCGACACCTCCGCCCATGCTGCCGCCTTTGAAGCGTGGGTGTACACCGATGCTGCGGGCGGGGCGGCCTGGTTCGACTTTGTGCTACCACGCACCGGCGCAACGGTGCAGGCGCGCATTGTGGGCGGCGACATTGGCACCCTGACCCCCAGCATCGGCAGCTGGGGCCGCACCCAGCGCAGCGTGAAGCTGGAATACGTGAAAGCCGCCCTGTGACCACCAGCACCGCCACCACCCGCAACCTGCACGCGGTAGACGACCCGCAGGGCGTGCTGATGCTGCTGCAGCTGGACCACCCCGCGCTGAGCGCCCCGGTGCGCCTGGTCAACGACACCCGCAACCTGGTCACCCTGGGCGAGACCTACCTGGGCCTGCCCTTTGCCATCACCCTGCCCAACGACAAGGCCCGCGAAGTGCCCCGCGCCAAGCTGCAGATGGACAACGTGGGCCGCGAGCTCACCGCCGAGCTGGAGCGCCTGCCGCCCGGTGCCGCGCTGATGGCCACCATCCTGATGGTCCACCGCTCCACGCCCGGGGTGGTGGACTACAGCTTTACCGCACCGCTCAGCGGCGTGCGGGTAGACATGCACACCCTGAGCGCCAGCATGGGCCCGGACGACCTGCTGCGCAGGCCTGCCGTGCTGCTGCGCTTTGACCCGGTGAGCGCCCCGCCGCTGTTCCCAGACTGATGCCCCCTATGCCAACCCTTTTTGACCAAGCGCAGCACTACGTGGGCACGCCCTACCTGGTGGGCGAGTTTGACTGTGCCGACCTGGCCGCCCAGGTGCAGTGGGAGGTGTTTGGCCGCGTGGTCGAGCTGCCCACCCACCGTAAGCGCCCCGGCGGCGCGCTGGGCCAGGCCCGCGAGATCCACCGCCTGCAAAGCAACCTGGCCGACCCGGTGGCTATGCCTGCGGATGGCTGCGGCGTGTTGCTGTTTGAGCCCGGCCCCACAGCCCCGATCTGGCACATAGGCACCGTGTTCATGCGCGACGCGCAGGTATGGGTGCTGCACAACAGCTTTGGCTTGGGCAGCGCCGCCCTCCAGCGGCTGGAGGACTTGCAGCGCTTTGGCATGCGGCTGGAGGGCTTTTACGCCTGGCGGGCTGCGGCATGACGGCGCTGGTAGTCACCCCCCACCCGCTGAGCACCCAGGGCCAACAGGTGCTGGACGCACAGGCTGCGGCGCTGGTACCGGGCGAGACCCTGGCCGTGTTTCTGCAGCGCCACGGCGTCGTGGCGGGGCAGCAGTGGGTGGTGAGCCTGGGCGGTGTGGAGGTGCCCGAAGCGCACTGGCTGCGCCTGCGGCCCAAGCACGGCCACCTGATCGAGGCGCGCCGCGTGCCGCAAAAGCAGGTGTTACAGCTGGTGGCGATTGCGGCGCTGGCGTACTTGACGTTTGGCGCGGGCGGCATCGCGGGCGGTAGTTTCCTAGGCATGGGTACTAGTGTGGCTGCCTACATCGCCGCGGGCGTAGTGTTCATGGCAGGCAGCATGGTGATCAACAAGCTGCTGGGCCCCAAGGTGCTGACGCAGGCCACCAACTCGCAAAACCCCAGCTACTCGCTCACCGGCGGGCGCAACACCGCCCGGTTGTTTGAGCCCATGGGCCTGGTGCTGGGCCAGCCCTACTGCGTGCCCGACCTGGCCGCGCAAAACTACACTTACTTTGCCAACGGCGAGCAATTCCTGTGGCAACTGTTCCACGCCGGGCTGAACTGCGCGAGCGTAGACACCCTGCGCATTGGGCAAACCGCCATGAGCGCCTACCAGGGTGTCACCCTGAGCTATGACGGCTTTGCCAGCGGCAACACCGGCCTGCCGGTGCTGACATCGAGCGTGGACACGGTGCCCGGTGCGCTGCTGGACGCGCCCACCAGCCCTGGCGCGTGGACCACCCGTACCACCAGCGTCAACACCATCCAGCTGGTGGTGGACCTGGAGGGGCAGCTGTACAAAGTGAGCGGCAACGGCGCGTACGAAAACCTGCTGTGCATTCTGGAGGTGGAGTTTCGGGCTGTGGGCAGCAGCACCTGGGAGCTGCTGCACAGCGAACCCTACGACGTGGTAACACCGCCGGTGTATTCCCAGTTTGGGCTGGGCGGAGAGCAAGAGCACCGGCTTATCAGCCCGGGCTACACCACCACCATCACCCCCACCAATGTGCGGCTCAACAACGCCAACAGCAAGCCCCTGCGCCTGAGCCTACAGCGCAGCGTGCCTGCCGGGCAGTACGAGGTGCGGGCCCGCAAGGTCACCGCCAACGAAACCGCCACCAACGCCCAAAACACTATCCAGTGGACCGTGCTGAAAAGCTACCAGCTCGACACCGGCAACTATGCCGGGCAGGCCCGGCTGGGCGTGCAGATCCAGGCCACCGGCCAGCTCAGCGGCAGCCTGGACGAGGTGAACTGGATGGCCACCGCCAAACCGCACCCGTACTGGAACGGCAGCAGCTGGACCACCGCCACCACGCGCAGCAACGGCCTGAGCAACCCCGGCGCACTGCTGCTGCTGCTGGCCCGCGGCATTTACGGGCCAGACGGTCGGCTGCTGGCCGGCCTGGGCTTTGCCGACAGCCAGATCGACATTGCCGGGCTGCAGGGCTTTATGCAGCGCTGCGCGGCCAAGGGCTTCACCTTCGACTATTTTGTGCAAGAGAGCACCAGCATCGGCGACCTGCTCAACGCCATCGCCGCCGCAGGCATGGGCACCGTGAGCTGGCACACCGGCAAGCTGGGCGCGGTGTGGTTCAGCGAAGACGACCCGGTGGAAAGCGTGCTCAACATGGGCACCATGAAGGCCAAGAGCTTCAGCGTGGACTATGACACCGGGGCCACCGCAGACGAAATGGAGTACCAGTACTTCGACCGCAACCGGGGCAACGCCTGGAAAAGCGTGCGCGTGCTGGCCCCCGGCATCACCACCCCCACCGACACCGCCCGCCAGAAGCTGGTGGGCGTGACCAGCGAGGCGCACGCCGCCATCCTGGCCCGCTTCAGCATGGCGCAAAACATCTACCTGCGCAAAACCGTGAACTGCGAGGTGGACCTGGAGCACATGACCTTCCGCCGCGGCACGGTGATGGCCGTAAGCCACGATGTCACCCAGTGGGGCTACGGTGGGCGGCTGCGGGCGGCCAGCAATGCGGGCGGCACCGTCACCCTCAAGCTGGATGACGTGGTGCCCGCCGTGTCCCCCAGCGGGGCCACCAGCCGCTATGTGGGCCTGCGCCTGGCGGGCGAACGGCAGTACCGCGTGTTCCCCATCGCCGCATTTACCGGCAGCAGCCGGGTGTTGACCCTGGCCACGGCCTGGCCCGGCGGCGTGCCGGTACCGGGCGACAGCGCCAGCAACCCCGCCTGGGACGCGGTGTGGATCTACGACTTCAAGGCCACGCCGGGCCAAAAGATGCGCGTGGCCGATATCAGCCCGCAGGGCAACATGGACGGCGCGCGCGTGGCGCTGGTGCCCGAGAGTCCCGAGTTTTGGACCTACGTGTGGACCGGGGCCTACACGCCGCCGCCCAACACCAGCCTGCTGCAGGGCGGGCCCGTGGTGTCCCGCGTGCTGGTGACCGAGCAGCTCAAGCGCCAGGGCACCACCTACTACACCGAGCTTACGCTGACCTTCGACGTGACTGGCAGCTACGCCCAGGCCGAGCTGTGGGGTGCCATTGGCGACGGACCCAAGGCCTTGCTGTCCACCACGCGTGGCACCCGGCTCACCTGGCAGGGCGGGCTGGATGAAACCTGGTACCTGGAGCTGCGGCCTTTCAGCGACCTGCACACCGGCACGCCCTACGCCACCGGCTACAAGGTGGGCGGGCTGTCGGTGCCGCCCGAGCCGTTCGACTTCTTCACTATCCTGGTGCAGCCCGACGGCACGCGGCAGTACAACTTTGGCTACAACTCGCTGGACGCACAGCCCGCCGACTGGCTGGGCTGCGAGATCCGCTACACCAGCGGTACCGTGCCCACCCCCGACTGGGCCAGCATGCAGCTGCTGCAAGACACCACCACCTACTACACCCACAGCCCGGTGGAGCTGAATGCGCCGCTCAGCGGTACCTACACCTTTGCCGCCAAGTCGCTGGACACCACCGGCAACGAGAGCAGCATGCTGGTGCGCACCATTGCGCTGCCCGACCGGCGGCTGGGCAATGTGTTCGATGAGTTTTTTGAAGAGCAAGAGGGTTGGCTGGGCACCAAAACCGGCTGCCAGGTGCAGGGCGGCATTCTGGAGGCGCTGGACAGCACCACTTGGGCCACGCTGCCCAGCACCTGGGCGGGCTGGACGCGCTGGAACCTCAATCCCACCACCCCCATCACCTACACCACCCCGGTGCGCGACTTTGGCACCGTGGTGGCAGGCCAGGTGAACAGCACCATTGATGCCGACGGCACGCTGGTGCAAGAGATGCGGGTCAGCGCCGACGGCAGCACCTGGGGGGCCTGGGGCAGTTCGGTGGCACCGTTCAGCACCCGCTACCTGCAGCTGCGCATTACCGTGGCGGCCACCACCCCCAGCCCGGTGCCCACGGTGCGCAGCTGGCGCTACCAGATCAACGCGCCTATCAAGAGCGAGTACATCAATGATGTGCAGCTTGCCACCCTGGGCAGCCTGTACCGCCTGGGCGTGGGCGATGTGCGCATACCGCTGGGCGGCAGCTACAGCATCTTGAAGCGCACCACCATCGTGGTGCAAGACAACCGATCGGGCACCTGGACCTATGTGCGCATCGACCAGACCCTGAGCCCGGGGCCCCGCTGGCAGTTCCGCCTAAACGGCACGCTCACCGACCCGCAATACGTGGACTTTTTTGTAGAAGGATATTGACCATGACCTACCCGTCATCGGACGTAAACCGCGCCAACGCGGATGCCAGCACCGACAGCCCGGCCTCATTCCGCACCGATGTGCTGGACTTGATTGACAAGTTCAATCTGTTGAGAAACTGGATTAGCGATTTCATGAGAGGGCTGCTGACTGCAGGAAATCCAGCGGTGGCCCGTGGGGCTTTGGTTGTTCCTTCCACGACGGGCGCTGATGCTTCGGGCATTTGGGGCATCAACATCACCGGCAACGCCGCTACGGCCACTATTGGGCTGAATGCATTGGGCGTCGGCCAAACTTGGCAGGACGTAGCTGCGGCCCGGGGCACTGGAACGATCTACACCAATTCCACTGGGAAGACTATTTGGGTCATGGTTACGGTATTGGCTCCTGCAAACACGGCCGTTAGCGCAAATATCTCCGGTGTAGCTACGTGGTATGAGGGTTCTGGTGCCAACACACGGTATGTGACCGCTTCTTTTGCGGTTCCCCCGGGTGCCAGCTACTCGGTAACTACAAGTGGTTCACTGGGTTTTTGGTCCGAACTTCGCTGAGAAAACTATGCACTTTTACAAAAAAACCGATGGCCAGGTGTGGGCCTTTGAGGCCGACGGCTCACAAGACGATCTGATCACCGACGACATGGTGGCCATGACCGCCCAGGAAGTGGCTGCCCACCTTGCCCCGCCGCCGCCCGCCGTGCCCCAGGTGGTCGAGATGGTGCAGGCCCGCCTGGCCCTGTTGCACGCCGGGCACCTGGCCACCGTCAAAACCGCCATTGCCAGCATGCCTGGCCTGGCAGGCGACGAGGCCCGCGAGGTGTGGGAGTTTGGCCCCCGCGTGCGGCGCGACTCCAGCCTGGTAGCGGCCATGGCCCAGGTGCTGGCGCTGGACGACGCGGCGCTGGATGCGCTGTTTGTGGACGCTGCCACGCGCTAAGGGCGACACCATGCGCACCGTCACCCTGCCGCGCGAATTCACCGTGCTGATGTTTGACCGGCCCGGCACCAATAACCCCAGCAGCAGCCTGCAGGTGGTGCAGATTGGCGACCGGGCCTTCATCCACAGCCTGATCGGCCCGGGCTTTTACGCTCTGCTGGCCGAGGAAGGGCTGGCGGCCTTTGTGGCGCAGGGGGTGCGGTATGTGTATGCCGCCGTGAGCGATGCGCACCTGCGGCTGATGCGCACCCGGTTGCCGGGCTTACGGCTGGAGGAATTGGCCGGTGGCTGCCTGATCGAGGGGCACCGCTTTAACTGGGTGCTGCTGCAGGAAGGTCCTGCACCTAGTCAGGACTGATTGATCTAGTTTTTGAACAGCGACAGCAGCGCCAGCTGCTTTTCAGGTGGCAGGCCGTGGAACACACGGAGCATGGCCCGGTCGAGGTCCGAAAGGACTTCGCCCGGGCCTTTTTCGTTGGTGTGCAGCACCGTGGCGGTGTGCGGCTGGTGCATGGGGTGGGGCCTGGGGGCGGGCGCTGGCAGGGGCGTGGCCTTGAGGCTTTCTATCAAGCGCACGTTGATCTCTTGCGTCAATTTTCGGTCGTTGATTACCGCTTCGCGCTGTAAGTCGGCCTTCAGTTCGTTGCGCATACGCACCAGTACGTTGGTGTGAGTTTCAACAGTCATAGCGGCGCACCTTTCCCAGGCCCGAAATTTTTTTCAAGGGCTCTTGTAAATCTATATGGAAGTTGTATAGTTTGCATATGGAATTTATATGGAAACTATCAGCAACATGAAAAAACCAGAAACAAAGAACATCTTGGTAAGTGTGCCTTTGCCACTTCTAAAAAGGTTGGATTCTGCCGCACGCATGCAAAAGCGCAGCAGAACTGCCGAGGTTTGCGTTCGTTTGGCGGAAAGCCTTAAAGCCAAGAAGGTTGCTTCAGCCGAGGTGGCGGCATGAAGTCGTCTCGCAAAGACATTGCCGCCGAACGCGGTCACCGGCGGGTGTTGATTGATCTGCCGGACTGGCTGTGGGCCGAGATCGACCAGGCGGCGCACGAGAACTGGCGCACCCGCACTGCTGAAGTTCAGCAGCGGCTGGAGTCCACGTTTCCGAAAGATGTTCATGGCGCGATCGTCGGCGCTACCCCTTCGGTTCGCAAGTGAATTGACCCGAGGCACCCACCCATGAACCTGAAACACGTACCCCAAGGCCCGGCGGCCAACCCCTTTGAGGCGTTCCGCCAGGTGGTCTACACCGCTGGTGCCGAAGCACTGTCCACCCAGATGGGTATGCGCACCGGCACGCTCTACAACAAGGCCGATGCCGACGAGGACACCCACCACCAGCCCACGCTGCGCGACGTGATGCTGGCCACCCGCCTGACCGGCGATATGCGCGTGCTGGACGCGATGAACGAGGCCTTTGGCCGGGCGGCGTTTGACGTGCGGCCGCACACCCATACCAGCGACGAGGCCCTGCTGGAGCTGGTGTGCACCCTGGGCGCAGAGCACGGCCAGTTCCACAGCGTGCTGCGGTCGGCCCTGATCGACCACAACTTCAACCGCCATGCGCTGAACGCCATCCGGGCCGAAGCCTTCGATGTGGTCAGCGCCCTGATGACGCTGGTGGCCCGGCTGGAGGGCCTGCTCGATGACTAACTACGAGATCACCCACGCGGTGCCCGCCGGGTACGAGCTGGGCGGCGATCGGCTGGCCAAGAACCTGGCGGCGCTGTTTGGGGCCGAGATTGCGGCCGCCTTTAACGCGGAGTACGCGGATGCCAAAGCTTTTTCAACACCACCCGGATGCACAGGCGCTGGCACAGGCATTGGCGGTAGTGCCGGTGGCCGACCAGCAGCAGGCCGTGGCGCAGGCCATGTACCGCAGCAGCGCGTTGCTGCGGCAAAGGTTTACCAGTTTCGACGCGCTGATGGCGGACCCGGTGACGGGGCGCTGCGTGGCGATGGCGGCGAAGGCAGTGGTGCTTAACCGGGTGAAGCGCCTGCAGCGCGCCAACAGATTTGGCCGGTGATGCCGAGCGGCGGCGACTGGCTGGGTGGGGTGGTGCTGGCGGTGGCCTTGGGCGGCGCGGGGCTGGCACTGGATGGGGTTTCAACAACAAACAAAGGACACGGCTATGGCGATGAACAAACGGTATTTGACGGACGGGGAGCAACGGCTGCTGCTGATGGCAGCACGGGGCTGCAGCGATGCGCTGGCGCAGCGCGACCATGCCTGGATGCGCCTGCTGATCGAGACGGGCATGCGGGTGAACGAGCTGGCCACGCTGAGTCAGGCCCAGGCGATCCGGGCGCTGGCCAGTGGCTGGCTGGTGGTGACCAAGGCACAGCGCAAGGGCGGCAAACAGGGCCATGAGTACCTGGTGACCGAGCCGGTGCGCCAATGCCTGGAGCGCCTGCTGAAGCTGCACGCTGATATGCGCCCAACCTTGGCCCATGGCTGGGACGGTGAGCCGCCGCTGCTGTGGGGCCGCTGCACCGAGTGGGGGGCCGATGGCGATACCGCGCAGGTCGCCGTGGAGCACCTGAGCGTGCGCAGCCTGCAGGCCCGCATGGCCCATTGGACGCAGGTGGCAGGCCTGCCGCCCGGCGTGAGCCCGCACTGGCTGCGCCATACCCGCGGCGTAAACATCATCCGCCGCAGCCGCGGCAAAAACCCGCTGAAGGTGGCGCAGCAGGCCCTGGGCCATGTGTCGATTGCCAGCACCGGCATCTACACCCAGATGTGCCGCGAAGAGTACGAGCAGGAGCTGCACAACGTGGCAGGCGGGCGCATGCGCAAGGCGGCGGCGCGGGGCTTGGCAGGGCAGGGCAGTGGGGTGGCGGCGTGAGCGCGGCGGTGGCACAAGCGGCTGCACCGCGCACCCGTGAAGAGCTGTTGGAGCGCGACCGCCTGGGCACGCTGAGCCGCTACACCGCTGAGCAACAGGCCGCGGCCTTGTTGGTTTACCGGCTGGTGAAGCGCTGCCCCGATACCGGCGGCGGCATCCGGGCTGCGAAGTTCTTGCTGGGCTTGTACAACGGCCCGCGCTTCCCGTTTGACCTGACGGACTTGCGCTGTTTCGACCCCTCCACCTTCCAGGCGGCCATGGTGGTACTGCGCATGGATGCAGAGCACACCTATTGCGAGATCCACGTGCTGCTGAACGCCATCCTGGGGCCTAGCGCCAATGTGGGTGCCGAGCTGGAGCACTGGGCCTACGACATCGGCCTGAAGGGTTGCTGCAAAAAGAGCCAGCTCCCCGCGCTGCGGAGGGCATGACCATGCTTTTCAAAGTTACCCACATCGACCGGGCCGGCCACCGCCACCAGGCCCGGGTGTCGGCCCTGAGCGTGGGCGATGCCATGGACCAGGTGGAGCGCCTGTGGGGTGTGCCCCGCTCGCTGGCCTGTGTGCGCATGCCTGCACGGCCTGTGCTGCAACTGGTGGCCCGTGGCCATCACCATTTTCAAATCACCGGGAGAACCTTATGCGCGTAGTGCTGTGGCGTTTGGCGATGTTTGTGCTGCTGGCCGTGGAATTCGTCTGGCTGCTGCCCGAGGTGCTGGTGGACCGCATTGGCGGTCTGGTGCGGCGCGCTGGCGATGCAGCCGAGATCAACTGGATTCTGGCAGGGGTGCGTGCATCCCTGGCCGCCAAGCTGAAGGCCAAGGGCCTGAGCCGGGCGCAGGTGGACGAATTCATGGGGGACTGGTGATGGGCGCGGCAGCCAAGACCCCCACTACCACCACCCGCCCGCTGGCCGCGGTGCTTGTTGAGCGCTTGGTAGCCGCGGGCACCTGGGTGAACCGGCCCACTCTGGTGCGTGGTCTGAGCACCAGCACGGTGGCGCTGGAGGACGCGCTGGCCGACCTGGTGGTGGGCGGCAAAGCCGAGTGGCGCGACGGGTCTGGCTACCGGCTGGTAGGTGGGCAGCTGGCGCGGCAGGCTGCACAGAAGCGGCAGGCGGTCGATGGCTATTTGCACGTGCTGGGCAAGGACGGCCCCAGTGTGTACCGCGTTGGCGTGGCGGAACGCTTTGAGGGCCTGGGCGTGGTGATGTACGAGCTGGAGCTGCCACTGCCTGCACCGGGCCCGAATTTCATGAAGCAATACCAGCGAATAGTGGAGTCGATATTGCCGTTCTCGCACGAAGCACGTGCGCTGGAAGCTATTAATCGTGTAGCAAATATGGGGAGTGTGTGATGGGGATTTATCGAATTGAGACGGTGCGCGACCAGGTGCTGCACCTGCTGCGTACCCAAACCAAGGCCGTGAGCCGCGACCTGATAGCTCTGGCGCAGGGCTTGCCAACCTATGCGGTGGACGCAGGCCTGGAGGCGGCGCTGGCCGGTGGATTGGTGACCTATGCGGCGGGCGATGGCTGGTGGATTGCTTCCAAGCGGCCCGAGTTTTTGGAGCCAAAAGCGGGCCTTGTGCCGGATGAGCGGTCGCAAGTAGCTAGTATTTCTGTAGCAGAAGAATCACAAATTTAAGGGGATTTTGACCATGAAAATTTACATTGCCGGGCCGATGACGGGCCTGCCGGGGTTCAACTACCCCGCCTTCAATGCCATGGCGGACAAGCTGCGCCAGGCGGGCCACGAGGCGCTGAACCCTGCCGAGAACCCCGTGCCCCAGCCCGAAACCTGGGTGGGTTACATGCGTAGCGCGCTGGCGCAGCTGGTGACAGCGGATGCGATATTGCTGCTGCCTGGCTGGCATTTGTCCAAGGGCGCGCGGGTGGAGCTGCAGGTGGCCACGGCGTTGGACCTGGTGGTGGTGCCGCCGGAGGGGGAGTTTGAAGGCTGGGTGCGCGTCTTCCCCCAGGTGGAGCCGGTGGCGGGTGTGGTGGCCAACGCTGCGGAGGTGGCAGCATGAAAAACCCCAAACTGAAATCTTTCCGCGTCTTCATGCGCCGCCGCGCAGGCCGCACCCAGGGCCGCATCGACGTGATGGCCACATGCCAGAACCACGCCGAGCGCGTGGCCGTGGCGCAAAACATCGAGATCAGCCACCCCAAGACAAAGCCGGGGCAATGGATCGTGACCAGCGTGCAGGTGCTGCCTGCGGTGCCGGTGGCGGCTGCGGTGGCTTCGGTGGAAGGCGGTGCGCTATGAGCAGCAAACCCACCCATATCCGCCAGGTCATGCTTGACAGCGGCCTCAACTCTTTTGGCGCTGATCTGCTGTGCGAGTCGTTCCTGAAGTCTCCATTGGCTGCCCAGGTGCTGAAAAGTGGCAAGCCGCTGAATATCGATTTTCCAATCCGTCGCAGTGACTGTGCCGACTGGTTGGGGGTCGAGCTTTCTCTCTGGCCAGTGGAAAAAGCGGAGGGCGCTGCCGAGGCGGGTTCGTTGGCCGCCTGCACCATGTACCAGCGAATGGCTCAGGACTTGGTGTCTAAGGCTGAACGCGACAGCGTGGTGTTGACCATCGAGCAGCAAGCCCTGCAGCCGCTGGCGATGGGGCACTATTCCACGGTGGTAGCGGTGCGGCCGCAGCGGCCGCTGGCGGGTTCGGAAGGCGGTGCCGCATGACCATCACTTTTACAAAAACCAAGCGCGGTATGTCGATCCGGGCCACTGGCCGCGATGCGAATGCACTGTTCAACGCCATAGCTCAGAAATCGCCAGACCAGCAGGTAGCGGACTGGAACAACGCGGTGCATGTGGGGCAGGCGGTGGATTACCGGGGCTTTCCCGACGACGCGCCGCAGCGGTTCAAAACGCGCACGCTGGCTTCGGTGTTGAGCGGCCACACGGCGGTGGTGTGGTTGGAGGGAAAATCGGGGTGCGTGACGCTGGAAAGTTGCGCACCTGTGGTGGAAGGGGGTGCCCAATGACCGCCATAAATAGCCAAATCCCCTTTACAGAACGTTGCATTGCCGCCTACCGCAGCAGCGGCGATATGGATGCGGCTTGCCGCGAGGTGGGTGTGCACAAGCTGACGATGTTCAAGGTGCTGCGTCTGAATGGCGTGATGGACATTGCCGACCGACTGAAGATGGGTTCGCCTGGTGGCCGTATGGGTGCAAGTGCCGAGCAAGAATTTTCCCGGCTGGTGCCAGCGGCCAAGTCCATTAATGCGCTGTGCAGCAGCAACCCTGGTTTTGATTTTGACGTGCGTGGCTGGCGTGTGGATGTAAAAGCTTGCGGGCCGAAACATGTTGCTGGCCGTAAAAAGTTGGCGCATGTGTGGCAGGCGCGGGTGGGCAGGGGCGGGGGCATCGAGTCGCAGCACGTGGATTTGTTCTGCATCTTTTTGCTGGACAAGCCCAAGGCTTTGATCAATGAGTGCAGCTACAAGGTGTTTTTGATGCCGTCCGAGCTGGTGCGTGGGCGTACCTTTGTGTCAAAAACCGAGGGTGTGCCATGCGAGCTGGATGCGTTTGAGATGCAGCCGGATGCACTGGCCGCATTCTTTGAGCCGGAGGCATTTTCCCAATGACCGACCTCCTTTGCTGCATAGCCGCCATCGGCCTGCACCTGGGCAGCGCCCACGTGGGCCACCAGCCGGTGGACAACCTGAACCCGGTGAACCCCGGCGTGTACGTCGAGCTGCGCAGCGGCTGGACCGTAGGGGCCTACTACAACTCTGTGCGCCGCACCAGCGTGTATGCGGGCTACCAGTGGCACGGCCCGGCCTGGGGGCCGGTGCGGCCTGCCGTGACGCTGGGGGCCATCACCGGCTACCCGGGCGGCCCGCTGCTGGCGGTGGTGCCCAGTGCCTATGTGGACCTGGGCGGCTGGGGCGCGCGGCTGAGCTTCATCCCCAAGGTGCAGGCGACGAAGGTGCACACGCTGCACCTGGCGCTTGAGCGGCGGTTTTGAGGGGGATGGCGATGGCTACAACTTTAAAACCTGGTGCCTGCCTGGTTGGTGGGCTTGATTTGAGTCGGTTTTGTGCGCGAACTGGTCTCCGCAGCTACATGTACCAACCCTGGCGGGCGGATGCCGGTGTGGTGTGCGCCAACTGGCACATTTTGATCTGCGTGCCCGATGCGGCTGGTGAGTTTGCCGAGGAGCCGGTAGGGATGGTGCGTATTGTGGAGCGCTTGACGGTGAAGAATCCGCCGGGCATTTCGGTGACGAATGTGGCGGATATCGCATTGCCCGAGGCCAAGGAATGCATGGAGTGCAGCGGCGCTGGCGAGTGCTGGAGCGAGGATTGCACCGACTGCGATGGGGATGGCGAGTTTTCTCACGGCTGGCACACATACCAGTGCAAAAACTGTGAGGGACAGGGCTGCATCACGTCGCTACATGGGGCAGAAGCTTCGCCGAAGGTGGGGTGCCCACGCTGCGATGGCAAGGGCGAGGACTTCCAGTCTGTGAACGTGGGCCCGGTGCTGGTGCAACGTTACTACCTGCAATTGCTGCAGTCATTGCCCCAGTGCGTGCTGCACCCGGTGGATTGCGATAGCGGGGCCTCGTACTTCCGGTTTGAAGGCGGATTCGGCTGGTTAATGGGGTGCAGACCATGACCGCCGATGCCTACCAAGCCGCCAAGCAGCAGGGCTACGCCCAGGGCTATGCCGCGGGCAAACGCCGCCGCCAGCGGGCCATTGCCGAGGACCGCAAGCGCGCCACCCAAAACGCGTTTTGGCAGCGGGCCATGCTGGCGGCACTGCCGTTTGCCATGCAGCAAGAGGGTTGGTGCCGAGACGGCAAGCCGATCACAACCGTTTTGGACCGTGTGCGCCTGGCCCGCAACGTGGCGGATGCTGCCCTGCTGGCCGCGCAAGAGCAGGACCGCCTGTGACGCTGCACACCCACACCTGCGCCGCCACCGGCTGCCAGCACCAGATCCCCGCGCATCTGCTGATGTGCATGGACCACTGGCGCATGGTGCCGGTGGTGCTGCGGCGCGCCGTGATGACTACCTACCGGGATTGGAAGCGCCTGCATTCCGCCCTGGCGGGTCGGGATTACCACGAAGCCGTCGCCAACGCCGTTGCCGCGCTGGCGGCCAAGCAACACCACAAGATCAACGAGCGCACGGCGGTGATGGGCGATTTATTCGCCCTGTGCACGCCCGCCGGGCACGAGCAGCTATTAAAAGAAGAGCATGGCAACACAACACCTACAGAGCCCGGGCGGGGCAACACCGTTGGGCATAGCAGCCAAAGAGCTGAATTCCCGAGTGGATTGCATGGACCTGGCATTGCGCTTGGGGCTGAAGCAAGAGGGCGGCAAGGCGATTTTCAAAAGCCCGGCCGAACCGGATAAATCGGCAGCGCTGGAGTGCTACCAGGACTCTGGCCAGGGCAGCCGTTGGTGGGACCACCGCAATGGGGTAGGCGGTAATCCGCTGGACCTGCTGATCCTGCACAGCAGCCTGGACTTTGCCAGCGCGGTGAAAGAGCTGGCCAGCATGTACGGCGTGGCCATCGGCAGCAAGCCGCGCCTGGCCCCGGTGGAGAAGACCCGGGCCGAGTTCATCGCCGACAACTGCCTGCGCGACGTGAAGTTGTCCGAGCAGGTGATGGATTACCTGGTGGAGCGGGGCATAGGCCAGAAAGTAGTGCAGCACGCCATCCAGCGCGGCACGCTGGGCCTGAACCTGTACACCAACAAAACCAAAGCAAAGGGCGAGGTGGGTTGGGGCGGCCCAGGCCTGGCCTTTGTGGTGCGCAGCCAGCTTACCGGCCAGGTGGTGGCGGTGGACATGCGCTACTTTGTGCCCGAGGACAACGGCAAGGTGAAGACCCAGAGCCAGGGCGAGAAAGCGCAATACCCGTGGTGCAGCGACTGGCGCAAGCTGGAGGCAGCCAAGACGGTGTATGTGGTGGAAAGCAGCATCAACGCCCTGAGCGTGGAAAGCTGCAACCTGCCGGGCGTGGCGGCGATCAGCATCCGGGGCACGGGCAATGTGGACACCATCGACTGGACGTTTCTGCGCGGCAAACAGGTGATTGGCTGCATGGACAACGATTTCCCGCTGGACCAGCCACACCCGAAGGCAGGCTACTGCCCGGGCCTGATGGCGTTTTGGCGGCTGCACGAGGTGCTGACGGGGCTGGATATCAGCTGCCTGATGGTGGACCAGGGGGATTGGACGGACGACGAAGACGAGCCGATCAACGACATCAACGACTTCCTGAAGCTGCGCGGCGTAGACGAAACCGGCAAGGCGCTACGCAAGCTGCAGACCTGGCTTATTCCTGGCATGGTGGGCAACGACGACCGGCTGGGCAAGCCCCGGCTGTACCTGCCGCACCACGACTACCTGGTGTATTGGAAGTACCGGGTGCAGCCCGATTTCACCAAGATGATCACCAAAACCACGGTGGACCGTGACCCCGGCGACGGCGAGGCAGACGACTCGGACAAGGACAACGACAAAGAAAAACACAGCTTTGGCGACGTGTGCGGCTTCCGCGTGGCCGCCGTGGCCCGGGTGTCGATTGCCAGTGACGAATCGACCATGACGGGCAACAATGACAACGCGCCCACCACCATGTTTGCCCTGAGCGTCCAAACCGCCCGCCACGGCCCGGTGCTGCAGCGCGTGGTGGTGGACGACGAGCGGCTGCACAACATCGAGGTGTGGAAGAAGCTGGGCCCGGTGTACGCGCCTACGCCTTTCAGCCGCATGGTGAACGTGTGGGAGCGGGCGGCCAGCATCGGCGCGCGCGACGCGATCAACTTTGTGGGCCTGGCCTGGCGCGACGGGAGGCTGGCGCTGAACGAGGGCACCGACTGCTTTTTTACCGAGCCTACCGAGCAGTGCCCCTACTACAACCTGACATTTCCCAGCGGCACGGTGGCGCACGGGGTGGAGGTGTTGCGGCAGTTTCAGGGCACGTTTGCCGACAACGAGGCCGCCATTGCGCTGGTGTGGACGCTGGGCGCGCACCTGAAAGCCTTTTTGGGCTACTGGCCGCACTTCGTGATCCAGGCCGAGAAGGGCGCGGGCAAGAGCGCGGTGGTCAAGGCCATCGGCACGGCCGTGGCCATGAAACAGTTCAGCCGCCAGACGCTGCAGAGCGAGTACCGCATCATCGGCAGCGTGAGCTACACCAGCCAGCCGGTGGCCTGGGGCGAGTTCAGCACCAACAAGCAGGAACTGCGCACAAAGGCAGTGGGTACCTTGCAGGAAAGCTATCAATACGAGAGCACTTCACGCGGTATCGGCCTGAAGCGCAAGTTTTTGATGAGCGCCCCGGTGCTGCTGAGCGGCGAGGATGTGCCGGTGGACGGACTGGAGGGCAAGATTGCCCGCAGCACCCTGACCAAGGAAAAGCGCGGCCCCATGATCACGCCGGACTGCCCGATGTTCCCCATGCGGCAGTGGATCCAGTGGCTGGCGGCGCAGGACAAGCGCCGGGTGCTCGCGCTGCACGAGCAGCTGGTGGGCGAGCTGCAGGGCAGCAGCCTGGCCAAGGCCGACGATGCCGGGGCCGAGCGCATGGTGAACAACTATGCGGGCGTGGCCATGGGCTGGCACCTGCTGTGTGCGTTTCTGGACATCCACGTGGACACCGGCGGCTTTCTGGGCGATTTGACGAAGCAAATGAACCTGCACATTGCTGAAACCAAGGCCACCCGCCACCCCTGGGTGTGGATCATCGAGAAGCTGCTCAGCGAGATAGCCCGCGGCGAATTCCGCTACCCCTTCAAGTTCGACTTTGAAGATGAGGTGGAGGTGCTGTGCATCCGCACCGGCCACATCATGGACCACATGAGCCAAAGCAGCGGTCTGCGGGCATTTTGGGACGAGCTGCCCATCAAGAGCGACCGGGCGCTGAAAAAGCAGCTGGGCCTGGCCGGGGTGCTGATGGTCGACCTGGCGGGCGACGGCGAGCCGATGACCTTCGAGCGCACGGTGCATGGCAAGCGGGTAGGGCACATGGTGGGTATCAGCCTGCCGATGCTGCGGCAATACGGGCTGCACGCGGTGGTGCCGATGGATCGGGTGGGAGAGCACGCATGAACGCCATAGATCAATCTGGATTTGAAAGTACAGAATTTTTTAGTACGGAGCTGATAAGGCGGGCGACTATGACCGACGCGCAAGAGGTGGCGGTGGAGAACGGGATGTGCCCCGACTGCCGTACCTTCCTGTGCAACGTAGGCGATGCTGGAACCCTGCGTCACAGCTGGTGTGATGTTTGCAACTGCGTCTTTGTCCTGGCTGGCTATCCATGAACAACGACCGACGAAAGCGGCTGGCGGTGCTGGCTGAGCGCCTGACCGATGTGCACTCGTTCCTGGAGGATCTGCGCAACGAAGAGGAAATTGCGTTGGAGAACATGCCTGAAAGCCTGCAGCAGGGTGACCGCGCTCAGGCGATGGCTGAACTGGTTGTTGAACTGGATGAAGCCCTGAGCCAGCTAGACGACGTGATCAGCAGCATTGTGGGTTGTGCCGCATGACCCGCTGCAAAGCCCCACAGCGCCGCCAGGCGCGCTCCATAGCCCATCGCGCAGCGACTGGTGGATTGATGCTGCCCGCGCATCGCTCCCCCTTGCCCCCCCGTACCCCCCACCCAAGGAAAACCGGCCCCGGATGGGGATGCCTGGAAGGATCAGGGGGGCAACCGATAGCCAAAACCTTTGCCGGGGGTCGGAGAGTGTGCGGAAAACCCGTGGATACACCCCTCTGTAACCTTGTTACCCCGCGTGGTTGTAAGAAAAACCCCTCCACGGGTTTACTCCAGATTCCACGGGTTGGCCTGTTTTATCCACGGGTTGCCCTTGTTTTTCCACGGGTTGGTTTTGGCGGTTTTGTGTCGTTGACCCTCTCTCTATCTCTCTTTTCATTGGTAAAAAAGAGAGAGAGAGGGACGGCACGGGCAAAAGCGGCCATCCACGGGTTTTTAAAAGTCAAAAAAAACGATCCACGGGTTAGCTATCAAAAAAGTAGCTATTCCGTGGATGAAATGGGCAACCCGTGGGCAACAAGGCCATACAAATCAACAACTTGCAGTTTTATCCACGGGAATCCACGTTCCACGGGTAAAAATGCCTATGCCCTTTGGGAAAAGGTTCGCAATGGCCGCTGAAAAATGGGCAGACGACCAGGCGATTGATGCGTGGTTGGCATATATCGAGATTGACCGGGGCCGCTTGGTGCGCACGATCGAAACCTACCGCGCGGCGCTGAAGCGGCTGCAGGAGTTTCTGGCCGGCAAACTGCTGGTGGATGCCAGCGCCGAGGATTTGCAGCTGTTCTGTGGACTGTGGCTGCACAAAAAGGGCGTGATTGCCCGCAGCCGCAAGCCCTACATATCGGCGGTGCGGGGCTTTTACGCCTGGCTGCAATCCATCCACCAGGTGGCGCAAGACCCCGGCAAGGCCCTGGTGCACCCCAAGACGGGCAGGCCGCTGCCCCGCACCATCTCGCTGACCAATGCCGAAAAGCTGATGTGGGCCCCCGACATGGGCACGTTTATCGGTATCCGCGATGCCACCATGCTCAGCCTGCTGATCGGCTGCGGCCTGCGGGTGTCGGGCCTGACCCGGCTGAACGAGGGCGATCTGCAGACCATCGAGCTGGAGCGCGAGCCCAGGCTGACCATCCGCACCACCGAGAAGGGCGAGGCCGAGCGCCGCATGCCGGTACCGCGCGAGGCGGCCATGCTGCTGCAGGTGTACCTGGGTCACGAGGATCTGGCCACCATCGACCGCGACACCACAGGCCGGGGAGGGCGGGCCGACAAGGTGCTGTTTGTCTCTGTGCGCAGCACCAGGCTGCAGGCCCATGAGCACATCGGCGAGAAGCGCCGCCTCACGCGCAAGGCGGTCAACGACCTGATCAAGCGCTACGGCAAGCGCCTGGGCATCCCAGCCGGGGAACTGCACCCCCATGCCATGCGCCATCTGTTCGGCACCGAGCTGACCGAGGACGACACGCCCACCCTGCAGGTGCAGGACCTGATGGGCCACGTGGACCCCAAGAGCACCAGCATCTACACCCACCTGGCCATGCGCAAGAAGACCGCCACGATGGACAAGGCCGCCCCCTTGGCCAAGATGAAAACGCCGGTCAGCGAGCTGCTCAAGCGCTTGCCCCGCTGACCCCCTGACCCCACCCCCTGCCAGGCCTGACCCATGCCCGAACCCACCACACGGTTACCCAATTCCTCTTATCGCACCATGCCTCCAACCCCATCCCCGACGACGCAGGGCGCAGTAGCACCGTCCTCCAAACCTTCCCTTAGAACGACCAGACTCGCCAGGGGCCCACTGCGTGTACTGTCAGAAAGCGCAGTCAATGCAGGCATGGCCATAGCTACGGGGAGTGCAGACCATGGGGCATAGGCGCAGTGCCGCACCTGCACGCGTGTGGTCACAGCTTGATCTGCTGCCACCCGACGAGGGGGTGGGGGCCCGGCAGCCCTCTCCCTCCCTTCCCCGGCGGGGGGGGGGGTACCTGGATGAATGCACCCCGGCCAAAGTCGCTAACTGCGGCTCTGAAAATTCCGCAAATTTCGCTGAAACGGGCTCGCCAATGCCCGACGCGCGTGAAGCGGCCTTGGTGGCCGAGTTCGCGGCGATGGGCATGCCCCGCTGGTGGTTGGAGATCACGGCGGCGATCGGCTTCGACAACGCCCTGGCCGTGTGGCGGATCATGGACATGCAGCGGGACCTGCACAGCGACGATGGTCTGACGATCCGGATGCGGCGCTTCTCCAGCTACCAGCGGTTTCAGCGGAATCGCTTCATCGAAGCCCTGGGAGCCATGGGCCTGCCGATTGATGAAATTCGCCGAAAAGTCAAGAAAGACCTTGGTGAAGAAATCAGCGTGAGTCACATATACCGATTGGCCCGGCCCAGTAGGATCACACCATGAAGCGTGCCGTTATTTATGCCCGTGTGAGCACCAAACGGCAGGCAGACGACGGTGTGTCGATGGATAGCCAGATCGAGCAGTGCCGGGTCAAAGCCAAGGCGCTGGAAGTGGACGTGGTGGAGGTGTTCAGGGACGAAGGCAAGACCGGGACCAACGACCGGCGGCCTGGCTTTCAGTCGGCCTTGGCCTACTGTGCTGCCCACAAGGTCAGCCATTTCATTTGCTGGAGCACATCGCGGTTTGGCCGCAACCTCGAAGACGCGCTAAAGAACACCAGCCAGCTGCGCGAGTGGGGCACCAAGGCTGCATACGTGCACCAGGACATGGATCTGGAGACCGACGCGGGCTGGATGCTCAGCGTGATGACCGGGATGATGGATGAGGTGTATTCCCGCAACGTCTCGCGCGACACCCTGCGGTCCATGATCACGTCGTCGCGGGAAGGTTTCTTTGTTGGTGGACGGGCACCCTTCGGCTACCAGGTAGAAAAGGTGGGCAAGCGGTCCAAGCTGGCCCCCCACCCTGAAGAATCTGCCATCGTTGCGAGGATGTTTGGCCTGGCACTGGCTGAAAAGATGGGATCCCAGGCAATTGCCTTGCGCATGAACAGCACGGGGCTGCTGCGCAACGGCAAGGCTTGGGGCAAAAACGCCGTCACGACGATCTTGAAGAACCCCAGCTACATGGGAGAACGACTGTTCAACCAGATGCTGAAAAAAGGCAGGCAGGCCAAGCCCGCGGCGGAAGTCGTCAGCGTAGCCAGCCATCCGGCCATCGTCAGCAAAGAAGATTTTGAAAAGGTGCAGGCCATGATGAAAGACAGAACCCCCCACGAAGTCGGTGGCACTCCCAAAAGCTGCTTTGGGTTCAGCGGTCTGCTCCGGTGCGGCATATGCGACACGCAGCTGCAGATCCGCAACGGCACGGGGCGCAAGGGCGTGGTGTACAGCTACTACGCGTGCCTGGCGCACAAAACAGGCAAGCCACGGTGCTTTTTGAAGGCTGCCCCGGCCGAGGCCTTTGATGCCTGGATGGTGAACGAGCTGCTGGGCCGGGTGCTGACAACTGCCGTGGTGCAAAAAGTGGTTGATGAAATCAAGGCGAACGGCGGAAAGTGGGCCCAAGAGCGCGATGTGCGCCGCCGCACCATGGTCAAAGGACTGCGGGAAGCCGAGGGAAAACGCGACAAACTGTATGAAGTGGTGGAGACCTTGGGCAAATCAACGCCGAATTTGCCAGCGACAATGGAGCGCTTGAACGTGCTCCAAGAAAGCATCAAGGCCCTGGAGGCATCGTTGAACGACCTGGAAACACGCGAAGCACCGGACTACCGCCTGGTGGACATAGATCCGGAACTGGCGGTGGAAACAATACAGAAGGTGATACGGGCCTGTCCCGATCCCAAGCAGCTGCGGGTGCTGATGGGCACTTTCGTGCAACTGATCACTGTCAGCAACACGTCGGTGGTGGTGGAATACCGCGAGGATGCTCTCCTACGCAGTGTGAACCCGACGGTTCATATTGGGGTTCGGTGGCTCCTCGACCTGGGCTCGAACCAGGGACCTACGGATTAACAGTCCGGCGCTCTACCAACTGAGCTATCGAGGAATACGTTTACTTCTAACTGAAATAAAAAGGGCCTACGGGTTGGCGTAAGCCCATTTTGAACAGGACTTACGCAAGTTCCCCCTGTAAGCCCGAAGGGCGATACAGGGGCGCTGCGTAAGTTCTATTGAAATTCTGGCTCCTCGACCTGGGCTCGAACCAGGGACCTACGGATTAACAGTCCGGCGCTCTACCAACTGAGCTATCGAGGAATATTGCAGCCTCAAATTATAGCGTGGGATTTCACCGTTTCTGCGCAGGTGCCAAAAACTTCTGGATGGTAGCGCCCAGGGCCAAAGCCGCTTGTTCGGGATCTGCCGCTGCCGTCAGCGCCCGCACCACGCCAATCGAGCCCACGCCGCTGGCCAACACCTCGGGCAGCCGGTCGGCATCAATACCGCCGATGGCCACCAGCGGGTAGCCGCGCAGCAGCCGGGCGTAGGCGGCCAGCCGGGCCGTGCCTTGCGGGGCGGTGGCCATGCGTTTCAAGGTGGTGGGAAACACGGCACCCAGGGCGATGTAGCTGGGGCTGACGCGGTCGGCGCGCAGCATCTCGGCGTAGCCGTGGGTGCTGACCCCCAGGCGCAGGCCCGCCGTGCGGATGGCATCCAGATCGACCGGCTGCATCGCATCCAGGTCTTCCTGGCCCAGGTGCACGCCGTAGGCCCCGGCCTGGACGGCGGCCTGCCAGTGGTCGTTGATGAACAGCAGGGCGGGCGTGCCCTGCACGGCGGCCACGGCGGCGGCGACTTCGCGCTGGATGGCTTGTGCATCCATTGATTTAAAGCGCAATTGCACCGTGGGCACCCCGGCGCGTGCCATGCGGCCCACCCAGGCGGCATCGGGCAGCACAGCGTACAGGCCGAGTTGCTGCGGGCAGGGCGGGAAGGCATCGCGGCGCGGCCAGGGGCGCAGGCCGAAATCTGGCGGGCTGTCGGGCCAGTCGGTGGTGTTGCCGGTGCGTGCAATTTGCGCCTGCCAGGCCTGGGCGATGCAGGCGGCATCGGCGGGGATGAAGCCGAGTTGCAGGCAGGCGCTGAGGCGGAGCGCTTCGTCCGTGGGAGGCAAGCCCATGTCGGCATGGCGGGCGAGGATGTGGTGGACCATGCTTTTTTATTCCTGTGCGTGGTGCCAAAACGGCGTGCCGAGCACCGGGGTGCTGGGCTGGGCGGCTTGCTGCTCCAGCATGGCACCGCCCAAAAATGCGTTGCGCCCGGCCTGCACGGCATCGGCGAAGGCACCGGCCATGCGCACCGGGTCCTGGGCCAGGGCAACGGCTGTATTCAGCAGCACCGCGTCATAGCCCCATTCCATCACCTGGCAGGCGTGGGAGGGGCGGCCCAGCCCGGCATCGACCAGTAGCGGCACGCTCAAGCGTTCGCGCAGCACCTGCATGGCGTAGGGGTTGATGGGCCCTTTGCCGGTGCCGATGGGCGCGGCCCAGGGCATCACGGCCTGGCAACCCACGTCCACCAGGCGCTGGCACAGCACCAGGTCCTCGGTGCAGTAGGGCAGGACCTTGAAGCCGTCTTTCACCAGGCGGCTGGCGGCTTCCACCAGGTTCAGCGTGTCGGGCTGCAGGGTGTAGTCGTCGCCGATCAGCTCCAGCTTGATCCACGGCGTGTCAAACACCTCGCGGGCCATGTGGGCGGTGGTGATGGCTTCCTGCAGGCCGTGGCAACCGGCGGTGTTGGGCAGCACGGGTACGCCGGTTTGGCGTAACAAATCCCAGAAGCCATTGTGTGATTCGGGCTGCTCCAGGTTCTGGCGGCGCAGCGACGCGGTCAGCATGGCGGGCTGGGCGCGGGCGATGGCGCTGCCCAGGATGCTGGGCGAGGGGTAGCGCGAGGTGCCCAGCAGCAGGCGGCTGGCGAAGCTTTCGCCGTAGAGGATGAGGGGATCAGGTGTCATGGTTCAGCCGCCGGTGACGGGGTGGATGATTTCGATGCGGTCGGCATCCTGCAAGGCGGTCTGCGGGTACAGCGCGCGCGGCACAAAGCTCTTGTTGACGGCGGCGGCAAACGGCGGCTGGGCTTGCAGCAGCGCCACCGCGTCGGCCAAGGTGGCACCGGCAGGCAGGGTCTGGGGGAGGTTGTTGATCAGGACGTTCATACAGTTTCTATAGCAAGCTTCCATTGCGTGGCAAGCGCGGAGTGTCCTTTTTCCATGAACTCCATGACCGCGTCCAGCATCGCCGGTGCGATCAAAAAGCCGTGCCGGTACAGGCCGTTGATTTGCAGTACCCGTGGGGCCAACTGCCGGATGGCTGGCAGGTTGTTGGGCAGGGTGGGGCGGCACTGGGTGCTGGACTCCAGAATCCGCGCCTCGCCAAAGCCGGGGTGCACGCTGTAGACGGCGCTGAGCAGCTCCAGGCTGGAGCGCACGCTGATGGGTGATAGGTCGTCCGATTCGATTTCGGTGGCACCCACCACAAATACGTTGTTTTCTTTGGGCGCGATGTACAGCGGATAACGCGGGTGCACCAGGCGCACCGGGCGGCGTAGCGTCACCCCCGGCGCGTGCAGGCGCAGCACCTCGCCGCGCACCGCGCGCAGGCCCAGCCATTGGCCGCGAGCGCCCAGGCCCCGGCAGTCGAAGACCCAATCCGCCTGGCAATCTTCCGGTTGCCGTGGGCTATGCCAGTGCAGATCGACGTCAAACTTTTGCAATTGCAGCAGCAGTGCGGCCAGCAGTTGGCGGTTGTCCAATTGGCCTTCACACGGCAGGTACAGGCCCTGTGCGAAGCGGCTGCCGATGCTGGGCTCCAAATGGGCGATGGCCGCAGCATCCAGTGGCTGGGGCGCGGGCAGGCTGGGCAACTGCTGGTGCGTGGCCGTCAGTTGGTGGCCAAAGCGCGTTGCCTCGGCTGCGTCTTGCCGGTGCCACAAAATCAAGGTGCCGTTTTGCTGGAAGAACACCGGTGCGTCGAGTTGCGCGATCAGCTCCGGCCAGCGGCGCAGGCCGTACTGGCCCATTTGCACCACACTGGTCTCCGTAATGGCCGACTCGGCCAGCGGGGCGAGCATGGCGGCGGCGACACGGGCTGCCGCCCCTTCGGCTTCTGGTCCAGCGGCTTCAAACACCTGCACCCGGTGGCCCGCGCGTGCCAATGCCAGGGCCAGCAAGCGGCCCATCAGGCCTGCGCCGAGGATGGTGGTGGAGAGGCTGGTAGCCAAGTTAAGGTCCTATGGATAGCAGGACGAAACGAGGCTAGGTCGTTGATAGAAACTTCCCACGCCAGTATTACCTGGATCGGGTATGAGGGTTTTTCTCAGTCCAGCTGCTTCAGCCAGACACCCCTGTTTCATCCGTGGCGTGAATTACATCACACTCGTGCCGCGATAATTTCCCCATGACTACCCCAGCTACTTCCCCGCGCTACCTGCGCCTGCTCTCCATTGCCGGGTCCGACAGCGGCGGCGGCGCGGGCATCCAGGCCGATTTGAAAACCTTCAGCGCCCTGGGCTGCTACGGCATGACGGCGCTGGCTGCGCTGACCGCCCAAAACACCCGCGGCGTCACCGCCATCCATCCCGTGCCCCCTGCCTTCCTGAAAGCCCAGTTGCAGGCCGTGCTGGACGACATTGGTGTGGACGCGGTGAAGATCGGCATGCTGCATTCCCCCGAAATGGTGGAGGTGGTGGCCTGGGCCATAGACCATTACCAATTGAAAAAAGTGGTGCTCGACCCGGTGATGGTCGCCACCAGCGGCGACCGGCTGATGGCCCGGGAGACGGTGCAGGTGCTGGTGGACCAGCTCTTCCCCCGCGCCACCGTGGTTACGCCCAATCTGGACGAGGCCGCCTTGCTGCTGGGCCGTAGCGTGGAAGATGCCGCTGCTCTGGAGCCCGCCGTGGCCGACCTGCTGGGCCTTGGCGCGCAGGCGGTGCTGGTCAAGGGCGGGCATCTGCCGGGCAGCGCGGTCGTGGATGTGCTGGGCTTGGCGGACGGCAAACGCCAGCGCTGGGAGTCGGTGCGCATCGCCACCCACAACGGTCACGGCACCGGCTGTACGCTATCGTCGGCCATCGCCGTCTACCTGGCGCAGGGCCACGCCTTGCCCGAGGCGGTGGGGCTGGCGCGCAACTACATCCTGGGGGCCATCACCGGCGGGGCCCAGGTGCACACTGGGCACGGCCAAGGCCCGCTGAACCACGGTTTTGCGCCGGTGCCCATGCGGGTGTTGGTGGATTAAATTTATATGAAATAGGCCGTTAGCGCTTATTCCATGTGCGCAAGCAGCTACTATTTTTGTAGTGCGTAGGTGATCCGCAGCGGGCGACTCACCCAGGCGGCGAGGTAGACCACCGCCAGCGTCGGCAGGGCCGCGCCGAAATGCGGCGCGTAGGTGGCCAGCAGGTGGTACAGGGCGATACCGGCCAGCCACAGGCCTGCGGCCAGCGGCTCCACCAGGCGCTGCACCGAGGCGGTGGCGTGGCTGCCCAGGCGGCCCAGAATCACCCCGAACAGCGGCACAAACACCGAGCTCAACATCAGCAAAAACGGCTCCAGGCTGTGGATCGGCAGCACCAGCGCCAAACCGGTGCAGCCCACCGCCAGCAACAGGCCCCAGCGACGGATGCTGAGCTTGGGGTGCAGGCTGTGGGCCGACACCGCACCCGAGTACACGTCGCCGTAGGCGTTGTCCACCTCGTCCAGCAAGATCAGCCCCAGCGCCAGCAGGCCGCCCTGGGCCAGCAGCAGCGCGGTGACCAGATCCGTGCCCGGTGCGGCTACCGTCACCACCAACACGCCCAGCGCGTAGCACCAGATATTGGCCAGCGCGTAGCCCAGCCAGGTGCCGGTCATGGCAGATTTGCCGCTGCGGCCATGGCGGGCGTAGTCGGCCACCAGGGGCAGCCACGACACCGGCATGGCGATCACCAGGTCCATGGCCGACAGCAAGCCCATGCTGCCGTCGCCGGGGCGGTGCCAGAAGGCCTGCGCATCGGCGGCCAGCAGCTTCTGGGCAAACTGCCAGCTCAGCCACAGCAGCGACAACACCACCAGCGGCAGGCCATAGCGGCCAATGAATTTGCGCACCAGGGTCAGCATGGAAGCCGCCATCAGGGCCGTCAGTACCGCGCCCCACAGCAAGGTGGTGAACAGCACGCCCTGGGTGCCGCTGAGGTTCCAGCCCAGGCTGTGCTTGGCGATGGCGGCGGTGCCGTCGCGCATGATGACCAGCTCGAAGGTGGTCCAACCCACCAATTGCACGATGTTCAGCAGCACCGGCAACCGGGCAAAGCCGCTGCCAAAGGTGGCATGCATCAGCCCGGCGCTGGACAGCCCGCTGTCGCAGGCGATGCGCGCCACCCAGGCCAACAGCCCTGCGCCCAGCACCGAGCCCAGCACGATGGCCAGCAGCGCCTGCTGCGTGCCCACGGCGGGCACCAGGTAGGCACCAATCTGCATCACCAACAGGCCCACGCCCAGGCTGAACCACAGGGCGGCGTGCGATGCGCCGCTGAAAACACGGCCTGCAGCCGGGATCGGCGTCAGGGCTTCATTGTGAAAAATAGGTGAATGTGCCAAACATTTGCTCCATGCAAAGTAGTGGCAGGGTGGCTTGAACCGCACGGCGTGCATGGCCGGAGAAGGCCGCCGTGGAAGAACTTGCTTCCCTGCGCGAGGATTACCTCAATCAGGTTCAAAGGGACTTTCTCAGTCGCGGCCTTGGAACAGATTCCACAGCCGCAACACCCCTAGCGAAACCCCGCAGTGCTGCGGGGTGGGCGGATTCTAGCGCAGTGGCTTACATGTAGACACAAAATCTGCCTCCAGCGCAGATGCCATCGGCGCAAGCAGCTATCAAAACAGTAGCCGTACAATGGGCCACAGCCAGGTACGTGGTTCGTGCGCATCCGTGTGGATGTCGGCCTTGCACCTCCCCAGCCAACTTATTTTTTCATCGCTCCATGGATGCATTCTTGATCCCCCATCGGTTCGCCGCCTGCGCCTTGCTGGGTTTGGCCTGCCACGCCATGGCCCAGACGGCTACCGCCCCCGACACGCCACTGGCTGAACCATCGGCAGTGCCTTACCGCTGGCGGCTGGAATACAGCCCGTACACCACCCATTACAGCTACAACGTCGAACACCGCCATGTGTATCTGGCCGGTCTGGAGCGCGAGTCCACCGTAGACAACAGCTTTGTCGGCCTGGCGCTTTTCAGTAACTCGTTTGGCCAGGAAAGCGGCTACCTGTACCTGGGCAAGAGCTACTACAACGTGTTTGAGAGCCTGCCCCAGGTGTATCTGAAGTGGTCGGCGGGCGTTTTGTATGGCTACAAGCCGCCCTATAACCATAAGGTGCCGCTGAACTACAAAGGTTTTTCGCCCGCCTTCGTACCCGCGGTGGGCTGGCGCTTCGAAGGCGGCTGGAACGCCCAGGTGGACATGCTCGGCTCAGCCGGGCTGACCTATTCGCTGGTGAAAGAGTTTTAAGCTGTTTTTTAGCCGATGAAATGCCCACTTTTTGTGGGCTTTTTTTGCGCCTGGTCGGCTGAAAAAAACGCCGCATTGCCGCACAATGAAGGCATCTCCACCACGGTACGCCGCCATGCCCGCAGTCGCTTTTTGCCCTGATGTGCGTTTGTCTCCACGCTGTGGCGCCGTGCTGGCGCTGCTGTGTTGCAACAGTTGGGCGCTGGCGCAGGATGCCGATGAGGCCGCCGGAGTGGCTCCGCAGTTGGAGCTGGCGACGCAAATAGCGCCTATGCTGCAACGCGCCGATGCACGGCCCGATTCCCGCCTTACCTTGACCGGCTGGTCCGGCCCCACGGCCCAGGCGGGCTTCGGGCTGGGCCTCGGGTTGACGGCCCCGCACCACAACCTGGCCGGGGATGGGCGCACGACATCCGGTGGGGCCGGTGGCCCCGGTGGGCTGGACCTGGGCCTGCACTGGCGCTCCGCCGACCAGGGCCAGGGCCGCGTGCGCATCGGCGTGTGGCAGCGCCTGAGCCCCTGGCCAGACCCGTTGCCGGGCATTGCCAGCCAAACCGCCAACCCCATGAACTACAACACCCGGCTGGAGATGCAGTTCAGCGCCGCCAGCGCCCGCGGAATCCAGTTCGAGCTGGGCGGAGCTTTGGGCATGCAGCTCAACAAAAACGAACGGGTGGTGCTGCGCGTCAGCAAGGGCAGGCCGATGGTGTATTACCGGCTGCGGTTTTAGAAGCACTCACACCCAGCCCATTGCCCCCAGCGCTGCGCCTACGCCCAGCAGCCAAAGAATGTGGACTTTGGTGCGCCACACCACGAGGGCGCTGAGGGCCGTCAACAGCCACAGCGGCCAGTCGCGCTCGGGTCCGTGCTGGGCGCTTGACAGCAGCCAGCCGGTGGCCAGCATCAATGCAATCACGATCGGGGCCAAGCCCTGCTTGAAAGCCCGCACCGCGCGCAATTCGCGGTTGCGGTGGCCCCAGCGGGTCGAAAGCCACATCAGCGTGGTGCTGGGCAGCAAGATGCCCAGCATGGTGCAACCCATGCCCAGCAGGGCCGCACCATAGCCACCGGCGTTCAGCCCCACGTTCCAACCCATCAGGGCGACAAACAGGATGTTCGGCCCCGGCGCGGCCTGGGCGATGGCGATGGAGGTGTTGAACTGCTCGTTGGTCAGCCACTGCTGCTGTTCCACCAGAAAACGGTGCATGTCGGGCGCGGCGGTGATCGCGCCGCCCACGGCCAACAGCGACAGCGAGGTGAAGTGCCACCACAGTGCCAGCCAGTCCTGGCCCTGCATGGCGATGCTGTGCAAGCTGGTCATGCGACCAGCTTGCGGTAGGTTTGCACGCAGGCCAGGCCGCCCACGGGCAGCAGTACATATACCAGCGGCCAGTGCAGCAGCGCAATCGGCACAAAAGTCAGTACGCCCAGCAACAGGCACAGTCCGATGCCCATCACATGGTGGCGCACCGCCCGCAACAGGCGCAGGCCAGTGGCGCAAATCAGACCCGCCGCCACCGCGCCCATGCCACGCAAGGCACCGATGACCGCCGGGTGGTCGGCATACTGGGCATACACCAAGGCCAATGCCAGCACCACCAGCAGCGGCACCGCCAGCAGGCCGGAGGCGGCGGCCAGGGCCCCGCGCAGGCCAAAGTGGCGGTCGCCCAGCATCACCGACAGGTTCAACACATTCGGGCCGGGCATGATCTGCGCCACAGCCCAGTCTTCGAGGAATTGCTCCTGGGTCAGCCAGCGTTTTTTCTCCACCATCTCGCGCTGCACCACGGCCAGCACACCGCCAAAGCCCTGCAGGGCCAGCCAGGTAAAGGACAGAAACAGGTCGGTGGGAGATTGGGGCTGTTGCTGGGAGGGCGAGGGAGAAGATGGAGAGGAGGGCGGTGAATGCATCTTGGGATTATCGCCACGACTGCTGCGTTTGTCCTTCAAATGGAGGATGCGGGCCGGGCGTGGCGGGCTTGTGCGGTGTGCCCAAGGTGGTGCGCTACGGTACATTGACCCGGTCTTCCACCTGCACCCCTATCCGCATGATTGAACGCACCCTTTTCGGACCCGACCATGAAGCCTTTCGCGACAGCTTTCGCCGCTTTGTGGAGAAAGAAATCGTGCCCTTCCACGCCGCCTGGGAAGAGCAGGGCTATGTGGACCGCCATGTTTGGCACAAGGCCGGGGCCAACGGCTTTTTGTGCACTTCCATGCCCGAGGAGTGGGGCGGCTCGGGGGCCGACAAGTTGTATTCGGTGGTGCAGATGGAAGAGTTGGCCCGCGCAGGCATCACCGGTATTGGCTACAGCCTGCACAGCGAAATCGTGGCACCCTACCTGCTGCACTACGCCACGCCTGCGCAAAAAGCCAAGTACCTGCCGCAGATGGCCGGCGGGGCCCTGGTGGGCGCGATTGCCATGAGCGAACCGGCTGCGGGCTCGGACCTGCAGGGCATCCAGTCCACTGCCATCGAGCAGCCCGACGGTAGCTACCGGCTCAATGGCAGCAAGACCTTCATCACCAACGGCTGGCATGCCGACCTGGTGGTGGTGGTGGCCAAGACCAACCCGGCTGCCGGTGCCAAGGGCACCAGTTTGTTTCTGGTCGAGCGTGGCATGCCCGGCTTTACCGTGGGCAAACGCCTGAAGAAGCTGGGCATGAAGGCGCAAGACACCGCCGAGCTGTTTTTTGACAACGTGCACCTGCCAGCCGACCAACTTTTGGGCGGCAAGCTGCATGAAAACCGGGGCTTCGTGTGCCTGATGGAGCAACTGCCTTGGGAGCGCCTGCAAATCGCCATCACCGCCGTGGCCGCTGCCCAAGCCGCCATCGACTGGACCGTGGCGTATGTGAAGGAGCGCAAGGTGTTCGGCCAGCCGGTGGCCAGCTTCCAGAACACCCGCTTCACCTTGGCCGAGTTGCAGACCGAGGTCCAGGTGGCCCAGGTGTTCATTGACCGCTGCACCGAACTGCTGCTGCAGGACCGCCTGGACACCGCCACCGCCAGCATGGCCAAGTACTGGACCACCGACCTGCAGTGCAAGGTGATGGACCAGTGCGTGCAGCTCTTCGGCGGCTACGGCTATATGTGGGAATACCCCATCACCCGCGCCTATGCCGATGCACGGGTGCAGCGCATCTATGGCGGCACTAACGAGATCATGAAAGAGGTGATCACCCGGGCCATGGGACTGGGTAACTGATTGCTATTAAAAATATAGCTACTCGCGCTTGTTTAATATGCGCTAGGCTTGAATTTCTTTATATTTTTTCAACCTGCACCGCCTGCGTACTGCTGCGCTCCAGCAGGCCCGAGCAGACGGATTCCACCTTGTGGGCCCACGCCGCCAGGTTGTCTGGCAGCTTCTCACCGGCGGTAGCGGCCCAGCGCCTGCGGGCTTCGCGCTCCACGGCGCGGAGTTGCCAGGCCAGTTCGCGGGTGATCAGCGACAGCTCGTCGGCCAGCGGTCCGGCGATGGAGTCGGCATCCAGGTTTTGCAACTGGTCGGGGGCCACGCCCGACTCAATGATGGTGCGGTGGATGCGGGCGCAGCGCTCACCGATGAACACCAGCCCGCCACGCCGTGCCGCCGACCAGCGCATGTCCTGCGCCAGCGCAGCAGGCCAGCCCAGCAGCGCCTGGTAGATCGCCTTCAGATGGCGCACCGGGTCGGCCACTGGGTTGTCGATGCCATCGGCCTGGGATGCCTCTGCATCCGGGCGCTGCAGCAGCGGCAGCATGCGGTTGATCAGCACGGTGTCGTAGCGGTGCCGGTTGGTGCGCAGCAGCACCGACAAGCGCAGCAGCGCGTGGCTGCGGCCAGGCCGCACCAGAGCCGCCACCACCTGCGCCAGCGATAAGATCCGGCCCCAGGCACCGACGGACGTGGCCGCCAGTCCGGCGGGGTAGCCCGAGCCGTCCAGCACCTCGTGGTGTTCGCGCACGGCGCGCAGCATTTCATTGTTGTACTCGGTATGGCGCTCCAGCAGCAGCACCGACACCAGCGGGTGCGAGTAGAGCTGGCGGCGTTGCTCGGGGCTGATTTCGGTGCTGGGCTCCAGCAGCACCGGGTCGATGTGCATCATGCCCAGGTCGTGCAGCAGCCCGGCGGCGGCCAGCATCACCAGATTGCTGCGCTGCGCCAGTGGGCGGTTGCCCAGCCACACGGCGGTGAGCGCGGTGGCCACAAAGTAGCGGAACAAGCCGGGGTGCACGTCGCGCACCACAGTCAGTTGGAAGGTGATGGCGGGCGGCAGCGGTACGGCCTCCAGGCAGTCCAGCATCAGCTTGCGGTCTTCGGGCTTTTCGGCCATGCGCGAGAAGACCAGGTTGCTGTTCAGCAGCTCTTCGCCGATGGCACACAGGTTCTTGCCGTTGATCGAGCCTTCGATGTCGATGGCGTCTTCCAGCGGGGTGATGGGGTGGTGCTGCACCAGGCGCTCGTACAGCCGGGGCGTGAGCTTGGCACCCTTGTCCAGGATTTTGATGCCTTGCGCGCCCATCACCGGACGGTTGGTCTGCAGGCCCCGGTCCGGGCCCAATTGCGACACCGCCTTGGCGAAGTACTGGGAATCGGTCGCGGTATCAGACATGTCTTTGTTTGTAACACAGGCATTCTGGCGCAATGTATGCAAAGGAGGGCTTTTCCACCCGTAAATCGCCTGCAGAACGCCGTACAGCCGTCCAGAAAATGGGTGATATCCGGGCGTTCGCAGCCATGGGATGCGCAAAACCGCCCTAGCCCTTAAAATCGCGGGTTACCCCCAACAAAGCTCCTGAATGAACGCCCCCGTCGACGTTTCCTTTTTCGCGCGCGCTGCCAAGCCGCTGACCAGCTACCGCAAGTACTGGGCGGCCCGCTTTGGTACGTCCAAATTTTTGCCGATGAGCCGCGCCGAGATGGACAAGCTGGGCTGGGATAGCTGCGACGTGATCATTGTCACCGGCGATGCCTATGTGGACCACCCCAGCTTCGGCATGTCGGTGATTGGCCGCATGCTGGAAGTGCAGGGCTTTCGCGTGGGCATCATCGCCCAGCCCGACTGGCAAAGCGCCGACCCGTTCAAGGCGCTGGGCAAGCCCAACCTGTTCTTCGGGGTGACCTCGGGCAACATGGATTCGATGATCAACCGCTACACCGCCGACCGCAAGATCCGCAGTGACGATGCCTACACCGCCGGTGATATTGGTGGCAAACGCCCCGACCGCGCCGCCATCGTCTACAGCCAGCGCTGCCGCGAGGCCTACAAGGACGTGCCCATCGTCTTGGGCGGCATCGAAGGCTCGCTGCGCCGCATCGCGCACTACGACTACTGGTCCGACAAAGTGCGCCGCAGCGTGGTGGTGGATGCCAAGTGCGACCTGTTGCTGTACGGCAACGCCGAGCGCGCCATCGTCGAAGTGGCTCACCGCCTGGCTGCCAAGGAGCCGGTGCAAAGCATCACCGACGTGCGCGGCACCGCCTTCATCCGCCGCAGTGACGACCCGACCGGGCGCGACTGGATTGAGATCAACTCCACCTCGGTGGACGCACCAGGCCGCGTCGAGTCGCATATCAACCCCTACCAGACCACCTCCGAGCAGGCGGCAGAGCAGGGCACCAGTTGCTCCAAGGACGATGCCAATCCGCAGGGCGTTCCCGCAGAGGCCGTGGTGAAGATGAGCCCGTCACTGGGCGATGCCTTGGCCCGCTCCCAAGCCCGAGAGTTGGCCAAGATCAAGGTGCCCGCGCGCGACCGCTCGGTGATCCGCCTGCCGTCGTACGAGCAGGTCAAGGCCGACCCGGTGCTCTACGCCCACGCCAACCGCGTGCTGCACCTGGAAACCAACCCCGGCAATGCCCGCGCCCTGGTGCAGGCCCACGGCGAAGGCGTGACCGCCCGCGACGTATGGATCAACCCGCCGCCGATTCCCCTGACCACGGCCGAGATGGACACCGTGTTCGACCTGCCGTACGCGCGCAGCCCGCACCCGGCCTACGCCGACGAGAACGGCAGCCATGACGGCACCACCAAGATCCCCGCCTGGGAGATGATCCGCTTCAGCGTCAACATCATGCGCGGCTGCTTTGGTGGCTGCACCTTTTGCTCGATCACCGAGCACGAGGGTCGCATCATCCAGAGCCGTTCGGAGGAGTCCATCATCAAGGAAGTCGAAGACATCCGCGACAAGGTGAAGGGCTTCACCGGCACCATTTCCGACCTGGGTGGCCCCACGGCCAATATGTACCGCCTGGGCTGCAAGAGCCCCGAGATCGAGGCTGCCTGCCGCAAGCCCAGCTGCGTCTACCCGGGCATCTGTTCGAACCTGGGCACGAACCACGACCCGCTGATCAAGATCTACCGCCGCGCCCGCGCGCTCAAGGGCATCAAGAAGATTTTGATCGGCTCCGGCCTGCGTTACGACCTGGCCGTGCAAAGCCCCGAGTACGTCAAAGAGCTGGTGACGCACCACGTGGGTGGCTACCTGAAGATCGCACCCGAGCACACCGAGCAAGGGCCGCTGACCAAGATGATGAAGCCCGGCATCGGCAGCTACGATAAGTTCAAGACGCTGTTTGAAAAGTTCAGCCTGGAAGCGGGCAAGAAGCAGTACCTGATTCCGTACTTCATCGCCGCCCACCCCGGCACCAGCGACGAAGACATGATGAACCTGGCGCTGTGGCTCAAAAAGAACGGTTTCCGCGCCGACCAGGTGCAAACCTTCTACCCCTCGCCCATGGCTACGGCCACCACCATGTACCACAGCGGCAAAAACCCGCTGCGCAAGATCACCCGCGACAGCGAAACCGTGGACATCGTCCGGGGCGACCGCCGCCGCCGCCTGCACAAGGCCTTTTTGCGCTACCACGATGCCAACAACTGGCCGCTGCTGCGCGAAGCCCTGAAGACGATGGGCCGGGCAGATTTGATCGGCAATGGCAAGCACCACCTCATCCCCACCTACCAGCCGATGACGGACGGTGGCTATGAAAGTGCCCGCAAGAAGAACTCCACCACGGTGACCACCAAAGCATCGCCCGTGACCAAGGGCCGACTGCTGACCCAACATACCGGCCTGCCGCCTCGCGACAACGGCTCGGGCAAGTCGGCCAAGCCTTCCCGGCCCAATTACAAATCCAAGGTGTAAAAGTGGCTCTCGTGCTTGTTGCATAGGCGCGAGTAGCTATTATTTTAATAGCAATTGCCTGGGTCAGGTTGCCCGCCAAAGTTCTCCCCGTCCGCACTGGATAACTATGGGGGTAACTCTGTACTTTATTTGTATGACCAGGGTAAGGCGTTGTTTTTAAAAGAGAAAGATTGCGCTGCTTATTATTTAGGCAGTTTGCATAAACTTTGTATTCATTGCTAGCCCGTCAATAGGCCGCAAGTCGTGGCTGCAGCCACAGCAGCCAGCCCAGTAACAACGCCAGGTGCACCACCACTGTGCACCAGTACAGGGTGGCGAACAAGGGCGTGCGGGAGCGGTAGCGCAGAATGGCCTGGGCTAGGCCCGCGCCCGGCCAGCCGCCTAGCAGGCTGAGCAGGTGCAGAACGGGCTCTGCCGGGGTCCACCAGCGGCGATGGCGTGTAGATTGCGGGCCTGTGGCGTACGCCAGCACGGTGAGCAGGTTCAGGCCCAGCACGGCAGCCACCAGCCAGATCGATAGACGGTAGCTCCAAACCCCCCAGATTCCCAGCACCACCCACAGGAAGAGCAGCATCACGTACGGGCGTGCGTTGGACTTGCGCCCGATGTAGTGGCGGGGCCGGGTGGAATGCACGTCTGCATTGCCGCTGACGGTACTGACCCCGATGGCATGGGGTTTGGTGTGGACAGAGGTGACTTCGTCAAACCAGACCGTTTCGCCTTCGCGCGGCAACGCCGAGCCACGGTAGTCCTTGATGCGGAAAAGAACGTCGTAGCCCGTTTGGGGGCTGCGGATGAACCCCATACCGCGCGAAGTATTCCAGTGGTGGATTTTTCCCTTCTTTTTCATCCCGTCACTCCGATGTGTACCGGGATGAATTCTGGCCCTGTACGCCCGGGTGTATACGGTCGTTACATTCTTTTACCGGCCTGTATAGAGTGGCAGCCCGACGTAGTTTTCTGCCAGTACGGTGGATGCGGCGGTGGAATTCACCAGGTACTCCAGCTCGGCCTCTTGCATGCGCTGGCCGAAAGGGCCCGTATCGGGGAACTTGTGCATCAGCGTGGTTAGCCACCAGGAGAAACGCTCGGCCTTCCAGATGCGGGCCAGGGCGCGTTGCGAATAGGTGTCAATGCCTGCCGTGCTTTTTTCGCCATAAAACTCGATCAGCGCACCCGACAGGTATTTCACGTCACTGGCCGCCAGGTTCAGGCCCTTGGCACCGGTGGGCGGCACGATGTGGGCGGCGTCGCCGGCCAGGAACATGCGGCCAAAGCGCATGGGTTCGGCCACAAAGCTGCGCAGCGGGGCGATGCTTTTCTCTAGGGTGGGGCCGGTGACGATGCGCTCGGCCAGCTCGGGGTCGAGGCGGCTGCGCAGCTCGTCCCAAAAACGCTGGTCGCTCCAGGCATCGACCTTGTCGTCCACCGGACACTGCACGTAATAGCGGCTGCGCGACAGGCTGCGCATCGAGCACAGCGAAAACCCGCGCTCGCTGTTGCCGTAGACGATGGAGTGGGGCGACACCGGCGGCACGTCGGCCAGTACGCCCAGCCAGCCGAAGGGGTAGACCTTCTCGTACTCGGTGACCGCGCCCTCGGGCACGCTGGCGCGGCAGACACCGTGGAAGCCGTCGCATCCGGCGATGAAGTCGCATTCCAGCTCGTAGTTTTGCCCGTCCTTTTGGTAGCGCACGCGCGGTGTGGCGCTGTCGAAGTCGTGCACGCTCACCTGGGCGGCCTGGTACACCGTGGTCAGGCCTGCGGCGCTGCGCGCATCCATCAGGTCGCGCGTCACCTCGGTCTGGCCGTAGGCCGTGACCACCTTGCCACCCGTGAGGCCATGCACGTCGATGGCATGGCGCACGCCCGAGAACACCAGATCGATGCTGTGGTGCACCACGCCCTCGGCCTGCACCCGCTCGCCCATGCCCGCCTCATGCAGCATGTCCACTGTGGTCTGCTCCAGAATGCCCGCCCGGATGCGGCCCAGCACGTAGTCGGGGCTTTGCCGCTCAATGATGACGTTGGCAATGCCCGCTTTGTGCAGCAACTGGCCGAGCAGCAAGCCGGAAGGGCCTGCACCGATGATGGCAACCTGGGTACGCATGGGTGTCTCCTTGAATTTGGTGCTGCAAGCTTAGGTTTTAGCCGGTGCATTTACCAGCCGCCAAATACGCCTTTGTGCGATGATCGGCCTACTTGTGCGATCATCGCGCAAAAATGGAGCCGCCGTGGAGATTCAAAAGGCCGATTTGATCGAAGGCATGGCCAAGGGCATGGCGGTGCTGGAGAGTTTTGACACCGAGCGCCAGCGCCTCAACGCCACCCTGGCCGCGCAGCGCGCCGGACTCACGCGGGCGGCAGCCCGCCGCCATCTGCTGACGCTGGCGCACCTAGGCTACCTGGACACCGACGGCAGCTACTTCTGGCTGGCAGCCAAGGTGCTGCGCTTCTCGGGTAGCTACCTGGCATCGGCCCAGCTGCCGCGCGTGCTGCAGCCCACGCTGAACCGGCTGGCGGCGCAGACGCTGGAGTCGTTTTCAGCCGTGGTGCGCGATGGTGATGAAGTCGTCATCGTCGCAAGAAGCGGCAACGACCGCAGCGGCGGCCCGTTACGCGTGCTGGCCTACGGCCTGCACCTGGGCGCACGCCTGCCCGCCCACGCCACCTCCACCGGCAGGGTGCTGCTGGCCAACGAGACCAAGCTGGCCTTCAACGCCTGGATGAAAAACCGCAGCCTGCCGCGCCTCACCGCCCACACCACCACCGACCCCAAGGCCTTTCGCGCCAAGATTACCCAGGTACGCGCCGACGACTTCTGCGTCGCCAGCGAAGAGCACGAACTCGGCGTGCACGCCCTGGCCATTCCGCTGCGCAACCTGCAGGGCAAGACCGTGGCCGCCCTGAACGTGGTCACCACGCCGCAGCGGCTGGAGCAGGAGGTGCTGCGGCGGGACTTGCTGCCGCTGCTGCTGGAGGCGGCGCGGGAGTTGCGGCCTTTGTTGTGAATAAAAAGAGCCTCTAGCGCTTATTCCATAAGCGCAAGAAGCTCTATTATTTGTAGCAATTACATCTGGATCAAGCCCATCTTGCTGGCTTCGTACACCGCTTCGTTTTTGGAGTGCACGGCCAGTTTCTGGTAAGTGTTTTTCAAATGCGAGGCCACGGTCACGTTGGAAATAGCCAGCGCGCTGCTGACCTCTTTGTAGGTGCAGCCACGGGCGATCAGGCTCAACACCTCGGTCTCGCGTGCGCTCAAAACCACTTTTTCCAGCACGCTGGTCGGTAGCGCAGCGGTGACGGGCAGGGGCACGCGCAAGCGCTCCAGTAGCAAGCGCGCCACGCTGGGCGACAGGGGCGAGCCGCCCTGCAGCAGCGACTCCACCTCGTGCGCCACGGATACCGTCAGCGCATCCTTGAGCAAATAGCCCGAAGCCCCGGCCCCAATCGCCGCCAGCACATTGGTCTCGTCCCCAAACACCGTCACCACCAGCGTGTGCACCGGCTTGGGCAAGCCCGCCGCAAACCGCACCACCGTCAAGCCCGAAGCATCCGGCAACCCCAGGTCCACCAGACACACATCCACCGTGTTGTTCTCCAAAAACCGAATCGCCTCCCCCGCCGTATGCACCACCGCCACCAGGGACAGCGTAGGCACCGCCCCCAGGGAGTAGGCAAACCCCCTGGCGGTGAGTACATCGTCTTCTACGACCAATACGTTCTTTTGCATGGGGGGATTGTGCGGGGGAAGGTGGGAAAAGCATCCTCAATATTGGGGATGTGGAGAGGTTTGGGAGTGCTTATGCTTTTGTTACAAAAAAATAATTAGATCTGTATTTTTAGGCAACGGTCTAAATTTGGCGAATAAAAATGGAGATGTACTGCAATGGCCCAGCTCGTATTGATAGGAGTGCTAAACCGTACGTTGGACGAGGATGATCCTTACGTTCAAGACTTTAAAAATACCTACAAAACATTACCCATTAAATGGAATGATGATTTGCGTGCTGATTTGCTAGCCCCCGGTGATATTGGCTCAAATGGCGGCGGGGGAGACGGTACACGGGCACTTTCATTCAGGACCAGTGATTTGGGATTTTCTGCGCAGCGATGGACAACCTATCCGACTGCCACGTTTAACAAAAACTCGGATGGAATGTTGTCGGATGTTATTTTTCCAAGGGTTTTAAGGGCGCAGTTTTGTTTGGTTTTTAGCGGTAGGCAGGATTATAGCCGTCACTTGGCGCGATTTGAGCCGTTTTATGAGCGCTATTTCGCTTATGTCACTACATTCTTGGTCACGGAAGAGTTCGAATAGGCCAGTGATGTTGTTATTTTATAAATAACCGGATTTGAAAAATTATGACAATACCATCTGCTGTCATGAAAGCAGCCAAGGCTGCTGGGGCTGTATTTTCTGAGGAATACACGGAAAGTTGTGTGCTGGTTGCTGAAAATTGGGTATTAGGGGTTTCACATTACAGGAAAAAATTAAGGCATATTATTTCTCAGCAATTGAGTTTTGATTTGTTTGATGGGGCAGATGCACCATTGTTAGCCGATAGGCAGTGCTTTTCTTTTGACCATGGTGTTGATGACTTTGATGCTGATAATAATTGGAAATACCAGAAGCGAGAAAAATTTGAGGTCGGTCTTTTCCGCGTTCGGAAGAATATAGATGGAATCTATCCATCAATTGACTCTGCAAAATTCAGGAAAAAAAAGAGTTTCGAGGATGAGGAGGAGATCTATGCGGTTGGCTTTCCTCGCTATCTGTGGAAACGTGAAATCATAAAAGGAAATATTACTGCAGTGGCCGCTAACCGGATACATGCATTTGCGAGCTTGGGCAGAGCGGTTCCTGGATTTTCTGGTGGCCCAGTTTTTTCAAAAGATGGTGAGCTTCTGGGGATTATGATCAACAACGCGGATACGGCGGGGGCAAAAAATATAAAATTTACCCGTTTATCAGCAATATCAAATGAATTTTTAAAAATTTTCCCAAATGCCAGTTTGCCCGCTTTGACTTAAAAGTTATCAATTGGAGTATCTCATGAGTGTGAATCATGTTTTTGGTGAAGCAAAGGCTTGCGATCTACCAGGTATTCTTTCTGAATTAGGTCATGAGTGGCCTAGCGCTGCCAGGGCGCGGTCTGAAATTAATTTAAGAGCAGTAGGTTTAATTGTCGCCAGGGGTGCTGAAAATTTGAAATCAGATCCCGTTGTGATTGGGTCTTGCCTATTGGTCGGTAGGGATTGGGTTCTTACTGCGCATCATGTATTGCTAAGCCAAGAATTTGCTCAAAATTTTCAAGCTGTTTTTGATTTTGTGGGTGCGCCAAATTCAACTGTGGATGAGCGATTTTTGGAGGCAAAAAAATATGATTTTTCTTCGGATAAATCTCATTTCTTTAAGAGTAATGATGGTATTTTTAGTGGAAATGGTCATGATTACATGGGTGGCGATTGGGTTTTAATTAAAATAAAATTAAAACCAGATGAGAATCATGAAATTATTCCCTTGATCCCAAGGCGGGTGGTTTCAGATGATATGTTGCCTCAAAGCCGAGGTTTTTTTGTTCCATACCATCAAAGTGGATACTCTTCAGTAGAAAATAAAGATATTCCATTTGGTTTGGCACCTGTACATGCATTGATTACAGATCGTACTAGTTCAATTTTCAAAGATACGCAGAGAATTGCAGCGTATGACCCGGCAGATTGGAAAATTGAGCATTATGCTGCGGCGCACAGTGGTGCGTCTGGTGCGCCATTGATGTCAATTGATGGGAAGTTTGTGGGGATCCATTTGCGTAGTATAAAAAAGGCGAGTGGTATAAATCCCGGTTTGGCTTGCAGTGCACGTACAATTGCTGAAATATTGAAGAATGAACATATTTTTCAAAATGATCCTAGTTTTACTTTGAAATTGAGTAATTTTACTTAATAGGGAAAGCCGTGTTGAGGGTTATTTATTTTCTGCTGCTTTTCGTATGTGGTACGTCCATTCCGGTCAGGGAAGGCTATGCCCAAAACACTCCCGCCCGCGTTCGTATTGCTTATATCTCCACCCAAACCGATTCCATAGTCAAAGAAAGAGCGCAAGCAATTGAAGCTGAGTTAGGGCGACGCTGGCAATCAGGTATGGTTAAACCGGTATTGGAATTTGATATTCGACGTTTTGAGTTGTCGCCCAATAGCATGAGCCCATTGCCCGAACTGGAGGCAAAGAATCGCACCATGATGGAATCGGTCGTGGGTACCAAACCCACCATTATTTATGCCGCTGGCGCAGATTCGGTCATGCTGGCAAAGCAGTTCACCAAAGATATTCCGATTGTTTTTGGTTGCACTTGCAACCCGGGGCCGACATCGGTGCGGCGTTTGGTGCTTAATTTGTGTACGCCGGAAGCCAATGTGACGGGATTCACCCGTTTTGATGTGCGCATCATTGCACCCAGTGCGATTTCTGCGTGTGATCCCTCTGCCAGTCCGCAGGCTGCGCGCCTGGAATCTCTGTTTCCGAGGCGATTAGAAATCTTGCGTGATGCCCGAGACCCACCCATACAACGCATTGCCCTGATCCATGGTGAAGATTTGGACGAGGATAAATGGCAATATGAATCCAAAGCCAAAGCGCTAGGCGTGACCTTGATCCGCATTCGCTTAACGGATAAAACGATCGATGACTTGCCTTTGCTGATGCAGCAAGCACAGGCGGATGCCGGTATTGTGATGGACGATAGTTTGCGAGATCGTTATACGAAGGCATTGGTCCGCGTGACCAGCAGTATTCCCAAGCCCTTTATTTTTCCTTTGGATGAAGCCGATACGGGTGCCTGGATGCACTATGGAACAAAGGTTGATTTGGCCGCACGGGCCGTGGATTACTTCATTCCTATTCTCCAAGGCAAAAAAATTGCGAATTTGCCTGTCGGCTTCCCCACCGAATACGAGTTGGTCGTCAATCAAACCCTGGCCCAACGCCACGGCTGGGTCTTCCCCAAGCGGTTTTTAATGCTGCCGCAGCGCGAGGCCGGGGCCAACTAGGCTGCCATGGCTGGTGCGCCACACCAACCCACGCCCGTCGCTCGGCGCTACGCCCTGACCCTGGGGCTGGCCTTGGCCACCATTACGCTGCTGGTGGGGGTGTTGCATACGGGGGTGCTGTACCGGGCCACCGAGCAGCAGGTGGCGGTGGCGCTGGCATTGCAGGGCGATGTGATCCAGGAGCGGGTGAATGCCTTGCTGGGGTCGGTGGAGGCGCAGATGAAGGCCTTGGCCAGCATGCCGTGGACGGCGGTCAACCTCACCGCTGACGACCGCATTCTGGAATTTCGCCGCCTGATCCAGCTGGCCCCTGCCATTTTGGACATGCGCCTGGTCACCCGCACCGGTACGCAGGTGCTGTTGGTGAGCAGTGCCTACCCCACTGACACCCAATTGCAGCCGTTTGCGCAGCTGCCCTTGATCGAAGCGGCCAATACCGCCCGGGCTGCCGTGTTTGGCGCGGTAGAGCATGAGCCGGGGCGGGTGATGCCGTTTGTGTACCTGGCGGTGCCCGACAAGGGGCGCTCGGGCATGGTGAGCGTGGCGCGGGTAAGTTTGAAGGCGATTTCCGAGTCGCTGACCCAAATGTCGTCTCTCCCGGGTACCACCGCCTTTATCACCGGGCCGACGGGCCAGGTTTTGGCCCATTCCTCGCCCACCTTGATTCTGCAAGCGGCGGGCCGCGCTGCCAGTCCCGTGCAAGCCAACGGGGTGGTGTCGGTGGAGCACGATGGCCTGCTGTACTACAGCTACACCCGGGCACTGGGCAAAACCGGCTGGTACTTCCATTTTGAGCAGCGGCGGGATGTGGTGTTGGCGCCGGTGCACACGGCGGTGAAGATCACGTTTGCGCTGGTGCTGGCCAGTTTGGTGTTGGCCCTGGGCCTGGGCCGCTGGCTGGCCCAGCGGCTGGCGGGGCCGCTGGTGCAGATCTCCAACAGCGCCAAGCGGTTTGCCCTGGGTGAGTTTTCCCACCGCGCGGGCCCCCAGGCCGACACCGAGCTGAACGAGGTGGCCAGCAGTTTCAACCAGATGGCGACCGAACTGCATGCCTACACCACCGATCTGGAGCGTTGTCTGGAAGAAAAAAGTGCGCTGTTGCAACAGGAGTTTGTGGCCAAAGAAGGCAAGTCCCGTGAGATTGCCAAGCTGGAGGAGCGCGCCCGCATCATGCGCGACCTGCACGACGGGCTGGGCAGCCACCTGATCGGCCTGCTGGGCATGGCCAAGCAGAGTAGCCCCGATACCCATGCCATCGGCGGCATGGTGCAAGACGCACTGATCGAGTTCCGCATCGCCATCGACTCTTTGGCCCCGCGTGAGCCCAGCCTGTTGGCCGCACTGGCCAATTTGCGGCACCGGCTGGCCCCGCGGCTGGACGCGACCGGTATTGCTTTTTTTTGGGACCTGAACCAGCTGGACGAAGCGTTGCAGGTGGGACCCGAGAAGGTTTTCCACCTGCAACGCATCTTGTTGGAAGCCATCACCAACGCCGTACGGCATGCCCGCAAGGCCACCCAGATCAGCATCCGCGCCAGCCTGAGCGCCGCGCACGATCTGCTGGACCTGCGCATTGCCGACGACGGTGAAACCCAGAATATGGATGGCGTGGAGGACATAGTGGCTTCCAGCGGCTCCCGTGGATTGGCCAACATGCGTGCCCGCGCCGAGTTGATCGGTGCCACGGTCACGGTAACCCCCAGAGAGATACGGGGCGTGGAAGTGTGCCTGCGTTTGCCGCTGTAGATGTACTGCCGCATTTGTAGGCCAAATCGGCCTTTAGCCCAATAAAAATATTCGTTACAAGCTATCTAAATGATAGCGTTTATGCCCTCTCGGTCCGGAAAGTCCACCGGCAGCGGCGCAGGCCGTTCGCAGGTGGTCTGCAGGTGGACGAATCGCCTCTCGGCGGCGGATGCCAGCATCGCCTCCATGATCTCCAGGCAGTGCAGGCCCATCGCCCCGCTGGCCCGGGCAGCGCGCTGCTGGCGGATGGCGTAGGCCATGTCCACCAGGCCGATGCCCCGGCTGTTGACGCGGTGGCTGGTCTCGCCAAAGCGGTGCTGCGCGGGCACGCGGATCCAGTCCGGCTGCACTGCGGGGCGCGGCAGGCTTTTCCAGCGGTATTCGTCCACCGTGCGCAGCAGCACCTCGCCGCCAAACAGGTTGGGGCCGTCCACCGGGTCGATGTCGCGCAGGCAGATGGTGCCCTTGGTGCCATAGATTTCCAGCCGGGGCAGCTCCGAATCCCATACGTCGAAGCTGGCCAGCACGGTGGCGATGGCACCATTGGCAAATTCGATGTTGCCGCTGATGTGCGTGTCTACCTCGACCGCGATCTCGGTACCGCGCAGCGGCTCGCTGTGGATGGTGCGCGTGGCAAAGCTGCGCTTGCCCATGGCGCAGCAGCGCGTGGCCGGGCCCAGCAGCGACAGCAGCGCGGCGATGTAGTAGGGGCCAATGTCCAGCAGCGGGCCACCGCCGGGCTGGTAGAAGAAGGCGGGGTTGGGGTGGAACCATTCATGCCCGTGGCTGACCACAAAGGCGCTGGCCCCGGTGACCTCGCCGATGCGGCCCTCGTCGATCAGTTGGCGGCAGGTTTGCAGGCGGCTGCCCAGGATGGTGTCGGGCGCACAGGCTACCACCAGGCCGCGTTCGGCAGCCAGGGCCAGAATCTCTGCGCCCTCGGCCACGCTGGTGGCCAGGGGTTTTTCGGTGTAGACGTGCTTGCCCGCCCGCAGCGCGGCCAGGGTCAGCTCGGCGTGCACCGCAGGCAGGGTGAGGTTGAGCACGATGTGGATGTCGGGGTCGGCTATCAATTCAGCCGCCGTGGCGTAGGCACGGGCCATGCCGTGCTGGGCGGCCTTGGCCTGCGCCTTGGCCAGGTCGCGGCCCGCGCAGGCCAGCACGTGGACAACACCGTACTTTTGCAGGTTCTGGATATACACATCGCTGATGTCGCCGATGCCCAGGACTCCGATGTTGAAGGGGTTCATGGGGTCTCCACGATGTTTGAAAAGCCCAGGTGTGCCGCCAGCGTGGCGACGATGATGGCGTGGTCGTCGCGCGAGGGCAGGCCGGACACGCCAATCGCCGCCACCACGCCCACGCCGCGCACCCGCACCGGGAAACCGCCGCCGTGGGCGGCGTAGTCGGCGGTGTTCAGCGCGGCATCCGGCCAGGCGCTGCGCTGCTCGGTTTCCAGTTGCAGCTTCACGCGCAGGCTGGCGGCGTGGCAGCGCAGGGCCAGATTGGCTTTGCGCCGTGCCCAGTCGGCGTTGTCGGGGTGCGAGCCGGGCAGGGCGCTGAAATAGAGCTGGCGGGTGCCGCTGCGGATATCGATCACCACCGGGGCCTGGCGTTCCAGTGCGGCGGCGCGCAGGGCGGTGCCGAGGGTGTAGGCGGTGGTTTCGTCAAAGGCGGGCAAGACCAGCGTGTCTTCTTGCTGGAGAAGGGCATCGATTGGGGACAAAGTGGGCTCCTGGTAAGAACGCCGATTCTGTGCAGGGACCGCACCGGTGCCAACCCCTGAGGCACAGAGGCAGCCTCAACCAATCGTTGAGCATCAGGCCGTTTTCAGCGCATCGACCATGAAGTCGATAAAGCAGCGCACCTTGGGTACCGGATGGCGGGCCGATGGGTACACCGCATGGATGGGCCGCGCCACCGAGCCCCAGCCCGGCAGCAGCGCCACCAGCCGCCCGGCGGCGATGTCCTCGGCCACCTCCCATTCCGACTTGAACACCACGCCCGCACCGCCCAGTGCCGCGCCGTGGGCCGCGTCACCCGCGTGGGTATGCACGGTGGCGCCGATCTGCAGGCTGCGGCTCTGGTCGCCGCACACCAGCGCCCAGGTTTTGATGGCCGGGTCGCCAAACACGATGCAGCGGTGTTGGGCCAGGTCTTCGGGCTGCAGCGGCAGGCCGTGGCGGGCGATGTAGCTGGGCGCGGCGCAGAGCACGCGGCGGTCCATGCCGATGGCGCGGGCCACCAGGTCAGAGTCGGGCAGCGCGCCCTGGCGGATGGCAATGTCGATGCCGTCTTTCACCAGGTCCAGCGTGTCGTCGGTGCCCACCAGCTCGACCTGCACCTGCGGGTACAGGTCCAGGAAGCGGCCCAGGCGTGGCGCAATCTGGCGGCGGGCGAAGGCGTTGGACGCGGTGATGCGCAGCAGGCCGGATGCACCGCCGCGCCGCAGGGCCACCGCATCCTCGGCGCGCTGCACCTGCTCCAGCAGCGCCTGCGCGTGGGGTAGAAATTCGCGGCCCTCGGCGGTCAGGCTGAGCTGGCGCGAATTGCGCTGCACCAGGCGCGCGCCCAGGGCCGACTCCAGCCGCTGCAGGCGTTTGGACACCACCGCCAGCGACACATCCAGGTCGCGCCCGGCGGCAGACAGGCTGCCCAAGGCGGCGATGCGGGCAAAAGCGGTGATATCGGCAAGGTGGTCCAGGCGGTGCATGGGCCACAGCGTACTGCATCGCCGGGTGGGCGCGCGGTGAATGCTATGTAAATAGTAGCTACTAACGCCCTTTTAATAAGCGCTAGAGGCCTATTTCTTATCAATTTCTACGCTCCGTTAAACTGTAAGCCCATCCAGCTATTGATTTTTGCCGCCCCATGTCCCCCGAACATACCGCCCAATCCGCCCTCGCCGCGTTCGACAAAGTCGTCAGCGCCGCGGGCGACTTCCGCAGCCGCCCCGGCCAGCGGCTGATGGCGCAGCGGGTGGCGCAGACCTTCAGCGAAGCCACGCTGGGCAAGATGGAGAACGAAGACGACACCCCGCTGCGCTCGATTGCCGTGATCCAGGCCGGTACCGGCGTGGGCAAATCGCTGGCTTACTGCGCCCCGGCCATCGCCGTGGCCCTGGCGCGCAAGACGCGGGTGTTGATCTCTACCGCCACCGTGGCTTTGCAAGAGCAGCTCGTCACCAAGGATTTGCCTGCGCTGGCGGCGCTGATGGACGAGCCGTTTCGCTTCGGCCTGGCCAAGGGGCGCGGGCGCTATGTGTGCAAGCTCAAGCTGTCGCGCCTGGCCGGAGAGGGCGGGGCGGACGACGACGACATGTTTGCCGATGAATTGGCCGCCGCCAGCTTTGTGCGCCACGACGAAGAAGCCCGCATGCTGCAGTACGCCAGCCTGGCCCGCGATTTGTCGTCCGCCGCCTGGGACGGCGACCGCGACAACCTGGCCCAGCAGCCGGATGCCGACATCTGGCAGCCCATCGCCGCCGAGGCCAGCAGCTGCACCGGCAAGCACTGCCCGGCCTTCAACGGCTGCACCTATTTTGAAAAACGCAAGGAGCTGGTCGGCGCGCAGGTAATCGTGGCCAACCACGACCTGTTGCTGTCCACCCTGGGCACGCGCACCCTGCCGGAGCTGGACAACTGCCTGTTGATACTCGACGAGGGCCACCACCTGCCCGCCGTGGCGCTGGACAAGTTCTCCACCGCCATGGACCTGAGCCGTCTGGGCTGGATCGACACCCTGGCGGGCCGCGCCAAGCGCATCGGCAGCCTGATGGGCGTGTCCGAGGTGGCCGACGTGGGCCGCTACGCCTCGCAACTCAAGCAAACCCTGGAAGACATCGCCAAAACCGTGGCCACGCTATACGCCGAGGCCCTGCGCGAACCGCCCAGTGCCTTCGGCCCGGCCCGGGTGCGCCTGCCCAAGGGCGAGCTGCCCCCCGAGCTGGTGGAGCCGCTGGGCATGGTCAGCGTGATGGCCGAGAGCTTTTTGGGCGTGCTCAACGACATTGCCAAAGCCCTGCGCACCGAAATGAAGGACGCGCCCAACGAGGCGCGCCGCCTGTCGGTGCTGTACGCGCAGCTGGGCATGCTGTCGCCCAGGCTGGAATCGGTACACGCCACGGCGCAGTTGCTGCTGCAAGCGTCCGAACCTCCCCGGGCCCCGGTGGCCAAGTGGTTCACCCTGGCCGAGACGGATGGCCGGGTGCAGATCAAAGCCTGCGCCAGTCCCATCCTGCCGGGCTCCACCCTGCGCCACCAGCTGTGGGCGAATGTGCGGGCGGCGGTGGTCACCTCGGCCACGCTCACCAGTTGCGGCGAGTTCGATTTTTTCCTGAAAGAAACGGGCCTGAAAGACGACGAGGCCACCACCACGCTGGAAGTGGCCAGCCCCTTCGACTACGCCACCCAGGGCCAGTTTGTCACCGTGCAAACCCTGGCCGACCCGCGTAACGCCAGCGCCTTTGTGGCCGAGATGGTGTTGGCCCTGGTGCGCGACCTGGCGCAGGTGCAGCACGGCGCGCTGTGCCTGTTCACCTCGCGCGACCAGATGCGCCAGGCCGTGCTGGCCCTGCCGGATGCATTACGCCCCAAGGTGCTGGTGCAGGGCGACCTGCCGCGCATCCGCCTGATGCAGCAGCACCGCGAACGCGTGGGCGCGGGCGAGGTGTCCATCATCTTTGGCATGCAAAGCTTTGGCGAGGGGCTGGATTTGCCCGGCCAGCTGTGCGAAACCGTATTCATCGCCAAGCTGCCGTTTGCCTCGCCCGACGACCCGGTGGGCGAGTCGCGCGCCGAATGGCTGCGTGGCGTGGGCCGCGACCCCTTCAGCGAACTGGTAGTGCCCGCCACCGCCATCAAGCTGGCCCAATGGGCCGGCCGCGCCATCCGCACCGAGACGGACAAATCCTTCGTCTACTGCTATGACAAACGGCTCAGCGACACCAGCTACGGCCAGCGCCTGCTGCAAGGTTTGCCGCCGTTTACCCGCAAACGTCTGGATGCCAAAGGCAAGTTACTCGCCTGAGTTTGCAGTTTCCGGCAAATTGCCGTACAGTTTGGGCATGACTACCGCCGCACTCTCCACTGCCCGCCTCGAAGCCCGCGTCAGCCCCGACCTGTACGCACTGTTCAAGCGCGCCGCCGAAATCCAGGGCCGCAGCATGACCGACTTTGTGGTGTCCGCCGTGCAAGAGGCCGCCCAGCGCGCCATCGAGCAGGCCGAGGTGCTGCGCCTGTCCATGGCCGACCAGGAATGTTTTGCCCAGGCGCTGATCGCCCCACCCGAACCCAGCCCCGCCTTGCAGCGCGCCTTTGCCCGCCGCCAAAAACTGCTCGGCTAAACCGTGTTCCAGCTTGCGGCCCTGGTGGCGCAGGAGCGGGCCACCTTCCACTGCGGCGTGGAGCCGCTGGACCGCTATTTCCACACCCAGGTCACTCAGGACATGCGCCGCCGCGTCACCGCCTGTTTTGTGGCTTGCGATGCCCACCAGCGCGTGGCGGCGTACTACACCCTGGCATCGGCCAGCCTGCAACTGGGCGACTTGCCCGAGGCCACCGCTAAAAAGCTGCCGCGCTACCCGTCGGTGCCCACGGTGCGCATGGGGCGCTTGGCGGTGGATACCGTCTTCAAAGGCCAGGGTTTGGGTGCTGCCATGCTGGCCGATGCCTTGCACCGTGCCATCACTGCCGAGATTGCGGCCTACGCGTTGGTGGTGGATGCCAAGGACAGCCAGGCCCAGGCGTTTTATCTGCACCACGGATTCATTGCTTTGCCACAGCAGCCATTGACACTGTTCTTGCCCTTGGCCACTGCCCAAAAAATAATTTAAGAAGGAGACACCATGCGCTTTGGACTCATCGCCCACCGCCTGCACCGCCAGGGCTCCGACAGCAGCTTGCTGCGCTGGCTGCAAGCCGCAGAGCCCTCCGTGCGCGGCCTGAACCTGGCGCTGCACGCCGTGGGCGGCACCTATGACGCGGTAGAGCGCTATGGCCTGTTGGACCAGTTTCCGGGGCTGGTGCGCTACCCGAACGGGCACTCGGGCGGCTTGACTCGGCTGGTGTCGCACATCGTGGGCGGTGTGCAGCCGGGGCAGGCGCTGGACGGGGTGATTTTTCTGATCGACCCGGTCGATCCGTCCTCGCTGTTCCCCGAGGCGCAGGCCCTGAAGCGCCAGTGCGTGATCCACGGCAAGCCGTTTTTGGCCACCGAGGCCGCCGCTTTGGAATGGCTGCAGATCGAGGCTTTGCAGGCCGATCTACCCATCGCCCAGGCCCCCGGTGCGGCGCTGCTGCAGGCCATGCCCGCGCAGGTGGTGGCGCTGATCGCCCACGATGCCCTGAAAACCCAGATGGTGGAGTTTGCGGGCACCCAGTTTGGGCTGCTGTCGCGCTTTGCCGAGCGGGTGGCCACCGGCACCACTGGCGGCTTGCTCAACGAGATGGCCTGGAGCCGGGGCTGGCCGGCAGGCACGCCCTGGGTCACGCCCTACCGCAGCGGCCCGTTGGGCGGCGATGCCCAGATTGCCGAGCGTGTGCTGGACGGCACCTGCCACAAGGTGATTTTTTTTGAAGATCCGCACGTGGCCCGCCAGCACGAGGCCGACATCCAGCTGATGGAGCGGGCCGTCTGCAGCGCCAGCGAACGCACCACCTGCATGAATTCTCCGGCGATGGCCTGGCGCTGGGCAGAGGCGCTGGGCAAAGTGGCGGGCTGAACGCGCGAATATCCCCGCTCTTGTGTACGGTTTGAAATAGGCGCATTCTTGGCCTATGGGCAGCCTTTTTGCCACAGGAGTTCACCATGCACACAGGGATATCTCGTTGCAGTCTGCGCTCTCTGGGCGTGGGTTTATGGGCGTTTTGGGGCTCTGTATGCCTGGCGCTGGCGGCTACCACGGTAGCGCCCGCACCCCAGGCCACCATCGATGCTCTGGCCAAGGCCAACGCTGCGGTGGTGGGCGTGCGGGTCAGCGTGGAAGAGGGCGCGCGCTCGGCCGAAACCTTGGGCCAGCGGCGCAGCGGCTCGGGTGTCGTGATCGGCCCGGACGGGCTGATTCTGACCATTGGCTATCTGATGGTGGAAGCGCAAAACATCGAGATCGTCACGCACGACAACAAAACCCTGCCTGCCCAGGCCGTGGCCTACGACCTGGCCACCGGCTTTGGCCTGGTGCGGCCGATTCTGCCGCTGCGCGGCATCCAGCCGGTCAAGCTGGGTAGCCTGCAGGAGCTGCGCACCGGGGAGCCGCTGATGGTGTCCACCGGCTCGCAACTCGGCGGCGAAGAGGCGGATGTCAACATGGTCCAGGTGGTCAGCCAGCGGGCGTTTTCTGGCTATTGGGAGTACCACATCGAAAGCGCCATCTTCACCAGCCCGCCGGTGGGCAACCATTCGGGGGCGGCGGTGTTCAACCAACGCGGCGAGTTGATGGGCATTGGCAGCCTGCTGGTGGGTGATGCCCTGGGGCGTGCCCCGCGCCTGGCGGGCAATATGTTTGTGCCGGTGGATTTGCTCAAACCGATTCTGGCCGAGCTGCAAACCACCGGCAGCAGCCAGCGCAGCCGCCGACCCTGGGTGGGTTTGACATCCAGCGAGCAGGCCGGGCGGGTGCAGATTCTGCGCGTCAGCAAGGAAGGCCCGGCCGCTCAGGCCGGCCTGGAGCCCGGTGACGTGGTGTTGGCGGTGGATGGCACCAAGGTCAGCACGCTGGAAGGTTTTTACAAAAAGCTCTGGGACCACGCCCAGGCCGAGGTGGACATCGAGCTCACCGTGCTGCAGGGTGCCGATATCAAGACCATCGTGCTCAAAGCCGTGGACCGCATGAGCACCATGCGAAAACCTACAGGTATTTAATGGCTATGCGTGTCGACGCACGGTCAGCAAGATACCGCCCATGGCTGCAAACAAGCCGCCGCAGATGCGGTTGATCCAGCGCACATGCGCGCTGGAAGCCAAGAAGGGGGCGATGCGGGCCGTGCCCAGCGAGCACAGCGTCAGCACCGACATTTCCATCGCCATGAAGGTGGCAGCCAAAATTGCCATTTGCGGGCCCCAGGCAGCGGCAGGGTCCAGAAACTGCGGAAAGAACGCTGCAAAGAACAGCAGCGCCTTGGGATTGCTGGCCCCCACCATCAGGCCTTGGGCGTAGCAGGCGCCCAGAGTGGGCAGGGCAGCGCTATCGCCGCTGGCGGGGTTGAAAGCCACCGCCGGGCTGCGCCAGGTTTTGACACCCAGGTAGATCAAATACGCCGCACCCACCACCTTGAGCACGGTAAACGCCGTCTCGGAGGCCGCCAGTACCGCCCCCAACCCCAGGGCCGACAGCAGCATGATGCCCAGCGCCGCCGTCACGCTGCCCAGGCCCGAGACAATACCCCGCGCCCAACCGTGCTGCAAGGCCCGGGTGATGCACATCAGCATGGTGGGGCCGGGCGATAGCACCAGCACGGATACGGCGGCCAGATACAGCAGGTAGGTAGAAAGCGTCATGGGGTGGGAAGTGGTGAAGGAGGAAAGTGGACCCATGATGGTAATTCAAGCAATTTGCGAATTAATCAGCGCAGCCGTCCAGAACCCCTGAAAACTCGTTGTAGAATACGAGGCTTGTCGGGGCGTAGCGCAGCCTGGTAGCGCATCTGGTTTGGGACCAGAGGGTCGAAGGTTCGAATCCTTTCGCCCCGACCATTGAATGAATTGAAAGCCACCAAGAGGTTCCTCCTGGTGGCTTTTTTTCGTTCCTCTGTGACGGATTAAATACTATGCAATTGATAGCTGCTCGCGCTCTATCCACCAGCGCCAGGGTCTTATTTTCCTTGGTTTTTTCGGCGCTGTTGCTGTGGACCTTGCCGGCGCAGGCGCAGGCACCCGCTGCCGACCCGGAGGTCACCTTGGACCAATTGCGCCAGCAGGTCGAGACCATGCAGAAGGCGCTGGCCAACCCCGACCCCGAGGCGGACCTGCTGGCCTGGCGCAGCAGCGCCCTGGCAGCGCAGGCGCAGGCCCAGAATATGGCCGACGATCTGGAGCCCCAACGCAACAGTGTGCAGGCCCGGCTAGCCGAGCTGGGCGCGCCGCCCGTTGGCAAAAAGGAAACCCCCGACATCGCCACGCTGCGCAGCCAGCTCGATAAAAGCAGCAATGCGCTGGATGCGCAGGTCAAGCTGGCGGGCCTGGTGGCGGTGGAGGCCGGGCAACTGGCCGACCAGATATCGGTGCAGCGCCGCGCCCAGTTCCAGACCGAGCTGGGCCACCGTACCGCCTCGATTCTGGCTCCGGCGTTTTGGAGCGAACTGCGCGACAACTACGCGGTCGACGCGGCCCGCCTGGGTTCGCTGGCCGGTGAACTGTTGCGCGCCCTGCGCGCGGCATCGGCCGGGGTGTGGATGGCCATGGCCGCCGCCTTGCTGATGCTGTTGCTGCTGCGCCGCAAAGCCGAAACCCTGTTGCTGCACATTGCCACCACCCGCGTACCGCATGGCCGCTTGCGCCGTTCGCTGTTTGCCATGGTGCGTATTGTCTTGTCGGTACTGGCCTGGGGCCTGGTGGCGGTGATTGTGCGCAGCGGGCTGGAATGGCGGGCCGACCTGTCGGCTTTGCCCCATGCCTTGCTGCTCAGCAGTCTGGGCCTGGCCTGTTTTGGTGGCTATGTGGTGGGCCTGGGGCGCGCGCTGCTGGCTGCAGACCGGCACAGCTGGCGGCTATCTGCCTTGCCCGATGCGGTGGCCGCCGGGCTGGCCTGGTTTCCGCTGGTGTTTGCCACCATCACCACGGCTGGCTGGCTGGTGGAGCGCCTGTATGCGCTGGTCAACGCCAGCCTGGCCAGCACGGTGGCCCTGAACTGCATTCTGGCCCTGCTGCTGGGCTTGAGCATGGTGATTGCGGTGGGCCGGGGCGAACGCTTGCGCCGCCAGCTCGACCGGGGTCCCGATGCCGACCGCGTCCCGCCGCGCCCTCTGTGGCTGGCCGTGCTGACGGCCCTGGTGTGGCTGGTGCTGGTGTGCAGCGTAGCCGCTCTGCTGATGGGCTATGTGGCGCTGGGTAGCTTCATGGTGCGCCAACTGGCGTGGGCCGCGATCGTGGCCGGCAGCACCTATTTGCTGATGGTGCTGATCGACGACATCTGCATGGGTTGGTTGGCCACCAATAACCCCGACAACATGCCCGCCGGTGCGTGGCGCATGCGGGACCAGGCCGCCGTGCTGGTGTCGGGCGTGGGCCGGACTCTGGTGGCGCTGGTGGCGCTGACCTCGGTGCTGTCACCGTTTGGCGATGGCCCGCCCGAGCTGCTCAACCGCGCCAGCCAGTTCAGCGATGGCCTGGCGATTGGCGAGGTGCAGGTGCGGCCTGCGGCGATGCTGCTGGCCATCGTGGTGCTGGTGGTGGGCCTGTCGTTGGTGCGCGTGCTCAAGCGTTGGCTGGTCAACCAGTTGCTGCCCACCACCAACCTGGACGCGGGCATGCAGATGTCCACCAGCTCGCTGTTTGGCTATGCGGGCGCGGTGCTGGTGGTGGCGCTGGCCTTGTCTGCCGTGGGCATTGGGCTGGAGCGGGTGGCCTGGGTGGCCAGCGCTTTGTCGGTGGGTATTGGTTTTGGCCTGCAGGCGGTGGTGCAGAACTTTGTGTCGGGCCTGATTTTGCTGGCCGAGCGGCCGGTGAAGGTGGGTGACTGGGTGGTGCTGGGCACGGTGGAGGGCGACATCCGCCGCATCAATGTGCGCGCCACCGAGATCCAGATGAGCGACCGCTCCACCGTGATCGTGCCCAATTCAGAGTTCATCACCAAAACCGTGCGCAACATCACCCACGCCAGCCCCCTGGGTCTGGTGCAGATCAAGCTGCCCATGCCGCTGGACACCGACGTAGAGCAGGTGCGCACGCTGATGCTGGCGGCGTTCCAGGACCACACCGAGGTGCAGGCCAGCCCCGCGCCCAGCGTGGCGCTGGACGGCATCGACAGCGGCAAGCTGGTGTTCAACGCCACTGCCTACGTGGGCTCGCCGCGCCTTTCGTATGGCGTGCGCAGCGATGTGCTGTTTGAGATGCTCAAGCGCCTGCGCGAAGCCAAGCTGCCGCTGGCCAACCCTGCCACCATGGTGCTGCGCGAAGTAGCACCTGTGGTGGAGGCGGTGGCGGAGCCGACGACTCCAATTTCTCCGATCAATCCTTAGGCCGCCAGCGCCTGCAACAGCTCGGTTTCGATCTCGATCTGGTTGCGGTTGTACTGCAGCTCCGGGCCCTGGATCAAAAAGCTGTCTTCCACCCGCTCGCCCAGGGTGGACACCTTGGCCAGTTGCACGCTGAGGTTGTGCTTGGCCAGCACGCGGGCCACCAGATACAGCAGACCGGCACGGTCGCTGGCCGAGATGAACAGCAGCCAGCGCTGGGCTTTTTCATCGGGGCGCAGCTCCACGCGCGGGGCGATGGGGAAGCTCTTGACCCGGCGCGACACCCGGCCACCCTTGCTGGGCGGGGGCAGCGGGCCCTGGCGGGTCAGCGTCATGTCCAGGTCGTTTTCGACCATGCTGGTGAGTTCGCGGTAGTGCTCGGGCAGCATGGCGGTGACCACCTGGAAGGTGTCCAGCGCGTAGCCGTTGCGGGCGGTGTGCACTTTGGCATCGACGATGCTGAAACCGGCCTGGTCAAAAAAGCCGCAGATGCGGGCAAACAGATCGGGCTGGTCGGGCGTGTAGACCATCACCTGCAGGCCTTCGCCCACGGGTGACAGGCGGGCGCGGACGATGGCCTTGTCGGCCCCATCCAGCATGGCCGGGGTTTTGGCGATGTGGCGCGACAACTGGCGGGTATGCCAGGCGATGTCGGCCGCGTCGTGGCGCATGAAATAGCCCACGTCCAGCGTCTCCCACAGCACCTTGTGCGACTCGAAAGGCTGGGCGTGCAGGGCCAGCATCACCAGCGCCTCGCGCTTGCGGGCCTCGATCTCGGCATCGGGATCGGGCGCGCGGCCCCCCAGCACCCGGATGGTGTAGCGGAACAGGTCTTCCAGCAGCTTGCCCTTCCAGGCGTTCCAGACCTTGGGGCTGGTGCCGCGGATGTCGGCCACCGTCAACAGGTACAGGGCGGTGAGGTAGCGCTCGTTGCCCATGCGTTTGGCGAAGTCGGCGATCACGCTGGGGTCGCTCAGGTCGGCCTTTTGGGCCACGCGGCTCATGGTCAGGTGCTCGGTGACCAAAAATTCAATCAGCTGGCTGTCTTCGGCACCAATGCCGTGTTGGGTGCAAAAGCGCCGTGCTTCGCGGGCACCCAGGTCGGAATGGTCGCCGCCCCGGCCTTTGGCAATGTCGTGGAACAGCGCCGCTACGTACAGAATCCAGGGCTTGTCCCAGCCCGCGCCCAGCTGCGAGCAGGCCGGGTATTCGTGCGCATGCTCGGCCATGAAGAAGCGGCGCACATTGCGCAGCACCATCATGATGTGCTGGTCTACGGTGTAGACGTGGAACAGGTCGTGCTGCATCTGCCCCACGATGCGCCTGAATACCCACAGGTAGCGCCCCAACACCGAGGTGTCGTTCATCAGCCGCAGGGCGTGGGTGATGCCCGAGGGAGCCTGCAAAATCGCCAAAAACGTGGCCCGGTTCACCGGGTCGCTGCGGAACTTGGCCGTCATCAGGCCACGGGCGTTGTACAGCGCGCGCAGGGTGCGGGCCGACAGACCGTGGATGCCCACGGCGGTCTCGTACAGCAAAAAGGTTTCCAGAATCGCGTGCGGGTGCCGGGTGTACAGGTCGTCGCTGGCCACCTCGATCATCCCGGCTTTTTCAAAGAAGCGTTCGTTGATGGGGCGCAGCGCGTGGGTAGACGGGTTGAGCCGCTCCTCGATGTTGAGCAGCACGATCTGGTTCAACTGGCTCACGGCCTTGGCGGTCCAGTAGTAGCGGCGCATCAGCGCCTCGCTGGAGCGCACCGGCAGGCCGGTCTCGTCGTCGGACACCGTGGTGTAGCCAAACGACTCGGCCACCGCGGTTTGCAGGTCGAACACCAGGCGGTCTTCGCGGCGGCCTGCCGTGAGGTGCAGGCGGGCACGGATCAGGCACAGCAGGGCCTCGTTGCGCTTGAGCTGCTTGGCCTCGTGCGGGGTGGCGATGCCGCTGCGCACCAGCTCGTCCCAGGTCTTGCCCAGCTTGGCGGCTTTGGCCACCCACAGAATGGTTTGCAGGTCGCGCAGGCCGCCGGGCGACTCTTTGCAGTTGGGCTCCAGCGAAAACGGCGTGTTTTCAAACTTGTTGTGCCGCTGGCGCATTTCCAGGGTTTTGGCCACGAAAAAGGCACGCGGGTCCAGTGCATCGGACAGGCGCTTGCGGAACTGGCTGAACAGCTTGGGGTCGCCGGTGACCAGGCGCGATTCGAGCAGCGAGGTCTGCACCGTCACGTCTTTCACCGCCTCGGCCAGGCATTCGTCAATGGTGCGCACGCTGGAGCCGATCTCCAGCCGGGTGTCCCAGCAGCTGCCGATGAAGTTCTCGATGCGGGCCTTGAGCTCCGGGTCGGCCTCGGGCGACACGCCTTCGGGCAGCATCAGCAGCACGTCGATGTCGGAGCTGGGGAACAGTTCGCCGCGGCCAAAGCCGCCCACCGCCACCAGCGCAAACGAGGGGGTGAACCCGGCAATGGCCCACAGGCCGCGCAGGGTGCTGTCGGTCAGCGCGGACAGGTTTTGCAGGGTGGAGCGCACGCCCCGGGTGCTGGAGCCGCTGTCGCGCACGGCTTCGAGCAGCAGCGACTTTTCATGCAGGTAGTGGGCCCGCAGTGCGGGTACGTCGGTCATCAGACCCGCATCGCGCTTCACGCTGCGGCGGTCGCTGGAGCCTGGACCGGTACAAAGGCGGGCGTGGGCGGGCTGCCCGCCGACAGCGTCAGCACTTCGTAGCCCGTCTCGGTGACCAGAATCGTGTGCTCCCACTGGGCCGACAGCGAATGGTCTTTGGTGACGATGGTCCAGCCGTCTTTTTCCGGGCCTTCCTTGATTTCTTTTTTACCGGCGTTGATCATGGGCTCGATGGTGAAGGTCATGCCGGGTTTCAGCATCTCCAGCGTGCCGGGCTTGCCGTAGTGCAGCACCTGCGGCTCTTCGTGGAAGATGCGGCCAATGCCGTGGCCGCAGAACTCACGCACCACGCTGAAACCATTGCTCTCGGCAAAGCGCTGGATGGCGTGGCCGATATCGCCCAGGTGGATGCCGGGCTTGACCATTTTGATGCCGTGCCACATCGCGTCGTAGGTTAGTGCTGCCAGCCGCTTGGCCAGGATGCTGCCTTCGCCCGCAATGAACATGCGGCTGGTGTCGCCGTGCCAACCGTCTTTGATGACGGTCACGTCGATGTTGACGCTGTCGCCTTTTTTCAGCGGCTTGTCATTGGGAATGCCGTGGCAGACCTGGTGGTTGACCGAGGTGCAGATCGACTTGGGGTAGGGCACATTGCCGCCGCCGGTGTAGTTCAGCGGGGCCGGAATGCCGCCTTGCACCTGGGTGATGTAGTCATGCGCCAACTTGTCGAGCTGGTTGGTGGTCACGCCGGGCACCACGTGGGGGGTCAGGTAGTCAAGCACTTCGGAAGCCATGCGGCCCGCGACGCGCATGCCTGCGATGCCGTCTGCGTCTTTGTAGGTAATGGTCATAGCCCTTAATTATCCTAGATGCCGCGCCGGGTTGCAGCGCCCGCTGCCGGTGCCCGCGCAGCCGTTAAAATTCTGCGCTCTAGGGTTTGCCCGTACCAGCCGTTTGCAGGTTGGACCACCGGGCCACCCGGTCCCCATTCTTCCCCAACCAGGCCGCCACCGTGACCTTGCATATTTCCCAGTTTGAAGGCGGCAACGCCCTTAGCGATTTTCGCGTCCAGCAACTCCTGCCCCGGCTGCAAGCCATCCACGACAAGATCACTGGCGTGGCCGCCCGCTTTGTGCACCTGGTGGCCAGCGATGCCGCGCCTGCGCAGGCTGTGGTGGACCAACTGGCGGGTTTGCTCGCCTATGGCGACCCGTATGCAGGCCCCACCGAAGGCCCGCTGCTGGTGGTGACCCCGCGTTTCGGCACCGTGTCGCCTTGGGCCTCCAAGGCCACGGACATTGCCCACAACTGCGGCCTGGCGGTGCGCCGGGTCGAGCGTTTTGTGGAATACCGCCTGACGGTCAAGCAGCCGCTGCTGGGCAAAACCGTGCTGAGCCCCGCGCAACTGGCCCAGGTGGCCGATTTGCTGCACGACCGCATGACCGAGAGCGCCATGCTGGACCGCAGCCAGGCCCAAGAACTCTTCACCGCGCTGGAAGCCGCGCCCCTGGCCCAGGTGGACGTGCTCGGCGGTGGCCGTACTGCACTGCTGGCGGCCAACACCGAATTCGGCCTGGCCCTGGCCGACGACGAGATCGACTACCTGGTCAACGCCTTCACCACGCTCCAACGCAACCCCAGCGACGTGGAACTGATGATGTTCGCCCAGGCCAACAGCGAGCACTGCCGCCACAAAATCTTCAACGCCGAGTTCACCATCGACGGCGTGGCGCAATCCAAGAGCCTGTTCGGCATGATCCGCAACACCCACCAGCTGGCGCCGCAGCACAGCGTGGTGGCGTACTCGGACAACGCGTCCGTCATGGAAGGCTATGAGATCGAGCGATTTTTAGCGAAATCGGCCTCCAGCGCAGATAGCACCAGCGCAAGCAGCTATGAAAAGAGTAGCGCCTTGCACCACGTGCTGATGAAGGTCGAAACCCACAACCATCCCACCGCCATCTCGCCATTCCCCGGTGCGTCCACCGGCGCGGGCGGCGAGATCCGCGACGAAGGTGCCACGGGCCGCGGCTCCAAGCCCAAGGCGGGCCTGACCGGCTTTACCGTGTCCAAGCTCTGGCCGCAGACGGGCGACGTGTCCCTGGGCAAGCCCGAGCACATTGCCAGCCCCTTGAGCATCATGACCGAGGGCCCGCTGGGCGGCGCGGCTTTCAACAACGAATTTGGCCGGCCCAACCTGCTGGGTTACTTCCGCGAATACGAGCAAACCGTCACCTCCGACGTGGACAGCATCCGCCGCGGCTACCACAAGCCCATCATGCTGGCCGGTGGCCTGGGCACCATCGACGCCACGCAGACGCACAAGATCGAGTTCCCCGCCGGTTCGCTGCTCATCCAGCTGGGCGGCCCCGGCATGCGCATCGGCATGGGCGGCAGCGCGGCCAGCTCCATGGCCACGGGTGCCAACGCGGCCTCGCTGGACTTTGACTCGGTGCAGCGCGGCAACCCCGAGATCGAACGCCGGGCGCAGGAAGTCATCAACCAGTGCTGGATGCAAGGCGCGGCCAATCCCATTCTGGCCATCCACGACGTAGGCGCAGGCGGCCTGAGCAACGCTTTCCCCGAACTGACCAACGACGCAGGCCGGGGCGCACGCTTCGACCTGCGCGCCGTGCCGCTGGAAGAAAGTGGCATGAGCCCCAAAGAAATCTGGTGCAACGAGAGCCAGGAACGTTACGTGATGGCCATCGCGCCGGAGTCGCTGGCGGCGTTTACCGCGCTGTGCGAGCGAGAGCGTTGCCCGTTCTCGGTCGTCGGTGTGGCCACCGAAGAGCGCAAGCTCATCGTGGCGGACGCTGAAGCTCAGAGTCCGGTCGATATGCCCATGAACGTGCTGCTGGGCAAGCCGCCCAAAATGCACCGCGATGTGAAGACGGTTGCGCGCAGCTTCAAGCCGGTGGACCTGACCGGCGTGAGCCTGCAAAAAGCCACTATCGACGTGCTGGCCCACCCCACCGTGGCCAGCAAGCGCTTCCTGATCACTATCGGCGACCGCACCGTGGGCGGTATGAGCCACCGCGACCAGATGGTTGGCCCCTGGCAAGTGCCGGTGGCAGACTGTGCTGTGACCCTTGCCGACTACCAAGGCTTCGCCGGTGAGGCCATGGCCCTGGGCGAGCGCACGCCGCTGGCGGCAGTCAACGCCCCCGCATCCGGCCGCATGGCGGTAGCCGAGGCCATCACCAACCTGCTGGCCGCACCGTTCGACCTGCCCCGCGTCAAGCTCTCCGCCAACTGGATGGCCGCTTGCGGCGAGCCCGGCGAAGACGCCGCCCTGTACGCCACGGTGAAGGCCGTGGGTATGGAGCTGTGCCCGGCGCTGGGCATTTCCATCCCCGTGGGCAAAGACAGCCTGTCCATGCGCACGCAGTGGACCGACGATGCCGACAAAAAGAAGGTCACATCCCCCGTCAGCCTGATCGTCACCGCCTTCGCCACCCTGGCCGATGTGCGCGGCACGCTGACCCCGCAGCTCAATGCCACCGAAGACACCACGCTGATCCTGGTGGACCTGGGCAAGGGCCAGAACCGCATGGGCGGCAGCATCCTGGCGCAAACCCTGAACCAGGTGGGCGACACCGTGCCCGACCTGGACGACCCGCAAGACCTGGTGAACCTGGTCAACGCCGTCAACGCACTGCGCCCGAACCTGCTGGCCTACCACGACCGCAGCGACGGCGGCCTGTTCGCGGCGGCCTGCGAAATGGCGTTTGCCGGACACGTCGGCGTGGCCTTGAATGTCGATCTGCTGGTCACCGAAGGCGACGGCATCAGCGACAGCCGTATGGACGTGGGCGACAGCAAAAACTGGGCAGGCCAGGTGGGCCCGCGCCGCGAAGAGCTGACGCTCAAGGCCCTGTTCAACGAAGAACTGGGCGTGCTGCTGCAAGTGCGCACCGCCGACCGCGACGCCGCCATCCAGACCCTGCGCACACATGGCCTGGCCAAGCACAGCCACATTGTCGGCAAAACCCGTCCGGCCAGCAGCGCTATTCCCGCAGGCGTGGGCGAAGTGCAGGTGTGGCGCGATGCCAAGGCCGTGTTTACCGCCAAGCTGGAAGACCTGCACCAGGTGTGGGACAGCGTGAGCTGGAAGATCTGCCAGCAGCGCGACAACCCCGCCGGTGCCGATGCCGAGCACGCTGCTGCCGGGGCAGCCGCCGATCCGGGCATGCATGTATTTATTGAGCCAAATAGTGCTCTAGCCCAGGTTCTATCTGCGCAAGCAGCTAGCAAAGATGTAGCGGCACCCGCTTTGATGTTGACCCGCCCCAAGGTGGCCGTGCTGCGCGAGCAGGGCGTGAACTCGCACACCGAGATGGCCTACGCCTTTGACTTGGCCGGGTTCGACGCGTTTGACGTGCACATGACCGATCTGCAAACCGGCCGCGCCCAGCTGCAAGACTTCCAGGCCGTGGTGGCCTGCGGCGGCTTCAGTTACGGCGACACCCTGGGCGCCGGCATCGGCTGGGCGCGCAGCATCACCTTCAACCCGGTGCTGGCGGCGCAGTTCAAAGCCTTCTTCGCCCGCCAGGACACCCTGGCCCTGGGTGTGTGCAACGGGTGCCAGATGTTTGCCGAATTGGCCGACATCATCCCCGGTGCGCAGGCTTGGCCACGCTTCACCACCAACCGCAGCGAGCGCTTTGAAGCCCGTCTGTCCATGGTGGAGGTGCTGGAATCCCCCAGCGTGTTCCTGCAAGGCATGGCAGGCAGCCGCCTGCCCATCGCGGTGGCGCACGGCGAGGGCTACGCCAACTTCGCCTACCGCGGCGACGCGTCCCAGGCAATAGCCGCCATGCGCTTCGTGGACAACTTCGGTGCCGCCACCGAGGCTTATCCCTTCAACCCCAACGGCAGCGCCGGTGGCCTGACCGCCGTGACCACAGCCGATGGCCGCTTCACCGCCATGATGCCCCACCCCGAGCGCGTGTTCCGTAACGTGCAAATGAGCTGGACCAGCGGCGACACCAGCGACTTCAGCCCCTGGATGCAGCTCTGGCACAACGCGCGGCGCTGGATAGGCTAGGCACACCCCCAGGCTCCACACTGCGTGTTTTCGCCACCCCCCTTGCAGGGGGCGATACCTACGGCCCGGCGAAGCCGGTTCCGTGGTGTCTCTGGAAACCTTGGCTCGCCTGCGGCTTTGCCTGGGAGCGCTGTTGATAGCCTTGTATTTGCATTTTCCGGTTTAGCGGGTTATAGATAATTTTTATCTACTGTCTACTTAGAACATTGTTTTTAATAATGGTTTTCCGACAAAGTCCACTAAACATTTTGTTTAGATAGAGATGTCGGAAGGCCATGGCTGCTTTTAACCACTTTGAACTTGCGCTACTGAACCCGGCTTTTGACTCGCCTTTGGTCGATGTGTTGACCGAGTTGGAGCACTTGCGGCGCTTGCAGTTGGTGGGCACCACCCCGCCCCGGTGTTTCTTCAGCTCAAGCATGTATTCCACATTCTGGAGAGCCTGGGTTCGGCGCGCATCGAGGGCAACCCCACCACCTTGGCCGACTATGTGGAGAGCACGCTGGACGGTGCAGCCACCGCCAGCGATGCTTTGGGGGAAATTGCCAATATCGAAGAGGCGATGCAGTACGTCGAGTCATCGATAGAACCCGGCGCTTTGATCACCGAGCATTTCATCCGCGAGCTGCATGCCCTGGCGGTCCACCGCCTGGTGCGCGAGGGCGATGCCACTCCCGGTGCGTACCGTACATCCCAGGTGGCGATTGCCCAGTCTGCGCATTTGCCGCCCGAGGCGCTGCAAGTCTCTGGCTACATGCAAGAGCTGGTGGCGTTCATCAACCAGGCCGATGCGCCCAAGTACGACCTGATCAAAGTGGCCTTGGCACACCATCGCTTCGGCTGGGTACACCCGTTTGGCAATGGGCGTGTGGTGCGCTTGCTGACGTATGCCTTGCTCATCAAGTACGGCTTTAACGTCAAGACCGGTGGCCGGGTGTTGAACCCCACCGCGGTGTTCTGTAGCGACCGCGACAAATACTACGAGATGCTGGCTTGCGCCGATGCGGGCACGCCGCTGAGTCTGGAGCAATGGTGCGAGTATGTGCTGCAAGGCGTGCTCAGCGAACTCGAAAAGGTGGACCAACTCACCCGGTACGACTACCTCATCGGCAAGATTTTTCTGCCTGCGCTGGCATATGCGCGTAACCGGATGTTGATTTCGGCCTCAAGAAGAGGCCGTGCTGCTGGCCACGGTGAAGGCGGGCATTGCCAAAGCCGCAGACCTCAGCGCCGCCATGCCCGGCATGAATGCCACCCAGCGCACCTACCAGATCAAGAAATTGGTGGAGCGCAAGATGCTGCAACCCATTGCGCCTAATGCCTGCCGGTACACACTGGGCTGTGATAACAGCTACCTGGTGCGCGGCGTGGTGCATGCGCTGTCGCAAGAGGGGTTTATTTCGGCCCCCCTGCGCGGGGACGGATTGGGCTAGGCTTCCAGGCGGATGTGTGCGCCGCTTCGGTCAGCGCAGATGCTGCTGCCACCCAGGTGCCTAGGGATTCCCCGCTGTTCCCGCAGCGGTTTCGTACCAGCTATTGGTGGCAGGGTATTGGTGGCATTGATGCTGTAAATGTAAGCTTATGTATCTGAGGCTATACCTGCTACAGGTTGCTAAGACAGGTTCATGCAGGCAATGCCGGGTCCCAGACGCACGGCACACAGAGTCATTCAAAAATGCTTTCCAAAATACGGGTGGGTCGCCAACTGGGCTGGGCTTTTGGGTTGGTGGTGGCGTTGGTGCTGCTACTGGCTTTGACCGCCTGGAGCCGGATTCTTGCCATCCATGGCGATTTCGAGTCGCTGGTCGATACCACCCTGCCAGCGCTGACGGCGCTAGGCGATGTCAATGACACGCTGCAGGCCGTACGTATCTCCGAACTTCGGCATCTGTCGACCTTGAACATGCCCGCTAAAGACCGTGAAGAGCTGGTGGTCAAGGCGGCGGTGAAAGACTTTGATGCCGCTTTGGCGCGTTACAACGCCGTCGCCGGGACACTGGTAGACCCGGTGCTGCACAAAGAAATGCTCGCGGCTGTGGCCCAATACCACGGTTTGCGGGGCACTTTCTTCCAGATGTCCAACTCGGCCGCGGGGGCCGAGGAAGAGCGCGCCATAGAGGCCAGCGATTTTTTCAATGGCCCCAGCCAGCAAAGCTACCAAAAAGCCTACCAGGCGGTGAAAAAGCTCTGGCAAGGGCATTTGAACCAGGCCGAGCAGGCCAAGGCCCAAGGCCGTGAAGCCATGGTCCAGGCCCGTCTGGTACTGGCGGGTGTCGCCGCGGCATCGGCGCTGCTGGCCATCGTGCTGGCATGGTTCATCAGCCGCAACCTGTTGCGGCAGCTGGGCGGGCAGCCGAGCGACGTGGCAGGCCTGGCCAACGCCATTAGCCATGCGGATTTGAGCCGCGTGGTGGCAGCGCCCCAAGGAGATACGCACAGCGTGGTGTCGGCCATGGCCCGCATGCAGGCTTCGTTGACGCAAATCGTGCAGTCCATTCGGCAGGGGGCCGACGGTGTGGCCACGGCCAGCTCCGAGATCGCCCAGGGCAACCACGACCTCAGCGCACGTACCGAGCACCAGGCCAGCGCACTGGCGCAAACCGCCGCGTCGATGGATGCGTTGGGTGCCACGGTCCAGGAGAATGCCGACAGCGCGCGTGCCGCCAACCAATTGGCCCTGCAGGCATCGACGGTGGCCGTGCGCGGTGGCGACGAGGTGGGCCGGGTGGTCCAGACCATGCAGGGCATCAACGACTCGTCGCGCAAGATTGCGGACATCATTGGTGTCATCGATGGCATTGCCTTCCAGACCAACATCCTGGCCCTGAACGCCGCTGTGGAAGCCGCCCGCGCAGGCGAGCAAGGGCGCGGTTTTGCAGTGGTGGCCAGCGAAGTGCGGCTGCTGGCCCAGCGCTCGGCCGATGCCGCCAAGGAAATCAAGCTGCTGATTTCGGCCAGCGTGCAGCGGGTAGAGCAAGGTGTGGTACTAGTGGACCAGGCGGGCAGCACCATGGCCGAAGTGGTGGGCAGCATCCGCCGGGTCACCGACATCATGGGCGCCATCAGTGCGGCCAGTGCTGCGCAGTGCACGGGTATGTCGCAGGTGGGGCAGGCCGTGGCCCAGATGGACCTAGTCAACCAGCAAAATGCCGCGCTGGTCGAGCAAATGGCCGCCGCCGCCAGTGGGCTGAAAAGCCAGGCCGATGATCTCGTACAGGTGGTGGCGGTGTTTACGCTGGAGGCCGATCCAGCCACCCCGGTGGCACTGCCCGGTGACCGTAGGGCCCGGCCCCTGGCGGTCGCCTACCGCTAGGCGACTTCGGGGTTCAGCCTTCCAGCCGGAACCGGCTCACCGCCTCGGTCAGCGCATCGGCCTGCTCGCGCAGTGACTCCGACGCGGCGGCGGATTCTTCTACCAGGGCCGAGTTTTGCTGCGTTACCTGGTCCACCTGGCCGACCGACTCGCTGATCTGGGCGATGCTGCTGCTTTGGCCGTTGGCCTGGCTGGACAGTGTGCGGATGATGGTGGTGACTTGCTGCACGCTACCCACAATGTCGTCCATGGTGGTGCCTGCGCGGGCCACCAGTTTGGCCCCTTCGTCGGCCTTGGCCACCGAGGTGCCGATCAGGGTGCTGATTTCCTTGGCCGCCTGGGCTGAGCGCTGGGCCAGCAGCCGCACTTCGCTGGCCACCACTGCAAAACCACGCCCTTGCTCGCCTGCGCGGGCGGCTTCCACGGCGGCGTTCAGGGCCAGGATGTTGGTTTGGAAGGCGATGCCATCGATCACGCTGGTGATATCGGCAATCTTTTTGGAGCTGGCGTTGATCTCGCGCATGGTCACCACCACCTGCGACACCACTTCGCCGCCGCGCGTGGCTACCTCTGCGGCCGACTGGGCCATCTGGTTGGCCTGGGCAGCGGCACTGGCACTCTCCTGCACATTGCCGGTGAGTTCGGCCATGGCGGCCACGGTCTCTTCCAGGTTGGCGGCGGTGTGTTCGGTGCGGTGGCTCAGGTCCTGGTTGCCTGCGGCGATCTCGGTGCTGGACGCGTGGATGGTGCGCGCGGCCAGTTGCACCTGCGCCACCAGTTCACGCAAAAACACCTGCATGCGCCCCATGGCGTTGACCAGTTGGCCAATCTCGTCGTTTTGCTGCGCCTGCACCGGCACAAACAAATGGCCCTGGGCAATTTCTTCGGCAATGTGGCAAGCCTGGGCTAGTGAGCGGGTGAGGCTGCGCACGCTGAAGAAGGTCAGCGGAATCAGCACCAGCAAGGCCAGTACCAGAATGCCCAGCTGGATGCCCGACAACACCCGCGTGCGCTGGTCGATGCCGGCCTGCGCGGCCTGCATTTCTTCGCGCGAGGTGGTAGCCGCTTGCTGCAGCAGGCTGTCGATGGCATCCACATGGGTCTTTTGCCGCTCGGCATAGGCCCCACCGACCGCGCCGTCGATCTGCGCTGCCTCGATCTGCGCCAGCACTGGCGACAGGCCGTCGGTGTAGGCCTTGATCTCGGTCTGGGCGGTGTCCAGCATCTTCAGGTAGGTGGTGTCGCTGCCCTGGGCGCTGCGCAAGGCGGTCAGGCCTTTGCCAAAGCTTTGCAGCGATTTTTGCCACGATTCGCGCAGCACGGCCACTTCGACCGCATTGTTGAAGCTGATGATGATGTCTTTTTCATTGCGGCGCACCTGGGCCAGGGTGATGCGCAGCTCGTTCATGTCGGTCAGGGTTTGCACTTTTTCCTCGACCAGCACCTTCACCGTGCCCCGGGTGGAGTCCAGCGCCCAGTAGCCCACCAGGCCAATGGCCACCAACAGCAGCAAGGAGAATGCGGTGCTGAAATACAAACGAAAACGGATCGAGAGGCGGTTGAGCGGGTTCATAGGGGTCTTGGTTGCACGGGAAGTGAAAAGGCAAAGGCCCATGCCTTTTGGTAAATAAACGTAACAATAACCGTGCCATTTTGCGGGAGTCTGCGCACGTCGGGTGTAAAGATTTACCCAGGCTGGTTATAGCCGCCATGCACCTCTGGATAGGTAACGACGGTTACATTCAGATGCAATATTAGAAGAATGCGCCAGGCATCCCCCGCGCTACTAGTGGTAAGCGGGGCGGGGCACACCGCCGTGGCACGGGGCGGAGTGATTTTTAAACGGAAAAGGCCGCTAGCGCTTATGGAAAAGGCGCTAACAGCTATTTAAAGCATAGCAAATCCATGCGTCCGAGGCCGCATGGCCCGGGACTTACTTCTTGGTAGCTTCGTGGCCGATAACACCGCCTACCGCAGCACCGGCTGCGGTGCCCAGGATGCCGCCGCCCAGCACGTTACCGGCTACGCCGCCGATCACGGCACCGGTGGCCGTGCCTTTTTCCTGGCGCGTCATGCCAGCGCAGCCGCTTAAGACGAACATGGCAGCGGCCATGGCGGAGATGGTGGCGGTGCGGGCAGTGTGGCGAAGGGAGTTCATGGTGTTTTCCTGGTGGATGTGATGTACCCACAGTATGGGAAATCCGCCGGTCAAGCTCTAGCAGACGGGGCCATCAGTCCGTGTAGTCGCCGTCCTACACAGGATCTGAGGCCATGGCGGCCCGATACGGGTCAGGCTCCTGGCAGTTGCGGCATATTGGCTAAAGCCGTGTCACCAGCGGGCAGTTGCCTCGGATGCCTCGGGTAAACTGACTTTCCCCTGTGCCGCCTGCGGGCGCACGTACACCCACTTCCAGACCACGCCAAAAACCCCAATTACCGGTGCGCCTCCAATCCATCAAGCTCGCGGGCTTCAAGTCTTTTGCCGAACCCACCACCTTCCACCTGCCCGGGCAACTGGTTGGCGTGGTGGGCCCGAACGGCTGCGGCAAGTCCAACATCATGGACGCGGTGCGCTGGGTGCTGGGCGAGAGCAAGGCTTCTGAGCTGCGTGGCGAGTCCATGCAGGACGTGATCTTCAGCGGCACCACCACCCGTAAACCGGCCAGCCGCGCCAGCGTGGAGCTGGTGTTCGAGAACCACGACCACCGCGCAGGCGGCCAGTGGGGCCAATTTGCCGAAATCGCCGTCAAGCGCGTGCTCACCCGCGACGGCACCAGCAGCTACTACATCAACAACCAGCCGGTGCGCCGCCGCGACGTGCAAGACGTGTTCCTGGGCACCGGCCTGGGGCCACGCGCCTACGCCATCATCGGCCAGGGCACCATCAGCCGCATCATCGAGTCGCGCCCGGAAGAGCTGCGCCTGTTCCTCGAAGAAGCCGCCGGGGTCTCCAAATACAAGGAACGCCGCCGCGAAACCGAAAACCGCCTGGGCGACACCCGCGAGAACCTGACCCGCGTGGAAGACATCCTGCGCGAGCTCAACGCGAATCTGGAGCGCCTGGAAAAGCAGGCCGAGGTGGCGCAGAAGTACAACAACCTGCACGCCAGCGCCACGCAGAAGCAGCACCAGCTCTGGTTTTTGAAGAAGGTCGATAGCGAATCCGACCAAAGCAAGGTCAAGGCCGATGCCGCCCAGGCGGTGAACGACCTCGAATCGCGCATCGCCGACCTGCGCCACGTCGAAGCCGAGCTGGAAACCATCCGCCAGGCGCACTACGACGCAGGCGATGCCGTCAACCGCGCCCAGGGCAAACTGTATGAGGCCAGCGCCGAAGTGGGGCGGCTGGAGGGCGAAATCCGCTTTGTGGTGGAAGGCCGCCAGCGCGTCGAGCTGCGCATGGCCACCCTGAAAGAGCAGATCCAGCAGTGGGCCACGCGCCAGGAAGACGCCCAGTACGAGCTGGAGAATTTAGAGGCCACCGGCATCGAGGCCGAGGAGAAAGCCGAGCTGCTGGCCGCCCAGGTGGAAGAGCAGGCCGGGCAAATCCCCGACCTGGAAGATGCCCTGCAAACCGCCAGCCGCGCCGCCAACGAGCAGCGCACCGGCGTGGTGCAGGTGCAGCAGCAGATCCAGGTGCTGGCCGCCGACCAGCGCAGCATCGAAGAGCAAAGCCGCCAGTTTGACCAGCGCCGCGAGCGCCTGCTGGCCGACAAAAAAGCCCTGGCCGCGCCCGACGAAGCGCGCCTGAGCCAATTGCAAGCCCAGTTGGAGGAGGCATCTGAAGCCGCCAGCGTCGCCGATGCGCGCCTGCATGAGCTGCAAGAATTTCTGCCCCAGCTGGACGAAGACCGCCGCGCCAAACAAACCGCCGTCAACACCGAATCCGCCCGCCAGGCCGATGTGTCGGCCCGCATGGAAGCCCTGAAGGCGCTGCAGGAAAAGGTCAAGACCGACGGCAAGCTCAAGCCCTGGCTGACCCGCCACGGCCTGGACGGCTTGCAAGGCATCTGGACCCAGCTGCACATCGAGCAGGGCTGGGAAAACGCGCTGGAAGGTGCTTTGCGCGAACGCATGGGCGCGCTGGCCGTGTCCCGGCTGGAGATGGTGCGCGCCTTTGCCGGGCTGGATGGCCGCGATGTGCCGCCCGCCAAATTGGCCTTCTACAGCCCGCCGCCCGCAGGCCCATCGCAAAATTCTGCCGCCTTGCCAAGGCTGGCGGATTTGCTGCGCCTCAACGATGCCGGGCTGGCCGCCTTGCTGGCCGACTGGCTGCACGGCTGCTACACCGCGCCCAGTTTTGAAGATGCCCTGCACCAGCGCAGCCAATTGCAATCGGGCGAGGTGATCTACGTGCAAAGCGGCCACGCCGTGGGCCCGCACAGCGTGTCCTTCTACGCACCCGACTCCGAGCAGGCCGGGCTGCTGGCGCGGGCGCAGGAGATTGAGAATCTGGAAAAGCAACTGCGCGCCCAGACCCTGATCAACGAGGAAACCCGTTACGCCCTGGTACGCGCCGAAGCGGCCTACAACGAGTCGTCCAGCCGCCTGGTCAGTGCCCGGCGCGAAGCCACCGAGGCGCAAACCCAGGCCCACGCCCTGCAGGTCGAAACCCTGCGCCTGGGCCAGTTGGCCGAGCAGGCCCGCGTGCGCAGCCAGCAGCTCGAAGGCGACCTGGCCGAGGTGGATGCCCAACTGGACGAGCTGCAAGAGCGCCGTGTTAACGCGGAAGGCCGGTTTGAAGAACTCGACATGCAGCTCGCCGACAGCCAGGAGCGCCACGCCCAGCTCGACGAGCGCGTCATCGAAGTGCAGCGCAAGCTGGCCGAGTGCCGCGAACAGCAGCGCAGCCTGGAGCGCCAGGCCCAGGAAGCCACCTTCGCCCAGCGCAGCCTGGGGGCCCGCCGCGCCGAACTGAGCCGTTCGCTGGACATGGCCCAGCAGCAAACCGTGGCCCTGGGCGATGAGCAGCAGCGCGCGGCAGACGAGCTGGGTCGCCTGAACGACGCAGCCGCCCAGGGCGGTCTGCAAACCGCCCTGGTGGCCAAGCTGGAGCGCGAAGCCGAGATGGCCGCCCAGCGCAGCCAGTACGACGATTTAACGGCCCGCCTGCGCGCCAGCGACGAGGCCCGCATGCAAAACGAGCGCGCCCTGGACCCGCTGCGCCAGCGCATCACCGAATTCCAGCTCAAGGAGCAGGCCGCGCGCCTGGGTTCCGAGCAGTTCAGCCAGTTGTTGACCGAAGCCAACGCCGACCTGGAAGCGATTGCGACCTCCATCGTGCAGGGCAATGTGCGCATCCCCGGCATGCAAAGCGAAATCGACCGCCTGAACCGCGAAATCGCCGCCCTGGGGGCCGTGAACCTGGCCGCGCTGGACGAGCTGGCCGTGGCCCGCGAGCGCAAGCAGTTCCTGGATGCCCAGACCGCCGATCTGGTGGAGGCCATGACCACGCTGGAAGATGCCATCAAGAAGATCGACGGCGAAACCCGCGAGCTGCTGTCGGGCACCTTCAACACCGTCAACGGCCACTTTGGCAAGATGTTCCCCGAGCTGTTTGGCGGCGGCAATGCGCGCCTGGTGATGACCGGGGACGAAATTCTGGACTCCGGCGTGCAGGTCATTGCCCAGCCGCCGGGCAAGAAGAACCAGACCATCCACCTGCTGTCAGGCGGCGAAAAAGCCCTGACGGCCATCGCCCTGGTGTTTGCGATTTTCATGCTGAACCCCGCACCGTTTTGCCTGCTCGACGAAGTGGACGCGCCGCTGGACGACGCCAACACCGAGCGCTACGCCAAACTGGTGGCCAGCATGGCCCGCGAAACCCAGTTTCTTTTCATCAGCCACAACAAGATCGCCATGGAAATGGCCCAGCAACTGATTGGTGTGACCATGCAGGAGCAGGGCGTTTCCCGCATCGTGGCAGTCGATATGGAGTCGGCCCTCAATATGGCCGAGATGTGATCATGACCACCACCCTACAACTCGGCCTAGCCGTCGGCGGCGGGTTCATCCTGGCTGCTGTCGTGGCCTATAACACCTGGTCGGCGCGCAAAAACGCCCCCAAGCAGCCCGACCCCTTACCCACCCCCCAAGAGCCCAGCGCACCCGACGCCGAGCGCCGCGACCCTGCTTTCGATAGCGGCGAGCTGCCCCCGCTGCCCACGCCCGAGCGCAAGCCCGGCATGGACGCGCTGATCGACGTGCTGGCAACCATCGCGCTGGAAAGTCCGGTATCGGGTGATGCCGCCCTGGCAGCCATGCCGCCGACCCGCCGTGTTGGCAGCAAACCCTTTGCCATCGAAGGCTTGAATGTGGCCAGCCAGCAATGGGAAACCCCGCTGGCTGGCCAGCGCTACAGCCAGCTGCAGGCCGGTGTGCAACTGGCCAACCGCACGGGCGCGCTCAACGAGATCGAGTTTTCTGAGTTCGTCATCAAAACCCAGGCCTACGCCGACACGGTGAGCGGCCTGCCCGAATTCCCCGAGATGCGCGAAGAAGTGGCCCGGGGCCGCGAGCTGGACCAGTTTGCCAACGACCACGATGCCCAACTCGGCTTTACCCTGCGCGCCGTGCACGCCGCCTGGAGCCCCGGCTACGTGCAGCAGCACGCTGCCCGCTTAGGCTTCGTGCCCAGCCTGATTCCCGGCCGCATGCTCCTGCCCAGCAGCACGCCCGGCATGCCGCCGATCCTGGGCCTGGCCTTCGACGCGCAAGCGGCTTTGGCCGAAGACCCCGACCAGTCGGCCCTGCGCGAAATCACCCTGAGCCTGGACGTGCCGCAAGTGGACCGCGCCGAGCAGCCCTTTGTGCGCCTGCGCGACACCGCCGCCGCCCTGGCCGAGGCCATGGACGGCAGCCTCACAGACGACCGGGGTTACCCGCTGCAGCGTGACGCGCTGGACGGCATCGGTGCCTCGCTGGAGCAGCTGTACGACACGCTGGATTCGCGCGAGTTGGCGGCGGGCTCTGTTTTAGCGCGAAGGTTGTTCAGTTGAGCGTGATGGTAAATTCAGACCTTTTTAGCCCTCCAGCGCTTATTCCATCGGCGCAAGCAGCTACAGAAATTGAAGCGCTGCGCAACCAGCTCAATGCCTGGGGCCACAGCTACTACGTGCTGGACGCGCCCACCGTGCCGGATGCCGAGTACGACCGCGTGTTCCGGGCCTTGCAGGCGTTGGAAGCTGCGCACCCCGCACTGCTGAGCGCCGATTCGCCCACCCAGCGCGTGGGTGGCAAGCCGCTGCCCGAGTTTGCTTCGGTGCGCCACGCCGTGCCCATGCTCAGCATCCGCACCGAAACCGATACCGAGCCTACCGGCGCGCAAAATTTCGACACCCGCATCCGCAAGGAACTGGCGCTGACCGAGTCCGACCCGCCGGTCGAATATGTTGCCGAGCCCAAGTTCGACGGTCTGGCCATGAGCCTGCGCTATGAAAGCGGTGTGCTGGTGCAAGCCGCCACCCGGGGCGACGGCGAGTACGGCGAAGATGTCACGCAAAACATCCGCACCATGCGCCAGATTCCGCTGCGTTTGCAGGGCAGTGCGCCGCCGGTGCTGGAAGTGCGCGGCGAGGTCTACATGCGCCTGGCCGATTTCGATGCGCTCAACGAGCGCCAGCGCGAAAAGGGCGACAAAACCTTCGTCAACCCGCGCAACGCCGCCGCAGGAGCCGTCCGCCAGCTCGACCCCGGCATCGCAGCACAGCGGCCCTTGAGCTTCTTCGCCTACGGCCTGGGTGAGGTGACTGCGCCGGAGCAGGGTGGCCCGGTGTTCGAGACGCACTATGCGCTGCTGCAAACCCTGAAAAATTGGGGTTTTCCGGTTGCAGCGCAGGTAGCAATTGCGCATGGTGCTATGGAATTGGTAGCATATCACCAGAAAATTGGCACCGCCCGCGACAGCCTGCCGTATGACATCGACGGCGTGGTCTACAAGCTCAACGCCCTGGCCCTGCAGCGCCAGCTCGGCTTTGTGTCGCGCGAGCCGCGCTGGGCCGTGGCGCACAAATACCCGGCACAGGAGCAGCTCACCACCATTACCGCCATCGACGTGCAGGTGGGCCGCACCGGCAAGCTCACGCCCGTGGCGCGGCTGGCCCCCATCTTTGTAGGCGGTGTCACGGTGACCAATGCCACCCTGCACAACCTGTTCGAGCTGCGCCGCAAGCGGGTACGCGTGGGCGACACCGCCATCGTGCGGCGGGCCGGTGATGTGATCCCTGAAGTCGTCGGTATCGTGCCCAAGCCACGGGCCAGCTATGTCCCCAACTTCCGCATGCCGCGTGCCTGCCCCATTTGCGGCAGCAAAGTGGTGCGTGAAAAAACCGAAATGAACCACCGTTGCAGCGGCGGCCTGTTCTGCCCCGCGCAGCGCAAAGAGGCCATCCTGCACTTCGCCCACCGCCGTGCGGTGGAGGTGGAAGGCCTGGGCGACAAGCTGGTGGAGCAGCTGGTGGATACAGGCGTGATCCGCACCTTGCCCGACCTGTACAAGCTGGGTTTCACCGCCTTGTCCGCCCTGGACCGCATGGCCGACAAATCGGCGCAGAACATTCTGGACGCGCTGGAAAAGTCCAAAAACACCACCTTGCCGCGCTTCCTGTTTGGCCTGGGTATCCGCCACGTCGGCGAAGCCACGGCCAAGGCACTGGCCCGGCACTTCGGTAAGCTCGATGCGGTGATGGACGCCACACCCGAGCAACTGCTGGAAGTCGCCGATGTCGGCCCCATCGTCGCTCTGGCCATCCGCACCTTCTTCGACCAGCCGCACAACCGCGAAGTGGTTGAGCAACTGCGCGCCTGCGGTATCCACTGGGAGGAGGGCGAACCTGCCCAGCAAGCCCCCAAGCCCCTGGCAGGCCAGACTTTCGTCCTCACCGGCACCTTCCCCACCCTCAGCCGCGACGAAGCCAAGGATTTGCTCGAAGCCGCCGGTGCCAAAGTGGCCGGTTCGGTGAGCAAAAAGACCAGCTATGTCGTCGCGGGCGAGGAGGCAGGCAGCAAGCTGGACAAGGCGCAGGCGCTGGGCATCACCGTGCTGGACGAGGCGGGGATGTTGGCGTTGTTGCCGCCGGTGGTGGATATGGAGGAACAGTAGGAACGGGAGGAATAGCGGTACAGTCACAGCCAACCATGAAACCCTCCCTCGCCCTCAGCCAAAACCGCGATGCTATCCGCGCAGCCACCCGGCGTTGCCGGGCGGCGAATCCGCGTATTTTCGGTTCGGTTTTGCACGGCAATGACCGTGAAGGCAGCGACCTGGATTTGTTGGTAGATGCCCTGCCGGGTGCCACCTTGTTCGACCTGGGTGGTCTGCAGGATGAATTGGAAGAGCTGCTGGGTATCCGCGTCGATGTACTGACCCCGCGCGACTTGCCGTTGAAGTTCCGTGCGCAGGTGTTGGCAGAGGCGAGTCCGGTGTGATGGCAAACAAGTTGGTTGACTACTTGGGGCACATCCAGCAAGCCGCCACGGATGCCTGCGGTTTCATCCACGGCTTGTCGAAAGAAGATTTTTTAGCCGACAGGCGCACCCAAAATGCTGTTGTCATGAGCTTGATTGTGTTGGGCGAGGCATCCACCAAAGTGATGGAGCTGTACCCAGAATTTGCGCAGAGCCATGCCACCGTGCCATGGCGGCAGATGCGCGGTATGCGCAACCGTATCGCCCACGGCTATTTTGAAGTGGATTTCGACATGGTCTGGGATACCGTCACCACGGCATTGCCTTCGTTACTGGCGTTGCTTCCTGGCGTGTATGCAGCGGCAGAAACCTACGTGCCCCCTTCTTAACTCTCCACCATGACCCTCCATACCGTTCTCAAAATGGGCGGTATTGGCGCAGTGGATGGTGCGACAGACTAAACTGCCGCCATGGACCGCCAAACCACTCTCGGGCTATTGACCCAACACAAAGCCAATTTGGCCCGCCTGTTCGGTGTGGTCCAACTGGCGTTGTTTGGCTCCATGGCCCGCGATACCGCCACGGCCCGCAGCGACGTGGACGTTCTCGTCACCTTCGACGGACCAGCCACCTCGGACCGCTATTTCGGGGTTCAGTTTTACCTGGAGGACCTGTTGGGTTGTCCCGTGGATCTGGTAACCGACAAAGCCTTGCGCCCGGAGCTGCGGCCTTATGTGGAACGGGATGCCGTGCATGTCTGATGTCCCACAGGGCCGCGAATGGCGGTTTTATCTGGACGACATGGTGGGTTTTTGCCAGCGGGTGCTGGCTTTTACCCACGGTCTGGACCAAAGCCAATTCGTCGGCGATGCCATGCGTTTCGATGCCACGGTGCGCAATATTGAACTGATCGGTGAAGCGGCAACCCACATTCCGGACACAGTGCGCGCTGCCCACCCCGAGATTCCGTGGCGCATGGTGATTGCCACGCGCAATCGGTTGATCCATGGCTACTTGGGCATCGACAACGACACCCTGTGGAGCATCGTGACCACCGATGTTCCGAACTTGCTGCCAGCGCTGCAAGCCATTCCAAAACAAGCATGACCCTCCACACCATCCTCAAAATGGGCGACCCGCGCCTGCTGCGCACGGCCCAGCCGGTGACCGCATTCGACACCGACGAACTCCATCTGCTCATCTCCGACATGCTGGACACCATGCGCTCGGTCAACGGCGCGGGGCTGGCGGCACCGCAGATCGGGGTGGATTTGCAGCTGGTGGTGTTTGGCACGCGCGATGTGAACCCGCGCTACCCGGACCGGCCCGTTGTGCCGCCCACGGTGCTGATCAATCCCGTGATCACCCCGATAGGCGATGCGCAGGAGGACGACTGGGAGGGTTGCCTGTCGGTGCCCGGCCTGCGTGGGCTGGTGCCACGTTGGTCGCGCATCCGCTACACCGGTTTTGACCAGTACGGCGACCCGATCGACTGCACGGTGGACGGCTTCCATGCCCGCGTGGTGCAGCACGAGTGCGACCACCTGATCGGCAGGCTGTACCCCACGCGCATGCGGGATTTGACGCAACTGGGCTACACCGAGGTGCTATTCCCCGCACTGGACCCAGCGGACGACGATTGAGCTGAATCGGTTCTAAGCGCGTAAATAGCCTGGTTTGCAGCCGCTTCCTCGCGCTTAAGCCCCTGGCCCCAGGGCTACCATCGCGCGATGAAAGCACTTTTTCCTGCACTTGCAACCAGCTTGGCCTTGATGGGCTGCGCCAAGATGGAGTCCCGCTTGCAGGGCTGGATGGCCAGCAGCGTGCCTGCCTATGCCGTGGTCAACGGTGTGCTGCTCGAAGGCCAAGCCACTATTTTCCTGGACCGCTCCGGCGGCACGCTGCGGCTGGCGGCCAGCCAGCCCCGCCAGAGCTGCGTGGGTGACCTGCGCTACACCGCCACGGCCGCGGGTAGCCTAGCCTTGCATTGCGAAGGGGGTGTGCATCTGCGCATGGCGTTTACTGCCGCCGATCCACTGCGTGGCTTCGGCACCGGCACCACCGAGCAAGGGCCGGCCGCATTTACCTGGGGCATGGGGCCAGCAGATGCCTCGGCACTGCTGCCGCTGCCAGCGGGCCAGCGCGTCATGGCACCCATGGCCGAAGAACCGGCCCCTTTGCCGACCACCCCCGTGGCACCGGCCTCTGCCCAGGCCATGCAGTAGCCTGCAGGCGTGTCGGCCGGGTTCAGCGGACCACCGGAAACCTACTGAAATATTTGCTTTCCAGCTGTACCGGATTCTGTAGCTTCAAGGCCGCGTCGAAGGCATCGCGCATGCGCAAACCGGCGGGGCTGCGCTTGAAGCACACGTGCAGGCTCAGTTGCGCAATCGGTCGGGGATTGAACAATATCTGTTCTGCGCCGCCGGTGCGCGACAGGGTGTAGTTCAGCACGTTTTTGTCCACCACAATGCCGCGCACTTTGCCGGTGCGTAGTTTCTGGATGTTGATGGCATCGCTGACCACGGTTTCCACCGGCTGCTGCTGGGACTGGATGGCCTGGTCCAGGGCCTCGCCGTTGAGGTATCCATCGACCACCCCCAGCCGGTAGGGGGTCAGGTCGGCGACGGCACTCCAGTTGATCGGGTTGCTTCGCAGGGTGGCCAAGCCCAGCATGCTGCTGCCGATGGATTGGGACAAATGGCAGGCCTGCTCCCGTTCCTTGCTGTAGTACTCGGGAAAGTAGCCATCAAAGTGGGGATCGGTTTCACCCTTTTGCACGGCCGTAGCCCAGTCGAACGAGGCGCTGAGCAGGCGGTAACCAGCCGCCTTGGCCACTACCGATGTGATGTGCGTGGACAGCCCGCCCTGGGGCAGCAGCAGGCCGTTGTAGGGCGGCCATTCCAGGGTGGCCAGGCGGATCAATCCGACGTCGGTTTGGGCGCGGCAGGGTAGGGTGCACAAGACACCCAGTACCAAAGAGATGACAAAGCGCTTCACGGAAATCCCTGTTGGGTGAATGTTGGGCCACGGTTGCTGGGCTGGTTGCCGCGCGTAGTGTTACATACAAAACGGGGCATTTTTATACGCTGTTTTCAATTGGAAAAACATCCGTACTTTGGAGACGATCACTTCTGTCGCCCTGCCGGACTGGGCGTTTTTACGGATGCAAGTTCCAGGCCATTTGCTATAAGATAAGTAGCTATAGGTGCAGGTGCAAACAGCACGAACGCCTTCTTTTTTATTAAATTTTGCCCATGCCCCATCCCCTCGTCCAGGTCCATCCGGAAACCCATGGCATCGTGCTTGACCTGGCCTACGCCACCGCCAACAACGTCGCGGGCCGCCCCATTTACGACCGTGCCCACTGCCTGCTGCACCGCGATGCCGAAGCCTGTCTGCGCAAGGCCGTGCTGCTGGCAGCGGAATCGGGTCTGCGGCTGAAAATATTCGATGCTTTCCGTCCGCACGAGGCGCAGGTGCTGCTGTGGGAAACCGCGCCCGACCAGGCCTATGTAGCCGACCCCGCCATCGGCTCCAACCACACGCGCGGCACGGCGGTCGACCTGACCCTGGTGGACGCACAGGGCGCCGAGCTGGACATGGGCACGGGTTTTGACGACATGAGCGCCGCATCGCACCATTTCAGTGAACAGGTCTCCGCCCAGGCGCAGGCCAACCGCCTGCTGTTGCTGCGGGTGATGGAAGACGCGGGCTTCAAGCACCTGCCTCACGAGTGGTGGCACTACGCGCTGCCCGGCCACTACGGCCTGATCGACAGTGGAGCGTTAGGCGATTTGAGCCCGATGCGTTCTAGTTAGCATGTTTCTTGCGCAGGTCTTCAGAGTAGTTTTTGCCACCAACTTTTATGGACTCGGGTGCAGAGCACCGCGAGCCATAAAAGTTGTTTCTCGTTAACCCAAAGGATGTTCAGATGCGTTTCACGACACCCGTAGTTTCCCGCCGCACGCTGGCCGCAGCCGTGGCCTCGACCCTGGTTTTGGGCTACGGCTTGGCTCCGGCCCTGGCCGCCACACCGAAAGACACGCTGGTGGTGGCCTTTGCGTTTGACGACATCATCACCATGGACCCGGCCGAGGTGTTTGAAATCTCGGCCAGCGAGGTGATGGGCAATACCTACGACCGGCTGGTGCGGCTGGATGTCAGCGACCCGTCCAAACTCGTCAACGACATCGCCAAGTCCTGGACCGTGTCGGCCGACGGCAAGACCTTCAGCTTCGAGCTCAAGCCCGGTTTGAAGTTTGCGTCCGGCAACCCGCTCACGGCGGATGACGTGGCTTTCTCGCTGCAACGCGCGGTGCTGCTCGATAAATCCCCGGCCTTCATCCTCACCCAGTTCGGTTTCAACAAAACCAACGTCAAAGACAAGATCAAGGCCACCGGAGCGCTGACCATGACGCTGGAAACCGACAAGGCCTACGCCCCGTCGTTTGTCATGAACTGCCTGACCGCCGACGTGGGCGCGGTGGTGGATAAAAAGCTGGTGCTAGCCAACGAGGTGGCGGGCGACCTGGGCTATGCCTGGCTCAAGACGCATTACGCCGGGTCCGGCCCCTTGAAGCTGCGCGAATGGCGGGCCAACGAAGTGGTGGCGCTGGAGCGCAACGACAGCTACTACGGCAAAAAAGCCCCGCTGGCCCGCGTGCTGTACCGCCACATCAAGGAATCCAGCACCCAGCGCCTGCTGCTGGAAAAGGGCGACATCGACATGGCCCGCAACCTGGCTCCGCAGGACCTGGCCGCCATGGCCAGCAACAAGGACATCAAGATCGAGTCGGCCCCCAAGGGCACGGTCTACTACATCAGCCTGAACCAGAAGAACCCCAACCTGGCCAAGCCCGAGGTGCGCGAGGCCATGAAATGGCTGGTGGACTACGCGGCCATCGGCGACACGCTGATCAAGAACATCGGCACGGTAGACCAAAACTTCCTGCCCGTGGGCCTGCTGGGTGCCAGCACGGTCAACCCGTACAAGCTGGACGTGGACAAGGCCAAGGCCCTGTTGGTCAAGGCTGGGCTGCCCAATGGCTTCAAGGTGACCATCGACATGCGCACCATCCAGCCGGTGCAGGGCATCACCGAGTCCTTCCAGCAAAACGCCAAGCGCGCGGGCATCGACATCGAAATCATCCCCGGCGACGGCAAGCAGGTGCTTACCAAGTACCGCGCCCGCACCCACGACATGTACATCGGCCAGTGGGGTGCCGACTACTGGGACCCGCACAGCAACGCCACCTTTGTGCAGAACTCTGACAACAGCGACGATGCCAAGGCCAAGCCCCTGGCCTGGCGCAATGCCTGGGTGGCCCCCGAGCTGGAAAAAATGGCCGATGCCGCCGTGGTGGAGCGCGACACCGGCAAGCGCAAGAAGATCTATGAAGACATGCAGGCCGAGTTCCGCAAGACCAGCCCCTTCATCATGCTGTACCAGCAGGTGGAAGTGGCTGCCGTGCGCAGCAACGTGGCGGGCTTCAAGCTCGGCCCCACGTTCGGCTCGGACTACATGTTCACCGCCAGCAAGCGTTAAACCTGCATGCGAAAACTCCAGGCCCTGGGCCGGTTTGCGGTCGTCATCGTCCTGACCTACCTGGGCCTCCTGGCCGTCACCTTCTTCATTGGCCGGGTCATGCCCATCGACCCGGTGCTGGCCATCGTGGGCGACCGGGCCTCGGGCGAGCTGGTGGCCAGGGTGCGCGAAGAGATGGGCTTCAACAAGCCGCTGTGGGAGCAGTTCACCATCTACATCAGCAAGGTGCTGCGCGGCGACTTCGGCACCTCGGTGCTGAGCTCGCACCCGGTGATGGACGACATCCGCCGTGCCTTTCCCGCCACCTTTGAGCTGGCCACGCTGGGCATCATCATTGGCGTGGGTTTTGGCGTGCCGCTGGGCGTATGGGCTGCCGTTCGCCGGGGCGGCGTGGTGGACCACATCGTGCGGGTGATGGGCCTGGTGGGCTATTCGGTGCCGATCTTTTGGCTGGGGCTGATGGGGCTGGTGCTGTTCTACGCCAAGCTGGATTGGGTGGCCGGGCCGGGGCGCATCGATGTGGTCTATGAATACACCCTGACCCCCGTGACCGGCCTGCTGCTGCTGGACGCGGCCATGGCCGGGCAGTGGGACGCGTTTGGCAATGTGCTGTCGCATTTGATTCTGCCGGCCTCGCTGCTGGGCTATTTTTCGCTGGCCTACATCAGCCGCATGACGCGCTCCTTCATGCTGCACGAGCTGGGGCAGGAGTACATCGTGGCCGCCCGCGCCAAGGGCCTGAGCGAGACGCGCATCATCTGGCGGCATGCGCTGCGCAACGCCATGGTGCCGCTGGTCACGGTGATCAGCCTGTCGTACGCGGGCCTGCTGGAGGGCTCGGTGTTGACCGAGACCGTATTCGCCTGGCCCGGCCTGGGCCTGTACATCACCAATTCGCTGCAAAACGCTGACATGAACGCAGTGCTGGGCGGCACCATCGTGGTGGGCTCGATTTTTATTGGCCTGAACCTGCTGTCGGACCTGCTCTACAAAACTTTAGACCCCCGGACCAGAACCCGATAACTTTCCGATGAGCACAAGCAATTTGCATGACTGGCTGATGAGCGACCGGCCCGCCTCGCGCCGCCAGGCTGCCTGGGGCCGGGCCTATGGTGCCTGGCGCATCTTTCTGCGTAACCGGCTGGCGGTGCTGGGCCTGGCCATCGTGCTGACGCTGGTGCTGGTGGCCTTGCTGGCCCCGTGGATCGCGCCGTACTCGCCCACCGTGGGCGATTTGCGCACCACGCGGCTGCTGCCACCCTCGCAGCTGTTCTGGCTGGGCACGGACGACCAGGGGCGGGACATCCTGTCGCGCCTCATCCATGGCTCGCGCATCACCTTGATGGTGGTCGTACTGGTGGCTGTGCTGGCCGCGCCCATCGGACTGCTGGTGGGCACGGTGGCGGGCTATGCAGGGGGAATGGTGGATGCGGCGCTGATGCGTATCACCGATATTTTTCTGGCCTTTCCCCGGCTGATCCTGGCGCTGGCCTTTGTGGCCGCACTGGGCCCTGGCATCGAGAACGCGGTGATCGCCATTGCCATCACCGCCTGGCCGCCGTATGCGCGCATGGCCCGGGCCGAGACGCTGACCGTGCGCCAGACCGACTTTATTGCCGCCGTGCAGCTCATCGGCGCGTCGCCCTGGCGCATCGTGCTGCACCACATCATGCCGCTGTGCCTGTCTTCGGTGATCGTGCGGGTCACGCTGGACATGGCGGGCATCATCCTCACCGCCGCCGGGCTGGGCTTTCTGGGCCTGGGCGCGCAGCCGCCCACACCCGAGTGGGGCGCGATGATTGCCAATGGCCGCCAGTACGTGCTCGACCAATGGTGGGTGGCGGCGGCACCGGGGGCGGCGATTTTCCTGGTCAGCCTGGCCTTCAATCTGGTGGGTGATGGTTTGCGGGATGCGCTGGACCCGAAAGGCGTGAAATGACGGAACCCCTGTTGGTGGTTGATGACCTGCGGGTGGCCTTTCCCAACCGCGAGGGCGGCTGGGTGGAGGTGGTGCGCGGTGTGTCGTTCACGCTGGGCAAGGAGCGGCTGGGTATCGTGGGCGAATCGGGTTCGGGCAAGTCGCAGACGGGCCGGGCGATTCTGGGCCTGACGGCACCCGAGGGCCGGGTCACCGCCAAGCGCCTGGCATTCAAGGGCACGGATTTGCTGCATTGCAGTGCCCAGGAGCGCCGTACCCTGCGCGGAGGCCGCATCGCCATGGTGCTGCAAGACCCGAAGTTTTCACTCAACCCGGTGATGCGCATCGGCGACCAGATCGTCGAGACGCTGCAGGCGCACAGCAAGGTATCGAACGCCCAGGCCAAAAAGCAGGCCTTGGCGGCGCTGGAGCAGGTGCAGATCGACGACCCGGCCCGCGTGTACCAGCTGTACCCGCACGAGGTGTCGGGCGGCATGGGTCAGCGCGCCATGATCGCCATGATGCTGATCGCCAACCCGGATTTGTTGATTGCCGACGAACCCACCTCGGCCCTGGACGTGACCGTGCAGCTCCAGGTGCTGGCGATTCTGGACGCGCTGGTGGTGCAGCGCGGCATGGGCCTGATTTTTGTGTCGCACGACCTGCGCCTGGTGTCCACCTTTTGCGACCGTATTCTGGTGATGTACGCCGGGCGGGTGGTCGAAGAGCTGCCTGCGGGCGGGTTGGCGCAGGCTAAGCACCCCTACACCCTGGGCCTGTTGAACTGCCTGCCGCAACTCGGCGACAACCGGCACCCGCTGCCTACGTTGAACCGGCAACCGGAGTGGGCTTTATGAGTGCGTCTGTGGGCCTGGAGGTCAAAAACCTGCGCGTCAGCTTCGACGGCTTTGTGGCCGTGGCCGACACCACATTCACCGTGCAGGCGGGCGAGAGTTTTGGCATTGTGGGCGAATCAGGCTCGGGCAAATCCACCGTTCTTCGCGCCATCTGCGGGCTGGCGAAGCGGGAAACCGGCACCGTGCAACTGTTGGGGCCTGCTCCCCAGCCCTTGCCAGGCAGCAAGCCATTCCGCCGTCTGGTGCAAATGGTGTTCCAGGACCCCTACGGTTCGCTGCACCCGCGCCACACGGTGGACCGCCTGCTGGCCGAGCCGCTGGCCATCCATGGGCTGGGGGACGAGCAAGAGCGCATCGAGCGCGCGCTGGACGAAGTCGGCCTGGGCCAGGGATTCCGCTTCCGCTACCCGCACCAGCTCTCAGGCGGGCAGCGCCAGCGCATTGCCATCGCCCGCGCCCTGATTCTGGAGCCGCAGATTCTGCTGCTGGACGAACCCACCTCGGCCCTGGATGCCTCGGTGCAGGCCGAGGTGTTGAACCTGCTGGAGACCCTGCGCGCCCGGCGCGGCCTGACCTTCATCATGGTCAGCCACGACCTGGCCGTGGTCACGCACCTGTGCCAGCGCCTGATGGTGATGCAGCGCGGCCAGACGGTGGAGATGCTGGCATCCAGCGACCTGGCCGCCAGCCGGGTTACCCAGCCCTACACCCGCCAATTGATGGAGGCCGCTGTGGGCTTTCGAAGGAAAGACGCGCTGGCTTGATCCGTAGGGAATTCCACACCTGCCCGCCGATGTCGCCGCACTGGGGAGGGGTGGCAACCTGCAGCGGGTAGGAGGTGGTTTTTAGATGAAAACAGCCTCTGGCGCATATCGAACCTGCGCGAGAAGCTATTATTTATATAGCAATCAGCGCACCAGCAGTGCATTCACTGCCTGTAGGTCTTCCGGCTTCAAACTGCCACTGGCCTGGCGCAGTTTCAGGCTGCCCAGCAGCACGTTGTACCGGGCCAGCGCCAGGTCGCGCTTGGTCTGGAACAACTGGCTTTGCGAGTTCAGCACGTCGATGTTGATGCGCACACCCACCTGGTAGCCCAGCTTGTTGGCATCCAGCGCGATCTGGCTGGAGGTTTCGGCGGCCTCCAGGGCGCTGACCTGGCCTACGCCCGACAGCACGCCGTAGAACGCGGCGCGGGTGGCCTGGGTGACGGCGCGGCGGGCGGCATCCAGGTCGGCCTGGGCCTTGTCTTCCAGCGACAGGGTTTCGCGGATGCGGTTCTGGATGGAATAGCCCGCAAACAGCGGGATGTTGAAGCTCAGCCCGATCTGGGCAGTGTTGGTGCGCGAACCGGGCTGGGCGCTGGTGGTGCCATTGGGGTAACGGTTGATGTTGTAGCCCGCCGTCAGGTCCAGCGTGGGCAGGTTGGATGCCTTGGCCTTCTGGGTTTCCAGGCGGGCCACTTCCAGTGCCAGCACGGCTTGCAGCACGTTGGGCTGCAGGGTTTCGGCCTGCTGTACCCAGGTGCTGATGTCGGCGGCCTGCAGCGCGGGCAAGACCACCGGCTGGGCCAGTGGGACCGGCTGGACGTTGGTCTTGCTGGCCAGGGTGTCCAGCGCCAGGCGCTTGACGACCACGTCGTTGTCGGCGGCAATTTCTTGCGCACGCACCAGGTCGAACTGTGCCTGGGCTTCGCGGGTGTCGGTGATGGTGGCGGTGCCCACTTCGAAGTTGCGCTTGGCGGAGGCCAGTTGCTCGCCCACGGCGGTTTTCTGGGCCCGCACAAAGGCGAGTGTGTCCTGGGCCGCCAGCACGTCGAAGTAGGCCTGGGCGACGCGCACCACCAGGTCTTGTTCGGCCACCTGGAGCTGGGCTTCGGCCACATCGATCAGCTTTTTGCCCTGCTCGTAGGTGATGCGGTTGGCCGGGCGGTACAGGGGCTGCGAGCCGCTCAGGGTGGCAGTTTGGGTGGTGTAGTTTTTGTCGAAGCTGGGGTGACGGCCTTCGAGCAGGCTGCGGTTCAGCCCGGCGGACAGGCCCACGCTGGGCAAGATGCCGGCCTTGGCCTGGTCGGCCTTGGCCAGGTTTGCGTCGTACTGCGCCTTGGCCGACTGGTAGGTGGAGTCGGTGGTGCGGGCGGCATCGTACAGATCGACCAGGCTTTGCGCTTGTACCGCGCCAGAGAAAACGGCCAGCAGGGCCAAAGTGCAGGAGGCGAGCGGAAAGCGTTGCATGGTCATCCTTGTCATTTCCAATTTCAGGTGTTCAGTAGCGGGGCACACCCGCATCGCGTTGCAGCGACCAGGCGTCGATGCCACCGGCGATATTCACCACGTTGTCAAAACCGTTTTGCACCAGAAACTGCGCCACGCGCTGGCTGCGTGCGCCGTGGTGGCACAGGCAGGCAATCGGCTGGTGCGGGTCCAGCTCGGCCAGGCGGGCGGGGATGTCGCCCATCGAGAGCTGTACCAGGGTGAAGCCGTCGGGCTGCACGCTGGCGGCCTGCCATTCACCGGGTTCGCGTACATCCAGCACCACGGGGGCGGTCTGGCCTTGCAGCCACTGGGGCAGGTCGGTGGGGGTGATTTGGGCAATCATGGGTGCGCTATGGATTAAAACGAGAACTTCGAAGGCTCGGCAAAGTGCACCAGGCGCGGAGCCACGGTGTCCCAGGGCTGGGTGGTGGTGTAGCTGGTGTCGCCAGTGCGGGTGACAAAGTTGGCGCGCATCATGGGCTCTTGGCCGACCACGGCAAACAGGCGGCCACCCACCTTGAGCTGGGCCTTGATGGCCTCAGGCACTGCCGCTACCGAGCCGCTGAGCACAATGACATCAAACGGGCCGTCGGCGGCCGCACCCTGGGCACCGTCGGCCTGGCGGACTTCGACGTTGCGCACGCCGGCATTGCGCAGGTTGTTGCGCGCCAGGGTGGCGAGTTCGGGCAGGATTTCGAGGGACAGCACGCTGTGGGCGCTGGCGGCCAGCAGGGCGGCCATGTAGCCCGAGCCGCTGCCGATTTCCAGCACTTTCTCGTGTTTCTGGACCTTCAGGTCATGCAGGGCGCGGGCCTCTACCTTGGGAGCCAGCATGCACTGGCCACCGGGCAGCGGGATCTCCAGGTCGGCAAAGGCCAGGGTCGGGTTCGCGGCAGGCACAAACTTCTCGCGCTTGACGGTGTGCAGCAGGGCCAGCACGGCGGGCTCCAGCACATCCCAGGGGCGAATTTGCTGTTCGATCATGTTGAAGCGGAACTGTTCAAGCTGGGCGGTGGTGGTCATGGTGGTGTTTGGGTTCAAGTGCAAGGTTAGCGTTAGATTTTAGGGGGGGAAAGTGGCATGACCGGGCGTTTTGCCGTCCATTTACGTTGCAGCCACACCGCCAGGTCATCCATGTAGCAATACACCACCGGCACCACCACCAGCGTGAGCAGCGACGAGGTAATGACACCGCCCATCACCGCCTGGCCCATGGGGGCGCGCTGCTCGGAGCCTTCGCTGAGCGCAAAGGCCAGCGGCACCATGCCAAAAATCATGGCCAGTGTGGTCATCAGGATGGGGCGCAGGCGCACCTTGGCGGCCAGCAAAAGCGCTTCGGAGCGCTCCATGCCGTCGTCCCTGGCGCGGATGGCAAAGTCCACCAGCAAAATCGCGTTCTTGGTCACCAGGCCCATCAGCATCACCACGCCGATCACCGAAAACATCGACAGCGTGGACTGGAACAGCAACAGCGCCAGCACCACGCCAATCAGCGTCAGGGGCAGGGCGGTCATCAGCGCCAGCGGCTGCAAAAAGCTCTTGAACTGGCTGGCCAGAATCATGTAGATGAACAGCACCGCCAGCACCAGGGCCGAGATGGCGTAGCCAAAGGCCTCGGCCATGTTCTTGGTGGAGCCGCTGAACTGGTAGCGGTAACCGGGCGGCAGGGCCATGCCGTCCAGCACGCTGCGGATGTCGTTGGACACTTCGCCCGCCGAGCGCAGGTAGACGTTGGCGTTGACCGACACCTCGCGCGCCATGTTGCGGCGGTTGATCTGGTTCGGGCCGGTGGCATCGCTGATGCGGGCCACCTGGTTCAGCCGCACCACGCGCGCGCTGCCGTCGGCGTTGGTGGCGGTAATGAAGGGCAGGCGCTGCAGGTCTTCGGCGGTGCTGCGGGCGCCGGGGGCCAAGCGTACGTTCACATCGTAGGTTTGGTCGTCGGGGGCGCGCCAGTTGCCCACGGTTTGCCCGGCCACCAGGGTGCGCAACTGGCTGGCGATGCTGGCCACGCCCAGTCCCAGGTCGCTGGCGGCCTCGGGGCGCACTTCCACGTGCACGGTGGGCTTGTCGGGTTTGACGCTGGAGTCCAGGTCCACCAGGCCGGGGATGTGGCGGATCTTGTCGCTGATTTCGCGCGACAGCCGCTCCAGCACCCGCAGGTCCGGTCCCTGCAGCGAGAACTCCACCTGCTTGTTGCCACCCACCGCGTCCAGCAGGCCTACGTGGGTCACGGTAATGCCCGGCACGCTGCGCAGGCGCTCGCGCAGGATGCTGGCCATGTCGTCCACGCTGCGGTTGCGGGCCTTGCGGTCCACCAGCCGAATGTAGACCGACGCGTACATCTTGCCCGCCGCGTTGCCGGTGTTGAGCGTGGCCAGGGTGTAGCGCACCTCGGGGAACTCGCGCACGATGGACTCGACCTGGCGGGCCTTGGCCTCGGTCACCTCCAGCGACGAGCCCACCGGGGTGTAGAAATTCAGCGTGGTTTCCGAGAAGTCGGCCTTGGGCACAAATTCGGTGCCCAGCAGCGGCACCATGAAGAGGCTGGTGGCAAAAATGGCCAGCGCCCCGGCCAGGGTGCTGAGCTTGTGCCTCAGTGCCCAGCGCAGGATGGTTTGGTAGCCATCGGCCAGCCGGTCGGTGGCGCGCTCGAACCACTGGGTCACGCGGCCAATCGTCTTGTCGTAGATGCCCACGGGCGGGTGGTGCTGGCCATGCGCCTCCACAGCCGGGTCGTGCCAGATGCTGGACAGCATCGGGTCCAGCGTAAAGCTCACAAACATCGAGATCAGCACTGCCGCCACGATGGTGATGCCAAATTCATGGAAGAACTTGCCGATGATGCCGCCCATGAAACCGATCGGCAAAAACACCGCCACGATAGAGAACGTAGTGGCCAGCACCGCCAGGCCAATCTCTTGCGTGCCCTCCAGCGCGGCCTGGTAGGGGGTTTTGCCCATTTGCAGGTGGCGCACGATGTTCTCGCGCACCACGATGGCATCGTCGATCAGCAGGCCCACGCACAGGCTCAGCGCCATCAGCGTGATCATGTTGATGGTGAAGCCAAAGATGTTCATGAACAAAAAGGTGCCGATCAGCGCAATCGGCAGCGTCAGCCCGGTGATCACCGTGGAGCGCCAGGAGTTCAAAAACAAGAACACGATCAGGATGGTCAGCGCCGCGCCTTCGAACAGCGACTTGCGCACGTTGTCCACCGCCACGCGGATGGGCCGGGCCGCATCGGTGATGGGCTCCAGCCGCAGGCCGGGCGGCAACTGGGGGGTGAGCTCGGCAATGGCCTTGTTCAGCCCATCGACCACCTCGATGGTGTTTTCGTCCTGCGACTTCTGCACGCTCAGCAGCAGGGTGCGCTGGCCGTTGTACAGCGCCAGGGAATCGATTTCCTGCGCGCCGTCTACCACGCTGGCTATCTGGTCCACGCGCACCAGGCCGTTCTTGCGGGCCACGATGATCTGGCCAAAGTCTTCCGGGCGCTGCATGCGCGCGTCGATCTGCACCACCCGCTCCTGCGCCAGGTTGCGGATCGCCCCCAGCGGCAGGTTCTGGTTCTCGCTGCGTACCGCGTTGACCACCTGGTCTGCCGTCACGCCCAGGGCTTCCATGGCGCGGGGTTGCAGGTAGATGTTGATTTGGCGCTGGGTGCCGCCCACCAGCGTGACCGAACCCGCGCCGCGCACGTTTTGCAGGCGTTTTTTCAGCACCTGGTCGGCCCAGTTGGTGAGTTCAATCGCGCTCAGGGCCTTGCCTTTGCTGGCATCGGGAATGACCGCGAGCGACCAGACGGCGCGGCTGCTCGGGTCGAATCGCAGCACGCGTGGCTCTTTCACCTCGTCGCGCAGCAGCGGGCGCACGGCGGCCACTTTTTCGCGCACGTCCTCGGCGGCCTTGCGGCCATCCACCGAGAGCTGGAACTCGATGATGACGACCGACTGGCCTTCGTAGCTGCGCGAGGTGAGGGTGTTGACACCGGCAATCGCGTTCACGCCTTCTTCGATCTTCTTGGTGACCTCGCTCTCCACGATGTCGGGCGAGGCCCCGGGGTATTCCGCCGTGACCACCACCACCGGGAAGTCGATGTTGGGGAACTGGTCCACCTGCAGGCGCTGGTACGAGAAAGCGCCCAGTACCACCAGGGCCAGCATCACCATGGTGGCGAAAACCGGGTTTTTCAGGCTGACCTGGGTGAACCACATAGGCGGCTACCGCACTTTAGTAAAGGTGACGGGCGTGCCTTCGGCCAGCGCGCCCAGGCTGCCCTGGACCACCTGCGCGCCATCCGCCAGCCCGGTCACGGCCACCATCGTCTCGGTGCCTACCTGGCCACGCAGACCGGGCACTACGGTCTGGTGCAACACTTTGCCGTTGGCAACCACCTGCACATAGGGCAGGGGCTTGTCGGTGCGCAGTGCGCTCACCGGCACGGCCAGCGCGGCGACTTGCGCCGTGCCCAGCGTGCCCTCGGCAAACAGGCCCTGGCGCAGGCCGGGCGCGGGTGCCACGGCCAGGTACACCAGCACGCTGCGGCTGCCCGCCTGGGTGCTGGGGTTGATGCGCGCCACGGTGGCGGCGATCTGGGCATCCGACGCGCTGCCTTCGATGTGCAGTTGCGCCGTCTGGCCCACCCGCAGGGCCACCGCGTCGGCGGCGCTGACCGAGGCCTCCAGCTCCATGCGGCGGATGTCCACAATCTCCAGCACCCGGGTGTCCAGCGCCACGCGTTCGCCCGGCTGGGCCAGGCGCTGGGACACCACGCCCGAGATGGGCGCGCGCAGCACCGCATCGGCCACCGTTTGGCGCGCCACCGCGGCGGCGGCCAGCGCCGCGCGGTGGGTGGACTGGGCGGCGTTCAAAGTGGCCTGCGAGGCATCCAGCGCGGTTTTGGAGATGAAGCCCTGGTCTACCAAGGCCTGGTTGTTGGCAAACTGGCGCTGGGCTATGTCGATCTGGGCCTGGGCTGCACCGGCTTGCTCCACGGCCTGCTGCAGCCGGGCCTGCACCTCGGTGGGCGCAATGCGGGCCAGCACCTGCCCGGCCTGCACGCTGTCGCCCTCACGCACGGTAAGGCCTTGCAGCTCCCCGGCCACCCGGGCCTTGACCACGGCGGAATCTGACGCTTTCAAGGCCCCGGAGATGGGCAGGCCCTGGGCCAGGGTGCGGGTTTGGGCCAACACCACGTCGCTGCCGGCCAGCTCGATGGCGTTGGCGGGTTTGGCCAGCGCGGCGGCCACAGCGGGCAGTGCTTGCTGGCGGGTGATAACGGCGCGGGCGATGCCGCCTACCAGCACCATCGCGACCACGGCCACAGTGGCCCACTTTATCCAGGGTTTCATAAAGGAACCTGTGGGGGCCGCACGCGCAGCCCGTTCAACAGAATATGGAGTTGCGAGGCCAGATAGGCCTGCGGGTCCAGCGCCGCCGGAGCGCAGGGGTGGTTGCCCATGGAGTGTTTCCACATGGCCAGAAAAATCAGCGGCGCGGTCACGCTGTAGGTGGCCAGGTCCGGGTCCACCGGGGCGAACTCGCCGCTATCCATGCCGCGCTGCAATATGCGCCGTACCAGGGCCTGGTAGGGCTGTGCGACTTCGGTTTGGTAGAAAGCGGCCATTTCGGGGAAGTTGTGCGCTTCGGTCAGCATCAGCTTGGTCATGCCCGATGCCTGGGTGTTGCCCACGCGCTCCCACCAGCTCAGCATGCCGTGGCGCAGCAGGTCGGCGCTGCTGCCGGTGAAATCGTCTACCTCGGCGCTCCACTCAAAAAACCGGGCCGACAGGCTTTGCCGCACCACGGCCTTGAACAGCTCTTCCTTGCTGGGAAAGTACAAAAACAGCGTGCCCTTGGACACCCCGGCGCGTTGGGCCACTTCTTCTACCCGGGTGGCGGCAAAGCCTTTTTCTACAAACAGGTCCAGCGCTGCCGCCAGCAGCTCGCCGGGCCGCGCTTCCTTGCGGCGCGCGCGCTTGGCTTGGGGTTCGGCTGGCGTGGAGGATAGGGGGGTGGGCATGGGTTACTGACTAGCGGGTTATTAATGTAGCCCGTGCCCCCGGCCAGCGTCAATGCAGGGGCTTTGCCACTAACAGCCCCACCCGCAGCGCCAGCCACTCGCGCAGCACCTCGCGCGACGATTGCAGGCCGTGGCCGGTGGGCAGCCATTCCATCAGGCTGCGCTGCTGCGGCAGGGTGAAGCCGGTGGGCGCGGGGGTCACGGTAAATCCGGCCCGCTCGAACGCCAGCTGCGCGCGCGGCATGTGCCAGGCGTGGGTGACCAGGGCGATGCGCTGCACGCCGTCTGCTGCCAGCAGGGTGTGCAGCTGGGTGGCGTTTTCTATGGTGTCGCGGGATTGGTCGTCTACCCAGCGCAGGGCGAAGCCGTAGTCTTGCAACGCGGCGGCGCGGGCTGCCGCCCCTTCGGACGGGGTGGCCGTGCCGCTGTTGGCCCAGCCCACACCACCAGCAAAGGCCAAAGGTAGTTGCGACTGGCGGGCCAGCCACACGCCGTAGCGCAGGCGGGTAGCCGTGTCCGCCGTGGGTTGGGCCGCACCAAACTCGGGCGCAAAGGCCTGTACGCCGCCGCCCAGCACCACCACCGCCTGCACTTGGCGCGCCTGCAGCGCTGCCGTCGCCGTGGCCGGGGGCAGGGCAGGCACCTGCGGCAGGATGTTGAGCGCCAGCCACACCGCCACCGCGTTGCAGCCCAGCAGCCACAGCCCGCCCAGCGCCCCTACGCAGAGTACGCCGCCCATGGCTTTTTTGCGCTGCATCAGCAGCAGCCCCACGCATGCCAGCAACAAGGGCGCGGCAGGCGGCAAGGCCAGCGCGGTCAACAAGGGTTTGAATTCGCCCAATTCCATATGCTCACTTTTTAATAGCTTCTTGCGCTCAACAGATCGGCGCTAACACCCGTTTTGGCTCCAAACTTTTAAATCAGTAAAGTTGAAGACAATTCAAGTGTACAAGTGCGTACTCCTAAAAATGGAGTACAAAGCAGCCTATGCAAAACACGTCCTCCTCTACTCCCTCCACACCTGTCGCACGCCACGTAATTACCCTAGGAGGCGGATGTTTTTGGTGCACCGAGGCGGTGTTTGTGAAGGTGCGGGGCATTACGGACGTGGAGAACGGCTACTGCAACGGCCAGGCCAGCAACCCCAGCTACGAGGAAGTATGCAGCGGCGAGACCGGTCACAACGAGGTGGTGCGGCTGGAGTTTGACCCGGCGCAGATCAGCCTGCGCGAGATACTGGAAGTGTTTTTTGTCATCCACGACCCGACCACGCTGAACCAGCAAGGCCACGACGTGGGCACGCAGTACCGTAGCGGCATCTACACCAGCACATCCGAGCAGTTGCCCGTGGTCGAAACCTTCCTGGCCGAGCTGGCGGTGAGCGGCGCCTACCGCAAACCGGTCGTCACCGAAGTGCAGCCCTTGCGCAACTACTGGCCCGCCGAGGCCTACCACCAGGACTATTTCGAGAACCACCCCGGCCACGGCTACTGTCTGATGGTGGCCGCGCCGAAGGTAGAGAAGTTTCGCAAGACGTTTGCCAACTTAGTCAAACATTAAGAGCGTTTTAGGCCTCCCGTGCTTATGCGCTAAGCGCAAGCAGCTATAAAAAATATAGTTTTAGCCGCCACGGCGGCGTATGCTCGAACGCATGCTGCGCCTGACCCAAGCCCCCAACCTCGCCATCGCCACGCTGTGGGTCGATGCGCTGCAGTTTGAAGGCATTAACGCCAGCGTGCAGCGCCAGTACCTCAGCGGCATTGCCGGTGATTTGCCACCCGACCAGTGCCTGCCCGAGGTCTGGATCCACCACCCCACCCAGGAAACCCGCGCCCGCACCCTGTTGCACCACTTGCAAAACGTACCCCAGCACCGCTGGCTGTGCGCCTGCGGCGAACTGGTGGAGGGCGGGTTTGAGCAGTGCTGGCACTGCGCGGCCTGGATGCCTGCTTAACCCTTTTGTATGTTTACACCCCAACACAGCCCCGCTGCCGAGCGCAACCTGCCGCCCATCCTGAAAGTCCTGCAACGTGTTTTGCCCGCCCAGGGCACGGCCCTGGAAATCGCCAGCGGCACCGGCCAGCACGTGGCGGGCTTTGCCCAGGGCCTGCCCGGCTGGACCTGGCAGCCCAGCGATGCGCAGATTGACGCCTTTGGCTCCATCGCTTACTGGCGCGCGCAAGCCGGGGTGGCGAATGTGCTGCCGCCTGTGCGCCTGGACGTGTTGGCCCCGTGGCCTCTGGTGAACAAGTTCGATGCCATCTACTGCGCCAACATGCTGCACATCTCCCCCTGGGCCACCTGCGCGGCGCTGATGCAAGGTGCTGCCGAGCATTTGGCACCGCAGGGCGTACTCATCACCTACGGCCCGTATCTGGAGCGCGGCGTGCCCACGTCGGCGGGCAACCTGGACTTTGATGCCGACCTGCGCCAGCGCGACCCCGCCTGGGGCATCAGGCAACTGGACGATGTGCAGCAGCAGGCCGCGCTGGCGGGCCTGGCGCTGCGCGAGCGTGTCGCCATGCCTGCCAACAATTTGCTGCTGGTCTTTGGCCGGTCGCCCGGTTAGCCAAACACCACCTCGGCCCGCCGATGCGCAGCCTTGTCGGCCAGGGCCGCATCGTGCGTGACCAGCAACAGGGCCCACTGGTGCGCGGCGGTGTGGGCGCACAGCAGCGCCAAGGTGCGCTGCTGGGTGATGGGGTCCAGCCGCGAGGTGGGCTCGTCGGCAAAGATGAAGTCGGGTTGGAGCAGCAGCACCCGTAGCAGGGCAAAGCGCTGTAGCTCGCCGCCCGAGACCTCGCTGGGCAGGCGCGCCAGCAGGGCTGTGTCCAGCTTCAGTTCTGCCATCAGGCCCTGGGCATCGGCGCTGCTGAGGCGGTGCAGTTTCACCAGATCGCTCAGGCTGTCGCCCACGCTTTGCAGCGGGGCAAAGGCGGCGGGCGGGTCTTGGTAGAGCTTTTGGAAGGCGTGGGGGCGCTGGCGGCTGCGGCGTACCGTGCCCAGGTCGGGCGGCACCAGCCCCAGCAGCATGTGGCCCAGGGTGGTTTTGCCGCAGCCGCTGGGGGCCGTGATGGCGACTATTTCACCCTGGTGCAGGGCCAGGTCCACCCCGGCAAACAGGCGCTGTGCGCCAGAGCTTTTACCCAAACCCTGGCCTTGCACCACCATGCCGGCCCCGGGGCGCAGTGGCTGCGCCAGCAGCGGCCAGTGGGCGGGCTCGGCCTGCACCAGGGCCTGGGTGTAGGCGTGGCGGGGGGTGTGCAGCACCTGCTCGGCGGGGCCTTGTTCGATGATTTCGCCGTTCAGCATCACCGCCACTGTGCCGCCCAGCAGGCGGGCCAGGGCCACGTCGTGGGTGATGGTGAGCAGGGCCTGGTCGGGCTGCAATTGGCCTAGCAGCAGCGCACCGATCTGGTCGCGCAGGGTGGCATCCAGGCCCTTGGTGGGCTCGTCGGCAATCAGCAGTTTTGCCCCGGCAGCGCGGGTGGCGGCAAAGGCCAGCCGCTGGCCCATGCCGCCGGAGATTTGGTGCGGGTACTTGTGCCGCGCCGGGCCTAAATCGACCTGCTCCAGCGCCTGGTCGGCGTGCAAGCGGGCTGCATGCCAGGGCTGACCGCGCACACAGTGCCGCACCTCGGCCACCTGGGCATGCAGGTGCATGCTGGGGTTGAGTGAAAGCCAGGGTTCCTGCGGCAGCATGGCCACCTCGCGGCCCCAGTCACGTGGTGCGCTGGGCAGCAGGCGGCGGCCCCACAGGGCGATGTCGCCGCTGGCAGCCAGGCCTGCGGGCAGGGTGCCCATCACGGCCTGCGCCATCAGCGATTTGCCCGAGCCGGATTCGCCCAGCACGGTAAACGCTGCGCCCGCATGCAGTTGCAGGTGGATGCCCCGTACCACCGGCTCGGCCCCGGCGGTGATGGTCAAACCGTTGATTTCAAGTGCCAGTGGCATGGTCGTCCTTTTTCTCACTCAGGGTTTGCAGCGCCAGCACGGTGGCCAGCAGCAGAATGACCGGTGCGGCCAGCATCCAGGGTGCGTCGGCGTAGTAGGGCATGGCCTCGGTCATCAGCAGGCCTAGCTCGGCCTGCGGCGGGCGCAGGCCAATGCCGATAAAGCCCAGGGCTGACACCGCCAACACGGCGTTGCATACCGCCAGCGCGGTGAGTGCCAGCAGCGTGCCGCGCAGCGCGGGCCAGACATGCTGGCGCACGATGTAGAGGCGGCCAAAGCCCAGTAAACGGCTGGACTGCACCTGCGGCCCGCCCAGCAAGGCGGCAGCGGCCACGCGGATGGTGCGGAAGAATTCCACCCAGGCGGTGAGCACCAGGCCCAGGTACAGCGGCCAGGTCTGGCCCGGCGCCAGGGCCGACAGCAGCAGCACCCACAGCAGGCCGGGCAGGGCCACTACGGCATCGGCCAGGGCCAGCAGCACGCGCTCCACCCCACCCCGGCACCAGGCCGCCAGCAGGCCCAGGCCCGCGCCCAGGCTGGCGGCCAGCAGGGCGGCACCCAGCGCCAGCGACAGCGAGATGCGCAGCGCCTGCGCCAGCCGCGCGGCCACTTCGCGGCCCAGGGCATCGGTGCCCAGCCAGTGCTGGGCGCTGGGCGGCAGCAGGCTGGCCGACAGGTCTTGGGCGGCGGGGTCGGGCAGCGGCACGAGCCAGGCCCAGGCGGCCACCAGGGCTAAAAGCAGGTAGCAGATTCGGCGGGCGATCATGCCTGGCTCCTCGGGTCCAGCCAGGTGCACAGCGCGTCCACCCCGGCGTTCAGCAGCACAAACAGCAAGCCCATGCACAAAGCCGTACCCTGCACCATGGGCACGTCGCGCGCCAGGATGGCGTGCACCAGCGCGTGGCCGATGCCGGGCCAGGCAAAAAAGGTTTCCACCACCACCATGCCCTCTACCAGCAGCACCAGCTGGGTGGCGGCAAAGGCGGTCATGGGCACGGCACTATTGCGCAGCACATGGCGCAGCACCACCCAGCGGGCGGGCAGGCCCTTGGTGCGGGCAAATTGCACATAGGCGCTGGCAAGCACCTGCGCCACGCTGTGCCGCGTCACCTGGGCCAGGCCGGGGGCCAGGGCCAAGGCCAATGTGAGCGCGGGCAGCACATAGTGGCTGGCATCGCCGTGCCCGGCCACGGGCAGCCAGCCCAGGTGCTCGGCCAGCAGGGTGGCCAACAGCAGGGCCAGTACAAAGGCCGGAATGGCCCGCAGCGTCACGGCCATGCGGCCCACCAGCCGGTCCAGCCAGGGCTTTTGCAGCAAGGCGGTGGCCAAACCCAGGCCCACGCCGATCAGCAGCGCCAGGCCCCAGGCCAGCAGCGACAGCGCCACCGTGTGGCCCCATTGGTGCGACAGCGCGGCCAGCACCGGCTCGCCGGAGACCAGCGACACGCCCAAGTTGCCCTGCGCCACGTTGCCCAGCCAGGCCAGCAACTGCTGCCACAGCGGGCGGTCCAGGCCCAGCTCGGCGCGCACGGCCTCTGCCGCTGCCGTGTTGACCATGTCGTAGCCGTAGCGGCTGGCGGCAATGCGGTAGGCCGCGTCGCCGGGCAGGGATTGCAGCAGGGCAAATGACAGCAGGCCTACGCCCAGGCCCACGCCCAGGATGCGGATCAGCACAGCCCTCATGCCAAGACCATCTGCGCGATGCGGTAGCTGCGCTCCAGCGGGTCAATAACGACTTGCCCCAGGCGTTTGCTGCTGGTGGCGGTGTGCTGGTACCAGGCCACGGGGATCACCGGCAGCTCGGCCTGTAGCACGGTGGCGATGGCTCCGCGCTGGGCGGACTGGCGCTTGGCATCGCTGGTGCTGCTCAGGGTTTGCAGTGACTCGCGCACCAGGGCGCTGGTCCAGCCCATTGCGCCCCAGTCGCCTCCTTGGGCTCCAAAGTCTTGCAGCAGCGTGCCCATGGGGTCGGGCACCAGGCCGTAATTGCGCGCCAGCAGGGCCAGCTCCAGCGTGCCGTCCTGGTGGCCTGCCGGAATCTCGCTGGAATTGGCCACCGACACGGCCATGCCGATGCCGATGGCTTTGAACTGGGCCTGCAAAGCCGTGGCCACCACGGGCAGCTCAGGCCGGTCGGAGAAGGTACGCAGGGTGACCTGGAAGGGCTTGCCGTTGCGTTGCAGCATGCCGTCCGCACCCGGCACCCAGCCCGCAGATTGCAGCAGGCTGCGGGCCTGGGCCAGGTCTTGCACCAGCGGCTGCAGGCCCGGCACATGCCATTCGCCCAGCACCGGCGGAAACAGCTGGGTGGCGGCGGCCTGCGGGGCGCGCAGCACGCTGCTGGCAATGCCTGCGCGGTCGATCGCCAGGCTCAGGGCCCGGCGCACCGCCACGTCTTTTAGAAAAGGGTGGCCCGCGTTCACCTTGATGTACATCACGCGCGGAATCGGCAGGCTGTGGAATTGCAGCTTCTTAACGCTTTGCAGGCGACCGAAGTTGGCCGGGTCGTGGGTGAAGACCAGGTCCGCCTGGCCGCTGCTGGCCAGCAACTGGCGGGTCTCCGCGCGGCTGACGGCCAGGTAGCTGACTTTGGCAATCGCCGGGCGCGGGCCCTGCCAGCCGTCAAAACGTTCCAGGGCGATTTTTTGCGGCGCTTCGATGCGGGTCACTTTGTACGGGCCGGAGCCTATGACGGCTTGCACCGTGCCATCGGCGGCATAGGCGGCGGGGGCCAGGATTTGCGTGCTGGTGTGGGCCAGAAAGGCGGGCAGGGCGCTGAACGGGCGGGACAGCTCGACCACCACGCTGTCGCCGTCTGCGCTGATTTTTTGCAGTGGCGTGTTGCCCAGCACGCCGGGGGCCTTGTGCGCCCGCTCCAGCAGCTGGGCCACGTGGGCCGCCGTGACCGGGCTGCCGTCGTGGAAGCGCGCGCCCCGGCGCAAGGCAAAGCGCCAGACCTTGTGGTTGGCAGACACCTGCCAGCCCGTGGACAGGCCGGGCACCAGCGCGCCGCTGGGGTCCACATCGACCAGGGTTTCGGTGATTTGCAAACGGCTGAACACATAGCCGGTGCGCGACGGCTCCAGGCTGCTGATCTCCCAGGGGGAGACGACGCTCAGCGTGTCTTTGTCAGAGGCTGCGGCCCAGGCGGGCAGCAGGGGGGACGAGAGGGCGAGGGCCAGGCTTTGGCGGCGGGTGATGGGCATGGATAGTGCAAAAAAAGTGCTGAATAGGCCGCTACCGCCTATTCCATAAGCGTTGGTAGCTATCGAAATAGGAGTCTTAGTTCTTCTGCAAACCCGCCACCAGCGCCGTGATGTTGTGGCGTGCCATCTTCAAATAGTTGGCACCGGGCTGGTCGGGGGCCGATAGCGCGTCGGCATACAAGGTGTCACCGGGGACGACGCTGGCTTCTTTCGATAGTTGCGCCAGCAGCTTGGGGTTGGCCATGTTCTCCAGAAACACGGCCTTGATCTTCTCGCGCTGGATCTGGCGGATCAAGCTGGCGACCTGTTTGGCGCTGGCCTCGCCGTCGGTGGACACGCCTTGTGGGGCCAGGAACTTCAGCTGGTAGTGGGCAGCAAAGTAGCCAAACGCGTCGTGCGAGGTGATCACCTTGCGTTTGGCGGCGGGCACGGCGGCAAACTGGGTGGTGGCCCAGGCATCCAGCGCTTGCAGCTCGGCCACATAGGCGCTGGTGTTGGCCTGGTACGTGGCGGCTCCGGCGGGGTCGAGCTGCGCCAAAGCCTTGCGGATGTTGTTCACGTAGAAGACCACGTTGGTCGGGTTTTGCCAGGCATGCGGGTCGGTGATGGTGCGGCCCTCATCCTCCATCTTGCGCGGTTGCACGCCGGTGGACGCGATCACGCTGGCGCCTTTGTACCCTGCAGATTGCACCAGCTTGCCCATCCAGGGCTCGAAGCCCAGGCCGTTGGTCACCACCAGTTTCGACTGCAGGATGGCCTTGGCATCGGCCGGTTTGGGCTCGAAGACATGGGCATCTTCGTTGGGGCCGACCAGGGTGGTCACGGCCACCCGGTCGCCGCCCACCACCCGTACCAAATCGCCGAGGATGCTGAAGCTGGTAGTGACGGGGATTTGGGCGGATGCACCAAAGGACATGGCTACAGCCAGTGCGGCGATAACGCGTTTAAAAAGCATAAAAACTCCTAGTTGGTAAATTTGTGTTGGCGCAGCCAGCCGCGCGGGGCCAGCAGCAGCGACAGGGCGTACAGGCTCCCGGCGCAAACGATCACGGTGGGGCCGCTGGCGGTGTCCTGGTGGTAGGAGATCAGCAGGCCCAGAAAGCTGGCCAGCGCGGCCTGCGCCACGGCGTTGAGCATTTGCGCGGGCAGGGTGTCGTGCCACAGGCGGGCCGACACGGCGGGCAGCATCATGATGCCCACGGCCATCAGCGTTCCCAGGGTCTGGAAGCCCGCGACCAGGTTCAACACGACCAGCAGCAAAAAGCCCTGCTGCACCACCGCGGCTTTGCGGCCACTGGCGCTTTGCAGGTAGGCCGGGTCAAAACTCTCCAGCAGAAACGCCCGGTAAAACAGTGCCAGCGCGCCCACGGTGAGCGTGGCCACCCCGGCCACCAGCACCAGCCCGCTGGCATCCACGCCCAGTGCGCTGCCAAACAAAATGTGCAGCAAATCCAGCTGCGAGCCGCGGCGCGACACCAGCATCACCCCCAGCGCCAGCGACACCAGGTACAGGGCCGCCAGGCTCGCGTCCTCGCGCAGCACCGTGGCGCGGCTCACCAGGCCGGACACCGCCGCCACCAGCATGCCCGCCAGCAGCCCGCCCAGCGTCATGGCGATGGCCGACAGGCCGAAAAACAAGAAGCCCAGCGCCACGCCGGGCAGGATGGCATGGCTGAGCGCCTCGCCAAACAGGCTCATGCGGCGCAGCGTGAGCAACACGCCCAGCGGGGCCGCGCCCAGGGCCAGCGCCAGGGCCGAGACGAGTGCGCGGCGCATGAAGAGAAAGTCGGCGAAGGGGGCGACCGCCAGGTCGTAAAAATGGGGCATGGTGTCAAGCGGCATGGAGATGGTCGTCCCAGCTTTCGCCGAGCAGGCGGGCCTGGCCCAGATGCTGCGGGGTCAGCACCTCGGCCGTGTCGCCCCAGGCCACCACGCCGCGCGCCAGCAGCAGGGTTTGCGGGAAGTGCTGGTGCACCTGGCTGTGGTCGTGCAGCACCGCAATCACTGTGCGCTGGCGGGCATGCCAGTCGGCCACCAGGGCCAGCAGCTCGGCGGTGGTTTTGCTGTCGATGGCGTTGAAGGGCTCGTCCAGCAGGATCAGGTCCGCGTCCTGCAGCAGCAGCCGCGCAAACAGCACCCGCTGGAACTGCCCGGCCGACAAGGCGCTGATGGGCCGCTGTGCAAATCCGCACAGGCCCACGGTGTGCAAGGCCGCATCGGCCTCATCCAGCACCGCGCTGTCCAGGCCGCCCAGCGCACCCGCCGCCTGCCAGGCCCCCAGCAGCACACAGTCATGCACGGTGATGGGAAAGCTGCGGTCGATGGCCGACTGCTGCGGCAAATAGGCGATGCGCGAGCGCGTGGCATCCACTTTCAAGCTTCCTTGCGCCACGGGCAGCAGCGACAAAATGCTTTTCAGCAGCGTGCTTTTGCCAGCGCCGTTGGGCCCCACCACCGCCGTGAGCGAGCCGGGCGCAAAGCGGCCGCTGACCCCGTGCAGGGTGGGGCGGTCGCGGTAGGTGACGGTCAAGCCGTCCAGCGTCACCATGGCCCGGATGCCCAGGCCACGGCCAGCCATAGAAGCAGCAGGGCGGGGATGACGCGCAGCAATCGGGCCAGGGCCGATAAAGCCATAAAGCCGGGGCGGGGGTTTTTCATTTAAGGTAATAATGCAACTCGATTGCAAAAGTATATCGCAACACAGTTGCGTTTTAGAATGCGAGTAGCCATGACCTCTGCGTCCACTTCTTCTTCCACTGTTTCCACTTCCGCCGACGACCTGCTGGTGGCCCACGGTCTGCGCCGCACCAATGCCGCCCGGCTGGTGGTCGAATGGCTGCGCGCCCACGCCGATAGCCGCTGGACCCACGCCCAGGTGCAAGAAGCGCTGGCCCGAGAATCCAACATCACCCTGGACCGCGTCACGCTCTACCGCCTGCTGGACCGCCTGTCCGAGGTGGGCCTGCTGCGCTGCAAGGTAGATGCCGAGCGCGTGCGCCACTACCAGGCCGTGATGGAAGAGGCGGCCGACACGGCCCCGCACTTCGAGTGCAACCACTGCCACCGCGACCTGCCACTGTCCGGCCAGATGGACAAAACCAATGCCGAACTGGCCGAGGCCGCCATCAAAGCCATCCAGGCCCTGAAAACCCTGGGCCAGCAAAGCGTCAGCGTCGACCTGGCGTTGCGCGGCATCTGCGGCGACTGCGCCCCGGTCCAAGGGTTGCGCCGTTGATCCGCACCGCGCAGTTGCGTTACCGCTACCCCGGCGCGGTGGCGCTGGAGTTTCCCGATACCGACATCCCCCAAGGCGCTGTGCTGCTGCTGCGCGGCCCGTCGGGCGCGGGCAAATCCACCTGGCTGGCGCTGGCCGCGGGCCTGCTGCGCCCTGCCAGCGGGCAGATCACGGTGGCTGGCCAGGACCTCACTGCTATCCAAAAAATAGCTACCGACGCATGGCGGGCCAGCGCTATCGGCTTCCTGCCCCAAAAACTCCATTTGAGCGAAGCGCTCACCGTAGCCGGGAATCTGGCCATGGCCCAGTGGGCCGCAGGCGTGCCCGACGACCCACATGCGGTGCGCCGCGCGCTGGAGGCCCTGGGCCTGGGGGCATTGGCTGCGCGCAAGCCCCGCCAGCTCTCCGGCGGCCAAGCCCAGCGCGTGGCCCTGGCCCGGGCCGTGCTGTTGCAGCCGAAAGTGATCCTGGCCGACGAGCCCACCGCCAGCCTGGACGATGCCGCCGCCCAATCTGCCCTGGCCCTGCTGCAGGCCTGCGCCCAGCGCTGCCACGCCACCCTGGTCATCGCCACCCACGATGCGCGGGTGCGGGCAGCGCTGCCAAATGCATTTACATGCCAAATCGACCTCCAGCGCAATTTAGACATGCGTCAGTTGCTATGAAAATGGTAGCAATTGCTTTCCGCTACCTGTGGTCGCGCCCCTTGTCTGCGGCGCTGAATTTACTGCTGCTGGCGCTGGGCCTGGCCAGCATCACCTTTGTGTGGATCACCAGCGAACAGATGGACCGGGCGTTTGAGCGCGATCTGGCCGGGATCGACGCGGTGGTGGGCGCCAAGGGCAGCCCCATGCAGCTGATTCTGGCGGGCGTGTTCCACATCGACGTGCCGCCGGGCAACATCCCGTTGGAGGCCGTGCAGCAGATCGCCAAAGACCCGCGCGTGGCCCAGCTCATCCCTATTAGCCTGGGCGATACCTTCCGGGGTTTTCGTATCGTCGGCACCAGCCCTACCTATGCCGCGCACTACGGCGCCACCCTGGCCCAGGGCACCCAGTGGAGCCAGCCCATGCAGACCCTGGTGGGCGCGCAGGTGGCCCAAAACACCGGCTTGGCCGTGGGCAACAGCTTCTACGGCTCGCACGGCCTGGGCGGGACCGGGCACGTCCACGGCGACTTCCCCTACACCGTCACCGGCGTGCTGGCCCCCTGCGGCTGCGTGCTGGACCGGCTGGTGCTGACGGCCACCGAATCGGTCTGGAAGGTGCACGAAAAAGCCACCGCCCTGGACGAGGACGACCAAAAAATTCTGGAGCAAGAGCGCGAAATCACCCTGGCGCTGATCACCTACAAAAGCCCGCTGGCGGCCGTGAGCTTTCCGCGCTTCATCAACACCAGCACCGAAATGCAGGCCGCCGCGCCCGCCGTGGAAATCACCCGCCTGCTGCGCATGGTGGGCGTGGGCACCGAGGTGCTGCGCGGCTTTGGCGCGGTGCTGCTGCTGACGGCGGGCCTGAGCGTCTTCATCGCCCTGTGGAACGCTGTGCGCGAACGCCGCGCCGACCTGGCCATGTTGCGCATGCTGGGCGCGTCGCCTTTTAAGGTGGCCGGGCTGGTGCTGGTGGAGGCCCTGCTGCTGGCCGCCATGGCCACCGCCCTGGGCCTGCTGGGCGGGCATCTGCTGGCGGGCCTGGTCGGCAGCTGGCTGCAGGCCGAGCGTTCGCTGCCGCTGACCGGTTGGATCTGGTTGCCTTCGGAATGGTGGGTGCTGCTGCTGGGCGCAGCGGTTGCCACCCTGGCCGCCGCACTGCCCGCCTGGGAAGCCTACCGGCTGGACGTTACCACTTTGCTCAACCACCGTTAACTGGAGTTTCCATGACCAAAACCCTCACCGCCTTGCTCCTCTCCAGCCTGTTCGCCGCCAGCGCCATCGCCGCCGAAAGCGCCCAAGACACCCAGGCCGATGTCGCCCGCCACCGCGCCATCGCCGCCGCCCACGAAGATGCCGCCAAATGCCGCGAGGCAGGCAAGGGCGAAGAGGTCTGTACCAAAGCCTTGCAGGCGGCTTGCAAGGGGATTGCGATTGGCAAATACTGCGGGATGAAGCATGAACACTAGGCCCGTGGAGCACCGTATGAAATTTGCATCCGTTCTGGCAGCCTGTGTTGTCGCCGCGGGCAGCGTTTGCGCCCAGCCCATCGACCTGCCCGCAGGCGCCGGCCCCGGCTTCCACAGCCCGAACAGCCCATTCGCGCCCCTGGCCGAGCGGGCTGACGTGGTGCCGTGGTCGGTGCTGTCGGCAGTCAAGACCAAGGCCATCAAGAACCGCATCCTGCCCAATTTTGGCCTGCCGCAGCTCGCGTTGCACCAGAAAACCCAACGCGTGCAGGGCTTCATGGTGCCGCTGGACGCGGGCGAAACCCAAAAGCACTTCCTGCTCACGTCCGTGCCGCTGACCTGCTCGTTCTGCCTGCCCGGCGGGCCGGAGAGCATGGTCGAGGTGAAGACCAAAACCCCGGTCAAGTACAGCCTGGAGCCGGTCATCGTGGAGGGCACATTTGCGGTGTTGCCCGACGACCAGTACGGCCTGTATTACCGGATGGTGGATGCGGTGGGTGTAAAGTAGATTGCTATCTAATAAATAGCTACTACCGCCCGTCCCATCAGCGCAAGCGGCCTATTTTTCATCCACCCGTGTACAGCGTCAGCCCCAGCAGCACATACAGCACGCCAAAGCACACCGGCACCCAGTTCTCCACGTGGGTCAGCGGCAGGTACAGGCGGGCATTGTCGCCCCGGCCCAGGGCGGTCCATTCGGCATCATAGGGGGCAACCGGCAGCATCTGCTCCAGGGCGTGCACCACCTTGAACTTGGCGGAATTGAGCTGGCGGTAGGAGTGCACCACCCGCCACCAGATGAAGCACAGCAGCACCACGGCCAAGAACGGGGCCAGCCCGGTCAGGGTGGGCTGCAGCAGCTTTTCCTTCAACATCACGGTGAAAGCGGTGATCAGCGCGGTATGCACGCCCACAAAGAACGAATTGGCCAGCATGCGCCGGGCGCTGATGCGGTCGGCCATGTCCACGTAGAGCTTGTACTGCTCGAACAGGTGCTTTTCGTACTCGGGGCCATAGGCGGCCTTGGCCTGGCGCAGCAGATCAAGAGCGGCGGCCATTCAGCACCCAATCACTTTGAATTCGACCCGGCGGTCCAGCGCATCCGAGGCATCGTCGCGCCCGTTGCCCACCAGGGTTTGCCGCGAGCCCATGCCGTTGGCGATGCTGCGTTTGGCCAGAGCCGGGTTGGTGGCCTCCAGCCGGGTTTTGACGTATTCGGCGCGTAGTTGCGACAGGCGTTCGTTCAGCGGCTCGGGGCCGGTGGCGCTGGTGTGGCCGGTGATTTCCAGGCAGGCAGGGGTGGTGGCGGTCTGGGTGGCGATGGACTTGAGCCACAGCGGATAGGCCTCGGTCTGGCGGTTGTCTGTTCCGAAAGCGGTGGAGCCGGGGCGGAACAAAAACTTCACCGCCAGGCGTTTTTGCGCCAGGCCAAAGTCCACGATCTTGCCGAAGGCGGCCTCGGCTCGGTCGCGCCGCCCCAGCTTCCACTGGGCCAGGTAGATGCCGTTGTAGACCCGGAACTGGTCGCCCGCCGCGGTGCGCTGAGCGCTGGTGTACAGGTCCAGTGCCTCCTGGTAGCGGCCCGCGTCGTAGGCCTCCATGGCCTCGGCCACCTGGGCGGCGGCGACGATGCGCTCGGTGTACAGGGCGTTGATGGGGTCGCCCGCGCGGGTGCCCTGGCAGGTTCGGATGTAGCCCAGCGTGGCCGGGTCTTCGGTCCAGGCGGGCGCGTCGCGGAAGCTGGGCAAGGGGTTGCTGTCCACGCCCTCGGGCTTCGAGAAGGCCAGCCCCTTGCTGACCAGTTTGCCGGTCTTCAGGTCGGCCAGCGCAAAGCAGATGCGGTAGGCCTCGCGCATGCCCGCCGTCTGCCGCGCGGCATTCACGCCGGTGAAGGTGCCGATCAGCACCAGCGGGCTGCGCGCCACATTGGCTGCCGTGAAGGGCTGCAGGTCGAACTGCGGGTACTGCGCGCGGATCATGGCCTCCAGCCGCTGGCCCATGGAGCGGGTGGTGCTGGACTGCGCCCCGGTCATGCCGTCCACCAGCGGGTCGATCACCACGGTGTAGCGCGGCGGGCCGGGCAGCTGGGCGTTTTTAAACAGCGCGGTGGCGGCGTTGGTAACGGCCTCGTCGTAGGGCAGTGTGGGCGGTGGTGGCGCGGCGGGAGGTGCTGCTGCTGGAGGGGGCGCTGGCGTAGCGGCCACAGGAGCCGGGGCTGTCGCCGGGCCGAAAGGCGGCATGTTGGTGCAAGCCGTCAATAGGGCCAAAGGTAGAAGGCTGAGGCGTTGCATGGCTAGCACTCCTTGTTCAGAAAAGCCTGGTCCGCCGCCGACGGGGTTTCGCCCATGCCCTGCCGCTCGCGGATCGCGCTGCAGCGGGCGGGTGGCGTGCGTTTGGGTGTTGCAGACGGAGGTTTGGCAGGGGGCGCTGTGGCGGTGACCACTGGCGGCGGGACGGTCGGTGCCAGGTCGGGAATGGTGGTGGGCATGCCGAAGGTGGGCGGATCGGCAATGACCGCGGCGCTGGGCGTACTGGCGGCGGTTGGGGTCGCTGCCGGTACCACCGCCTCACGTTGTTTGACGGCACCTACCCCCAGGTAGATGCCCACGGCTACCAGCAGCAGCGCGGCCATCAATCCCCAGTGTTTCCAGGGTTGCCAAGGCGCGGGTTGCGGGTCAGGGGGGTGAGGGGGTTGCGGCGGATTTACAGGAGGGCGGGGCACCGGTTCCTGCACCACGGTGGGGGTGCCCAGCTTGTGGGCAATGTCGTCCAGCAGTTGCTGCAGGCCGATGGTGTCGGTGCTGCCGTCCCAGTCCACCAGATCGGCGGCCTGCACCTCGCGGAACCCGGCCGGCGGGCGCACGCGCTCCAGAAACACCGGGATCAGCCGACCCAGCAGCCGACCCTCGGTGGCTTCTTCGCAGACCCATTCGCTTTTGACGGAGTGGCTTGACCACAGCACCAGCATGCAGCGCATGTTTTGCAGCTCCTGCTCCAGCAGGCTGCGCCAGGTCAGGCCCGCAGGCACGCGGCGGTCCCACCAGACGGACCAGCCCGCGCGCTCCAGGGCCTGCGCCAGTTGGCGCACCCGTGGACGGTCTTTTTCGTTGTAGCTCAGGAAGATGTCTGCCATGACGTTCCCCGTGGCGATGGATGCCACCCGGCAGGCCGGGGGGCAGCAAATATCTTACCCCCGGGCAGGAACAACAGGCAGTTTGTTTACATCTTCCGTTTACAAGCTTTTTAGGCTTCTAGCGCATATTTCACCTACGCTAGTAGCTATACATTGCATAGCAAATCGATCAGCAGGGCACGCCCTTGCGCTCGACCAGCCAGGCCGGTGCGTCTTGCAAAGCGACAGGGCGCAGGAAGCGGTCTACCGCCGCATAGCCTACCGAGGTGGTGAAGGGCTGGGTGGAGGCCGGGAACGGGCCACCGTGGTGCTGCGCGCCGGTCACGGCCACGCCGGTGGGCACGCCTGCAAACAGCACGCGACCAGCGACCTGGGTGGCGGCGCGGACCAGGTTGCGGGTGGCTTCGTCTTCCTCCTCGGCACCCCACAGCGTGACGGTCAGCGTGCCGCCAATGGCGCGCAGTACGGCGATGGTTTCCTCCACCGAGGCCACACGCACCACCAGGGCGGCGGAGCCAAACACTTCTTCGTGCAGCGCATGGCTGGCGATGAAGTCGGCGGCCTGCACCTCGGCCAGGAAGGGGCGGGGTGTGACGGCTTCGGACACATCGGCCACCAGCGGTGTCAGGGCCGCATCGGCGCGCCAGCGGGCCACACCCTTGTCGAAGGTGGAGCGGATGGCGGATGACAACATGGCGTGCGGCTGCAAGGCCTGCAGGGCGGCGGCAAAGGCGGCGATGAACGCATCCGATGCGGCATCTTTTTGTACCAGCACGATGCCGGGGCTGGTGCAGAACTGGCCTGCGCCCTGGCAGATGGAACCGGCCAGCGTGGCGGCCAGCTCGGGCCCGTTTTTGGCGGCAGCGGCGGGCAGGACCACCAGCGGGTTCACCGAGCCGAGTTCGCCGTAAAACGGGATAGGGCGGGGGCGGTCCCCGGCAATTTTGGCCAGGGCAGTGCCGCCCTTGAACGAGCCGGTAAAGGCCACGGCGGCGATGGCCGGTGCCTGCACCAGTTGCACGCCCACGGCGATGGAGCCGCCTTGCACAAAGCCGAACACGCCTGCGGGCAGGCCCTGTTCGGCCACCACGCGCTGCGCCAATGCAGCGGTCTGGCGCGACAGCTCGGGGTGCGCAGGGTGGCCTTTGACGACCACTGGGCAGCCAGCGGCCAGCGCCGCAGCCGTGTCGCCACCGAGCACCGAGAAGGCAAACGGGAAATTGCTGGCCGAGAACATCGCCACCGGACCCACCGGCACGCGCACGCGGGCCAGGTGCGGGCGGCCTGCGGGCGGCGGGCCAGCCACAGCCTCGTCGTCCACGTACGCGTGGACCGTGCCAGCCTCCAGCACATCGGCAAAGCCACGCAGCTGGAAGGTGGTGCGGTCGAGTTCGCCGTTCAGCCGGGGCAGGCCCAGGCCGGTTTCGCGGTCGGCCAGGGTCACCAGGGTGGCGCGTTCGGCTTCCAGGGCGGTAGACAAGGCGCGCAGCAGGCTGGCGCGCTGGGCGGCGGATGTGGCGGCAAAGGCATCCGATGCGGCTGCGGCGGCGGCCACGGTCTGGTCAATGTCGGCCTGGGTGGATTCGGACCATTGCGCGCCGACGGCAGTGCCGGTACGGGCTTCGATAGATTGCAACATGGGTATGTCTCAGGTTGGGAATGGATAGAAAAGGGCGCGGGGCCGACTTAGGCCGGGAGTAGCACTAAATCGTAACATCCTGTTGTAACGGAATGCAGCGGGCGTGGAATGCTTTAATTGGGGCCAAAGTTACTTTAGGGAAGAGCATGGCTACGCAAGGATTCAGCACCACCATCATCCACGGCGACCGGGCCTTTGGGGTCGAAAACGGCGCGGTGCACATGCCCGTGCACACCTCGGTGCAGTACGGGTTTGACAAGGTGGAAGATTTGATCGGCGTGTTCCAGGGCACGCTCAAAGGCGCTTACAACTACGCCCGCCAGGGCACGCCCACCACGGCGGCCTTGGAAGCCAAGATCACCAAGATGGAAGACGGCCTGGGCAGCATCTGCTTTGCCACCGGCATGGGCGCGATCTGCGGCATTTTCCTGACCCTGCTGCGCGCGGGCGACCACCTGGTGGCCAGCCGCTACGTGTTTGGCAACACCAACAGCGTCTTTGGCACCCTGCGCAGCCTGGGTATCGAGGTCACCACCGTCGATGCCACCGACGCCGCCGCCGTGGCCGCAGCCGTGCAGCCCAATACCCGCATGGTGTTTGTGGAAACCATCGCCAACCCCGGCACGCAGATTCCCGACTTTCTGGGCATTGATGCGGTCTGCAAGCTGCACGGCCTGGTCTACGTGGTGGACAACACCATCACCTCGCCAGTGCTGTTCCAACCCAAGAGCGTGGGGGCCAGCCTGGTGGTCAACGCGCTAACCAAAACCATCGCGGGCCACGGCAGCGCGATGGGTGGCGCGGTCACCGACACAGGCCTGTTCGACTGGAGCAGCTACCCGGCCATTTTTGCCAACTACCGCAAGGGCGACCCGCGCCAGTGGGGCCTGCAGCAGATCCGTAAAAAAGGCCTGCGCGACATGGGCGCGTCCATGATGAGCGAGCACGCCCACCAGATCGCCCTGGGTGCCGAAACCCTGGCCCTGCGCGTGGCCCACAGCAGCGCCACGGCCATGGCCTTGGCGCAGTTTCTGGAAGCCCACCCGGCGGTGGTCAAAGTACATTACCCCATGCTCGAATCGCACCCGCAGCACGCGCGGGCCAAGGCCCATTTCAGCGCCGGGTCGTGGCTGCTGTCGTTCGAGCTGGCCGATACCGATGCCTGCCTGGCCTTCATCAACCGCCTGCACATCCCCGTCAAGGCCACTGGCCTGGCCGACACCCGCACGCTGGTCATCCCCGTGGCCCCCACCATCTTCTGGGAAGCCGGTGCCGAGGTGCGCGCGCAAATGGGCATTGCCGACGGGCTGATCCGTCTGTCGGTCGGCCTGGAGGATGCCGCCGACCTGCTGGCCGACTTCGCGCAGGCCCTGGCGGGTTGATGCCTGGCCAGCCCGGCGGTCGCCAGGCGCTGCACGCCATCGCGGCCTTTGAGGCCCTCAAGGGCTTCGCCGCGCTGGCCGCCTTGCTGGGCCTGCTGGACCTGGCCCACCGCGACGTGCGCCACCTGGCCATCGAGTTGATCGGCCGCTTCGGCCTGAACCCGGAGGCGCGCTACCCGTCGCTGCTGCTGCATTACGCCGACCTGCTGCCGGGCGCGCACCTGCAGTCGCTGGTGCTGTTGGGCGTGTGCTATGTGGTGCTGCGACTGGTGGAGGCGTATGGGCTGTGGTTTGACACCACCTGGGGCGAGGTGCTGGCGGCGCTGTCGGGCGGGCTGTACATCCCGTTCGAGCTGCAACATCTGTGGCACAGCCCCACCGCCATGACCGGCCTGGTGCTGGCCAGCAACGTGCTGCTCACCGGCTACCTGGTGTGGCGGCTGTGGCGCCAGCGACAGGTTGCGGCGGGCGGATGAATCCAAACGCTGATCGGCGGCGTACTGCCAGCATGCCCCATCTTTCCCTTCCCATATCTTTCCCCGTGACCCGCCGCCTGGGCCTCGTCGGCATCGGTTCGGCCATCGCGGCCCTGGTCTCCGGCTGCTCGGGCACCCAGGTGCTGGACCGCCTGGTCGCCCGCGATACCTACCACGGCCCCACCGGCGTGCCCTACGGCCCCGACCCCCGGCACCGGCTGGACGTGTACCAGCCAGCCACCGGCACCGTCCCCGGCGGCGCACCGGTAGTGCTGTTTTTCTACGGCGGCAACTGGACGCGCGGCGAACGGGCTGACTACCGCTTTGTGGGCGAGGCCCTGGCGGCCAACGGCATCATCGCCGTGGTGGCCGACTACCGCCTGAGCCCGCAGGTGCGCTATGAGGGCCTGCTAGCCGACTGCGCGCTGGCTCTGCAGTGGACCCTGGCGCAGGCCGCCCGCCTGGGTGGCGACCCGGCCCGCGTCATGGTGATGGGCCACTCTGCCGGGGCCTATAACGCTGCCATGCTGGCGCTGGACCCGCGCTGGCTGCTACCGCTGGGCCTGGCACCGAAACAATTGGCAGGCTGGATCGGCCTGGCTGGGCCGTACGACTTTTTGCCGATTGGCGACCCCGAGGTGCAGGTCGCCTTCGGTTGGCCGCAGACCCCGGCCAACTCCCAGCCCCTGTTCTACGCTTCGACCAAAGCTCCGCGCACCCTGCTGCTGGCCGCGCGCAACGACTCGGTGGTGAACACGCAGCGCAATACCCTCGGCCTGGCCACCCGGCTGCGCGCCGCAGGCACCGAGGTGGATGTGCGCATCTTCGACCGCGTCGGCCACGTCACCACCGTAGCCGCCTTGGCCCGGCCTTTGGACTGGCTGGCACCGGTGTTGCCCGCCGTGGTGGCCTTTGTGCGGGGGGAGCCGCTGCCGACGGTGGGTTGAAGGGCCGGGGCGGTCATCCACAACCCTTGTATCCTCGCCCCCTCACACATCACCCGTAATCCTGAAAGAAGCAATGCAAAAAGAACAAAAGCCCACGGGCACCACCGCGCTGGTCATTGGCGGGGGCCCTGCGGGCTTGATGGCGGCGGAAGTGCTGGCCAAGGCGGGGGTGTCGGTGCAGTTGTGCGATGCCATGCCCTCGGTGGGCCGCAAATTTTTGCTGGCGGGCAAGGGCGGCCTCAACCTGACGCATTCCGAACCGCCCGAACTCTTCGCCATCCGCTATGGCACCCGCCAAGAACAGGTCAGCCCCTGGCTACAAGACCTGGGCGCGGCGCAACTGCGCGACTGGGCCCAAGCGCTGGGCGTGGACACCTTTGTGGGCAGCTCGGGCCGGGTGTTCCCCACCGACATGAAATCCGCCCCGCTGTTGCGCGCCTGGCTGCACCGCCTGCGCGTGGCCGGGGTGCAGTTCCACATGCGGCACCGCTGGGTGGGGCTGGAGGGCAACACCTGGACTTTCGACACCCCCAAAGGCCCGGTGCAATTGACCGCCGACGCGGTAGTGCTGGCGCTGGGCGGCGGTAGCTGGGCACGCCTGGGCTCCGACGGGGCCTGGGTACCCCTGCTGCAAGCGGCCAAGGTGCCCGTGGTGCCGCTGCAACCGGCGAACTGCGGCTTTGACGTGGCGGGCTGGACGGAGCATTTCAGCAGCCGCTTCGCCGGGCAGCCGTTCAAAACCGTGGCGCTGTCGTTCACCAACAGCCAGGGCGAGACCTTCCGCCGCCAGGGCGAGTTTGTGGCCACCGCCAGCGGCATCGAGGGCAGCCTGGTCTACGCGGTATCGCACCTGGTGCGCGACGAGATTGCACTCAACGGCCATGCCACGGTGCTGCTGGATCTGCTGCCCGACAAAACCCCCGAGCGTGTGCTGGCCGACGTGGCCCACCCGCGCGGCACCCGTTCGCTGTCCAGCCACCTGAAAAGCCGTCTCGGACTGGAAGGCATCAAGGCGGGCATCCTGCACGAACTGCTGGACAAGGCCGACTTTCAGAACCCCGCTGCGCTGGCTGCCGCCATCAAAGCCTTGCCGATCCGTCTGGTCGCCACCCGGCCCCTGGACGAAGCCATCAGCACCGCCGGTGGCATCGCCTTCGAAGCACTGACCCCGGACCTGATGCTGGAGCCGCTGCCCGGCGTGTTTGCCGCAGGCGAAATGCTGGACTGGGAAGCCCCGACCGGCGGCTATCTGCTCACCGCCTGCATGGCCAGCGGTGCCCGGGCCGGGCAGGGCGTTTTAAGCTTTTTAGGCCGCTAGCGCTTATTTAGTAAGCGCTAGCAGCTATAAAAAATCTAGCGGGCTCTGCCGCTCGGCTCGACAATCACCAGCGCGATCCCGCAGACCAGCAGGCCCGCGCCGGTCCAGAAGGCGGCGGCCGGGGTTTCGGCAAAGAACACGTAGCCCAGCGTGGGGCTGAACAGCAGCAGCGAGAAGCTGCCCGCTTCCACCGCCGAGGCGTCGCCCGCGCGGTAGGCAAAAAAGTACGACAGGTAAATGCCCGACGCGGCCAGGCCCACGATGGGCAGCAGCACCCACAGGGCGGGAGGCACGCTGGGCAGGTCAAAGCCGCTGAGCACGCCAAAGCTGATCCAGCAGGCGGTTTGGCTCCAGGTGAGGATGGCGATGGGGTGCTCGTGGCCCGAATATTTTTTCAGCACCACGCCCAGCATGGCTTCCATCAATGCGCCCAACAACGCCACCAGCGCGGCGGGATGGAAGGCACCGGAACCGGGCTGCAGGATGGCCAACACACCGCCAAAACCCACCGCCACGCCCAGCCAACGCAGCCAGTGCGGGCGTTCGCCCAGCAGCCACACGCCCAGCGGCAGCATGAACAGCGAGCCGGTCATCAGGTAGGCGCTGGCCTCGGCCAGGGGCAGGTGCGCCACGGCCCAGGCCGCGCACCCGGCCGAGCCGACGATAAAGCCCGCGCGCAGCAGGTGCATGCGCGGGTTGCGGGTGCGGATGACCCGGCCCCGCGTCCAGGCGACCAGCGGGGCCACCATCAGCAAGACCACGGTGGCCTGCAAAAACAGCACCTGCCGGGGCGGGATGCCCTCGGCCATCAGGCGTTTGTTGCAGGCGTCCAGCACTGCCCAGCACAGCATGGCCAGCACCACCAGCAGCACGCCCCGGGTATTGCCCGCCAGGGCGTGCCAGCGGGTGGATAGGAACTTCAGCATGGGTAGGGACAAGGTTTGTAAGGATTTAGGCCGCTGGCGCTTATGGAATGGGCGCAAGTAGCTATATTTTGTGTAGTACTTGACTATACAGGCTTGTACTGCATAGTAAGGATGCAGGTTGGGGAACGGTGGTTCAGAATGGGCGTATAGCCTCAGCTGGAGAACCGCATGCCCCCAGAACCGCATCCCGACAGCTTCGCCGCGCTGTGCGCGTCCGAGCGGGCGGCGTTGCTGGTGCGGCGGCAGCAGGTGCTGGCGTCGTCGACGGAGGCCGGTGCGGGTGGCGCGGGTGGCTCTGGCGACAGCAACGAACTGGACCTGCCGCGCGTGGGCCTGGCCTTGTCGGGCGGGGGCGTGCGCAGTGCCACGTTTGCCCTGGGGCTGATGCGGGGCATGGCGCACAACCGGGGCCAGGGCGGGGCGGCCCGCGGTCTGGCGCGTGACGGCCTGCTGGGGCGGCTGGACTATCTGTCGACTGTGTCGGGCGGCGGCTACATCGGGGCCATGTGGGGGCGGCTGGTGGACACCTATGGCATCCGCGCGGCGCAGCAACTGATGGCCGACGGGGCTTCTCCGGTGCTGGCCTGGCTGCGCCGCAATGGCCGCTACCTGAACCCGTCCGGGTCGCGCGATACCGGCACGGCAGTGGCCACCTACCTGCGGGCCTGGCTGGCCATCCACACCGAGCTGATGTTCACCTGCTTGCTGCTGGGCTTGGTGGTGCTGGCACCGCACCTGCTGCAGCACCGCTTCCAATGGTTCAACGGCTGGGCCGCCTGGTACACCCCGTGGTGGGTCTTGTCGCTGGCGGTGGCCGTGGCCACCGTGCCGGGCCTGATCGCGGGCTACTGGGCTGCGCGCGATGCGGGCGGCGACAAGGCGCTGGTAGTCCACCACCTGGGGCTGCGTGATGCCGTGTTTGTGCTGGTGGCCGGGTTGTGCACGGCGGTGCTGTGGGGCAGCGTGGGGGCGGTGGGCCTGGGGATATCGGTCGCGCAGGGGCCAGACTGGCTCAACGCCTGCGCGCTGGGCATGGGCTCGCTCACCCTGGGCCAGGCCGGGGTGGTGCTGTGGCTGGCGTTGTCGCGCGATGCATCCCATTCGCTGCTGGTAGCCAGGATCCGCCACGGCCTGACCGGTGCCCTGCGCGGGGTCCTGATGGTGGCGCTGGGCCTGCTGGCCCTGGGGGTGCTGGATCTGGTGAGCTGGTGGCTGCTGGAGGCCTGGCTGGAAGCCTTGGACAACAAGCGCGACGGCACGCCGTCGTGGCTTTGGGGTGGCCTGGGCGCAGGGGGCTTTGTGCTGCTGGTGCTGCGCAACCTGGTCCAGCCGCTGCAGCAGATGGCTGCCGAGACCAGCAAGCAGTCGCAAAACTGGGCCCCTCGGCTGGTCAACTCCGCCAGCCTGCTGGCCTGCGTGGTGCTGGGCCTGGGCTGGCTGGTGCTGGTGCAATGGTTTGTGTTTGCGCTGAACCCTTTCGGGGTGTTTGTAGATGTGCCCGCGGTGCTGCGGGCCGCGCTGCTGTTGGCGGCCTGGGCCACCTGGATGGTGCTCACGGCGGCCAATGCGCAGATGGCCAATTCCTCGTCGCTGCACAGCTTTTACCGGGCCCGGCTGGTGCGCGCCTACCTGGCTGCAGGCAACCGCAACCGCCACATGAACGACCCCAGTAAACCGCGCTCCGACGTGACCCAGGTGGTGGAGGGCGACGACATGCACATGCAAGGTTACGCGCCCGAGCGCAAGGGCGGGCCCATCCACCTGGTCAACACCTGCCTGAACCAGACGCGCGACTACCGCAGCGGCCTGTACAACGCCGACCGCAAGGGCGCGGCGGTGACCGCCAGCTGGCGCGGCTTCGAGGTGGGGCCGGGGGCCTTCATTGCCCAGAAGAAGGGCCAGGACGTAGGCACCCTGGGCCGCTGGGTGGCGGTGTCGGGCGCGGCGGCATCGCCCGGGGCCGGGGCCTACACCTCGCGCGGCCTGGCGCTCTTGCTGTACCTGCTGGGCGTGCGTCTGGGCCACTGGATGCGGGCACCCACCCGGAGCCCGGAGCTGAAGCTGGTCAGCTGGTTCGGCTGGCGCTGGTGCCCCAAGCCGATGATGCTGCTCAACGAGGCATTTGCCACTTTCTACGGGGTGGAGCGGCCCTGGTGGTACCTGTCGGACGGCGGGCATTTTGAAAATACCGGCGTGTATGCCCTGCTCAAGCGCGAGCTGGACTTCATCATCCTGTCCGATGCCAGCTGCGATACCGATTACGAGTTTGGCGACCTGGAAAACCTGGTCCGCAAGGCCCGCATCGACTTTGGCGCCGAGATCGACTTCTACAGCCACGCCGAGGCCGCACGGGTGCTGACCCGCCTGTTTTCGCAAGAGCGCCGCGATGTCACCGTGCTCTCCCCCGAAGATATGCAGGACAACCATTCCTGCCGGGGCGTGCTGCTGGCGCGCATCCGCTACCGCCCGCGCCCCGGCCCGGGCGGGGCCGAGTTCCGACCCGAAGGCACGCTGCTGGTGGTCAAGCCGAATATGCACGACGCGCTGGACGTGGATCTGCTGGCCTACAAGCAAAAGCACCCCGACTTCCCGCACGAGTCCACGGCCGACCAGTCGTTTGACGAAGCCCAATGGGAAAGTTACCACCGCCTGGGCGAAGACTTTGGCCGTGCCCTCACCGAGGAATGGCTGGCCCTGTTGCCCGGCTGGCGCAGCCCGGCCCACCACGGCATGCAGGTGGCGGCCCGCTTGGGGGGGGTGAAAACCGGCGACTCCAAACCGTCCGAGCCCCTATGGCGGCGTGGCGTACGGGCCACCGCCATCGGCACCACACTGGGCCTGGGGGCCTCGGGCACGCTGGTGGTGTCGCTGTGGCAGGTGCAAGACCAGTTGCAGCGCAAGAGCGCCGACCTGCAGGCCGACACCAGCCAGTTGTATGCCAAGGTGGCCGAAAAAATCGACACCCTCGACGAGGCCTGTCCCAAGCTGCCCCAGCACATGCTGACCCAGACCGAAGACCTGCTGGGCCGCCGCGACAGCCCCGCCATGCGCCGGGTCGATGGCTCCGGGGTAGAGCGGTTGGTGGAGCAAATTACCGGCCAGTGCAACCGGCTGGAGAACTACTTTGTATGCAGTAAGCCCATCCAGCAAAGGGTGCAAGACCTGTGCAGTCTGGTCAAAAAGCCCATGATCCTCAGCAGCGCGATGGGTTACTGGGTCAACGGGGCCAGCCCCGCTGACCAGGCCCGGGCCAGCCAGAAACTGCGCGACACCCTGGTCCAAAAATGGAATGCACTGGGCGTGATGGCATTGTTCCAGCTGTCGGTGGCACCGCCCAGCCCGGGTTCGGTCTATCCCCCGCCACCTGCGGTGCAGCCAGTGCCGACCGTGGTGCCGGTGGACCCCAGGGTGCCCGATGCCAAGGCCCTGGCAGTCGGCCTGGCTTGCACCAGCAAAACCACGCTGTACATCCAGGTGTACGACCCAGCCTCCTTTGCCGTGGCCAATGTGCTGCGCGACACCTTGAACCAGCAGGTCAGCGCCGTGGTGCAGGTGGCCCCAGTGGAGAACGTGGTGCGCAGCGCCGACCTGCGCCAGCAGCGCCGCCCCGAACCCTGGCCCAAGCCCACCTTTGTATTGCACGACCGCACCAACCTCAACCCCACGTCCAACGACAACGGCGGCCTGGCCTGCGCCAAAGCCTTGTCGCAGTACCTCGGCGCGCCCTGGGTGCTGCCCAGCGCGCCCGACCAGGTATGGATCCGCAACCTGCCCGACGCACTGAAAGCCACCCCCGGCGTGATCGAGCTGTGGCTACCGTCCATCGCCACCAAAAACGCCGAACGCACCAAGGGCAATATCCCACCGATGGCGGTGGCCATGGTGGGGGAATGAGATTTTGGGGGGAAGGGGAGAGGGTGCCCTGCACAGGGACCCGAAAGAAATGGAGTTGACGAACCTTACCCCGGCACTGGCTCCACAGTTAGGGCTGCTTGGTTCCCCACCTGACCCGGTTGGCCGCTTCACCATGCGGGAAGGTCCGTCACCATCGATTGTAAGCCAGGATCGGCAGGCTTCTAGAATCGGGCGATGAATCCTGTTCCCCCTTTGAAGCGCGCCCGCCGGGGTAGTGGCGCAGTGACTTTGCATGCGGTGGCCAAGCTGGCCGGAGTGGCACCCATTACCGCGTCGCGGGCATTGAATACCCCGGGGCAGGTGTCGCCCGAGGTGCTGCGCAAAGTCACTGAAGCCATTGCGCAGACCGGCTACGTGCCCAACCGCCTGGCGGGCGGGCTGGCATCGGCGCGCAGCGGCCTGGTGGCGGCGCTGGTGCCGACCATCTCGGGGCCGGTGTTCTTGCAAACCGTGCAGTCCTTGACCGAAGCGCTGGATGCCTGCGGTTACCAGCTCATTCTGGGCCAGAGCGGCTACGCCCATTCGCGTGAAGACGCGCTGCTCGATGCCATCATTGGCCGCCGCCCGGACGGCATTGTGCTGACCGGCATCCTGCATTCGCCCGAAGGGCGCAAGCGTTTGCTGGTCGCCGGTATCCCGGTGGTGGAAACCTGGGACTACACGCCTACGCCGCTGGACATGCTGGTGGGCTTTTCGCACGAGGCTGTGGGGCAGGCGGTGGTGGCATTTTTGGTCGCTAAGGGGCGCACCCGGTTGGCGGTGGTGGCGGGGGATGACGAGCGTTCGCACCGCCGCCATACGGCCTTTCAGGTGGCAGCGCAGGCCGCCGGTTTGCGCCCGGTGACGATCGTGACCGTGCCCGCGCCCACGACCGTGAAGAGTGGCCGCCGGGCTTTGGTGGATCTGCTGGCCAGCGGGGCCGATCTGGATGCCGTGTTTTGCAGCTCGGACCTGCTGGCCCTGGGCGTGGTGACCGAGGCGCAGGCGCGTGGGTTGGCGGTGCCGCAGCAGTTGGCCGTGGTGGGGTTTGGCGACCTGGCTTTTGCTGCCGACCTGCATCCGGCCCTGACCACGGTGCACATCGATGCCGAGGCCATTGGCCGCACGGCGGCGCAGTGCCTGGTGGACCGCATCGAGGGCCGGCCCGTGGCCCACCCGGTAGTGGACATCGGCTTTTCCATCATCGAGCGCGACAGCACCTGAACGCTGCCAGCGCAGCTGGCAAATTCGTGTTTACCCTTAGATATTTTTTCTTGCCTTGGAGATTTGGTAGCGCTATCATTTGACCACCAAAGGTAGCGCTACCATCATTTATTTCCATCCTTCATACAGGTTTCCTATGAAAAAAATACTTGCTTCCACTCTGCTTGGCCTGGTGGCCACGCTCGGTGTGTACTCCCAGGCGCACGCCCAGGCCTGGCCTGAAAAAACCGTCACCCTGGTGGTGCCGTTCCCGGCGGGGGGTTCCACCGATTCGGTGGCCCGCGCCCTGAGCCCCCGGCTGACCGCCACGTTCAAGCAAACCGTCATCGTGGATAACAAGGCGGGGGCTACGGGCACCATCGGAGCCACCTTTGTCAAACGTGCGCCGGCGGACGGTTACACCTTGTTGGTCACCTCGCTCGGCCCTTTGGCGATTGCCCCGCACCTGATCAAGGGCGTGCAGTACGACGCTTTGAAAGATTTTGATCCCATTACCGTGGCGGTACAGGCCCCCAATGTGCTGGTGGTGCCCGCCAACTCGCCCCACAAATCGCTGGCCGAGGTGGTGGCTTTTCAGAAGGCCAACCCCGGCAAGATGACCTTTGCCTCGTCGGGCAACGGCTCCAGCGACCACCTGACGGTCGAGCTGTTCTGGCAGCAAACGGGCACCAGCGGCCTGCACATTCCCTACAAGGGCGGCGCACCCGCCATCTCGGACCTGCTGGGCGGGCAGGTGGATGCGTCGTTCCAGAACATCAACGCGGTGCTGTCGCAGATCAAGGGCGGCAAGCTGCGTGCCCTGGCGGTCACCAGCAGCAAGCGTTCCGAGGTCTTGCCCGAGGTGCCCACCATGGTCGAGGGCGGGGTGAAAAACGTCGAGGTCTATTCCTGGCAAGCCGTGGTGGCACCCAAGGGCTTGCCCGCCGATGTGCGCGGCAAGCTGCATGCCGCCATCGTGGCCGCGCTGGCCGATCCGGCCATCAAGCAACAGTTTGGCGCGCTGGGTTTTGAAACCATCGCCAATACGCCAGAGCAGTTTGCCGCCTTCCAGTCTTCCGAATTCGCCCGCTGGAAGCGGGTGATCGAGGCGGGCAAGATTACCGCCGACTAAGCCCTCCATTTTGAAAGCACTACCCATGACTTCCCACTCCACCCCCGTCATTACCGCCCTGCGCGCCATTCCGGTCGCAGGCCGCGACAGCATGCTGCTCAACCTCAGCGGCGCGCACAGTCCATTTTTTACCCGCAACCTGCTGGTCCTGACCGACAGCGCAGGCCGCACCGGTGTGGGTGAAGTGCCCGGCGGCGAGAAAATCCGCCAGACGCTGGAAGATGCCGCCGCCTTGGTGGTGGGCCAGCCCATCGGTGCGCACCAGCGCGTGCTGCAACAGGTGCAAAAGCAGTTTGCCGACCGCGACACCGGCGGGCGCGGGCTGCAAACCTTTGATTTGCGCACCACCATCCATGCCGTCACCGCCATCGAATCCGCCTTGCTGGATTTGCTGGGCCAGCACCTGGACGTGCCGGTAGCCGCCTTGCTGGGCGAGGGCCAGCAACGCGACGCGGTGGAAATGCTGGGTTACCTGTTTTATGTGGGCGACCGCACCCAAACCGACTTGCCGTACGTGACCGACCCCGGTGCCGACAACGACTGGTTCCGCCTGCGCCACGAGGCCGCCATGACCCCCGAAGCCGTGGTGCGGCTGGCCGAAGCCGCCCGCGAGCGCTATGGCTTCAATGACTTCAAGCTCAAAGGTGGCGTGCTGCGCGGCGAGGAAGAAGTCGAGTCCATGCACGCGCTGCACGCCCGCTTCCCCGAGGCCCGCGTCACCCTGGACCCCAACGGCGGCTGGTTGTTGAAAGACGCAGTGCGCTTGATGCGCGACATGCGCGGCGTGGTGGCTTATGCCGAAGACCCGTGTGGCGCAGAAGATGGCTTCTCGGGCCGTGAGGTGATGGCCGAGTTCCGCCGGGCCACCGGCCTGCCCACGGCCACCAACATGATCGCCACCGACTGGCGGCAGTTGAGCCACGCGCTGTCTTTGCAGTCGGTGGATATCCCGCTGGCCGACCCGCATTTCTGGACCATGGCGGGCTCGGTGCGGGTGGCGCAGACTTGCCGCGATTGGGGCCTGACCTGGGGCTCGCATTCCAACAACCACTTTGATGTGTCGCTGGCCATGTTTACCCACGTCGGGGCCGCCGCGCCGGGCAAGGTGACCGCCATCGATACCCATTGGATCTGGCAAGACGGCCAGCGCCTGACCCAAGAACCGCTGCAAATCCAGGGCGGCCTGGTGCAGGTACCGAAGAAGCCTGGCCTGGGTGTGGAGCTGGACATGGCCGAGGTCGAAAAAGCCCACCAGCTCTACAAACAGCACGGCCTGGGTGCGCGCGACGATGCCATGGCGATGCAAAGCATCATCCCCGGCTGGAAATTCGACCCCAAGCGGCCTGCATTGGATCGCTAGCCCCATCAGTCGTCATACAACATTTCGTTAAAATAGGGTTTATTGGTATAAACCCTGCTATTTAAACCTAAGAAATCAGCGATAGTTGCATTGTTGTCAGACAACGTATGACTTAAACCATACGTTGAAACAGTTACTTGCACCATCCGCACCAAGGAGCATCCCATGCGCGAAAACCGCTTACGCACGTTGTGGAAATCGGGGGGCGCTGCCGTGAATGGCTGGCTGGCTATTCCGAACAGCTTTTCCGCCGAGACCATGGCCCACCAGGGCTGGGATTCGCTGACCATCGACCTGCAGCACGGCATGGTGGACTACCAGGCCATGGTGCCCATGCTGCAGGCCATCTCCACCACCGACACGGTGCCGGTGGTGCGCGTGCCCTGGCTGGAGCCCGGCATTCTGATGAAAACCCTGGACGCGGGCGCTTACGGCGTGATCTGCCCCATGGTCAACACCCGCGAAGACGCGCAAAAGCTCGTCGCCTACACCCACTACGCGCCACGCGGCACCCGCAGCTTTGGCCCGGTGCGTGCCACGCTGTACGGCGGGGCCGACTACGCCACGCACGCCAACGACACCATCGTCACCTTCGCCATGATCGAAACCGCCAAGGCGCTGGACAACCTGGACGACATCCTGTCGGTCGAGGGGCTGGACGCGATCTACATCGGCCCGTCCGATCTGTCGCTGGCGCTGGGCTGCCGCCCGGTGTTTGACGATGTAGACCCCAAAGCCGCCGAGGCGATCGACCATATCCTGGCCCGCGCCAAGGCGCACGGCGTGGTGGCGGGTATCCACAACGGCACGACCGACGGTGCGCTGGCCCGCATCGCCAAAGGTTTCCAGTTTGTCACCGTCAGTTCGGACGCACGGCTGATGGCCGCAGGCGCCCAGCAGGTGGTGGCCAAGATGCGTGCACGGCCCGCACCCGCCAGCGTAGGCGGATATTGAGAATTTTTAAACGAAAACGGGCGCTAGCGCTTATATAACCTACAGGAGTAGCTATGAAATTAGGATTTATCGGTTTGGGCATCATGGGCGTACCTATGGCCTTGCATCTCGTCAACGCCGGGCACCAGGTGTTTTATTACACCCTGCACAAGGCCCACGCTGACATCACCGCATCCAGCGCCACCGCGTGCGACAGCGGCGCTGCCGTGGCCAGCCGCGCCGACATCGTCTTCACCATGGTGCCCGACACCCCGGACGTGGAAGCCGTGCTGTTCGGCGAGAACGGCATTGCCGCCGGCCTGGCCGCCAGCAGCGTGATGGAAGACGGCCACAGCCGCAAGATCGTCGTGGACATGAGCTCCATCTCGCCCATGGCCACCAAGGCCTTTGCGCTGAAGATCAACGCCCTGGGTGCCGACTACATCGATGCGCCCGTGTCCGGTGGCGAAGTAGGGGCCAAGGCGGCCTCGCTGACCATCATGTGCGGCGGCTCGGAAGCGGCCTTTGCCACCGTGCGCCCGCTGCTAGAGCTGATGGGCAAGAACATCACCCTGGTGGGCGGCAACGGCGACGGCCAGACCACCAAGGTGGCCAACCAGATCATCGTGGCGCTGAACATTGCCGCTGTGGGCGAGGCCCTGCTATTTGCCAGCAAAGCCGGTGCCGACCCGGCCAAGGTGCGCCAGGCGCTGATGGGCGGCTTTGCGTCCAGCCGCATTCTGGAAGTGCACGGCGACCGCATGGTCAAGCGCACTTTTGACCCGGGTTTCCGCATCCGCCTACACCAGAAGGATCTGGGCCTGGCCTTGCAGGGCGCGCGCGAGCTGGGTTTGTCGCTGCCGCAAACCGCCGGTGCCGCCCAGTTGATGCAGGTCTGCGCCGCCAACGGCATGGCCGACCTGGACCACTCGGCCCTGGTGAAAGCCCTGGAACTGATGGCGGGCCACGCCGTCGCCTGAACTTAAGATCGCCGTCCATGCCTTCCACCGCCGCTTCCACCGACCGCACCCAACTGCTGCGCCGCATGTTCGATGCGGCCGTGGCCGCCGCCCAGCCCGCACTGTGCCTGCCACCGCACCTGCCGCCGCCGCCAAGTTCTCCGACTGGCCGCACCATCGTCATCGGCGCGGGCAAAGCCTCTGCCGCGATGGCGCGGGCGCTGGAAGACCACTGGAGCGGCCCGCTGGAAGGCCTGGTCGTCACCCGCTACGGCTACGACGTGCCCTGCGAGCGCATCGAAATCGTGCAAGCCGCCCACCCGGTGCCGGATGCGGCGGGCTTGGCGGCGGCCCAGCGCATCCGCCAGTTGGTGACCGGCCTCACGGCAGATGATTTGGTGATTGCGCTGATCTCCGGCGGCGGCTCGTCCCTGCTGGTGGCCCCCGGCGAGGGCCTGACCCTGGCCGACAAGCAGGCCGTCAACACCGCACTGCTGCACAGCGGGGCCAGCATCTCCGAGATGAACTGCGTACGCCGCCACCTCTCCAGCCTCAAGGGCGGGCGCTTGGCGGCGGTGTGCCACCCGGCGCAGGTGTGGACGCTGTTGATCTCTGACGTGCCGGGCGACGACCCGATCGACATCGCCTCCGGCCCCACCGTGGCCGACCCCACCACCTGCGCCGACGCGCTGGCCATCGTGGACCGCTACCGCATTGCGGTGCCGCCCGCGGTACGCAGCCTGCTGGAAAGCGGTGTGGGCGAGACGGTCAAGCCTGGCGACCCGCGCTTGGTCAACATCCAGACCCGCATGATCACTGCGCCGCAAATCGCCCTGGAAGCCGCGGCCCAGGTGGCGCGCGAAGCCGGCATCACGCCGTACATCCTGGGCGACAGCCTGGAGGGCGAGGCCCGCGACCTGGGCAAGGCCATGGCCGGTATCGCCCGCCAGGTGGCCGTGCACGGCCAGCCATTTAAAACGCCTTGCGTATTGCTGTCCGGTGGCGAAACTACCGTGACTCTGCGCGGCAAGGGCCGGGGAGGGCGCAACGTGGAATTTTTGCTGTCGCTGGCCGTAGCGCTGAACGGCCAGCCCGGTGTCTATGCCCTGGCGGGCGACACCGACGGCGTGGACGGAGCCGAAGAAATCGCTGGTGCGGTCCTCACTCCCACCACCCTGGCCCGCGCCTGGGCGCTGGGCACCAACCCGCGCAGCAGCCTGGACAACAACGACGGCCACGGCTTCTTTCAGGCCCTGGGCGACTCGGTGGTGACCGGGCCCACGCTGACCAATGTGAATGACTTTCGGGCGATCCTGGTCGAGGGCTAGCAGCGCCCCGAATGGGGGTATTCGGCCCCTTAGAATCCCCGCATGTCCTATTTAGTGCTCGCTCGCAAGTACCGTCCGCGTAATTTCTCTGAAATGGTGGGGCAGGAGCACGTGGTGCAGGCCCTCAGCAACGCCCTGACCACCCAGCGCCTGCACCATGCCTACCTGTTCACGGGTACGCGTGGCGTGGGCAAAACCACGGTGTCGCGCATCCTGGCCAAGTCGCTCAACTGCCAGGGGCCTGACGGCACCGGCGGCATCACTGCCACGCCCTGCGGGGTGTGCAGCGCCTGCACCGATATCGACAGTGGCCGGTTTGTGGACTACACCGAGCTGGACGCCGCCTCCAACCGGGGCGTAGACGAAGTGCAGGCCCTGCTGGAGCAAGCGGTGTACAAGCCGGTGCAGGGCCGCTTCAAGGTCTTCATGATCGACGAAGTGCACATGCTCACCAACACCGCGTTCAACGCGATGCTGAAAACCCTGGAAGAGCCGCCCGAGTACCTGAAGTTCGTGCTGGCCACCACCGACCCGCAAAAAGTGCCGGTCACCGTGCTGTCGCGCTGCCTGCAGTTCAACCTGCGCCCCATGGCCCCCGAAACCGTGCTCTCGCACCTGACCCAGGTGCTGGCGACCGAGGACGTGCAGGCCGACACCGGCGCGCTGCGTCTGCTGTCGCGCGCGGCCCGTGGCTCCATGCGCGATGCCTTGTCGCTCACCGACCAGGCGATTGCTTTTGGCAACGGCCAACTTCAAGAGGCCATGGTGCGCCAGATGCTGGGCAGCGTGGACCGTAGCTATGTGTTCCGCCTGATCGACGCTTTGGCCCAGGGCGACGGCAAAACCGTGGTCGAAACCGCCGAAGCCCTGCGCCTGAATGGCCTGAGCGCCGCCTCCACGCTGGAAGAAATGACCAATGTGCTGCAGCGCATGGCCGTGCTCCAGGCCGTGCCCGGCATGCCGGTGGATGAAGCCGACCCCGAGGCCGCCGACACCGCCCGTTTGGCCCAGGCCATGCCCGCCGATGAAACCCAGTTGCTCTACAGCCTGTGCCTGCATGGCCGCGCCGAGCTGGGCCTGGCGCCTGATGAGTACGCTGCCCTGACCATGGTGCTGTTGCGCCTGCTGGCCTTCAAGCCGGGCAGCCCGGTGCGGCAATCGGCGGAAAAAAAAACTCTGAGTGAACCCGTTCGGGCACCTTTGCCGCTGCCTGCGCCCGTTGCCGTCGCGGTTAAACCTGCCGTAGTTCCCGCACCCACACCGGTCGCCGCTCCAGCGCCCGTCCAGCCCGCTCAGCCCGCAGTCCAGGAATTGCCCGTGCGCGTGCAGGCCGAACCCAGCCCGCGCCTGCAAGCCCGGCCTGTTCCCGCCGCAGCGCCCCTGGTGCACACGGCAGACGGCGACTACTGGCACGCCACGGTACAGCAACTCATCGCCGCCGATGCCGTGGGCGGTCTGGTGCGCGAACTGGCTTTGCAGTCGCAACTGCTGGCGGTGGACGGCGGCAACTGGCGGCTGCGCATCGAACGCGAATCGCTCAGCCAGCCCATGAGCCGCGAACGTTTGCGCGTGGCGCTGGAGTCCATCACCCCCAACGCCACGCTGGACATTGAAATCGGCAGTGTGGCCGACAGCCCGGCCAAGCGCAACGCCGCAGCGGCCAACGAAAAGCAGCGCATCGCCGAAGAGATCATCCTGGGCGATCCGCTGGTGCAATCCCTGATGCGCGATTTTGGTGCGAAAATCGTGCCAGGAACGCTAAAACCTCTTTAATTTCAATCACTTACCTAGGAAACACCATGTTCAACAAAGGACAACTCGCCGGCCTCATGAAGCAAGCCCAGGCCATGCAGGACAACATGAAAAAAGCCCAGGACGAGCTGGCTTTCATCGAAGTCACCGGTGAATCCGGCGCAGGTCTGGTCAAGGTGCTGATGACCTGCAAGCACGATGTGAAGCGCATCACCATCGATCCCAGCCTGCTGGCCGACGACAAAGACATGTTGGAAGACCTGGTCGCCGCCGCCTTTAACGCTGCGGTGCGCAAGGCCGAAGAAACCAGCCAGGAAAAAATGGGCAAGCTCACAGCGGGCATGCCCGGCCTGCCCGGCGGCATGAAATTCCCGTTCTAATGGGATTTAAGCCTTTTAGGCCTCTAGCGCATATTCCATGTGCGCAAGCAGCTACTGAAACTGTAGCAACATGCCTGCAGGAGCTGCGTGGCTGATTCCAGCGCCCTGAACGCCTTGATCCAGGGCCTGCGCCGTCTGCCGGGCGTGGGCGTGAAGTCGGCCTCGCGCATGGCTTTTCACCTGCTGCAGCACGACCGCGAGGGCGCGCAGATGCTCTCGCAAGCCCTGGCGCAAGCGGCGGGTAATGTGAAGCACTGCGCGCTGTGCCACACCTTCACCGAAGAAGACATCTGCGACACCTGCCAGGACGAGTCGCGCGACACGTCCAAGCTGTGCGTGGTGGAAAACCCGGCCGACCAGTCGGCGGTAGAGCGCACCGCCGCCTTCAAGGGCCTGTACTTTGTGCTGATGGGCAAGATCAGCCCGCTGGACGGCGTGGGGCCCAAAGACATTGGGCTGCAAAAGCTCATCGACCGGGCCAGCAACGGCCTGGTGCAAGAGGTGATTTTGGCCACCAACTTCACCGCCGAGGGCGAGGCCACGGCGCACGTAATCAGCGTGGCCCTCAAGGCGCGGGGCCTGCAGGTTACGCGGCTGGCCCGCGGCGTGCCGGTGGGCAGCGAGCTGGAATACGTCGATCTGGGCACCATCGCCCATGCGTTTGTAGATAGGCGTTAACCCGTAGGTCAAAACGTTACGGGCAAACCCCGACGGGGATGGTCCCGATGTGTAACAAATAGATGAGCCCTATGCTGGTGCAAACGCCACCCGCATGACCCACCACCCATTTCCCCGCCGTTCCTTTCTGGCCGCAGCCTTACTGGGTGCGGGCTTGCATGCGACGTCGATACGCGCCCAGACCAAACCTGAGAAAAGCAGGCTCACGCTGGCGGTAGATGGTGAAGCCGCGCTCTACCACCTGCCACTGACGATTGCCGACCAGCTGGGCTACTTCCGAGCTGAGGGCCTGGAGGTGGAGATCAGCGACCTGGTGGGTGGTGCCCGGTCGCCCCTGGCCCTGCCGGGTAGCGTCGCCGATGTGTTTGCCGGGGCGTTTGAAAACACCATTCACAGCCAGGCCAAGGGCCAGATGTTCCAGTCGTTTGTGCTGCAGGGCCGGGCACCGCAGATTGCCCTGGGCGTCTCCACCCACAACATGCCCGATTACCGCGCGCTGGCCGACTTGCGGGGTAAGCGCATCGGCGTGGCTGCGCTGGGCGCACCATCGCACATGGTGGCGAATGTGGTTTTGGCGCGGGCGGGCGTGGGCCCGGGCGAGGTGCAGTTTGTCGGCATCGGCTCGGCGGGTGCGGCCTTGTGGGCTTTGCGCTCGGGCCAGATCGATGCCATCTGCAACAACGACCCGGTGATGGGCATGCTGGAGCAAAAAAGCGATATCCGGATTGTGTCGGACACCCGCACGTTGACAGGCGCGCTGGATGTGTTTGGCGGAGCCATGCCTGCTGCCTGCATCTATGCGCCGCTGGCGTTTGTGCGCAAGTACCCCAACACCGTGCAGGCGCTGACCAATGCCATGGTGCACGCGCTCAAGTGGCTGCAAACTGCCGGTCCCAGCGACATTGTGAAGATCGTGCCCGAGAGCTATTTTCTGGGCGACCGCGCGGTGTACCTGGCGGCCTTCAACAAGGCCCGCGAGGCGATTTCGCCCGATGGGTTGCTGCCGGAGAGTGGCCCCCAGACCGCCCTGGTGGCCCTGGGCAGCTTCGACCCGCTGGTCAAGGCGGCCAGGATCGATCTGGGAAAAACCTATACCAATGACTTTGCCCGCAGGGCCAAGGAACGGTTTCGTGCCTGAACGAGATTTCAAGCCATTCAGGCCTGCAGCGCTTGTTCAATAAGCGTAACAAGCTATCGAAACAGAAGCAAAGTCGCTATTTCTTGCGCGTGGTTTTGACCACCTTGGTGGTGTCGGCCCGGCTGGATTTGCGGGTGCCGCTGGCTTTGGCAGACGGTGCCGCTTTTTCATGGGTGCGGGCAACGGCCTGGACCTTGCTCCGGCCTGCGCTGCGGGGCGTGGACAACCGCACCGGTAAGTACAGCACCACCTGCTGCCCAACTTTGAAGCCCGCGTTGAGCTTCAGGTCGTTCCAGTCGGCCACATTGCTGGCGCTGACGCCGTAACGTTTGGCGATGCTGGCCACAGTGTCGCGCTTACCGGCCTTGACGGCGGCTTTGCGGTTGACGATTTCGGGGGACAGGCTGAGCTGGGCGGTGTCGGCCACGTGCTCGCTCACGTCCTGCATGCTGGCCGAGCGGGGCACGATCAGCGCCGATCCGGCCTTGATCAGCATGCGCGGCGGGATGTTGTTGACGCTGCGCAGGTCGTATTCGCTCATGCCCACCTGCTGGGCGGCGGCACTCACGCTCATGGTGCTGGGCACGGTCCAGGCAGACCAACTGGCGTACTGGCCCTGGGTGTAGGCCTCCAGGTTGCGGGTGAACACGGTGGCGCTGTCCCACGGCAGCAGGATTTGCGGCGTGCCGGCGGCCAGAATCACATTGCGGTGGGCCGAGGGGTTCAGCGCCTTGAAGTCATCCAGTTTGACGTTGGCCAGCTTGGCGGCCAGCGCTACGTCGATGTCGCGGGAGATGTCCACGCTCTGGAAGTAGGGGTGGTTTTCGATCAGCGGCAGCTCGGTGCGGAACATGTCCGGGTTGGCGATGATGTTCTTCACCGCCTGCAGCTTGGGCACGTAGAGCCGGGTTTCGGCGGGCATGTTCAGTTCGGAGTAGGTGATGCCCAGCCCGGCTTTCTGGTTGCGGGCAATGGCGCGGCTGACGCTGCCCTCACCCCAGTTGTAGGCCGCCAGGGCCAGCTGCCAGTCGCCAAACATGCCGTACAGCTTTTGCAGGTAGTCCAGGGCGGCGCGGGTGGAGGCCAGCACGTCGCGGCGGTCGTCGCGGAAGATGTTTTGCTTGAGCTCGAAGTAATTGCCGGTGGCGGGCATGAACTGCCACATGCCCGCAGCCTTGGCACTGGACACGGCCTGCGGGTTGAACGCGCTTTCGATGTAGGGCAGCAAGGCCAGCTCGGTGGGCATGTTGCGGCGTTCCAGCTCTTCCACCACGTGGAACAGGTATTTGCTGGAGCGCTCGGTCATGCGCTGGATGTAGTCCGGACGGGTGCTGTACCACTGTTCGCGGTCAGATACCAGGTCGCTTTGCAGATTGGGCATGGCAAAGCCGCGGCGGATGCGTTCCCACAGATCGGCAGGTGCTTTCAGCTGGGCCACGCCGCGCGACGCGGCTTCGGCCGCGGTGATGGGCTGCAGCACGCCGCGCGGGTAGACCGCGGTGTGCGGCTGGACGGGTAGGGCGGACGTCGGCTGGCCCGACGGGTTAGCCGGCGAAGTGGCGGTGGCTACGGCATCGGGCTTGGGCCCAACCGTGGCGCAGCCTGTAAGCCACAACAGGGCGGACAGGCTGGCAAAGTGGATAAATTTCATTGAAACTGGTTTTTCCAGGTGCGAAGTGCGCCCAATACGCTGGCTTCGTCGAAGGTGGAGGCATCAAACGCCTGCGCGGCCCGTTGGACCGTCGCAGAGCGAGTGCGCAAAAAAGGGTTGATGGCCAATTCCAGCGCCATGCTGGAGGGCAAGGTGGGCACATGGGCCGCACGCTTGGCCACACACTCGGCCTGGTATTGAGCCAGCGTGGTGTTGTCTGGTTCCACAACGCGGGCAAATTTCAGGTTACCCAATGTGTATTCGTGGGTGCAGCATACCCGGGTGTTGCCGGGAAGGGCGGCCAAAGTGCTTAGCGAAGCCAGCATTTGGGCTGGTGTGCCCTCAAAAAGCCGCCCGCAGCCGCCCGAAAACAGCGTGTCGCCGCAAAACAGCAGCGGCGCACCGTCCCAGTCGGGCGCAAAGTAGGCAATGTGCCCGGCGGTGTGGCCAGGTACATCAATGACGTCAAAGGCAATGCCCAGGGTAGCGATGCGGTCGCCCTGGCTGAGTTTGCGCAGTGGCGCGGGGATGCTTTCGCGGGCCGGACCAAACACAGTGGCCCCGGTGGCATCGCGCAGGGCATCCACGCCACCGACGTGATCCGCGTGGTGGTGCGTGACTAAAATGGCCTCCAACTGCAGGCCGTGCTGCTGCAGTGCGTGAAATACCGGTTGTGCGTCGCCCGGGTCCACCACCAGCGCACGCTGTCCGTCGTGCACCATCCAGATGTAGTTATCGGCAAAAGCAGGCAGGGCAAGCAAGTTCATGGGCAGCGAAATTATAAGTTTGCACGAATGGTTGAAGACCCCGCCGGGCCAGTATCTACTGGACTGGGAGCGGGCGCGCTTCGACGAAGCGGTCGCCGATGTGTTTGGCTACCATGCGCTCCAGCTCGGGCTGCCAGAGTTGCCAGGACTGCAGAATAACCGCATACCGCACCGTTGGCTCGCCACCGATGCCCCTATAACGTCTTTGGCTACAGATTCCAATCCGGATTCGCCCGCCCTGGCGTGCGATTTTGCCGCTTTGCCGTTTTCCGAAAACAGCCTCGATCTGCTTTTGCTGCCCCACGCCCTGGAGCTCGGCCCCGATCCCCACGCCACTCTGCGCGAGGTGGAGCGGGTGCTGGTGCCCGAGGGCCGGGTTGTGATTGCGGGCCTGAACCCCATGAGCCTGTGGGGCCTACGCCAAAGCCGCACCCGGCTGCTGCACCGGCTGGGGCTGGGCGAAAACTACCTGCCCGAGGTGGGTGAGGCTATTGGCTATTGGCGCTTGCGCGACTGGCTGCGCCTGCTGAGCTTCGAGGTGGAGTCGGTGCAATTTGGCTGTTACCGGCCCCCGGCACGCAGCACCGCCTGGCTGGAGCGCATGCGCTGGATGGACCCGGCGGGCGAGCGCTACTGGCCGATTCTGGGCTCGGTCTACTTTGTGGTGGCCGTCAAACGGGTGCGCGGCATGCGCCTGCTGGGCCCGCGTTGGAAGGTGCCCAAGGCCCTGGCCAACGCGCCAGTGCCCATTGCAAATAGGGGCCAACAAAGACCGTCACCGTAGCCTCTAGGGCATCTGGTAAAAACGACGCTCTGTTTGATGAATTAGAAAGCTGTATTTGAACCACGTAGATATGTATACCGACGGTGCCTGCAAAGGCAACCCTGGCCCGGGCGGCTGGGGCGTTTTGCTCACCTGGGGCGGTACCGAGAAAGAAATGTTTGGCGGCGAGCTGGCCACCACCAACAACCGCATGGAAATGATGGCTGTGATCGAAGGCCTGAGCGCCTTGAAGCAGCCCTGCAGCATCACCCTGTACATCGACAGCCAGTACGTGCTCAAGGGCATGACCGAATGGCTCAAGGGCTGGAAGGCGCGCGGCTGGCTCACGGCCTCCAAGGAACCGGTGAAAAACGTCGACCTGTGGCAGCGGCTGGACGCGCTGGTCAACACCGCCGGGCACAAGATCGACTGGCGCTGGGTCAAGGGCCATGCGGGCCACCCGGGCAACGAGCGCGCCGATGCCCTGGCCAACCGGGGCGTGGATATGGCCCTGGGTAAGCGTTAGAGCGATCCATGGCGGACCCCAGCTTTCTTTGGCACGACTACGAGACCTTCGGTGCCAATGCCCGGCGGGACCGCCCGGCCCAGTTTGCCGCCATCCGCACCGATGCCGAGCTGAACGAGGTCGGCGCGCCCATGATGCTGTACTGCCAGCCCGCGCCCGACTTTCTGCCCGACCCGCAGTCCTGCCTGATCACCGGGATCACCCCGCAAATCTGCCTGCAGCGCGGTGTGCCTGAAGTGGCGTTTGCCAACCAGATCGAGCAGGCCTTCAGCCAGCCCGGCACCATTGGAGTGGGTTACAACACCATCCGCTTCGATGACGAGATCACGCGCCACATGTTTTGGCGCAACCTCATCGACCCGTATGCCCGCGAATGGCAAAACGACTGTGGCCGCTGGGACCTTTTGGACGTGGTGCGCACCGCCTACGCCCTGCGCCCGGACGGTATCCAATGGCCCACCAAACCCGACGGCAGCCCCAGCTTCAAATTGACGGACCTGAGCCGCGCCAACGGCCTGCTGCACGATGCCGCGCACGATGCCTTGTCCGACGTGCGCGCCACCATCGCCCTGGCGCGTCGGGTCCGTACCGCCCAGCCGCGCCTGTTCGACTTTTGCCTGGGTCTGCACAAAAAAGACCGCGTGGCAGCAGAGCTGGGCTTGCCCACCACGCTGCAAACGGCCAAGCCTTTTCTACACATCTCCGGCATGTTCCCCGCGCAGCAAGGCTGCCTGGCCCTGATGTGGCCGCTGGCCATGCACCCGCAGCATAAAAACGAGCTGATCGCCTGGGACTTGGCGCACAGCCCGGCCGAGCTGGGCCAGTTGAACGCCGCCGATATCCGTCTGCGCCTGTTCAGCAAGGCCGAAGACTTGCCCGACGGCGTGGCGCGCCTGCCCATCAAGACCATCCACCTGAACAAGTCGCCCATGGTGGTGTCCAACCTGAAAACCCTGTCGCCCGCACTCGCCGAGCGCTGGGGCCTGGTGGGCGACACCCTGCGTGCCCATGCCGCCCAGGTGCGCGCACTGCCCGATATGAGCGCCATCTGGCCCGAGGTGTTCAGCCGGCCGGCGCAGGAACGCCTGGACGTGGACGAAGACCTGTACGGCGGCTTTGTGGGCGATGGCGACCGCCGCCGCCTGAACGACCTGCGCGCGCTGTCGCCCGAGAAGCTGGCCGAAGCCCGTGCCAGTTTCGACGACGAGCGTCTGACCGAGCTGCTGTTTCGCTACCGCGCCCGTAATTTCCCTGGCACGCTGAGCCCGGAGGAGCGTGCCCGTTGGGAAGCCCACCGCGCCGCCCGCCTGTTTGACGGGGAAGGCGGAGCCCGCACGCTGGAGGGTTTGTTCACCGAAATCGACACCCTGTCGGAAACCGCAGACGAGCGGGGTGAAGAGATTTTGGGTGCCCTGTACGACTACGCCGAAGCGATAGCCCCCGACCGAGATTAACCAGGAATCACACCAGCCATGGCAAAAAGTCTCAGCAGCCTATGGTTGAAAAGCCTCACCCGTATCGCCAAGTCCCAGCAGAACCAGCTGGTGCGCAGTTTGACCTCGGCCACCAAAAAGGCCACCAAAGCTGCGGTGAAACAGGCCCTTGCGCCGCCCAAATCGGCGCCCAAGCCGAGGGCCAAGCCCATCGCCAAGGCAACGCCAAAACCCAGAGCCAAACCGTCGCCCAAGCCTGCTTCCAAACCCGCCGCGAAGCCTGCCCCGCCCGCAGCGCTGCCCGGCAGCTGGACCCGCTCTTTCCACGCTGCACCCAACGGCCAGCGCATGACTTACTGGCTGTATCTGCCGCTGCGCGACAAGGCGCAGGCCCACAAGCCGCTACCGCTGGTCGTCATGCTGCACGGCTGCACCCAGACAGCCCCCGAGTTCGCCCAGGGCAGCCGCATGAACGCCCTGGCCCAGCGCAAAGGCTTTGCCGTGCTGTACCCGCAGCAGTTACTGACCATCGATGCCCACCGCTGCTGGCAGTGGTACCAGCGCGCCACGCAGAATGGCGGCGGCGAAGCCGGGCTGGTGGCGGGCATGGTCACCCAGGTGGTGGCCAAGCTGGGGCTGGACGCCAGCCGGGTGTACCTGGCGGGCATTTCGGCCGGGGCGGCGCTGGCCCAGATCATTGCGCTGCGTTACCCGTTTCGCATCGCCGCCGTGGGCCTGCATTCCGGCCCGGTGTTTGGCACGGCCGACAACCGCATGACGGCCTTTGGGGCCATGCAGACCGGTGGCGGCACGCATGTGGCTCAGGCGGTGCAGGCCACCGTGGAGGGCGGCGGCTTTCCGCGCATGCCCGCCATCGTCTTGCACGGCGAGGCCGACAAGGTGGTGCGCATCGTCAACCAGCAGCAGGTGGCGCAGCAGTTTTTGCGGGTCAATGGCATTGCCGACCTGGCCCCGGTCACCGTGCTCACCCCCGCCCGGCCCAAGGGCCGCAGCCCGCGCCACGCCTTCCAGACGCAGGACTACCGCGTGGGCCGCAAACCCATTGTGTCGGTCTGCCGCATCGCCGGGCTGGAGCACGCCTGGAGCGGCGGCGACGCCACGCTGCGCTTCAACGACAGCGTGGGGCCGGACGCCAGTGCCTTGCTGTGGGCATTTTTTGCCAAGCACCGGCGACTGCGTACGGTAAAGTGATTTGCTATTATTTATATAGCTAATAGCGCATACAGAATATACGCTAGATGCCTATTTCATATAAATCCACACCTACGGGAAACTCCCAACAAAGTTGGCCGTAACCCGTCAGTAACTTGTAAAAAACCCTGCCCATAATCCAGCCAACAAAATAAACCTGTCGCCGGATTTCGGTGCGCAGGCAACGGAGGCCGAACATGCGCAGTACGCACCCTTACCAGCAGGGCCTGGAGAAGAATTCCGCCAATTTTGTGGCGCTGTCGCCGCTGAGCACCATCGCCCGCACGGCCCATGTCTACCCTGAGCGGCTGGCCGTGATTTACGGCGAGCGCCGCCAAACTTGGGCCACCACCTATACCCGCTGCCGCCAACTGGCCAGCGCCTTGCAGGCCCGTGGCGTGGGTATTGGCGACACCGTGGCGGTGATGCTGCCCAATGTGCCCGCCATGCTGGAAGCCCACTTTGGCGTGCCCATGTCGGGCGCGGTGCTCAACACCCTGAACACCCGGCTGGATGCCGAGGCCATCGCCTTCATGCTGCAACACGGCGAGGCCACGGTGCTGCTGACCGACCGCGAATTTGCCAGCGTGGTGGAGAAGGCCTTGGCGCTGCTAGGCGACAAACGCCCCTTTGTGATCGAGGTGGAAGACGACCTGGCCCCGCCCGGCAAGGCGCTGGGCGATATCGACTACGAGAGCTTCATCGCCCTGGGCGATCCGCAATTTGCCTGGCAACTGCCCGCCGACGAGTGGGATGCGATTGCCCTGAACTACACCTCGGGCACCACCGGCAACCCCAAGGGCGTGGTCACCCACCACCGCGGCGCGTATTTGAACGCGGCCAACAATGTGCTGTCGTGGCAGTTGCCGCACCACGCGGTGTACCTGTGGACGCTGCCCATGTTCCACTGCAACGGATGGTGCTTTCCCTGGACCCTGGCCCTGGTGGCGGGCACCAGCGTGTGCCTGCGCCGGGTGGACCCCGCGGTGATATTCCCGCTGATCCGTGAACATGCGATTACCCACCTGTGCGGCGCGCCCATCGTCTACAGCATGCTGGTGCATGCGCCCGCCGCCCTGCGCGAAGGCATTGAGCACATCGTGCAAGGCCTGATCGCCGGCGCCGCACCGCCTGCCGCCGTGATCGAAGGCTGCGAAAGCATTGGCATCCGCATCACCCACGTCTACGGCCTCACCGAGGTGTACGGCCCTGCCGCCGTGTGCGCCCAGCAGGATACCTGGGCCGAGCTGCCGCCCGAAGAACGCGCCCGGCTCAACGCCCGCCAGGGCGTGGCCTACCCGCTGCAAGAGGCGATGGCCGTGCTGGACCCCGAAACCCTGCAGCCCGTGCCCGCCGACGGTGTGACCATGGGCGAAATCTTCTTTCGCGGCAATGTGGTCATGAAGGGCTACCTGAAGAACCCCGCGGCCACCGCCGAGGCCTTTGCGGGTGGCTGGTTCCATACCGGCGACCTGGCCGTGCTGCACCCCGACGGCTACGCCCAGATCAAGGACCGTAGCAAGGACATCATCATCTCGGGCGGCGAAAACATCTCCAGCATCGAGGTGGAAGATGTGCTGCACCGCCACCCGGCGGTGATGCTGGCGGCGGTGGTCGCCCAGCAGGATGAAAAGTGGGGCGAGGTGCCCTGCGCGTTTGTCGAGCTCAAACCCGACGCACTGGCCAACGAGGAAGACATCATCGTGTTTTGCCGCACGCTGCTGGCCCGCTTCAAGGTGCCTAAACGGGTGGTGTTCGGGCCTTTGCCCAAGACATCCACCGGCAAGATCCAGAAATTCGTACTTCGCGCGCAGACTCCCGGCGCAAAAAACTAGGAACCGCATGGCGAATGACACCATTTTGCAAACCCAAGGTCTGACCAAAGAGTTTTTAGGCTTTGCTGCCGTCTCCAAGGTCGACCTGAAGGTCCAACGCGGCAGCATCCACGCGCTGATCGGCCCCAACGGCGCGGGCAAGACGACGGTGTTCAACCTGCTGACCAAGTTCACCCAGCCCACCCAGGGGCAGATCCAGTTCAACGGCACCGACATCACCACCGACACCGCCATCCAGGTGGCGCGCCGGGGCATGGTGCGCTCGTTCCAGATTTCGGCCACCTTTGGCCACCTCACCGCGCTGGAAAACGTACGCGTGGCCTTGCAGCGCAAGCGCGGCGACTCGTTCAACTTCTGGTCGTCAGTACGGCGGCTGGATGCCCTCAATGCCCGCGCCATGGCCTTGCTGGAAGAGGTGGATTTGCAGACCTTTGCCGACACCGTGGCGGTGGAAATGCCCTATGGCCGCAAGCGCGCCCTGGAGATCGCCACCACGCTGGCCCTGGAGCCCGAGCTGATGCTGCTGGACGAGCCCACCCAGGGCATGGGCCACGAGGACGTAGGCCGGGTGGTGGAGCTGATCCGCAAAGTGTCTAAAAACCGCACCATTCTGATGGTGGAGCACAACCTGTCGGTGGTGGAGTCGCTGTGCGACACCATCACCGTGTTGCAGCGCGGCAGCGTGCTGGCCGAGGGCAATTACGCCACCGTGTCCAAAGACCCGCGCGTGCTGGAAGCCTATGTGGGGGTGGAAGCATGAGCGACGTGAATACCGGCAAAGAAGTTTTACGTCTCAAGGGCTTGCACGCCTTCTACGGCGAGTCGCACATCCTGCACGGCATCGACCTGCATGTGAACACCGGCGAGCTGATTACCCTGCTGGGCCGCAACGGCGCGGGCCGCTCCACCACGCTCAAGGCCATTCTGGGCCTGGTGGGCAAGCGCACCGGCTCCATCCAATTCAACGGGCAGGAAATCACCGGCGTGGCCCCGCACCGCATCGCCCGTATGGGCATGGGCTACTGCCCGGAAGAGCGCGGCATCTTTGCCGGCCTGTCTACCGAAGAAAACCTGCTGCTGCCGCCCATCGTCGCCCCGGGCGGCATGACGCTGGACGAGATCTACACCCTGTTCCCCAACCTGCTGGAGCGGCGCAACAGCCCCGGCACGCGTTTGTCGGGCGGCGAGCAGCAGATGCTGGCCATGGCGCGCATTTTGCGCACCGGTGCCCAAACCCTGCTGCTCGACGAAATCACCGAAGGCCTGGCCCCGGTGATCGTCAAAAAGCTGGGCGAAGTGATCCGCCTGCTCAAAACCCGGGGCTACACCATCGTGCTGGTGGAGCAAAACTTCCGCTTTGCCGCCCCGTTGGCGGACCGGCATTACGTGTTGGAGCATGGCCAGGTGGCCATGGTGGTGCACAAAGATGAGCTGGCAGACAAGACCAGCGCGATGCAGGCCCTTCTAGGGGTTTGACTTTTTAAATACTGACCAAAGGAGACTCCCATGAAACTCAAACTCAAACCTCTTGCCCAAGCGGTAGCCTTGTCCCTCGTCTTAGCCACTGCCGCCCAGGCCCAGGTGTCAGACGGCATCGTCAAGATCGGCGTGCTGACCGATCTGTCGGGCACCTATTCGGACCTGGCCGGTAACGGCACCATCATTGCCACCAAGATGGCCATCGACGACTTCACGGCGGCGGAAAAGCCCACGTTCAAAATCGAAATGGTCTCGGCCGACCACCAGAACAAGGGTGACATCTCCAGCAACAAGGCCCGCGAGTGGATCGAGCGCGACAAGGTCGATGTGGTCACCGAGCTGGTCACGTCCTCCACCGCGCTGGCGGTACAGAAGATTGGCAAGGAAAAGAACCGCATCGTGCTGATCAACGGTGCGGGCTCCACCGCCATCACCAACGAAGCCTGTAACGACGTGACCGTGCACTGGGCCTACGACACCTACGCAGTGGCCAACGGCACGGCCAAGGCCGTGACCAAGGCTGGCGGCAAGAAATGGTTCTTTTTGACCGCCGACTACGCCTTTGGCCACGCGCTGGAAAAAGACGCATCGGATGTCGTCAAGTCCAGCGGCGGCGAGGTGGTGGGCGGCGTGCGGCATCCGTTCCCCACGTCGGATTTCTCGTCCTTCCTGCTCAAGGCGCAGTCTTCGGGCGCGCAGATCATTGGCCTGGCCAATGCGGGTGGCGACACCATCAACTCGATCAAGCAGGCGGCTGAATTTGGCATTACCGGCAAGCAGCAGCTCGCGGGCCTGCTGATGTTCATTACCGACATCCATTCGCTGGGCCTCAAAACCACCCAGAACATGTACCTCACCGAAGGTTTTTACTGGGACCTGAACGACGAAACCCGGGCCTGGTCGAAGCGCTTTTTTGCCCAGCACAAGCGCATGCCCACCATGGTGCAGGCGGGGCAGTACTCGTCCACCATGCACTACCTGAAGGCGGTCAAGGCCATCAACAGCGACGACACCGCCAAGGTGATGGCGCAGATGAAGAAGACCCCGGTGAACGACTTCTTCGCCAAGAACGGCACCATACGCGACGATGGCCGCATGGTCCACGACATGTATCTGATGCAAGTCAAGACCCCGGCCGAATCGAAAACGCCCTGGGACTACTACAAGGTGAAGGCGGTGATTCCGGCGGCCGAGGCCTTCCAGCCGCTGTCGGCATCGCGCTGCCCGCTGATCAAGAAGTAAGCCTGTCTTGCCCCTTCCCCCTCCGGGGGAAGGTTGGGATGGGGGCACTCCGCGCACCAAAGCCAGCCCCCACCCCAGCCCTCCCCCAAAGGGGGAGGGAGTAAACCTAACAACCCGAGACCCCCATGGAAATCTTCGGCATACCGTCCCCCGCGTTTTTCGGCCAGCTCTTGCTGGGGCTGATCAACGGCTCGTTCTATGCCATCCTGAGCCTGGGGCTGGCCATTATTTTTGGCCTGCTCAACATCATCAACTTTGCCCACGGGGCGCAGTACATGGTGGGCGCATTTGTGGCCTGGATGGGCTTTACCTGGCTGGGCATTGGCTACTGGTGGGCACTGGTTCTGTCGCCGCTGGTGGTGGGGGCGGTGGCGGTGGTGATCGAGCGCACCATGCTCAAGCAGCTCTACAAGCTCGACCACCTCTACGGTCTGCTGCTGACCTTCGGGCTGGCGCTGATGGCCGAGGGCGTGTTCAAGAACTACTTTGGCGTGTCCGGCGAATCCTACGAGGTGCCCGAGCTGCTGCAGGGCGGCATCAACCTGGGCTTCATGTATTTGCCGATCTACCGGGCCTGGGTGGTGGTGGCGGCCATGACCGTGTGCTTTAGCGCCTGGTACGCCATCGAGCGCACCAGCCTGGGGGCCACGCTGCGTGCGGCCACTCAGCGGCCCGACCTGGTGCAGGCCCTGGGTATCAACGTGCCGGTGCTGCTGACAGCTACCTACGCGGTAGGGGCCGGGCTGGCGGCGTTTGCCGGGGTGCTGGCTGCGCCCATCATGCAGGTGAACCCGGTGATGGGCTCCAACCTCATCATCGTGGTGTTTGCGGTGGTGGTGATTGGCGGCATGGGATCGATTTTGGGCTCCATCGTCACCGGGCTGGGCCTGGGTGTGGTGGAGGGACTGACCAAGGTGTTCTACCCCGAAGCCTCGGCGGTGGTGATTTTTGTGGTGATGGTGCTGGTACTGCTGGTCAAACCCGCAGGCCTGTTCGGCAAGCAAGCCTGAAAGATCGTATGAACGCTATGACTGAACGCCAGCGCACTATTGCCCTGTTTACCGTGTTGATCGTGGTGGGCTGCATCGCGCCCTTTGTGCTGTACCCCACGTTTTTGATGAAGCTGCTGTGCTTTGCGCTGTTTGCCTGCGCCTTCAACCTGCTGCTGGGCTTTGCCGGGCTGCTGTCGTTTGGGCACGCGGCATTCTTTGGCGGCTCGGCCTACATCACCGGCTACCTGTGCCGCGACCTGGGCCTGTCGCCTGAGCTGGGCCTGCTGGCCGGTGCCGCGTTTGGCGGCGTGCTGGGGGCGCTGTTTGGCCTGCTGGCCATCCGCCGCGAGGGCATTTACTTCGCCATGATCACCCTGGGCCTGGCGCAACTGGTGTACTTTGTGGCGCTGCAAATGCCGTTTACCGGCGGCGAAGACGGCATGCAGGGCATTCCGCGCGGCAAGCTGTTTGGCGTGGTCGACTTGAACGACAACATCGCCATGTACTTCTTTGTGTTTGCGGTGTTTTTGGGCGGCTTCTGGCTGATCCACCGCACCATCCACTCGCCGTTTGGCCAGATTTTGAAGGCCATCCGCGACAACGAGCCGCGCGCCATCTCGCTGGGCTACGACGTGGCCCGCTTCAAGCTGCTGGCGTTTGTGATCTCGGCCTCGCTGGCCGGGCTGGCGGGCTCGATGAAGTCGCTGGTGTTCCAGCTGGCTTCGCTGGCTGACGTGCACTGGCACACCTCGGGCCAGGTGGTGCTGATGACGCTGCTGGGCGGCCTGGGCACCATCCTGGGCCCGGTGGCCGGAGCCTTCACCATCGTCAGCCTGGAGAACCTGCTGGCCGACAAGGTGGGCTCCTGGGTTACGGTGATCATGGGCGCGATTTTTGTGGTCTGCGTGCTGCTGTTCCGCCGCGGCGTGGTGGGCGAAATCGGGGCCCTGTTCAGCAAGAAGCCGGCGGCGGGTCCGGCAGGCCATTAAACAAAATGCTCCTGTTTTTGACATCAGAAACAGGAGCTGCTACCGCTTATCCAATCAGCACAGGCAGCTGATTCAGTGCCTGAAAAAACACCCTTAATCCAATAATTCAGGCTCGGCCTCTACCAGCCCCTCGTACAGGCTTTCAAACGCATGCAGCGCCCCCTCGGGCTTGCCGATCTGGCTGTGGGTGTGGCGGGCGGTGGCCTCGTCTATGGGCTGCGGCGTACCGGCGGCTTCGGCCAGCAGCTGGGTGTGGCAGGCGTTGTCCAGCGCGATGTACCACCAGGCTGCGGCTTCGACCGTGGGCCCGGCACTCAGGATGCCGTGGTTTTTCAAAATCGCGCCCTTGCGGTCGCCTAAAGCGCGGGCGATGCGCAGGCCTTCGCTCTCGTCCACCACCATGCCGGTGAAGTCGTCAAACAGCGCCACGTCGTCGTGGAACACGCAGGCATCCTGCGTCAGCGTGTCCAGTTTGCGGCCCAGGGTGGACCAGGCTTTGCCGTAGGTGGAGTGGGTGTGGGCGGCGGCGATGATGTTGGGGTTGTGCTCGTGGATGGCGGCGTGGATGGCAAACGCGGCCTTGTTCAGCGGCCGGTCGCCCACCACGGTTTCGCCCCGGCTGTTGACCAGCAACAAATCCGACACCTTGATGCGCGAGAAGTGCACGCCCAGCGGATTCACCCAGAAATGGTCGTTCAGCTCCGGGTCGCGGGCGGTAATGTGCCCGGCCAGGCCCTGGGCAAAGCCAAAGCGGGCAAACAGCCGGAACGCCCCGGCCAGGCGCTCCTGCCGGTGGCGGCGCTCGGCGGCGATGCTGGTGCGCGGCGGGATGGGGTCGAACCAGAACTTTTGCTGCGGGTGCGGATTGGGTTGCAGGGCATTGCGGTCTGCACGGTCGATAGATAAAACGGCGCTCATGGGGTTCCTTGAAATGGACAGGGGTTACCGCAGACTAACCAGCACCCACCGGATTGCCAACGTAGAAAAGCAAGCTTGCATATCTGGAATGCGTCGTTGGGGCAGCAGGCCAGATTGGCTACCTTTGGCGCATGAACAACCTACCTCTTTCCCTTTCGCGCCGCCAATGGCTGCAACGTGCCGCCGTACTTCCCGCCGTGGGTGCACTCCCTCTATGGAGCGCGGCGCAGACCCAGACCGCCCTGGTCCTGGGCGACCAGGCCGGTGGTCTGCGCGCCTTGTTCGAGGCCTCCAAGGCGCTGGACGGCGCACCTTTCGCCTGGCGCTGGGCCAACTTCCAGGGCGCCGCGCCGCTGTTTGAAGCCCAGCGCAGCGGCGCGGTGGACACGGCCATGGCGGGCGACTTGCCGGTGCTGGCCGCGGCAGTGGGCAAGACGGCCATGAAGATCGTGGCCACGCGCGTGGGCAAGGCCGACTCGCTGGGCATCGTGGTGCAGGGCGACTCAAAGCTGCGCAGCGTGGCCGACCTGCGCGGCAAAACCGTGGTGGTGTCGTCGGCCCGCGGCAGCATTTCGCAGTACCAGCTGTACGGCGCACTGGAAGAAGCCGGGGTGCGGCGCGACGAAGTCACCGTCAAGTTCGTGCTGCCCACCGACGCGTCCACCGCGTTCTCGTCCAAGCAAATCGATGCCTGGGCGATCTTTGACCCGTACTACACCATCGCGCTGCAAAACGGTGGCCGCATCCTGCGCGACGGGCGCAGCATCAATACCGCGCTAGGCTTCATTACCGCCAGCGAAGAGGCCCTGGCCGACCCCGCCAAGCGCAAAGCCATCGTGCAGTTTCTGGACCGCCTGGGCCGCGCGGGCGACTGGGCGCTGGCCCACCCCGAGGCCTATGCCCAGGCCTACACCCAGCTCACGCGCCTGCCCATCGAGGCGGCTCGCACCATCACCGCCCGTGCTGCCGTGACCGGGCGGCCAGTGAGCGAGGCCGATATCGCCGCCCTACAAACCGTGGCCGACCGCTCGGCCCGCGATGGGATTTTGCCGGTGCGGGTGGACGTGCGTGCCATCACCGATACCCAGGTCTGGCCGCGCCAAGGCTAAAAAAATGCTCCTGTTTTTGATGTTAAAAACAGGAGCATCATGCGCAAGTTCTATATGCACTAGAACGTGATTTAGGGTCTAAAAAAACCCTTATTTTTAACGCACCAGCAACACCGGCACGTGGCAGTGCGCCAGCACCTGCGTGGCCACCGAGCCCATCACCAGCTTGGCCAGGGCACCGTGGCCGTGGGAGCCCATCACCACCAGGTCGCATTTTTCGGTATCGGCAAACTTGGCGATGGTTTCACCGGGGGGGCCCATCTTCCAGCTGGTTTTGGCGTTGATGCCGTGGCGCAGCAGGAATTCGGTGACCGGGGCCAGCACCAGTTCGGCCTCTTCGTTGGCGTAGTTGTCTACTGCCGCCTGGCCGACCACCGAGCGCACCCGGGGCGGAATGCTGGGCTGCACGGTCAGCACGAGGTAGTCGCTCACGCCAGCAAACAATTGGCTGTGCGTGGCCAGGTAGGCCAGCATTTTTTGGGTGTGGTCGCTGCCGTCCACGGCGAGAAGAATTTTCATGGTATGCCTCCTAAGATGGTATGCACCAGTGTAGAACTTAGGGAGGCCGCGTGGTTGCGCGAGATCAAACAACGGGACCACCGCCTACACAGTGACGGCCCCAAAGACTACCTGGCGGATCTATCGCTTACCGCTTGCCCGTGCGAGACACCAGATACACCCCGGGCAGGATCAGCGCAGCACCCAGCAAATGGTGCCAGCCCAGGCGTTCGCCCAACACCAGCCAGGCCAGCATGGCGCCATACAGGGGGCCGAGGTACAGGGTGACTGCCACTTTGCTGGCCCCCAGAATTTTTTGCGCCCAGCCATAAATCCAGTAGGCCATGATGCCGGGGACCAGGGCCGCCATCCCCCCCAGGACCCAGGCCTCGGTGCCCAGCGGTGGGGTTTGGGGCTGGGCCATTTCCCAGACGGTGCCCAGCAACAAAACCGGCACGGCCCCCCAGCAAATGGCAGCAAGGCGGGCGGTGGGCCCCAGTGGGCTGGGCCATATTTTTTGCAGCAGCGCATACAGCGCCCACGACACCATGGCTGCCACAATCCAGGCGTCACCCACCACAAACTGCACCTGGCCCAAGGCCGTCCACTCGCCCTTCACAATCACATGCAGCACGCCCGCCAGCGCGATGGCTACGCCCAAGGCCTGCGACCAGCGCATGCGCTCATGCAGCCACAGCACCGAACCCAGGGCAATCAGCACCGGCGATGCCGAATAGATCAGCGCAATATTCACCGCGCCCGTGGTTTGCGCGCCCAGATACACCCAGGCACCGCACACCACCATGCCGCACAACCCCAGCGCCACGTACTGGTACCACACCGCCGCAATGCCACGCCATTCGCGCCGCAATTCGGCACGCGCATGCAGGCTGAGCAGCAGCCCCGCCAGGCCCCAGCGGATGCAGGCCAGCGTGTAAGGTTCAATCACCCCGGGTGCCCGTCGCGCCACAAAATAGTTGACCGCCCACAGCAGCGGTATCAGCCAGATGGCCGACTGGGCCAGGCGGGTGGGGGTGTCAGGGCGCAATCGAGGAGTTCTTTCCGATGGGCTGTTGGCAACGCACAAAAAAATGCTCCTGTTTTTAACATCAAAAACAGGAGCTGCATACGCTTACAGAATAAGCGCGAGGGCCCTATTTCATGCCCTAAAAGCTTTGTAAATCACATCCCCGCGTAATTCGGCCCACCACCGCCTTCGGGCGTGACCCAGACGATGTTTTGCGTCGGGTCTTTGATGTCGCAGGTTTTGCAGTGCACGCAGTTTTGGGCGTTGATCTGCAGGCGGTCCTGGCCGGCATCGGTCTTCACGAACTCGTAGACACCGGCGGGGCAGTAGCGGGCTTCGGGGCCGGCAAACTTGTGCAGGTTGATGCTGACCGGCACGCTGGCATCCTTCAACGTCAAATGCGCAGGCTGGTTTTCGGCGTGGTTGGTGTTGCTGATAAACACGCTGCTGAGGCGGTCGAAGGTCAGCTTGCCGTCGGGCTTGGGATAGACGATGGGCTTGCACTGCGCGGCGGGCTTGAGGTAGGCGTGGTCCGGTTTGTCGCGGCGCAGCGTCCAGGGGATGTGGCCGCGCAGGGCGAACTGCTCGACACCGTTCATCACGGTGGCGGTGACCAGGCCTTTTTTGAACCAGGCCTTGAAATTGCGCGCCTTGTGCAGCTCGGTATGCAGCCAGCTCTGCTCAAACGCCTCAGGGTAGGCGCTGAGCTCGTCGTGCTGGCGCCCACTGGTGACGGCGGCGTATGCCGCTTCGGCAGCCAGCATGCCGGTCTTGATGGCGGCGTGGCTGCCCTTGATGCGGCTCACGTTCAAAAAGCCTGCGTCGCAGCCCACCAGCGCGCCGCCGGGGAACACGGTCTTGGGCAGACTGGACAGGCCACCGGCGGTGATGGCGCGGGCACCGTAGCCCAGGCGCTTGGCGGGTTGGATGCCGTGCTCGGCATCGCCTTCCAGGTACCAGCGCACGTTGGGGTGGGTTTTCCAGCGCTGGAATTCTTCAAAGGGGCTGAGATACGGGTTGGCGTAGTCCAGCCCGGTCACAAAGCCCAGCGTGACCTTGTTGCCTTCCATGTGGTACAGAAAAGCACCGCCGTAGGTGCTGTTGTCCAGCGGCCAGCCGCCGGTGTGCATCACAAAGCCGGGCTGGTGGCGCTTGGGGTCGATCTCCCACACTTCCTTGATGCCTAGGCCGTAGGTTTGCGGGTCTTTGCCGTCGTCGAGTTTGAACTTGGCGATGAGTTGCTTGCCCAGGTGGCCGCGCGCGCCTTCGGCAAACACGGTGTACTTGCCATGCAGCTCCATGCCGATCTGAAAGTCGGCGGTGGGTTCGCCTTCTTTGCCAATGCCCATGTTGCCGGTGGCCACGCCCTTGACCGATCCGTCGGCGTTGTAGAGCACCTCGGCGGCGGCGAAGCCGGGGAAGATTTCCACGCCCAGGGCTTCGGCCTGCTCGGCCAGCCACTTGGTGACCGCGCCCAGGCGGACGATGTAGTTGCCGTGGTTCTGGAAGCAGCCGGGCAGCAGGAAGTTGGGCGTACGAAAGGCGGATTTCTCGCCCAGAAAGATCATCGCGTCATCGGTGACCGGCTGGTTCAGCGGGGCACCCATGGCCTTCCAGTCGGGGAACAGTTCGGTCAGGGCGATGGGGTCCATGATCGCGCCGCTCAAGATATGCGCGCCGGGCTCGGAGCCCTTTTCCAGCACCACCACTGACACGTCCGTGCCACTTGAAGCCGCCAGCTGTTTCAGGCGGATGGCGGTGGCCAATCCTCCGGGGCCGCCGCCGACCACGACCACGTCGTACTCCATCGCTTCACGGGGGCCAAACTGGGCCAGGATCTCTTCGTTTGTCATGTCGTTCTTTTCGGGTGGGGCGGTGGCCTGCGTACAGTTACCACGGGGTTACAAGCGGTACAAAATCGCCGCGATTTTATGCGGACTGTCCGAAGGGCGCTGTCACAATGGCCAATTACTACAGTGTGGAGACTCACAGCATGGCATACAGCATGGATCTTTCGGGCCGGGTGGCCCTGGTCACCGGCGCATCGGGCGGCCTGGGGGCCCAGTTTGCCCGCACGCTGGCACAGGCCGGGGCCGCCGTGGTGCTGGCCAGCCGCCGTGTCGACAAGCTCAAGGAGCTGCGCGCGCAGATCATCGGCGAGGGGGGCGACGCCACCGTGGTGGAGCTGGACGTGAGCGACAACGACTCCATCCAGTCCGCCGTGGCGCACACCGAAACCGAGGTGGGCTCCATCGATATCCTGGTCAACAACTCGGGGGTCAGCACCACCCAGCGCCTGCAGGACGTGACCGAGGACGACTTCGACTTCATGTTCAACACCAATGTGCGCGGTGCATTTTTTGTGGCCCAGGCGGTGGGCAAACGCATGCTGGCGCGGGCCAATGGCTCGGCCCCCGGCAGTTTTACGGGCGGGCGCATCATCAACATCGCCAGCATGGCCGGGCTCAAGGTGCTGCCGCAGATCGGTGTGTACTGCATGAGCAAAGCCGCGGTGATCCAGATGACCAAGGCCATGGCGGTGGAGTGGGGCAAGTACGGCATCAACGTCAACGCCATCTGCCCCGGCTACATCGACACCGACATCAACCACCACCACTGGGGCACCGAGCAGGGCCAGAAGCTGGTGCAAATGCTGCCGCGCAAACGCATCGGCAAGCCCGAAGACCTGGACGCGTTGCTGGTGCTGCTGGCCAGCGGGCAGAGCCACTTTTTGAACGGCGCAGTGATTGCGGCAGACGATGGATTCGGGGCGGCTTAAGCGTTGCTGAGGTAGCGCCGCACGTCCAGCGCCGCGGCGGCTTTTTTCTCCACCGGCCAAGGTTCGCCGTGCAACTGGGCCGCCAGCAGCTCGGCGCACAGGTGGGCAAAGCTCAGCCCGCGCGAGCCCATGGCCGTGCTGGCCCACAGGCCGGGGGCGATTTGCCCCACCATGGGTAAACGGTCCGGGGCTGCGCAGCGGATACCGGCCCAGGCTTGTACCGTGCCGTCTTCAAACTGGCCTTGTAGGGCGGTGGCTGCTTCGGGCAGCAAGACCTGCAGGCGCTCCCAATTAGCCTGGTGGTCGGTAGCGGTGATGCTGGCAACGGCGTTGTCGCGCTCGTAGCTGGCCCCCATCACCCAGGTGGGGCCTTGAACTGTGGGCAGGTTGGGGAGGAAGCTGCCGTGGCCGTTGGCGGGGTAGGGTGGTAAGACCTCGTTCCCACGCGGCCCGATGGACACCTGGCCACGGATGGCCTGCAGGGGTAACTCCGTTCCAGTGATGGCCCGGCTGGTTATGCCGGCAGCGACCACGACCAAGGGCGCTTGGGCCAGCACTTGGCCCTGCGCACCCAGCACCTGCCAGCCTTCGAGCGTGGCTTGTAACTTGTCTACCTGCGTCCCGCCTTGCCAAGTGATACGCGGATGGGCCAGCCAGGCCTGGACCAGGCGCGCGGGCTTTATCCAGCCTGCGTGGGCGTGCCAGAGCGGTTCGCCATCGGTCTGCTTTTCCTGCACGCCCGAAGGCTGCCAGTCCTGGTTGATTTCCAGCAGTGCCTGGGACTGCTGCAACGTGGACCGCACGCCACAGCGCGACAGGCGCGAGGCCAGGTTGTCGTCTTGGGAGACCAGCGGGGCCAGCAGCCCGCCGGGCAGGCCGGAAGCCCCGGCGGCGGGCGCGTCGGCGGCATCCAGCACGGTCACCTTCCAGCCGCGCCGCGCCAGGCTGGCGGCCACGGCGGCTCCGGCCAGGCCTGCGCCAATGACGATGCAGTGGCTGGGCAACATGGGTGCGGTGGCCTCGGCCTTGCGGGGCTCCCAAGCGGGGTTGAACTGGCCTTGCAGGTTGTCGCGCTTGGGTGGTACGCCCGGGGTCTTCTGCACCGCAAAGCCGCACTGGACCAGGCCGTCGCGCACGGCACGGGCGATGGTCCAGGTGGCGACGCGGGTGCCGCGTCGGCAGCGCCGGGCCACGGCTTTCAGGGTGTGCAGGTTCCAGATGTCGGGGTTGCGTTGCGGGCTGAAGCCGTCCAGAAAAACACTGTCGGCCTCGAAGGCCATTTCCCGCAGCATGGCCTGGGCATCGCCAATGCACAGGGTCAACACGACCTGGCCGTCCTCGAACACCAGACGGTGAAAGCCCGGTGTCAGGCCCCACCACTGGGCGTGGAGCTGGACAGCCAGGGGCTGGAGTTCGGGGTCGGTGGGGAGGCTGCGCAGCAAATCTTCGGCGCTGGCGGGCCAGGCTTCGATGGACACAAAGTGCAGCACGTGGGGCCGTTGCGGGTCGGCCCGCCAGCCCGCCCAAGTGACCAGAAAGTTCAGCCCCAGGCCAAATCCGGTTTCCAGAATGCGCCACTGCGGCTGGTCGGACCAGGCGGCGGGCAGGCCGCAGCCAGCAAAAAACACTTCACGGGCCTGCGCCAGGCCGCCGCCTTCGCTGTGGTAGCGGTCGTTGAAGCGCGGGCTGAACGCCGTGCCGTCGGGCAGCCATTCGATGGCTTCGCTCAAAATTAGGCGGCAGGAGGCACGTAGCCTTGGGCCGCATCGGCACCGCTACCGAAGAAGTGGTTTTCCATCTGGCGGGCCAGGTACTGGCGGGCGCGCAGATCGGCCAGGTTCAGGCGGTTCTCGTTCACCAGCATGGTCTGGTGCTTGAGCCAGGCGGCCCAGGCTTCCTTGCTGACGTTTTCCCACAGGCGTTTGCCCAGGTCGCCAGGGTAGGGGGGAAAGTCGAGGCCTTCGGCCTCTTTGTCGAGTTTGATGCAGTGGACCATGCGTGCCATGTGGGAGCCTTGTAGTGGTTGAAAAGTCAGGGCGCGACTTTAGCAATGTTTCGCACACGTTCGGACCGTGGGTGCTTTACACAACTTCATGGGGCCAGTGGTCGGCCAACCAGAGCCTGGCCCGTTATGGAGTGACAGTTTCTATCCAGGAGTTCTCGTATGCAAGTTGCCAAATTGGCGGGTCCCACGGTGCTGATGGCCTGCGCCCTCTCCGGCTGCGTCGTTGCGCCCTACGGCCACCGCGCCTATGGCCCCAGCGTGTACGTAGAGCCATCGGTCATGGTGGCTCCAGCCCCCGTGCTGGTGGTGCCGCGCCCCTACGACCGGCCCGACTGGCGCTACGGTCGCGGTGGCCCGCACTGGCGTGACCGTGATGGGCGTGATCACCGGCGCTGATTCCGACCCAACGCGGATAACGCAAGCCACGCGGCCCGCGCTGCACGGCCCAGCCATTCGCCTGCACTGCGCCAGGCATGGTCCATGGCTTCGCGCCGCAGGGCCTGGGCTTTTTGCACCACTTGGCGGTGGATTGCAGCCCGCTTTTCCGGTGGCGTAATCATGGCGTAGCCACTGGGTAGGTGGGGGTGTGGAAATAGGGCATGGTGTGTACTGTGCAGAGCGGTAGCCCACTTTAGCGGCATAAGCAGTACCCTGAAACCGCAGAATATGGCCATTGGTTTTGCAAAATTCGCAAAGCCAACCACAATGGCCACCATGCAACTTCAACTCGACGATTTGGCCCTTTTCATCCGCATTGCGGAGTTGGGCACGCTCTCAGCGGCGGCGCGCGAGCGTGGTGTGCCGGTCAGCCAGGTTACCCGCGCACTCACCCGGCTGGAGGCCGCCTGTCGCGTGCGGTTGTTGCACCGCAGCACCCACGGCCTGAGCCTCACGGACGAGGGCGACACCTTTCTGGTCTACGCCCGGCGCATGCAGGACACCACTGCAGAGCTCGACAGCGCCCTCAGCGGAAAGATCAGCGGCCCCAGCGGCTGGGTGCGGGTGGCGGTGAGTTCCTTGATGGCGGCATCGGTCATTGCGCCCAGCCTAGCTGGGTTGTACCAGCGCCATCCGCAACTGCACCTGGACATCGCCGCCGATGACCGGGTGGTGGACTTGGCGCGCGACGGCATTGATGTGGCCATCCGCACCGGCAGCCCCGGCAGCGACGGCCTGGTGGCCCGCCAGATTGGCAGCCATAGCCGCACCTTGTATGCGGCCCCGGCCTATCTGGCGCAGTTCGGCACGCCGCAGCACCCTGATGATTTAAAGCACCACCGTCTTGTCACCAGCAGCATCAGCCTGGCGGTGAACCAGTGGGCACCGGTGGGCAATGCCGCGCTGTGGCAGACGAAAAACCATACCCGCTCGAACAATTCGGCCGTGATGACGGCCTTGGTGCAACACGGCGTGGGCATTGCGCGGCTCACCGACCTGATGGCCGCACCCCTGGTGCGCAGCGGCGCGCTGGTGCCGGTGCTGCAAGACCACTTTGTCGGGCCACTGACTCCCATTTACGCGGTAATGCTGCAAGAACGCCACCGTTTGCCCAAGATCCGTGCCTGCATCGACTACTGGGCGGAGTGGCTGGGCTCCTATATTCAAAATCCAGCTAACTAAACAAAAAAACAGTCGTTTGATAACTAAGCCAGGCACCAGACAATCGCGGTCAATCTTTTTTTACTGCCTGGTGACTGCATGCCTACCTCTGTTTTTCGTTCGAAATCCTCCTTCCGCTGCCTGTTCGCCGGTGTGCTGCTGGCCGCGGGTGGCATGGCATCCGCCCAGCAAACCACGCTGCTAAACGGCTCCTACGACGTGGCGCGTGAGTTCTACAAGGACTACAACGCCGCCTTCGTCGCCCACATCAAGAAGACCAGCGGCAAGGATGTGAAGATCGACCAGTCGCACGCCGGCTCCAGCGCCATTGCGCGCTCGGTGGCCGAGGGGCTGGATGCCGATGTGGTGACCATGAACACCTCCACCGACATCGACTTCCTGGCCGAAAAAGGCGTGGTCGCCAAGGACTGGAACAAGAAGTTCCCCGGCAACGCTTCGCCCACCACATCGACCATGCTGTTTTTGGTACGCAACGGCAACCCCAAGGGCATCAAGGACTGGGACGACCTGGTCAAGCCCGGCATCCAGGTGATCGTGGTCAATCCCAAAACCGGTGGCAATGGCCGCTACGCCTATCTGGCCGCCTGGGGTTATGCCCGCAAGAAAGGCGGCACCGATGCCCAAGCCGCTGATTTCGTCGCCAAGCTGTACAAGAACGTGCCGGTGCTGGCCCAGGGCGGGCGTGCCGCCACCACCACCTTTTTGCAGCGCAATATCGGCGACGTACTGGTGACCTTTGAGTCCGAAGTGGTGTCGATTGACCGTGAGTTCGGCGCGGGCAAGGTCGATGCCATCCACCCCAGCATCAGCGTGGTGGCCGAGAACCCGGTGGCCGTGGTGGAACGCACCGTGGCCAAAAAGGGCACGCAGGCCCTGGCCAAGGAGTACCTGGACTACCTGTACTCCGACGAAGCGCAAGAAATTGCCGCCAAGCACGCGCTGCGTCCGCGCAATGAAGCCATCCTGAAGAAATACGCCAACGTGTTCAAACCCGTCCAGCTGTTTACCGTGAATGAGCTGTTTGGCAGCCTGGGCGAAGCGCAGAAAGTGCACTTCAACGACGGCGGCCTGTTCGACAAGATCTACACCCCAGGCGCGAAATGAGCGCAGCGGTTTTCAACCCCCTGGCCCGCGTGAAAACGGGCCGGGCCAAGCGGGTGTTGCCCGGCTTTGGCCTGACGCTGGGCTACACCCTGTTTTACCTGTGCGTGATCGTACTGGTGCCGCTCTCGGCCCTGGTGTTCAACACCTTCAACCTGACCTGGGACCAGTTCGTGGCCGCCGTGACCGGGCCGCGGGTGATGGCTTCGTACCGACTGACCTTTGGTGCATCGCTGTTTGCCGCGCTGGTGAACCTGGTGTTTGGCCTGCTGGTGGCCTGGGTGCTGGTGCGCTACAGCTTTCCGGGCAAAAAGATCGTCGATGCGCTGGTGGACCTGCCGTTTGCGCTGCCCACCGCTGTGGCCGGTATCTCGCTGACCGCGCTGCTGGCCGGTAACGGCTGGATCGGCCAGTACCTGGAGCCCATGGGCATCCAACTGGCCTTCACCCCGGCAGGCATTGTGATTGCGCTGATCTTCATTGGCCTGCCCTTTGTGGTGCGCACAGTGCAGCCGGTGCTGGAAGATGCCGAAAAAGAGCTGGAAGAAGCCGCCACCTCGCTGGGTGCCACTCGCCTGCAGATTTTTACCCGCGTGATCCTGCCGCACATTGCGCCCGCGCTGCTGACCGGCTTTGCCATGGCCTTTGCCCGGGCGATTGGCGAGTACGGATCGGTGATCTTCATCGCGGGCAACATGCCCCTGGTGTCGGAGATCACGCCGCTGATCATCGTGGGCAAGCTGGAGCAGTACGACTACGCCGGAGCCACCGCCGTCGCCCTGGTCATGCTGGTGATTTCATTTGTTTTATTGCTGCTGATCAACGCCTTGCAGGCCTGGCAGCGCCGCCACGCAGGAGCCCCGGCATGAGCGCCGCATCCAATAAGCCGGTACGCCGCGCCAAGGCGGGCACCACCGAATCCGCCTGGGTACGCACCACGCTGTTGACCATTGCCCTGGTGTTCCTGTTTCTGTTCCTGGTGCTGCCGCTGGCGGCGGTGTTTACCGAGGCCTTTCGCAAGGGTGCGGGCGCGTATTTTGAAGCGCTGCGCGAACCCGATGCCTGGGATGCCATCAAGCTGACCCTGCTGGCCACGGCCATCGCCGTGCCGCTGAACCTGGTGTTTGGTGTGGCGGCAGCCTGGGCGATTGCCAAGTACGAGTTCTGGGGCAAGTCGTTTTTGACCACGCTGGTGGACCTGCCGTTTTCGGTGTCGCCGGTGGTGGCCGGGCTGGTCTATGTGCTGATGTTTGGCGCGCACGGTTGGTTTGGCCCTTGGCTGCAGGCGCATGACCTGAAGATCATTTTTGCCGTGCCGGGCATCGTTCTTGCCACGATCTTCGTGACCTTTCCGTTCATCGCCCGCGAGCTGATTCCGCTGATGCAAGCCCAGGGCAACGACGAAGAGCAGGCCGCGATTGTGCTGGGAGCCACCGGCTGGCAGACCTTTTGGTATGTCACCCTGCCCAACATCAAATGGGGCCTGCTGTACGGCGTGATCCTGACCAACGCCCGCGCCATGGGCGAATTTGGTGCGGTGTCGGTGGTGTCGGGCCACATCCGCGGCCAAACCAACACCTTGCCGCTGCACGTAGAGATTTTGTACAACGAATACCAGTCGGTGGCCGCATTCGCCGTGGCTTCGCTGTTGGCCATCCTGGCTCTGGTGACTCTGGTGATCAAGTCGGTGGCTGAATGGCGCATCGAGCGCGAGCTGAAAGCCATTGCCGAAGCACCACCTGAGCAGCCCCGTTTAGACCTGGTGCCCCCGCCCGCTCTTGCACTTTGAAAGAACCCCATGAGCATTGAAATCCGCAACATCCACAAACAGTTCGGCAGCTTCACCGCCCTGGGTGACGTGAGCCTGGACATCCAATCCGGCGAACTGGTCGCCTTGCTCGGCCCCTCGGGCTGCGGCAAAACCACGCTCTTACGCATCATCGCCGGGCTGGAAACGCCCGACGTAGGCAGCATCCACTTTGCGGGCGAAGACACCACCGACGTGCATGTGCGCGAGCGCCAGGTGGGCTTTGTGTTCCAGCACTACGCGCTGTTCCGCCACATGACGGTGTTTGAAAACGTGGCTTTCGGCCTGCGCGTCAAACCCCGCAACCAGCGCCCCAGCGAGGCAGTCATCAAGGCCAAGGTGCATGAACTGCTGGGCTTGGTGCAGCTGGACTGGCTGGCCAACCGCTACCCTTCGCAGCTCTCCGGCGGCCAGCGCCAGCGTATTGCCCTGGCCCGTGCCCTGGCGGTGGAACCCAAAGTGCTGCTGCTGGATGAGCCTTTTGGTGCGCTGGATGCCAAGGTGCGCAAGGAGCTGCGCCGCTGGCTACGCCGCCTGCACGACGAGCTGCATGTGACCAGCATCTTCGTCACCCACGACCAGGAAGAAGCGTTGGAGGTGGCCGACCGCGTGGTGGTGATGAACAAGGGCAAGGTCGAACAGATCGGCTCGCCGCAACAGGTCTGGGACCACCCGGCCAGCCCGTTTGTGTATGGCTTTTTGGGCGACGTGAACCTGTTCCATGGCCGTGCCCACGAAGGTGAGGTGCAGCTCGAAGGCATCAAGATCCAGGCCCCCGAGCACGACACGGCCCAGGATGCCAAGGCTTTTGCCTATGTGCGCCCGCACGACATCGAGGTGCAGCGCTACACCAAGGGCGAAGGCCTGGACGATGCGGGCAAACCGCGCGGCATGGTGGTCACGTTGAGCCGCGCGCTGGTGATTGGCCCCATCGCCCGTTTGGAACTTACGCCCGTGGATGCGAACCAAGCGGGTGACAATACCCAAGACAACCTGATCGAAGCGCAGCTGCCTGCGCAAGCGTTTCGGGATCTGGGTGTGCAAGAGGGCGACACGCTGGTGGTCACACCGCGCCGCGCCAAGGTGTTTATTGAAGAGGCCGCTGGCGTGTGATGTGACATCCACCTGGCGGTCAATATTTTGAAAGCCAATGGATGTTGTTGAAGTTGATCGATACGGCCCCGCGCCGCGTGTGGTTGCTGGTGTGCCTGGGCTGTATTGGCCTGCTGGCTTTTGGTTTGTACCTGCAGCATGTGGTGGGGTTGGAGCCCTGCCCGATGTGCATCGTGCAGCGCTATGCTCTCGTTTTAGTAGCTGCTATCGCTGGTGTAATAAGCGCTAGCGGCCGAAAAAGCTTGCAAACTGGCGGGGTGGTTGTATTGCTGCTGGTGGCGGGTTTTGGTGCCTTTGTGGCCGCCCGCCAAAGCTTTTTGCAGTGGTATCCGCCCGAAGTGGCCACCTGTGGCCGCGACCTGTACGGCATGATCGAAACTTTCCCCCTCAAGCGCGCCATCCCCATGATCTTCAAGGGCGGCGGCGACTGCACCGTGGTGGACTGGACCTTTCTGGGCGGCTCTATCGCCAACTGGTCGTTCATCTGCTTTGCGCTGATCTCGGCTGTGGCCCTGGTGTTTCTTGCCCGCACCGCACATCGCCGGTAAGCCAGCCTATAATTGAGCATTCACTCAATTAAATCCACCATTCCATGGCCCGCCCCCGCAGCGAAGACAAGCACACCGCCATCCTGGATGCTGCTATCCAGGTGATCGCGGAGCGCGGACTGGCGGCCACACCCACGTCGGCCATCTCCAAGGCCGCTGGGGTGGCCGAGGGCACGCTGTTTACCTATTTCAAAACCAAGGACGCGCTGGTCAACGCGCTGTACCTGCAGATCAAGCGCGATATGACCGATGCCATGGTGGCCAACTTTCCGCACCATGCCGCCATTCGCCAGCAACTACAGTATGTGTGGGACTGCTTTGTGCGCTGGGGTGTGGCGCATCCGGCCAAAAAACGGGTGATGGACCAATTGAAAACGGCGGCTGCCATCACCCCGGAAACCCGGCAGGTAGCGGGTGCGCCGTTTGCAGGCATTGAGCAACTCTTCCGTGCCAATGTGGCTAGCCGGGTGCTGCGCGACTACCCTGTGGCTTTCATCTGGGCCTGCATGGCCAGCCTGGCCGAAGCCACCATGGAAGCCATGGCCCGCGAGCCCGAGGCCGCAGACGCGTACCGACAGATGGGTTTCGAGATCCTGTGGAACGGCATCGCCCAAGGCAAATAGTGCTGGTGATGTGTCTTTTTTTTTTGGATGTTTTAGTTGCGTGATTACTCACGCATAAAGGATTGCGGATGGATTGGACTATTCAAATGATTCCGCCCCAACACGGCCAGCGGGTGGTGGTGACCGGCGTGGGCGGGCTGGGGTTTGAAACCGCGCTGGCCCTGGCCGCTGCCGGGGCCGAGGTCATTCTGGCCGGGCGCAATGCCCAGAAAGGTGCGGAGGCGGTGCGGCACCTGGTGCGCAAGCTGCCCCAGGCGCGGGTGCGGTTTGCGCTGCTGGATTTGGCCAGCCTGGCCTCCGTCTACACATTTGCCGACCGGCTGCTTACCGAGGCGAAGCCCATCCACTTGTTGGTGAACAACGCCGGGGTGATGACCCCGCCGCAGCGCCAGACCACGGCTGACGGCTTTGAGCTGCAGTTCGGCACCAACTACCTGGGCCACTTTGCGCTCACAGCCCGTCTGCTGCCGTTGCTGTCCCAGGGCCAGGCGCGGGTGGTGAACCTCAGCAGCATTGCCCACCGCCGAGCGTCACTCCAGTTTGACGACCTGCAGTGGGAGCGCCGCTACCAGGCCTGGGCCGCGTACGGCCAGTCCAAGCTGGCGATGCTGGTGTTCAGCCTGGAGTTGCAGCGCCGCAGCCAGCAAGAGGGCTGGGGCCTGACCAGCTTTGCGGCACATCCGGGCTTTGCGCGTACCGAGCTGATTGCCAACGGGCCCAAGCTCGGGCCGGTGCTGGCGCAGCTCAACCGCTGGGTCCAGCCCTTGGTGAGCCAGTCGGCGGCGCAGGGCGCGCTGCCCACGCTGCTGGCCGCCACCGATCCGCAGGCCCAGCCCGGTGCCTACTATGGGCCCGGGGGTTTCTACGAACTCAAAGGCCCGCCGCGCCTGGCCCGCGTAGCTGCAGCGGCACAGGACCTGGATGCCGCAGCGCGTTTGTGGGCGGTGTCGGAAGACTTGACGGGAGCGCACTGGTTGCCCACCTTGGGAATCACTTAGGAGTTATGCGATGAAAGTTCTGATTTTTGGCACCTCGGGCATGGTGGGGCAGGGCGTGTTGCGCGAATGCCTGGCCGACCCTGCCGTCACCCAGGTGCAAACCGTGGGCCGCACGCCACTGGGGCAGCAGCATCCCAAACTGCGCGAACTGGTGGTGCCCGACATGGAAGACTACAGCGCCGTCACCGCCGACCTGACGGGCTTTGGGGCCTGCTTCTTCTGCCTGGGTGCTACCTCGTCTGGGTTGACCGAGGCGCAGTACAGCCACATCAGCTACGACCTGACCCTGGCCGCCGCCGAGGTACTGGCGCGCTGCAATCCGCAGATGGTGTTTGTCTACGTGTCGGGCGCGGGGACGGACAGCACCGAGCAGGGCAAAAGCATGTGGGCGCGGGTCAAGGGCCGCACCGAAAACGCCTTGCTGCGCCTGCCGTTCAAGGCGGTTTACCTGTTTCGCCCCGGCATCATCCAGCCGCTGGACGGCATCCAATCCAAAACCGGCTCCTACCGCATCCTGTACAGCCTGCTCAAGCCGCTGCTGCCCCTGTTGCGGGCACTGCTACCCAACCAGGTGCTCACCACCCGCCAGATCGGCCAGGCCATGCTGCGCTGCGCCCACACCGGCGCGCCCCAGGCCGTGCTGGAAACTGCCGACATCCGTGCATTGGCTTCTGCATAAAAACAAGGCCTAACGCTTATTTCATCGGCGTGAGAAGCTACAAAAGTAGTAGCTAAATAGGGGTCTGACCCCTATTAATCTTGGGGCCAGATGGGTTGCAAGCCCATGGTGGTGTGCAGGGTGGCACCGGGGGCCAGCAGATGGCCGCCTACGTCGCTCTGGCCTTTTTGGGCCAGGTTCATCCAGTCGGTGCAGTTGCTCACCGGCTCGATGCAGAACATGTCGGCTCCCTTGGGGCAGTACAGCACGAAGTAGTCGAACGGGGCCTGGGCGGTCATCAGCAGGGCGGTGCCGGTGTCGGGCCAATCGACGCGGGCTGCATGGTTCCAGCCGGTGAAGTTGTTGTCCAGGTCCAGCGTGTCCAGGGCGATGCCGCTGCGCAGGGCATCCAGAAACGCCGGGGTTTGTAGCGTGGTGGGCATGACTTCGGCATCGCCTCCCCACATGGCCTGCACGTCGGTGGTCAGGCGCGTACCGGCGCGGTGTGGCAGGTAAGGGTGGTGGCCCAGGCCCACGGGCAGGTCCACCGTGTCGGTGTTGGTGACCGACAGCTCCACTGTCAGGCCAATCTGCGCATCCAGCGTGAACTGCTGTACCGCGCGAAAAGCGTAAGGCCAAACGCCTACCGGGCTGTCCAGCGCCAGGGTGGCGTGGTTGCTGCCTTGCTCCACCACCTGCCAGGGCTGCTGCCAGGCGGTGCCATGGATGGCGTGCTTCGAGTCGGGGTAGTTGGCAGCCAGGCTCAAGGGGCGCGGGCCGAAGCTGCTGCGGCCATCGCGGATGCGGTTGGCGTAGGGCACCAGCGGGAAGCTGGCCATGGCCCAGGGCTGGGCAGGGTTGGGGGCATCGTTAGGCCGTAGCCAGTGCTGGCGCTGCTGGCCGCGCTGGCTGTAGAAGTTGGCGATGGAGCCGCCGACAGTGGGGGCCAGGGTGACGGTGAGTTCACCGGCACGCAGTTCAAGGGTGGGAGTCATAGGGTTGGGTTTCAGGTAGGGTGGCCCACAGATGGTACTGGCAGCGCCCATAAACCCGCTTTGGTGGGGCCGATGTGTGCAATAGCGGTGCACTGTACAGGGGGGATTTGGTGGTAATCTCCTCCGCGCACAAGCACTTACAAACACCACACCCGGGACGATGCAAATATGGCGATGGACCTCGTCGGCGACCTGCTCAGCCGACTCGATCAGCTCAATACCATTGGCGCAGCGCTGTCCAAAGAGCGTGATATCAACAGCCTGCTCGAAGGCATTCTGATTGCCGCCAAGAACATCACCCAGGCCGATGGCGGCACCCTGTACCGCATGACCGAAGACGGCAGTGCACTGCGGTTCGAAATCATGCGGACCAACTCGCTGAATCTGTTTCTGGGCGGCACCACCGGCAGGGCCATCGACTTTGCGCCGCTGCAACTGATCGATGCCGAAGGCGGTTTCAACGACACCATGGTGGCCACGTTTGCGGCCATCCACGACCGCACCGTGAACATTGCCGATGCCTATGGTGAGGCCGGTTTTGACTTCTCGGGCACCAAGGCTTTCGATGCCCGCACCGGCTACCGCTCGCAGTCTTTCCTGACCGTGCCGATGAAGAACTTCGACGGCGAAGTCATCGGCGTGCTGCAACTCATCAACGCGCTGGAGCCAGGCCTGGGCCGGGTGGTGACCTTCTCCGAGGCCGACCAGCGCCTGGTCGAGTCGCTGGCCTCGCAGGCCGCCATTGCCCTGAGCAACCGGCAACTGGTGGCGCAGATGGAGAGCCTGTTCGAGTCCTTCGTACAGCTCATCAACACCGCCATCGACGAGAAATCGCCCTACGCCCGCGACCGCTTCAACCGCGTGCCCGCCCTCACCATGATGCTGGCCTCTGCCGTGGATGCCACCACCGACGGCCCATACGCCAGCGTGCACATGACCGAGCGCGACCGCTACGAGCTGAAGATCGCCGGCATGCTGCACGACTGCGGCAAGATTGCCGTACCGGTGCACGTGGCCGACAAGGCCACCAAGCTGCAAACCCTGTTTGACCGCATTGAGCTCATCAGCACCCGGTTTGAGGTGCTCAAGCGCGATGCCGAAATCGCCACCCTGCGCCAGCAACTTGCCCTGCGCACCTGCACCGACCCCGTCGCTGAAGCCGCCGCCGAGCAACGCTTTGAAGACGCTCTGGTTCGCATCGATGCCGACCGGGCCTCTCTGCGCGAGGTGAACCAGGCCCAGACAGTGATGACCGATGCCCAGCTCAGCAAGGTCCGCGACATCGGCACACGCCGCCATTGGCGCAATGCCGACGGGATGCTGGTGCCGTTCCTGAGCAGCGACGAGCTGGAAAACCTGTCCATCGTGCGCGGCACCCTGACCGCGCAAGAGCACGACATCGTCAACCACCACGTGGCAGCCACTAACGCCATGCTGGGCAAGGTGCATTGGCCCAAGCACCTGAAAAACGTGCCCGCCTACGTGGTGGCAGGCCGTGAGCGCCCGGAGGGCACGGGCATTTCGCAAGATCTGCTGCGGCAGCAGGTGCCGCTGCAGTCGCGCATGCTGGCATTGGCCGATGTGTTCGAGGCGCTGACCAGCACGGGCCGCCCTTACCGGCCCCGCATGAAGCTGTCCAAGGCGCTGGAGGTGATGGTGCGCTTTGCCAAAAGCGGCTATGTCGATGCCGACCTGTTCGATGTGTTCATGCGCCAGGGCGTGTACCGCCAATTTGCCGAGCGCTTCCTGAGCCCCGAGCAGGTGGACTTGCCGTCGTCCCAGCACGAGATCGGGGACACCGTGCCCGACCTGCTACATCCGCACTAACTTTCATGGATCCGGGTGCAGGGCACCCCGGGCCATGAACGTTGTTTCACGTTAACTCAATTTTTTTACCAGCACCTGGCTCTTCCGGTCCCAGTTGTACTTGCGCTTGCGGGCCTCGGGCAGCCACTCGGGGTCTACCTGCACGAAACCACGCTTGATGAACCAGTGCATGGTGCGGGTGGTCAGCACAAAAATGCTTTGCAGCCCGGCGGCACGGGCGCGCTGCTCGATGCGCTTGAGCACCTTTTCGCCATCGCCTTGGCCTTGCACCTGGGGCGACACGGTCAGCGCCGCCATCTCGCCGGTGTGGGCCTCGGGGTAGGGGTAGAGCGCGGCGCAGGCGAAGATCACGCCGTCGTGCTCCACCACGGTGTACAGGTCGGCATCGCGCTCGATCTCGGTGCGGCTGCGTTTGACCAGGGTGCCGTCTTTCTCGAACGGTTCGATCAGTTGCAGGATGCCGCCCACGTCGTCCACCAGCGCCTCGCGCAGGCTCTCTAATTTTTCGTCGACAACCATGGTGCCGATGCCGTCGTGCACATACACCTCCAGCAGGATGGCACCGTCTACCGCAAACGGGATGATGTGGCTGCGCTCCACGCCCGATTTGCAGGCGGTCACGCAATGCTGCAGGTAAAACGCGGTGTCGGTGGGCAGGTTGGCGGTGGGTAGGTCGACCAGCAGCTTTTCGGCCACGGCCAGCGGCAGCTCGGTGTCGATGGGGTTGTCTTCGCTCTCGGGCTCGCCGGGGTGCATGCGGATGCCGGGCACCTCGGTCAAAAAGATCAGCTTGTCGGCCTGCAGCGCGCTGGCCACCGAGGTCGCCACTTCCTCCATCGTCAAATTGAACGCCTCGCCGGTGGGCGAAAAGCCAAACGGCGACAGCAGCAGCATGGCCCCCATGTCCAGCACCCGGGTGATGCCGCCGGTATCCACCTTGCGCACCAGGCCCGAATGCTGAAAGTCGATGCCGTCCACAATGCCCACGGGCCGGGCGGTGATGAAGTTGCCCGAAATCACCCGGATAGTGGCCCCGGCCATCGGCGTGTTGGGCAGACCCTGGCTGAACGCCGCTTCGATCTCGTAGCGCAGTTGGCCCGCCGCCTCCTGGGCGCAGTCGAGGGCCACCTCGTCGGTGATGCGGATGCCGTGGGCGTATTTGGGCGGGTGGCCTTTGGCCTTGAGCTGCTCGTTCACCTGCGGCCTGAAACCATGCACCAGCACGATCTTCACCCCCATGCTCTGAATCATGGCCAGGTCTTGCGCCAGATGGGGCAGCTTGCCCGCCGCAATTGCCTCGCCCGCAATGCCCACCACAAAGGTCTGGTTGCGGAACTTGTGGATGTACGGTGCGACCGAGCGGAACCAGGGCACAAAGGTGAAGTTGAAAACGGAAGTCATCATGGGCGCGCAGCCGGGCAGGGCGGTGTGAGGGTGTGGGAAAAGTGTAGCAGCCACCCAGCGCGCCCAGAGTGCATCCTGTTCTCACCAAAAATCATAGCTGCTACCGCCCATTCCATAAGCGGTAGCAGGCGATTTGATCCTTAAAAATCGATGCTGGCGCTCAGGTTGACGCTGCGCGGCGCGGCGGCCACCAGGTAGCCCGCACCGGCATAGCCGCCGGACGAAGCCCAGTAGCTCTTATTGGCCAGGTTGTCCACCCGCAGGCGCAGGGTCAGCAGCTTGCCCTGCACTTCGGTCAGGTAGCGGGCACCGGCATCCAGGCGGGTCCAGGCGGGCACGCGCAGGCTGTTGGTGGCATCGGCGTACACCGCACCGGTGTGCACCACGCGGCCATCCAGGGCCAGGCCGGGCACGCCGGGCACATCCCACTCGGCACCCAGGTTGGCCTGGCGCTCGGGCACGCCGATGACGCGTTTACCGTCGGTGCTGGCCGAGCCGGTGGATTTTTGCTTGGCCGACAGCAGGGTCAGGCCGCCCAGCAGACGCAGGCCCTTGGTGGCCTCGCCTTGCACGCTGAGTTCCATGCCCTGGTGGCGGTCTTTGCCGTTGGAGGTGAAAACGTTGCTGCTGTTGACGATGTCGCGCGGCTTGGTGGTGTCAAACAAGGCCAGCGTGCCGCCAAAGCGGCCCAGGTCCCATTTCAGGCCGACTTCTTTTTGCTTGGAGACATACGGGCTCAGGGTTTCGCCCTTGTTGGCGGCGGTGCTGGGCGCGGTGCCGCCTTGGGTCAGGCCTTCCACGTAGTTGGCGTATAGCGAGTATTGCTTGTCCAACTTGTAGACCACGGCCAGCATGGGGCTGGTGCGGCTCTTGTCGTAGCTGTCGGACAAGGCTCCGTTGCCGTAGGCAAAGTTGTCGATCTTCAGCGTCTGGTGGCGCACGCCCAGGGTGAGCAGGGTGCTGCCTCCCAGCAGCGACAGGGTATCGCCCAGGGCCAAGCTGGTCATGCCGGTGCGCCCAGTCAGGGCCGGGTGGGCCAGGGTGTTGCCAGTGAATGCGCCGCTGCCGATGGCGGGCAGCGTGGTGGCGACCGGGTTGTAGAGGTTGGTGGCCTGGGTGTTGAAGAAGTCCATGGCATAGGCGTTTTTCTTCTCCAGCCGGTAAGTGGATGCCGATGCCACCCATTCGTGGCCGATGGAGCCGGTGCTGAACTTGCCGCGCAGGCCGGTCTCGGTGGTGAGCAGGTCGTCTTTGCGGGTGTTGTCGAAGCGGTAGGTGCTGCCGGCACCGGTGCTGGCGTTCAGCACGGTGAGGTTGGCCAGGGAGTTGGCCTCGTTGCTGCGGCGCATGCCCAGGGCGGCCCAGGCGGTGACCTGGTTGGAAATGTCCCACTCGCCGCGCAGCGTGCCGAACAGGTCGCGCTCGTTCGAATAGGCTCCGGGCTGGGCCCAGTTGGTGGCATTGTCGGGGGCGGTCGGTACGCTGCCCAGGCTGGCGATGTCGACGTTGGTGCGGGTCTCTTTGAGCTTGTTTTCCTGCCAGCCGATGTCGCCTGACAGGCGCACATCGCGGCTGCGCCAGTCGGCGGCCAAGGCCAGCAGGGCGAGCTGGTTGTCTTCTTTGTCAATGGCCGTGCCGCCGCTGCGGGTGGCAGCGTTGATACGGATGCCGGTGGCACCGTCGGGGCCAAAACGGCGCGCCACATCGGCCGACAAAGTGGTGTCGCCGCCGCTGCCTACGCCCAGGGTGACGCGGCTCAAAGCTTCGTTCGGGGCCCGCTTGGGCACCAGGTTGACCGCGCCGCCGATGCCGCCGCCGCCCGGATTGGCCCCATTGAGGAAGGTGGACGCGCCACGCAGCACCTCTACGCGCTCGAACAGCTCGGTGGCAATGTACTGGCGCGGCAGCAGGCCGACCATGCCGTTGTAGCCCACGTCGTCCGAGCTCAGCAAAAAGCCACGGATGAAATACGCCTCCTGGAAGTTGCCAAAGCCGCGTGCCATGCGCACCGTGGGGTCGTTTTGCAGCACCTCGCCCACGCTCTTGGCCTGGCGGTCCTGGATCAGTGCGTTGGTGTAGCTGGTAATGGAAAAAGGCGTGTCCATGCTGTCCTTGGTGCCCAGAATGCCGGCCCGCCCGCCGCGCGCCACCTGGCCGCCTGCGTAGGCTGGGCTCAGGCCTTCGGCGGATGCGTCGGCGCTGGCGGTGACGGGCACCGCAGCCAGGGTGCCGGCGGTTTCAGCCGTGGATTGCGCGTGGGCGGTGCTGGCCAGGGCCAGCAGCACGGCGGCAGAGATGGGTGCAGGTGGGAAGATTCGATTTGGCGACATGGCGATTGTCCTCGGGTTTTAGGTTTGCTATTAAAAGAGTAGCTGCTTGCGCAGGTGGTATGGGCGTATAGGGCGGTTTTTATTTAAATTTTCGCCAGGGCAGGGCGTACCAGCCCATGGCCAGCACCGGCAGGCCCAGGCCCAGCCAAGCCCACCAGTCGCCCTGGCCGTCGGACACCAGGGCGCTGAGCAGGCCGCTCAGGGTCAGCAGGCCCAGCATCGCGGGCCAGAGCCAGAGTTTTTTGAAGCCGTCGCTCATGCGGTGCTGCCCGCAACGGCCACAGCCTTGGGCTGGCGGCGCTGCAGCCAGAGGTACAGGCCGCTGCCCAGCACCACGATGGTGGCAATGTCCAGCAGCGCCCACAGGATCTGCATCGGCCGCCCGCCGTAGTCGCCAAAGTGCAGCGGCTGCGACACCAGCAGGGCGGTCACATACCAGGGCAGGGTGCGGCTGTCGGTGACCAGGCCGGTCTGCGCATCGACCAGCACCGGTTTGAACAGGCGCGCCGTCAGCGGCGTGGTGCCGCGCATGAAGATGGCGTAGTGGTGCGGGCTGGAAAAAGTGGTGCCGGGAAAGGCGATGAAGCCAATCTTCATCTGCGGCTCCAGCGTGCGGGCGGCGGCCACGGCGGTTTGCAGCGAGCCCAAATGTGCCAGCGGCGGCTGGCCTTTGTACGGGGCCACCATCTGCGCCATCTGGTCGTGCTGCCAGTAGCGGATGACCAGGTCGGCCCAAGTGTTGATGACCCCCGTGGCCCCCACCACCAGCGCCCACACCAGGGTCACGATGCCCAGCAGGTTGTGCAGGTCCAGCCAGCGCGTGCGGGTGCTGCGGCTGCGCCGCACGGTGCCAAAGTCGAGCTTGCGCATGAATGGCGCGTACAGCACCACGCCCGAGACGATGGCGACCAGCAGCAGCATGCCCATCAGCCCCAGAAACAGCGTGCCCGGCAGCCCGGCGAACAGGTCCACGTGCAGCTTGAACATCACATACATAAAGCCCTCGTCCAGCTTCGGCTCGGCCAGCGCCAGACCGGTGCGCGCGTCCACCGCCACCTGCTTCATGCCGACTTCGTCGGTGGGCGTGCGCGACAGGGTGACAAACCACACGCGGTCATCGTCTTCCTCTTGCGAGGCGAACATGCCGCCCAGGCCAGGGTAGCGGGCCTGGGCCGTGGCCATCACCGTATCCAGGCTAGCCTGTGGGGTGTTGGAGGGCAGCTCGGGCGCTTGCACCTCGGTGCCCAGCAGGTGGCCGATTTCGTGGTGAAAGATCAGCGGCAGGCCGGTCAGGCACAGCAGCAGCATGAAGACGGTGCACACCAGGCTGGACCACTTATGGACCCACGACCAGCGGCGCAGGGCGACCGCGGACACCATCAGTGACCGGCAGGCCGATAGGCCTTCAAAAAGCAAATGGAGACCAACATGTGAAAGCCCAGGCGTAAATAAACAGACGCTGGCTACACGCTCCGTACGGGAGTGTTGGCTTGCAAAGGAGGGCATTCCATCTCCGTAATGCGATTTATTCGCATCTTTGCCCCCGCACATTCCCACCTCTTTGCCATCAGGGTTTACAAGTAGCCCTTATGCTTGTCACTTTTTGATACAACTTGCCCTCTCCTGGGCACACCCCATGCCAGCCCACTCCCGTCTCACTTCTTTGTCCATCTCCAGCCGCCTGGGCCTGGGTTTTGGCTGCATGCTGGTACTGGTGATTGCCGTCGCCGCCGTGGGCCAGATATCGGCAGGCTCGGTGCAAGGCCAGATGCGCCAGATCACCGGCACCAATGCCACCAAGACGCGGCTGGTCAACAGCATGCTGGAGAGTGTCAGCACCCTGGGCATCCAAAGCCGGTCGGCTGCCATGCTCAATGAAATCGACACCCAAAGGTCGGCCGAATTGGTCAAACAGCTCCAGCGCACCCTGGTCCAGTACAGCGAGCGTGAAGCTGCGCTGACCACGCTGTTCGCCGCCGCCGACACCACCGTGGCCGAACGCAAGCTGCTGCAGGACATTACCGACATCGGCCGCAAAACCCGGCCCGAGCTGGTGGAATCCATCCAGTCGGCCACCGACGGCGACACCGTGGCCGCCACCATCGGCCTGATGAACCGGGTGGCCCCCGGCGAAACCCTCTGGCGCGCCAAGCTGGCCGAGCTGATTGAGCTGCAAAACACGCTGAACAAAGACACCACCGCCCAGGCCGAGCTGAGCCAAAGCCAGGCGCGTTTTACCGGTGGCTTGCTGGTGCTGCTGGCGCTGGCGCTGGGAGGCCTGATTGCCTGGCGCATTACCGCCGGCATCACCCAGCCGCTGGGCCGGGCGGTGGTGGTGGCCGAACGGATTGCGCGGGGCGATCTGACTTCGCAGGTCGAGGTGCGCGTCCATGACGAAACCGGCCGTCTGCTGGAGGCCATTGCCGCCATGCAAGATCGGCTGCGCGCCATCGTGGGCGAGATCGGCCAAACGGCAGAGTCCATCCAGGTCGCCAGTGCCGAGGTGGCTTCCGGCAACCTGGACCTGAGCCAGCGCACCGAGCAGGCCGCCACCAATCTGCAAGGCGCGGCCACCGCGCTGTCGGACCTGACCGGCACCGTCAGCCAGAGCGCCGCCTCGGCCCGCCAGGCCAATACCCTGGCCGCATCGGCCTCCGAGGTGGCCCAGCGCGGCGGTGAGGTGGTGCTGCAGGTGGTGTACACCATGGACGAGATCAGCACCAGCTCGAAAAAGATCGCCGACATCATTGGCGTGATCGATGGCATTGCCTTTCAGACCAATATTCTGGCGCTGAATGCCGCGGTGGAAGCGGCCCGCGCGGGCGAGCAAGGGCGAGGCTTTGCAGTGGTGGCCAGCGAGGTGCGCAACCTGGCAGTGCGCTCGGCCACGGCGGCGCGGGAGATCAAGGCCCTGATCGGCACCAGTGTGGAGCGGGTGCAGGTGGGCAACCAGCTGGCCAGCCACGCAGGGCAGACCATCCAGGAACTGGTGCAGTCGGTGCGGCGGGTGTCTGACATCATGGGTGAGATCACCTCGGCATCTGACGAGCAAAGCCAGCGCATTGGCCAGGTCAGCTACTCGATGGAGCAACTGGATGCCGTAACCCAGCAAAACGCGGCGCTGGTGGAACAGGGTGCTGCCGCCGCCGACAGCTTGCAGGACCAGGCGGGCAAGTTGACGCAGATGGTGCATACCTTTCGCCTCACGCGCGACGAGCCGCTACAGGGCGGCAAAGCAGTTTGACTGGCTTACACTTGGCGGCATTCCGCCGGGTGCCCATGGGCCAGCGTGCGTTATCTACTTGACACCAGCGCGAACTGCGCGACTTTCTATTTTTGACAGGCAACCGCCATGCAGCACGGCAAAGATCCCAGCCTTAACACGCCCCCCACGTCCAACCCCGAAGTGCTGGTGCGCAAGCGCCGCAAGGGCATCTACATCCTGCCCAATCTGTTTACCCTGGCGGCCTTGTTTGGCGGCTTTTACGCCATCGTGATGGCGGTGGACGGACGCTTCGACCAGGCCGCCATCGGCGTGTTTTGCGCCATGGTGCTCGACAGCCTGGATGGCCGCGTAGCCCGCATGACCAACACCCAAAGTGCGTTCGGCGAGCAGATGGATTCGCTGTCCGACATGGTGTCGTTTGGCGCGGCCCCGGCACTGATTGCCTACATGTGGACCCTCAAGGGCCTGGGCCGCTGGGGCTGGATTGCTGCTTTTGTGCACTGTGCTTGCGCTGCCCTGCGGCTGGCGCGCTTCAACGTGAACACTACGGTGGTCGACAAGCGCTACTTCCAGGGCCTGCCATCGCCCGCTGCCGCAGCGCTGATTGCCGGCTTCATCTGGCTGATGAACGACCTGGGGGTGGCCCCAACCGATGTGGCCTGGGTGATGTTTGCGCTGTCGATTTACGCGGGCCTGAGCATGGTGACCAATGCGCCGTTTTACAGCTTCAAAGACGTGCAGATGAAAAAGAGCGTGCCGTTTGTGGTGATTGTGCTGATCGCCCTGGGCCTGGCCGTGATCACCATCCACCCACCCATCGTGCTGTTTGGCGCGTTTGTGGTGTATGGCTTTAGCGGCTACGGGGTGTACGCTTGGCGAAAATTCAAGGGCGTGCAGACCAGCGTGATCAGCACCTCGAAGGACGAACCGGATGAGCGCGGATTGCATAAGTAACACCCCCAGGCTGCAGTGCTTCGCATCTTTCTCCAACCCCCTTGCAGGGGGCAACACCAGCAGCCTGGCAAAGCCAGTTCTGCGGTGTTTCTGGAAAGCATGCGTTCTGCCTGTAGAGGTAAGTCATAAAACAAGGCTAGAATCCGCACTTATGAACTTTATTTCCCTAGCGCTACTACTAATCCCCTTCGGGCGGAGACGGTAGCGCACGCGACTTAAAGCGTCATCACCCCTCACAACGGCCCGTATGCACCAGCAACGGGCCGTTTTGCGTTGGGTTGCTGGTTTTGAAAACCTTGAAAGAAATGACCATGTTGAAGCACCCCGCCAGCAAGTACCCCGCGTTTGCCCCCATCCGCTTGACCGACCGCACCTGGCCCGATGCTGTGCTGTCCCAGGCCCCCATCTGGCTCAGCACCGACCTGCGCGACGGCAACCAGGCGCTGATCGAGCCGATGGACATGGCCCGCAAGCTGCGCATGTTTGAGACGCTGGTGGCAATTGGCTTCAAGGAGATCGAGGTCGGCTTTCCATCGGCCTCGCAGGTCGAGTTCGACTTTGTACGCAAGTTGATCGACGAAAACCTCATCCCCGATGACGTGACCATCCAGGTGCTCACCCAGGCCCGCGAATCCTTGATCCGTCGCACCTTCGAGTCGCTGGTGGGGGCCAAGCAGGCCATCGTCCACATGTACAACGCCACCGCCCCGGTGATGCGCCGCGTGGTGCTGGGCATGGACGAGGACGGCATTGTCGATTTGGCCGTGCGCCACGCGCAGATGTTTTGCGATATCGCCGCCGCCCAGCCTGGTACGCGCTGGACCTTTCAGTACTCGCCCGAGATGTTTTCGGGCACCGAGTTGGCGTTCTCCAAGCGTGTGGTGGATGCGGTGACTGCAGTGTGGCAGCCCACGCCAGCGCATAAATGCATCGTCAATCTGCCGTCCACGGTGGAGCATTCCACGCCCAATATCTTTGCCGACATGATCGAGTGGATGCACCGCCACCTGGAGCGGCGCGACAGCATTGTGTTGTCCGTCCACCCGCACAACGACCGGGGCACGGGCACGGCGGCGGGCGAATTCGCCCTGATGGCCGGGGCTGACCGCATCGAAGGCTGTTTGTTTGGCAATGGCGAGCGCACCGGCAACCTGGATCTGGTCAACGTGGCCTTGAACCTCTACACCCAGGGCGTGTCGCCGGGCCTGGATTTTTCGCAGATCGACGAGATCCGCCGCACCGTGGAGCACTGCAACCAGTTGCCGGTGCACCCGCGCCACCCGTACGCGGGCGATTTGGTTTACACCTCGTTCTCGGGTTCGCACCAGGATGCCATCCGCAAGGCGTTTTCGGCCCGGCAAGCGGATGCCGCCTGGGACATTCCGTATTTGCCCATCGACCCCAAGGACCTGGGCCGCAGCTACGAGGCCGTGATCCGCGTCAACAGCCAGTCGGGCAAGGGCGGCATCGCCTATTTGTTGGAGAGCGAATACGGCCTGGAATTGCCGCGCCGCTTGCAGATCGAGTTCAGCCAGATCGTGCAGGCCGTGATGGATGGCGCGGGCAAGGAGCTCACCGCGCAGGATTTGTGGGCGCTGTTTGAGCGCGAATACGGCACCGCGACCATCACCACGCCTACCGTGCCCGCGGCCGGGCAGGGCGTAGGCCCGATCGATGCGTTTGTAAACCACCTGAACGCCACCAACGCCACCCAGGTCCGCGTGCTCGACTACCACGAGCATGCGCTGGGTGCCGGGGCCAACGCCCAGGCCGTGGCCTACCTGGAACTGCGCATCGACGAGCAGCACACGGTGTTTGGTGTGGGCATGGACGCGAACATCGTGTCCGCCTCGTTGAAAGCCATCCTCAGTGGCTTGCAGCGCGCCAAAAACCGTGAAAATACCAGCCGTACCGAAGCGGCAACCGCCTGAAAAAATAATCCCCACAGGAGCAACCCATGACCGACAAACTCATCATTTTTGACACCACCTTGCGTGACGGCGAGCAGTCGCCCGGCGCCAGCATGACCCGCGACGAAAAGCTGCGCATTGCCCGCCAGCTGGAGCGCCTCAAGGTGGACGTGATCGAGGCGGGTTTTCCGGCCAGCTCGGTGGGGGACTTTGAATGCGTGCAGGCCATCGCCCGCGCCATCAAGGACGCGACCGTGTGCGGCCTGTCGCGCGCCAACGACCGCGACATTTCCCGCGCTGCCGAAGCCCTGAAAGACGCGGCCAACGCCCGTATCCACACCTTCATCGCCACCTCGCCATTGCACATGGAGAAAAAGCTGCGCATGACACCCGACCAGGTGTTCGAGCAGGCCAAGCAGTCGGTGCGCTTTGCGCGCAACCTGGTCGCGGACGTGGAGTTCAGCCCCGAAGACGGTTACCGCAGCGATGTGGACTTTCTGTGCCGCGTGCTGGAAGCGGTGATTGCCGAGGGTGCCACCACCATCAACGTGCCCGACACCGTGGGCTACGCCATCCCCGAGTTGTACGGCAACTTCATCAAGACCCTGCGCGAACGCGTGCCCAACAGCGACAAGGCCATCTGGTCGGTGCATTGCCACAACGACCTGGGCATGGCGGTGGCGAACTCGCTGGCCGGCGTGAAGATCGGCGGCGCGCGCCAAGTGGAATGCACCATCAACGGCCTGGGCGAGCGGGCGGGCAACTGCTCGCTGGAAGAAATCGTCATGGCCGTCAAAACCCGGCGCGACTACTTCGGCCTGGACCTGGGTATCGACACCAAGCACATCCTGGCCACCAGCCGCATGGTCAGCCAGACCACCGGCTTTGTGGTGCAGCCGAACAAGGCGGTGGTGGGCGCGAACGCGTTTGCCCACGCCTCGGGCATCCACCAGGACGGCGTGCTCAAGGCCCGCGACACCTACGAGATCATGCGCGCCGAAGACGTGGGCTGGAGCCACAACAAGATCGTGCTGGGCAAGCTCAGTGGCCGCAACGCCTTCAAGCAGCGCCTGCAAGACCTGGGCGTAAGCATGGAGAGCGAATCCGACATCAACGCCGCCTTCGCCCGCTTCAAGGAACTGGCCGACCGCAAGAGCGAGATCTTCGACGAAGACATTCTGGCCCTGGTCAGCGACGAGAGCGTGGCGCACGACAACGAACAGTACGGCTTTGTGTCGCTGTCGCAGCACAGCGAGACGGGCGAACGCCCGCAGGCCAGCGTGGTGTTTACCGTCAACGGCAAAGAGGTCAAGGGCGAATCGGACGGCAACGGCCCGGTGGATGCGTCGCTGAAGGCCATTGAAATGCATGTGCAAAGCGGTGCCGAGATGGTGCTGTACTCGGTCAACGCCATCAGCGGCTCCACCGAGAGCCAGGGCGAAGTGACCGTACGGCTGCAAAACAGTGGCCGCGTGGTCAACGGCACCGGCTCCGACCCCGACATCGTGGTTGCCTCGGCCAAGGCCTACCTGAGCGCGCTGAACAAACTGCAAAGCAAGGCCGACCGGGTGGCTGCGCAGGGTTGAGACGCTTGATGGTTCGGCGGTCCCGCCCCCACCCCAACCCTCCCCCGGGGGGGAGGGATTGATGCCGGACCCTGCTTTACTCCCTCCCCTTCCGGGGGAGGGTTGGGGTGGGGGGCTTTTAGGTCCAAGCCTCTCTGAGATTCGTTCTACCCACATCGACGCCCTGCGCGGCATCGCCGTGGTGTGGATGACGGCTTTCCACTTCAGCTTCGATCTGGCCCACGCGGGCCTGTGGCCGCAAAACTTCTACGCCGACCCGTTCTGGACCTGGCAGCGGGTGGCCATCGTCAGCCTGTTTCTGTTCTGCGCCGGGCTGGGCCAGGCGGTGGCCGCCCAGCATGCCGTGGCCTGGCCACGTTTCTGGCGGCGCTGGACACAGGTGGCGGGGTGCGCGCTGCTGGTGTCGGCTGGTTCGGCGTTCATGTTTCCGAACAGCTGGATTTACTTTGGCGTGCTGCACGGTATCGCGGTGATGCTGGTGATCGCCCGGCTGACCGCCCGCTGTGGCGTGTGGCTGTGGCCCATGGGTGCACTGGCGATTGCTTCTAAATTTATAGCTGCTTACGCCCTATCCATAAGCGGTAGTGCCATTTTCTTTAACCAGAAAGCAGTTAACTGGCTGGGCTGGATCACCGAGAAGCCCGTGACCGAAGACTACGTGCCCATCTTCCCCTGGCTGGGCGTGCTGTGGTGGGGCATGGCCGCCGGGTTCTGGCTGTTGCAGCACCACCCGCAGTGGCTGCAGGGCCGCGCCCCCCGCGCGCTGGCCTGGCTGGGCCGCTGGAGCCTGCCGTATTACATGCTGCACCAGCCGGTGCTGATCGGTCTGGTCTCCGCCTTCACCGCATTCAAGGCGTAAAAAAAGCGGCCTGGGCCGCTTTTTTTAGATCTGCACAGGCTTATTCCACCTTGGCGGCTGCGCGCAGTTGCTCCTGGAACTGCACCAGCTTTTGCTGCGACATCTGCTTGGCGATTTCGGGCTTCACTTCTTCAAACTTGGGCAACTGGGCTTGGCGCTCGTCTTCCAGGCGGATGATGTGGTAGCCGAACTGGCTCTTCACCGGGGTGTCGGTGGTCTGGCCTTTTTTCAGCTTGATCAGGCCTTCGGTGAACTCTTTCACGTAGCTGCTGGGGTTGGCCCACTCCAGGTCGCCGCCCTTGGCACCCGAACCCTTGTCGGTGCTGGATTTTTTGGCGATGGCGGCGAAGTTTCCGCCCTTTTTGAGGCTGGCAATGATGGTCTTGGCTTCGGCTTCGGTGGCCACCAGGATGTGGCTGGCCTTGTATTCCTTGCCACCGTTGGCGGCTACGAACTTGTCGTACTCGGCCTGCATGTCGGCATCGGTGACGGGGTTGGTCTTTTTGTAGTCTTCGAACAGCTCGCGGATCAGCAGGGTCTGGCGGGCCATGTCCATTTGCAGCTTGTAGCTGTCGCTGGCATCCAGGCCGCGCTTTTGGGCTTCTTGCATGAAGATTTCGCGGGCAATGATTTCTTCCTTGATCTGGCCTTCCATGTCGGGCGTGACCTGGCGGCCCGATGCCGTCACCTGCTGCACCAACGCGTCGATGCGTGCCTTGGGCACGGCTTTGCCGTTGACGATGGCGATGTTTTGTGCGGATGCCGACAGCGCCAGGCTACCCAGCAAAGCAGCGGCGACCATGGTGGATAACAGTGTTTTTTTCATGCGATTCCTAGGAGGGGGTTGCGAGCTGCCGGGAGGGGTCGGCTCAGAGATAAAAGAAGGCTAGAGGACTTCAATCGCGATGGCGTGAACGCCCTGGTCAATGAATTCTTGCAGCGCATCATACACAAGGCGATGGCGCGCCACGCGGGGCTTGCCCGTAAACAAAGGTGAAGCAATCCGCACCCGAAAATGCGTGCCAAACGCGCTGCCGTTGGAGCCCGCGTGCCCGGCGTGGGCCGCGCTTTCGTCTAGCACTTCGAGCTGCGTGGGGCCCAGCCTTTCACGCAGGCGCAGCGCCATGTTGTCGGCGGTGATGTTCATGCCGATTTATCGGTTTTGGCTACTTCGGCCACCGGTTCGTCTGATCCGAGGTAGCGCGAGATATACCAGCCTTGCCCGCCCATGAAGACCAGCGGGAACACATAGCCCCAGAGCTTGAAGTTGATCCATTCGTCGGTGGTGTAGTAGGCCGCCACATAGCCGTTGACGGCGGCCATGAACAAGCAGTACAGCATCCAGGCCACGTTCAGGCGCATCCACACCGCATCGGGCAGCTCCAGCTGGCTGCCCAGCATGAGCTTGAGGTAGTTCTTCTTCATCACCCACATGGCAAATGCCATGGCCAGTGCCATGGCGATGTAGAGCACGGTGGGTTTCCATTTGATGAAGGTTTCGTCGTGCAGGATGAGCGTGAGCGCGCCAAAGCCCAGCACCATGCCCAGGGTGGCCTTGTGCATGGTGGTGAGCTTTTTGTCGATCAGGTAGACCGCCACCATTTGCAGCACCGTGGCCACCATCAGCACGCCGGTGGCGACGTAGATGGTGCTGAATTTATAGGCACCCACAAACAACAGAATGGGCAGAAAGTCGAGCAGAGTCTTCATGGCGGGAGCGCTTATTGGGGTTTGAAATCGAGTGAGGCCGAGTTCATGCAGTATCGCAGCCCGGTGGGCGAGGGGCCGTCGTCGAATACGTGGCCCAGGTGCGCGCCGCAGTCGGCACACACGGTTTCCACCCGGCGCATGCCGTGGCTGACGTCGGTGATCTCTTCGATCGCACCCGGCGTGGCCTCTTGCGAAAAGCTGGGCCAGCCGCAGCCTGCGTCGAACTTGGTGGCCGAGTCGAATAGCTTGTTGCCGCAGCAGATGCAGCGGTACTCGCCCGCCGCCCAGTTCTGGTCGTATTTACCGGTGTGGGGGCGCTCGGTGGCCGCATGGCGCGTGACCTGGAAGGCGGCGGGCTCTGCGCCTTTTTCCGCCAGCAGGGCTTTCCATTCGGCTTCGGTTTTTTCAATTTTGTGGGTCATGATGAGCAGCTGATGGCAATGGAGGAGGCCCAGTCGGGCGGGAAGTCAGCGTAGTGGTCATGCCCCGGATGTTCGTCAAACGGGGACTCCAGCAGCGCCAACAAGGTGTGGACTCCGGCAAAGTCCTTTTGGTTCGCACGGCGAATGGCTTCTTCGCCCAGGTGGTTGCGCAGCACAAACTTGGGGTTGGTTTTGAGCATCAAATCGGCCGATTGCGCTCTGTCCACCAGCGCAAGGCGCTCTGAATATTGTAGTAACCACGCGTCGGCGGCATCGCGGTCTACCCACAGATCGCGCACGGCGTTGGGCGAGAGGCCGGGGGTTTTGGCGACCCAGTGGCTCAGGGTGCGCCAGAAGATGGTGAAGTCCACATGCTCCTGGGCCAGCAGGGCCAGAATGCCGTCGGCCAGTGCCTGGTCGCCGGGTTGCCCATCCACCAGCCCCAGCTTGGCGCGCATGCGGCGGGCCAGGGCGGCGGGGAAGGCGGTTTTGTAGGTTTCCAGCGCGGCCAGGGCGGGCTCTTGCGCGCCGATCAGCGGCAGCAGGGCTTGGCCCAGGCAAAACAGGTTCCAGTTACCGACGTGGGGCTGCTGGTCATAGGCGTAGCGGCCACGGTCGTCGCTGTGGTTGCAGATGTGGCCGGGGTCATAGCCGTCCAGAAACTGGAACGGGCCGTAGTCCAGCGTCAGGCCCAGGATGCTCATGTTGTCGGTGTTCATCACTCCGTGGCAAAAGCCCACGGCCTGCCACTGGGCGATCAGCTCGGCGGTGCGCTCGGTCACCACCTGCAGAAACGCGGCATAAGGATTGGACGCATCCCGGCAGGCGGGGTAGTAGGTGTCGATCACAAAGTCGGCCAGTTGCCGCAGCGGCTCGATCTGGTTGCGCGCTGCAAAGTGCTCAAAGTGGCCGAAGCGGATAAAGCTGGGGGCCACACGGGTCACCACGGCGGCGGTCTCGATGGTTTCGCGGCGGATGGGCGCGTCCGACCCGGTGACGCACAGCGCACGTGACGTGGGAATTCCCAAACCGTGCATGGCCTCGCTGCACAGAAATTCGCGGATGCTGGAGCGCAGCACCGCCCGGCCATCGCCCATGCGCGAGTAGGGTGTGCGGCCTGCGCCCTTGAACTGCACCTCCAGCCCCTGGCCGTTGGGTGTGACCACTTCGCCCAGCAAAATCGCTCGCCCATCGCCCAGTTGCCCGGCCCATTGACCAAACTGGTGGCCGCTGTAGACGCTGGCCAGGGTTTGCGTGCCGCGAAGGGCGGTGTTGCCGGTGAAAGCCTGCGCGCCGTCCTCGGAGGTGAGCCAGGCCAGGTCCAGCCCCAGCTCACGCGCCACGGCCAGACTGTGGCCCACCCAGTAGGGGGCGGGTAGAGGCGTGGGCTGCAGGTTTGTGTAGAAAGCGCTGCCCAGGGTGGTGAAGCGGTTGTGCCAGTTCAGGCCCAGGTCGAGTGCGGTGGCGGTCTCTGCGGCAATAGTCATATGGGTGGATTGTCCCGCAGATGCTGTGGGTGCATGGCGGGTAGGGACATGCGTGCTGCACTGGCGGTGAAAGCCAGGACTGCACGTATTTCACGGTGTTTGCAGTGCGGCATCAGGAGCCATGGTTTTGAAAAATAAATTTACTTGTGGTTACAAATTAATTAACTAAAATGAATTTATATAAAGCCAAGAATAATGTTGAGACATCCAATTTCCTTTTTTTGTCTGGAATAAGCTATGGGCCAGCAAAAATTGCCGGATGAAAACACCTGTTCGCACTTTTCTGCTGAAATCCCAAATCTCTATGGTTCATTGAAATGTAAGGATACGTACCGAGATTTGGTAATGAAAATGGGTGTTGGCGTGCTGGTCCAAACGCCCGATTCCGAAATCACCTTCTGCAACCCTCGGGCTCTGGAGTTGCTGGGCCTGACTGAAGAGCAACTGCTGGGCAAGTCATCATTCGATCCGGACTGGAATGTCATCCACGTGGACGGATCGCAATTTGTGGGCGCAACCCACCCCGTGCCGCTGGCGATTGCCTTCGGAGTACCCGTACGAAACATCGAAATGGGGGTGTTTCGCCCCAAAACCAGAGACCGCGTGTGGCTGCGGGTGGATGCCGATCCCCAGTTGCATGAAGACGGTTCGGTGCAGCAGGTCATTTGCACCTTCTCGGATGTCACGCAGAGCAATTCGGTGCGCGAGTCCCACTACAAAGCGGCCGAGTTACAACGTGCAGCGCAGGCGCTGAACGGGCAAAACGCCTTCGTACAGGCCATACTGGATTCCGTGGCTGTTGAGATGGCGGTGGTGGCCCACGACGGCACCATTGTGGCGGTGAACCAATCATGGCGCGCCTTCGCCGAAGCTAATGCCGCCCAGCCCTGTGTGATGCCGGCGTATGCTGGGGTGGGTGGCAACTATCTGGTGGCTTGCCTGCCGTCCCAGGGCGACTTATCCGCCCATCCATCGGATGCATACCGGGGCATCCGGTCGGTGCTGGATGGCGAGTTACCCTTATTCCGCATGGAGTACCCCTGTCATTCGCTTGAACAGCAGCGCTGGTTCCAGATGGACGTGACACCACTGGGCGGCGGCGGTGGCCATGGGGCAGTCATCGTGCACATTGACATCACCGAGAAAAAACTGGCCGCACTGGCCCAACAGGAGCGCCAGGCGGAACTGGCCGCTGCGCAAAGCATCGCCCATATTGGCAGTTGGTGCTGGGATGCCCAAACCGATGCCAACCTGGTGTCAGACGAGTTGTTGCAGATCTTTGGCCTGGATGTCATACCGCCGTTTCAGCAGCAGTGCGGCCTGATGTACTCCCCTGAAACCTGGAGCATCCTGAATGCAGCGGTGGTGGAGGCGGTGCGGTCCGGTGTGGGCTACAACCTGGAGTTGCAGGCCATACACGCCAACGGGCATGCTCTGTGGATCAACACGCGTTGCGCGCCAGTGCGGGATCTGGAGGGCCAGGTGGTCGGCTTGCGGGGCACGGTACAGGACATTACCGACCGCAAGCTTGCCGAGCAACGCATCCAGGAACTGGCCTATTTTGACGGCCTCACCCATCTACCCAACCGCGCCCTGTTGATGGACCGCCTTAAACAGGCCATCACGTCCGGCAGCCGCAATGGCGACACTGGGGCGGTGCTGCTGGTGGACCTGGATATGTTCAAGATATTGAACGACACCCAGGGCCACGAGGTGGGTGATTTGCTGCTGGTGCAGGTGGCAGATCGACTGAGCCACTGTGTACGCGAAGGCGACACTGTATCGCGCGTGGGGGGAGATGAGTTCGTACTGGTTCTCAAAGGGCTCAGCCCCGACCTGCGTGATGCCGCCACCCAGGCGGAAGCCATCGGCAACAAGATACTGGCCGCCTTGCGGCAGAGCTACAGGTTGGGCACGCTGGAGCACACCTGTACGGCCAGCCTGGGGGTAACCTTATTTTTCGGGCACGATGCGTCGGTGGAAGAGTTGCTGAAACAGGCCGACCTAGCGATTGACAAGGCCAAGACATCGGGGCGCAACGGTATCCGCTTTTTTGACCCCACCATGCAAACCCTCGTGATGGAGCGCGTGGCCCTGGAGGCTGGCTTGAGAACCGCCATCCAGGAAGGCCAGTTGCTGCTGCACTACCAGCCGCAGGTCGATGACAAACGTACGATTTGCGGTGCCGAGGCGCTGGTGCGCTGGATGCATCCGCTCAACGGCATGGTCCACCCCGCCAAGTTCATCCCCGTGGCCGAAGAAACCGGGCTGATTCTTCCCTTGGGCAACTGGGTGCTACACACGGCCTGCCAGCAACTGGTGCGGTGGTCGCTGCACCCGGTTCTGAAAGACTGCACCATTGCCGTCAACGTCAGCGCCCACCAATTTCGAGATGCCCATTTCGTCGCTACTGTCATTCGCACACTGCGCCAGTCCGGGGCACGCCCTGAGCGCTTGAAGCTGGAGCTGACCGAAAGCGTCTTCATCGATAACGTGGAAGACATTATTGACAAAATGCTCTTGCTCAAGGCCGAAGGCATTACGTTCTCGCTGGATGATTTTGGTACTGGTTACGCCTCGCTTTCTTACCTCAAGCGCATGCCTTTGACGCAGCTCAAAATTGACCAGTCTTTTGTGCGCGACATACTGGTGGATTCCAACGACGCGGCAATCGCCAGGATGGTGGTGGCTTTGGCCCAAAGCCTGGGACTGGACGTGATTGCCGAAGGCGTGGAAACCCTGGCCCAGGCCGAATACCTCGCCCACGCAGGATGCCACACGTACCAGGGTTACTTTTTTGGCCGCCCCATGCCGTTACAGGCATTCGAGGACCTTGCTGCACAAGGCGATGGCAGTCTATCGGTGGGGGCCATGCACTGAGTGCTGAATTGGCACCCCGCGCCCATAGTTGCACCTGTCCTTGTTTTTTCATGGATTGATTTTGGCATCGCCTGCGGGTCAACACTGGGGCACACGGCTTTGCCGCCGGGCCATACTGGCGACCCTTTTAAGGAGACCACCCATGCTGGGCCTGATGCAAAACCAACCGCTGTTGATCTCGACCCTGATCGCCTTTGCCGACCGCCACCATGGCGACGGCGAAATCGTCTCGCGCCGGGTCGAGGGTGATATCCACCGCACCAGCTACCAACAGGTGGCCGCCCGTGCCCGCCAGGTGGCGAATGCGATGGACGGCTGGGGCCTGGCTTTCAGCGACCGCGTGGCCACCCTGGCCTGGAACGGCTACCGCCATCTGGAGCTGTATTTTGGTGTGAGCGGCTCGGGGCGGGTGCTGCATACCATCAACCCCCGCCTGCACCCATCGCAAATCGCCTGGATTACCCAGCATGCCGAAGACCGGGTGCTCTGCTTCGATGCCACGTTCCTGCCGCTGATCCAGGCCATCCACGCCCAATGCCCCACGGTGCAGCACTGGGTGATGCTGTGCGATGCCGACAAGCTGCCCTCCGACACCGGCATTCCCAATTTGGTGAGCTACGAGGCCTGGATTGCCAACGCCTCCAGCAGCTACGTGTGGCCGCAGTTTGACGAGAACACCGCCTCCAGCCTGTGCTACACCAGCGGCACCACCGGCGACCCCAAGGGCGTGCTGTACAGCCACCGCTCCACTACCTTGCACGCTTACGCTGCCGCCTTGCCCGATGCCATGGACCTCAGCGCCCGCGACGCGGTGCTGGCCGTGGTGCCCATGTTCCACGTCAACGCCTGGGGCATTCCGTACAGCGCGGCGCTCACCGGCTGCAAGCTGGTGTTCCCCGGCCCGGCCATGGACGGCCCCTCGGTCTACAACCTGATCGAGTCGGAAAAGGTCACTTTTGCCGCAGGCGTGCCCACGGTGTGGCAGATGCTGCTGGGCCACATGCAGCCCGCGGGCCTGCGGTTTGGCAGCCTGCAGCGCACGGTGATTGGCGGCTCGGCCTGCCCACCGGCCATGGTCAAAGCCTTCCAGCACGACTACGGCGTGGAGGTGATCCACGCCTGGGGCATGACCGAGCTGTCGCCCCTGGGCACGCTGTGTACCTTGAAAAACAAGCACCTGCTGCTATCCAAAGAAGAGCAACTGGCGATGCGCCTGAAGCAGGGCAGGGCGGTGTACGGGGTGGATATGAAGGTGCTGGGCGAAGACGGCCAGCCATTGCTGCACGATGGCCAGTCGGCCGGCGACCTGCTGGTGCAAGGCCCGTGGATCGTGGCCGACTACTACCGCAGCCCGGACCCCAGCCCGCTGGTGGACGGCTGGTTTCCCACCGGTGACGTGGCCACCATCGACGCCGACGGCTACCTGCAGATCACCGACCGCAGCAAGGACGTGATCAAGTCCGGCGGCGAGTGGATCAGCTCCATCGCGGTAGAAAACATCGCCGTGGCCCACCCGGCCGTGGCCATGGCTGCCTGCATCGGCGTGCCCCACCCCAAGTGGGACGAGCGCCCCATCGTGGTGGTGGTGAAAAAGCCCGGTGTCGAGCTCAGCGTGGCCGAGCTATTGGCCTTTTACGAGGGAAAAATCGCCAAATGGCAGGTGCCCGACGACGTGGTGTTTGTCGATACCATCCCGCTGGGGGCCACCGGCAAGATGCAGAAAATGCGGCTGCGCGAGATGCTGAAAGACTACCGGCTGCCTGGTTGATCCCATTGGAATTGCTACGATTACAATAGCTGCTCACGCTCATTGATAGGGCGCTGGAGGCCTAAACGGCTTGTAGATGCACCGCCGCCTTTGGATACGCCCGCCCGCATGGAATTTTTCACCCTCTCGCTCTTGAACGGCCTCAGCTACGGGCTGGTGCTGTTCATGCTGAGCGCGGGGCTCACGCTGATCTTCAGTCTGCTGGGCGTGCTGAATCTGGCCCATGCCAGTTTCTACATGCTGGGTGCTTATGTGGCCTACAGCCTGACCCTGGTGCTGGGCTTCTGGCCTGCACTGTTGCTGGCCCCGCTGCTGGTGGGCCTGGTGGGCGCGGCGTTTGAGCGTTACGTGCTGCGCCGCGTCCACGCCCATGGCCCCGGGCGGCACAAGGCCGAGATGCTGGTGACCTTTGGCCTGGCCACCGTGCTGGGCGAGCTGGTGCAACTGGTGTGGGGGCGCGGCCCGGTCGACTACCGCATTCCCGAAGCCCTGGCCGGGCCGCTGTTCACGCTGTGGGGCACGCCGTTCCCCGCCTACCGGGCCTTCATGGTGCTGGTGGCGCTGGGCATGTGGCTGGCGCTGTGGCTGCTGTTCACCCGCACCCGCACCGGCCTGGTGGTGCAGGCGGCGTTGACCCACCCCGATGCCGTGCAGGCCCTGGGCCACAACGTGCCGCGCATCTTCATGCTGGTGTTTGGCGGCGGCGCGGCGTTGGCCGGGCTGGCGGGCGTGGTGGGCGGCAACGCTTTTGTCACCGAGCCGGGCATGGCGGCCGCCTTGGGCTCGGTCGTGTTTGTGGTCGTGGTGGTGGGCGGCATGGGGTCGCTGACCGGGGCCTTGGGCGCGTCGCTGTTGATCGGCGTGCTGCAGACCTTTGCGGTGGGGCTGGACCCTGTCAGCCGGTTTGCGCCACTGTTGCCGTATGTGCTGTTGGTTGGGGTGCTGCTGGTGCGCCCGCACGGCCTATGGGGGCGGCGTGCGGATTAAGGCGAGTGCAGCCGCGTTTGCCTTGGTGTTGCTGGCCGCGCCCTGGGTTTTCAGCAGCAGCCTGGGCCTGAACCTGCTGACGCAAATCGGCATCGCCGCCATCGTCTGCCTGAGCTACAACATCCTGCTGGGGCAGGGGGGGATGCTGAGTTTTGGCCACGCCATCTACTCCGGCCTGGGCGCATTCGCTGCCATCCATATGTTGAACGCGGCAGTGCTGCCGGTCAGCCTGGTGCCCCTGGTCGGCGGACTGGCCGGAGCCGGGGTGGCGCTGCTGCTGGGCTGGCTGACGGCGCAAAAGTCGGCCACTACCTTCGCCATGGTCACGCTGGGCCTGGGCGAGCTGGTAGCCGCCCTGGCCTGGCTGGTGCCGCAGGTGTTTGGCGGCGAGGCGGGTGTGTCGGGCAACCGGGTGGCGGGCAGCGCGCCTTTCGGCATCACCTTTGGGCCGCAACTGCAGGTGTACTACTTGGTGGCCGCCTACACCCTGGTCTGCACCGCGCTGATGTACGCCTTCACATTGACCCCGCTGGGCCGCATGCTCAACGCCGTGCGCGACAACCCCGAGCGGGTGGAGTTTGTGGGCTTTGATGCGCGGCGCATCCGTTGCATGGCCGTGGTCATCGCCGGGTTTTTCGCGGGCATCGGCGGCGGGCTGGCGGCGCTGAATTTTGAGACCGTGACCGCCGACGTGCTGGGCAGCCAGCGCTCGGGGGCCTATTTGCTGTTCACCTTTCTGGGCGGCTCGGGCCACTTTTTCGGCCCGGTGCTGGGTGCCGTGCTGATGGTGCTGGCCAACGTGCTGCTCAGCGGCATCACCAAGGCCTGGCTGCTGTACGTGGGGCTGGTGTTTATTGCCATGGTGGTGTGGGTGCCCGGCGGCGTGGTCAGCCTGGTGGGGCGGCTGCGCTGGCGCGATGTGCCGAAATACGCGGCCTGGGCGCTAGCGTTTGCCGGGTTGGCGGCCATGGTGGAGATGGTGTACCAGCTGCAGCTGTTGGCATCGCTGGGGCCGCAGTTGCGCTTTCTGGGATTTGCGCTGGATGCAACCAGCGGCCTGAGCTGGGCCGGGGCTACTGTAGCCTTGGGCGTAGGTGCTATTTTGGGGATGCGCAAATGACCCCCGCGCTGCAACTCATCGCCCTGCACAAAAGTTTCGGCGCGGCGCAGATCATCCAAGGCGCGAACTTGACAGTGGCCGCCGGTGAGCGCGTGGCCCTGATCGGCCCCAATGGCGCGGGCAAGTCCACGCTGTTCAACCTCATCAGTGGCCGCACCGCGCCCAGCAGCGGCCAGATTCTGCTGCACGGCCAGGCTATCCAAGGCAAAAAGCCGTTCGAGATCTACCGCGCAGGCCTGGCGCGCAGCTTCCAGACCAGCAACCTGTTTGCCCAGCTCAGCGTGTTTGAGAACCTGCGCTGCAGCCTGCTGTGGAGCCGGGGCTACGGCCATACCTTCTGGCGATTGCTGGCTGGTTTGCAGGACGTGCGCCAGCGGGCCGAGCAAGTCATGGCCCAGGTGCAGCTAGACGGCAAACGCGACGTGCTGGCCGCCCATCTGACCTACGCCGAGCAGCGCGCGCTGGAGCTGGGCATCACCATCGCAGGCGGCGCCAGCGTGGTCCTGCTGGACGAGCCCACGGCGGGCATGGGCGCGCACGAGGCAGCCCGTTTCGTGCAACTCATCCGTGACGTAACCCAAGGCAAGACGCTATTGATAATAGAGCACGATATGCAGGTCGTATCAGCGGTGGCGGCCAAAATCGCTGTATTGGTGGCAGGCGAAGTCATCGCCTTTGATACACCGGATGCCGTGCGCGTCAACCCGCGGGTGCAAGCCGCCTACCTGGGGCAGGTGGCCTGATGCTGCAAGTCCAGAACCTGCGCGCTTTCTACGGCCCCACCCCGGTGCTGCACGGCGTGTCGTTCGCCATCCAGCCCGGTGAGACCGTGGCGCTGCTGGGCCGCAACGGCGCGGGCCGCTCCACCACCGCCAAGGCGCTGATGGGCCTGGTGCGCTGCGAGGGCTCCATCCTGTGGCGCGGCCAGCAACTGGTGGGCCAGCCACCGTTTGCCATCGCCCAGCAAGGCATTGCCTATGTGGCCGAAGCCCGCGACATCTTTCCGCGCCTGAGCGTGCAGCAGAACCTGTTGCTGGGCCAAAAAGGCGCGGGGCCGTGGACCTTCGATGCCGTCTACACCCTGTTTCCGCACCTCAAGGCCCGAGAGCACACCCCCGGCGGCGTGCTCTCAGGCGGCGAGCAGCAAATGCTGGCCCTGGCCCGCGCCCTGATGGGCAACCCCCAGCTCCTGGTCATCGACGAACCCACCGAAGGCCTGGCGCCGCAGGTGGTAGGGCAGGTCGCAGCGGCCCTGCGCCTGCTCAAAACCCAGGGCGTGGCCGTGCTGCTGGTGGAGCAGAAGCAGGCGCTGGCGCTGGAGGTGGCCGACCGGGTATTGGTGATGGGGCGGGGGCAGGTGGTGCTGGATGCCACGCCTGCGCAGTTGCGTGCGGATACCGCTGTGCGCAGCGAGTGGCTTACGGTTTAGCCCGGTTGAACCAGGTGCTGTAGGCCTCTTCGTACCCGGCATCCTGCAGCGCTTTCACGCCCAGCCCCAGGGCTTGCAGGGCCAGTGCCGAGTCCTTGTCTTGGCGGGCAGCGTGCAGGTCGATGTCTTCCGGGTCCAGAAGCCAGGCATGGCGAATACGCCGGTCCTGGGCCCGGGCCAGCATGTCGGCCAGCGCCCAGGCGGGCTGCAGGCTGGAGATGCCTTGTGCTACCTGCGTGATGCCGGGGGCCACGACCTGGAACCAGATGGCGGTGCGGGTGCCCAGAGCGTAGCCGGACAGGGTGTACAGGCTGCTTCCGGTGGGCACGGCGACTTCCGTCAAAGTGGGAATCTGGGTGGTCCAACCGGCATCGCGCAGCACATCCACACCCACCTTGAGCGCGTGGGGAAAAGCCCGGCGCAGGGCCAGATCGGGGTGGACATGCCGGTTGCGCACCAGGTTCATGTGCACGTCCGAGCGCCCGCCCAGCGAGCGCACCAGCCCCGCCTTGCGCCACTGGGCCAGGTAGCTGGAGGCAATGGCCGATGTCCAGCCGCACAAGATGGTCAGGTCGCTACCGGTAAAGACCTCTGGGATCTGCAGCAAGCGTTGGGTGGCCGAGGTGTAGCTCATAGCTGGCTGGCGATGGCTTGCATGTCGCGCAGGCCGGTTTCCAAATAGCCGATGGCTACTTCCACCATGCCTGCCGCTACTTGGGTATCCATGGGCCAGGACGACGGCAGCCAGCGCTGCAGGTCTGCGGCCACCGTGCTGGCCGTGGCGGGTGCGCGCAGATCGGCCAGGCGCAGCGCGGCGTTGTCCAGCCAGCCCTGGGCGGTGGCTGCCATGCCGCCGTTGTCCGCCGGGTAGATGGCCAGCCGGGTGCGCAGCGCATCGGGCGGCAGAGGCCCGGTATGCTTGTCATGCAGCCACCACAGATCAAAGATGTCCCGTGGTTTGATGCGTTTGCGCGCGCCTAACGCATAGACTTTGTTGGCCAGGATCTCTGGCAGGGAAAGCGTGGGGACAAAGGCCTGCCCGGCGGTCGAGGCCACGGTAGACACCACGAGCCGCAAGGATTTCAGCGCGGCAGCATCGGTGCTCCACAGTTCGATCTTCACCTTCACGCTGTGCAGTACGCTGGGGCCGCTGAGCGTGACATAAAAAATGTGGGGGTTGCGGGCATCGCGGCCAGGAGTCACAGATACCTGCAGATCGGCGGGAATATCGGCGGGCAGCCGCAGCTTTTTTTGCACTTCTTTGGATAGCCCGTCCATGGACAAACCCCCGCACACCATGAAGTCCAGGTCTTCGCTGAACCGGGCTGAGCCGTGCGCCAGGTGCAACGAGGTCCCCCCCTGGAAGGCGATGTCGCCGGGTTCCCAGCGGCGGGAATCCATCAACGCGGCCAGGGTGGCAGTTTGCAGGATGGCCCGCAGACGGAGCTGGTCCACAGCCGACAGAGAGCGTTTTCTGGTTGCCATAAATACCTGTATTTAATGTATAAATTATTACATCAACAGAGGTTATTTTTGAAATTAAATTCAATGCATTTCTTGTCCCAACTGGGACAAACCAGCAGACGTGATCCTGCCGTGAGCCTCTAGAATAAAAATCGAACGATCGTTCTATTCCAACCCCGAGGTGTACGTATGACGGCTCCCAATCCCCATTCCCCCGTTCCTTACCAAGTCCACGGCAACATCGCCGTGATCACGCTGAATAACCCGCCGGTCAACGGTTTGGGGCTGGCGACGCGCCGTGCGGTGACCGCCGGGCTGGCGCAGGCGAATGCCGATGCGGCGGTGGTGGCGGTTGTGCTGACCGGTGCGGGCAAGGCGTTTTCGGGCGGGGCGGACATCAAGGAATTTGACACGCCGCAGGCCATGCAGGAGCCGAACCTGCTGAGCATGATTTTGGCCATCGAGCACTCGGCCAAGCCTGTCGTGGCTGCCATCCATTCGGTCTGCATGGGCGGCGGGCTGGAGACGGCCTTGGGCTGCCACTACCGCATTGCCGCGCCCGGCTGCAATGTGGCGCTGCCCGAAGTCAAGCTGGGTCTGATTCCCGGCGCGGGCGGCACGCAGCGGCTGCCCCGGGTGCTGGGCGTGGAAGCGGCGCTGAACATGATCGTCAGCGGCGAACCGGTGAAGAGCGAGCTGCTGGCATCGCTGCCGGGCCAAAAGCTGTTTGACAAGCTGGCTGCGTCGGCGGATTCGCTGATGGAAGAGGCTCTGGCTTTTGCCCGGTCGATTGCCGACGTGCGCCCCTTGCCGCTGGTGCGCAATTTGAAGTGCAAGCACCCACAGGGCGATGCCTATTTCCAGTTTGCCCGCAACATGGTCAAGGGTATGGCCAAGAACTACCCGGCTCCGCTGAAGTGCGTGGACGCGGTGGAGGCCGCAACGAAACAGAAGTTTGAAGCTGGCATGGCGTTTGAGCTCAGCACCTTCCTGAACCTGATGTGGACCCCCGAGAGCCGGGCGCTGCGGCACATTTTTTCGTCCGAGCGCGCAGCCTCCAAAATACCCGATGTGCCCGCCGATACTTCACAACGTGCTATCAACAGCATAGCGGTCATCGGCGCGGGCACCATGGGCGGCGGCATTGCCATGAACTTCCTGAACGCAGGCATTCCGGTGAAGATGCTGGAAGCCAAGCCCGAGGCCCTGGAGCGCGGCGTGGCCACCATCCGCAAGAACTATGAGGCGCAGGTCACCAAGGGCAAGCTCAAGCAAGACAAGTTCGAGCAGCGCATGGCGCTTCTGAGCACCACGCTGAGCTACGACGACCTGGGAGAAGCCGACATGGTGATTGAAGCCGTGTTTGAAGACATGGGCGTGAAACAGGCCGTGTTCCAGGAACTCGACCGGGTAATGAAGCCCGGCGCGATCCTGGCCAGCAACACCTCCACGCTGGACCTGGACAAAATTGCCAGCTTCACCCAGCGCCCGCAAGACGTGGTGGGCACGCACTTTTTCAGCCCGGCCAATGTGATGAAGCTGCTGGAAGTGGTGCGCGGCAAGGCCACCGCCAAGGACGTACTGGCCACGGTGATGGCGCTGGGCAAAAAGATCAAGAAAACCGCGGTGGTGTCCGGCGTGTGCGACGGCTTTATCGGCAACCGCATGATCGAGCAATATGGCCGCCAGGCGGGCTTTTTGCTGGACGAAGGCTGCACCCCGGCGCAGGTGGACAAGGCCATGGAGAAGTTCGGCATGGCCATGGGGCCGTTTCGCATGGGCGACCTGGCGGGCAACGACATCGGCTGGGCCATCCGCAAGCGTAAGTACGTGGAGCAACCCGGCGTGAAGTACAGCAAGACGGCCGATTTGCTGTGCGAGCTGGGTCGCTTTGGCCAGAAGACTGGCGCGGGCTGGTACGACTACCAGGCGGGCAAGCGCGACGCGATCCCCAGCGTGCTGGTGGAAAAGATGGTGGCCGACCACCGTGCGTCGCTGGGCATCACGCCGCGCAAAATTGGCGACGAAGAGATCGTGCAGCGCCTGGTATTCGCCATGGTGAACGAGGCCGCGCACATCCTGGAGGAGGGCATTGCCTCCAAATCTGGCGACATCGACATGGTGTATTTGACCGGCTACGGCTTCCCTATTTACCGCGGTGGCCCCATGCACTACGCCAACGAAATTGGGCTGTTCAACGTGGTGCAGGCCATGCAGCGCTTTGCCCAGAACCCGCTGGACGATGCCGCTTTCTGGACCCCCGCGCCCTTGCTGGCCAAGCTTGCCGCTGACGGCCAAACCTTCAACTAAGGAGCACAGAACATGACCGCCGCCGTAATCGTTTCTACCGCCCGCACCCCCCTGGCCAAGAGCTGGAAGGGTTCTTTCAACATGACCCACGGCGCTACCCTGGGCGGCCACGCGGTGCAGCACGCCATCGCCCGCGCAGGCATTGAAGCCGCCGAAGTGGATGACGTAATCATGGGCTGCGCCACGCCCGAGGGTGCGACCGGGGCCAACATCGCCCGCCAGATCGCCCTGCGCGCGGGCTGCCCGGTGACGACCTCGGGCGTCACCGTGAACCGCTTTTGCTCGTCTGGCCTGCAAACCATTGCCATGGCCGCGCAGCGCATCATCGCCAACGAAGGCGATGTGTACGTGGCGGGCGGGGTAGAGAGCATTTCCTGCGTGCAGCAAGAGATGAACACCCACATGCTCACCGACCCCTGGCTGGCAAAAAACAAGCCCGAGATCTACTGGAACATGCTGCAAACCGCCGAGCTGGTCGCCCAGCGTTACGGCATCAGCCGCGAGCAGATGGATGCCTACGGCGCGGCCAGCCAGCAAAAGGCCAGCGCCGCCCTGGCCGCCGGGCTGTTCACCGCCGAGATTACCCCCATCACCGTCACCATGGGCGTGGCCGACAAGGTGCGCGGCCTGATGACCAAGGAGGTCACCGTGAGCCAGGACGAAGGTATCCGCGAAGGCACCACGGCCGAGGGCATTGCCGGGCTGCGTTCGGCCATGCCGGGCGGGTTGATCTCTGCCGGTAACGCCAGCCAGTTCTCCGATGGCGGCGGTGCGGTGGTGGTGATGAACGAGGCCCTGGCCAGCCAGCGCGGCTTGCAGCCGCTGGGCCGGTTTTTGGGCTTTGCGGTGGCGGGCTGCGAGCCGGACGAGATGGGCATCGGCCCGGTGTTCGCCATCCCCAAGGTGCTCAAGCGCCTGGGCCTGAAGGTGAGCGACATCGACCTGTGGGAGCTGAACGAAGCCTTCGCGGTGCAGGTGATCTACTGCCGCGACAAGCTGGGCATTCCGGCCGAGCTGCTGAATGTGAACGGCGGCGCAATTGCCGTGGGCCACCCCTACGGCGTGAGCGGCCAGCGCCTGACCGGCCACGCGCTGATCGAAGGCAAGCGGCGCGGTGCCAAGCGGGTGCTGGTGACGATGTGCATCGGCGGCGGCATGGGCGCGGCGGGTGTGTTCGAGGTACTATAAAAAAAGTAGCTGCTACCGCCCATTCCATAAGCGCTAGCGGTCAATTTCTTATAAATCTGGCGCACGGTGACACACAGGGTTACAGTGCGCCCATGTTCACCGAAAAAACTATTCGCCGGGTCGAAAACACCATTTGGATCCTGTTGTACGGCGGGCTGCTGACGCTGGTGTTGGGCCTGTTCACCCAGCGTGCCGACGATGACCTGGGCCTGGCCCTGGTGGTGGGCGGCGGCATTGCGGCGGCGCTGGGGGCGGTGCTGGTGTACCTGCGTTCACGGATGAATTCGAACCAACCCTGACCAAGATTTACCACGGAGACCTGCATGACCGATCTGATCCTGCACCACTACAAGAATTCGCCCTTCGCCGAAAAAATCCGCCGCGTGCTGGCCTTCAAGCAACTGGCTTGGCAGTCGGTCAACATACCGCCCATTGCACCCAAGCCCGATGTGGAGGCGCTCACCGGTGGCTACCGCAAAACCCCCATCCTGCAAATCGGGGCTGACATCTACTGCGACACCGCGCTGATCTGCGACGTGCTGGAGCACCGCCAGCCCACGCCATCGCTCTCGCCCACTAGCCACAAAGGGCTGGCGCGGGTGCTGGCGCAGTGGGGCGACACCTCGCTGTTTGTCGCTGCCATGACCTACAACCTGCAGCCCCAGGGCCTGGCGCAGTTGTTTGGCAATGCGCCGCCCGGCTTCGCCCAGGCTTTTGCCGACGACCGGACCAAGATGGGCGGCATCGTCCCGCGCCTGCGGCTGGGAGACGCCACCACCGCCTACAAATCCTACCTGCGCCGCATCGCCAGCATGCTGGAGGACCAGGCATTTTTGGTCGGCAACACCCCCTGCCTGGCCGACTTTGCGGTCTACGCGCCGCTGTGGTTCACCCGCGTGAACGTATCGAACATCGCCGGCATTCAGGAGGCCACCCCCGGCGTGCAGGCCTGGATGGACCGCGTAGCAGCCTTGCAGCAGGGCGAAGCCGGGCGGCTGGGCTCGGCGGACGCCATTGCCGTGGCCGCAGCCGCTACGCCGGTAGCCTTGTCGGACGAGGTGTTCCAGGACGACCACGGCATCCCCCTGGGCAGCCAGGTGCGCGTCCACGCCGAAAGCTTTGGCCTGGAGGCGAGCCAGGGCGAACTGGTCGCCGCCACCCGCATGCACTTCACGCTGCGCCGGGTGGACCCGCGCGCGGGCACGGTGCACGTGCATTTTCCGCGCATCGGCTACGTGCTGCGGGCCGTTTAGTTTCAGCAGGGCGCGGCCAGGGCCTGTAGCGTCTTGCCCGTCTGCGGGTCAAACACGACCAGATTCACCTGCCGGGGGTGGGCGGAGCTGCCGGCGATGCTGCGAAGCGTCAGCTTTTGCGGCGTGCTGGCATCGCGGGAGTACACGCCCGCCGCCACATACTGGCGCACCACAAAGTCGTGCTGCAGGTATTCCCCGGCGTTTTCACCCGCCTGCACCTTGGAGCTGTGGCCGTTTTCGGTCACGGTCCAGTAGGCCGACCAGCGGCCTGGAGCGCCGGCTGCGGGCGTGACCAGGGCCTCGAACTGGTCGGGTGCCAGTTGGCGCAGGCTGATCTGGGCCAATGCGGGCTCGGCTGCCAGGCCCGCCACCGTGCCGCCCCAGCGTTTCCACTCTTTGCCATTCAACACGGCCTGCGGCGTGTAGATGTTGGCCTGCTGGTTCCACGCGCCCACCTGGCGTTGGCGCACGGTGTAGGCGGGCGAGGCGAAGCGATCTACCCAGCCCAGCTGGTCCCAGTACGCCACATGGAAGGCCTGCACCACGGCCGCCTGGCCTTTAAGCTGGCTGAGCCACTGGTCGGCGGGCGGGCACGAACTGCAGCCCTCCGAGGTGTACAGCTCCACCACGGGCAGCCGGTGTGTGCCCGATTGGTATGTACACATGTTTTCTGATGAAAAAGAGGCTCCCGTGCAAATAGACAGTGCGCTTGCTGCTATATATTGAAGAGCATTTGGCATGTGGGCTCCTGGTATGAGTAGTCGATAGCCATTGGTCGGGGCAGGGCGGAAAAACTTACACCCTGGACCGGTTCGCGGGCATACCAGGTCGACACACCCCGCCTGGAAACCCATCCTCCAAAGCGCTTTAAATTTATACGGGCCTGGCGGTGTAACAGGCCCAAAGTGGGATGCGGGTGTGGTTCAATAATGCTTCCTGCGCCCATGCGGCACGGGCCCCAGCGAGACAAACCCACCACAAGAAATGGACCCCTCCATGTCCCACAGCCCCCTAGCCGGTCACACTGCGCCGCTTTCCATGCTGGTCAATTTGCCACGCCTGGTTACCGCCTACTACAGCCTGCGCCCCGACCCTGCGCAAAGTACCCAGCGCGTGGCCTTCGGCACCTCGGGCCACCGGGGTAGCGCCTTCAACAGCAGCTTCAACGAACAGCACGTGCTGGCCATCACCCAGGCCATCTGCCAGTACCGGGCACTCAACAACATCACCGGCCCGGTGTTCCTGGGCATCGACACCCACGCCCTGTCCGAGCCTGCCGGGGCCACCGCGCTGGAGGTGTTGGCCGCCAACGGCGTGCATGTGATGCTGGCCGAGGGCACTGACTACACCCCCACGCCCGCCGTGTCCCACGCCATCCTGGTCTACAACCAAGGCCGCACCACCGGCCTGGCCGACGGCATTTTGATGACTCCGTCGCACAACCCACCCGAAGACGGCGGCTACAAGTACAACCCCACCAACGGCGGCCCGGCCGACAGCGACATCACCGGCTGGATCGAAAAAGCCGCCAACGTGCACCTGGAAACCGGCCTCAAAGACGTGAAGCGCATGCCCTACGCCCAGGCCCTGCGCGCCGACACCACCCACCGCCACGACTACGTGACGGCCTACGTGGCCGACCTGGCCAACGTGATCGACATGGACGTGATCCGCAGCAGCGGCGTGCGCATGGGCGCAGACCCGCTGGGTGGTGCAGGCGTGCACTACTGGGCCCGCATTGCCGAAAAATACGCGCTGAACCTCAGCGTGGTGAGCGAGCAGGTGGATGCCACCTTCCGCTTCATGTCGGTGGACTGGGATGGCCGCATCCGCATGGACCCGTCCAGCAAAAACGCCATGGCCTCGCTGATCGGCCTGAAAGACAAATACGACATCGCTTTCGCCTGCGACACCGACCACGACCGCCACGGCATCGTGACCCGCAGCATGGGCCTGATGCAGCCCAACCACTACCTGGCCGTGTGCATCGACTACCTGTTCCAGAACCGCCCCGGCTGGGGTGCGCAGGCCGGTATCGGCAAAACCCTGGTCAGCAGCAGCATGATCGACCGCGTGGCCGCCCGCCTGGGCCGCAAGCTGTACGAGGTGCCGGTGGGCTTCAAATGGTTTGCCAACGGCCTGTGCGACGGCAGCCTGGGCTTTGTGGGCGAAGAAAGCGCGGGCGCGTCCTTCCTGCGGCGCGACGGCTCGGTGTGGACCACCGACAAAGACGGCCTGGTGCCCGCCTTGCTGTCCGCCGAAATCATTGGCCGCACCGGCCGCGACCCCGGCGAAGCCTACAAGCTGCTCACCGATGCCTTCGGTGCCCCGGCCTACGACCGCATCGACGCACCCGCCACGCCCGAGCAGAAAAAGAAGCTCGGCAAGCTCACCCCGCAGCAGGTCACCAGCGCCGAGTTGGCGGGCGAGCCCATCACCCAGGTGCTGACCACCGCCCCCGGCAACGGTGCCAGCCTGGGTGGCCTGAAGGTGATGACCGAAAACGGCTGGTTTGCCGCGCGCCCCTCGGGCACCGAAAACATCTACAAAATCTACTGCGAAAGCTTCCATGGCGAAGAGCACCTGCGCCGCATCGCCAAGGAAGCGCAAGGCATTGTGGATCTGGCTCTGGCCTGATTTTGCTATGTATTAAATAGCTTCTTGTGCTTATGAAATAAGCGCTGGCGGCTGTTTTTATTTGTTTTTCAAGGAAAGCCCACGTGCTTGCATTGATTCTGGTGGCGGGGCTGTGGGCGGGGTTGCAGAACTCATTGGCCGGTGGCGGCTCGTTCGTCACCTTGCCCGCGCTCATGATGACCGGCATGTCGCCGCTGGCGGCCAACATCACCTCCACCGTGGCCCTGTTTCCGGGTCAGCTCACCTCCGGCTTCGCGGGCCGCAAGCTGGTCACCGGCGCGGGCGCGTTGCCGTTTTGGGCGCTGCTGCTGGTCAGCGTGCTGGGCGGGGCGCTGGGTGGACTGTTGCTGCTGCACACCCCGTCGGACATCTTCACCCGGCTGGTACCCTGGCTGGTGCTGTTTGCCACGGTGGTGTTTGCCTGGGGCAGCTTTTTCCGCAAGCCGGGCGAGGCCGCGGTGCACATCGGCCCGGCAGGCGCGGCGGTGGCGCAGTTTTTTATTGCCATCTACGGCGGCTACTTCGGCGGCGGCATCGGTTTTCTGATGATGGCGGCGCTGACCATGGCCGGTTTGCCCACCCGCAACGCCGGGGCCACCAAGAATGTGCTGGCCGGGGTGATGAATGCGTCTGCCGTGGCCTTGTTCATCACCTCGCCCCAGGTACAGTGGCAGCCCGCCCTGGTGCTGGGCGCGGGCGCTATCGTCGGCGGGCTCATTGGCTCCTGGGCGCTGCACCGGGTGAACGAAAAATACCTGCGCATCGCCATCGTCGGGATCGGTGTGTGCCTGACCATCGGTTTATTCGTGAAGCCGCTGTGACTGTAAGTTCCAAAGCCCAGTTCCGCCTGCGCATCTACCGCGATGCCAGCATTGCCATTGGCCCGGGCAAGGTCGATCTGCTGGAAGCCATAGCGCAGACCGGCTCTATCTCGGCTGCGGCCCGCCAGCTTGGCATGTCGTACCGGCGCGCCTGGGTGCTGGTGGACGAGATGAACAAGGCCCTCGTTTCACCTGCCGTGACCACCGCCGCCGGAGGCGTGCAGGGCGGCGGCACGGCGCTGTCGCCGCTGGGCGAAAAGCTGGTGCGGCATTACCGCGCGGTGGAGGAGTCTGCCCGCAACGCAGCGGCGGCGGACATTGCGGCGCTCCAGGCGCTCATAGGGGCCGTCTCGGAAGACGGCAAATGACGGTCCATTCAGACGCTGGTCTGGCGGTGTGGGTGCTGCCGTGCCGATATTTGGAGAAAGCCGCGACACAAGGCCAGCAACTGGACGCGCAGCATCTGAACCCTGCGGGGTTCGGCCCCGAATTCGAAAACCGCCCGGGTGGTTCCGTTCATGGCCGTCAGCAGCGTAAACGCTATGTCCGGCAAATGGTCATAGCGGGCATCGGTCGCACTGGCCAATAGGGTGGTGCAGGCCTCTTGCAGGCTTTTGGCGGTGCCCAGCCTCAGTTCATCGGTGTCCAGCTCCCCCGCAATCTTGTACAGCGCGCGCGTGGCATCCGGGTCACGGACCTTGGTTTCAAGGAAGGCATGGACCAAGCCCTCGGTCATGGCGGCGGTCGGTGTATTGCGATGCTGCACGCAGGCGGCCTCGAAGCTTGCGACAAATTCTGTCAGGTGCTGGTGCACCACCGCGTACAGAAGCGCCTGTTTGTGCGGGAAATACTGGTACATGGTTCCCACCGAGACCCCCGCCCGTTCGGCGACCCGGGTGGTCGTCAGCCGGTGTGCGCCTTCGGCCAGCAAAACCTGAATGGTGGCCTGGAATATGGCATCCACCGTGGCGGTCGAACGGGCTTGGATCGGCGTTTTCCGGGGCTTCAGGGCTTTTGGCGGGGTGATTTTCATATGCGAATTCCAAAACTGAAGAATCATTCAGATACTACGTCTTCACCAATCGTTACCAAAAAACCTGAACGGACCCCATGCAAACGAAACAGCTTCCCAAGAAGGTTCTATGGCTGCTGTTGGCGGCTTTCTTGCTGCCAACCGCCGCTTTCGCCCAGAAGATCCTGCGGTATTCCGACCACCAAGCGCTGGACGGCATGCGCACCCAGTTCTTGCAGGAGGTGTTTTTCCCGGCGATTGAAAAGGAATCGAAGGGTCGACTGAAAATCGATGCCCATTGGGATGGCGCACTGGCCAAGGCCTATGAGGCACTGGGTGCGGTCAAGGCGGGCAAGCAGGCCGACATGGCCACCACCGTACCCGAGTACACGGCCAAGGAACTGCCCTTGCACCAGATTTTCAAAAGCTTTCCCGTGGGGCCATCGGGGGAGCAGCAGCTTGCATTTTTCCGCCGTGTGTACCGGGATGTTCCTGCGTTCTCAACAGAGCTCCAAAAGAACAACGTAGTGGAAATTTTCCTCGGCACTGGCTATCCCGTGGCCTTCTTCAGCACGCAGCCGCTGAAATCATTGCAGGACATCCAAGGCCAGACCTGGCGCACGGCGAGCTTTTGGCACCAGGATTTTTTGAACAACGCAGGGGCCGTACCGGTCACCATGCCATGGGGCGATGCGGTGTACAAGGCCTTGCAAGCCCGCACCATGGACGGGCTCATGGTCAATGTGGACAGTGGATACGACCTGAAAGTCCATGAACACGCACCTTATGCCCTGGTGTCCAAAGATCTATGGCTGGGCCACCTCTACCCGGTGGTGATGAACCGGGACACCTGGAATGCGCTGGAGCCGCAAGACCAGCAAGCCATCCAGCGCGCTGCGCAGACCGCTTACCAGTCCTTGGGTGCCGTCATGGACCGCGGTTTTGACGCCCAGATAGCAGCCTTGAGGCAAGGCGGCGCGACCATCCGGATTCTGGCGCGCCAGGAGGTCCAAGCCTTCCAGGCCGCTACCCGCTATCCGCAAGCGCAGGCGGTCTGGGCCAGCGACCAGGAGAGCAAAGGCCTGATGGATGCCCGCGCCGTGCTGAAGCAGGTCAGCGCCATCCTGAAAGAAACCCTGGAATAGATTTACCGCTGCATATCGCTATATCCGGCTGGATACAATGCGGGCCATGTCTGCATTGCTCGCCACCATGGACTGGTTTCCGCTCATCCTTTCGCTCAAAGTGGCGGCGGTGGCGACGCTGCTGGCCACCATTGCGGGCATCGCCCTGGGCTGGGTCTTCGCCCGTAAATCCTTCCCCGGCAGCGGCGTGCTGGAGGCGGTGTGCATGCTGCCGCTGGTGCTGCCGCCCACGGTGATCGGCTACGCGATTCTGGTCGCGGCCGGGCGGCGCAGTCCGTTGGGCAGCTGGCTGCGGGCGCACCTGGACTACACCATCATTTTCAGCTGGCACGGCGCGGTGGTGGCGTCCAGCATCGTCGCTTTGCCGTTGGTACTCAAGTCGGCCAGCGCGGCTTTTGCCGGGGTCGACCGTTCGCTCGAAGCAGCCGCCAGCACGCTGCGCCAAAGCCCTCTGTCGGTGTTTTTGCGCGTCACGCTGCCGCTGGCCTGGCCCGGCATTTTGGCCGGTACGCTGCTGGCCTTTGCCCGCGCCATGGGCGAGTTTGGCGCGTCGCTGATGGTGGCAGGCTCGATTCCGCAGCAGACGCAAACCCTGTCGATGGCGATTTACGACTCCGTGCAGGCCGGGCAGGACGAACTGGCGCTGCTGCTGGTGGCCATCACCTCGCTGCTGTCCATCACCGTGCTGGTGCTGTCGAACCGCTTTTTTTCACTCCGTTAAATCCTCATGCGACTTACAAGCCTGTTTTTGCTCTTGCCCTTGGCTGCCTCCGCCCAGCAAATCACCGTGTCCACCGCCGCCAGCCTGACCGATGCGTTCAAAGAGTTGGGGCCGAAATTTGAGGCCAGCCAGCCCGGCTCCACGGTGCGCTTTAACTTTGCCGCGTCCGGCGTGCTGTTGCAGCAGATCCGCCAGGGCGCGCCGGTGGACGTGTTCGTTAGTGCCGACCAGGACACCATGGACCGGGCGGTGGCGCAAAAGCTGATCGTGTCTGAGAGCCGCAAAAACTTCGTCACCAACAGCCTGGTGTTGGTGGAGCCGGGCAAAGACGGCCCCGGCCTCAAGACCCTGCAAGACCTGACCGGAGCCAAGGTGCGCAAAATCGCCATCGGCAAGCCCGCCACCGTGCCCGCGGGCCGCTACACCCAGCAAACCCTGACCAGCGCGAATCTGTGGACGGTGTTGGAGCCCAAGTTTGTGCAGGCCGACAACGTGCGCCAGGTGCTGGACTACGTCAGCCGGGGCGAGGTAGAGGCCGGTTTCGTCTACCGTACTGATGCGATCTTGTTCGGCGACAAGGTGAAGATCGTCCTGACCCCGCCCGGCCACACGCCGGTGTCGTACCCGATTGCCGTGGTCAGCGACAGCCCGCAGAAGGCCGTGGCGCAGAACTTCGTCAACTTTTTGTTCACCGACACAGCCCAGCAGGTGCTCAGCAAATACGGCTTCGGCAAACCTTGATCGATGTAGACATCCAACTCACGGTCTCCGATGGCCGCAGGCGCTTCGACCTGGCGGTGCGCTTCGCCAGCGATGTGCCGTTTGCCGCGCTGTACGGCCCGTCGGGCGCGGGCAAAACCCTGACCTTGCAGGCCATGGCCGGGCTGCTGCGGCCCACACGCGGCCATATCCGGCTGGACGGGCGGACGCTGTTCGACGCAGCCCAAAACATCAACATCCCCACGCCCCAGCGCCGCGTGGGCTACCTGCCGCAAAACTACGCGCTGTTTCCGCATTTGTCGGTGCAAGAGAACATTGCTTTCGGCCTGAAGAGCTGGCGCAAACGCAGCCTGTCGGCCACGGAAAGCACCCACATCCAGACCCTGCTGGACAGCTTTGGCCTGGCCGCTTTGGCCCACAGCCGCCCGGCCACGCTGTCGGGCGGGCAGCAGCAGCGGGTGGCCTTGGCGCGGGCCCTGGCCTGCCAGCCGCAGGTGCTGTTGCTGGACGAGCCGTTTGCGGCCCTGCACCCGGCATTGCGCCACAGTCTGCGCGAAGAGCTGGCCCAAGTGCGGTGCCAGTGGGGCATTGCGGCGCTGATGATCACCCACGATGTGGACGACGTGCTGGCCCTGGCCGATGTGGCCTTTGTGTTCGATGCCGGGCAGGTGGTGCAAGAGATCGACCTGGCGGATGCCACGGCACGCAGCCAGGCGCGGGTGGCGATGGGCGGGGCGGCGCACACCCCGTTGCAAAGCAAACTGCGGCAAATGCTATTGAATCAGTAGCTTGTTGCGCTTATGGAATAAGCGCTAGAGGCCAATTTCATGCCTAAATTTGGCATCTAAACGGCTGTGGCAAACTCTCGCCCTTGTTGACCCAATAGCACCCCGTTCATGCAGAAAATCATCCGCCAGCTCAGCCTCGAAATCAAAGCCCGCGAGGAGCAAGTCCGCGCCGCCGTGGAGCTGCTCGACGGCGGGGCCACCGTGCCGTTTATCGCCCGCTACCGCAAGGAAGTCACCGGCGGACTGGACGACATCCAGCTGCGCGAGCTGGAAACCCGCCTGGGCTATCTGCGCGAGCTCGAAGACCGCCGCGAAGCGATTGTGAAAAGCATCGAAGAGCAGGGTAAGATGACCGACGCGCTGCGCGCCGCCTTGTTCACGGCCAGCACCAAGCAGGAGCTGGAAGACCTGTACCTGCCGTTCAAAACCAAGCGCCGCACCAAGGGCCAGATCGCCCGCGAGTCCGGCATCGAGCCGCTGGCCGACCAGCTGTTTGCCAACCCGCTGTTGGTGCCCGCCGAGGCCGCCCAGCCCTTCGTCAAGGCCGAAAAGGGTGAAAACGGCGACGACTTCACCACCGTGCAGGCCGTGCTGGACGGCGTGCGCGACATCCTCAGTGAGCGCTGGGCCGAAGACGCCGCCCTCATCCAGAACCTGCGCGGCTGGCTGTGGAATGAAGGCCTGCTGCGCAGCAAACTGGCCGCAGGCAAGGACGAAAACCACCCCGACATCGCCAAGTTCCGCGATTACTTTGACTACGACGAACCCATGGGCCGCATCCCTTCGCACCGCGCGCTGGCCGTGTTCCGGGGGAGGGCGCTGGAATTTTTGGATGCCAAGTTGGTGCTGCCTGTCGAACCCGAGCCGGGCAAGCCTTCATTGGCCGAGGGCCGCATCGCCATCCACCTGGGCTGGAGCCACCAAAATCGGCCCGCCGACGACCTGATCCGCAAGTGCGTGGCCTGGACCTGGCGCGTCAAGCTCAGCCTGTCCACCGAGCGGGATTTGTTCGCCAAGCTGCGCGAAGAGGCCGAAAAGGTGGCGATCAAGGTGTTTGCCGACAACCTGCGCGACCTGCTGCTGGCCGCACCCGCCGGGCCGCGTGTGGTACTGGGTCTGGACCCCGGCATCCGCACCGGCGTGAAGGTGGCCGTGGTCGATACCACGGGCAAGCTGGTGGAAACCGCCACCGTCTATCCCCACGAACCGCGCAAGGACTGGGAGGGCTCGCTGCACACCCTGGCCAAGCTGTGTATCAAGCACGGCGTGAACCTGATCGCCATCGGCAACGGCACGGCCAGCCGCGAAACCGACAAGCTGGCCGCCGATCTGATGAAGCTGCTGGAGAAACATACCGACCCCAGCGGTGCACCCAAAACCGCCATGCAGCGCGTGGTAGTCAGCGAGGCGGGCGCGTCGGTGTACTCCGCCAGCGAATTCGCCAGCCAAGAAATGCCCGACGTGGACGTGAGCCTGCGCGGTGCCGCCAGCATCGCCCGCCGCCTGCAAGACCCGCTGGCCGAGCTGGTGAAGATCGACCCCAAATCCATCGGCGTGGGCCAGTACCAGCACGACGTGAGCCAGAACGACCTGGCCCGCAGCCTGGAGGCGGTGGTGGAGGATTGCGTGAACTCGGTGGGTGTGGACCTGAACACCGCCAGCGTGCCCTTGCTCACCCGTGTGTCCGGCCTGTCGGCCACGGTGGCCAAGGCGGTGGTGCGCTGGCGCGAGGCCAATGGCGCATTCAAAAACCGCAAGCAGCTCATGGAAGTGAGCGGCCTGGGTGCCAAAACCTTTGAGCAGAGCGCGGGCTTTTTGCGTATCCGCGGTGGCGACAACCCGCTGGACATGACCGGCGTGCACCCCGAAACCTATCCGCTGGTGCAAGACATCATCCAGCAAACCGCCAAGCCGGTGACCGAGCTGATGGGCCGCGCCGACATGCTCAAAACCCTGCGCCCCGAGCTGTTTGCCAATGAAAAGTTTGGCGTAATCACCGTCAAGGACATCATCGCCGAGCTGGAAAAACCCGGCCGCGACCCGCGCCCCGACTTCAAGGTGGCCCGCTTTAACGACGGCGTGGAAGACATCAAGGACCTGGTCGAGGGCATGATTTTGGAGGGCACCGTGAGCAACGTGGCCGCGTTTGGCGCGTTTGTCGACCTGGGTGTGCACCAGGACGGCCTGGTCCACGTGAGCCAGCTCAGCCACAAGTTCACCACCGATGCACGCGAAGTTGTCAAGACCGGTGACATCGTGAAAGTGCGCGTGGTCGAGGTGGATGTGGCCCGCAAGCGCATCGCCTTGAGCATGAAGCTCGGCGAGGCCCCGGCCCGTCGGGATAGTCCACGCGACAACCGCTTCGAAGGCGCAGCGCGCGGCCAGCAGCAACCCCGGCGCAATGACGGCCCACCGGCCCAGTCGGCCATGGCCTCGGCTTTTGCCAAGTTGCAGGGCGGCAGGTAGCAAAGCACCTGCGTGGGAAGGGCTGAATCCTTTACCATGCACCATCCCCCACGCCAGGAATCTGCCCCCATGGAGTTAAAAGACCTGCTCGCATCCGAAGCGGCCCTGCCCAGCATCCCCAAGGCGGTGGCGTTGCTGCTCAGCGAGCTGGCGCGCCCCGAGCCCGACCTGCGCAAACTCGGCCAGTTGATCGGCACCGACCCGGCCCTGACCACCCGGTTGCTCACGCTGGCCAATTCGGCCATGTTCAACCTGTCGCGCAAGGTCAGCAGCATCCCCGAGGCGCTGGCCATCCTGGGCATAGACCACCTGCGCAGCCTGGCCCAGGCCGCCGCGCTGGGTCTGAGCTTTCGGGCGGTGCCGGGGGTGAATCTGCAGCAGTTCTGGCGCTACAGCCTGAACGTGGCCAAGCTCTCCAGGGCGCTGGCCGGTGCGGTGCGGCACAACCCGGCCACCGCCTTCACCGCTGGGCTGGTGCACGCTGTAGGTGAACTGGTGATGCACATGGGCATGCCGCAGGAGATGGCCGCCCTGAACCAGCAGGTGCTGCCACTGGATCTGCGCCGCGCCCGCATGGAAACCAAGCGCCTGGGCTTTTGCTACGCCGACGTGGGCGCGGGGTTTGCCCGCAAGTGGCAGTTTCCCGACCGCATCGTCGATGCCCTGCAGTCGCAGATCTTCCCGTTTGACGACGGCGTGTACGAACCCCTGGCGGGTGTGGTGCACTTGGCCGCCTGGCGCGCCCGCGCCAAAGAGGTGGAGTTTGATGAGAGTGCGTTGGCGGGCAGCTACCCCGGCGAGGTGGGGCTGGCGCTGGGGCTGGACATCGACATGGTGCTGCAGCAAGACCCGATCGACTGGTCGGCCAAAACCGATCTGGGCGCTTTTGTTTGAAGGCACTGAGCCTGCAGCTCGGGGCGGTGGCCCCACCGACTAGCTTTGCACCGGCCACGCTTGCGCCCCAAAATTGCTATATAAAAAATAGCTACTCGTGCTGATGAATCAAGCGCATAAGGCCTAAATGATGGGGGAAGCCTGCCTCCAGCTGGGCATGCGCAGTCTTGGCCAAAAATTTATTTGAGCTCGCCAAAGTGCGACGTGCGATCTTGCGGGCCTTGCTCCTGGATTTGCAGCGACAGGTCGTACAGCTTGGACTTGCCCGCAATGTAGCGGTCCAGTCGCCATTCTTTCAGGATGTCCAGCGCCAGGTCAAAGCGCTCCAAGTCCAGCGCGTACAACTTTTCCAGCGGAAACGGCTCATCGGACTCCAGCGTCAGCACCAGTTGGGCCAGCGTGCGGGCAGCCTCGGATTCGGGGTGTTTGGCAATGAATTTCTGGGCTTCTTTGATGGCGTTCATAGGGCGGTCCTGCTGGTAGTAGTTGGAAACCCTGTATTGAACCCTATGAAGCCTCTTTCACCATGACGGTTTAATTTCAAAAATGTGACAGAACCGCACCGGCATGGCAGGCGCTGCCCAGCACAACGAAACCATGCCACACCGCATGCGCATACCGCCAGCGCCCGTCCAGCGCAAAGAAAACCACCCCGGCGGTGTAGGCCACGCCGCCGGCCACCAGCCAGGCCTGCCCCGAGGGCGACAACTGCCCCACCAGCGGCACGGCGGCCACCAGCACCAGCCAACCCATCGCCACGTACAGCCCGGTAGACAACCAGGGGTGCGACAAACGGCCCAGCACCTTCAATGCCGTGCCTGCGATGGCCAGCAGCCAGACCAGCGCAAACAGCGTCCAACCCCACACGCCAGACACCGCACTGAGGGCAAACGGCGTGTAACTGCCCGCGATGAAGAAATAGATTGCGCCGTAGTCCACCCGCAGCCACAGCTGCTTGGCCCGCCCCGCAGGCAGCGCGTGGTACAGCGTGGACGACAGGTACAGCAACAGCATGGTCGCCGCAAACACGCAGGTGCCTAGCCAGTGCGGACCGGCAGCCATCACCAGAAACGGCACTCCCCCCAGGGCGGCCAGCAGCGCGATGGCGTGGCTCAAGGTGTTGGCGATTTCTTCGCCGCGACTTTGCGGGCGCTCCTGGGTATGCATGGGCTTGGGTTTTCGATAAAACCCTGAGTAGACGGGGTTTCGGTGGCAAAACCATGACACCGGGCCGTTACGATTGCGCCTGATGCCATTTCTGTCCCACGCCCCACTGACCCCCGCCATGGCCGGTGTCCTGCAGCGCATGGCCCGCGCCCGCCGCACGCCCATGCACCTGCTCACGCCCCAGCAAGCCCGCGATGCCTATGAAATCGGCGCGGCCATGCTGGAAGTACCCAAGGCCCCCCTGGCGCGGGTAGACAACTTCACCATCCCGGCCCGCGACGGCTTTGCCATGCCCGCCCGGCGCTACGCACCGTCGTTTGAGCCCATACCCGCATTACCCACCTTGCTCTTCTTTCATGGCGGTGGCTTCATGATCGGCAGTGTCAACACCCACGACATCCTGTGCCGCGAACTCAGCCGCCTCAGTGGCTGCGCCGTGGTCTCGCTGGGCTACCGCATGTCCCCCGAGCACCGCTTTCCCACCGCCGTGGACGATGCCTGGGACGCGCTGGCCTGGCTGGCCGCCCAGCCTGACACCGCAGGTGTGGCGGTGGGCGGCGACAGCGCGGGCGGCACGCTGGCAGCCGTGTGCGCCATCCTGGCCCGCGACGCGCAATTGCCACTGGCCCTGCAACTGCTGTTCTACCCCGGCTGCGCAGCCCACGCCGATACGCCTTCGCACAGCCGCTTTGGCAGCGGCTACCTGCTGGATCAGTCGCAAATTCACTTCTTTTTCAGCCACTATTTGCCGCACGCGGCCGACTACAGCGACTGGCGTTTCGCCCCACTGAACGCCCCCGACGTAGACGGCGTGGCCCCCGCCTGGTTCGGCCTAGCCGAATGCGACCCCCTGGTGGACGAGGGCGTGCTCTACGCCGATAAACTGCGCCTGGCCGGGGTGCCGGTGGATCTGGACATCTACCGCGGCGTGACCCACGAATTCATCAAAATGGGCCGGGCCATTCCTGAGGCCAAGTTGGCGCACCAGGCTGCTGCACAGGCACTGCGAAACGCATTCAATCTATGACTACTTTGACTACCGGCCCCTGGAGCCAACTGGGCACCCAAGCCTCCCAAGTCCGCACCGCCGTGTTCGTACACGAGCAAAACATCCCCGCCGAGATGGAATGGGACGTGGCCGACCAGACCGCCGTGCATGCCGTGGTCTGCGATGCCCAGGGTGAACCCGTCGCCACCGGTCGCTTGCTGGTGCATGCACCGGGTGTCGGACGGATCGGGCGCATGGCGGTGCTCGCCAGCCAGCGCGGCAGCGGCCTGGGGCAGCAGGTGCTGGAAGCCCTGGTGCAGGCGGCACGGGAGCGGGGGGACGCGGAGGTCTGCCTGCACGCCCAGACCAGCGCCCAAGGCTTTTACGAGCGGCTGGGTTTCACACCGCGGGGCGAGGTCTATGCGGAAGTGGGCATTCCGCACATCGAGATGTTTTTAGATATCCGCCAGTAGTTCGTAAGGCAGGGGCAGCAGAGTCAAGGCGGCTCCATCCACGGTCAAAGTCCCATCCTGCATCGCCGCAAGTTGCAAAGACGCAATCGCGTCCCAGCCGCCTTCGGGGGACGCCGCGGCCTGCACCACCACGCCGCAGGGCTGCTCGGCATCGGCGCTGTGAAACACCTCCTGGCCAGCGGCCATCGGCACCTCGCCATGCACGATGGCAGCGCGGCGCTTCAGGGTGCCGCGAAACTGGCTGCGGGCCACGATCTCCTGGCCGGGGTAGCAGCCTTTTTTGAAGTTCACACCGCCGACCGACTCGTAGTTCAGCATCTGCGGCACCAGGGCTTCAAAAATCGGGGTGGACACCGTGGCGATGCCGCTACGCACTTCGCTCCACAGCCACAAGTCCAGGCCCAACGCCGGGCCTGCGGGCGCGGGGCTGCCTGCGGGGGTGATGACAATCGCACGGGTTTGGCCGTCGGCGGGGTAGAGGGCGATGGTCGAGGTGCCATCGACCGTGGCGGTGGTCCAGGCGGGCTGGGCCGGGCCACCCACCACGCCGTAGAGCGCAAAGTCCGCCGTGGCGTCCGTCAGTTTGGCCTGAGCACGCATCACGAACATGCTTAGGCGCTTCAAGGTAGCCGCCAGCAGGTCGCGGTGGCAGATGAGCACAATCTCATTCGGACTGCGTTTGAAACCGATGAAGCTGGCCTGCATGCGTCCCTTGGCGTTGCAGAACGCGGCCAATCGGGCGGTGTCCTGGCCCAGCAGCGCGAAGTCTTGCGTTAGCTGGCCGTGTAGAAATTTGGCCGCATCGGCACCTTCGGCGCGGATGACTCCCAGGTGGGTGAGGGGGGCGGAGCCGTTGGTTAATTGGGTCATGGTGTGAATTATCATCGCCCCTTGTTATCAATAAGGCTTGTAAGGCTGTGCGTCGTTTGATCTTGGTTTTGCTCTTGGTGGCGGGTGTGGGCGGCGGCGCAAGTTGGTGGTGGCTGCACCAGCCGCTGGCCCTGGCCGCGCCATCGCTGGATTTGTCGGTCGAGCCCGGCACGGGCGCGCGCGGTGTGGCGGCAGCTGCGGTGGAGGCGGGCGTGCAGACCTCGCCGGTACTGCTCTACGCCTGGTTTCGCGCCTCGGGCGATGCCCGCCAGATCAAGGCCGGCAGCTATGAAATCGCCACCGGCACCACGCCCATCAGCCTGCTGGGCAAGCTGGTACGCGGCGACGAGGCGCTGCGCTCGGTCACGCTGGTAGAGGGCTGGAACTTTGTGCAGGTGCGCGCCGCGCTATCCAAAGCAGAGCAGCTCAGGCCCGACAGCCAAACGCTGGGCAATGATTCCATCATGGCCGCGCTGGGCCGCCCGGGTGTGCACCCCGAAGGCAGGTTCTTTCCCGACACCTATACCTATTCCAAGGGCAGCAGCGACTTCGCGGTGCTCAAGCGGGCCATGCACGCCATGGACAAAAAGTTGGCCGCCGCCTGGGCCCTGCGCCAGCCCAGCAGCGAAGCCAAGACCCCCGAACAGGCGCTGACGCTGGCCAGCATCATCGAGAAAGAAACCGGCCAGTCGGGTGACCGCAGCCTGGTGGCGGGTGTGTTCAACAACCGGCTGCGCATTGGCATGCCGCTACAGACCGACCCCACGGTGATTTACGGCCTGGGTGCAGCATTTGACGGCAACCTGCGCCGGCGCGACCTGCAAACCGACTCGCCCTACAACACCTACCTGCGCCGGGGCCTGCCGCCCACGCCGATTGCCATGCCCGGCACGCAGTCGCTGCTGGCCGCAGTGCGGCCTGCCGCCACCACGGCCCTGTACTTTGTGGCGCGCGGCGACGGCACCAGCCAGTTCAGCAGCAGCCTGGACGAACACAACAACGCCGTGAACAAATTTCAACGCAACAAATGAACCCACCCGGCATCTTTATCAGCTTTGAAGGCATCGACGGCGCGGGCAAGTCCAGCCATATCGCCGCCGTAGCCGCCGCCTTCCGGGCGCAGGGCAGGGTGGTCACGTTGACCCGCGAACCCGGCGGCACGCCGCTGGCCGAGAAGCTGCGCACTCTCGTGCTTAACGACCCCATGGACCCGTTGACCGAGGCCTTGCTGGTCTTCGCCGCCCGGCGCGACCACCTGCAAAACGTGATCGAACCCGCCCTGGCGCGCGGCGAAGTGCTGGTCTGCGACCGCTTCACCGATGCCACCTTTGCCTACCAGGGCGGTGGCCGGGGCTTCGATCTGGGAGTGCTATCTTATTTGGAGCTGCTTGTGCAATCAGTACCAGCGCTAGGTGCCGATTTCATTCGCAACCCCGACCTCACGCTGTGGTTCGACCTGCCACCCGCCGTGGCCGCCGAGCGGCTGGCCGGGGCCCGTGTGCCCGACCGGTTCGAATCCCAACCCGCCGCCTTCTTTGCCCGCGTGGCCGACGGCTACGCCCAGCGCGCGGCCCAGGCTCCGGCCCGGTTTGCCCGCATCGCCGCCGACGTAGAGCGTGACGCGGTGTGGCAACAAATCCACGCGGTGCTGGTGGGCCGTGGCTGGTTGGAGACTGCATGAGCAACCCCCTTTTGCCCCCCTGGGTGGCGCAGCAGCGCGACAGCCTGCTGGCCCAGCGCGGCCACGCCTGGCTGCTGCAAGGCCCCAGCGGCCTGGGCCAGTACACGCTGGCCATGGAGCTGGTGCGCGCCTGGCTGTGCGATGCGCCCACGGCCCAAGGTGCCTGCGGCCAGTGCGCCAGTTGCCACGCCATCGACGTGCACGCCCACGCCGACCTGTGCCTGCTGATGCCCGAGGCCATGATGGTCGAGCTGGGCTGGCCGCTGAGCGAAAAGGCCCAGTCCGACATCGACGACAAAAAGCGCAAGGCCAGCAAGGAAATCCGCGTGGATGCCATGCGCGATGCGGTCGAGTTTGCGCAGCGCACCAGCGGCCGAGGCCGGGGCAAGGCGGTGCTGGTGTATCCGGCCGAGCGCATGAACCACATTACGGCCAACGCCCTGCTCAAAACCCTGGAAGAGCCGCCCGGCGACGTGAAGTTTGTGCTGGCCACAGGTGCGGCCCACCAGTTGCTGCCCACCATCCGCAGCCGCTGCATGGGCCACAACATGGTCTGGCCGGAAAAAGACGTATCCACCGCCTGGCTGCAGGCGCAGGGCGTGCCCGCTGCCGACGCCCCGGTGCTGCTGGCCGCTGCGGGTAGCCGCCCGGAAAATGCGCTGCAATGGTCACGCGCCGGGCGCACTGCGCAAAGCTGGTCGACCATTCCCCGCGCCGTGGGGCAGGGGGTGTTGACCGTGTTTGCCGACTGGGCCCCGGCCCAGGTGGTGGATGCGTTGCAAAAGCTCTGCCACGACCTGTTGCTGGCCCGCGTGGGAGCCGCGCCGCGGTTTTTTGCGGCCAGTGATCTGCCTGCCGCACCAGCTGTGGCCACGCTGACGCAGTGGTCCAAAGACCTGAACGCCACCGCCCGGGTGGTCGAGCACCCCTTCAATGCAGGGCTGCTGCTGGAATCGCTGGTGGGCCGGGCCCAAAACGTCCTAAACTCACGGCCATGAGCAGCAACCATTCCTCACCCCGCCCCAGCGTCATCCAACTGGCCATCAAGGAAAAAGGCGCGCTGCACGCGGCCTATATCCCTCTGTTTTCCGAAGGCGGCCTGTTCATCGCCACCGCCCGCGACTACCAGCTGGGCGACGACGTATACGTGCTGCTGTCCCTGCCGGACGATCCGCAGCGCTACCCCATCGCCGGGCGCGTCGCCTGGGTCACGCCGGCCCGCGCCGCAGGTAACCGCACCCAGGGCGTGGGCATCCAGTTTCCCAAAGAGGAAAAGGCCCGCGTGCTGAAGATCAAGATTGAAGAAATCCTGGGCGCCCACCTCGCCTCCGACCGCCCCACGCAAACGATTTAGTTTTTCTCCGCGCTCCAGCGCGCTGCCATGTTCACCGACTCCCACTGCCATCTCAGCATGCCCAATTTGGTCGTGCAGCTCCCCGCCATCCGCACCGCCATGGCCGAGGCCCAGGTCACCCGCGCCCTGTGCATCTGCACCACGCTGGAAGAATTTGCCGACGTACACGCCCTGGCCACGGGCTATGACAACTTCTGGGCCACGGTGGGCGTGCACCCCGACAACGACGACGTACAAGAACCCACGCTGGAGGATTTGCTGCAGCGCTCGGCCTTGCCCCGCGTGGTGGGCATTGGCGAGACCGGGCTGGACTACTACCGCCTGGGCGAACGCAGCGTGGCCGATATGGAATGGCAGCGCATGCGCTTTCGCACCCATATCCACGCCGCCCGCCAGGTGGACAAGCCGCTGGTGATCCACACCCGCAGTGCCTCCGACGACACCATCGCCATCCTGCGCGAAGAGGGTGAGGATGGATCGGTGGGCAGCGCGGGCGGCGTGTTCCACTGTTTCACCGAAACCCAGGCCGTGGCCCGTGCCGCGCTGGACCTGGGTTTCTACATTTCCTTCTCGGGCATTTTGACCTTCAAAACCGCCCAGGACATCCGCGACGTGGCCGCCTTTGTGCCCATGGACCGCCTGCTGATCGAGACCGACAGTCCCTACCTGGCACCCATGCCGTTTCGCGGCAAGACCAATACGCCCGCCTATGTGCCGTATGTGGCGAAGCAGGTGGCGGACATCAAAAAGCTGTCGGTAGAAGAGGTGGCGCACACCACCAGCGCCAACTTTGACCGGCTGTTTCGTGGAGTTCTATCGTGATAAAACACCTTAAGAATGTGCTCCATCTTATTGTTTTAATGGGGTTTAGTGCTGTACAGGCTGGTTCTTTTGACGACTTCTTCGCCGCCGTCCAGCGCGACGACGCAGGCGGCATCCAGACGCTGCTGCAACGCGGTTTTGACGGCAACACCACCGATGCGCAGGGCCGATCGGGCCTGTACCTTGCACTCAAGGGCGAGAACTTCAAGGCCGCCAAGGTCTTGCTGGCCTGGCCCCAGATCAAGGCGGAGACCCGCACCGCCCAGGACGAAAGCCCGCTGATGCTGGCCGCCCTGCAGGGCCAGTTGGCGCTGTGCAGCCAGCTCATCACCAAGGGTGCAGATGTCAACAAGACCGGCTGGACCCCGCTGCACTACGCTGCCACCCACGGCCATCTGGACGTGATGCGCCTGCTGCTGGAGAACCATGCCTACATCGACGCGGCCTCGCCCAACGGCAGCACGCCATTGATGATGGCTGCGCAGTACGGCACGGACGAGGCCGTCAAGCTGCTGCTGGACGAAGGCGCCGACCCGATGCTGAAGAACCAGAAAAGCCTGACCGCCATCGACTTCGCCCAAATCGCCAACCGCCCGGCCACGGTGGAGATGGTCTCCGCCGCCGTGCGGGCGCGCAAACCTAAGGGCACCTGGTAATTAGATCGCCAACGCCATCGCCGCCATCAGCACCATGCCCACGTCTTCGATGATGGTCACGGTGGACATGGGCAACTGGAACACCGTGCCCAGGCAGGCACAGCGGATGCTGCGCTTGTCCAGCACCGCACTGATCACGCCGATGGCCGAGAAGCCCATTACTACCAGTGTCACCGCGTTGGTCAGCACCGGTTGGAAGTGGGCCAGATAGGCCACGCCCAGCGCCAGCTCCACAAACGGGTAGATAAACCCCCACGGCCGCCAGCGCCGCGCCAGCAGGTCGTAGCCCGCATACGCATCGGCAAACGCGGCCACGTCCAGCAGCTTGAAGAACGAAAACACCAAAAAGAACCCGGCCATGAAGTAGTGCATGGTGCCCATCGCGCTGACCTGCGCGCCCTGCACCAGCAGGCTGGCACCCAGGATATAGGCCAGGATCAGCAGCAGCGGGCGGTAGGTGGCGAGCCAACTGGGAGCCACAGCGGGTGGTGGCTCCACCACGGCGGGTGCAATGACGCTGTAGTGGCTGCCTGCCAGCGCGGCTTGCAGGGTGGCCACATCGGCAGGGCCCGGCACCGTGGCCTGTGGTGGTTTCAACTGGACTTGCACGCCGGGGGCGACGGCTTCCAGTTTGGCTTGTACCCGCTTGACGCAGCCGCCGCAGGTCATGCCGGTGATTTCAAAAGTGGTCATGGTGGGTTCTCTCCAAGTTCTTAGTGTGTATCGGTTTTCAGCTTGGCATGGCGTAGGCGCAGTGCATTGGTGATGACCGAGGCCGAGCTCAGGCTCATGGCCAGGGCCGCCACCATGGGCGACAGCAGCCAACCGGTCCAGGGAAACAGCACGCCTGCAGCCAGCGGTACGCCCAGCGCGTTGTAGATGAAGGCAAAGCCCAGGTTCTGCCGCATATTGGCCATGGTGGCGTTGGACAAGGCCCGCGCGGTGGCGATGCCACGCAAATCGCCTTTGACCAGGGTGACCTGGGCGCTGTTCATCGCCACGTCGGTGCCGGTGCCCATGGCGATACCTACATCGGCCTGGGCCAGCGCCGGGGCATCGTTGATGCCGTCGCCCGCCATCGCCACCTTGCGGCCTTCTTTTTGCAGCCGGACCACCAGGGCCAGTTTGTCGGCGGGCTGGACTTCACCCAACACCTCGGTAATGCCCAGTTTCTGGGCAACGGCTTGCGCAGTACCCACGCCGTCGCCGGTAGCCATCACGATGCGGATGCCTGCTGCGGTGAGGGCCGCCAGGGCTTCGGCGGTACTGGCCTTGATGGGGTCGGCTACGGCCAGCAGCCCGGCCAATTGGCCGTCCACCGCCAGATAGATGACGCTGGCACCGCCACGGCGCAAGGTTTCGGCCTGCGCCCCCAGCGCTGCCACCGAGATGCCCATCTGCTGCAGCAACATGGTATTGCCCAGCGCGAGAGCATGCCCGTCCACCTGGCCCTGCACGCCGATGCCACTGGCCGATGTGAAGCCCTCCACGGGGGCCAGGGCCAGGCTTTTGTCGCGGGCGGCGCGGACGATGGCATCGGCCAGCGGGTGCTCGCTGCCCTGGTCCAGGCTGGCGGCAAGGCGCAGCAAACTATCGGCATCGAAACCCGGCAGGGGCAGGGCGCTGTGGAACACCGGTTTGCCTTCGGTCAGCGTGCCGGTTTTGTCGACGATCAGGGTGTCGATTTGGCGAAAGTTTTCAATGGCCGCCGCATCGCGGAACAGCACGCCCTGGGTGGCACCGCGCCCTGTTGCCACCATGATGGACATGGGTGTGGCCAGGCCCAGCGCGCAGGGGCAGGCGATGATGAGTACGGCCACCGCGTTGATCAGCCCGTAGCTCCAGCTGGGCGCGGGGCCGAAAAAGCCCCAGGCCAGCAGCGTCAGCAAGGCGATGGCCACCACGGCACCCACAAAATAGCCCGCCACCGTGTCGGCCATGCGCTGCATGGGCGCTTTGGAGCGCTGGGCCTGCACCACCATCTGCACGATTTGCGACAGCATGGTGCCGGAGCCCACCCGCTCGGCCTGCATGGTGAGCGCACCCGTGGTGTTGAGGGTGGCTCCGATCAGCTTGTCGCCGCTACGCTTGGTGACAGGCATGGGCTCGCCAGTCAGCATGGATTCGTCTACCGCGCTGCTGCCGTCTAGTACGGTGCCGTCTACAGGCACTTTTTCGCCAGGGCGTACACGCAGGCGGTCGCCGATGTGCATGTGGGTGATGGGGATGTCGGCTTCGCTGCCGTCGTTGGCGATGCGGCGAGCGGTTTTGGGTGCCAGGCCGAGCAGCGACTTGATGGCTGCCGAAGTCTGCGAGCGGGCCTTGAGCTCCAGCAACTGGCCCAGCAGGGTGAGCGAAATGATCGTCGCCGCCGCCTCGAAGTACACCGCCACCCGGCCCATAGACATAAACGATGCCGGAAACACCTGCGGTGCCAGCGTGGCCACCAGGCTGTAGACAAAAGCCGCGCCCGTGCCCAGGCCGATCAGCGTCCACATATTCGGGCTGCGGTTGCGCAACGATTGCCAGCCGCGCACAAAGAAGGGCGCACCGGCCCACAGCACCACCGGCAGGCTCAGGACCAGCTCGATCCCGCTTTGCACCTGCATGTCGAACCACTGCAGGCGGTGGCCCAGCATGGCCAGCACCATCACCGCCACGCTCAGCGGCAGGGTCCACCAGAAGCGGCGGCGAAAGTCCACCAGCTCGGGGTTTTCGGATTCGTCCAGGCGGGGTATTTCCGGCTCCAGCGCCATGCCACAGTGCGGACAACTGCCGGGGTGGTCTTGCCGCACCTCGGGGTGCATGGGGCAGGTGTAGACGGCCCCGGCTACCGCTGGGCTGGGCGCTGGTGGAGCGAGGTACTTCTGCGGGTTGGCCGCAAACTTGGTTTTGCAGCCCGCACTACAGAAATAATAGCTATGACCCGAATGGGTATGGGCGTGGGCAGACTTTTCAGTCACTGTCATGCCGCAGACGGGGTCTTTCATGGAAGCTCCTTTGCAAACTCTATGGGTGGAGCATAAACTCCGTAGTCAACCCCAGAGTCAAGTGATTTTTGAAAGATTTTTATGGATGCCACACCCACCGCCACCCTGACCATCGGCAAGCTGGCCCAAGCCGCCGGGGTCGGGGTGGAAACCATCCGCTACTACCAGCAGCGCGGCCTGCTGCCGGTGCCCGAATCACGCGGGGCCTACCGGCATTACCCGGTGGCGCTGGGCCAGCGCATCCGCTTCATCAAGCGGGCGCAGGAGCTGGGCTTTTCGCTGGACGAGGTGGCAGAGCTGCTGTCGCTGGAAGACGGCCTGGACCGCCACGCTATCCGCCAGATTGCCGGCCAGCGGCTGGACGAAATTCGCATCAGGCTGGCCGACCTGCAGCGCATGCAGCAGGCGCTGTCGCACCTGATCGATAGTTGCGAACACACAGGCAGGGAGCTGCCGTGCCCGATTATTGAGACGCTGGCGCAGGCTGGAGATCGGTGACGACCAGCGCGCTGCCGATCTGCTCGGCGGTGAACTTCACCTTGTCGCCCGCTTTCACGCCCTCCAGCAGGGCCGGGCTTTTCACCTGGAACACCATGCTCATGGGCGGCATGTCCAGGTTTTTGATCTCGCCGTGGCGCAGGGTGATTTTTTGGGTCGCCAGGTCGACTTTGCGGACTTCGCCGTCGGCCCAGGGCAGCGGCACTTGCGCATAAGCGCTGGCGCTGCATAAAACGGCGATCACCGTAATCACAGTGGCAAGAATGGTTTTCATGGTGGTTCCTTGGCGTTATTTGGCTGCAACGGTGATCTTGCCGACCATGCCGGCCTGGTAGTGGCCGGGGATCAGGCAGGCAAAGGCGAAGCTGCCGGGACGGTTGAAGGTCCAGACGATGCTGCCGTGGTGGCCTGCGCCCACATGGGCCATGTAGGGCTCGTCGTGCTCCATGCTGGGGAACTTGGCCATCAGCGCGGCGTGCTCATCCAGCGTGGCCTGCGTGCCAATCACCAACTCATGGCCGAGCGCGCCGGTGTTTTTCATGGTGAAGCGGATGGTTTCCCCCAGCTTGGCGGTGATGGTGTCGGGGCTGAAGCGCATGCTGTCGAGCATGGTGATCTGCACGGTGCGCTTGGCCGCCTTGGCGTCGCCTGCAATGCCCCAGTCGGTTTGCTCTTTTTTTACCGGGCCGTGGGATGTGGCGTGGCCGGGCCCGGCCAGCACCGGGCCGACGGTGGCCATCAGGGCGGTGGAGGCCAGGGTGTGGAGGGCGAGTCTGCGGTGTGTCATGGGTTTCTTTCAAAATTTAAGGAAAATCGGGCTCTAGCGCTTATTTAATATGCGGGAGTAGCTATTAAATCTATAGTGATCGGGCATCAGTGCCCGCTGTGTGCGCCCGCGCCGGGTTTGCGCACCTGCACGGCATCGGCGGGTGGTACAGCGGTGGCGGCTGCGGGGCGGGCAGGTTCGGCCACGGTGCCGGTCCACTCAAACGCCCGTGTGCCCGGCGGCTGCCGGTAGGCACCGGGGTCGCTGTAGTCGCCGGGTTTCTGGTCTTTGCGCACTTTCAGCGTGGTGAACATGCCGCCCATCTCGATGGGGCCATAGGGGCCGGTGCCGGTCATCATGGGCAGGGTGTGGTCGGGCAGGGGCATTTGCATCTCGCCCATGTCGGCCATGCCACGCTCGCCCATCAGCATGTAGTCGGGCACCAGTTTCTGGATCTTTTGCACCAGGCCCCGGTGGTCCACGCCCACCATGTTGGGCACACCGTGGCCCATCGCGTTCATGGTGTGGTGGCTTTTGTGGCAGTGCAGGGCCCAGTCGCCGGGCTCGTCGGCCACAAACTCGATCTGCCGCATCTGGCCCACGGCGATGTCGGTGGTGACCTCGGGCCAGCGGGCGTTGGGGGGCACCGGGCCGCCATCCGTGCCGGTAACCACAAACTCATGGCCATGCAGGTGGATGGGGTGGTTGGTCATGGTGAGGTTGCCCACGCGGATGCGCACCTGGTCGCCCTGGCGCACGTTCAAGGTGTCAATGCCGGGAAAGGCGCGGCTGTTCCAGGTCCACAGGTTCTGGTCCAGCATGGTGTTGGGCCGGGGCGTGGTGCTGCCGGGGCTGATGTCGTAGGCGTTGAGCAGAAAGCAGAAGTCGCGCTGCACTTCGGCAATGTGCGGTGTTTTGGTTTTGGGATGGGTGACCCAAAAGCCCATCATGCCCATGGCCATTTGCACCATCTCATCGGCGTGCGGGTGGTACATGAAGGTGCCGGGGCGGCGCGCCACAAACTCGTAAACAAAAGTTTTGCCCACCGGGATCTGCGGCTGGGTCAGGCCACCCACGCCGTCCATGCCGTTGGGCAGGCGCTGGCCGTGCCAGTGGATGGTGGTGTGCTCGGGCAGGCGGTTGGTGACGAAGATGCGCACGCGGTCGCCTTCCACCACCTCGATGGTCGGGCCGGGGGATTGGCCGTTGTAGCCCCACAGCGTAGCCTGCATGCCGGGGGCGATTTCCCGCACCACCGGTTCGGCCACCAGGTGGAACTCTTTCACCCCCGCGTTCATGCGCCAGGGGCAGGTCCAGCCGTTCAGGGTGACCACCGGGTTGTACGGGCGGCCATTGGGCGGGATGAGCGGCGCGGCGGTGGCGGCTGTGGTGGCGATCACCGGCTCGGGCAAGGCGGCCAGGGCGACTTTGCTGACACCGGCGGCCAGCACGGCGCCGCCAAAAAAGGTTCTGCGGTCCATGTCAATGTCCTTGGGTGGGTGCGGCGCTTGCGCCAGATGAAAGGGATGCCAGTGCGCCGGGCGAGGTGCCGGTCAGGGCGGTCTGCATGTCGGCCTCGGTCAGCCAGAAGTCGCGCTGGGTTTCGATGGCGCTGTTGACGGCCAGGCTTTGCTGGCGGGTCTCGGCCAATAGATCCCACACGCTGGCCAGCATGCCGTTGTAGCGCAGCACCTGCTCCTCCAGGATGAACTTGCGCAGTGGCACGATCTCGTCGCGGTAGTGCACGGCCAGGTCGAACGCGGTGCGGTAGCCAAAGTAGGCCTCGCGCGCCTCGGACCGGGCCTGGATGGCCACGGCACGCACCTGGGCCGTGGATTGCAGATAGACCGCCTTGGACCGGGCATGGCGGGCACCACCCCAGTCGAACAGCGGCAGGGGCAGTTCCAGCTCCCAGCCGCGCTGGGTGTCCTTGCCGCCGTGGGCGTTGTCGAACGTGGTGTTGCGGCTGTAGCTGAGGGCCAGGCCGTCGAAATAGCCCGCCACCTTGTCAAAGCCTTGCTGCCGGGCGATGTGTCCAGTGCGCGCCACGGCAGCCCGCACGTCCAGTCGCTCGCGCAGGGCCTGGGCTTCGATGTCGGCTATCTCGGTCGCGGCCTTGGGCAGGTCGGGCAGGCGGTCTGGCAGCACAAAGCCGGTTTGGGTACCCCACAGGCCCATCAGGCGGATGAGCTTTTCGCGGCTGCTGAAGGCCGCTTGCTGGGCGCGGGCCAGTTGTGCGGTGGCCTCTGCCAGCAGCAGCTGTTCGCGGGCCTGCTCCAGGCGGCTCCAGTTGCCCACCCGGGCCATGCGCCGGGCCAGTTCGGCACCGGCCTCGGCGGCCTCTTTCACCTCGCGCAGGTACTGGGCGCTTTGCTGGGCGGCCACGGCGCTGATCCAGGCCTTGCGGGTGTCTGCGGCCAGCCGCACCACGTCTTGCGCGGCCTGCAGCTTGGCCATTTCGTGCTGCTGGCCTTGCCACTGGGCGCGCCAGGGCAGGGCCAGCAGCCCGAGCACGTTGAAGCTGAGCATGCGCTCGATCTCGCGGGTGTCGCCCTCGGTGAAGCGGCCGATGGCGAAGTGCGGATTGGGCAGGCGGCCCATTTGCACGCGGTCTGCGTCGCTCACGCCCAGCGTCGCCAAAGATGCCTGCAGTTGCGGACTATTTAGCAGGGCGATACGTATGGCGGCCTCGGCGCTGAGCGGCTGGGCCAGCAAGTCCTGGATGGCTTGCGGATCAGCGGCTAGCGATGCCTGGGCTCCTGCGGTTTTGCCTTGGGTGAGCTGTTGCACCGCACCCAGGTCGCCGTCGGGCGAGAGCGTGGCGCAGCCGCCGAGGGCCAGCAAGGCCAAGGCGATGCTGGTGAGTTTCAGGCGGCGGCTCATTTGGCGAGCGGAGAATTCTGGGCAGGCTGGGCCCGTTCCCACTTCAGCACATCGGCATGGCCGCGCGGAAACTGGGCTACGTTGGCATGGGCGCGCTTCCAGTCCAGCGTCTGGGTTTCGACCCCGGTAGGGGTGTCGGTAAACACCGACCGATAGACAACAGGGGGAACGGGGGCCGACGGCTCGGCAGGGCTTTGCGCCCACGCAGCAGCGCACAGCAGCGCGCTGGCGCTAAAAAAGAGGGTTCTCAAAATATTCTCCTGAACGACACAAGCTGCGCCCGCCAAGCTGCCGTTTCAGGCAAATGGCGGACGGACTACGGGTGGGACGTTCAGGAAATCGGTGGCTTCAGCGCAAACGCGGCGGGTGCGCTGGCGAACCGGGCTGGGCCGGTGGTGGGCTGCGCATGGGGCAGCCAAGCGGTAGGCACCGTGGAAAAAGGCGCGGGGGCCGCCACGGTATGGCACATCTGGCACAGCGGGCAGGTGCCGCAGTGGGATGCGCCGGACTCTGCCTGGGAATGGTCGGCTTCTACGGCCTCGTGGCAATCCATTTGCATTTCTGCATCAAAAGTGGCCTTAGCGCTTATTCCGTGTGCGTTAGTAGCTACTGTTTGTGTAGCCCCAACATACTGCGCCAACATGTCCATTGCCATGGCCTCGCCCACCCAGCCGCGCAAGGGCAGCAGGACGAGCATGAGGATGAGGACGAGGCGGCGCATGGTGGGCGGATGCTAACCCAAGTTTTAGCGGCTGCGCGACTTCATGGCGCGCTCCACCTCGCGCTTGCCTTCGCGGTCCTTGATGGTGTCGCGTTTGTCGTGCTCGGCCTTGCCCTTGGCCAGGGCGATTTCGCACTTGATCTTGCCGGCCTTCCAGTGCAGGTTCAGCGGCACCAGGGTGTAGCCCTTTTGCTCCACCTTGACGATCATTTTCTTGATCTGCTCTTTGTGCAGCAGCAGTTTCTTGGTGCGCACCTTGTCGGGGCTGATGTGGGTGGAGGCCGAGTTCAGCGGGTGGATCTGGCAGCCGATCAAAAACAGCTCGCCCGCGCGCACCACCACATAGCCGTCGGTGAGCTGCACCTTGCCTTCGCGCAGCGACTTGACCTCCCAGCCTTCCAGCACCAGGCCGCACTCGATGCGCTCCTCGAAGAAGTAGTTGAAAGCGGCCTTTTTATTGTCGGCAATGCGGGCGGTAGGATCGGGTTTTTTGGCCATTAGGGTCTAGAGGAGAAGAGGGCGGGAGCAGGTTCTACAATCCCGCGCAGCCCTCCATTCTATGAAAAACGTCCACAAGTCCGTCCTCATCTGGTACAGCGCCGAAGAAATGTTCGCCCTGGTCACCCAGGTCGCCCTGTATCCGCAGTTTTTACCCTGGTGCGACCATGCCGCCGTGTTGTCGGAGGATGCCAACGGCATGACAGCTGAAGTGGGTATTGCGTTTAGCGGTATCCACCAGAAGTTCGTCACCCAGAACACGCATGTGCCGGGCCGCCAGGTTGTGATGAAGTTGATCAAGGGCCCGTTTTCCAACCTGGACGGCACCTGGAACTTCACCCCCGTGGGCGACGGCAGCCAGCGGGCCTGCCGGGTCGATCTGCAACTGAACTACGGCTTTGACAACATTGCGTTGTCGGCCCTGGTCGGCCCGGTGTTCGACCGCATCGCGGGCAGCCTGGTCGATGCCTTTGTGAAGCGCGCCGAGCAGGTCTATGGCTGATACGGTGTTACACATCGCCGTGGTGTGCGCCGTGGCACCCGGCAAAGTGGTTGAAGCGCTGGTGAATCTGCCCCTGGGCGCGTGTTTGGCCGATGCCCTGCGTGCTTGCACTGCCTTACCCGCTTTTGCCGGTGTGGATCTGCTGGGCCTGGGCACCGGGGTTTGGGGCACATTGGCACCATCCACCCAACTGTTGGCGGATGGCGACCGGGTCGAGCTGTACCACCCGCTCACCGTCGACCCCAAGGTCGCCCGCCGCACCCGCTTCACCCGCCAGGGCGCTGGCCGTGCCGGTTTGTTTACCAAGAAGCGTGCCGGGGCGAAGGCGGGGTACTAAAGCTACTTGCAGTCGGCGCTGATTGCGTCCTGCGCGCGCTTTGTCTCGATAGCACGGGCTGCATCGTCAAGGATTTCGCGTTCGCCCTTGTCGTTGGTGCGCGCAATGCGCATACCCGAGTCGAAATTCGCTTTGGCCTGCTTGGCCCGAGTACAGTTTTCGGCCTTGGCAGCGGCGTTTTTATCCAGTTCGGCCTTGCGTTGGGCGGCTTCGGCATCTTCGGCCTGCTTTTTCTTCTCTTCCAAAGCCTTGTCCACACCGCTGATCTTGGGTGCAGACGCTGCCGAGGCGGGTGCTGCAGGTGCGGTCACGGGCGCTGCTTTGGCGGTGCCGCCAGGCTGGCGCAAAATATTTTTTGCCGGAATATCGGGCGGTGGGGCGCGGTCGCTGAACACTTTACGTCCGCTGCTGTCTATCCATTGCCACTGGGCGGAAGCACCCCATGAGAGGGCACACCCCAGGGCAAATGCAAGCAATTTGTACAGTTTCATGCGCGGAGTTTAGCTGTGGGCCGTGCGGTTTTACGCGCTTTGGACGGCTATGCACGCAATTGCAGCAGGCTTGTTACAGAATTAAGGGTTGTTGCGGGCTAGTACAATCTGTCTTTTGGAGCTTTCTATATGCGTCTGCTAGGAAAAGCGCTCACTTTCGACGATGTGTTGTTGGTGCCTGCGTTCTCCCAAGTCCTGCCCAAGGACACGTCTCTTGCGACCCGCCTCTCCCGCAACATTACCCTGAACCTGCCCCTGGTGTCTGCCGCCATGGACACCGTCACCGAAGCCCGCTTGGCCATCGCCATGGCCCAGGAAGGTGGCATGGGTATCGTGCACAAGAACTTCACACCCAAGCAGCAAGCTGCCGAAGTGCTCAAGGTCAAACGCTACGAATCCGGTGTGCTGCGCGACCCGGTGATCATCACCCCCAGCCACACCGTGCGCCAGGTGATCGATATGTCGGCCCAGTTGGGCATCTCCGGATTCCCGGTGTGTGACGGCGGCAAGGTCGTCGGCATCGTCACCAGCCGCGACCTGCGCTTTGAAACCCGTTACGACGTGCCCGTGAGCCAGATCATGACCCCGCGCGAGAAGCTGGTCACGGTCATGGAAGGCGCGTCGCTGGCCGAAGCCAAGGCACTGCTGAATAAATCCAAACTGGAGCGCCTGCTGGTCATCAACGACGCGTTCGAGCTCAAGGGCCTGATCACCGTCAAGGACATCACCAAGCAAACCAGCTTTCCCAACGCGGCGCGCGATGCACGCGGCCAGTTGCGCGTGGGTGCAGCAGTTGGCGTGGGCGAGGGCACCGAAGAGCGTGTTGAAGCCCTGGTACGTGCCGGTGTGGATGCCATCGTGGTGGATACGGCCCACGGCCACAGCAAAGGCGTGATCGACCGCGTGCGCTGGATCAAGCAAAACTACCCCCACATCGACGTAATCGGCGGCAACATCGCCACCGGCGCAGCTGCCTTGGCCCTGGCCGAAGCCGGTGCGGACGCAGTCAAGGTCGGCATCGGCCCCGGCAGCATTTGCACCACCCGTATCGTGGCGGGCGTGGGTGTGCCGCAGATCATGGCCATCGACAACGTGGCCACCGCCTTGCAAGGCAGCGGCGTGCCCCTGATTGCCGACGGCGGCATCCGCTACAGCGGCGACATCGCCAAGGCCATTGCAGCCGGTGCCAGCACCGTGATGATGGGGGGCATGTTTGCCGGTACCGAGGAGGCACCGGGTGAAGTGGTGCTGTTCCAAGGCCGCAGCTACAAGAGCTACCGAGGCATGGGCAGCATCGGCGCCATGCAGCAAGGCAGTGCCGACCGCTACTTCCAAGAGGTCAACACCGGCAATCCCAACGCCGACAAACTGGTGCCCGAAGGCATCGAAGGCCGGGTTCCGTACAAGGGCTCCATGGTCTCCATCATTTTCCAAATGGCGGGCGGCATCCGGGCCAGCATGGGCTACTGTGGTTGCGCCACCATTGAGGACATGAAAAATAAAGCCGAATTTGTGGAAATTACCTCAGCCGGTATCCGCGAAAGCCATGTACACGACGTGCAAATCACCAAAGAAGCGCCTAACTACCGGTCAGAATAGGTACGACAGTATTTTTGCTGTTGGGTTGTATACCGTTTAAAGGAAATATTCCATGGGCATGATTTCGTTTATCAAAGAAGCCGGGCAAAAATTGTTTGGCAACAAGCCTGAAATCGCTGCGGCAGTCGCCGAGCCAAGCAACGCGGAAAAGGCCGCTGCGGCGAATACGGCGGCGGCGGATGCCATCGGCACCTATATCCAGGCGCAAGGGTTGTCCACCGATGGCCTGACCATCAGCTTCAACGGTGCCGACCAGATCGTCACCGTGGGTGGTGCCGTGGCCGACATGGAAACCCGCGAGAAGATCGTCGTCTGCTGCGGTAACGTCCAAGGTGTTGCGGGTGTGGCCGATGAAATGACCTGCCCCGATGTGCCCGAGTGCACCTACCACACGGTGGTCAGCGGCGACACCCTCAGCGCTGTGGCCAAAAAGGCTTATGGCAACGCCAATCTGTACCCGCAGATTTTTGAAGCCAACAAGCCCATGCTGAGCAGTCCGGACAAGATCTACCCTGGCCAGGTGTTGCGGATTCCAGCGCAAGCCTAAAGCGCATTTTTGTCAATAGATCCGGGCAGCCTCGCGCTGCCCGTTTTTCATTTTTAACCATGTCCCACCAAAAAATCCTCATCCTCGACTTCGGTTCGCAAGTCACCCAGCTCATCGCCCGCCGCGTGCGCGATGCTCATGTGTTTTGCGAAGTCCATCCTTGCGATGTGACGGACGAATGGATACGTGCCTACGCAGCCGACGGCAACCTGAAGGGCATCATCCTGTCCGGCAGCCACGCCAGCGTGACCGAGGACACCACCGACCGCGCGCCCCAGGCCGTGTTCGATTTGGGCGTGCCGGTGCTGGGCATTTGCTACGGCATGCAAACCATGGCGCAGCAACTGGGCGGCAAGGTGGAAACCGGCCATACCCGTGAATTTGGCTTTGCCTCGGTGCGCGCCCGTGGCCACACCGCGCTGCTCAAAGACATTGCCGACTTCACCACGCCCGAGGGCGAGGGCATGCTGAATGTGTGGATGAGCCACGGCGACAAGGTCACCGAGCTCCCCCCCGGCTTCAAACTGATGGCCAGCACGGACAGCTGCCCCATCGCCGGTATGGCCGACGAATCCCGCCATTTCTATGCCGTGCAGTTCCACCCCGAAGTGACCCACACCGTGCAAGGCCAGGCGCTGTTGAACCGCTTTGTACTTGGTATCTGTGGCACCCGACCTGACTGGATCATGGGCGATTACATTGCCGAGGCGGTGGCCCACATCCGCGCCCAGGTGGGCGACGAAGAAGTGATCCTGGGCCTGTCGGGCGGCGTGGACTCGTCGGTAGCTGCCGCCCTGATCCACCGCGCCATTGGCGACCAGCTGACCTGCGTCTTTGTAGACCACGGCCTGCTGCGCCTGAACGAGGGGGACATGGTGATGGACATGTTCGTGGGCAAGCTGCACGCCAAGGTGATCCGCGCCGATGCCAGCGACCTGTTCCTGGGCAAACTGGCGGGCGTGACCGACCCCGAAGCCAAGCGCAAGATCATCGGCGGCGAGTTCGTCACCGTGTTCAAGCAGGAAGCCGCCAAGCTCAAGGGTGAGGGCGCCAAGGGTGCCAAATGGCTGGCCCAGGGCACGATTTACCCCGATGTGATCGAGTCGGGCGGCGCCAAAAGCAAAAAGGCCGTCACCATCAAGAGCCACCACAACGTGGGTGGCCTGCCCGCCGAGCTGGGCCTGAAGCTTTTGGAGCCCCTGCGCGAACTGTTCAAGGACGAAGTGCGCGAACTCGGTGTGGCCCTGGGCTTGCCCGCCAACATGGTGTACCGCCATCCTTTCCCCGGCCCCGGCCTGGGCGTACGCATCCTGGGCGAGGTCAAAAAAGAATACGCCGACCTGCTGCGCCGCGCCGATGCGATCTTCATCGAAGAGCTGCACAATTTCAAAGACGAAACCACCGGCAAGACCTGGTACCAGCTCACCAGCCAGGCCTTTACCGTGTTTTTGCCGGTGAAAAGCGTGGGCGTGATGGGAGACGGCCGCACCTACGACTACGTGGTGGCTCTGCGCGCCGTGCAGACCAGCGACTTCATGACCGCCGACTGGGCCGAGTTGCCCTACGCGTTGCTCAAAAAGGTGTCGGGCCGCATCATCAACGAAGTGCGCGGCATCAACCGCGTGACCTACGACGTATCGAGCAAACCACCTGCCACCATCGAGTGGGAATAATTCATAATTGTTCCGCACCATCCAACGACATCCTTCTATACGACGGAACTTCTTTGCAAATCAATAAGTTACTGTCTATTTCTGTTCATCAACGTCCAGCGCTAGCCAGTCAATTTTGACGGTTGCTTTGACGGCAAATGTCAGGTGTCAATGAATCGTCATTTTTTCTACCGCCAGATTGTCTGACGGTAGAAAATGACGGCGAATAAGGACCGACATGCTTACCGATACCGAGCTAAAAAAGCTCAAACAAACTGACAAGACATATAAGGTCGCTGACCGCGACGGTATGTATGTCTCTGTTGCCACCTCAGGCACTAAGTCTTTTCGATACGACTACCGAATAAATGGATGACGCGAGACGCTCACAATTGGGCGTTACGACGAAAATTTATCTTCAAAAGTCGCCAGAGGAATCGACGAACTGGAGTACGGCTTTAGCCTCACGTTGGCTGAAGCGCGCTTGTTGCTGGTAAGTGCCCGCCGAAGTGTAGAGAAGGGCGACTCACCGTCACGCGCCAAAGCAGAAATGCGAACCCAAATTGCCGAGTCCCTGACCTTTGGTAGTTGGGCAGAGCGCTACTTCACCGACAAGTCCGATCCCAGCAACGGAGCCAGACTTGCAGACTCAACGCTGGCTATGCGCCGCTCGATTTACAACCGAGACCTAGTAGGTCCATTCGGAAAACTGAAACTGGAAGAAATTACGGCAGCAGCCTTGATGGCTTTGTGCGAAAAAGTAAAAGCACGTGGTGCGCCAGCGCCTGCCGTTCAGGTGCGGGAAATCGTTCTGCTAGTGTTTAGGTTTGCTCACACCAAAGACAAATCCCTTGATCTCAAAAATCCTGCCGAGAGCATCAAACCCAGCGATAACCAAGAGGAAATCGCAGGTGTAAAAGCTACTAGTGAACGTGCGGCTATGCTGCAGCACTTCAAGTTTGAGGCTAACAAGCTTACGCCAACTCAGCGTGATGCTGAGGCCAAGAAGATCATGGACGCTGTAGGTGTGAAATGAGCGGCACCGCATTTTTCTTTTCGGGGCTTCATCAAGGGTAAAAATGAGACCTTTGATGTAGCTCCCACTTGGCTGGTCCGCGCACTCCGGACCGCCGCACCACTTCAATGCGGGCAGAGTTGGCAAAGTGACAAAATGGACGCAGGGGAGGGGAGGCTATCCAAGTACTGACCGCAGAGGAATTTAAAGTTTGCCCAATAGGGAGTACGAAAGTCACCTGAGGTGCGCGGCTATCCTCTCAAAAATGCCGTTATGCTTTGACGGTATCGGCGACGGTATATCTACTTTCGACAGTTCTAAACCTTAGTTCAATTGTGAGCATCACCATCCAATGTCGTTTAATTTCAAAAACTGGTTGACGATTGAGTGGGAATAAGCGTTTAGCCGCTCAGGCGGCAAATGGCCCGGTGTCGGCCCCCAGATCCGGGTGGCCGCTAAAGTGTTCGGCACAAAAATCCACAAACACCCGTACCCGGGCGGGCAGCTGCTTGCGGCTGGGGTAGTGGATGAACAGCTGCCAGCCCTCGGGCGTGTAGCCGGGTAACAGGATTTTCAGCTGGCTCTGGCGCAGGGCGGGCAGCACCAGCGGCTGCGGCAGTTGGGCAATACCCAGGCCGTCTACACAGGTCTGCAACAGGCTGCGAAAGTCGTTGCACTGGAAGCGGCCCGGCAGTTGCAGCATTTGCAGGTTGCGGGCTCCCGCATCGGGGCTTTGCAGCACCAGCGGCACAGGCTGTGGCTGCCCGGCCATTTGCAGTTGCAGCAGGGCATGGGCGGCCAGGTCCTGCGGGGTCTGCGGCGTTCCGCGTTGCGCCAGATAGGCGGGCGAAGCGCACAGCAGCAGGCGGATCGGCCCCAGGGGCCGGGCCACAAAGGCCGCATCGTTCAGCGCACCCACCCGGATGCCCACATCAAATCCCTTGCCCACCAAAGGGCTGCCGTCTTCACTGAGCTGTAGCTCCAGCTGGATGGCGGGGTAGCGCCGGAAGAACTCCGGCAGCAGCGGCACCAGGTACAAAAACGCCAGCGGCGAGATGATGCTGGCGCGCAGCTTGCCGCTGGGGTGCTGTACGTCGTCGGCGGCCTGTAGGCAGGCTGCCTCCAGCTGTGCCAGGGGTTCCTTGCACTGCTCCAGAAATAGCTGCCCCTCGGCGGTGATGTGCAGCGCACGGGTGCTGCGTGCCAGCAGCCGCACGCCCAGGCTCAGCTCCAGGCGGCTGATGTTCTGGCTGACAGCCACCGGCGAGATGCCCAGCTCGCGGGCCGCCGCCGCAAAGCTGCCCAACTCGGCAGTGCGGGTGAAATTGAGGATGCCACGCAGACTTTGCATGCGGCCATGCTACGCGGGCAGGGCGGCATTGCAAAGCTATCCTTTGGAATTAATGAAGTTTTGCTTGTATTGCGTATTGAATAGCGGCGCTTTACATTGGCCCTGCGACCGATTTTTCACCTCCACCTCAAGGGAACGACATGCCAAATATCCACATCAGCCTGCTGGCTTTGCTTATTTCTGTAGCGGCCGGCTTTTTCATCAGCTACGTCTGGTACACGCCGCTGTTTGGCAAAGTCTGGTGCCGCGAAATGGGCTTTGACCCCAAAGAACAGCCGCCCACCGGCGCACTGGTGAAGTCGCTGCTGCTCACGGTGTTCAGTGTATTTTTGGTGGCTTTTGTCATGGCCAACAACATGGCCGCCTGGACCCCCGCCGCCTGGGGCTCGGCACTGCCGCCGACCACCCCGGTAGAGCACGCACTATCGGCCAGCTTCTTTACCTGGATTGGCTTCTTTGTGTCCAACCTGCTGCTGGGCGTAGCCTGGGAGAAGCGCTCGTGGACGCTGTTTGCCATCGACGCGGGCTACTACCTGGTGTTGCTGCTGGCCATTGCCTTCACCACGGCCCATCTGTAAATGTTGCAGTCCCTGCACGCCACGCTGCTGTTTGCCGGGTTATGCGCCTTGCTTCAGTGCCTGCTCACCGCGCTGGTGATTACACGCCGGGCGCGTACCGGTGTGGACTTCATGGATGGCGGCGACCTGCCGCTGCTGCGCCGCATCCGCGCCCACGGCAATTTCGTGGAAACCGTGCCCATGGCCTTGCTGTTAATGGCACTGCTGGAACTCAGCGGCCTGGCTACCGTGTGGTTGTGGGCTTTGGGCGGGTGTTTGCTGCTGGGGCGGTTGCTGCACGCCAGCAGCCTGCTTACCGATAACCAGTCCTGGAGCCGCCGAGGTGGCATGGCCCTGACCCTTTGCGCTCTGAGCACGGAGGCGGTTTTATGTGTATGGATTTCGCTATATAAATAATAGCTGTTAACGCTTATAAAATAAGCGCTATAGGCCAATTTCATGCATGAAAATCAGGCCACAGCCATCAGCTGCGGTCGATGCTCCAGCAGAGCGATGATGCTCGGTAGCAGCGCCTCGGTGGCGCGCCTTCCGGCCTCCACCAGGTAGGGCATGGCGGCGGTGTCGAACAGGCTGACGCGGCGCTCCAGTTGTGGAAACACCCGCAGCAGGCGCATGCCGTCGGCCTCGGCGCTGGCCAGGCGGGCGTACATCAGGTTGTTGGTCATGGCCGAAGTCACCTGGGCAAGCATGCGCGACGGCTTGTTGACGCGCTGCGGCATCAGGGCTTCAAAGCCCAGCGCGATGACGGTGCGGGCATCGCTGGCGGCGCTGACCGGCAGCGGGTCGGACACAAAGCCGTCCACCAACCGCCGCCCGTCCAGGTGCTGCGGCGCAAACATGAAGGGCATGGCCATGCTGGCGCGCAGGGCATCGACCACCCGGCCCCGGCGGATGACCACGGCCGCGCCGCTGGCGGCATCGGTGGCGCTGACCCGCAGCGGCACAGGCAAATCTTCCAGCCGCAGGTCACCAAAGGCGGCACGCATGCGGGCCAGGATGAGCCGGTCGTCGCGCAGGCTGAAGTCGGCATCAAACCGGCCCCAGCGCGGCCACACCATCTGCGGAATCGCCCGCCAGCGCTGGGTCTGGGTGATCTCGGCCGTCCACAGCATGGTGGCGATGCGCAGCGCGTCGGCCATCGGCATGCCCACGGCAATGGGCGTGCCAAACAAGGCTCCGGCGCTGCAGCCCACCACCACATCGGGCCGTATGCCTTCGCGCGCCAGCACCTCGGCCATGCCCAGGGCGGCAATGCTGCGCACGCCACCACTGCCCAGCACCAGGGCCAGCCTGGGCTCGGGCGGATGCAGCGCAGGGCTATGCACGGTGGGCTCCGGCCATGCGGCGCAGCCTGGCGCTCCAGCCATGCGCAGGCACGGGTGCTTGGGGCAGGCGGAGGGCTGATTCGGCATGCACCAGCTGCGGGTCCTCAGCATCGGGCGTGCAGCAGAAGTGGCAGCGCTGCATCAGCCCCAGCATGGCCCGGTTGTCGGCCAGCACCTCGCCGTACAGCCAGTGCAGACCGGCGTGGGCGGCGGTGTTGCTGAGTTCCCGCATGGCCCGCTCGCCCAGGCCGCGGCGCTGCCAGCGGTCGTCTACCACCAGGGCGAATTCGGCACTGTCGCTGGTGTCGTCAATGCAATAGCGGGCTTCGGCCACGATCTGCATCTGCCCAAAGCGCTCCGCCGTCAGCACAAAGGCGACCTGGCCGCAGCGCTCCATGGACTCCAGCAGGGCCGGGCGGCTGTTGACACCGCCGTGGAAGCGGTTGTGCCGGGCGCGGGGCGACAGGCGCTCCAGCATGGCATCCAGCAGCGGGCCGTCCTGGGCTTGCATGGGGCGCAAAGTGAGCAAGCTGCCGTCGCGCATGCGCCAGGTGTCGTGGGCGGGGTCTGGCGGGCGTGAAGAGGTGAACATGGCCGAAAGCTCCTGGCTGAGCGGCCATTTTTGTGGTTTTACGGGGACCGGTCTGTCCCCATCCGTAGCGACATCGCAGCCAGCACATCCTGCGCCAGTGCCCACACGGTGAGCGGTGCCGAGCCTTCGGCCTTGTTGCTGATGGTGACGAAAGCATTTTGTCCCCGGCCAATGGTGCCCGCCACGGCTTTGGCCAGGGCCAGGCGGGTGTCTGGGTCGGGGTCTACGATGGCATTGAACGGGGCGTACAAGTCACGCGCATCTTCATAACCGTAAGCCCCATGCAGGCGGTTCAGGTTCCAGCGGCACACCAGCGGGCCGGGCCAGAGGGCGCGCAGCATGCCGAGTTGTTCGCCGATGGGCGGTAGCTTGGGGTGCAGGCCGAGACAATAGGTGGCGCCGGCGCTGCGCAACACGGAGACGAAATCGGGTGTGAGGAAGTTCGGGTCGCGCACTTCCACCGCCACCACGCCGTCCGGTGCGGTGGGCTTCAAAGCGGGCAGGGAGGCCAGCATCCGGCCTAGCCGCGCCAGCACTTCCGGCATCCGGGCCAACAACGGCGGCGGCAGCGGGCTGAGCTGGAACACCAGCGCGCCGACCTTGTGGCCCAGGCCCTCTAGCGCGGGCAACACGAAATCCTGCACAGCCAGGTCGGCATTCAGGAAAGCGGCGTTGGTCTGCTGGCCGCGGCCATTTTCGGCACGCACCAGGGCATCGGTGACCAGGCTCGGCGCTTTCACCACGAAACGAAAGTCGTCGGGTACCTGGGCGGCATACGCTGCGTATTGGCTGGCGCTGAGGGCGCGGTAGAAGTTGCGGTCCACGCTCACGGTGCGCATCAACGGGTGCTGGGCGTAGGCCGCCAGGCCGAGTTTGGACAGCGTGGTGTCAGGGTAGTCGCCATCCCACAGCAAGCCGGCCCAGCCGGGATAGGTCCATGACGAGGTCCCTATCCGCAGGTGGCGTGGCAGGGCTTGGGCCAGCGCGGCCCAGGCCGGGTCGGGCGGTTGCGGACGGACTTGCTTGGAGGATAGGGCCGACGGGCGCACGACAGAAGCTGGCGGCGGGTCGCCGCTGTGGCTACCGCCAAACTCGGCAAAGAGCGGGGGTTGATGGGTCATGCATCAACCCGGCTGGTAGCGGAAGCAGCGTGGGCTGTGGTCGTCCACCATGCCCACGGCTTGCATCCAGGCGTAGATGGTCACCGCGCCGACAAACTTGAAGCCGCGTTGCTTGAGGGCCTTGGAAATGTCGGCCGACAGCGGCGACTGGGTCAGCACCACGCCGTTGCCCTGGATCGGCGCACCGCCCACCATGCCCCACAGCCAGGTGGAAAAGTCCACGCCCTCGGCCTGCATCGCCAGGTAGGCCTGGGCGTTGCCAATGGTCGCCTCGATCTTGGCGCGGGAGCGCACGATGCCCGGGTCTTGCATCAGCCGGTCTACATCGGCCGGGGTGAAACGGGCCACCGCGACCGGGTCGAACTGGGCGAAGGCGGCGCGAAAGCCCTCGCGCTTGCGCAGGATGATGGCCCAGGACAACCCCGCCTGGAAGCTGTCGAGCACCAGCTTTTCCCACAGCTTGCGGCTGTCGTGCTCGGGCACGCCCCATTCTTCGTCGTGGTAGGTGGCCATGAGCGGGCTGCTGTCGGCCCAGGTGCAGCGGCAGATTGGTGTGTTCATGGGGCACCATTCTCTGCCAGCCATGGATGTAAGCCCAGGTAAGTTAGTGGCCAACTGTGAATAATTACCTTGCCCAAAGGGTTCGAAAGCTTGTAGCTATTTGTAGCGACACGCCTACAGACCACCGCCTGCGCGCAGACAATGGGCCACCATGCCCGACACCGCCCTTGCCTCCACTATCCAGGTTGCCCTGGTCGAGGACGACGTGTTTTTCGCGCAGGCCCTGGCCGATGCCATCCAGGCCGCACCGGGCATGCAGTTGCAGGGCACGGCGGGCAACTGCCAGCAGGCCCGGCAGATGCTGACCACCCCGGCAGCCGATGTGCTGCTGGTGGACCTGGGCCTGCCGGACGGGCCGGGCCTGGACATCATCCGCGCCGCCCAGCAACTCTGGCCGTGCTGCCTGGTGATGGTGAGTACCGTGTTTGGCGACGAAGCCCATGTGATCCAGAGCCTGGAGGCCGGGGCCAGCGGCTATTTGCTCAAAGACAGCACGCCTGCGCTCACGGTGGAAGAAATCCGCAATGTGCACGCCGGGGGCAGCCCCATCAGCCCGCTGATTGCGCGCCAGTTGCTGACCCGGTTTCGCCACGCCATGGCCAGCGAATCCGCGCCCATGCCCTTGGTGTCCAGCCAAGTACCGCAGATGCCACAGGAAGAACAGGCCCGCCTGTCGCCGCGCGAGCGCCAGGTGCTGGACTACATCACCAAGGGCTTCAGCTACGAAGAAATCGGCGCGCTGATGGGGGTGTCGCGCAACACCGTATTGAGCTTTGTGCGGCGCATCTACGCCAAGCTCAAGGTGCGCTCGCAACTGGAAGCCATCTATGAAGCCCGGGTCCAAGGTCTATTGGCTCCTTAGCCTGGCCGCCCTGGTGCTGGCCCTGGCCACAGGTGTAGCGGCCTGGCTGGAACACCGGTTGGAGCAGCCCGGCGCGTTGCATTTTGAGCAGGCACAGTGGATGACCGGCCCCGGTGGCACGTTTGCGCCCCTGCCACCCCAGGACGCTGCGATAGACGGCCCCTGGCAAACCGTGGCGCTGCCCCACACCTGGCCGCAACCCCTGCAAGCTGCGCGGGATGCGGCCCCGCGCGTCACCTGGCTGCAAGTGGCATTGGGCGACCTGCCTGCCACGCCCGGCGGCCTGGTGCTGTACCTGCCGCGCTGGCAAACCATAGGCCGCATCGCGGTGTATGGCGACGACAAGCTGCTGTTTCGCTCGGTGGGTGACGTGGTGTGGAACGGCTTCAACCATCCGCTGTGGGTACCGCTGGATGCCAACGGCACGGTGGCCGCGCCCCGGCTGCTGCGCCTGCGCATCGACAGCCTGGGCAGCGCGGGCGGCACTGTGTCCAGCCTGTGGGTCGGCCCGGCAGAGGTGCTGCTGCCACGTTACCGGCTGCGGCGCATGCTGCAAACCGGCCTGGCCGAGGTGATGGGCATGGCGTTTCTGGGGCTGGGCGGGTTTGCCTTTGCGGTGTGGCTGCTGCGCGAGGAGCGCACCTATTTGCTGTTTGCGCTGTTCACCCTGCTGTGGGTGCTGCGCAGCCAGCGCTTCCACGTGGGGCTGGAGCCGCTGGCCCTGCCCAGCGTGTGGTTTGGCTGGATGACCATCAACGCGGGCAATGCGCTGCTGGTCACCTGGTACGCCTTTATGTGCACCCTGGTGCCCACCGCGCCGCGCTGGCCGCTCAAGGCGTTGCTGGGCCTGCTGTTGCTGTCCGGCACCGTGACCCTGCCGTTATGGTCCGACACCGCCTGGCTCAACGCACTGGCTTCCTTGCCCTATCTGGTGACCAACCTGGCGGGCATTCCGGCCTTGCTGCTGATGGCCTGGGCCGCCTGGCGCTATGGCGGGCGCGAGGGCATGGTGGGTGCCAGCATCGGTCTGCTGCATGTGCCGGTGGCGGTGCACGACTGGATGCTGCAAAGCTACCTGGTGGACCCCGAACACATCTACGCCTGGCCGTTTTCCACCACCTTGCGGCTGGGCATGTTTTTGTACGTCATCTTGAGCCGCTATGTGGGCGCGGTAGATACCGCCGAGCAGGCCAGCCTGCACCTGGCCGAGCGCCTGCGTACGCGCGAGGCCGAGCTGGCGGCCAGCTACGAGCAGTTGCGCAGTGTGCAGCAGCGCCAGGTGTTGAGCCAGGAGCGCCAGCGGCTGATGCAGGACATCCACGACGGCATGGGCTCGCAGCTGATGAGCGCGCTGAAGGTGGCCGAATCCGGCGGCCTGAGCGAGACCCAGATGGCCCTGGTGCTGCGCGAATGCATCGAAGACCTGAAGCTCACCGTGGATTCGCTGGAGCCGGTAGAGGCCGACCTGCTGCTGCTGCTGGCCACCCTGCGCTACCGCCTGGCCCCGCGCCTGGCGGGCTCGGGCCTGCGCCTGCGCTGGGAGGTGGTGGACGTGCCCGCGATCACCTGGCTGGACCCGCGCAGCGCCCTGCATGTGCTGCGCATCCTGCAAGAGGGCATTTCCAACACCTTGCAGCACGCCAGCGCCACCGAACTGCGGGTGGCCACGGGTGAAGCTGAAGGCGGTGTGTTTGTGCTGCTGGTGGACAACGGGCAGGGATTTCAGGCGAAAAATAGAACCGGTCACGGCCTGTCGAACATGGCGCGGCGGGCCCACGCCATTGGCGGCACCGTAGCCTGGGAGGCCGTGCCGGGTGGCACGCAGTTTCGGCTGTGGCTGCCGCTGCAAATTGCTTGATGATTGCCTGGTCTATTTGCTGGCCTGCTGGCTCGTGTCTTTAGGCCAGTAGTCCGCAACCTCTAGCGCCGTGAAATAGCGGCACTGCCCGCCAGCCGATGTCATGAAGGCCTTTTGCTTGGCGCTGAGCTCGGGCGCATCGGCTTTGAAGCAATGCTCGGCATCGCACATGATGGCGGTGCGCGGCTGGCCGACCGCCGCCATGATGGTGGGCGGGCAAAAGAACACCAGCTCGTCGTCTGCCGCTGTGGCTTGCAAAGGCAGGCAGGCGGCCAGGCCGAGCAGGGCGGTGGCGCAAAGAGAGGTAGTTTGAGGGGTGGCGTGCAGCATGGTGGGCTCCTTAAAAGTGCATGCTGGAAGTATTGGAGATGGTCCCCAATTGGTCTGTAGCTATCCATAGTGACAGCCCAAAATGGGCGGGGCAGACCGTAAAATCCGCCCTTGTTCTTCAGCGGGAGTTGTGATGCGGGCCGTCTTCAGCGTGGTGGGTTTGTTGCTGGTGGTGGTGCTCGTCAGCCTGCTGGCCAAGCAGCAGACGGGCCCTTTGGCACCCACGCCACAGGCCCCGGCTTCAGCCCAGCAAGTGCAGCAACAAGTCCGGCAGGCGCTGGATGCAGCGATGCAAACGCCCCGCGACGTTGCCGAAGAAAAACCTTAAGCCTTTTAGCCCTCTAGCGCTTATTCCATGTGCGCTAGAAGCTATCAAAACAATAGTAAACACCTGATGACCGATGAAGATGCCATGCAGCTCGCCCTGGCCCAGGCCCGCCTGGCTGCCGCAGCGGGCGAGGTGCCGGTGGGGGCGGTCATCCTGAAGGACGGCGTGGTCATCGCCACCGGCCGCAACGCCCCCATCGACGGGCACGACCCCACGGCGCATGCCGAAATCAATGCCCTGCGCGCAGCGGCCCGGGTGCTGGGCAACTACCGGCTGGACGGCTGCGCGCTGTTCGTCACCCTGGAGCCCTGCACCATGTGCAGCGGGGCCATGCTGCATGCACGGTTGCAGCGCGTGGTGTTTGGCGCGGCGGATGCCAAAACCGGTGCGGCGGGGTCGGTGATCAACGTGTTTGCCAAAGCCGAGCTCAACCACCACACGCAGGTGCAGGGCGGCGTACGGGCCAGCGAATGCGCCGGGTTGTTGCAAGACTTCTTCCAGCAGCGGCGCAACCAGCAGCGGCAAAGCCATATTCCCCTGCGCGAAGATGCCCTGCGCACGCCAGAAAGCTGTTTCGCCGAAGCCGCGCAGCATTACACCGATGTGCAGGGTTTGCGCATGCACTACCGGGACACCGGCCCTACCACCCGCACAGCCCGCTCCGTGCTGTGCTTGCACAGCCGTACCGGCAGCAGCCATGCTTTCCAACCCATGTTGTCCGCCCTGGCCGCCGCAGGCTACCGCGTGCTGGCCCCGGACCTGGTGGGTTTTGGCCGTAGCGACAAACCCAAGAAAGAGACTTTCCACCGCTGGGACTGGCACCGCCAGGCGCTGTGCGACTGGCTGGACCAGCTGGGCATCCAGCAGGTGGTGCTGGTACTGCAAGGGGATGCCCTGCCGCTGCTGCCCGCCGCGCGCATCCAGACCCTGGTGCGGCTACAGGCCGACACCGCGCCCCTGGACACCGCCCCATTCCCCGACAACGGCCACCGCGCCGCGCTGCGGGCGTTGGCCGCCAAAGATTGGGCGCCGCGTGAAGCTTTCAAAGGCCTTTGCGTGAGCCTGCCGCAACCACCCGGTGAAGATGCCGCTCAGGCGATGGGATACTTGGCCCTGTGAAACATATCTACATCTACTCCCCCTCTGGCGCGGTGCGCGACAAGGCCGCCTTCAAGCGCGGCGTGGCCCGGCTCAAAACCCTGGGCTATGCGGTCGAGATCGACCCCGACGCTCTCAAAAGCCACATGCGCTTTGCCGGTGACGATGCCACCCGCGTGGCCGCCATCCACCGGGCAGCCGCCAGCGGTGCCGACATTGCGCTCACCACGCGCGGCGGCTACGGCCTCACGCGCATTCTGGGCAGCATCGACTACCGGGCGCTGACCAAGGCCATTGAACACGGCACCCAGTTTGTGGGTTACAGCGACTTCACCGCGCTGCAAAACGCCTTGCTGGCGCAAACCGGTGCTATCACCTGGGCGGGGCCGGCACTGGGCGAGGGCTTTGGCGTACAGGGCACGCCCGACGACATCATGGAAGCCTGCTTTGATGACCTGGTGGCCGGGCAGGGCGAGGGTACCGGCTGGCGGCTGGGCCGCGAAGATGCTCAATTTGCTATCGATTCAGTAGCTACTACCGCCGATGGAATAAGCGCTGATGGCGACTTTTACTTGAAAGATGCAATTCTGTGGGGCGGCAACCTGTCGGTGCTGGTGTCGCAAATAGGCACGCCGTACTTTCCGCAGATCAGCGGTGGCATTTTGTTTCTGGAAGACGTGGGTGAGCACCCCTACCGGATCGAGCGCATGCTGACCCAGTTGCTCTACAGCGGCGTGCTGGCGCGGCAAAAAGCCGTGGTGCTGGGCCAGTTCACCGAATTCACCAAGGTGCCGCACGACCGCACGTTCCGCCTGGCCACCGTGGTCGCCTGGCTACGCAGCCAGCTCAAGGTGCCGGTGCTGACCAACCTGCCGTTCGGCCATGTGCCGACCAAGGTGCTGCTGCCCGTGGGCGCGACGGTGGAGCTGGCGCTGCAGGAACGCGAGGCGATGGTGGTGTGGGGCCATGTGTCGCACGGCGGTGCAGGGCATGACCATGGTCACCACGACCACAGCGGGCACCACCACCACTGAAGTTAACGCAACCGGCTGGAGCGCGACACCAGGCCCTTGGGCAAAAGGCCCTGGAACAGCGGGGCTATCTGGTCCATCTGGGCACGGGCAGTGCTTTCGCCGGCGCGACTGGCGAGCACGCCCATCAAGTCCGCCCGAAGGAACCACAGGGTTTGCACGTCTTTGGCATAGGCCACGCGCCGCCGCAAAATAGGGCCGTCAAAGCCATCCACATGGTCCAAACACGCCAGCATGGCGGAGCGCACCTGCTCCAGTTGCTGCACTCGCCCGGCGTCCGCACGCCCAGTATCCACACCGAGGATGCTGTAGAAACTGTTTTTGATGGAGTTGGAATCCCAAGCCATAAGGTGGTGCGAGCAGGTACGGGTTTATGTGGAAAGTTGAATTAAATAGCAAATGTGTGACAAATTACACATTACAGTAGCACAGCTTCGTCTTCAAAGGTGTGCGAATGCCCTGTTTTGGTAACCGGATGTAAGACGTTGCACAGAATGCGCGGCTAACCAACACGGTTGGTGCCACCACCGGCACACGCCATGGGTTGCCTGCAGTAATGGCGGCGTTTCCATTCCATAATTTGTCTTGCAAGGCGTACACAAACCGATAGCTTTTTGCCTGCTGCACTAAACTGCATTCACCATTTTTCTGTCCACTACCAAAGTCTCCAGCATGGGCGTACAGGCCACCGTCGTATTTGCCGATCTCACCGGGAGCACAGCCTTCTACGTCGCCCTGGGCAACGAAAAGGCCACCCGCGCCGTGACCCGCATCACCCAGTGGATCGGCGAGGTCTGCGAGGCCCACCAGGGGCGCGTGGTGAAAAAGCTGGGCGACGGCGTACTGGCTGTATTTGCCGACGCGGGCGATGCCGCCAACGCGGTAATCGCCATCCAGCGCGGCCACCAGCAGCGTTTGCAGAAGTGGCCCGATGCCATCCGCATGGAAATCAAGGCCGGCATTGCCCGTGGCGAGGTGGTGGAAGTGGATGGCGATTGCTACGGCGATGCGGTGAACGTGGCCTCACGCCTCAGCGATTTATCCGGCGGCAACCAGATCTGGGTGACCGAGTCGGTGGTATCCCAGGTCGACGAGACCCTGGGCCTGCGCTTTTTGCGCCTGGGGCCGGTGAACCTGCGTGGCCGCCAGGAGGCTGTGCCGCTGTACAAGATCGAGTGGCAAGAAGATGCCCGTACCGAATTCGTCACCATGCAGGCCAGCCTGGCCGACATCGAGCGGCCCGGCGCGCCACCCGAGGGACGCATCCATCTGGCCTACCTGGACATCAGCCGCAGTTTTTCATCGCATGAGATGCCCGTGCACCTGGGGCGTGCCGAACAGGCCGAGTTTCCCATCCACGACCCCCGTGTCTCGCGCCTGCATGCCCGCATCGAATGGCGCAACGGCGCATTTTTCCTCACCGACCTGAGCAGCTTTGGCACCTGGGTGCGCTTTACCGGTAGCGACACCGACGTACCTCTGCGCCGCGACGACTGCCAGCTTCATGGCACCGGGGAAATCGCGCTGGGCATGCCGTTCAACGACATCAGCGGACCCACGCTGCATTTCAGTTTTTCGCCCCATGCCCCTTCGTTTTATGGAGCCGCGGCCTAGCTTGACCCCAGGGGCGGGCTACGGGGGCTAAAATTTGCATACAACGCCATAAACAGGCGTGTTTTCAAGTAACCAACGAACAAACCCGCTTCTCTATTGCCATGACAAAAAAATCCAGTATCGAGTTTGAAGACATGAACCTACAGGTGGGAGTACGCCTGCAGATCATGTCCAGCCAGTCGGTCAACCCCTCGGTGCACTACACCACGCTGATCGGATTTGTGCCGGGCGAGTATTTGCTGCTGAAGATCCCGCAGGAAACCAGCGCCATGGCCGAAGGCGAAAGCGTCATCATCCGCGTGTTCTCAGGTGTTTCGGTGTTTACCTTCAGCAGCAAGATCGAGTCGGTGGTCACTGCGCCGCGCGCTTTTCTGCTGCTGGCGTTCCCCAGCGCCATCCAGAAGGTGGGTTTGCGCAAGGCGGTGCGGGTCAAGGCCAACCTGCCGGTCAAGATCAAAAGCGGCTCCGACCCCAAGAATTTCAAGATGGCCACGCTGTCCGACATCAGTCTGAGCGGCGCGCTGGTGTCCACCGCCCGACCTTTGGGCACCTCGGGCGACCTGATCGACATTGAATTCACCTTGCGTGACCAGGCCTCGGACCGGGATGTCACCATCACCACCACCGCCTCGATCCGCAGCGTGCAGCAGTCGGCGGGTAGTACCGCCGACGGTGCCACCTTCCATACGGTGTACTCGCACGGCATCAACTTTCACGACATCGAGGCCGCCGACCAGGTGATCCTGCAGAACTTTGTGTACGAGACTTTGCTGATTCACCGCACCTGAAACAGGGTGCTATATAAAATATAGCATAATCCGCTGAAATCATAAGCACCAGGGGCCTAAAAACACATTTTTTTAGGCCCCTTTTTCCTGTCGACAAAGCGTCACGCGGTTGTCACTGATTTGACATCAAAACAACGCACACTGGCTGTTACCCTTCGCGCCCGTTTGCCTGTACCCACTGATGCCCCACTCTGATACCCCACACGTTTCCCCTGGTTCCACTTCCCCCGTTGCGCTGCTGGACCGCGACCACAGCATCCTGGCCTTCAACGAACGCGTGCTGGATTGGGCGGTACGCGACGATGTACCGCTGCTGGAGCGGCTGCGCTACCTGTGCATCGTCTCGGCCAATCTGGACGAATTCTTCGAGGTGCGCGGTGCCCCGCACCTGATCGCCGCGCACAGCAACGACTACCGGGGTGTCTACACCGTCGATTCCTTCAAGGCACTGGCCACCGCCGCCCACGCGCTGGTAGCCCGCCAGTACGTGCTGTACAACGACCAGTTGCAGCCCGCGTTTGCCGAGCAGGGCTTTCAAATCATCTCGCACGGCGAGCGTAACGCGGTGCAGCGGCGCTGGGTCAAAAGCTACTTTGAGCGCGAAGTGCGGCCCCTGTTGGTACCGGTGGGGTTGGATCCGTCGCACCCGTTTCCCCAGGTAGCCAACAAGTCGCTGAACTTCATCGTCCGCTTGAGCGGCCAGGACGCGTTTGGCCGCGAGAACGACATCACCATCGTCAAGGTGCCGCGGGTGCTGCCGCGCTTCATCCGCCTGCCCGCTGCCGTGGCGGGGGAGCGCATGCTGTTTGTGTCGCTGTCCAGCGTGGTCCGCGCCCATTTGCAAGAGATGTTTGCGGGCCGCCAGGTGGGGCAATTTTCGCAGTTTCGGGTGACACGCCACTCCGATCTGGCGGTAGACGAAGACGACGTGCGTAACCTACGCACCGCCCTGCGCCAGGGGCTGGAAGTGCGCCACTTCGGCCAGGCGGTGCGGCTGGAAGTGTCGGCCGACTGCTCGGAGCATTTGTCCAAATTTTTGCTGAAGCAATTTGACCTGCCAGAGCAGGCGCTGTACCGGGTGCAAGGCCCGGTGAACCTGGCGCGGCTAACGCAGCTGATTGATCTGGTAGACCGCCCGGCGCTACTGTTTCCGAGCTTCCAGGCCAGTTGGCCCACGCAGTTGACGCAGGGCCAATCGTTTTTTGAGCGCCTCAAGCAGGGCGATGTGCTGGCGCACCAGCCGTTTGAAAGCTTTGACGCGGTGCTGGCCTTTCTGCGCGAGGCGGTGCACGACCCCGCTGTGCTGGCCATCAAGCAAACCATCTACCGCACCGGGCCCGACTCGGAGCTGATGGCCTTGCTGCGCGAAGCCGTGCGCCGGGGCAAAGAGGTGACCGTGGTGGTGGAGCTGAAAGCCCGTTTCGACGAAGAGGCCAACATCAACTGGGCCGAAATGCTGGAATCCATCGGCGCCCAGGTGGTGTATGGCGTGGTGGGCCTGAAAACCCATGCCAAGATGCTGCTGGTGACGCGCCGCGAGGGCAAGCAACTGCGCCGCTATGGCCATTTGTCCACCGGCAACTACAACCCGCGCACCGCCCGGCTGTACACCGACATCAGCTACTTCACTGCCGATGCGGCGCTGACGGGCGACATGGACCAGGTGTTCCTGCACATCGCCGGGCAAAGCAAGCTGCCGCGCCTGCGCAGCCTGCTGCTAGCCCCGTTTCACCTGCACCGCAAGATGATTGCCAAGATCGCCGCCGTGGGCAAGGCCGCGGCGCAAGGCACACCAGGGCGCATCGTGGCCAAGATGAACGCCCTGACCGACGAGGCCCTGATCGAAGCCCTGGTGCACGCTGGCCAGCAGGGCGTGCGCATCGACCTGGTGGTGCGCGGGGCCTGCATGCTGCCTGCGCAGGTGCCGGGCTGGACCGACAACATCCGGGTGCGCTCGGTGGTGGGCCGGTTTCTGGAACATTCGCGCATCTTCTACTTTGGCAGCGGCGACCAGGAAGAACTCTACCTGTCGAGTGCTGACTGGATGAACCGCAACATGCTGCGCCGTATCGAGCTGGCCTGGCCGGTGACCGACCCGGTGCTGCGCCAGCGCGTCATCGACGAATGCTTGGTGCCCTACCTGCTGGACGGGCGCGATGCCTGGGACCTGGGCGCGGATGGCCGCTACACGCGCACCCAGACCCACGGCCACAGCGCGCAAACGGCCCTGATGAACCGCTACAGCCAGCGTCGCCGCAGGCAAGAGGGTTGATATGGATTTGATTCTGTGGCGCCATGCCGAGGCCGAGGAGGGCAGCGACCTGCTGGACGACCTGGACCGCAGCCTGACCCCGCGCGGCACCAAACAAGCCCAGCGCATGGCCCAGTGGCTGGACCGGCACCTGCCTGACAGCACCCGGGTGCTGGCCAGCCCGGCCCGGCGTACCGAGCAGACGGTGCAGGCGCTGGGGCGCAAATTCAAGCTGCGCCCCGAGCTGGCACCAGGTTGTACCCCGGCGCAGTTGCTGGCCGCGGCCCAGTGGCCGGACAGCAAGGCGCATGTACTGTTGGTGGGGCACCAACCGGTTTTAGGGGAAACCATCGCCCAATTGCTGGGCATGGCCACACCCGATTTCTCGGTCCGCAAAGGGGCCGTTTGGTGGCTCCGCCACCGCGAGCGCGATGGCGTGGGGCAGACGGTACTGGTGTCCGTGCAGGCCCCAGAGCTGCTTTAGGCTTTTTTCACAACTTTCTTCACGGCCTTATTGGCGGCAGGCTTGGTTGCCGCTGCTGGGCGGCCTGTCTTGATGGTCGGCACGGCCTGCAAAGCGGCCATTAATGCGGCATCGGACATGGCGGCCAGGGCCTTGATACCGGCGCGCAGCAGCTCGCTTTTCTTGGCGGGCTGGGTCAGGGCGATGGAGCGCAGCTTCAGGTCGTCCAGCACGGTGTATTCGGCCTTGGGGATGGTAAAGCTGTCGCGCACCAGCTTGGGCTTTTTGACCTTGGCGGGTTTGGCCGCGGGCACCGCCTTGGCTTTGACCACCGGGGCCTTGGCTTTAGCTGCGACCGGCTTGGCAACCTTGACTGCTTTGGCACGCACCGCAACCTTCTTCGTTACCACGGGCTTGCCCGCAGCGACTACAGGCGCAGCAGCAGCAGCAGCAGGGGTGACAGGGGTTGGTGTGATAGCAATTTTGGCGGCAGTGGTCATGTATGAAACTCCTGTTAAACGATTTATATAGTTTATATGGTTTTTTGCGGGTTTTCAAAGTCGGCAACGTACATCCAGTGCGTTTTCACCATGCTGTCATCGGCATCCCTTAGGGTCCAGGTCTTTGCCGTTCAGATGGAGTGACACCTTGGATTCTTTCGCTGTGGATATGCCGAGCCTGGCCCGCGACTACTTCCCGGGCAAGGTGCGCCATGGGGTGGGACCACTGGCTGACCTGATGCGTAAAAACGCGCTGAAATCCGTGTTCCAACCCATCGTGGATTTACGCAATGGCGGTATCTACGCCCACGAGGCTCTGATTCGCGGTGTCGAGGGCACGGCTTTGTTTGGGGCCGATGCCTTGTTCAACGCCGCCCGTAGCGAACGGCTGGTATTTGAGTTTGAGCTGTACTGCGCCGGTGTGGCGCTGGAGGGCTGGGGCCGCTTGCAGGAGCCCGGGCGGCTGTTTGTCAACATCAGCGCCGATGCCTTGGTGGACGTGGTGCAGTGCCAGGGCTGCGCCACGCTGGTGCAGTGGGTCCGCAGCTTTGGGGTCTTGCCGCGCATGCTGGTGCTGGAGCTGACCGAGCACGAGCGCGTAAACAATATGGACCAGTTGATTGAGGTGGCCCGCGAAGTGCGCGCCGCTGGCTTGTCGCTGGCGCTGGACGACTTCGGCGATGGCCGCTCCAGCCTGCGGCTATGGTCCCAGGTGAAGCCGGAGATCGTCAAGATCGACAAATACTTCACCAAAGACATCGCCCACCACGCCGACAACCTGCAAACCCTGCAGGCATTGAAGCAGATTGCCACCATTTTTGGCACCCAACTGGTGGCCGAAGGCATCGAGACACCGGATGACCTGCGGGTGCTGCGCGACCTGGATCTGGCGTACGGACAGGGCTATTTGCTGGGCCGGCCCGAGCAGACACCCCGGGTCAAGGTGCACGAAGCCGCCATGGAGGTGTTGAACGACACCATGGTGTCGATATTTCCCGCATCAGGAAGGGTGTCGCGCTCGGGTGTGTTGCGTGGTCTGGCGGTACAGCAAGCGCCCTGTGCCGATTTGCACACCACCAACGACCAGTTGTCGGCCCTGTTTTTGCAGCACGACGAATTGCACGCGATTGCCATCGTGGACAACGGCCGTCCGCTGGCGTTGGTAAACCGGCACCAGTTCATGACCCACTACGCCACCCCGTACTACCGCGAGGTGCATGGCCGAAAACCCTGCCTGGCCAACGCCAACCACGCGCCGCGCCTGGTAGAGCGTGACCACAACGTCGATGAGCTGGTGGGCATTTTGACTTCGCAAGACCAGCGCTACCTGACCGAGGGTTTCATCGTGACCGAGAACGGGCGCTACATTGGCCTGGGCACCGGCGACCAGTTGGTACGCTCGGTCACCGAGGTGCGGCTGGAGGCGGCTCGCCACGCGAACCCACTGACATTTTTGCCGGGCAACATCCCCATCAGCCAGCATATCGAGCGCTTGATGGATGCGGGGGCGGACTTTGTGGCCTGCTACGCCGACCTGAACCATTTCAAACCCTTCAACGACCATTACGGCTACTGGCGTGGTGACGAAATGATCCGCCTGGTGGCCAAGCTGGCCCTGGCCCATTGCGATGCCAAGCGCGACTTTGTGGGCCACGTGGGCGGCGACGACTTTATCTTTCTGTTCCAAAGCAGCGACTGGGTACAGCGCTGTGAGTCCATCGTGCAAGAGTTTGCCGAGCGGGCCCTGGCCTTGTTCGATGCGCCTGCCCGGCTGGAAGGCGGTATCCATGCCGAAGACCGGCAAGGCGTGCCGCGATTTTTCCCCGTCACCACACTGTCGATTGGCGCGGTGCGCATCCGGCGGGGCCAGTACGGGCATGCGGAGGAAGTGGCCAATGCCGCCGCCCTGGCCAAACACGATGCCAAGGTGCACGGCGCGGGTTTGTTCATCCGGGAAGCTGTCAGCACAACACTGGCGTGAGAGCTGGAATGCACAGGCCCTCGGCAGGGCCACAAACTGCTCTATAAAATGGCCTCATGGCCACCAAAACCCCCAAAAAGCCTCCACAGCCCGTCACCCCGACATCGACTCCCGATGACGGCGGTTCGGTCGTGCTGGAGCGGCGCACTGAAAAAATCAAGCCCCCGCAGATGCACCAGGTGCTAATGCTCAATGACGACTACACCCCGATGGAATTCGTGGTGGTGGTGATCCAGGAGTTTTTCAGCAAAGACCGTGAAACGGCCACCCAAATCATGCTCAAGATCCACCTGGACGGCAAAGCCGTGTGCGGCGTGTACTCCAAAGACGTGGCCGCCACCAAGGTGGACCAGGTGCTGGAAGCGGCCAAACAGAACGGCCACCCCCTGCAATGCGTCAGCGAACCAGTGGGTTGATTCAGCAGGCTTGAATAAGCCAAAGCGCAACCCATGTAGAGTGCGTAGCAAGAGAGTCACAAATAAGTGTTAGGTGTCGAAATGAGTAAGGCAAAAAAGGAATTCACATGATTGCCCAAGAATTGGAAGTCAGTTTGCACATGGCATTTGTGGAAGCGCGCCAGCAACGCCACGAATTTATTACCGTCGAGCACCTGCTGCTGGCATTGCTGGACAACCCCAGCGCCGCCGAAGTGCTGCGCGCCTGCTCGGCCAATATTGACGATTTGCGCAAGTCGTTGAGTAATTTCATCAAGGACAACACGCCCCAGGTGGCCGGTACCGACGATGTCGATACCCAACCCACGCTGGGCTTTCAGCGCGTGATCCAGCGTGCCATCATGCATGTGCAGTCCACCGGCAGCGGCAAGAAGGAAGTCACCGGTGCCAATGTGCTGGTGGCCATTTTTGGCGAAAAAGACTCGCACGCCGTGTACTACCTGCACCAACAGGGTGTCACGCGCCTGGACGTAGTCAACTTCATTGCCCACGGCATCAAGAAGAGCGACCCGCCCGAGCCCGTCAAGGCCGCTGAAAACCAGGCCGAAGGCGAAGAGGGCGGCGGCGAGAAGAACGAGAAAGCCTCGCCCCTGGAGCAGTTCACCCAGAACCTGAACCAGATGGCCAAGGAAGGCAAGATCGATCCGCTGATCGGCCGCGAATACGAAGTCGAGCGCACCATCCAGATCCTGTGCCGTCGCCGCAAGAACAACCCGTTGCTGGTGGGTGAGGCCGGCGTGGGTAAAACGGCCATCGCCGAAGGCCTGGCCTGGCGCATCACGCAAAAAGAAGTGCCCGAAATCCTGGCTGAGGCCGTGGTGTATTCGCTGGACATGGGCGCGCTGCTGGCGGGCACCAAGTACCGCGGTGATTTCGAGCAGCGCCTCAAAGGCGTGCTCAAGTCGCTGAAAGACCGGCCCAACGCGATTTTGTTCATCGACGAAATCCACACCCTGATCGGTGCGGGTGCAGCCTCGGGCGGCACGCTGGATGCGTCCAACCTGCTCAAGCCCGCGCTCTCCAGCGGCCAGCTCAAGTGCATCGGTGCGACCACTTTCACCGAGTACCGCGGCATCTTCGAAAAAGACGCAGCCCTGTCGCGCCGCTTCCAGAAGGTCGATGTGGTCGAGCCCACCGTCCAGGAAACGGTGGAAATCCTCAAGGGTTTGAAGTCGCGCTTTGAAGAGCACCATGGCGTGAAATACGCCGTGGCCGCGCTGCAGGCCGCCGCCGAACTCAGCGCCAAGTACATCAACGACCGCCATTTGCCCGACAAGGCGATTGACGTGATTGACGAGGCGGGCGCCGCCCAGCGCATTCTGCCGCCGAGCAAGCGCAAGAAAACCATCACCAAGGCCGAGGTGGAAGAGATCGTGGCCAAAATCGCCCGCATCCCGCCCGCCAATGTGTCCAACGACGACCGCGGCAAACTCAAGACGCTGGAGCGCGACCTGAAGAGCGTGGTGTTCGGCCAGGACAAGGCGCTGGACGTGCTGGCTTCCGCCGTGAAGATGGCGCGCTCGGGCCTGGGCAAGGGCGACAAGCCGATTGGCTCCTTCCTGTTCAGCGGCCCCACCGGTGTCGGCAAGACCGAAGCGGCCAAGCAACTCGCCTACATCATGGGCATCGAGCTGATCCGCTTTGACATGTCGGAGTACATGGAACGCCATGCGGTGAGCCGTTTGATCGGCGCGCCCCCGGGCTATGTGGGCTTTGACCAGGGCGGCCTGCTGACCGAGGCTGTCACCAAGAAGCCGCATTGCGTCTTGCTGCTGGACGAAATTGAAAAAGCCCACCCGGACATTTTCAATGTGCTGCTGCAGGTGATGGACCACGGCACGCTGACCGACAACAACGGGCGCAAGGCCGACTTCCGCAACGTCATCATCATCATGACGACCAACGCGGGTGCCGAAACCATGAACAAGGCGACGATTGGCTTTACCAATCCACGCCAGGCAGGCGACGAAATGGCAGATATCAAACGCCTGTTCACCCCCGAGTTCCGCAACCGCCTGGATGCCACCGTGAGCTTCAAGGCGCTGGACGAAACCATCATCCTGCGGGTGGTGGACAAGTTCCTGCTGCAACTGGAAACCCAGTTGGCCGAGAAAAAGGTGGATGTCACGTTTACCGACACCTTGCGCAAGTACCTGGGCAAGAAGGGCTTCGACCCGCTCATGGGCGCACGCCCGATGCAGCGCCTGATCCAGGACACCATCCGCCGAGCCTTGGCCGACGAGTTGCTGTTCGGTCGCCTGATTGACGGCGGCCGCCTGACGGTGGACATGAAGGTCACCACCGACGAAAAGGGCGTGGAAAATGGAGAAGTCGAGCTCGACATCCAACCGTTGCCCAAGCGTGAAGGTCGAGCCAAGCCTGAGTCGGAAGAAGCTACCGCCGGTTAATTTCAGCCAGCCTCCCCACAAAAAAGGGGCAGTACCGATGTGGTACTGCCCCTTTTTTTATAGCAAACTAATGAATAGACTAGAGCGGCAGGGTATCAAAACCTGCATAAGCCTTGCGCAGCCATGTCTTGACGCGCTGGCGTTCCAGAATACCCAGGCCATCGGTTTCACTGCGCTCGTGCACGGCGCTCCAGAAGCTGGCGCTTTGACGGTCGATTTTGCGCATGCTGGCATCCTGCAGCTGTGGCAACTCAATCACCCGCGCGCCGTAAGCCAGGGCCTGTTGCATGGCGGCAGAAGACTGCATCAGCGAGAAGTCTGAGCCACGGCCATGGTTGAGCACAATGATGTAGTTGGGCGTGTTGCCCACGCTGGCCATCAGGTCGGCCAGCAGATTGACGGAATCTTTGCCTTCGTCGATGACGTGCCAGAAATTGATCGCCACACGCAGATCGCCCAGCACTTCAAACAGGTCGGAGTCGTGGATCCAGCGGGCCAGTGGGGCCGCAGTTTGGGCGGCCAGATCGACGATGACGTTTTGCTCGGGATTGGCTTCGAACGCCTCGGCGATCACGTCCAACCCTTCAAAACTGTCCACCACCACCGGTGAAGCGAAATCGGGATAGAAGCGGGTGAACGAGTTGTGCGAACGGTCGGTATCAAAGCCGGTAAAGGCCTTGCCGGTATCCAAAAAGTACTGTGCCAGTACGCGGGCGGTGACGGACTTGCCTACGCCGCCCTTTTCGCCGCCAATGAAATTGATTGAACTCATGGGTTTCCCTGGATTGTTTGGCATGGACTTACGAGGGTAAGCCGCGACGCAGATTCTACGGGTTCGGCTTCTGCCGGCCGGTAGTTTTGGCAAAATAAGCAAGAACCATGCACGGTGAATGTGGCTTGCGGACAGGTAGGCGTGTTGCCCGTATGTAAAGGCTCAGGGATTGACGCTGAATCCGCGCACGGCCCGCACTTTGCGCGCAGAATCGGCTCTAAAATAATAGCACTTTAAAAAGCTTATCTAAGTCTTTGATCTTGTGTGAAGTTTTCGATTTCGATACACTTGGTCACACATCTTTATGTCCGGAGATCATTCCATGTCCTCCTCTGAAAGCCCCGTTTTGAACCGCTTGCTACAAATTGTTGCTATTTTTACTTGCTCCGTTACGTTGATGGCGGCACCTGCGCAAGCGGCGCAGCGTAAAAAAGTCGAGATCCAGAAAACCCAAGGCAGCGTGGCGGTGGCCAAACGCAGCAGTGCCAAAACTGTGCGCGTAGCTCGACTGAACAAAGAGCTCAAGGCATCCAGAGTGCTGGCGGTGTCCAAGGTGTCCAAGGTTTCGAAGACCAAAATTTCCGCCAAATCCCGCGCAGCCATGCGTCCAGTGGCCGCCATCATTCCTTCCAAGCCTTCGTTTGGCGAATTGGCCGGTTTGCACGGTGCGCCCGATGCGCTGGCGCTCAAGTCCAGCGTTGCCCTGGTGATTGACCAGGACACCCGCGAAGTGCTTTTCAGCAAGAACGACCAGGCGGTATTGCCGATTGCGTCCATCACCAAGCTGATGACCGGTGTGGTGATCAATGAGGCCCGTTTGCCGATGGACGAAGAAATCACCATCACCCAGGACGATGTAGACACCGAAAAGCGCAGCCGTTCGCGACTGACCGTGGGCTCCAGCCTGAGCCGGGGCGAACTGCTGCACCTGGCGCTGATGTCCAGCGAAAACCGTGCCGCCCACGCCCTAGGGCGCACCTACCCCGGCGGCCTGCCAACCTTTGTGGCCATGATGAACGCCAAGGCGAAAGGCCTGGGCATGAAAGACACGCGCTATGTAGAACCCACCGGTTTGTCCAGCGACAACCAGTCCAGTGCAAGGGATCTGGCCACCCTGGTCAGCGCTGCCTACAACGAACCCACACTGCGTGAGCTCACCACCTCCCAGGGTTACCAGGTCGAAATCGGTAGCCGTATGATGCAGTTCAACAACACCAACCGCTTGGTGAAGAACCCCGACTGGGACATTGGCCTGCAAAAAACCGGCTTCATCAACGAAGCCGGCCAGTGCCTGGTGTTGCAGGCCAAAGTGGCGGGCCGCAAACTGATCATGGTGTTTCTGGACTCTGCCGGCAAGCTCAGCCGCATCGCCGATGCCGAGCGCGTTCGCCACTGGGTGGAAGCCAACCACGTGATGACTGCACGCACTGCGGTCAAGATCGCGGGCTGATCCTCCAAAATCTCCAGCGGCTACCGGCCGCCTGGAGCTACTTTGTAGCCCAATGCAGACGAGATGGCATTGGCCGTGGTCTGCAACTTGGGCAACCAGTTTTCGTCTAACCGGTCTGCCGGGGCCGAGATGGACAGCCCGGCCACCAGGCGGTTCTGGTCATCGTACAGGCCTACCGCCATACAGCGCACCCCCAGTTCCAATTCTTCATTGTCACGGGCGATGCCGTATTGGCGGACCCGCGCCAGTTCCCGCTCCAACTGACCCAGATCGGTCAGGCTATTCTTGGTCTGGCCGCTCAGGCCGGTGCGCGTGGCGTAGGCCCGCACCCGCTGCGGGTCGTCAATCGCCAGAAACAGCTTACCGACGGACGTGAGATGCAGAGGTGCGCGGCCCCCAATCGCCCGCACCACCTGCATGCCCGAGCGCTCGCTGAAAGCGCGCTCCACATACACAATTTCATCGCCCTGGCGCAGGCTCAGGTTCACCGGCTGCTGCGTCAGGCGGTGCAGTTCGCGCATGGGCGTCAGGGCGGCATCGCGCACGCTCAGGCGGCCCTTGACCAGGTTGCCGAGTTCCAGCAAACGCATGCCGAGGCGGTAGCTGCCCGGCTCGGGCCGGTCCACAAAGCGGCCAGTGGCCAGGTCGTTCAGGATGCGGTGGGTGGTGGACGGGTGCAGGCCGGTCTTTTCGCTGATTTCCTTCAGTGACATGGCCTCTTCGCGCGAGGCCAGCACGTCGATCAGGGCGAACATGCGCTCGATCACCTGGACAGTCGGTGTAGCAGGAATACTAGGGTCGGTCGCTTTCATGGGCATTTCTCACAGGATGTATCGCATCTTACCTTGTGAAATGCCAAATTGCATGATGTGAAATTGCCGCGTTTAAGGTGAGGTCCATGATCCTTCGCGCAGGACCTCGTGGGGCGTGAAGCGGGCCTTGTAGAGCATTTTCGGGCTTTGGGCGATCCAGTAGCCGAGGTACACGTAAGGCAGGCCCAGATGTTGCGCCTGCTCGATCTGCCACAGCACGTTGTAAGTGCCGTAGCTGGCGCGCTCATCGGGCTCGTAAAAGGTGTACACGGCGGAAAGCCCATCGTCCAGCACATCCAGAATCGACACCATCTTGAGTGCGCCAGGTGCACCGTCTTCCAGGGTTTCTCGGAATTCCACTAGGCGGGAATCGACCCGGCTTTGCAGCAGAAACTGGGTGTATTGGTCCACACTGTCTTGGTCCATGCCTCCGCCAGCATGGCGGCCATTCTGGTAGCGCAGGTAGAGCTGGTAATGCTCGGGCATAAAGCCCAGGTGCAGCACGCGGGCCTGCAAGCTGCTGTGTTGCACCTTGGCGCGCCGCTGGCTGCGGTCGGGCTTGAAGCTGGCGGCCCGCACCCGCAAAGGCATGCAGGCCTGGCAACCGTCGCAATAAGGCCGGTAGGTGAACAGGCCGCTGCGCCGAAAACCACTGCGCACCAGTTCGGAATAGGTGTCAGTCTGGATCAAATGGCTGGGGGTGGCCACCTGGGATCGGGCCTGCCGCTCGGGCAGGTAGCTGCAAGGGTAGGGGGCTGTGGCGTAAAACTGCAGGGTTTGCAGGGGCAGGTCGGTGAGATGTGTCACGGGGAAGCCAGCGGTTGGGGTTGCAGAGCGGTCCAGTAGCGGGGGTCAAATTGCCACACCGGGCCTGGCAGGCTGGCATGGATATCCACCTGCGCGCAAAACGCCGACCGGGGCATTTCGCGCGCACCCAGCGATGCCAGGTGGGCTGTATTTTGCTGGCAATCGACCATGGCAATACCGTGGACGCGGCAAAAACACACCAGGGCCGCCAGCGCGATCTTGGAAGCATCCGGCACGCGGGTGAACATCGACTCGCCAAACACGGCGTTGCCGATGGCCACGCAATACAGCCCGCCCACCAGTTGCCCGTTGACCCAGGTTTCCACGCTGTGCGCATAACCGGCCTGGTGCAGCGCCTCGTAGGCGCGCACCATGTCGGCCACGATCCAGGTGCCCGACTGGCCCGGACGCGGGCTACCCGCGCAGGCCTGAATTACTTCTGAAAATTGGGTGTCAAATCGAACCTCTGCGCTTGTTGAGTCTACGAAGCTAGCTATGGTTTTACGTAATGACCGGTGGAGACGAAATGCATCCACCTTGAGCACCATGCGCGGGTCGGTACTCCACCACAGGATCGGTTGGCCGGTGCTGAACCACGGAAAAATGCCGTGCCGGTAGGCCTGTAGCAGACTGTCCACATCCAGCGCGCCGCCCGCTGCCAGCAAGCCCGGGGCTGGGTCCTGCGCCCCCCAGGCCTGGTTGACCGGCGGAAACACTTCGCCGGGAACCAGCCACGGAACAGGCTTTTGGACAGTAGATCGGGCAGAAGACATGCAGCGACTTTAAAGATTTAAGGGGCCAAGCGCTCACGCAGCCAGCTTGAGTCGCTCTCTAAGGTATAGCGCAGCCGATCGTGCAAACGGCTTTTGCGGCCTTGCCAGAATTGCCAATTGTCAGGCTGTAGCCGGTAGCCACCCCAGTGCGGCGGGCGGGGCGGGTTGAGCATGAATTTGGCGCCAAACTTGGCCGCGTTGGCCACCAGCACCCCACGGCCCGAGATCACTTGCGACTGCGGCGAGGCCCAGGCCCCGATGCGTGAATCCAGCGGACGGCTGTGGAAGTAGGCATCGCTTTCTTCGTCGCTGACCTTGGTGACCCGACCTTCGATGCGTACCACGCGCTCCAGCTCCACCCAGTGGAACTGCAGGGCCGCAAACGGGTTGCCCGCCAGCTCCTGGCCCTTGCGGCTCTCAAAATTGGTGTACCAGGTGATGCCGCGCTCGTCATAACCCTTGACCAGCACGATGCGGGTGGACGGGCGCAGATCGTGGCCCACGGTGGCCAGGGTCATGGCGTTGGGTTCAGGCACCTGGGCGGCGATGGCCTCTTCCAGCCATTGGCTGAATTGTTGCAGCGGGTCGCTGTGCGAGGCTTCTTCGTTGAGTTCGGCGCGTTCATAACTTTTGCGCAGGTCGGCAAGTGCGGTGTTGGATAGGCTCATGGCCCGATTGTGCCGCCGAACAAAGCCCCATAGGACTTACGCGGCGCCACTTGTGCCGCCCGCCGGGCGCACAGGGGACGAGCGTAAGTCCTGCCCTACTGGTGCCGCTGCACATTGACGAAGCAGGACAACCTCCGTTAACCTAATGTTGCAATTAACACGGTTGCATTCACTTCGCGACTGGAATGCTTCCCGATGGCTGAAATCCCATGACCCCTGCATCCTCCCACCCGGATTCATACCCGGAGGAGCGCCAGCGGGATGCGCCGATCCGTCTGCGCGATTCGCTCACCATGCGCACGCTGCTGCAGATGTCGCTGCGCATCACCGCCGTGGTGGTAGCGGTCACCTTGCTGTCGTATTTCCACATCGTTCACACCCTCACGCAAGAGACCCAGGACAAGCTGCGCAAGTACATCGCCGAGCGCGGTGCCAAGGAAGGTGCGGTGTTCAAGCTGGCCATGGACAACCTGGATGTGCTGAAACACCAGTTTCTTGAGGATTACCGCAGCATGGGGCCAGTGTCGGATGCCGACTTTGGCCAGCTCTATGCAACAGGTGCCGACGGCTCCACCCGCCTGCGCCGGGCCGCGTTCGAGGGGCTGGCCCGGCCCGATGGCACCATCAGCCGCAACATCAGCGGGTTTGCGGGTATCCCTGCAGAGCGCCTCGATGCCGACCTGCGCAAACGCCTGGTGCTGTCGTGGCGGCTGCTGGACCGGTTTGGCCCGGCCTGGGTCAACCGCTTTGCCAATGTGTATGTGCATTCGCCGGAAAACTTCAACATCGTCTACTGGCCGGGCCTGCCCTGGGGCCTGAACGCCGAAGCCGGGCTGGACATGGCACAAGAAGAGTGGATGCAGATTGCCACCCCCGCCAACAACCCCAGCCGCGCCACCGTCTGGACCGGCATGTACTTTGACCCCACGGCCAACGAATGGATGGTGTCCGCCGAGGCCCCGGTAGACCTGGAGGGCCGCCACCTGGCCACCTTGGGCCAGGACATCTTGCTCAATGCCGTGTTCAAGCGGGTGTTTGACGACCACCTGACCGGTGCCAAGAACTTCATCATCCGTCCCGATGGCCGCCTGGTGGCCCACCCCGACAAGATCCAGGAGATGGACGCGGCCAAAGGCGTGCTGGAGGTGCAAAAACTAGGCGACCCGGTGCTGTCAAGCATGTACACGCAGCTCCAGGCAGCCTTGCCGCCCGGTGCCCCGAACAGCGCACTGGTGGACGACACCGCCAACGACGCGTTTCTGGCGGTGGAGCGGCTGGACGGGCCCAACTGGTGGTTCGTCACCGTCTACCCCAAGTCGCTGCTGACCACCACGGCGCGTGAGACGGCGGTCTTCATACTGGCCTTGAGCGTGGTGGCACTGGTGCTGGAATTGCTGGCCCTGTACCTGGTGCTGCGGCGCAAGGTGGTGCAGCCCCTGCAGGACTTTGCGCAAGCTTCACGCCGGGTGGCGGCGGGCGACTACCACGCCGTGGCCAGCGGTGCGGTAGACCTGCCCACCGGGCGGCGCGACGAGATCGGCATGCTGGCGCAGACCTTTCGCACCATGGCCCGCCAGGTGGACGAAAACAGCGACACGCTAGAACGCAAGGTGCAAGCCCGCACGCAGGAACTGGCGCAGGCCATTGAAGACAGCCTCAAGGCCCACGCCGCCAAATCCAGTTTTTTGGCCCGCATGAGCCACGAAATCCGCACCCCCATGAATGCCGTCATGGGTATGAGCCGACTGGCGCTGAAAACCGATCTCAACCCCAAGCAGCGCGACTACCTCGACAAGATACTCAACTCAGCCGAATCGCTGCTGGACATCATCAACGACGTGCTGGACTTCTCCAAGATCGAGGCGGGCCGCATGGCGTTGGAGCACATCCCGTTTAACCTGCCCGACGTGTTCAAGAGCGTCTCCAGCGTGGTGTCGCTGCGCGCCCAGTCCAAGGGGCTGGAACTGCTGTTTGACGTGGCCCCCGACGTGCCCCGCCGCTTGGTGGGCGATGCGCTGCGCCTGGGCCAGGTCATCATCAACCTGGCCACCAACGCGGTGAAGTTCACCGAGCGCGGCGAGGTGGTTCTGCGGGTGCGCTGCGAAAACCGCACCCTGCAGCAGGCGCGCATGTGCTTCAGTGTGGTGGACAGCGGCGTGGGCATTGCCCCCGAGCGACTGGGCAAGTTGTTTGAACCCTTCACCCAGGAAGACGACTCCATCTCGCGCAAATACGGTGGCACTGGCCTGGGCCTGGCCATTTGCAAGGAACTGGTGGAGCTGATGGGCGGCACGGTACGGGTCGACAGCGTGGTGGGGCAGGGCAGTACTTTCTGCTTCAGCCTGCCGCTGGACCTGGACACCCGCATCGAAGGCGATGGACAGAACTGCCCGGTGGTGGACGGCCTGCACCAGGCCCGCGCCTTGGTGGTGGACGACAACGCCCTGGCCCGCGAGGTGCTCACCAGCATGCTGGCCCAGATGGGCATGCGACCAGACAGCGCGTCGTCTGGCGAACGGGGTCTGGCCATGATCCACAACGCCCAGGATGGGATCGATCCCTACGCGCTGCTGCTGCTGGACAGCAATATGCCGGGCATGGACGGGGTGGAGACCGCCCGCCGCATTGGCCGCGACACCCAGACCGATGCCCCGATGGCGATTTTGATGGTCACCGCCTACAGCCACGACAGCCTGGGCTCCGAAGCCGCCGCCGTCGGCATCGACCAGGTGCTGACCAAGCCGGTCAGCGAATCCACGCTGCACGATGCCATCGTCGAATCACTGATGGGCAGCGACACCATGCGGCAGCGCAGGCAGGAACGGGTGAAATACCTGGTTAAACCGGTGGAACTGCTGCGCCAGCGTGGTGCCCGCATCCTGCTGGCCGAAGACAGCCCGCTGAACCGCCAGGTGGCGCTGGAGTTTTTGGCCGAGGTGGGCATCCGGGCCGACGTGGCCGCCAACGGGGCCGAGGCCGTGGCCATGGTGCGCGCCGCGCCCTACGACCTGGTGCTGATGGACATCCAGATGCCCGAACTCGACGGCATCAGCGCCACCCAGTTGCTGCGTGCCGATCCCCGCTACGCCCAACTGCCCATCATCGCCATGACCGCCCACGCCATGAGTGGTGACCGGGAGCTGAGCCTGCAGTCTGGCATGAACGACCACCTGACCAAACCCATCGACCCCGAGCAACTCTTTGGCTTGCTGGTACGCTGGTTGCCACGCGGGCCGGGCAATGCCACAGACGACTTCGTGCCCTCCGTGGTCCCGCCCGCCACCCAGCCGATACCTCTGGAGCCACCTAGCGCGAACGACCCATTCCCCCGCCTGCAGGCCTGCGGCATCAACACCGACAAGGGCCTGGCCCACCACCTGCGGCGCAAACCCTTTTACCTGAGCGTGCTGCGCGGCTTCGCAAGCGAATACGGCGGTGCGGCGCTGCTGGTGCAGGAATGGCTGGCCGCAGGCAAGCGCGAAGACATTTACCGCCTGGCCCACACCCTCAAGGCCAACGCCCTGGGGATTGGCGCGCAGGCCCTGGCCGATGCCGCCCGCGCTGTGGAGGTCGCCGCCCGCGTGCATCTACCCGGCCCGGTCGAAGTCACCCCTTTTCTGCTGGAGCTGGACGCGGTGCTGGCGGCCTTGAACGGCCTGGCCAACGAAGAGCCGGCTCCGGTATCCACCCAGCCTTTTGACACCATTCCGGCAGTACAACTGCTGCTGCACCGCCTGCGCCAAGACGATGCCCTGAGCCTGGAACAGGTACGCGCCCTGCAACAGGGCACCCTGACCAGCCCGCATGCCATGGCTGTGGCCGAGCTGGTGCGTTTGGTCGAAGAGGTGGAATACGGCCCGGCTATCGTGCGCGCGCAGTTCCTGCTGCAAAAACTTCTGACAGAAGGCGTGGCACCATGAGTACCGAGCGGCCCAAAATTCTGGTGGTGGACGACGAGCCCGGCAACCGGGGCCTGTTGGCCGAGGTGTTGAAAGACGACTACACCGTGGTGCTGGCCAAAAGCGGCGAAATGGCCTTGTCTCTGGCCGCCCGCCACAAGCCCGACATCGTGCTGCTCGATGTGGTGATGCCCGGCATGGACGGTTACCAGGTGCTGCGCACCCTGAAAAGCCAGGATGAAACGCGCCACATTCCGGTGATCTTCATCTCGGCCCTGGACAGCATGGCCGATGAGGAAAAAGGCCTGCTGCTGGGTGCGGTGGATTACATCACCAAGCCTTTCCACGCGCCCATCGTGCGGGCGCGGGTGCGCAACCATGCCGAAGCGGTATCGCACCGGCGCTTGCTGGAGCGTCTGGCCCTGGTGGACGGCCTGACCGAAGTTCCCAATCGCCGTCGCCTGGAGCAGGCGCTGCAACTGCGCTGGCCGCCGGGCATGCACGTGTCGGTGATCCTGCTGGATGTCGACCACTTCAAACTCTACAACGACCACTATGGCCACAGCGGCGGCGACCGGGCGCTGCGCCAGGTGGCCGGTGCGGTGCAACACACCTTGAAGCGCGAGACCGACCTGGTGGCCCGTTACGGTGGCGAGGAGTTCGTGATGTTCTTGCCGCACACCGATGCCAAGGGCGGCCAGGTCTGCGCCGAGATAGCCCGCAAGGCCGTGGAAAATCTGCACATTCCCCATGACAAATCGCTGGTCGGCCCGCATCTGTCCATCAGCCTGGGCGGTACCTCGGTGAAATTACCGCCCAGCGGCATGGTGCCGGACGGATTGCTGGAACAAAGCGACCAGCAGTTGTATCGGGCCAAGCAGCTGGGACGCAACCGGGTTTGCTGGAGCGGCTGATATTAAATTTCAAGACCTTTTTACATATAAAAAGCACCTCTATCGCTTATTCAATAAGCGGTAGAAGCTATACTTTTTTTAACCAAAAAGCATAGCATCATGGTGTTTTCCCGGAGGTCTTTCGTACCCTACTGGTAACTCCCAGGCAACCCAGCCATGCGGTTACGGAGTACCATTATGGTTGTAATTTAGTTACCAAAAGACCATGACACTCCACCCCACGGTAGCGGCGGTCACAGACCGCATTCGTGCGCGTAGCGGCCCCAGCCGCAGCGCTTATCTAGAACGCCTGGACGCAGCCGCCACGCGCAAACCGGGGGCAGAGCGCATGGGTTGCGCCAACGTGGCCCACGCGTTTGCCGGCATGCCCAACAACGACAAATTCAAGGTAGTCACTGAAAAAGCCTTGAACATCGGCATCGTCACCGCCTTCAACGACATGCTGTCGGCCCACGCGCCGCTGCAAACCTACCCCGACATCGTCAAGGCCGAGGCCCGCCTGCACGGTGCCACGGCCCAGGTGGCGGGCGGCGTACCGGCCATGTGCGACGGTGTCACCCAGGGCACGCCGGGCATGGAGCTCAGCCTGTTCAGCCGCGACGTGATTGCCATGGCCACCGCCGTATCCCTCAGCCATGACATGTTCGATGCCGCTTTGATGCTGGGCGTGTGCGACAAGATCGTGCCCGGCCTGCTGATCGGCGCACTGCAGTTCGGCCACCTGCCCACCGTGTTTGTGCCTGCGGGCCCGATGCCGTCGGGCCTGTCGAACAGCGCCAAATCCAAGGTCCGCGAGCAAGCGGCCCAGGGCCTGGTGGGCCGTGACGAGCTGCTCAAGGCCGAATCCGCTGCCTACCACGCCCCCGGCACCTGCACTTTCTACGGCACCGCCAACAGCAACCAGATGCTGCTTGAAGCCATGGGCCTGCACGTGCCCGGCACCGCCTTTGTGGCCCCCGGCGGCGCGCTGCGCGATGAACTCACCCGCGAAGCCACCCGTACCGTGCTGGCTGACGTGAAATCCAAACGCTTTGCCCCCATCGGCCGGGTGGTGGACGAGCGCTGCATCGTCAACGCCATGGTCGCCCTGCTGGCCACCGGCGGCTCCACCAACCACCTGATCCACTGGGTGGCCGTGGCCGCTGCGGCGGGCATCGTGATCGACTGGGACGACTTCAGCGCTTTGTCCGACGTGGTGCCCACGCTGTCGCACGTGTACCCCAACGGCAAAGCCGACGTGAACGAATTCCAGGCCGCAGGCGGCCCTGGTTTCATCATCCGCGAACTGCTGGACGCGGGCTTCATGCACGCCGACGTACTCACCGTGCGCCCTGGCGGCCTGCGCGAATTCACCGGCGTGCCATCCATGGCGGGCGATACCCTGACCTGGACCTCGGTGGGTGCTTCCGGCGACGACACCATCGTGCGCCCCGCATCCAACCCGTTCAGCCCTACCGGCGGCCTCAAGCTGCTCAAAGGCAACCTGGGCCGCAGCGTGATCAAGGCCTCTGCCGTGCCAGACGACCGGCACATCATCGAAGCCCCGATCCGCCTGTTCGACTCGCAAGAAGCCCTGCACCTGGCCTTCAACGCGGGCGAACTCAACCGCGACGTGGTCTGCGTGGTGCGCTGGCAAGGCCCGCAGGCCAACGGCATGCCAGAACTGCACAAACTCACCCCGCCGCTGGCGGTGTTGCAAGGCAAGGGCTACCGCGTGGCCCTGGTCACCGATGGCCGCATGAGCGGAGCCTCGGGCAAGGTGCCAGCCGCCATCCACGTATCCCCCGAAGCTTTGGCCGGTGGCCCGCTGGCCAAGCTGCTCGATGGCGACGTGGTGCGCCTGGATGCCGTGGCCGGTACGCTGCAGGCCCTGGTGCCTGATGCCGAATGGGCCGCACGCCCCCTGGCGACGATGCCAGAAGCACTGCACACCTCGAACGGCTTCGGTATGGGCCGTGAACTTTTCTCCGGCATGCGCCGCAATGCCCTCACTGCTGAACAAGGAGCACTCACATGGGTCTGAGCAACCACACTGGCCGCTGGACGGCCCTGCAAGTCATGCAAGATGCACCGGTGATTCCGGTCATCGTCTTGAACGATGTCGCCCACGCCGTGCCTCTGGCGCGCGCACTGGTCGCTGGCGGCATCCGCATGCTGGAAGTTACGCTGCGCACCCCACAGGCGTTGGAATGCATTGAACGCATCGCCAAGGAAGTGCCCGATGCCGTCATCGGCGCAGGCACCATCCGCAGCGCCGCCGACGCACAAGCCGCTGCCAAGGCGGGTGCGCTGTTTGGCGTGAGCCCCGGCTACACCCGCACTGTGGGCATGGCCTGCCGCGATGCCGGCCTGGCCCTGTTGCCCGGCGTGGCCACAGGCAGCGAAATCATGATGGCCCAGGAAGACGGCTTCACCGAGTTGAAGTTCTTCCCCGCCATGCAAGCCGGTGGCCCGGCCATGCTGAAAGCCTGGAGCGGCCCGTTCTTCGACGTGAAGTTCTGCCCCACCGGCGGCGTGACGCTGCAAAACGCGCCCGAATTTCTGGCGCTGCCGAATGTGGTGTGCGTCGGTGGCTCGTGGATCGTGCCCACCGACGCCATGCTGGCAGGCGACTGGGGGCGCATCACCCAGCTGTGTTTGGACACGGCGGCCTTGAAGAAGAAGGCCTAAAACACAAAGCGCCTATTCAGGCGCTTTTTTTTCACACCGTAAAAGGCTTCTGTTTCAAGAACTTGCCCGCCTTGCCCAACGTAAACAGGTTGGGCGACTGGGTCGGCGGCAGGCCTGCGCGCACCTTGGTGTGGAACTGTCGGTAGGTGCCCTTGAATGTGCCGTTGGCCCACACTTTGAGCACCTGCTCGGTGAACGCGCCGTTGTGCTCGCCGTCCATCGAGGTCTGGTTGTCCTGGCAGCCGGATACCAGCACCAGCGAAGGTTTGAATTGGCTGACCACGGCGGTTAGGCGGTTGCTGACCGTCACCTGCGACAAGGCAGTATCGGGGTCAGCGATCTGGCCGCCTGCGGCCTTGGCCACGTCCACCTGCAGCTTGTCGTAGAACGCCTGGTGGTCGCGGTAGACGCGCATGGCCACCCCCAGGGGCATAGCCCGCGAGCCGGGCTCATTTGGCATGGCCTTGACCACCGAGCCGCTATGGCAGCTGTCCGACAGCACCAGAATACGCACCCCGGCGGCAAATTTGCTGTACTCGAAGTACAGCTCATCGTCAATGATCTGGCCGTCAAACAGGCACCAGGTTTCGTCCTTGCCGTCAGGCTCTTCGGCGTCGATATCGTTGACCTGGCCGCCGTGGCCCGAGTAGGTCAAGAAGAACAAATCGCCCGCCACCAGCGATTTGGCGGCACTGCGCAGGGCAGTTAAAAACCTGGCACGGGTGGCCTGTTTGGTGAGCAGCACGGTGGGCTGCATGCCCTGGGCCTTGGCCAGAGCGGCCATGTCATTGGCATCGAATTCGCACGCCGCCAGGGGCCCGGTCCAGCCCGAATAGGCAGCGCCGCTGACGGCGTTCAGCCCCAGGTGTAATGACAAGGCCTTGGTTTTGGCGACGATGGGAACAGCTTTTTTGGTGGCCATGGTGTCTCCTCAAAAAGAAACCATGTTCCGCCCGGCGCTTGGGCGGTGTCAAGACGCGGAGCGGGTGCTTCGTCCTCCAAATAGGGGACGCTTTAGATGCCCGAACCGCCTGCGTGTTCGGCGCGCTGGATCAACTCGATCTTGTAGCCGTCAGGGTCGGTCACAAAGGCAATTACCGTGGTGCCGCCCTTGACCGGACCGGCTTCGCGCGTGACCTGACCACCGGCAGATTTGATCTTTTCGCAGGCGGCGTAGGCATCGGGCACGGCCAGGGCGATGTGGCCGTACGCGGTGCCCAGTTCGTAGCTGTCCACGCCGTGGTTGTAGGTCAGCTCCAGTTCGGCATGGTCGGGGTTGGAACCAAAGCCCACGAAGGCCAGGGTGTATTTGTATTCGGCGTTTTCCGAAATACGCAGCAGTTGCATGCCCAGAATCTGGGTGTAGAAGTCGATGGAGCGCTGCAGGTTGCCAACGCGCAGCATGGTGTGGAGAAGTCGCATGGTGTTATTTTTTAAATAGATGGGGGAGGGCATTGATTGTAAAAATAAACGCCCACAAAAAAGGCGCATGCCGAATGCCATGCGCCAGATAAGGAGACTAAGGTACTCCTGATTTGATAGCACCTAGCGCCTATGACATAAGCGCTAGAGGCCAAAAAAACTTAAATTAACGACCGAACGAACCACGTGGGCCACCGGGGCCACGGGAACCGCCGCCACCGCTGCGGCCACCGCCGAAGCCGCCACCACCATTGCCGCCACCGTAGCCGCCGCCGCCACCGCCATTGCGGTTGCCGCCGCCAAAGCCGCCACGGCGACCGCGGTCGAGCATGCTGTCTACGCTGGTGCGCATGGGATCAGGCTGGCCGCCTTGGGCCGGGCGGGGTGCAGGACCCTGGCCGCCCATGGAAGCCGAGCGAGTGTGGTCAGGTTGGGCGCCGCCGCCGTAGCCACCGCCATTGCCATTGCCATTGCCACCACCGTAGCTGTTGCCACCGCCATTGCCGCCGCCGTAACCACCCCCTGCATTGCCACCACCGTAGCCACCGCCACCGGTGCGTGCACCGCCGGGGCCACCAGGACGGCCACCACGGCCACCCTGGGGTGGACGCGCGCCTTGGGGGCGCGGAGCCATGCCATCACCTTGAGGGGGACGTGGGCCACTACGGGGGGCGTTATGTGGCGCATTGCTGCGGGGGCCGCCACGGCCAGCGCCGTCGCCGCCGTTGGCACCCTTGCTGTCGCGCACGCGCTGCAGCATTTCGGTACGGGCTGCCTTGGCAGCGGCCTGCATTACATCGCGGCTGGGTGGCTTGCCGGCACCGCCCCAGATCGTCTGGCGACCCATGGCGATGGGTTCGGCGCGCTCATTGGGTTCGGGCATGAAGCCTTCAATCACTTGCACGGCAATTTCTTGCTTGGTGAAGCGTTCGATGTCCTGCATGAAGCCCTCTTCGTCCAGGCACACCAGGTTGACAGCAGCGCCTTCGGCACCGGCGCGACCGGTACGGCCAATGCGGTGCACATAGTCTTCGCAGACATTCGGGATTTCGTAGTTGACGACGTGCGGCAGGTCATCGATGTCGATACCACGGGCCGCGATGTCGGTGGCCACCAGGGCGCGCACATCGCCGCTCTTGAAGCCTTGCAGAGCCTGGGTACGGGCCGACTGGCTCTTGTTGCCGTGCAGCGCCATGGCGGTGATGCCGTTCTTTTCCAGGAATTCGGCCACGTTGTTGGCGCCGAACTTGGTGCGGGTGAACACCAGCACCTGGCTCCAGTTGTGTTCCTGGATGATGTGGGCCAGCAAGGCCTTTTTCTTGCCACGGCCAACCGGGTGGATCACCTGGGTGATGCGCTGCACGGTGGTGTTGCGCGGCGTGACCTGCACGCTTTGCGGGTTTTTCAGCAGGGTGGCTGCGAGGTCGCGGATTTCATCGCTGAAGGTGGCCGAGAACAGCAGGCTTTGCTTGTCTTTGGGCACAGCGGCCAGCACTTTTTTCACGTCATGGATGAAGCCCATGTCGAGCATGCGGTCGGCTTCGTCCAGCACCAGAATTTGCACCTGGCCCAGGTCCAGCACGCCTTGCTGCATCAAATCCAGCAGGCGGCCTGGGGTGGCGACCAGAATATCCACGCCTTTTTTGACCTTGGTGATTTGCGGGTTCATACCCACGCCACCAAAGATCACGGTGGAGCTCAGCTCCAGGTATTTACCGTAGGTTTGCACCGACTCTTCCACCTGGGCGGCGAGTTCGCGGGTGGGGGTGAGCACCAGGGCGCGGATGCCCTTGCCACCAAATTTATTCGTTGCCGGAGCGCTCTCGGTCAGGCGCTGCAGCAGGGGCAGGGTGAACGCTGCCGTTTTGCCGGTGCCGGTTTGCGCGCCGCCCAGCAAGTCGTGCCCAGCCAGGACGACCGGAATGGCCTGTGCCTGGATAGGGGTGGGCTCGGTATAGCCTTGCTCTTGCACGGCCTTCAGAATGGCCGGGGCCAGATTCAGTTCTTCAAAGTTCATTTTTGTGCGCCCGTCCTGGGCGCTTGGAAGCTGGCCTTTTCGCCCTGGTTGTGAACTGGGGCACCAATCAAAGGCAGACATTTTTAAAAAATGGACGCAAAACAAGCTTGTTTGGCTCGGGTTTTGGCCCCCAGCGAAGTGCTGGCGTTGCAGCCAATTGGAATGCCGCAACCTGTGGATTGTCGCATGCTGGGATAATCGGCGTTCGCCCGACCCGTTTCGGCAGATTTTTTCAGCAACTTCACACCTAAAAAGATGGCCCAGTACGTATTTACCATGAACCGCGTCGGCAAGATCGTGCCGCCCAAGCGCCACATTCTCAAAGACATTTCGCTCAGCTTCTTCCCCGGCGCCAAGATTGGCGTGTTGGGTACGAATGGCTCGGGCAAGTCCACCCTGCTCAAGATCATGGCCGGTCTAGACAAGGAAATCGAAGGCGAAGCCCAGCCCATGGCCGGCCTGAACATCGGCTACCTGCCCCAGGAGCCCCAGTTGGATCCCACCCAGACGGTGCGTGAAAGCGTGGAAGCCGCCATGGGCAAAGTGTTCACTGCCAAGGCCCGCCTGGAAGAGGTCTACACGGCCTACGGCGAAGAAGATGCCGACTTTGATGCCCTGGCCGCCGAACAAGCCGAGCTGGAAGCCATCATCGCCACCGCCGGTACCGACTCCGAGCACCAACTGGAAATCGCCGCCGACGCGCTGCGCCTGCCACCGTGGGATGCTGTCGTGGGCGTACTGTCCGGTGGTGAAAAGCGCCGCGTGGCGCTGTGCCGCCTGCTCCTCAGCAAGCCCGACATGCTGCTGCTCGACGAGCCTACCAACCACTTGGATGCCGAATCGGTGGACTGGCTGGAGCAATTTCTGCAGCGCTATTCCGGCACCGTGGTGGCCATCACCCATGACCGCTACTTTTTGGACAACGCGGCCGAATGGATTCTGGAACTGGACCGTGGCTCCGGCATTCCGTACAAGGGCAACTACTCTGACTGGCTGACGCAAAAGGGCGCACGCCTGGAAGCCGAGCAAAAGGGCGAAGAAGCCCGTGCCAAGGCCTTGAAGAAGGAACTGGAGTGGTCGCGCCAGAACCCCAAGGCCCGCCAGGCCAAGAGCAAGGCCCGTCTGGCCCGCTTCGAGGAACTGAGCGACTTCGAATACCAAAAGCGCAACGAAACCAATGAAATCTTCATCCCCGTGGCCGACCGCCTGGGCCATGAAGTGATCGAATTCACCAATGTCACCAAGTCCTTTGGCGACCGCGTGCTGATCGACAACCTCAGCTTCAAGATCCCCGCCGGTGCCATCGTCGGCATCATTGGCCCCAACGGTGCCGGTAAATCCACGCTGTTCAAGCTGATCGCGGGCAAGGAAAAGGCCGATTCGGGCGAAGTGAAGATTGGCCAGACCGTCAAAATGGCCTTTGTGGACCAGCACCGCGACGACCTGGCGAACGACAAAACCGTCTGGGAAGACGTGTCGGGCGGGCTCGACATCCTCAACGTGGGCAAGTTCCAGATGGCCAGCCGCGCCTACTGCGGCCGCTTCAACTTCAACGGTGCCGACCAGCAAAAGAAAGTTGGCATGCTCTCCGGTGGTGAGCGTGGCCGCTTGCATTTGGCCAAGACCCTGATTGCGGGCGGCAACGTGCTGATGCTGGATGAGCCATCGAATGACCTGGACGTGGAAACCCTGCGTGCCTTGGAAGACGCGCTGCTGGAATTCGCGGGCACCATGCTGGTCATCAGCCATGACCGCTGGTTCCTTGACCGTATCGCCACCCACATCCTGGCAGCAGAGGGCGACAGCCAGTGGACCTTCTTTGACGGCAACTACCAAGAGTACGAAGCCGACAAGAAGAAGCGCTTGGGCGAAGAGGGTGCCAAGCCGAAGCGGATGCGCTACAAGGCGTTGAAGTAAGCAGGACGATTCCCGCAGCCCGGCACAGCCGGTTCTGCGGAGTCACTGAAATGCACAACGGCCCGTGGATACGGGCCGTTGTGCATTTAGGGGGGTGATTCTTTAGGCCAGTTTGCCAGCAGGCGCCTGCGCACAGCCTCGATGTTGTTGCGCAGGGCGTAGAGCTCGTCGGTGTACGAAAGGGGCACGGTGATGCCGTGGGTGACGCGGTCGAGTTCATCGAGTTCGTCAAGCAAGGCTTCACGGTCACCAGTGCGGGCATCGACTTTGGTTTCGATCTCACGCAGGCGGGCGTACCAGCGGAACACTCGGCTGCGCACACGGAACTGGTACAGCGGCGGCACGATCTTGCTCAAGGGCAACATCAGCACCAGCAGGCCACCGAGCACCAGCCACATGCGTTCGATCAGGTTGCTGGCCCAAAACGGTAGGTAACGCTGCCAGAACGGCGGCGTGCCGTTGATGGCGCGGTCACCCTCGGGGCTGACTGGCAGCTCGCTGGTGCGCGTGTTGGGGAAGTCGCGGGCCCGGTTGAACCAGCCCGCGCCGCTGTGCACGGTTTGCGCGCTCTGGGCAAACAGTTGGCGCAGGGCAGGGTGGGTCTGGTCGCTGGAGATCAGCGAGGTAGTGGCAGCGAGCATGGACACGTCGTGTGGCGGCATGTCGGCGGCCAGGTCGACCACACCGCGTGGCAACGTCACGGCGGAAAGAAAGGCGAAGCGCCGGGCGTAGGCATCGCTTTGGCCAAAGTCCATCAGTTGGATGCCGCGGGCACGCAACAGGCGCTGCACCAGCGGTGATTGGGGTGCCGAGGCCAGCACCACCACGTCCAATTTACCCGCCAGTAGCGCGGCCACGGCGGGCCCGGGCTCCAGGTTTGACAGCCGCAGTGTGCGGGCCTCGATGTGGTTGGCCTTGAACATCTTTTTCACGATGTCGGGCACGCCGCTGCCTTGCTTGTCGATGTTGATGTGCAGTGTTTTCAACTGGGGCAGGGCGGTCAACGTGGCGGTTGCGGGGTCGATCTTGCGGGCCGCGTCGCTGCGGTAGAACAGCCACAGCGGCTCGTAAAACAGGCTGCCCAAAGACATCAGACCGGCCTCTTCGTCGGCCACCGGGTCGGCGCTGCCACCACGCACAAAGCCCAGATCGGCCTCGCCGTTGCGCAACATTTGCAGGTTGTCGGCTGCTCCGTCGGTAGGTTTGAGCACCACCTCGATGCCGTTGGCCTTGAGCGCGCTGGCGTAGCGCTGGCCGAATTCGGCGTAGGCGCTGCCGTCCGGGCCGGTGGCCAGGGTGACGGTTTTCGGTGGCTGCGGATCGAGGTACCAATAGGCTGCGGCCAACGCACCGATCACGATGAACACCACCGGTCCGGCAGAAACGATCAAGTCACGCAGGGACAGCAGGATCAGCTTGAGTGTCTTGGGCATAGGAGATCAGATGACAGGAAAGTACGCCGACTGTTCCGATGGTGCCTGCACGTGGCTCAGCAGCCATGCATCAAACGCCAACACCGGTAGCGGGCGGCTGAATAAGTAACCCTGGTAGGCATCGCAGCCCTGCGCGGCGAGGAAACCGCGCTGTGCCTCGGTCTCTACGCCTTCGGCAATCACTGCCAGGCCCAGGCTGTGGCCCAGTGCAATGACCGTGCGGGCAATGGCGGCATCGTTGGGGTCGGTCAGAAGGTCGCGCACAAAAGACTGGTCGATTTTCAGTTGCTCCAGCGGCAGACGTTTCAAGTAAGAAAGAGACGAGTAGCCGGTACCAAAGTCGTCCAGCGAAAAGCCTACGCCCTGGGCTTTGAGCGCACGCATTTTAGCGATGGTTTCCTCGACATCATTGACCAGCAAGCTCTCGGTCAGCTCCAGCTTCAGCAGCCGCGCCGGGGCTCCGGTGGTACCCAGCACCTGCAGAACCGATGCCACAAAGTCAGGCTGGCGGAATTGCCGGGCACTGACGTTCACCGCCAGCGTCAGGTGCCGGGTATGGGCCTGCAGACTCCAGGCATGGAGCTGGGTACAGGCCTGCTGCAGCACCCAGTGGCCCAGCGGCAGAATCAAACCGGTGTCTTCGGCCAGGGGGATGAAATCGTTGGGCGGCACCATACCGCGCAAGGGGTGGGGCCAGCGCAGCAATGCTTCGGCCCCAACCGACACGCCCAGGGCATCCACCTGCAACTGGTAATACAGCTGGAACTGCTGCTGCAGCAGCGCGCGGCGGATGTCGGCCTCCAGAGCCACGCGCGAGTTGACCACCGCCTGCATCTGCGGGTCGTAAAAGCGCAGTGTGTTGCGCCCGGCTGCCTTGGCCTGGTACATGGCCAGGTCGGCCTGCTTCAGTAGTTCGTCGATGCTGGCCCCTGTACCCATAAACAGAGTGATGCCCAGGCTGGCTGACAACTGGTGCTCATGCGTCTCCAGCAGATAGGGTTGGGTGATGGCATCGCGCATTTTTTCACCCACCGTCTCCGCCTGGGCGGCAGCCTCGTCGCGGTCGGCACTGAGCTGGGTCAACAGCACGACGAACTCGTCGCCGCCCAGGCGAGCCACGGTATCGGTAGCGCGTACACATTCGGCCAGGCGGGTGGCCACCTGTTGCAGCAGCAGGTCGCCCATATCGTGGCCCAGGCTGTCGTTCAAAGCCTTGAAGTTGTCCAGGTCAATAAACTGCAGCGCGCCAAAGTGGTGGCTGCGCACGCCCAGCGCCAGCGCCTGGCGCAGCCGGTCGACCAGCAGGCGGCGGTTCGGCAGATGGGTCAGCGGGTCATAGAAGGCCAACTGATTGATCTCTTCCTCGGCGGCCTTGCGCTGGGTGATGTCGTTGAAGGTGTTGACGTAGTGCGTAATTTGGCCGTGGTCGTCCTTCACGGCCGTGGTGCTGCGGGAGTCGGGGTAGATGTCACCGCCCTTGCGTCGGTTCCAGACTTCGCCGCGCCAGGTGCCGGTGGCATCCACGCTGTCCCACATCGCCTGGTAGAACTCGCGCGGGTGGCGGCCCGAGTTGAGGATGTTCAGGCTCTGCCCTTGCACATCAGCCTCGGCGTAACCCGTGATCTGGGTGAATGCCGAGTTACAGCGCAGGATGCGGCGGTGCGCGTCGGTTACCGCCATGCCGCTCTGGGCGTTGAACGCAGTGGCGGCAATGCGCAGATCCTGGTCCGCCTGTATCCGCTGGGTGATGTTGCGGGCCAGCAGAATGAAGCGCGGGGCATCCTGGCCTGGCCCATCCAAAGGTGCTTTGCGTGCCACCGAGATTTCAAACCACTGCAGCCCCTGGGCAAACGGCAGCTCCACCTGGCCACCTTCCGAGCGCCCGGTGTGCTGAGCCTCGTCCAGGGATGTCTCCACTGTGCGGGCGGCATCGGCGGGTAGCACCTCAGCGGCTTTGCGCCCCAGGTACTTTTCGGGACGGATATCCAGTAGCAGAGCAGGGGGCATGCGACAGTCGTACACCGTGCCGTCCAGGCCGAGTTCAAACATCAGGTCGGGAATGGCATCCAGCGTGGCCTGCAGCTTGTTTTGGGTGGCAGAAATCTCGTAGGTACGCTCGGCCACCTGGGCCTCCAGGTTCTGCTCCTGGCGTTTGAGCTGCATCAGCAGATGGGCCGCCCAACCCAACAAGGTACTGAAAAGCAGGCCCAGCGCCACTTTGAATGCCAACCCGGCAGGATCACCCCAACCCTGAATGGGCGCGGCACTCAATACCCAGCGCCCGTTGGGCACCAGAACCTCCCGGTCCACAGTATTGTTCAATGCCTGGGTACCAGATGTAGCGATGGTTTGCCGCTTCTGGGTGTCTGGCTGTATGCGCCACAGTTCGTAAGCGATGCCATGCTCTGTCAACTGCGCCACACCACTGCTTGCCAGCGCCTCTGGAAGCCGAATCACCACATAGACAAAACCCCAGAACTGCGCGGCCGAGGGGATTGCACTTGTTTGTGGGAAATTCGGTAGATACACCGGCAGTCGGCCCACGATGCCCAAGCCCCCCTGCACCAGGTTCAGCGGCCCCGCCAATGTCAGCTTGCCGGTTTCCACTGCGCGGCTGGCCTCCTTGCCCTGGACCGGGTCCTTGAGCTGGTTGAAGCCCAGGCTGGCCTCGTTACCGGCCAGGGGCACCACCTGGCGGACGATGCCTCCTGGCGAAAGGCCTAACGTAGTCACCCCAGGATACAAAGGCAACATTTCGCTGGCCACACCTTCAAAATTCGAAAATTGCCCCCCCGCCTGGTGGACCATGGCCGAAAGCGCGTAGGTACTGGACAGCGCCCGTTCCACCATGCTTTGGATCGCGTGGGCCCGGTCTGCCACGATGCTATCCACGCGACCACGCTCGCTTTGCACTCGACGCTGTTCCATGTTCCACACCAGCAACGCCGATCCACAGGCGGTGAACACAAAAACCAGGACTGCCACCACCCATGCGTGGACAGCGCCGGAGTGGCGTCGGGAAAGCTGGGTCGTCATCGTGGATGCAGGCTCATTGCGTCTCTAAGTGTGTCAATTTGTATTTTTGGTCAGACTATAAAGCCTGTGGCACGGCACACTTGGCGTAGCGGTGGTGCCGGGAGACCTGGGACATGGGTGCAACGGGCCCAAGTGCAATCCCAAGCGAAAGCTTACAGGGGCAATCCTTGAGATTGAAAATACAGAAAAACAGAATCCCGAGCTTATTGCACATGCACTAAAAGCTATGTTAAATGTAGCATTCAGGGCCATTTTGTTCTGGAGCCCAGTCAACGCGACCGGGTGGTTTGATACCGTCATCCGGTTGACCAAGCTACAGTCAACCAGCGTACACCCTTTGAGGCTCGCGGCGCAGTCTTATCTGGGCTCGGATGCCATCCCGTTCGATGAGCACAGGCTATGGCGTTGTCATTGAAGGCCGGGACAAGTTAGCGTGGAAACTTAACGCATGTAGAGTGAGCATTACTTTATACGATGTATATTATGTAAACAAACGCTTGCTATTGAATCAGTAGCTGCACACGCTTAATCTATAAGCGCTAGGCCCGGTTTCTTGGCTTTATTTCAAGCCAGGATCACCGGGCTTTTTCAATTCCATACGTATGCCCCCGATTCCCACCCCCTACGCCCGCGACTTGTTCGGCGAAGTTCCCGTAACCACCCTCGACATCCGCAAATGGCTGGTGTGCGTGCCCCGCATGGACCCCGATAGCCCACGCGCCGCCTGGTACGTCAAAGGCTACAACGTGGCCGACAAGATCCGCCACGCCAAGCTGCGCGGCACGTTCCACGACTTGCGCCCACCCGGCAACGACGGGGCCGAACGCTGGTTTTTCATGTAGACGCAAAAAAGCCCCGGCAGTCGGGGCTTTTTCTATGGGTCCAGGGCTTGCCAGAATCAGGCCCACGCCTTTTTCACGTAGTTTTTGACCCCAGGTAGCTGGCTCATGATGAACGCGGCCAGCAAGGCCCCGCCCACGACGATTACAGCCTCACGGGCGATGGCCGTTGGCCCCGGTATGAATTCTGGTATTTTCACTTTCGGCGCTCCAGCAGGCCTACCCGGTCTTCCAAGTCTTCAATGTCGGAGCGCATCCAATCCAGCTTGGTCGACAACGTGGCCCACAGCGCGATGGCGTTGATCCCGGCCCCCGCGACCGCGATCCAGAGGGCATCCGTCATCACTGCGCGGCCTTTTCCGGGGTCAGCACGGCCACCATGCCCGCCACAGCGACCACGGCTTGTTGCACGAGGCCCAGCGTGCCGGTGTTGACGGGCACACCGGCCAGGGTTGCGATGGCGGCGATACCGGCCCAGGTGGACGGCTCACGGAGACGGGCAAAAAATGCTTTCATGGGGTGCTTTCAGGGTTTGTATTTGGGTTCAAAGGGGTTGATGTCGTAGAGCCAGCCGCCCAGCGTCCACGATCCATCTGCATTGCGACCGGGGCCAGTGGGCGACACGATGGCACCACCCACCGATCCCACGCCCTGGTAGACGATGTTTTGCGGGTTCCAGGGGGTGACATAGGGCGCGATTTCGCTGGCGTACTCGCCGACGCTGATCACCGCATTGCTCAGGGGTTCCCAGGCCGCAGCGACGGTATCGGTCGCCTTTTTTCCGACGTACCAGATGCCGGCCACCGCCGCAGCAATCAGGGTCAGCTTGATCAGCAGATCCGCAGAGACTGGCGCGACTTTCATGGTTAGCTGAACGCGTTGGCGTAGTCAAACGTTGCACCGCCGCCGAACAGGTCCAACACCGGATTGCTGGGCGCGTAGTCGGGCACGTACTGGGCATAGCCACCGGTTGGCAGTTGGTAGGTGCTGTTTGCACCCAGCGCGCTACCGACACCACCGCCGCTACCAAGGTTTTTCAGCAACTGGCCCAGCAGATTGCCGCCCTGGCTGATCAACTGGCCGGTGACTGCCCCGCCGTTGGTTTGCGCCGCGCCCGCGCCGGGGCGGACGTAGACCGGCTGGGCCGCAGCTTTGCGGGTCATAAACCAGTACGCGCCGATGCCAATCGCGGCCAGCATGATCATGTTGTTGGGGGATGGGGATGCAGTCATTGTTTAAGCCTCAAAGTAGCCGCCCGCGCCACGGTAGGCGGACAGAAGGGAATCCATTTTTCGTTCCGGCTGGTTGTAGCCCGCGCCTGGCAGGCTGGCCCAGGTCTTGGCGCACTTGGCGACGGCGGCAGTGATGCGGCCCGCCCGCACATCGCCGAGCGCGCCCCGCTGGCGCACCAGTTCCAGGGCGGCAGCGTCCTGGCTGTCGGGGCCGAAGTCGGGCAAGCCCAGCTTTTTAGCCAGCTCATCCCAGGTGCGGGCCAGGAACTGGTAACGCCCGGCTGCGCTGGTTTTCTGCACGCGGCCGGTGCTGTCGGTGAACGAGAAATACTGGCGCGGATGGTCTGCCAAGCTGCTGACAATGCGATCCCGTCGCGGGTAGCCAAACATGGCCCGGTAACCGTCGGGGCTACCGGTGCCCTCGCTGTAAGCCAGCATGTCCAAAAAGGCGCGGGTGTTGACCGCCTGCGCGTCAGCGTCGGCGGTCACGGTTTCATAGGTGCTGGGGGTAAAGGTCACGATGGCATCGTCCAAAAAGTCGGTGGTTTGATCGGGTAATTCAAGGTCTTCATACTGGGCCGCACTGCGCTCTATTTCCAGGGTTGCCGCCACATATGCGGCACCCAGCACCAGGGCGATCAGGAGGATGGTTTTCATCGTTAAACAGGGTCTTCGTACCATTCGAAATTGGCACTAAACAGGGTATTGACCACGTTCAGATCCATCTGCAAACCAGATCCCGGCACGACCACAAAAGGGCCACGCGGCAGAACCAAAAGCTCTTGGTTAGCGACCAGATTGGGCGCAGCAAAAAACGACGTCGCCACCGCTTTGCTACCAACGCGGATCTGGGCTTTCGGAATTGCCCCGCCTTGCTTTTTCGATGCCGCCTGGTTCGCCGTCTGATCCGTATTCCCCGCCGCCATCGACCAGTAAAAAAGCACGGTGCTAGCGATGTTGCAATTCAACTTCACCTGGTTCACCACCAGATTGACACCGGACCCTAAAGGGTTCCAGAGCTGGCAGTAACTGCTTTGTCCAGCCACCGCAGGAGCCAATGGCAATCCGATGAACAGAGACCCCGCAATCGACCGGGCTTTTTCCCCGTCGATCACCGACACCTCGCCGCTGATCCGGTCATCAATGAATCCATCGTCAGCGATCAGGATGCTCACGACATTGGCCGCGCCGCTCATATCGCCCAGCATGAACCGGACGGAGTTCCGGCCCTTCAAGCCCTGGCCCGCCAGCAGCGGGCCGAGCTTGCCAAAGTCGCCGGATACCGACACCGGGCCGGTGCAGGTAATGATTTTGAAAAAGCTGCCCTCGACCGCGATAGACACCGAGCCATTGGCCGGCACGGTGTAGGTATAGATCTGTGCTGGCTTCATTTTTTGATTGCCATGTAGGCGATCAGGGCCACCGCACAGATGGCCCCGATCAGGATTTTGTCGGTCAACGCGCCGCGCCCTTTGGCATCTGCATAGGCATCGCTCAGTACGCCCGTGGTTTGATCCAATACTGCGTTTTCACGCTTCGCGGCATCGTTGGCAAAGGAGAAGGCCGAGGCCAGGGCATCGCCGCCGAAGCTGAACGCCCGGCTGTCGGCTTTGTCCACGGCACCCAGGGCACCGCTGAACGCCGAACTTCCGAAGCCGAAGGCATCCGCTTGGCTGTTGGCCGCACGCATGCCCGCTTTGTCGATGGCCGAGAGCGCACCGCCGAAGGCATCCGCCTGGCTGTTGGCCGAGGTGGTCAGCGCAGACTTGCCGAAGCTGAACGCCGCAGCCATCGAATCACTACCGAAGCCCAGGGCTTCCGCCGTGGACAGTCGGGCGGTATCCATGGCCCGGTTTGCGACTTCCGCATCCAGCGTGTTGTGGACCGTGCTTTGGGTCTGGAATACGTTGGAGTTTTCCGCCGATAGCGCGCCCTCCCCCAGCACGCGCCGTTGGTCGGTGGTGCTGGTGTTGGCTTGCTGGCTGCTTTTGCTACTGCTCATGGATTATCTTGCTCATTACGGTTCCGGTCACTGCCCAACCACCCCGGCGGCATGAGCGCACGACGTGCGGCCACTTGGTACACATCGCCACTTCACTTGCGCCATGGGCGCGGGCTATTTGCTCAAACTCCGGGCCGAATTCTTCGATGCGCAGCCGGTCCCCGATAGACACAAGGCCCACCAAGTCCAGGCGCGTGCCGCCCTCGACATATACGGGCCGCGCCGCCACCAGAGCAGAGCGCGAACCGGCTTCAAATTGGTAGAGGAATGCACCCGTCAGCACGTCGGCCAGCCCTTCCAGGCCCCAAGGCGACGCGGCCACCGAAGGCCGAAAAGCCTCGAAGGCTTCGCGGGTCCATTCCACCGGTTTCATCGGGTCATCAGGTAGACGGCCACGACGGCAGCGGCCAGCATCCAGGGCTGTAGGCCCCCGGTGCTAGCCGCCGCGCCCTGGTAGCTGGTGCCGGAACCGCCCAGGTTGACGTTCCAGACTTGCCCGCTACCAAAGTCGTAGCCGTTGGTTTGCGACTGCTGGCCCGAGGCGGCAGACGAGGCGGATGCGCTGTATCCCACGGGCACTACCGCATCCAGAGGAAAACAGCCGCCGCGCCCATCAGCATCAGCACAAGGCCAGGAGACACCACGACCGCACCGTTTTGCATGGTGCTGACGGGCGAACCCTCAATACCCACGCTGTAAGGTCCAATCGTTTGGTACTGGCCGGGGTTGTTGCCCACCCATGCATCCTGCTGGGCCAAACTTTGGTCACTGCCCAGGTAGCCATTCAACACGCCCACGAAGCCGCGCAGCGTGTTGATCTGGTTTGCTTGCGCGTTGTCCATGGTCAGTAAGCCGCCAGCGGAATCAGTTCTTCCGTTTCGATGGTGATCGTTTCACCAGCGGTGAAGCTGGCGTAGAACTGGGCCGAGTTCACCGACGAGCTGGGGCGCGTATCCCAGGTGCGGCCCGACAGTTGGCCGTCCTGCACCGGGTCAAACACGATCAAACCGGCTTGCGGCACTTTGCCGTTGTCTTTTTGGCTGGCCTCGTTTTGCAACTTGGTCAGTTCGTGTTCCGTCACACCGGCACGCACGGTTTTGATAGCGTTGCAGTTGGCCGAGTAGACCAAGATGCGGCGATAGTTGGAGCCGCCGCCCGCAGGGTCCAGATGGGGCACCGGCAGGGCGAAGGTGCCCGCGCCGCCGATGACCACGGTGGCACGGTGGCGACGCTCCAGCAGGCCCCGAATCATGACCTCCGAAGGGTCCGAATTTGGGGGCGACACATCGGCGAAGCCCACCAGCGTGGGGGCCGTGGCACCGGCAATGGTGACTTCCATGCGCAGGCTGGCGACACCCGAACCCGCAGACAGATCAAAGGCACCGACTTGGCGGGCGTTGACAGTCACGGACTTGCGGTCCATGAAGTCGATTTTTAGCACGGTGGCATCCGACACGCCGCCGTTGTAGGCGTTGGACAGATCCAGCTTGGAGCCGTCGGACTCCCAAAAGATTTTGCCGTTGGCTTTCAGGCACATGTAGCTGATCATGGAGCGGGTGAAGGTGCCGCCCAAGGTCAGGGTGATTTTTTCCAGTACGGTTCCCAGCAGCTTGTTCAGGTCGCAGATGGCGACACCGGAGGCAACGACGTTTTGAAACGGGTCCAGGGCAATTTGCTTGTTCATGCTGCGCCCTTAGATCAATGCGTCTTGGACGTAAGGCACTTGCTTTGCGACGATCACGCCCGCCACGCCCAGAGCCGCAGCTTTGGCAGGCTGGGGGCCGAATTTATAGGCCGCGTAGCAGATGCCCAGCGCAATGCCGAGCTTGGTCAGTTGGGAGGTGGACAGGTTCATAAGGCGGGTTTTCTGTGTGTAAAAAAGGGGTTGATTGCTCAGAGCCCCGATTTCACTTTTTCCCGCCGCTTTGGGCAAAAACACGCCCTTAGGAAAGGTTCCTAAGGAACCACCGCCGCCTTGACCTTAGGACCGGTTTTTTTTGGTCCTGAGGACGTGTTTTTTCCAAAAGACAACACACCACGGGCCACGCCAGGCGTGTCTTCGCGCTTTTCGACCCAATGCAGATTGGGCAGGTTTTGCAGTTCGTGGGGTTTCAGGCCGAAGGATCGGGCCATCTTGGTCGCGTCGGCGGCATCGGCCAACCGCCCGGTGTGGATCACATCGCAGTTGCCGATAAATGACTTGTCGCACTCCGCTGGGCGCTGGCCTGCTGCAATGATGCTGATCCGCCCCATGCCGCCGCCCACGCGATGCTCCCGGCCCACGTTGACGCAGCGCCGCCAGGCGGGCGGGGCACGGTTGGCCTTTGTCACTTCGGGCAGCTCATCCACGAACATCAGCACGTCACCGGGCACGTTCCAGGCCAGCAGGCAGAACAGCTCAAACTGGGCGTTCACGTCCTTCTCATGGTTGACGCGGTAGCGGTTTTTGTAGCGTGCCCCGGTGCTGGCCCGGATCATGGCCCCCAGGTCATCGAAGGGCGTGCCCAGGTCATCTAGTTTGGGGTCGTGTTTGAAGTCCCACACCAGCAGCCGGGCCGGGGCCATCCGGGCAATCTGCTGTTTGATCCAGGCGGTTTTGCCGGTGCCGGTGGCCCCGAATGCGGCCAGCCGCTGGGCTTCACTGGGCAACGTCTTCACCGCCTGGCTGGGCTGGCTTTTCTTCCACATCCACCGGGGCGCGTGCGGCCAGTTCGGCGCGTGCGCCGCGCATCACCGCTTGCCCGATCACCACGGTGCCCACCACCGCCGCGACCTCAGCCGCATAGTCGCCCATCATGGAATTTAGATCCAGGCCGCGCTTGTCGGCCACCGCGCCCCACAGCGCGCCCAGGTGCTGGCAGTTGCCATCGTGCAGGGTGGATGCCGGGGTTTTCAGATCCAGCACCATGCACAGCACATCCCGCACCATCTGCACGGCACCGCCGATGATTTCCGCATTGGTGGGGACCGCAGGAGCTACTTCCTCAGCCGCCCCGCCCTGCCCTGGCGCATCCGGGCCGGTGCTCAGGGTTTCCAAATTGTCGGCCTGCTGGGCCAGGGCTTCGATGCCGGTTGCTACTTCTTTTGCCATGTCACAAATCCCCTAAAGCGAACACACTGTTTTTTGGTTTTGTCGTCGGTTCCGCTTTGGCCGTGGGCTTTTCCACTGGCGCAGTTTTGGGGGCATCGTCCAGGTCCAAGCGCGTTTTGATGGTTGCAAGCCACTTTTGCGCCGTTGCACTTTTTTCAGGTGCAAAACTGTTGTGGTCGCATGGGTGCGCATCGCACGCATACGCCACCAAGCCGCTGGCGGTCCGGTAATAGGTCACCGGGTCGCCGCAGTGCGGACAGGCCCCGCGCCCCAGCTTTTGGCGTGGTACGCGGGCCATTTTTTAGAGTCCCGCCAGCGCGTCGGGGTTGAAGTGCTCGACCTCGCCATCCGCGTCCATCTTGACCGCGATTTCGCCCGTGTCGGCATCGCTGCCCACCACGGTGCCCACCTCGCCATGGCGCTCTAACTCCGCGTCAACCACCTTGACCGCTTGTGCCGCTGTAAATTTCATTTTCTTCATCCTCTTGATCCGGGGAATCCGTCCCCGTGGCGGTTGTCCAGTCGAAAAACTGGCGTTTTTTTGGCTTGAATTCGTGCACCGGGGCGAAGCTCGACACGGTGGCCGGATCTGGCCGCGTACAGTTATTTACATGAATCCAAGGGGCCGTTGCACGGCCCGAAAATGCGGACTCCGCAGCCTGCATGGCCGCATCGATCCCCAGTCCGGTCGCCCATTCGGCCCGCTCAGATTCCACAGTCCACATCGCCAGCCGCTGGAAAGGCTTGGCCGCTGGGTCCATGGCGTGAATGTGATTTTTGAAGAGCTGCACGCCGCTGGCGACGATGCCGAGCACCTTGGCCCCCATGGCCTCGCCGTAGCGGCCACACTCGCCGGTTTCGACCTTGTGCAGCTTGATCGGGCGGTCATCGCGCTTGCAGCTCACGCCGCCCTGCGCCCGGTTGTATTTGCTCCAGGCCACCGACTGCGCCCCCGGCTCGACCTTGCCGACGTTGATGGCCGACATGGCGGCGATCAGGGGGGCCGGGGCATCGGCCTGCATCTGGTCGGGGTGCACGCGGCGCAGCTCACGCCATACGCCCACGGGTGCGCCGCCGATCTGCTGGAATTGCCGAATGCGCCAGGTGCTGGCCCAGGTTTCTACCCGTTGGGATGGGGTTATCTGCACGTCTCCCACCAGGTCCACGTCAGCCACGTAGGTTTCGCCGTTTTCCTTGCTGTGGTGCTCTCCCACGCCGTGGCCGTCGATGTTCTTTGCTATGTATTTGATAACGTAGCCCACCGCCGAACCCTTGGCCGGGTCGATTCGCTCGAAGTCCACGCGGTGCTTTTGCGCGCCCGGTTCGTTGGGGCTGTCGTTCAGCAGGAAATACCGGCTCACGAGGTATTTCATGGCTTCCACCTTGTCGGCGGGAAAGAACAGCAGGCAATGCCAGTGGGGGGTTGCATCGTGCTGGGGTTCGGCGATGCGAAACCCGTACCAGTCCATGCCGCGCCTGGCCGCAGCACTACGGCACTTTGACCATTGTTTCGAGAGGTACTGTTGCGCCTCGTTTGGTGTTGCCCCGCAAAACTTCTTGTTTTCGACCGAGCGCCCGTCTACGGTGGTTCGGGCGTGGAACCGGCTTGGACAGGTCATCGTGACCATGTAGCCGACGTGCCCGCAGTCTTTGCTGATCAGCTCAAACCCGGCCACACGGGTTAGCAGTTCCTGGCGGCGGATGGTCTTGTTTGCCATGCCCTTGGAGGCCAGCATTGCCAGGGTGTAGTCGTGGCCCCGATCATTCACCGCGACGATGGAATCCAGAATGTTTTTGTTGCGCTGGTTCTGCCCTGCCCTGGCCTGCACGCGGTCATCGCTGGCGTACAGCCCGGCCTCACGGTGCACCATGCCCAGCTCGATATTGCAAGCCTCGACTGTGCGGGCGTGCAGCTTGCGAAACGTGCGCCGCCACCAGCGGGCGCACTCCATGCGGCGCACGCGGCCCGCACGGGTCAGCTTCTTGTTTTTCTCGGACGGCCACATGTCCAGCATGCCGCGACGGCGCAGCAGCTCACGGCAGCAAAAAGCCTTCATCCGCACAATGGCCGCTTCGGACGCACCGCGCCCGGCCATCAGGGTGCCTACAGTCTCCAGCCGCCGACTAAAGTCCGCCGCCGTTTTGTCAGCCACTTCTGAAATTTCAACATCCGATGCATCTTGCGGGATGCCCCCACGGGCAGAGTCTGACAACTGCGCGACGCGCCGCAGCAACCCCATAACGCCACTTTGCCAGCTTGTGCCACTGTCGATCCTCCATTGCTTTTCGATGCGGTCTTGCCATGGCTTGGGCATTTGCTCGAGCACTGGCCCCAGGCGTGCGCCTTCTACCCCCAGGCCTCCCCGCGACATGTAGGCGGCGAGCTTCACCCGTGCACATCCTCGCACTCGAAGTGGCGCACACCGGCCCGGCGCGTCACCGGCTTGACTTCCAGGCGGCGTGCGGCCATCAGGTCGGCCATGACGGCATCGGCGCGGTTCAGGGATGCGGCCAGCCGGTTTGCAGCCTCCTCTACCCCGGTTTCCAGCATGGCTATCCAGCCGCCCCGGCTGTCTTTCATGGCGACGATGAAACCGCCCTCATGTGGGTGAACGACGTATTTCATTTCCCCGCGCCCCAACGACGTAACGACTCACGGGCCATTGCATCAACTATCGCGGCAAAGATGATGGCCTTCACTGGGTCCAGGGTCCAGTACTGAGCCCCGCATACTTCCACCTTCATCGGCTTCGGCACTTCCCCCTCAAGGTCAAGGCTGTTACCCGCCAAGGACACCGCAATCATCCCCCCGTCGGCTGCAACCATGGTTTGAATGCAACTCACAGCCAACCCCACACGGCGCGCAGCACACGGCGCAGGGCTGCACGGCGCTGGCGGGTCACAGCACCACCTCCCAATCTTCAGCCAGCAAATCGGACTGAGATGCCAGCCATGGAACCATCATTCCATCAGCGGTCTTCATTGCAATGAACGGCAGCAGTGGATACACCGAACCAAATACCTTGTACCCATCAGCCTCAATAATCACCAAAAACATACCCTTCCCATTCCATCCGGCGCGGCGCACAGCAGCCCCACCGCGAATGAATTTCAAGGCCCGCCCGAAGTCCATACCGGCAATCACAGCACCACCCCCTCGCCGTTGCGTGCGGCCTCTGCTGCGTCAGCGTTCGCCAGCAGCGCACCGGCCAGCACACGGGCGCTGTCGGGGTCCAGCTTTTCGGGGAAGTTCATCCCCATGCCGAGGGACAGGGAGAGGCCAACGTACAGGCTCATGGGCGTGTAGTCGGTGGACAGGACGCGGCCCGATGGGGTTTTTACGCTGGATTTCATGCCGCACCGCCGATCAGCAGCAGGCCGCCGCGTTCCTTGATGCAATCAACTTTTCTTACCCAGTCCTGTCGGCATGTCCAGTACGCATTGAACAAGGCATCACGCTTGCTGAACGGCTTCACCTTCTTGTAGGTGTCGTACACCACTTGCATTGCCGTGGCGGCCTCCGTCACCCAAAGCAGCCAATCTTTCAGGTTGCTGGTGTCGATGGTCAAGGGCGCGGAGGCCAATGCCCCCGCCCCTGTTTCTTCGCTGGTGGTGGTGTTCATATTCTCTTGGTTCATGATCCTGCCGCCTCAAGTTGGTCTACCACTTCGGCCAGCGTGCAGGCCGCTTCTTCCAAGTTGCTTGCCGCCTGTTCACTGGCCTGCCCACGCTCCGAGGCTTGCAAGCCTTCCGGCATGTTGTCGAACGCATCGCGCTCTTCGTTCGACAGTTCTTCGATTTCGTTTTGCAGGTCTTGCAGATTGGCCTTGACCGCTTCAATGCGGGCGCGTCGATCTTTGTTCATATCGTCGGGTTCCTGCGCCGGTTCGAGGTGCCTTAGGAACAGTCCCTAAGGGTCAGCCGAATTGCATCCGGGGGGAACCGACGAAAGCGACCCGGTTCGGCTGACGGGTGCAATGTACATCAATAGCATTGATCTAATCAAACACTTTGATCTATCGGTTTTTGAGGTTCAATTGCCTTGATCTATCAACAATCTTGATTCTTGATACATCGGACCCCTTGACCTATCATCCGCTTAGGGATACCCCCTAAGGAGCCGACGAAATGAAAGCCTACGAATGGATTGATAGGGTCAAAGCCGCCCACGGCTGGCCGTCCGATTACCGCGCCGCAAAGGAGCTTGGCATCAAGCCCCACACGATCAGCATGATGCGATCTTCCGGCAGTGCACTGGATGAAAATTCATCCATCAAGGTCGCCCAGGCGCTGGGCGAACGGCCCGAGGCCGTGTTTCTGGATCAGGTGGCAGAGCGGACTAAATCCCCTGCCCTACGTAGCGCCCTGGCGGCTGCTGCTTCCCGACTCTGTATATTATGTTAACTTGCTGGGATGCTACGACGACGCCAATAAAGCAAATCGAAAACCCGCTGCAACGGCATGCACCCCTATTTTTCAGGTGCTAAAAAAACGCTCCCGTTGGGAGCGTTTTTATTTTTACCAGGTTGACCTCTCGCTACAAGAAGATTGCCAGGTTCGGCGTACCTAGGACGGCCTGGTCCAACAGAATCTCTCGGCGGGCCAGCTTAAAGCTGTTGCCGCTCACGCGCAGCACGTCCTGGCGCACGCCGCTGATCAGGTCGAACTCGTCAAAGTTGAAGCGGCTGCGGGTGATCAGCAGATTGCTTTGCACCTGGTACTCATCCGGGGCTGCGCCGGTACGCACCAGCACATTGGTGACCATGCGGCGGGTGCGCGACGGCGGGTCTTCGGCCCAGGCGCTCTTGGTGCCGGTGAGCCGCATGGCGCGGCCCATGATCGAGCGGTAATCATCGTGGTAATGCTGCACCGTGCGGATGATGCTGGCGGCCTGGTTGGCCAGTGGCCGGGTCTGGCGCAGCGGCGCGGTGTAGACCAGGTCTTCGGCCAGGGTCGCCACCCAGTCTTTCAGCCGGATCTCGTCGAGCATGCAGGCTTCGTCGTACAGAAATTCCAGAATCTGGTTGTAGACGGGCGAGCCGATGGGTACGCGCTGCGTGGGGACTTCAGTGGCCACTGGAGCCTGTTCTTGTACTGCACTCATGGTGTCTCCTTGGTTGTAGCGTTGGGGTCAGATGGCGGCGGACATCAGTTCGCGCCAATGCAGCCACCAGTGCCATTGCGTGTCGTCTTTGGTGAAGCCTTCGTTGACGATGCCGGGGCCGGGCCAGCCTTCAGGTGCGCCTTTTTCGTACACCGCCTGGTACTTCAGCGTGGACTTTTTGCCCATGGCGCCCTTGGCGGCCAGGGTCATGTGTGGCCAGGTGTCGGAGTCATCCTGCTCGACCATGCCGGAGGTGCCAAACAGCTGCACGGTCTGTTTCAGCATCTTTTCGCGCAGCTCGGGCGGTGCGTCTTTTTCGGCAAAGATCCAGTTGACGAATTCCAGCCGGTCCGGTCCCTTGGGCACGTAGGCGTGCAAAGTCATGGAACCCACCACGGTACCGTCGGCTTGGGGGATGTAGACAAAGCCGAACAACACGTTGGGGAAGATGCCCCCTACCTGCGGTGGCATCGAGGTTTGCACCTGCAGCTGTGCCGGGCTGAGGTTTTTCTTGAGTTGCTCGACCATGTCTTTGGTCATACCGGCGGGCGGCAGCGCATTGAGCTTTTCGTCGACGCTCAGCACATCCGGGTCCAGGCCCGTCATGCGGCGGATCTTGCGGCCCAGGTCAATGCAGCGCAGCGCATGGCCGTGCGGCGAACTGATTTCTACGCCGTACATTTCGGGGCTCAGGTCGCCACCACCGCCCTCCCCGTCTCCCTTCTTCGAGTAGTTGCCGACTTCGCCCAGCCAACGGTGTAGAGTGAGTGTGTGGTAGCCGTCTGCCGCCGATTGCTCGCCCGCTGCCTTCCAGTTGGCGCGCACGGTGAAGCGCTGGGGTGGGCCAAGCACCTCCATGCCGCGGTCGGTGCGCTTGAAAAGGATGTCGTAGTACCACTTGGCATCGCCCAAAAACTCGTCGAACGACGGGCCTTCGATGTTCCAGGTGGCAAAAATCAGGCCGCCGTACAGCGTGACGCGGGCTTTCTTCAGGCCCAGCTCGTCCTTGGTCATGATCTTGCCGTGCATGCACTCTTTTTCGACCGGCGCGCCCAGAAAGGCACCGTTCGGGCGGAAAGCCCAGCCGTGGTAAATGCAGGTGTGGATCTGGGTGTTGCCCGCATCCAGCGTGGACACGCGCATGCCGCGGTGTGAGCACACGTTGAGCAGCACATGGACTTCGCCCGCTTTGTCGCGCGAGACAATGACCGAATCCGAACCCAGGTCACGCACCATGAAGTCGCCCGATGCAGGGATTTCCGAGTCATGGCCCAGCAAAACCCAGGTTTTGCCGAAAATGCGCTCCATCTCCAGCTCGTAGAGTTCGGGGTCGGACAGCGCTCGCATTTGCACTTCGCGGGTTTTTACGTTCACCAGGTCGGCAACCTTGGTGCCATCGGCCAGAGTGGGACTGGTCTGTGTCAGCATGTGGATCTCCTTTGTAGGTTCACCAATATAAACACTTTTCAAATTTATGTACATCCGGTGTTGCCCCTAGGGGTTTCAAAGCGACGCTGAGATGTGGACACTGGCATTCCGCAAACGACTTCAGGATGCCAACCATCGCCATGGGGGAATTTTGAAAATAAGCAGCATATTTTTGGCACTAAATTGGCAATTAGCGCTTATTTAATATGCGGATACAGCTCTCATTTTTTATATCAAAAACAGGAGCAAAAATACCCTTTCAGCACTGCACCGTGTAGCGCTTACCCCATGCACACTTAGCGCATTGGCACATAAAATAAACACTTATTAAGAATTTGTATATTTTAATGACCAACATGCCTTCGTCGCCTCTGGCGCTGCCACTGCGCAACCCCATCTTCCGCATGCTGTGGCTCGCCTGGCTGGCAGGCAACATGACGATGTGGATGAACGATGTGAGCGCGGCCTGGCTGATGGCCGAGCTGACCGAGGGGCCGATGATGGTAGCGCTGGTGCAGGCATCGGCCAGTTTGCCGCTGTTTTTGCTAGGCCTGCCCAGTGGCGCGCTGGCCGATCTGGTAAACCGCAAGCGGCTGTATGCATTTGCCCAGTTCTGGATTGCCCTGGTGTCCATCGCCCTGGCCGTGCTGGCCGCGGGCGGCTGGATGACGGCACCCTGGCTGCTGTTTCTGTGCTTTGCCAACGGCATCGGGCTGGCCATACGCTTTCCGGTGTTTGCCGCCATCATGCCCACGCTGGTGCCGCGCGAGCAGTTGATTTCGGCGCTGACCTTGAACGCTTTGGCTATTAATGTGTCGCGTATCGCCGGGCCTTTGCTGGCCGGGGTGGTGATTGCCTCGATGGGCATGGGCGCGGTATTCACGCTGAACGCAGCGCTGTCGCTGCTGTCCTGCGGGCTGATCCTGAAGTGCGGCCCGCAAACCGAGAAAACCGCCACCCGGGGCCAGGGTTTCTTTGCCACCATGCGCGGCGGGCTGATTTTTGTACGCGAATCCAAGCCCATGCAAAAGATCTTGTTGCGCATTTTTGTGTTTTTTGTGCATTCCATCGGCCTGATTGCGCTGTTGCCCCTGGTCGCCAAGGCCTTGCATGCCGATGCCACCACCTACACCATGCTGCTGGCTTCCATGGGGGTGGGCGCGATCGTGACCGGGCTGACCATGCCGTATATCAGCAACGCCGCCAATCCCGACCGCATCGTGGCCATCGGCGTGGTGCTGTATGCAGCCGCTACCGCCACGGTGGCGCTCACCTCGTCTTTCTGGCTGATCGGCGCAGCGCTGGCCGTTTCGGGCGGTGTCTGGCTGAGTGTGGTCAACACCATCACCATGTCGGCCCAACTGGTCTTGCCCAACAGCCTGCGCGCCCGGGGCATGGCCATCTACCAAATGGCCATCATGGGTGGCAGCGCTGCCGGTGCCGCACTTTGGGGCCAGGTGGCGACCCATTCGTCGGTATCCACGGCCTTGCTGGCCTCGGCCGCCACCAGCCTGGTGGTGCTGTGGCTCACGTACCGCATCACGGTGCAGATCGAGGCCCACCATGACCTGACACTGCCAACACCCCCCATCTCCTCGTAAATGGCCCCCAAACGGAACAAACAATGCCCCACGCCTCAGAAGACCTCCAGGGAAAAGTCGCCATCATCAGCGGCGGTGCCGGTGCCATCGGAACTGCCACCGCCCGCAAGCTGGCCGGTTGCGGCGCGCGGGTGGTGATTGCCGACCTGCCCGCAGCCCAGGCCGAGCAGGTGGCCGAAACCCTGCGCGGCGAAGGGCTGGACGTGGTGGCCCACGCGGTGGATATCGGCGATGAGGCCAGCATCCAGGCGCTGATGGCCTACACCGCGCAGACCTTGGGGCGGCTGGATATTCTGGACAACAACGCCGCCATGAAAGGCCTGCGCGAAGACCGCGATGTGCTGACTATGGAGTCGGCCCTGTGGGACAGCGTGATGGCCACCAATGTGCGCGGCACCATGCTGATGTGCAAATACGCCCTGCCCGCACTGATCGCCAGCGGCGGCGGCTCCATTGTCAACATCAGCTCCGGCACCTCACTGGCGGGCGATATCGTGCAAACCGCCTACGCGGTGTCCAAAGGGGCCATCAACACCCTCACCCGCTACGTGGCCACGCAGTACGGCGCGCAAGGCGTGCGCTGCAATGCGCTGCTGGTGGGTTCGGTCGTTACGCCCGCCATGCAAAAAGCGCTGCCCGCGCCGCTGCGCGAGGTGATCACCGCGCACAAGCTGTCGGGCCGCCTCGGCCTGCCCCAAGACATTGCCGAAGCGGTGAGCTTTTTGGCCTCAGACCGCGCCAGCTGGGTGACGGGCCAAACCTGGTCGGTGGACGGTGGTTATTTCGCCCATCTGCCCACCACGCCGCAGTTGGCGGCGCTGCGGACCTGATCAACCGTCCATGCCCAGGAGTGTGGTGATATCCCGGCCCGGATCGGCATCGGCCCCGTAGGCGAAGTCGTTGCGGCGCTGGCGGGCGGCCAGTTGCTCCATCTGGAAGCGGTAGCGGGTGCCAGGCGTGTCGAAGCGCGAATGCAGATCGGGCCGGTCGCCCGGCTCAAAATAGCAGGGGTTTTGCGGCCGCACCACCGAGTTGTCCTGTGGCTGGATGATGAAGGCAATGCGCGGCATCACGTAGCGGAACGGCGCGGGGGCCGCCGTGGTGTTGAAGGTCACATCGCCGCGCGAACGGTGCCGCCCCACCGGCAGGAAGGGTTGCAGATTGGGCACGTCGTACCCGGGTCGAAAGCGCGGATACGACACGCACACATTGCTGCGCAAATGCACGTGCAGTACGGCCCGGAAGTCCTGGAACCTGGCGCGCACGCCGCCCACCCAGCGCATGATGGGGGCCACCGACTTCTGCGTCACCGTGCGGGTGCGGGTGATGGTCTCGGAGGTCCATTCCACCGCCACCTCGTCGCTATCCGAGATGCCGTCGCCAATGGTGTTGGCATGCAAGAAGTCGGCGTGGGTGAGGTCGATCAGGTTCTCGACCGACAGCGCCGAGGTGGCATCAAACCGCACGGTGCGCTGGGTGTAGCCTGGCAGGCTGCCGTCCAGCGGCAAAAACGGAATATGCGGCAGCAGGGCCACATCCGCGCGGTCGGGGTTGCCGTACCAGGCCCAGATGTAGCCATAGCGCTCCACCACCGGGTACCGACCGGAGCCGCCGGTGAAGGCGCTGGCCCGGTGCAGCATGCTAGGCAACTGGTCGGGGCGGAATTCTGCGGCACAAGGCCGCCCGTTGTCGCGCCACAGAAAGTAGGCTTGGGCATGGATGATGCGGCGGATGGGCCGCTCGGTCACGTCGCGGCTGTGCGACACCGGAAACCAGGTATCGCGCAGGTCGTAGTTGACCGGGGTCCAGTCGCTGCGGCGGGGTTTGGTGGCCGGGGTCGTTTCAGGCGTAGCTACGGTGTGCATGGGGCAACTCCTGGGTTTGCAGGTTGGCAAGGGCAAGGTCCAGATCACGCGACGGGGCTACCAGCAGGGCGGCAATCGCCGCGCCGTCCACCGCGCCAAACACATCGAAACAGGGTTTGTGCAGCATCCGCGCGCTGCGCCAGCGCCAGGGTGCACCGGCTACCGGGCGCGCCATGGCACAGCCCCGCCAGCACAGACTGGTCGTGCCGCGCAGGTTGGCGCTGGCGGCGATCCACACGGTGGCGATCGCGGCTTCGTCCGGGTCCAGCAGCTCCACGCGGATGGCTCCACCGCGCAGGGCCACCGCGGTGCGTACGATCAGCGGGTAATCGACCACGAAGTTGGACGGCAGGCGGCGGTTTTGCCACACCGCGCCCCGGTCCAGCACCAGCCAGTCGCCCTCCTGGCGCGGGTCACCCAGAAAGAAGTCGGTCATGCGCACACTGTCAAATGCCAGCAGGCAGTCGGGGCCGTCCAGCATGGCGCGCAAGTACTCGGCATGGGCCATGTTGACGGTGGCACTGCCGGTGAATTCCAGCCCTTGCGGCTGGTAGGCGGCGCTGGGCAGTATCGGGGTGAGCGGGCTGGGCGCGCCCTCCCCCAGCCAGACATGCACAAAACCCTGCGCTTCGGCCACCGGGTAGGCACGGGCTGCGTACCGCGGCGGCACGCGCTCGTCGTCGCGCAGGTTGGGAATGGTGTGGCAGGCTCCGCTGGTGCCGTCAAAGGTCCAGCCGTGGTAGCCGCACTGCAGGCCGCGGGGTGTCACGGTGCCCAATGACAACGGCACCCGGCGGTGCGGGCAGCGGTCTTCCAACGCACACAGCACGCCCGCCGCATTGCGGAACAGCACCAGGGCTTCCGAGTCGCACACCACGGCCAGAGGCTTGCCGCCGTTGACGGATTCGGAGAGCGCGGCGGCCCACCACATGCCAGTGCTCACGCCGCTAACGGCTGGCGCACGTCCAGCTTCAATAGCTTGATGGCATTGGTGCTGCGGATCTTTTCGCGGTCGGCATCCGACAGACCCAGCCCTGCGCTCAGGTCGCCATGGTCGTAGGCACCGCCAAAGTTGGTGCCGTAGAGCAGGTTGTCCACCCCCACCACCTCGGCCACGCCGCGGCGCAGGCCGGGTGCGTGCACATCCAGATCGAAATAGAAATTGGGCAGGTAGTCGATCAGCGGTTTTTGGTTACGCGAATCGGGGGCCATGACGCGGTTCAGGTCGTTCAGGCGGCCTAGCTGGAACACGGCCATGCCGCCCGCGTGGGTGATGTAGGTTTTGAGCGTGGGAAAGGTGTCGAGTACGCCGCCGTTGATCAAATACCAGAAGAACAGGGTTTCATCCACGCAGTCACCCACGATGGAAGTGGTTTCAAACTTGTCGTCGGTGTGCTTCTCGCCCCAGTAAATCGACTGATTGAAGCCGTGCACCATGATGGGCACATCCAACTGGGTGATCTTTTCCCACACCGGGTACAGCGCTTCGCTGTGCGCTTCCAGGCCGTTGAAATTGGCCCCGCCCACACACACGCCCTTGGCCCCCAGCTGGGTCACGGCCCGCTCGATCTCGCGTGCGGCCTCTGCCGGATTGGCCAGGTTGGCGTGGGCCCAGAAGGCGAAATGCTCCGGGTCCTGGGCACAGAAGGCCGAGAGCTCGTCGTTGCAGATGCGGGCGTAGGTGTCGCCAAATTCGCCCGCCCAGTACATGAAGGCGTGCGACGGGGTGGACAGCACCAATTTGTCGACCCCGCGCTCGGCCATCAACGCACGGCGGGCGCTGTGGGTCATGCGGACCATCAGATTGGCCTCGGCCTCTTCGTCGGTTTTGGCCTTGGACGGCTGCATGGTGCCCAGCGAAAAGTGGCCTACGGTCAGGCCCTGGGGCTTCATAAACGGCCCCCAGAACGGGTCGCGGCGCATCATGCCGGGGGTGAACAGGTGGGCGTGTACGTCAATCAGCATGGGTGTCTCCTCAGGTGTAAATATGTAAGTGGTGCATCGTGGCAATTCACCTCGCAGGTACAGACAGAACAAGCACTTCCAGAAACACCGCAGAACTGGCTTTGCCAGGCTGCTGGTGTTGCCCCCTGCAAGGGGGTTGGCGAAAGATGCGTAGCACTGCAGCCTGGGGGTGTGTCTAATTTCAGGGGATCATCAAGCCGCCATCGACAGCCAGGGTCTGGCCGGTGATGAAGTGGGCACCGTCGCTGACCAGAAAGACCAGCACCGGGGCCATGTCGTGGTCGGGATCGCCCAGGCAGCCGCCCAGGGGAATCAACCCGGCCATCATGTCGTCGTGGGCCTTGAGCTGGGCCTCGTCCAGGCGGGCGCGAAAGCTCTCGTACATGGGTGTCCACATCGCAGGCGCCACGGCGTTGACGGTGATGCCGTACTTGCCCCATTCCTTGGCGGCGGTGCGCGTCCAGCCCAGCACCGCGGCCTTGGAGGCCGAATAGTGCGCCAGGCCCGGTACGCCCATCACCCCGGCGGCGGAGGCGAAATTGATGATGCGGCCACCGCGCTCCCGCAGGTGGGTGAAAGCGGCCTGGTTGGTGTTCAGCGTGCCCTTGGCATTGACGTTGAACATCAGGTCCCAGTCTTCCTGCGAGATGCTCTCGGCGGGCGACTTGCGCTCCACCCCGGCAATGTTCACCAGCGCGTCCAGTCCGCCCAGCAGTGCCACGGCGGCGCCAAACACCGCTTCGACCTGCTGGCGATCGCTGACGTCGCAGTGCAGGTAGTGCGCCTGGCCGGGTCCGGCCTGGGTGGCGGCCAGGGCCAGGCTGTGGCCTGCGGTATCGGCCACGTCCAGCCCCACCACCTGGGCACCGGCGGCTACAAATGCCTTGACGGCGCTGGCCCCGATTCCGCTGGCCGAACCGGTCACGATGATCCGCTTAGCTTGGATGTCCATCCGTATCTCCTAATAAATAGATGCAAAAGTGCTGTGCCGCCCTCAGGCGAGCTGGGCAATCAGGGTCTTGGCCTGGCTGAACAGCCGCAGCGCCGAGGTGTGGTGCTGGCGGCCCAGTTCGGGGGGCGACTGGCCTGCGCACGAGCGGGCGTAGCTTCCCTCCAGCAAGATGCCCAGCTTGAAGCGCGCCAGCACCACGTACCAGTCCATCGCAGACAGGTCGCGGCTGCTGCGCGTGGCGTAATAGGCCAACAGTTCGTCGGCCGTGGGAAAGTTGCGCCAGGGGGTGACGCGGATGGTGCCCGCGCCCTGCCCGCTGGCATCGGGCCAGGTGGCCAGCAGCCAGCCCAGGTCCAGCAGCGGGTCACCCACGGTGGCCAGTTCCCAGTCGATCACAGCGGCAATCTCGCCCGCGTCGGGGCGAAACATCACGTTGGCCAGGTGAAAGTCGCCGTGCAAGATGCCAGTGGGGGATGGCTCCGGGCGGTTGGCCTCCAACCAGGCGGCCACTTCGGCCACACCGGGCAGGGACGAGGGCCCCGGCCAGCCCGCGAGTCCCCGGTAGCTGTCCAGCTGCTTTTGCCAGCGTGCCACCTGGCGCTCCAAAAAGCCCAGCGGCTTGCCGAAACCGCCCAAGCCCACCGCCTGCGGGTCCACCGCGCCCAGTTGCAGCAGCGCATCTACCATCGCAAAGCCCATGCGGCGCTGCACAGCGGGGGTGTCGGCGTGCAGTGCGGGCAGCGGCTTGGCAGAGGCGTTGAAGCCATCCACTTGCGACATCAGGTAAAACGGTGCACCCAGCACTGTCGCGTCCAGGCAGGCGGCCAGCAGCCGGGGGTGCGGCACGGGGGTGTCCGCCAGCGCAGCCAGCACCTGTGCTTCGCGGGCAATGGTGGCCCAGACCTCGGGCTTGGCATGGAGCGCAGAGCGGCGCAGCACAAATACCTGCGCACCGCGCACAAAGCGCAGCAAGATGTTTTGTGTGCCGCCCACCAGGGGCACCGCGTCGGTGATGCGGCTACCTTTTTTCAAAGACTGCACGTCCATCCACGCGGCCAGTCGGTCCAGGTCCACGGCCACCTGCCATGCCAGATTGGTCATTCGGCCACCGCCTGCAAGATGGTTTGGAACTTCTGCTGCGCCAATGCGGCGGCGGTGGGCCGGTGGTAGGCCGGAAACAGCGCTTCGCACGCGGTGTACTCGCGCAGCAGCTGCTTGGCCACGGTGATCTTGTGCACCTCGGTGGGGCCGTCGGCCAGCCCCATCTGGAAGGCGCGCGACACCATGCCCGCAAACGGCATTTCAGACGAGGCACCAATCGAGCCGTGGATATGCAGCGCGCGGGCAGCGATGTCGTGCAGCACCTTGGGCATGGCGGCTTTGACGGCGGCAATGTCTTTGCGCACCTTGTGGTAATCCTGGTATTTGTCGATACGCCAGGCGGTGCGCATCACCAGCAGGCGGAACTGTTCCAGCTCGACCCAGGAGTCGGCAATTTTTTCCTGCACCATTTGCTTGTCGGCCAGCAGGCTGCCCTGGGTGGTGCGCGACAAGGCCCGCTGGCACAGGGCATCGAATGCCTTTTGCGCCAGGCCCAGCGTGCGCATGGCGTGGTGCACCCTGCCCCCGCCCAGGCGTACCTGCGCCACCGCAAAGGCTTCGCCGGGCGCGCCCAGCATGTGGTCGGCGGGCACACGCACCTGGTTCAACTGCAAATAGGCATGGGTGGCAGCGGGCTCATCGGCCATGCCGACGTTGCGCAGGATCTCGAGCCCCGGTGTGCCTGCAGGCACGATGAACATCGACATGCCCTGGTAGACCGACACCGCAGGGTCGGTGATCGCCATGACGATGAAAAAGTCGGCGTAGCGTGCGTTCGAGGCAAACCATTTTTGCCCGCTGATGACCCAGTCGCCACCGTCTTGCACCGCCGTGGTGGTCAGCACCTTGGGGTCGGCCCCTCCCTGGGGTTCGGTCATGGCGAAGCACGACACAATGTCGCCCGCCAGCAGCGGGATGAGATAGCGTTGCTTCTGCGCCGGGGTGCCGTAGTGCGCCAAGATTTCGGCATTGCCGGAGTCGGGTGCCTGGCAGCCAAACACGATGGGCGCAAACAGCGCGCGGCCCAAAATCTCGTTGATCAGCGCCAGTTTCACCTGGCCATAGCCCGGTCCGCCCAGCTCGGCCCCCAAATGGCAGGCCCAGAGCTTGCGGTCTTTGACCTGCTGCTGCAGGGGCTTGACCAGCAGGGGGAACAGCGGGTCGTGGATGTTCCAGGGGCTGCCCAGCACGTATTCCAGCGGTTCCACTTCCTCTTGCACAAACTGGGCAATCCAGTCCAGCTCCAGCTGGAATGCGGGGTCGGTTTCAAAGTCCCAAGACATGTTTGTATTCCCTTTTCAAGCCAGCAACATGCCGCCATCGACCAACAAGGTCTGGCCCAGCATGTAAGACGACAGCGGCGACGCCAGAAACAGCGCCACGCCGGCCATGTCCTCGGGCGTGCCCAGCCGCCCCAGGGGGATGTTGCGCAGGGCTCCCTCCAGGCGCTTGGGGTGGGCGGTGGTGATGCGGGTCAGCTTGGTATCGACCAGGCCGGGCGCAATGCCGTTGACGCGGATGCCGTCGCGTGCCCAGGCCTCGCCTAGCGTGCGGGTCAGGCCGAAAGCCCCGGTTTTGGAGGCGTTGTAGGCCGGGTTGCCCCGGGTGGAATGGAAAGCCGCCGCCGAGCTGACGATGACCATGCTGCCCTGCGCCGACTTCAGCGGCTCAAAACACCTGTCGGCACAGACCATCAGGCTGGTCAGGTTGACATCCAGCACTTTCTTGAAGCCTGCGGCCTTGAACTCCTGCTTGTCGTAAAGCACGATGCCCTGGGCCTGCACCAGCACGTCCAGCCGCGCAAAAGGCAAGGCGCATTGTTCGATCTGGCGGGCATCCGACACATCGACCTGCGCGTATTGCAGACCGTCCAGCTGGGAGCCGGGTTCCTCCGCGTAGGCCGCTGCATTGGCCCGGGTGCCCCAGACATGCACCACCGCGCCCTGAGCCAGGAAAGCGCGCGCGATGCCGTTGCCAATGCCGCTGGAGCCGCCCACCACCAGAACCGTTTTGCCCGAGAAATTCAATGCGTCCATTGCGTGCTTGTCCTTGTAGGGTTTCAAAGTTTGGTGATGCCCTGCGCCACCAGCGCGTCCACCGCCGATGCGGGGAACCCCAGCAGGGCCAGCACTTCGCGGCTGTGCTCGCCCAGGGCGGGGGGTGCGCGGTGCAGTGCCAGCGGCAGATCGTCGAAATCCCACAGTGCGCCCACCTGTTGCAGAGCGCCATACTGGGCATGCGGGTAATGGGTGTGCAGGCCGCTGGCGGCGTGCTCGGCACTGGCGAGAAAAGCCTCGGCCTGGTTCTCCAACGCGGGTTCGCAGGGCACGCCCACGGCGGACAGCGCGGCTAGCGCTGCGGTGGACTCCAAAGCGCCCAGGTAGGCCACGGGTTCCGGGCCGGTCAATTGCGTAAAGGCGCTGATTTCTGGCTTCGTGAGTGCGGCCACAGCAATCCAGCCGTCCGCAACGCGGTACAGGCTGTGGGTGGGCGACACGCCGCGCTGGTCGGCATCCAGATGGGCCATGGGGCTCAGGTTGCCGTCAGGCAAGACCACCGTTTCACTGGCGGTGAGCAGCATCGCACCCAGCAGGGACGATGCCACCGCCTGGCCTTTGCCGGTGCGGTGGCGCTGGTACACCGCCAGCAGCAAGGCAAATACCGACGACAGCCCGGCCAGGTAGTCGCCCACGCCAAAGCGTAGCCACAGGGGCGGGTTGCCCACGCCGCCGTTCTCCACCTCCCAGCCGCACGAGGCCTGCATCAACTGGTCGAAACCCGGCCAGTCGGCACGGGGCCCGGTGGCACCGTAGGAGCTGACATGGGCGCAGACCAGGTCAGGTTTGAGCGCGCTCAACTGCTCGGGCGCTATGCCCAGCTTGCGGGCCGCAGGCATGCGCACGTTGTGGTGCACCACGTCGGCCCAGTCCACCAGGGCTTCCAGCACCGGCTGGGCCGCAGGTGTGCCCAGCTTCAAAGCCAGGCCACGCTTGCCGCGCTGGGTACCAGCGAAGACGCGCTCCAGCCTGCGCATGGCATCGCCCGCAGGCGGCTCCACTTTGATGACATCGGCTCCCAGGTCGGCCAGCACCATGCAGGCAAACGGCCCAGCCAGGTACGCGCCCAGGTCCAATACTTTGAGGCCTTGCAGCGGAGGCAGGGTCGAGGACGCGGCGGTGATCGAGGGGACAACGGGTGCGGCACCCGTCCAGGTCGCGCCGTCTGGCACGGAACCGCGCACACGGGCAGGAGGGTCCACCACATAGGCGGGGCCAGGTTGCAGAGTACGGCCCAGAAGCGGATCTTCCACCGCCACCACATAGCCGTTCAGTTGGGCTTGTGCATCACCGTAGATTTCGCCAAAAGGCGCGGCGATCTGGGCCGACACATCGTGGGCCCAAAAATGCTCGACCCACTCCTGCGCGGGGCGGGTGGCCATGATGGTCTTGTTGGCGCCGAAGTTGGGGGCCACATGACTGGGGGGCCAGAGCGCGTTGGCACGGGCGACTTCGGCGGCGCCCATGGCCTGCAGGCCCTGCGCCATCCACGGTGCGGCATCTGGCGAATAGTGCACATGCACCCAGCGGCCATCGGCGCACTGGTGCAGCGGAATCGGGGTGGTTTTATCCAGGCCCTTGGCAAACGCGGGGCTGGGCCGCTCGGCACGTGCCCAGTGCATGGTCATGGCCACCAAGCCTGCCTGGGCCAGGCTGGTGTGGGCCACGCCGCCGCGGCCACCATCGCGGTCGCGGGCGATAAGCCGGGCCATTACCCCCACGGCGCAGAGCCAACTGGCGATCCAGCTGGCGAACGGCATGCGGATGAACACCGGGCCGGGGCGGTGGCCGGGCTGCTCGTCCAGCAGGCCCAGGCGCGCTAGTACCAAGGTTTCGCGCACCGGCGCATCGGCCCTCGCATGGCGGCGCGGCCAGCCACCAATGGAGGCGATGGTGAGGGCCGGGTAGCGGGATTTGAGCGCGGCATCATCGAGGGCCAGTGCGGCGGCTTCCGAGGGAGTGAGGTCGTGCACCAGCACGTCGGCGGTGGCCAGCAGGGCCGCCAAATCTGCGGGCACTTGCAGGTCCAGGGCCACGCGCTGTTTGCCCCGGTTCAGCACCCGCAGCAGGACTTCGCTGTCATCCGAGCCTGGCCGCACCACTTTCAGCACCTCGGCACCGGCTTCGGACAGGTACAGCGCGGCGGCGCTGCCTGCCAGCCCGGTGGCCAGGTCGATGACACGCAGGCCGTGGAGGATGCCGGGTGGACAGGCTTTGGGGATGTCGGTAGAAGTGGCCACAGCTACCGCTACTCTGGCTGGATGCCTGCGGCGTGGATGATGCGGCCCCAGGTGGCGCTTTCCTGGGCCTGGAACTTCGCCAGCCCACCCAGGGGCAGCAGGTATTCGGAGGTGCCCCAGGCCTGGTACGCGGTTTTCACTTCCGGGGTTTTCACGGCCTGGGCCAGCAGGCGGTGCAGTTGGGCCACGACCGCCGCCGGGGCGCGGGCCGGCAGGTAAGCGGCCAGCCAGAAACCGATGTCCATGCCTTTGACACCGGCCTCTTCAAAAGTGGGCAAGGCCGGGGCAAACGCACTGCGCTGCAGATCGGTGACCCCGATGGCGCGCAGGCGGCCCGAGGCCACGTGGGTCCAGGCGGAGTAGTCGGTGAACATCATGTCGATCTGCCCGCTCACCAGGTCGGGGGTGGCCGCCGCACCGCTGCGGTAAGGCACGGCGAGCAATTGGACCCTTTGGGTTTGCTGCAGCACCTCGGCGGGCAGGCGGCCGGTGATGCTGGTGTAGCCAAAGGTGTATTTGTTCGGGTCTTTGCGCAGCAGCCGCAGCAGCTCGTCCACGGTATGGACGGGCAGCTTCTGGGCGTTGACGTAGAGGTACATCGGCCCTTTGGCCAAGGTGGTCACCGGGGTGAAGTCGGCCACCGGGTCGTAGGGCAGCTTCTTGAACACATAGGGGTTGCCGGTAAAGGCCACGTTGCCGGTGACCAGCACGGTATGGCCGTCTGCTGCGGCACGGGCCACTGTCTGCGCGGCCAGCACCGAGCCCGCGCCGGGCTTGTTCTCCACCAGCGTGGGCACCCCGGTTTCCTGGGCGATGGCACGGGCGATGGCGCGCACAAACACGTCGGGGCCAGCACCTGCGGTGAAGGGCACCACGAAGGTGATGGCCTTGGTGGGATAGGTTTGGGCGCTGGCGGCACCGCCCCATGCCATGGCCAGCACGGCGGCCACGGCATGGGGCGCTAGTAACCTCACTAGACTTCTTGCAAAAATATTAAGCATCAAATTGGCATGCAGCGCTTATTCCATTGGCGCTATATGCTATTAATTACATAGCATTTGTGGAAACTTCTGGACGCACGATGCGGCTGCGCAATATGCCGATACCTTCGACTTCCAGCTCCACTACGTCGTTAGGCTTCAGAAAGCGCATCTGCTCCAGACCGCAGCCGTTGCCCACGGTGCCCGAACCCAGAAACTCACCGGGGTACAGCGTCTCGGAGCGGGATATATGGGCGATCACGTCTTCGAACTGCCAGCGCATGTCTTTGGTGCTGCCACGGCCCCACTCTTCGCCGTTGACGCGGGCGATCATGGTCAGGTTGTAGGGGTCTTCGAGCTCATCCACGGTCACCAGGCAGGGGCCCATGACGTTGGCGGTGTCAAAGTCTTTGCCCTTGGCGGGGCCGAGCATGCCGCCCATCTCGATGGCCTGCATGTCGCGGGCGCTGATGTCGTTGAAGATGGTGTAGCCGTAGATGCTGGCGCGGGCCTGGTCGCGCGGCACGTCTTTGCTGCGCTTGCCGATATAGCAGCCGAATTCCAGCTCAAAGTCCAGCGCCTCGCTGTAGCTGGGCCAGACCACGTCGTCGTCGGTGCCGATGGTGGCAAAGCGGTTGCATTTGTAGTAGATAGGCTGGCGGTTGAAGATGTCGACCACGCGGTCGTCGGCGCGGGTGTTCATGGCTTTGAGGGCGGCCTCGGGGTCGGGCGAGCGCAGGGCGCGGGTCTTGCGGGCGGCGGCAAAGCTTTGGCGCAGGTGCAGTTCAAAACACGAGCAGTCGCGCATCTGGATGGGCGGCTGGATGGGGGCCAGCAGCTTGACAGCGCTGCGTGCGCGCACGGCTTCGGTGGGAGCGCGGGCCAGCAAAGCTTTGGCCTCGGCCAGCGCATCGTCGCCGCCTTCGATCAGGGTCTGCACACTGCCCAGCAAAGCCCAGCCGTCGCCGCCGCGCAGTACCTGGCTGGCATGGCGCAAATCCAGGATGGCCTGGTCGGCCTCAAACAGGGCACCGGCGCGCTGGATGCCGTCGCTGCCTTGGAACGTAACGAGTCTCATGGGTGGGCTTTCAAAGGAAGAGAAAAGGGTGTGTCGGATTGCGCGGCACCGCGGCGCAGCACCACCGGCGTGCCGCCGTGGCTGCGCTTGTTCATCCACTGCGACAGGGATGCATCCATGTAGTCGGCATGGCCCGGAAACCAGTCGGCCAGCGCCTGGGCCAGATCGCGGGCGACCTGGGTGGGCGTGCCTTGGCGCAGCAGGGCATCGACCTCGCGCACCGAGGCCAGTACGGCGGCGTGCTCGTCGGCATGGCACTGGGCGGCGGGGAAGTTGCTGCTGTCCATCCACTGCTGCTCTTCCTCAAAATGGCGCACGGCATGCTGCTCAAAGTCGGCCAGGCGCGCCAGCAGATCGGCATCGGCGGCAGATTGCAGCGCGGCGACGCAGTCCACGAAATCGCGGTGGGTGCTGTCCATGGCGGGCAGGCCGAGCAAATAGCTGTCGCGCCAGGCCATCACGGGCGAGGTACTCTGGGCCATCACACCCTCCCGGCCACCGGCAGGCAGGCACCGGTGATAGCGCTGGCATCTTCGGACAATAAGAAGGCAATGACTCCGCTGAGCGACTGGGTAGACACCCAACGGGCCACATCGGCATCGGGCATGTCGGCGCGGTTGGCGGGGGTGTCCAGAATGCTGGGCAGCACGGCGTTGACGTTGATGCCCCGGTCTTTGAGCTCTTCGGCCAGCGACTCGGTCAGGCGGGCCACACCGGCCTTGGAGGCCGCATACGCACCCATGCCCGCACCGGCTTTCTGGGAAGCCAGCGCACCCACGTTGACGATGCGACCGCTGGGCTGGCGCAGCAAGTAGGGCAGTACTTCGCGGCAGGCGATGACCGCCGTGCGCAGGTTCATGGTGTACATGCGGTCCCAAGTGTCGATGCTGCCGCCTTCCAGGGTTTCCCACTGGAAGCCGCCCGCCACGTTGACGATGGCATCGATACCGCCCAGTGCCTGTGCAACTTGCGCAAAGGCTGCTGCGGCGCTGGCGGGCTCGCCCAAATCAACGCTGCCGACCACCAGGTCCACACCGGCAACCTCCGCGGGCGCCGCCCGGTCTACCAGGGCCACACGGGCACCGCGCGCAGCCAGTTCGGCTCCTACGCTGCGGCCCAGCACGCCCAGGCCGCCGGTAACAATGACTCTGAGGGGAAGGGATGATTTTTGCGACATGGTCGGTCTCCATTGCGTGTGGGTACTGCCCTGGCGGTGGCCAGAAGCTCTGCGAATCTTCTAATTTAATACACTTTCAATGATTCTGTTCATATATTAAACTAAACCACCCGGCAACATTCACCCGATAAACGCCTAGTTTTTGTAATTACCTATCCCACAGATACAGGCAGAACGAGCGCCCTTCAGAAACACCGCAGAGCTGGCTTTGCCAGGCTGCTGGTGTTGCCCCCTGCAAGGGGGTTGGCGAAAGATGCGAAGCACTGCAGCCTGGGGGTGTGACTGGTTACTAGTTTTTACAGATTGCAGCCCATGACGCGAAAGCTCCCCCTACTGACACAAGAGACAGCACCGTTCTGGCAAGGTGGTGAACACGGCCAGCTGAACATCTGCTTTTGCAGCGGCTGCCAACGCTACTTTCACCCCCCTGCCCTGCTGTGCCCGCAGTGTTTGTCCTTTGAGGTGGGGCCCCGGCCCGTGTCGGGCCAAGGCACGGTGGTGAGCTTTACCGTGAACCACCAGGCCTGGGTTCCCGGCCTGCCCGTGCCTTATGTGGTGGCCATCGTGGAGCTGGCCGAGCAGGCCGGGTTGCGCTTTGTGAGCAACATCGTGGGCTGCCCGGTGGACGAGGTAACGATCGGCATGCCGGTGCGGGTGACTTTTGAGCAGATCGAAGATGTATGGATACCGCTGTTTGAACGCGACAAAGCAAAGGATGTGGCATGAACGAGCGCCTTTTTGAAAAGAATGTGGCCATCACCGGGATTGGTCAGTCCGAGGTGGGCCGCCCGTCCAACCTGTCGGCCATGCGGTTGAGCGTGGATGCTGCGCTGGAAGCGATTGCCGATGCGGGCCTGCAGCGCAGCGACATCGACGGCATTGCCTGCTGGCCGGGGGACAACGACAACGGCAACTCTTTCTCGCCGGTAGGCCCGAACGCGCTGATGAGCGTGTTGGGCCTGAAGGTGAACTGGTACGGCGCAGGCTACGAGGGCCCAGGGCCCCTGGCCGGGCTGATCAACGGGGCCATGGCGATTGCGTCGGGCATGTGCAAGCATGTACTGGTGTTTCGCACCATCACCGAGGCCAGTGGCCGGCTGAAGAACAAATCGGCCAGCGCCCTGACCAACAAAACCGTGGGCCGCGACAGCAGCTACTTTTGGCAGTGGTACACGCCGTTCAACGTGATGTCGGGCATCAACCTGATGGCCTTGTACGCGCAGCGCCACTTCCACGACTACGGCACCACGCCCGAGCAACTGGCCCAGATCGCCCTGACCTGCCGCGCCAACGCCATGCTGAACCCCAAGGCGGTGATGCGCGCCCCCATGTCCATGGACGACTACATGGCCTCGCGCATGATCTCCAGCCCTTTGCGCATGTTCGACTGCGACGTGCACTGCGACGGCTCCACCGCCATCATCCTGTCGCGGGTGGATGCCGCGCGTGACAGCCCCAACCCGCCTATCCGCATCGAGGCCATCGGCTCGGCGCTGCACCAGCCCTGGTCGTGGGACCAGATATCGCTGACGGAGATGGCCTGCTTTGACGTGGGCCGCATGATGTGGTCGCGCACCGACCTGAAACCCAAGGATGTCGGCAGCGCCCAGCTCTACGACGGCTTTTCCATCCTGCCCATGCTGTGGATGGAAGGCCTAGGCCTGTGCCCACGCGGTGAAAGTGGCCGCTTTGTGGAAGGTGGGCAGCGCATTGCGCGCGATGGCCAGTTGCCGATCAACACCAATGGCGGGCAACTGTCGGGTGGGCGCACCCACGGCCTGGGTTACATCCACGAGGCCTGCACCCAGCTGTGGGGGCGTGGCGGCGCGCGCCAGGTGGCCGCGCACCAGGTGGCGATTGCTGCCACGGGCGGCGGGCCGCTGGGGAGCAGCGTGCTGATGGTGAAGGAGTAGCGAGCCTCTTGCACGGCCTAGGGCAACTACCGATGGCTTGTAGTTAATCTGTATGTAGAATTATTTTCTACATGTGGAATTATTTGCATGGTAAGCGGATGGTCATCGCATCCTGCGACATCGCTTGCCTACGCACATTCCACCAAGGAAGATGCCGATGTCTGCACCCCACACCTCGCCCTCCATGGGGATTGACCTGACCGAGTTTCGCCGCAGTTGGCGTGTCGTCGTGCTGGCCATGCTGGGCCTGGGGGTGGCAGCCAATGCATCCATGCTGTACGCATTTGGCGCGTTGGTGATTCCATTGCAAACCGCATTTGGCTGGAGCCGCGGCGACCTGCAAACCGCCGTGAGCTTTTTGTTTGGCGGTGCCGTCATCGCGGCCCAACTGGCGGGCTGGCTGAACCACCGCTACGGCATGCGCCGCGTGACCGTGGTGTCTTTGTTGTCACTGGCGCTGGTGTTTGCCATGATGACGCAGCTGGGTCAGTCGATCTGGTGGCTCTACGCCATGTTTGCGCTGCTGCCGATTGCCGGTGCCGGCACGATGCACATCACTTGGACGCACCTGGTCAACCTTTGGTACGAGCGTAACCGGGGTTTGGCATTGGCGCTGATGCTATCGGGCACGGGGCTATCCGCCACCTTTATCCCCGGTGCCGTCACCTGGGCTGTGGAGCGTTGGAACTGGCAGGCGGCCTTTGTTCTACTGGCTTTGCTGCCACTGGTGTTTGTGCTGCCGCTGGCGCTGCGATGGATGGAAACTCCGCAGAGTAAAAAAGCCGCGTCCCTTGCAGCGGCGGCAGGGCCAGCCCCTGAAATCGCGGGCATGGAATTCAAGGAGGCCATGGGCTCTGGCCGTTTTTGGACGCTGAACATCGCGCTGGCGGTTTTCGTCGGTGCCATGGTGGCCATGGTCAGCAATACCGTGCCGCTGCTGCGCGACAAAGGCTTGAGCGCCGCCGAAGCCAGCCAGATTTTTGCGGGCTTTGGCTTGTCTTTAATTGGCGGGCGGGTGCTGGTGGGCTATTTAATTGACCGCCTGTGGGCACCCGGTGTGGCCGCTGTGGCGCTGACCATGCCTGCGCTGGGTTGCCTGCTGCTGTCTGGCAGCAGTGTGGAGCAGACCGGTTTGCTGATGCTGGGCACGGTGCTGGTCGGCATTGGCACCGGGGCCGAATTTGACATTGCCGCCTACCTGATTTCGCGCTACTTTGGCATGCGCGCCTATGGCCGCTTGTTTGGCGTGCATGCCAGCCTGATCACGGTGGCATCGGCCCTGTCGCCGTGGATGTTTGGCCAGCTCTACACGGCTACCGGTAGCTACACCGCCATGCTGACGATCTGCGGTTTTATCTTTTTGATTGCGCCGCTGTTGCTGCTGCCGCTGGGGCGCTATCCCCAATTTTCACTTCTGAACCTCACCAAAGAACAACCATGCCACTGAACCATGTCGTCATCATCGGGGCGGGCCAAGCCGGTTACCAGACCGCTGCTTCGCTGCGCCAGGAAGGCTTTACCGGCAGCATCACCCTGGTGGGCGACGAAGCCGGTGTGCCCTACCAGCGCCCGCCGCTGTCCAAAGCCTATTTGCTGGGCAAGGTGGGCGCCCCCGCGTTGCGCTTTCGGCCACCAGAGTGGTTTGACCAGCAAACGGTCACCCGCATCCACAGCAGCGTGACGGAGATCGACCGCGCCGCCCAAACCATCACCTTGGCCGACGGCGAACACCTTGCCTACGACCACCTGGTGCTAGCCACCGGCGCGCGCAACCGTGTGCCGCCCATCCCGGGTGCCGATCTGGACGGCGTGTTTGGCATTCGCACCCTGGCCGATGCCGAGGCACTGGCCCCGCGCGTAGGCACGGCCAAGCATGTGGTGGTGATCGGTGCCGGATTCATCGGCCTGGAATTTGCCGCCGTGGCCGCCGCCAAAGGCGTGACGGTGCATGTGGTGGAAATGGGCACCCGTCCCATGGCGCGCGCGCTGTCCACGCACATGTCGCAACTGTTCAATGATGCCCATCTGGGTTGGGGCGTGAAGATGGACTACGGGCAGACCATCTCGCAGATTACCGGCATCGATGGCAAGGTGACGGGCGTGACGACTGGCAGCGGCCAGCAGATTGCGACCGATCTGGTGGTCTACGGCATTGGTGTGGTGCCCAACGCCGAACTGGCAGCACAGGCTGGCCTGGCGGTGCACAACGGCATCAGTGTAGATGCGCACCTGCTGACCAGCGACCCGGCAATCTCGGCCATTGGCGATGTGGTGAGCTTCCCCAGCCCGCACACGGCCAGCTCCATCCGCCTGGAATCGGTGCAAAACGCGGTGGACCAGGCCCGCAACGTGGCCGCACGGCTGATGGGCAAACCGGTGGACTATGCCGCATTGCCCTGGTTCTGGACCGACCAGGGCGACCTGAAACTGCAAATTGCCGGTTTGTCGGATGGCCACGACCACAACGTCATGCTGGGCACCCCGGAAAGCCGCCAGCTCAGCGTGCTGTGCTTCAACCAGGGCCGTTTGGTGGCGGTGGAGTCCTGTAACCGCCCTGCCGACCATATGGCGGCCCGCAAAATTCTGGCGCGAAAGCTGCCGCTGACCCCGGAGCAGGCATCTGTACCCGACTTTAATCTCAAGGCTTATGAGGCATCCATTCCTGCAGCAAGCTAATAAAAAAGGGCCGAAAGGCCCTTTTTTATGTCTGCGTGTCAACTTTAGTGGATACCCAGGAAATCGGCCTTGCCCACATCCACCCCTGCCTGACGCAGCAAGGAATAGATGGTGGTGGCATGGAAGAAGAAATTGGGCTGCGACCAACGCAGCACAAAGCCCGGTGCATCAAAGGTCAGCGCCGGTTTGCCACGCTGGGGCACCACTACCTCGGCGGGCGGGTTGGCATCGACCTGCTCGGGGCTGAACGACTCCAGATAAGCAATGGTGTGTTCCAGCCGCTGGCGCAGGTCCTGCAGGGTAGCATCCTGGTGCTCCAGCTTGGGGGCATCGGTGCCGGTAAGGCGCGAGACACCCATCTTGGCCACTTCACAGACCACCATCACCTGGGTGGTGAAGGGCAGCATGTCGGGTGCCAGGCGCATGGGCAGGTAGTTGGCGCTGTCAAACGGCTTGGCCGTGGCAAACGCCTGGGCTTTGTCCAGCCACAGCAGGATATTTTTCAGCATGTGCACGTAGTCACGCACAACGATGGAATGCAAGGGAATGCTCATACAAGTCTCAAAGTTTGTTGTTGCCCATGCGTTCAAAGAACTGGCGCATGGGGACCAAAGATGGCGCGTGGCTGGTGAAGCCGCCGTCGGCCACCATCGTGTGGCCTGTGACAAAAGACGATTCGTCGCTGGCCAAAAATGACACCACATCGGCGATCTGGCGTGGGCTGCCCAGGGCCGGGGTTAGGTGCTGGTCGAGCAAGATCTGCTTGATCTCTTCGGGCACTTCTTTTTGTGCATGGTCGTTTAGCACAAAGCCGATCACGATGGCGTTGGACCGTATGCCCTGCTTGCCATACTGCGCAGCCACCATGCGGCTCAGCGACAGCAGCGCGGCTTTGGAGCAGGCATAGGCGGTGAGCGAGGCATCGCCCATCACCCCAAAACCCGAAGAGTTGTGGATGATAGAGCCGCCACCGGTCTTAAGCATGTGCGGAATGACGTGCTTGCAGCACAGCATGGCACCGCGCGCATTCACGTTCATCGACCGGTCCCAGGCCTCGATATCTACATTGCAGACATCGCGGTCGGCGTGGCGGGTTTTGGTGTCTAGTGCAGCGGCATTGTTGAGCAAGATGTCGATGCGGCCCCAGCGTGCGGCCACCGCAACGGCCATGGCTTTTACGTCGTCTTCCGAGGCCACATCGGTCTTCACCGCCATGGCCTGGCCACCCAGCTGTTCAATCGCAGCCACCACCTCTTGGGCGGCAGCCAGGTGGATGTCGGTCACCGCAACCTTGGCACCCTGGGCGGCCAAAACCTTGGCGCATTCGGCACCCAATCCATTGCCTGCGCCGGTGACGATAGCAACTTTGCCCGCCAGCTTGTGGGGATTCATTTCTTGGGCCATCTCAAAGCCCCACAAACTGGGGAGTCCGCTTCTCGCCAAATGCGAGGGCCGCCTCTTTGACATCGCGCATGGGCACCAGCAGCGAAAACAGCTCCAGCTCCAGGTCCAGCCCGCTTTTCAGGTCGATCTTGCTGGCGGCCCGGGCCGCTTGCTTCACGAACGCAGTGGCCATCGGTGGCTTGGCGGCAATACGCAATGCCAGTCCCCGCACTTCGTCCACCAAGGCTTCGCTGGTGCTGGAAATGCGGCTCAACAAGCCGATGGCCAGCGCTTCCTGGGCGGTCATGCGCTCACCGGTCAGCAAAATATCCATGGCACGGCCTGCGCCGATCAAACGGGGCAGCCGCTGGGTGCCACCACCACCGGGAATCAGGCCCAAGCCGGTTTCGGGCAGTGAAAACACCGCTTCTGGCGAGGCAAAGCGGATATCGCAGGCCAGTGCCAGCTCCACGCCGCCGCCCATGCAAAATCCATGGAGTGCCGCAATCACCGGCTTTTCAATGCTGTCCAGCGCTTCAATCCAGCGCGCTTTTTCCATGCGGCGGCGCACCTGGAGCGAGGTTTCCTCACCCCGGCGTTCCTTGATGTCGGCACCGGCGCAAAATCCGCGCTCGCCCTCGCCCCGGATCACGATCACGCAAATCGCGGGGTCGGCTTCCAGCTCGGCCAGCGCTTTGGGCACACCGGTTCGGATATCGTCGTTGATGGCGTTGATCTGCCGGGGGCGGTTCAGGATGACCCAACCGACCTGCCCTTCGCGCTCCACGCGCACCGCCGACTCGGCACAGTCCAACGTCAGAGGGGCTGCTGCTGTGTTCATGGTCATGGTTTCCATGGAATTTAGAGCTCGTGAAACTCAAACAACTGGCCACGCACTTCGGCGGGGTCAATCCGGATCAGGGACTTGCCACCGACGGCCTCGGAGGACTCAATCCAGGTGAAGCGGGTGCCGCGTGCGCGCAAGTCTTCGGCTTTGGCCGCCAAACCATGCACCGCAATACGGATGTAGTAAGGACCCGGGCCCCAGGAGTGCAGGTAGATGCCGGCATCGCTGTTCCAGCGGGTGGCTTCAATCACTTCCAGCGAGGCGCTGTTGGCCAGGCCAAACTTCATCGTGGCCTTGCGGTAGCCTTCTTGCTCCAGGGCCTGCACCGGGCCACTGGGCTCCCAGTCCAGATGGGCAGACACGCGGCGCAAGGTTTCGTCCAGATCACGTACCAAATAGCCACGCGCCGAAACACGGATCATCTGGCCCGGCTCGGGGTTGGGCACCTGGGGAGGGGGAACCGAGAAGGTATCTGCAGGCAGTTGCAAGGGTTCGTTGCACATCACCTCGATGCACAGGCCACCGTCTACCGACGGCTCGTAACGTGGGTCTTCGGGTGTCACGCCCAGCCACAGGCGGTCAAAAGGCATGTCGGGCGTGCGCTGGGCCAAACGGAAGCGCAGCTTGCGGCGCACCAGCTTGTCCACCAAGGCCGAGAACCGGTCGCTGGGCAAGGTCAGCACGATGGAGTGCGTCAGCATCGGACGGTGCTCGCCCTGGTAGGCCTTCAGGCTCTCCAGAAAGTCGTGGAACATCGGGTCGCCGTGGTTGGGCTTGTCGAGGTGCCACTGGGGTTCCACCCGGGTCGGCGAAATCGCCAGCGATTTGTGCACCCGCAAGAAGTGCGCAATATAGGGATGGTCTTCAAAGGCCTGGCGCCAGCGGGGGTGGCTATGGATGCCCAGCTTGGACACCAGCAATTCGGTCATGCCGTCCGGATCGGACACCATCATGTCGGCGCTTAATAGCAAATCAAACAATTGATTTCTCCAGTCATTTAAATAGGTTTGTCTGGCTAGCGTGCGATACGGCTTATGCCGCAGACACCGCAGGCTTGGCTTTGGGATTCAGCAAAAAGTACGACAAGGCAGGGATCAGCACCAGGGCGCCGACCATGTTCCACAGGAACATGAAGCTCAGCAAAATGCCCATGTCGGCCTGGAACTTGATGGGCGACCAGGCCCAGGTGATCACACCCGCAGCCATCGTCAGCCCCACCAATGCCACCACGCGGCCGGTGAAGTCCAATGAGCGCCGGTACGCTTCCGTCAGCGATGCGCCGCGCCGTTGCATGGCCAGTTGCACACTCAGCAGATACAGCGCGTAATCCACCCCCACGCCCACGCCCACAGCAATCACCGGCAGCGTGGCCACCTTCAGGCCAATGCCCAGCCACACCATCAAGGCCTTGCACAAAATGGTGGTAATGACGAGGGGAATCATGGCCACGATGGTGGCGCGCAGGCTGCGAAACGTCAGCAAACACAGCAAGGCGGTAGCGCCGTAGACCGCCAGGTACATCTTGATGACACCGCGCTCCACCTCGATATTGGTCGCAGCCTCAATGCCCGCACTGCCTGCAGCCAGCAAGAAGCGTGTGGGCCGCTCTGCGCCTTCGGGCGAGTTGTAGCGGTTGGCAAAGTCTTCGCTGACCTTGAGTACGCTGGAGAGCGTGTCGGCCTTGTGGTCGCTGAGGTAGGCGATCAGGGGCGACACCGAGCACTTCTGGTTGGTGATGTCGGGCGAAGAAATCATCGCTGCCGATACCGCTGCATTGGTGATGGCCTGGTCGCGGCTGATGGTCAGCCACTTGCCGCTGCCTTCCGACAAGCCTGCAGTGATGAAGCGCGTCATGTCGGCCATCGAGTTGGTCGCCTGCACACCCGGGGTCTGGCGCAAGGCCAGCGCCAACTGGTCCATCAACTGCAGCGAGTCGTAGTAGCGGCAGCCGTCTTCATCGGTTTTCATGATGACCACGAACTGGTCGCTCGACAAACCATAGTGCTGGGTGATGTAGGCGTTGTCGCGGTTGTAACGCGACTCTGCACGCAACTCTGGCGCGCCGGGGTCCAGGTCGCCGATGCGCAGGTCACGCATCACCCACACGCTCACCAGCGTCAACACTGCGGCCACAGAAATGGCGGCAATCGCGCCCTTGCGCTCCGTGAGGAGGTCCAGACCGTTCCAGATACGTGCCAGCAGGCCGTGGCCTTGTTCGGTGTCGCGGTCTTCCACCAAAGCGCGCCGCGCCGCCGCAGGATCCACGCCGATGTACGACAGGGTGACGGGGATGAGCACCAGCTTGGTGAAAATCAGCACGGTGACACCGATACTGGTGGTAATGGCCAGGTCGCGGATCACCGGGATGTCGATGATGATCAGCACGGCAAAACCCACAATATTGGTCAGCAAGGCCGTCAAACCCGCCATGAACAAACGCCGGAAGGTGTATCGGGCCGCAATGTACTTGTGCGTACCGCGCCCCACGTCTTGCAAGATGCCGTTCATCTTCTGCGCGCCGTGCGACAAGCCGATGGCGAAAATCAGGAAAGGCACCAGGATGGAGTACGGGTCGAGCTCGTAGCCCAGCAGGTGCATCAGCCCCAGCAGCCACACCACGCCCGCCACCGCCACCGTGACCAACAGGATGGTGCTGCGTAAGCAGCGGGTATAGAAGTACACGAATACAGCCGCCACCGCTACCGACACGCCAAAGAACAGCATGACCTTGTGCATACCCGCGATCAGGTCGCCCACGATCTTGCCGAAACCGACGATGTGGACCGAAACCTTGTCGCTCTCGAAGGAGCGAATCTTTTCTTCCAGGGCTTTGGAGAATTCACCGTAGTTGAGTGGCTGGCCGGTCTGCGGATTGATTTCCAACAGCGGCGTGACAATCATGGTGGACTTGAGATCGTTGGCCACCAGGCTACCCACAATGCCGGCTTTGGAAATGTTGCCGCGCAGCTTGTCGATCGACGCAGGTGTGCCGCTGTAGTCGGACGGCATCACAGGCCCGCCCATGATGCCCTCCTCCGTGACCTGGCGCCAGCGCACGATGGGCATCCACAAGGACTTCATCCAGGAGCGGTCTACCCCGGGGATCAGGTACAAGGCATCGTTGAGTTTGCGTAAGGTCTCCAGGTAGTCTTTGTCGTAGATGTCGCCGGTTTTGTTTTCGACAACGATACGGATGGTGTTACCCAGGCCTGGCAGCTCGGCCTTGTTGTCCAGGTAGTTGCGGATGTAGGGGCTGGACGATGGAATCATCCGCTCGAAGCTGGCGTTGACTTCCAGGCGCGAGGCAAAGTAGCCCAGAACCACCGTGGCGATCAGGCACAACAGCAGCATGGGCACACGGTTATTGAAAATAAATCGTTCCAGCAGGTTTCCAGACCGGCGATCGAAATCGCGCAGGTCCTTGATCACCGGCATGGCGGGGTTACCGATGTGGCCGCTCATTTTGCTATATCTTTCATAGTGGCATCCGCAGGTACTATTTGCGCTGGAGGGGTATTTACTTCAATATTTACCGACTTCACACCCCCCATTTGGGCCAACAAAATACCGCGCGCACCATTCGACACCGCGCCCAACACTTCGCCGCTAATCGAGGTCTTGACCGCAGTACTGGTGCGCAAGTCTGCTGACACCGCCAGCACTTGCCCGGCCTGCGACACCAGCATCAATTGCTTGTCAGGCATCGCGACCGCGGCCACCAGGTTGTCATCCACCCCGGTTTCAATCTTGTTCCAGGCTGCGCCGGGCTCGGTTTGGGCGTAGGCATTGCCACGCAGCCCAAAAGCCACCAGGCGCTGGCCTTGCACATCCAGGCCGAAATAGGTGCCGGTGTAAGGGGTTTCAACTTTCACAAACCGGTTGGCGGTGGTGTCCAGGCGGAGCAGGAGGCCCTGCTCACCTGCGATATAGCGTTGTGTCTCGTCGCCGGTGACCGCATACAGGTGGAAGCGGCGCTCGTTGTCGAGTCGCTCGATCCAGGGCTCCCACTGCTTGCCGCCGTCGGTAGTGCGCAGAATCAGGCCGAACGCACCCACCAGATAGCCTTCATTGGCATTGGCAAACCACACATCCAGAAATGGCGAAGGCAGCGCTTCGGGTGTGGCGGACTGGGCGACCGAACGCTCTACTTCGGTGGACATGGCCACCGCCATCTCGTCGCCCGCTTTGGCGCGGGAGGCGTAGGTTGCACGCAGGAGCGTCAGCACCGAGCGGCCATCCAATACCTTCTGCCAGGTTGCGCCGCCGTCGGTGGTACGCAATGCCACGGCATCGTGCCCCACCGCCCAGGCGTTCGACGCGTCCGTGAACTTGACCGAAACCAGGTCGGTACTGGTGGGGGTGGCCACCTGCTTCCAAGTGGCGGCGGCATCCACCGACACCAGAATCAAGCCCCGCGGACCCACGGCAATCAAGCGATCGCCATGGCGCGCAACACCGCTGACGATGCCTTTGAGCGCGAACGACGAGGGCTGGGTCGGCGTGTCCAGCAGATCGGGCAGGCCGAGCCGCTGGACCGCCGACACGGCTCCGAACGTGATGGCCACACCTGCCAACAGCAGGCTGGCCAGCAGCGCGCGGGACCGCATCGCCACAAGGTTCTTGATGACAGAAGACCGGGTCACCGTGCTGTCTCGCGCGCCACGATTGCCTCAGGATTCAACTCGCGCTCGGTCTTTGCCTTGGCGGGAATCTGGTAGCCGCCGACCGTCACGTCATTGGTGTAGGCGTATTGGCCCTTGTTGAAGTCATAGATGACCTGGCGCACAGCCCATGGCAATTTCTTGTCATACAGGTTGATCATGCCGTTGAACATGGTGCGGTACAGCGCGCCATTCTGGTCATACGCATCGTAGTTGGCGGCACCGGTCATATCTTCGTCAAAGTAGTAGATGCGCTTGGAGTAGGCATGGCGCATACCGGCTTTCAGGGTGGCTTCAATCACCCACACGCGGTGCAGTTCCCAACGCTCGCAGGCGGGATTGGCAAACTTGGGCAGCAAAGCCATTTCAGGTGCCGGGCACTCGAATACGTTCTTGTACGAGTTGTAGGGCAGATACATCTCCTTCATGCCGGTCAGCTTGAAGTCAAAGCGGTCCATCTTGCCCGAGAACACGAACAGCTCGTCAAACAGGGTCACGCCACCCATGCTGGCTACGGGTGTGTCGTAGGCGAATTCAGGCGACTGCTTCACGCGGCGCTGGCCTGGGGTGTAGCTCCAGGCACGGCGTGGCTTGTCCACCGGATCCACGTAATCCACCAGGCCCGTAGCTTCACCGGCCTTGCGGGCGGGTGCCTGGGTTACGGAATACACGCGCCAGGCCATCGTGGGGTCGCGGTCATCCAGATCGGTCTGGTACCAGACGCCGTCGGTCAGGGTTTGCTGCTGGGCGGTCATGGTGGGCTTGCCGGCCGAGTCAATCACCCAAGAGCGCGAGGAACTGGTGGTAATGGCGGTGTCACCCTGGTAGCGCAGCGACTGGTTCCACATCACTTCCTGCCCCGTCTTGGGGATAGGAAATGGCAAACCGCCGCGGCAAGCCGTATCGACTGCCAGACCGTCCTTGGTCAGGTTACAGGTCGTCGCGTTACGCATGGTGGCCTTGAGCACTTTGTCAGGATATGACGCAGAGCGGCGGCTGGGATAGATGTCCAGATAGTAGGTGGGGTTGAGCTTCATCACCTGCATCTGCCCTTCGCTGAGCTTGCTGGCGTATTGCTGCATGTTCTTGGAGTCGATACGGAACAAGGGCTTGTCGGCCTTGTACGGATCGGCCCACGCGCCGCTACCGGGCTTGAAATCTGCGGGTGCGGTCGCACCACCGGTGTAGGCCGGAATTGTTCCGTCTGCATTACCTGCTTTGATACCGCCGAACTCCGTCAGCGTGGTGCCGAGCTTCTTGGCCTCTTCGGCAGAAACCGCTGCGAACGCAGGAGCTGCCAAGGCGACGAGTGCCGTTGCACAGAGTGTTGTTTTCAGTGTCATGGTGAGTCTCTGTTATTTACGTATGGTTTTAGAACGAGGTCTTGTAGGTGAAGACGAGCCAGCCGCGGTCTGTCGCGCCAATGGCACTGCCTGCTGCACCGCCGCCAGCCAGTTGGGTTCCAGCCGCGTTGTACTTGCTTGGCGCACGGCTGTCCGAATAGCGCAGCGAAAACTCGTGTTTGCTTTGGTAAGTCATTTTGGCCCCTACCGACCAACCCAGCACACCTTCTGCACCGCCGCTGCCGGAAGGTGCAACACCTTTGATGCCGTAATTGACGGTCATGGGCAGGTCCAGATCCCAGGATGGCAGGATGCCCAAATACTGTGGCGTGAAGTTGACCGCCATCTGAACGAAGTCACGGGTAGAGCAGTAGTCCGACTTGTCGCCGGGCGTGTTGGCAGCGGCAGCCGTGCCAACTTTGGCACAAGCCAGGGTGCCCGCACTGGTATCGAGGTTGCCCACACCACGGTACAAGGCCTTGTTGGAGGTCACCTTTTGCAGGCGGCTGTAAGCCAGTTCAGCTACCAGGCTGCCGGTATCCCACATGGGGGTCTTGGGCAGCAGATACACACCATTTACGACCGCATGCAAGGTGTCGCCGCGCGCACCGGTGTTTTGCATGTCCATACCGGCGTAGTTGGAGAACGAGGCTTTGGAGTTGAGGTGTCCGTTCTGGCGATACGACAGCTCTGAACCGAAGCTCACTGGGCCGATGGCGCGGGCAAAGCTCACGCCCAGCAGCTTGACATCTTGTGGGTACACGAAGCGGAACTGGCCAGGGGCATTGAACTGGATGCCGGTTTCGGGAGCGTAGTCGTTGAATTGGCGGTAATACAGACCAAAGGTCGAATTGATCTGCTCAACATTCATCCGTGCGCTCAGGCCCCAATTGCCACGCTTGGAAGGCTCCATCGGACTGGCCTTGGTAAAAGACGCACCTGGTGCCACGCCAAGCCGGTCCACGTTGGGTGCGGTATCGGCACCCATCAAGTAAGTGCCGCCATTGGGCGCACGCAGTGGTTTCCAATCCAGCGCGTACTGGCCCGCAATGGTGATATCGCTGGTGACCTGCGCCTTGAAGGACAACTGATTGACAGGCAGGAAGACTTCCTTGGTCTCGATGCCAGGGCTGCTCACGGCTTTTTGGCCATCCACGGGTGCCTGGGAGTAGGAAACCGCGTGCGCGCCGAGCAACAAGCCCTCGCCCCAGACGATGGAGTGGCGACCCAGCTTCACATTCACCGGCACCACGCCCAGGTTGAAATTGCTCCAGACAAACGCATCGAGAAACTCGGCCGAAGGTCCATTCACATAGCGTGAAACCGTATTGTTGTACTGGTTGTTGAAGTAGCTGGTAGGAATGGCACCACCGGCTGCCGGGCTCGTCACACTGTGGTTGTCATACGCTTTGTCGTACCAGGCCGATCCGCTCAAGCGGGCACCAAACAAACTCTTGTAATTGACATCCACTTCGCTCAGCAGATCGAGCCGGTTGGTCACGATGTCGTGCTTGGCGAACTTGGCATCGGACTCGTCGTAGGAAACAGAGTTCAGGATACGCGAATCCTGTGCTTCCATACGCGTGCCAAGGTTGTAGCGCACCGTGTTATCCCAGCGGATAGTGACATCGGGGTTGCCAGAGTCCACCTCAAAGGCCATAGCCCCAGAGCTGCAGACAGCAGCCACTGCGGCAAACAGCGCGCCTTGGCGAAATTGCGCTTGCGCGCTGGTTTTTTTCCTGGTCATCGTCTTATCTCCATCCTGGTGGTGGGTTACCGGCCTACTGGACAAGAAGCTTAGTCAGCTCCATGCTCTTCGGTGTCAAATTCTTCGTTCTTTTCACCCTACAAATTCTGTAAAGCGAATTGAATTCTGTATTAAAAATAAAAAGTTGTTACTCTCGTTTCTACTTAGGCTGCTTTAAAAGCAACATTTATCGGCAGAACGGGGCTGTAAAGTGGCAGCGGCGTCCCCTGCAAGAACATGTCCAGAGGGGGCGGTGCAGAAGGCGGACCGAATGGCCGCCGCAATGTCATTCAGTGAGCACCTGGCTGCCCCTCCAGGCCCGACAGCCGGGCGGGATCGGCTCCGGTTTGGCGCGACAGGTCGTAGGTATCGAAATATTCGCGCCAGGCCGTTATCAGCCCATCGGCATCCAGCTCGAACATGGCCATCAGGGCGTGGTCCACGGTTTTGCCATTGCGGATGAAATGGTCTACGCGCTCGGTGGCCACCAAGGTATCGGTGGATAGCATCTTGACGATGCCGCAACTGGGAAACGACACGTAGCCCAGTTGCCGGTGGATCTCGGTACGGATGGCATCGCGCCCTGTAATGACCGGCCCGCCCGGTATGTACAGCGCCCAGTGGCCATCGGGGGCGAACATGGAGGCAATCTTGTCCACATCGGGCACACGTTCGCCGTCTCCCCATGCCGCCAAGAATTCCCGCACGATAGCTTCCTGCTTTTGTCCCATTTTTCAAGCTCCTGTTGTGAGTAAGTTGCGAACCACCTGCACATACGGCACGGTGCAGCTCATGCCACCGTCCGAACGCATCAGCGTGCCGTTGATATAGGCAGACTCGTCGGATGCCAGGAACAGCGCCAGCGACGCAATGTCGTCTGGCGTGCCCAGGCGGGGCACGTTGTGTAGCTCCAAAAAGGCGGCATCCATGGCCGGGTTGGCCCAGGCCTGCTGGGCAGGGGTCTGGATCACCCCCGGCAAAATCGCATTGCAGCGTATGCCCTGCTTGCCAAAGGTGGCGGCAATGGTCTGCACATACCAGTTCACCATGGCCTTGGAGCCGCCATAGCTGAACTGCGCCACATCGCCGCCCAGCGAGCTGGTGGACGAAGTGAACAAAATCGAGCCACCGCCCTGGCGCAGCATGTGCGGAATCGCCATGCGGCTGGCCAGCACGCCGCCCAGCACGTTGACCCGCACCACATCGAAGAAGCGTGCGCTGTCAAAGGCCAAAAAATCCTTGTCGGCCTTGCCTTTGCCGGAGGTATTGACGGCATTGTTGTAGAGGATGTCGATGCGGCCGAAATGCGACACCGTGCGCTCTACCATGGCGGCCAACTGGTCTTCTTGCCCCACGTCGACCGCCATGGCCAGCGCCTGGCCGCCAGCGGCTACTATTTCTTGCACCACGCCTTCGGCGGCATCGCCACGCAGGTCGCTCACCAGTACGCACGCGCCTTCGCTGGCAAAGCGCAGGGCGGTGGCCCGCCCAATCCCACTGCCTGCACCGGTAATGCAGGCCACCTTGTTTTTCAGTCTGTCCATAGCTCTAGGTCCTCTCTTCATAAGCTTCAATCGAAACGGGAATCGCCGACATATGCGGCATGGCGTTGATCGCCTCAAACGCGCGGTCAGCGGAGATCAACAGGTTGGTCGACGCGCCATGCGCCTCAAAGCTGGCAGGGTCGTTGTCGGCGCGGCCCCAGTTGTGGCTCATGGAGACCACGCCGCGGCGCAAGGTGTTGTCGGGTTTGACGATGCCCACAATGCCGCCATGCTGCGCACGGATATGCACCCGCTGCCCAGGAATGAGCTGCAAGCGCGCCAGGTCATCGCCATGCATGTGCAGCGGGTTGTAGGGGTTGCGCTGGCGGATGCTGGCGGTGTGCATGCCCAGCGAGCCGTTGACATCCCGCATACGGCGGGAAATCAGGTGAAATGCGTTGCCCTCCAGCGCTTTAGCCTGGGGCTCTGCCGCAATGGCATCGAGTTCGTCCACCACATCCTGCGGGGCCACCGCAAAGCGCCCTGCCCCCGGACGCGCGGGCAAAACCGGGGTGGGTTCGCTCCGCCGGTCCCAGATGCCATCGGCACTGTGCTGGATCTCGGCCAGCGTCACCGTGGCCCGGTGCAAGCCCAGCGACAACAGCTCCTCGGAAGTCGGCACGCGGTCCATGGCCATGGCCTGCCCGCCGTACTGCAGGGGCAAACCCATCCGTTGCGCCAGCGCAAAAAAGACATACCAGTCGTCCACCACATCACTGCCGGGGGGCGACGCGATGGCGGCGGGCGCGTACTGCGTCCAGGCATCGGCATACAGCGGCCGCCCCAGCGTCAGCGGCAGATCATCGCGCTCGTACTGCAACTTGGGCGAGAAAACGTAGTGCGCCTGCCCCGCCGTGGGGGTGATGTGCGGGTCTATCACCACCAGCAGCTCCAGCGAGCGCAAGGCCTGCAGCATGCGGGCCTTGTCCGGCACCGAATTGGCGATGTTGGCACCGTCGATCACCAGCGCCTTGATCTGGCCCGGCCCCGCTGTGAGTATTTCGTCGGCCAGCGTGGCCGTAAGCTTTTCGCCGTACAGGTGCCCTACGCCACGGATACGACTGGCAGGCAAGGCATCCCAGGGCCGGGTCGGTGCCACCACATCGGCATGCCAGCGGACGGGCGGTTGCAGGGGGTCAAAGTGGGGCATGCGCTCCCCTGCCCGCTTGAAATGCCCGCACACCACGTCCAGGCACTGGATGAGGTGCTCCGCCAGGTTGGAGTGTGGTGCCATATTGGTGCCCGTGCCGGTAATTACCGCACCGCGCCGTGACGGCTGTGCGAACAACAGGGCCGCGGTCCGCAAGGCCTCTGCGCCAATGCCGGCCCGTTGGGCCACCACCTCGGGCGTGAACGGCTCCACCGTGCGGCGCAACGTATCCAGGCCCAGTACATGCGCTGCACAAAAATCGGCATCGTGCAGGCCCGCGGCCAGGATCAGGCGCAGCAGACCAGCTGCGACTACTGCGTCGGTACCGGGAATGGGCTGCAAAAAGATGTCGGCATGGCGCGCGGTTTCGCTTTCTCGCGGGTCTACAACGATCAGCTTCATCCCCCGGGCGCGGGCCAATTTGAGCCGTTTGACCGGGTCGCTGACCAGCATGCCACCGGCAGAATGGGACACCAGCGGATTGCAGCCGAACACCAGCAGCACCTCGGCATCATCGATATGGATCTGGCCTGCATGCCAGGTTCCAAGCCGACCCGCCGCTATATATTTTGCAGACTGGTCGATGGTCAGCGTGGTGTACAACGAGGTGGAACCCAGCGCACGCAAAAACTCCCCGTGCATGCGGAACGCTGTGGACGTATGGAACCCCGCCGTGCCGCGAAACAGCGCCACCGCGTTCGGCCCGTCACGTGCCACGATGGCCGCCAGGCGCTGCGCAATGTCGTCCAATGCCGACTCAGTCCCCACCCGCTGCAGGGAGCCGTCAGCCGTGCGTTGCAAGGTATGCAATTGGCGGGCTGCACCGTGGTGCGCATCCACCGCCTGCAGGCCCTTGAAACAGGCATACCCCTTGCTGATCGGGTGCTCGCGGTCCCCTCGGATACCGGTGATACGACCCTGGTTGATGGTCAGTACTACCCCGCAGGCCGCAATGCACATACGGCAAAAAGATTTGGCTTGGTGCACAGATTCAGTGGGGGTTGCGTTCATTCCAACCACTCTAAGCGGCGCACTGTCAGGCCACAGCCGCCACCGATGTCGATAAAGCGCTAGAAGCATCGCCGATTCGCAGGATCTGCACCGGAATGCCGTTCAACACCGCATTCCCCGAGGCCGCATCCACAAAAGGCCCCGGACTCAGCAGATTGATGTTGATCCCCGCGTGCTGGGCGGCCACCTGGGTCTGGGTGCCCTGCGCGCCATGGCCCCAGCCGTGCGGCAACGACACCACGCCGGGGCGGATGTCGTCGGTAAGCTCTACCGTCACCTGCACCGCGCCGCTCTCGCTACGCACCTCGACAGTGTCCCCCGCGGCAATTCCCAGGGTGTGTGCGTCCTGCGTGTGCAAGTGCAAAGTGCAGCGGTCCTTGCCGCGCACTAAGGTGTCCACGTTGTGCATCCACGAATTCATGGAGCGCAGATGGCGGCGGCTCACCAGCACCAAACCAGGGAGGGCCGAGGCCATGGCCCGCTCCAGCCGCGGCAGGTCCGCCAGCACATGGGGTGGTGCCAGCTCGATGCGGCCCGAGGGTGTGGTCACGCCCGCATCGCCCTGCGGTGTGGCAGCACCCAGCATGATGCCGTCGGGCGCATCGATGAAGGTCTGCAGGTTCATGCCATCGGGACGCTCGCCAAACCTGTCGCCAAACGGCCCGGTGCGTATGCACAGATCCAGAATGCGGGCGCCGCCACGCTCCGGCAAGGTGCTGAAAGCCACTTCGCTTGGAATGCCTTTTAGCTCGCACATGGCCGCAAAGTACGCGTCGTCCAGGGCATCCAGATCGGCCTGCGGATTACCGCCCATGATGGCTCCCAGGCGCGCCAGCACACGCCACTCTGGCGGACGATCTACCGGCTCAAACAGCGTGGGCGAATAGTGGCCGCCGGTGGTGAGCGAGAACGGCCAGGCCCATACATCCCAGTGCGGCTGCTCCAGCGGTGTCAGCGCGGGCAAAATCACATGTGCATGTCGGGTAGTCTCGTTACGGTACAGGTCGATGCTGACCATGCACTCCAATTGCGGCAAGGCGGCATCCAGCCGCGCCGAGCCGGGAGCCGACAACACGGGGTTGCAACCCATGGTGACCAGGCTGCGGATCTGCCCTGGCCCGGGGGTATCGATTTCCTCGGCCAGGCAAGAGGCCGGGTACTGGCCCAGCACGCCCGGCACGCCCCGTACGCGGATAGGCTTGCCGTACAGCGGCGTATCGGAAGGCAAAGCAGGGTTCAAAGCCAGGTGTGGCGCAACCTGCGTGCTCCACAGCGTGCCCCCCACGGCATCCAGATTGCCCGTCAAGGCCCCCACCACATCCACCAGCCACGAGGCCAGCGTGCCGAACTCCTGGGTACAGGTGCCGATACGGCCATACACGGCAGCGCGGGGCGCATCGGAAATCTCGCGGGCCAGTTGCACGATCACCTCGGCAGGCACGCCGCAAAAGGCCGAAGCACGCTCGGGCGCATAGTCAAGTGCCGCCTCGCGCAAGGCTTCCAGGCCGTTCACCCGGCCCTCCAGGTGCTTGAGCCGTACCCTGCCTTCGGCAAACAGCACATGCACGATGGCCAGCAGCAAGGCCGCATCGCCGCCTGGGCGAATCGACACCCACTGGTCGGCCACCTGCGCGGTACCGGTGCGTACCGGGTCCACCACAACCACCCTGCCGCCGCGTGCCCGCAAGGCCTTGATGGCCCCCATCGCATCCGGGTGAGAAAAAATGCTGCCCTTGGAGGCCGCAGGATTGCCACCAAAGATGACAAACAGATCGGTGCGGTCCACGTCGGGAATCGGCATCTTCCACATGTCACCGTACATCAGAAAGTTGGTCACATTCTTGGGCAACTGGTCCACGCTGCTGGACGAATAGCGCTGGGCAAACCGGCCCTGGCGCACCAGCAGCGCGGTGTAACGGCTGCCGTCAAAGCCGCCCTTGCTCATATTGCCGCTGTAGAAGGCAAAAGCCTCTTGGCCGTGGCGCTCGCGCACGCCGGCCACCAGTTCTGCTATGCGTGCAAACGCGCCTTCCCAGGTGGTTTCGCGCCAGGTGTCGCCGTCGCGCACCATCGGCTGGCGTATGCGGTCCGGGTCGTGGTGCAAAGACCCCAGGGTCGTGCCTTTGGGACAGATGTGGCCTTTGCTGAAGGCGTTGTCGTGGTCCGGTCGGATGCTGATAACTTTCGCATCCTCCACGGTGACTTTGAGGCCGCACATACCCTCACACAGCGGACAGGTACGGCGGTGGACGGTGGAATCTGGGGTCGTAGTGGTCATGCCGGTCTCGGTATAAAAAGAGAGCTACCAGTCTAGGCAGCACAGGCCTGCACGGTGGGCCCCAAGGCATCGCCCAAATGCAGTTCACTAGCTGCGGAGTACCGCCCGAGCACGGTTGCTTCACCTTTGTGAACTCGGAAATGCTTTAGGCATTTCAGCGATAGCACTTGTACGCCAGGCGCGGTGATGCGCCGCAACAATCATTCAGCACCCGCCGCTGCGGTGCATTACTTACATAAGGATGGATGATGAAGACACGTACACCCCAAGAAATTCGCTCTTTCCTGCACCAGCAGGTCGAGATGTGGAATGCCGGCCAAAAGGAAGAAATGTTTGCCCTGTACCACGCCATGGTGCCCGGCAAGATGAGCATTGAATACGTAGGCATCCCCGTGCTGGAAGGCTGGGCCGCGCTGGAAGACATGTGGCAGCGCTTTGCAGGCAAGGTGCATATCGATGTGAAAGAAGTCATGGTGACCGGCAATGAAGCCGCCTGCTACCACCACAACACCAGCATCGGCGCAGGCACACCCCCACGGCCCAGCATCGAGCTCTACAAGTTTGACGGCGACGACGTGCAGATCCGCTACTTCCACGCGGCCGCCATCTAAACCTGGCGACACGGCAAATAGCCTGTGCCACCGCAGCGCAGGCCTCTTTAAGAACTACAACAAGGAGACATTTCCATGCATACCCCCGCTCGCCGTCCCGCTCGCCGTTCACCTGCTTTGACTGCGATCTCCATCGCCCTGCTGGCCTGGTCCGGCGGTGCCGATGCCATCGAGATCGATACCGGCAACCCCGATCTCAGCCTGCGCGCCGACACCACCGTCCGCTACAACCTGGGTGTACGTACCGACAAGCAAGACTCCCGCATCCTGAACAACTCTACCTACGACGAATCCGACGGCAAGTTCGGTCGTGGCGATATCGTTACCAACCGGTTGGATTTGCTGGGTGAGTTCGACCTCACCTACAAGAAGCAGTTCGGTGCCCGTGTCAGCGCTGCCGCCTGGAACGACCAGGCCTACCACGACACCAGCGTGCGCACCACCGTGCCCGGCTTTTCCTCCAGCTACAACGGCAACCAGTACAACAACAGCGTCAAGCGCTATGTGCGTGGGCCGTCGGGTGAAATACTGGACGCGTTCGTCTGGAGCAACTTTCGTATCGGTGATACGCCCATCAACGTAAAAGTGGGCCGCCATACCAACTACTGGGGCGAAGGCCTGCTGATTGGCGCGCATGCCATTTCCTATTCGCAGGCACCCGCCGACGGCGTAAAGGCCTCCACCAGCCCGGGCATCGAAACCAAGGAGGTATTTTTGCCGCTGGGCCAGGTCTCGGCCCGCGCGCAACTCACCGACAACCTGACCGTTGCCGCCCAGTATTTCTACGAATGGAAGAACACCCGCCTGCCCTATGGCGGCACCTACTTTGCGCCCGCCGACATGCTGTTCGAAGGACCGGACAAACTGCCGGTCGCCGCCAATGGCCTGGCATTCGCACGGCAGGCATCGGTCAAACCCAAGCAGTCCGGCAACTGGGGTATCACCGCCAAGTACAACGCCGAGGCCATCGAGTCCACCATCGGCCTGTACTACCGGCGCTTTGACGATTACCAGCCCTGGCTGTCCCCGCAAACGCTGGGCGCTCAAAGTGCATTCCGCCTGGCCTACCCCAAGGATGTGTCGTTGATCGGTATCAGCGTGGGCCGCGTGATCGGGCCAGTCAGCGTGGGCACCGAGCTGTCCACCCGCAAGAACGGCGCACTCAATGCCACCGGCATCAGCCCGGTGGACAACGAAGGCCCGCGCGGCGATACGCTGCATGCCATCGTCAACGGTGTCATGCTGTTTCCAAAAACCAGCCTCTTCGACACTGCCAGTCTGGCCGCTGAAATGGCCTACAGCCAGTTGCTGCAGGTTACATCGCACCCCGAGCTGTACAAAGGTGTCGGCTACGGCGCCTGCCGGGCCGTGGAAACACCCGGAGTGGTGGGCTCCGGCACCAAGGACGATGGCTGCTCCAGCCGCCACTACGCGGCGCTGGCGGTGAACTTTACGCCGCAGTGGCTGCAAATTGCGCCTTCCTGGGATCTGGACCTGCCTTTGTCGCTCAACTACGGCATCAAGGGCAATGCCGCCAGCGCGGGCGGTGGTAGCCAAGGGGCAGCGACCTGGGCCATCGGTGCCAAGTTGACCTACGGCCAGCGCCATGAATTCACCCTGCGCTATGCCGACAGCTTCGCCCGGCCCAAATACAACGCAGCCGGCACAGCGCTGCTGGGCGGCAACGGCGGCGTGGGCAACACCGACCGCGGCTGGCTGGCATTTACCTACAAAACCGGTTTCTAAAAACTGGCCCCCCATTCTCTGGAGACAATTCAATGCAATATTCCTATTTCGCCGCCGCCCTGCTGACCGGCCTGCTCAGTTCCGCCTTTGCGGCGGTCCCGGCAGACGAAGCCCAGCAGCTAGGTACCAGCCTGACGCGCTTCGGTGCCATCAAGGCGGGCAACAAAGACGGCAGCATTCCCGAGTACACCGGCCAGCAGATCAAGGCCCCGGCCGACTACCAGCCCGGCAGCGGCATCTACACCGACCCGCTGCGCGATGAAAAGCCGCTGTACCGCGTCACAGCCAAAAACGTAGACCAGTACACCGACAAGCTGACCGAAGGCCAGAAGTTCCTGCTGAAAAAGAACCCGGCCACCTACTACATCGACGTGTTCCCGACCCACCGCACCGAGGTCTACCCCGACAAGGTGCTCAAGGCCACCGAGCGCAACGCCACTGCCTGCAAACCGGTAAAAGACTACTTCGCCGTCGATGCCAGTTGCCGCGGCGGCCTGCCCTACCCGATTCCCAAAACGGGCTATGAGGTGATGTGGAACATGCTGCTGCGCTGGCAGGGCGAAGGCGTGCTGGTCGCCCCCTCGCAACGCGCCTGGTTGGTGGACTCGGGGGGCCGCGCCACCATGACCTCCGAGCAATTCGCCATGCAGGAAAAGCCCTACTACCAGCTCGACCAGGCCGACCGCGACCCGCAAATGCTGATGCGCACCTACTCGATCACGCGCGCACCTTCGCGCCTGGCGGGGGTGGGCAGCGGCATCGTGGATTACCTCGACATGGACACCAAACCGCGCCGCGCCTGGAGCTACACCCCTGGCCAGCGCCGGGTGCGCCTGGCCCCCGAATTCGCCTACGACACCCCGGTGGCCTCGCTGGGCGGTGCCACCCTGTTTGACGAGCTGTGGATGTTCTCCGGCAAGATGGACCGGTTTGACTTCAAGCTGGTGGGCAAAAAGGAAATGCTCCTGCCCTACAACAGCTTCAAGTACTACTTTGGCTGCAAGCACGAGGCCAAGCTGATGGCCAAGCATGTAGACCCGTCCTGCGAGCGCTGGGAACTGCACCGCGTCTGGGTGGTCGAGGCCACGCTCAAGCCCGGCCAGCGCCACGCCTACTCCAAGCGGGTGTACTACATCGATGAAGACGGCTACGGCGCAGGCATGTTCGATGCGTTTGACCACGAAGGCACTCTGTACCGGGCCATGTTCAACCTGAACGTGCCCTTCTACGATGCAGGCTTCGTCTATGCGGGCTCCAGCATCATCTACGACTTCAGCAAGAGTATTTACCTGACCGTGGCCGATGTCAGCGTGGGTGGCTACAAGGTGGTGACGCAACCTTTATCCGAGCGTGACATGGGAGCCGACGCGACCATGGTGCGTGAGAGCGTGCGCTGAACCCATGGCCACCCTCGAAAGTGACAACAAGCGGGTGGCCACCGCCTTCCTGCGGGCCATCGCAGACGGCGATGGATCGGCCCTGGAAGCGCTCCTCGCCCCCGACTTCCATTGGTGGGTGGCCGGCTGGGGGGAGCGCAGCCGTGTGGCGCTGCTCACCGCCCTGGCCCGCACCATGGCGGGCTTTTCCACACGCGGCATCACCGTCACCGGCATCACCGCCGAGGGCGAACGCGTGGCGGTGGAAGCCGAAGGCCGCTTTGAACGCCCTGGACTCGTTTACGCCAACACCTACCACTACCTGTTCATCGTGCGCGATGGACAGATCGCCTGCGGCCGCGAGTACTTCGACACCGCGGCCGCCAGCGCGGCATTTGGACCGCCCCCAGCCATCTCAACCGGAAAAAACCATGACCAATGAAGACATCGTCCGCAATTTCATCAGCGCCTTTCGCGAGACTTGGCCGCGCGACCTGGATGTCGCACTGGCTCCACTGGCCGAAGATGCCACCTACCAGATCATCGTGCCGTCGATTGCGCCCATCCAGGGCCGGGCGGCGATCAAAGCCGAGCTGGTGCACATGCAAAAGCGGGTGATCGAGCAGCGCCACGACATGAAAACCATTGCCGCCAGCGGCAACACCGTGTTCACCGAACGGGTGGACTGGTCGTTCAGCAAAGGCCGCTGGGTGTCCATTCCGCTGGTGGCGGTGTTTGAGCTGAACGCTGCCAGGCAGATCACCGTTTGGCGTGAGTACCTGGACCCGTCGGCCGTGGCCGCACAGCATGGCATGACCCTGGAAGAACTGCGCGGCTCATTCAGCTTCTAAGGCAAGGTTGAACCAGTCCCTCGCGCGGACTTATTCAGCGTCGCCCAACTGCAACCGCACACCACAGGCTTCGCGGTACTGCTGCGGTCGCATGCCGGTGGCCTTGCGAAAGGCCGCGGTGAAGGCCGAGGCGCTCTCGAAGCCACTGCGCCCCGCCACCTGCTTGACCAGCAGGTGCGGGTCCGACAACAGCAGCTTGGCTTTGGCAATGTGCGAGGCGGCCACAAAGCTGCGCAGCGTGATGCCCACGGTGTTCTTGAACATCACCGGCAGCTCCCGGCTGGACAGGCCGCAGGCAGCAGCCAGCGCCTGCAGGGGCACGCCATCGGGCACGGCCTGTTCAATGCGCTCCTTCACGGCGGACACCTGGCGGGCGCTGAGTTTGCTGGCACCGGTGGCCCGGTCGGGCGCCCGGGCACCAAAATGCCGCTGAGCTTCCAAAGCCAGCAGCGTGAGCATGGAGGTGATCTGCAACTCGCTGGCAAACGACGGGTTTTGCAGCTCGTCCAGCAGCCAGCCCATCGTGGTCTCCAGCCGGTCATTGCGAATATCCAGCGCCGCCACCGGGTCTACGTCGTCCCAGTCGCCAAACTGCCGGTCCAGCAAGCCCAGGCGGATGGGGTCGAACATGCACAGGATCGAGCGGGAATGCCCGGGCGACCAATGCAGGTCCAGCGTGTGCTCGGGGGCCAGAAAATTGAGCCGCCCCACCGGGCTGCGCACACCGTGGGCACCAGCGACGGTGTACTGGGTCTCATGGATCTGGGGGTGCTCAGACCCATCGTCCAGCAGCAGCTCAAAGGTGCAGCGGCCACCCGTCTGTACCCGGGACTGGCCGCTGGCGGCCCAGTGCACATCCTGTACCCGCACTTCAAAAGCCGGGTCCAGCCGCCGCGCCGAGACCGTGCGCACATGCGTCACGTCCAGGTCGCTGGCGATCCGGGGGTTGGCAGAGTGGCAAACTTCATTCATGTTTAAACAATATTCACAATAGTGTTTCAATTCTGAGGCGAAGGCAAGCCGTAAAAACCCGGCTGTAACTCATCGACACCGTGCGCCATTTCGGCGAGATGGCCTGCGGCCCGCAAACCCGCAGAAGCCACGATCATCGGCAGAACACCACCGCTCCCCGGAGCTGCCCCCTGTTCCCAGAAAGACACCGATGAAAACCTACCCCCGCATTCCCGAGCGTGGCGACTTCGCCTTCCAGATGCTGGTCGCGCCCTACCGCAGCAATGGTGCCGCCATGTACGACCTGCGCGGCTTCTACGGCCTGCACCTGAGCAAGACCATGCCGTTTGGCTGCCTGCGCGACGACGAAGGGGCCATGTACTCCATGGTGCGCTCGGTCAACTCACCCACCGGCACGCCTAACGCCACCAAGTTTGTCTACCAGACCACCCGCGTGGATGGCAAAACCCTGCGCATGGACAAGCCCCGCATGGCCGCACAGGCGCAAACGCTGATGCCCACCCGCGCCCTGGAAGGCGACACTGCCAAATGGACCAGCCTGCCCGATGAACCTGGTAATGCCTGGAAGCTGGACGCGTCTGGCGAGCACATGCACTGGGTGGAGGAAGGCTTGCTGGATGTAAGGGGTCGCATCATCGGCCCCGGCATGCAGTGGCTGCTGCCCGGCGTGGACTGGGGCACTTTCTACATCTCGCAGCTGTATGACGTGAGCGGTACCTGCGAAGGCCGCAAGGTCAAGGGCATCATGGCGGTGGAACAGTCGTACATGGCCGAAGGCGGTGCGGTGCACTCCAAGAAGTGCCTGATCGTGAACAACAAAAAGCACGTGGTGTGGTGCGCCTTTGCCAATGTCTATGCCGATGGCAGCATCGACGCGGGCACCTTCCTGGTGGGCCACGAGAACCTGGGCTTCGCCTTTCTGACCAACGAAAAAGGCGAAGTCCGCACCACCACCGACATCGAAGCCCAGGTGAAGCACAAGGAGGGCAGCTACTTTGTAGACACCGCCCGCATCACCATCGAAGGCCATGAGGAGTGGGAATTCCTGCCTGACCCGAAAGGCGAAATGGTGGACTTCCTGGGCGGCTTCCCGCCCACCTCGCAGCAAGAAGGCCGCTGGCGCCGGGTGGGCGACACCCGCGTACCCGACCGCTGGTTTGCCTGGGGCGAAACCGACCGCCGCAACGGCACTGCGCGCAATGTGCTGGGCACCGAGCTCTGATATGGCACCCGTACTTCACCCTGGCAAAGCACCCGCCCGCCCCGGCCCGCACCTGGACCGCTTCAAGGGCCAGGTGGCCATCGTCACCGGCGGTGCCTCCGGCATTGGCGAAGCCACCTGCCGACGGCTGGTCGCCGAAGGTGCCACCGTGGTGGTGGCCGACGTGAACGGCGACCGCGCGGCCTCCCTGGCCGATGCATTGGGCCCCAACGCCATCGCGCAGCAGTTTGATGCCGCCGATGTCACTTCGATCGAGCGGCTGGTGCTGGGCACCGTTAAACGCTTTGGCCGCCTGGATGTACTGCACAACAACGCAGCCCTCACCTCCCCGGCCCTGCATGCGCAGGACACCAACGCCATCGACATCAGCTTCGAGACCTGGGACAACGTGATGGGCGTGAACCTGCGCGGCTACCTGGCGGGCTGCAAGTACGCGCTGCCCACCATGATTGCGCAGGGCAGCGGAGCCATCGTCAACACCGCGTCCACCGGGGCTTTCTCGGGCGACATCACGCGCATGGCCTATACCGTGTCCAAGGCCGCCATCATTGGCCTGACCCGGCAAATCGCCACCCACCATGGCCGCCAGGGCATACGCTGCAACGCGGTGGCCCCCGGCCTGGTGCTGTCCGCTGGTTCGCTGGCGGCGGTGCCGAACGTGATCAAGGTGATGCAGCGCCACCTGCTGACACCCGAAATCGGGGAACCCGAAGACCTGGCCGCGCTGGTGTGCTTTCTGGCCTCCAGCGAGGCCCGCTACATCAACGGGCAAACCTATATTGCCGACGGTGGCATGCTGGCCCACAACCCGGCCATGGCCGACCTGATCGACCTTGCAGACCAAGGCGCCTGAACCCATGCTATCTACCGCCCCCTCCGCGTCCATCGCGGCAAGTGCCTCCACCCCGCTGGGTGAATTCCAACGCGGCTGGCGCATCGTGCTGCTAGCCCTGGCCGGTGCCGCCACCACCGTCAGCGTCACCCTGCTGTACAGCTTTGGCACCCTGGTGCTGCCGCTGCAACAGGCTTTTGGCTGGAACCGGGGCGATCTGCAAATTGCCATCAGTTGCATGTCGGGCGGCGTGGTGGTAGCCAGCCAGTTGGCGGGCTGGCTGAACCTGCGCTGGGGCCTGCGGCGCGTGACGCTGGTGTCGCTGGTGGCACTGCCGTTTTCCTTTTTCGGCCTGACCCTGGTCAACGGCTCCATTGGCTGGCTGTACCTGGGCTACTTTCTGGTGCCGATCGTCGGTGCCGGGATCACTTTCGTGACCTGGACCCAGCTTGTCAGCGCCTGGTTTGACCGCAAGCGCGGGCTGGCCCTGGCCGTCGTTTTGTGCGGCTCGGGCATCACCGCAGCCATTTTGCCCACCGCGCTGACCTGGGCGATGGCCCGCTGGGACTGGCGCGCGGGCTTCTGGCTGATGGGCCTGCTGCCCACCTTGTTGGCACTGCCGCTGGCCTGGCGCTTTCTGGTGCCCAGCCCGCACGCGGCCCAGGCCACACCTACAGCACGTACCGCCAAGCCGGTCGTGGACAACGTCAGCTTCAAGCTCACCGTGCGCTCACGCAAGTTCTGGGTGCTGAACGTGTCGCTGACGCTGGTGGTGTCCGCCGTGGTCGGCATGGTCACCAACACGGTGCCGCTGCTGCGCGACATCGGCCTTACCGCCACCCAGGCCAGCAGCGTGTTTGGCAGCTTTGGTATCGCCCTGATCTCGGGCCGCCTGCTGGCGGGCTGGCTGATCGACCGCCTGTGGGCCCCCGGTGTGGCCGCCGTGGCGCTGCTGATGCCCAGCATCGGCTGCCTGCTGCTGTGGACGGCGGATGCCAACTCCTCGGCCATCGTGCTGACCGCCGCCGTGGCCCTGGTGGGCATTGGCGCGGGGGCCGAGTTCGACCTGTCGGCCTACCTGATTGCGCGCTACTTTGGGCTGAAAGACTATGGCCGCCTGTTCGGCATCCACCTGGGCCTGATCACCGGTGGCAGCATGCTGGCCCCGCTGATGTTTGCCGCCATGTACAAAATGACCGGCGGCTACGGCGCGATGCTGGCCTATTGCGTGGGCTGCTGCGTGGTAGGCCCCCTGCTGCTGCTGACCCTGGGCCGCCAGCCGCCGCTGGAGTCGGCGCACAGCTAAACCATTGTGCATTTATAGAATATCTAGACCAACTCTTCTGAAAAAATTATTGGCAGCTAGCGCTTATTCAATAAGCGCAACAAGCTATCAAATTCTATGCAGACTGCATTTTATAAGTGCAATTTATGCACAACAGTCGCTCAGTGCCGGGTGGGCGACGCATCCATACCCAACACGCCCAGACTCTGCCGGTACTGCAATGGGGTCAAACCGGTGGCACGCCGAAACGCATCGCCAAACGCCGCCGCACTGCGAAAGCCGCTGCCGTAGGCCACTTGCTTGATGAGCAGGTCGCCGTCGTCCAGCAGCAGCTTGGCGCGGGCGATGTGGGTGGCGGCTACGTAGCTGCGCAGGGTCTGGCCGGTGGTGCGTTTGAACATGGTGGACAGCTCGCGCGCAGGCAGATGGCAGGCGGCAGACATGTCGGCCAGCGACAGGCCGCTGGGGTCGTTCGAGCTTTCCACCAGTTCCTTGAGCAGGCCCAACTGGCGGGTGCTCAGGTGGCCATGCGGGGCGGCCGATTCGGCTTCCTTGCCGCCCGCACAGAGGCGGTGCAGCTCGATGGCCATCATGGTCAGGATGCAGCTGATGTGCAGCCCGCTGGCAAACGACGGAGTCGCGGTTTCTTCGGCCAGCCACTGCATGGCGGTGCGTAGCTTGTCGTTTTGCACGTCCAGGGTGCTGATCTGGTCGACATTGCCCCAGTGCCAGTCCACCGAACCCAGCAAACCCAGCTGCTTGGGGTCCAGCACGCAGACCACGGCGTGGCGGCGGCCTTCGTTCCAGCGGATGGCGCGCTCGGATTCGGGCGGCATGAAGTTCAGCATGCCCACCGGGCGCTCTTGGCCACAGGCGGTCTGCACGGTGTAGCGGGCCCGCCCCAGCGATGGGGCTTCGGCCAGCTCGATCAGGCAGTGCTTGCCCGACAGCACATTGATCGCGCCCGGTTCGGCCCAGTAAATTTCTTGCACCGACACCTCGTAAGAGGCTTCCTTGAGGTGCGCGCCAATCACCTTGATGGGTGCCAATGTGTTCATCAGCGGCTTGAGTTCGGCCGTTTGCATAGGGGTGTCTCCTGGGGGTGCATAGCAACCCCATATGAGACACTAAATACAGTTCTGTTCAAATACTGGTTATCCCTTGCACCCTGGCCCGGTGCCCCCTGCGGGTCAGGCCGGACCGTAAAAGTTGTTCAAGAAGCTGCTTTGCGCCTCTACCCGCTCGCGCCGCAGCGTGGCAGAAATCATCGGGTTGTCCGAATCTTCGGCGGCGCTGAGCACCAGGGTCGGGCCCTGGCCCACGCTGGCCAGGCCGATGCGCGCAACTTCCTGCGACGAGGTCAGCGCCACCGCGTCGGGCGAGAGCTTGAACTTGGCAAACACGGTGCGCAGCTTGGGGGTGTCGGTGGCACCGATCAGCAGGTTGACCACGTCCACGCCATGCGGCTTCAGCTCTTTCCACAGGCTTTCGCCAAAGTTCATGGCAAAGGCCTTGGTGGCCGTGTACAGCGCCAGTCGCCCGCAGCCGCCCAAAGCCGCCTCCGAGCCCACCAGCACCAGCCCGCCGCGGCCCCGCTGCACCAATCGGGTGGCAAAGCCGTGGCAGGCCTCGGTCAGAAAGTCGATATTGCGCTGGGTCAGCGTGCGCCAGGCCTGGTAGCTGCTGTCCAGAAAGCGCCCGCCCACGCTGTCGCCGCCTGCGTTGAACACCACAATTCCCAGCTCGCGGTCCGCTGCCAGGGTCAACAGTGTGCTGGCCGCGTCCGTTGCCGACAAATCCAGCGGGCAGGTCACCACCTCTACACCATGGGTGGCGCGGATCTGGGTGGCCAGCTCTTCCAGCTTGTCCGGGCGGCGGGCCACCAGGATCACGTTCAGCCCCTTGGCGGCCAATTGCAGCGAAAACTCGGCACCGGTGCCCTCGGAGGCCCCGGCCACCAGCGCCCAGGGGCCGTAGCGTTCGAGAAATGCGGAGTCGGGGGCGGTAGGTTTAGACATGGGTCGTGGTGCTCGGTGTTGAAAAGATGCTGCATCTTCTGTGCGCCCAGGCCCACCGGCAAGCCTGGCAGACCTTGCCGAACAGCGCTTTGCTATCGCCCAAACACAAACCCCAGGGCCAGCACGCTCCATCCATCGGTGTTTTCCCGTGGTTTGCGTGCAGCTTCGTTTCACCAGGGGTACAACAAGTTAAATTACACACATAAGCAACATATGTTTAACTATTCGGTTGCGGGAACGGCTGCCGGACCCGAGAGACAACAAGGACACACATGACACATTCTGAATACGACGTTGCCATCGTCGGTGGCGGCCACAACGGCCTTTCTGCCGCCTGCTACCTGGCCCTGGCGGGCAAAAAAGTCGTGGTAATCGAAGCGCTGGACAAGGTGGGCGGCATGGCCACTTCGGGCCACGTGATTCCGGCTGCGCCCCAGCACGTGGTGCACACCTGCGCACTCGACCTGATGTCGCTGCGCGTGCACCCCATGATGCCGTTGGAGCTGGGCCTGGAGGCGCACGGCTTTCGCCAAGTGGAGATGACCCCCGGCTATGTGTACCTGCACCCGGACGGCAATTCGCTGGTGTTCTGGCGCGACCGGCAAAAAACCGCTGCCGAAATCCGCCGCTTCTCGGCCAAGGATGCCGAGGCCTTTCTGGACCTGATGAAAGTGCTGGACGCTTTCATGGACATGGCGATTCCCATGATGCGGGTGGACCCAGCGCACTTCAACTTCGGTGCCAAGTTCGAAGCCTTGCGGGCCGTGCTGCGCAACAAGAAGCTCAAGCCCGAAATCATGGCGCTGATGACCGGCTCGGTCTACCAGGCCACCATGGAGCGCTTCGAGCACCCGGTGACCATCTCGGCCATGTGCTGCCTGGTGGGTGCGGCGGGCCCCATCACCAGCGACGGCACCGGCATTTACTTCATCTTGCTGGGCTTTTTGCACCGCTTTGGCGTGGGCCGGGTGGTGGGCGGCATGCAGCAGCTCACCAACGCCATGGCCGCGCGCCTGAAAGAGCTGGGCGGCGAGATTCTGCTATCGGCCCCGGTGGACGAAATCGTGGCCAAGAATGGCAAGGCCCAGGGCGTGAAGCTGCGCGATGGCCGCATGATCGAAGCCAAGGCCGTGGTGGCCACCATCCACCCCAAGATGGCGTTCGAGATGGTCACCGCCGGTGCCATCGAGCACCGCCTGATGACCCGCGTGGCCCTGGCCCCGGCCAATGCCCACGGGGCATCACCCCTGAAGGTGGACATGGCGCTGAACGGCCAGGTGTCTTTCCCGCGCCACGCCGCCATGCGCGCCGATGGCCTGGACCTGCGCAAATGCGTGATGCTGATCGGCACGGTCGAGGCGGTGCTGGAGAACTTCAGCACCTCCGCCCGTGGCGAAGTGCCCAAGCTGCCCTACATGTGGATCACCGCCCCCAGCGGGGTCGATCCCACCCAGGCCCCTCCCGGCCAGGACGTGGCCTACCTGTATCCCGTGGCCATGCCCGTCAACCCACGCGAAGGCTGGGATGCCATCCGCGACAGCGTGGGCCAGCAGGTGATCGACCAGGCCAGCGACTACATGCACGGGCTGAAGGAATTTGAAATTGGCCGCCGTGTCGAAGCCTCGCCCGACTTGGCCAAGCGCCTGAACGTGCACAACGGCTGCGTGGTGCATGTGGACACCTCCACCCTGCGCTCGGGCCTGATGCGCCCGGCCTACGGCGCAGGCGTAGAAACGCTGCCGGTAGCAGGCTTTTACCTGGGCGGCGCGGGCATCCACCCCGGCGGTGGTGTGAACGGCCTGCCCGGGCGTATCGCGGCCAACCGGGTCAAACGCTTCCTGGCCAAATGACGGCTGCCTCCGCGGGTGAGTTCCGCACCGGCTGGCCCACCTTGCTGCTGGCCATGGTGGGTGTGGCCACCAGCGTCAGCGCGCTGCTGATCTACAGCCTGGGCACCCTGGTGGTGCCGCTGGAGCAGGCCCTGCACTGGAGCCGAGCCGACCTGCAGATTGCGGTGAGCTTTCTGGCGGCGGGCGGGGCGATTTCGGTCAACCTGGTGGGCTGGCTGAACCAGCGCTTTGGCATGCGCTTCGTCTCCGGCGTGTCCATGCTCGCCGTGGTGCTGGCATTTGCTTCGCTCACCCAGATGCAGGGCTCCATTGGCTGGATGTACCTGGGCTACTTTGTGCTGCCGTTCATTGGCCTGGGCACCACGCCGGTCACCTGGACGCACATCGTCGCCCTGCACTTTCAAAAGCACCGGGGCCTGGCCCTGTCCATCGTGCTGTGCGGCACCGGCTTTACGGCCGCCCTGCTGCCGTCGGCTCTGGCCTGGGCCATGGCGCGCTGGGGCTGGCAGGCGGGCTACCTCACGCTGGCGGCCCTGCCCTTGTTGCTGTGGTTGTCGATGGCTTGGCGGCGCTTGCCTGCGCGCGCGGTGGCCACCGGTCTGCCCACGCCTTTGGCGGCCGCAGCCGTCACCGGCATGCCGTTTGCGCAGGCCCTGCGGGATCGCCGCTTCTGGGTCTGCAATATCGGCCTGGGCCTGGTGGTGTCGGCCATCTACGGCATGGCCACCAATACCGTGCCGCTGCTGCGCGACATCGGGCTGACGGCAGCCGAAGCCGGGGGCGTATTCGGTGTCTTTGGCGTGGCGTTGATCGTGGGCCGCATCGGTGTGGGCACGCTGATCGACCGCCTGTGGGCACCGGGTGTGGCCGCGATTGCACTGGCTCTGCCTGCCATCGGTTGCCTACTGTTCCTCGCAGCCGATGCCAGCACACCCGTGGCCCTGTTGTTGGTGGCCACGGCGCTGGTGGGTGTGGGGTCGGGGGCAGAATTTGATATTGCGGCCTACCTGGTGTCGCGCTACTTTGGCCTGCGCGACTATGGTCGGCTATTTGGCCTGCACCTGTGTGTGGTGACGCTGGGCTCCACCGTGGCCCCGTTTGTGTTTGCCGGTTTGCTGCGCAGTACGGGCGGATATTCGGCCATGCTGCTGGTGTGTGCAGCATGCTGCGTGGTCGGGCCGCTGCTGCTGCTGACCCTGGGGCGCTATCCGGCCAAGAGTTGAACACCGTTGGCCTTCCCAGGCCAACGGTGAACCCATTTAGCGGATACGCGCGGTGACCTTGGCGTGCGGGCCGCTCACCTGGGCAGCCCAGGCCTCGGCGGCCTGGTCAAAGGCGAAGTCCACATAATCCACGATGATCTTCTGCTCGCGGGCAATCACCAGCAAGCGCTCCCAGATGGCCCGGCGGTCGGCAGGCGGGCGCTGGCCGGTGCCTATGGTGGACAGCGTGCGAAACAGCAGGTCGCCCATGTCCAGCTGGATCTGCCGCCCGGCACCCGTGCCGATGGTCATGATGCGGGCACCCCAGCGCGTGGCTTTCAGCGATGTCAGCAATGGCTGGCCGCACACCAGGTCCAGCACCACGTCAAAGCCGCCGTTCGATGCATCCTTGAGCGCGGCCACGTCGTCGCTGCCGCCCATGCGCACCACCTCGTCGGCAATGCCCCGCGCTTTCAGCGACTGCAAGGCCTCTTCAGAGCGGGCGGCGGCCACCACGCGGCCAGCACCCAGGTGGCGGGCCAGTTGCAAGGCAATCTGCCCCAGCGTGCCGGTGGCACCCAGCACCAGCACGTTTTCACCCTTTTGGATCTTGGCCTGCTCCAGCGGTACGATGGCCCCGGTGGCGGCAATGCCCATGCTGATGGCGGTTTTGTCGTCCACGTTGTCGGGCACGGCCCAGACTTCTTCGGCGGGCACCAGGGTGCGTTCGGCCCAGGCGCCAAAGGGCAGCACCGAGCGTTCACCAAAGTACACCCGCTGCCCGTCCGGGTTGCGGCCCACGCCCTCGCCGCGGATCACGCAAGGGTATTCCACCCCCAGGCGGTACGCGCCCAGCACGTCCCAGCCGCCCAGTCCGGCGGTGTCCACATCGATCAGCACCGCGCCTTCGCGCGGCTCAGGTTCGCGGAACTGGCCCACCACCGGCGGGGCTCCGCGTTCAGAAATAATGGCTGCTTTCATCTTTTTCCTTGGTCACTACAAAAAATTAATGCGTCGGGGTGAGGACGACGTGTGTCGCCGAATGCCCGATGCGGGTGGGGCCGTACAGCAGCAGCTTGCGCCCTTCGATGGCGGCAAACAGCTGGAACAGTTGGGCATCCTCCTCGGGCCCGGCGCGCAGCACATAGGCTTCCAGCGCGGCTTCGGCCAGCGGCCATTCGGTAAACTTTTGGCCCAGCAGCGCGGACACATCGGCCAGATCGCGCTGCTTCATTTCCTCGCCCATGGCATCACCCCGGACCAGCCACTCGATGATCTGCGCGGCCGAGTCCCGGCGCGACACCTCCAGCGGCACCGAGGTATCGATGCGCGCCACCGTGTCGGCCAGTTTGGCCAGGGTGGCCGCGTTATCGCCGACGCGTGGTGTAGGCGCTGGTTCCGGTGTGATGGTTTCGCCCATCAGGGAAGCCTGCGACAGCAAGATCACCTGGCGCAGCGCCAGATCAAACTCCATGTACACCGAATGCGCGTCGCCCGGCTGCGGCACGCCCACGGTGCCAGTGAACTGCATGGCCCCCAGCGTGGCAAACAGCAGGGTGTGGAAATCAACGACCTTGTGGTCGATTTTCTCGCCCGAAAACTCTTCGTAATGGCGGCACAGCACCCGCAGGTCATCGCCCAGCGGCTCGATGGAGTTGCGCATGCGCATGGTGGCGATGTCGACCATGGGGTCGCCAATCATGCTGAACTCAAAGTCGTACAGGGCCGTGAGCTGGCCGTCCTTGAAATGGAACTGCCCCGAATCGAACTGGATGAAGGCCGCCTGGTTGCGGTGCTTGGGCACGTTGCGGCGGATCCAGCCAATCACAAACTCCAGCATCGGCTCGGGCCGGCTCTTGGTGCGCAGGTACAGCGGCATGTAGGCATCCAGCCCCACCAGGGCAATCGCCTCGGCCCCTTGCGGCAAGTGCAGGCCCTTGGCCACAAACGGCGCTACCGGCACCTTGTGCATCTTGGCCACCTCGGCCATGTACTGGCGGGCGATGGCGCTGCGCTCGGCGTCGCTGGCGGCCTCGGCCATGTTGCGGCTGCCCGGAATCGCGTCCATCAGAATGCACGGCGGGTCTTCGCAGAAACCATAGATGTGCGGCACGGCAATGCCATGTTCTTCCAGCACAGTAATTACATCCGACTCACGGCTCAGCTCGGGGAAGATGGCCACATCGCCCTCGCGGTCGCCGCGCAGGTGCAGATGCTGCAGCACGCCGTCGCGCTCCACGTCCACAAACCAGGCCGGCCGCCAGCGCACCTGGCGCACCATGCTTTTGATCTCGCCACCGGTGACGGCCACCACAAAAGCCCGCAATTTGGCTTCGCCCGCTTCACCGTAATCGGCTGCATTCTTCATATCCACGCCCGTTCTCGTAGGTTGTTTTGTCAATTTCCATCATAGGTTTGGGGGTGGAAAAACAGGCTCTGGCCGCTATCGCCAAAGCACCTTTGTGCATAGATGAAGCGTTCAGGCTGGTGCCTGTGCAATATGGCGGTAGCGGCCCTGGAAGTACAGCAGCGGATCACGCTGCGGCTCAAATTCAAAGCGCTTGACCCGCCCCACAAACACCAGGTGGTCGCCCGCGTCCAGCGTGGTGTAGGTCTCGCACTCAAAGGTGGCGGTGGCACCGTCGATCACCGGCACGCCGGGCTCGCGCAGCGCCCAGTCCAGGCCCTTGAAACGGTCCTCGCCGTGCTGCACAAAGCGGGTGGACACATCCTGCTGGTCGCAGCCCAGCACGTTGATGCCAAAGACGGCGGCGCTCTGGAAGTTCTCTAGGTTGGACGAGCGTTTGTCCAGGCAAAACAGCACCAGCGGCGGGTCCAGCGAAACCGAGGTAAACGAGTTGGCCGTCAGCCCCACCGGCTGGCCGTCGGCATCGGTGGTGGTGACGATGGTCACGCCCGTGGCAAAGCTGCCGAAGGCGCGGCGCAGCAGCCGGGGATCGACCGTGCTCATGCGGCCTCCTGGGTGGCCAGCAGCTTGGCGGGCTTCCACCAGGGCAGCTCTGCCGCGTGCTGTACCAATACCTGCCAGGCTGCTGCGACCGCCCGCTGCGCATCGGCCAAGGGCATGCCCAGACCGTGCAGCACCATGGCCGTGAGTTGCTGCGCGTAGGCTGGGTCCAGCGCGGGCGCATGCACGATGCGCTGGGCACCGCCCTGGGTAGCGCCAATGGTGAAGTCCAGCGCGGCATCCAGCGAGTCAAAAGCCATCAACCCCGCCGCGCGGGCCTCTTGCAGGCAGGCAGTCACGGCCATGCCGTGCAGGTCGTCGCGGTCAAAGTACGCCACAAAGTCCACCTTGGAGGTGAACACCACCCGGGCCGGCTCCATCGCCGCACGGCTCAGCGTGAGCAAGGGGCCACCGGCGGCACGTACCGCCACATCGGCCACACTGCCGAACAACTGGCTGTAGGTGGCCACCATTTCCTCGGCCATGCGCTGGCCCAGTTCGGGCAGGATTTCGTCCAGCGATTCAAAGTATTTGTAGAACGTGCCGCGCGACACACCGGCCACGCGCACCACATCGTCGATCACCGGGCGGGTGCCGGGCGCGCTACCGGCGTAGGCGTCGAAGGTGGCGGCCAGCAGGCGTTCGCGCATGCGGCCGCGCTTCTCGGCACCCACGCGGGAGCGGAAGTCGGCGGGCGCGTCCCCAGGGAGTGGCACGGCTGCGTCTGAAGAAGTTGAAAGTGATGTAGACATGGCAATCAGGCTGCGTCTATGCGCGCCAACAGGTTCAGGTTGGAGTCCAGCCCCGCCAGGGCGCGGCCATAGAGTTCGTTCGACAAAATGGTGTTCAGCGCCGTGTGCCGCGAGCCCAGGCTCAGGTCACGCCAATGCCGTTGCAAGGGGCTGCTGGCGGCAAAAGCGCCTGGCCCGGCCACCTCCATCAGGCGTTCGCCCGCGCGGCGCAGTTGGCGCATGGCATAGCCGCAATCGGCCTGGATGCGGGCCTTCTCGAAGCCGGTGAGCAAACGGGTTTGGGCGGTCTCGTCGATCTGCGCCACCGCCCGGCGCACATGCAGCCAGGCCGAATCGATCTCCAGCGCTGCCTCGCCCAGTTGGCCCACAAAGGCCTGCGAATCCGCCTGCACCGGGTATTTCCAACCGATCACCGGGCGGGTTGACAACCCGGCACGCACGGCATCCAGCAAAGCCGTGGCCGCGCCCAGCATGGGCGACAGCACGCCCAGGGGAAACAAGGGCTCCATCGGCCAGCGGTCGCGCGGCTCCAGGTTTGCCGACGACGCACTAGCGCTGCCCCGGCGCATTTGCGAGAAACGCAGTACCAGTTCCTTAGGCACCAGCGCCTGGTTGGCCACCACGGTGTTGCTGCCCGAGGCCGACAGGCCCGCCATGTTCCAGGTGTCGCGGATGCTTACCGCGTCGCTACGCAGGGGCAGGATGGCAAAACCGGCATCCACCACCTGGCCGTCTGCGTCCAGGATGCGCACGCCGTTCAGGGCCCAGTCGGCATGCAGGCAGCCCGAGGCATAGCCCCAGTTGCCGCTCACCCGGTAACCGCCCTCGGTTTCCTGCGCCGTACCGGTAGCGCCCGCCACGCTGCAGAACAGTTCGTTGCCGGTGCGGAACACCTGCTCGGTCACCTGCGGCTGCATGGATGCAACCGATGCCGTCACGCCCGACAACAGGCCAAACGCCCAGGCCGTGCCCGCGCAGCCCTGGGCCAGGGCGGCCACGGTTTCTACGTGGGTGATGAGCTTGCGCCCGACCCCGCCCGCCCGCCGGGGAAACATCATCTGGAACAAACCTGCCTCGCGGATGGCCGCCATCGCCGCTTCGCTGGCGCGGTTGTCGCGCTCGGCCTGCTCGGCGTGGGCCGCCAACAGCGGGGCCAGTTGGCGGGCCAAGGCGACCGGGTCGGTCGCAGTCTGGGGCTGGGGATCAAGGGTTGCGGTGTCCATTTTTTGTCTCTTTGTGTGTGGTTGGAACCGCAGTTTCACACATAATCGTCAAAGTGACAATAGTGTTTATTGTTAAAAATTCGCCGCTATAAATTTAATCAATTTTGATAGCTACTAGCGCTTATGGAATAAGCGCTAGAGGCCCTAAAGACTCTTATTTTTGGCTACAGCGCAGCCACCAGCTCGGGGACCGCCACAAACAAATCGGCCACCAGCCCGTAATCCGCCACGCTGAAGATCGGTGCCTCTTCGTCCTTGTTGATGGCCACGATGACCTTGCTGTCCTTCATGCCCGCCAAATGCTGGATGGCACCCGAGATACCCGCGGCCACGTACAACTGCGGTGCGACGATCTTGCCGGTCTGGCCCACTTGCCAGTCGTTCGGCGCGTAGCCTGCGTCCACGGCAGCACGCGATGCACCCAGCGCCGCACCCAGCTTGTCGGCCAGCGGCACCATGACTTCGTTGAACTTCTCGGCACTGCCCAGGGCCCGGCCACCGGACACGATGATCTTGGCGGCGGTGAGTTCGGGGCGGTCGTTCTTGGCGATTTCGCTGCCCAGGAAGCTGGATTTACCGGCATCGGCGGCGGCGCTCAGCACTTCCACGGCGGCAGAGCCTCCGGTGGCTGCTGCCGGGTCAAAGCCGGTGGTGCGCACGGTGAGCACCTTGGTGCCGTCCAGGCTTTGCACGGTGGCGATGGCGTTGCCGGCGTAGATGGGGCGCTCGAAG